>NZ_CP104397.1:407500-1435000 GCF_025311475.1 Ligilactobacillus agilis | reverse complement strand
GCGGTGACGATGGCATGAAGGCTACACCTGTTCCCATTCCGAACACAGAAGTTAAGCTTCATAGCGCCGAGAGTAGTTGGAGGAACGCCTCCTGTGAGGGTAGGACGTTGCCGTGCGATTTGGAGGATTAGCTCAGTTGGGAGAGCGTCTGCCTTACAAGCAGAGGGTCACAGGTTCGAGCCCTGTATCCTCCATCATGAGTCGTTAGCTCAGTCGGTAGAGCATCTGACTTTTAATCAGAGGGTCGACAGTTCGAGCCTGTCACGACTCATAACTAAATATCATGCGGGTGTGGCGGAACTGGCAGACGCGCTAGATTTAGGTTCTAGTGTCTTTATGACGTGGGGGTTCAAGTCCCTTCACCCGTATACTATATGCCGACTTAGCTCAGTTGGTAGAGCATCTGATTTGTAATCAGAGGGTCGGGCGTTCGAATCGTCTAGTCGGCATATGCGGAAGTAGTTCAGTGGTAGAACATCACCTTGCCAAGGTGGGGGTCGCGGGTTCGAATCCCGTCTTCCGCTCTTACATTATGCCGGGGTGGCGGAACTGGCAGACGCACAGGACTTAAAATCCTGCGGTGAGTGATCACCGTACCGGTTCGATTCCGGTCCTCGGCATTTTGTTTTTTATATATGCACCCATAGCGCAACTGGATAGAGTGTCTGACTACGAATCAGAAGGTTGCAGGTTCGACTCCTGCTGGGTGCATTTAACGGGAAGTAGCTCAGCTTGGTAGAGCACCTGGTTTGGGACCAGGGGGTCGCAGGTTCGAATCCTGTCTTCCCGATAATATCGCGGTGTAGCTCAGCTGGCTAGAGCGTCCGGTTCATACCCGGGAGGTCGGGGGTTCGATCCCCTCCGCCGCGATTTATT
This sequence comes from Ligilactobacillus agilis, assembly GCF_025311475.1. Classification (NCBI taxonomy): domain Bacteria; kingdom Bacillati; phylum Bacillota; class Bacilli; order Lactobacillales; family Lactobacillaceae; genus Ligilactobacillus; species Ligilactobacillus agilis. The sequence goes on along the minus strand of NZ_CP104397.1, from coordinate 1,434,124 downwards.
ATGGAGGATTACCCAAGTCTGGCTGAAGGGAACGGTCTTGAAAACCGTCAGGTGGGTCAAACCACGCAAGAGTTCGAATCTCTTATCCTCCTTATTTAGAAGGTCCATTGGAGTAGTGGTTATCTCGTCTCCCTGTCACGGAGAAGATCGTCGGTTCAAATCCGTCATGGACCGTTCAAAATACAGTTGTTATTTTGAAAAAATATGATATAATGTTTAAAGTATGGCTCGGTAGCTCAGTCGGTAGAGCAATGGATTGAAGCTCCATGTGTCGGCGGTTCGATTCCGTCCCGCGCCATTATGGAAGGGTAGCGAAGTCTGGCTAAACGCGGCGGACTGTAAATCCGCTCCTTCGGGTTCGGTGGTTCGAATCCACTCCCTTCCACCATAGGGATATAGTTTAAAGGTAGAACTACGGTCTCCAAAACCGTCGGTGTGGGTTCAATTCCTACTATCCCTGTTAGCAGTTTAATATTATGGCGGTAGTGGCGAAGTGGTTAACGCACCGGATTGTGGCTCCGGCACGCGTGGGTTCGATTCCCACCTACCGCCCTGTGATTGGGGTATAGCCAAGCGGTAAGGCAACGGTTTTTGGTACCGTCATGCGCTGGTTCGAATCCAGCTACCCCAGTAAAGGATTTGTTCCTTAATAAATGGCGGTATAGCCAAGTGGTAAGGCAGAGGTCTGCAAAACCTTTATCACCGGTTCAAATCCGGTTACCGCCTTTTTAGGCGTTAACATCATATCTTATGCCGGCGTGGCGGAATTGGCAGACGCGCTAGACTCAAAATCTAGTGTCCCTTGGGACGTATCGGTTCGACCCCGATCGCCGGTATTTTTAGAAACCGTTAGAAACAGTAAAGTCCGAGAAATCGGGCTTTTTTTGTAGTTACAGTTAAAAACAGTTAGAAATCGTGAAAAAGTTGTCCAATTGCTTGGGTGATTTTTGTAATTTGCGTTATTCTAAATCGAGGTATGTTGGAATGGAAGAAATAAACAAAACTAAAAAATATAGAATAGAATCTGTTTATTATGAATTTTCAGTTTTGAAAATTGTAGACGAGTATACTCATGAACAATATGAAAAAATTGCAGCTTTAAATTCTAAATGGTCTGACTATGATTTCGACAAAACAGATGGCTATATCTATTTTGACGACTTAGAAAAAGAACTTGTTCCACCGGAGCTCACACCAGCCGACAGGAAAAGGTTCATTGAGTATTTAGAAAAAGAAATTGAAGTAGTTAATAAGTAACATCGTGATATTTATAGGGATGAATTGATATAGTTAATTTGGAGGTGAGTAGAGTGTTAAGTAGAGAATTAGCTGAAAAATATTATTAAGAGCGAATTGATTCGGAGTCACGAAGACCTTTTTATACTGATGAAGAATTGAGGCTTCAAAAGGAACGTAAAAAAAAGAGAGAAGAATATAGAAAAAAATTATTGCAGGAGCAAAGTAAATAGCATTCAACCGTTTCAGTGGTTGGGTGCTATTTTTATACTCTAATTTAAGGAGGTGGTGTGACTATTAACTTTAAAGATTGAAAGGAGCAAGGATATGTCTAATCACAAGCAAAAGGTTGGAAATCAAACTCCTACTCAATCGGTAATTGCTCCATATCAAAAAATGTTAAGTGATGAGACCGTTACGTTTTACGAGCGCACCGGGTTATCATGTTATGAATGGCAAAAGAATTTGCTAGATCCAATTATGGCTGTTGATGAAGATGGCTTGTGGGTTCATCAAAAGTTTGGTTATGCCATTCCTAGACGTAATGGTAAAACCGAGGTTATTTACATAAAGGAAATATGAGTTTTGAAACACAGACTTAATGGTACGATATCAGTATTCCTCATTAAGGAAGTAAAGTGTAGGTAAAATTGCTAGCTGAGTTTCAAGGTGGGATTAATGAAATTTAGCTAGTTGAATGATATAATTTTTAGTGAATAGAGTTTAGAAACAACTTTCTAAACAGGATTAGGAAGGTAACAATGGCTATAACTACTTATGAAGAAGCACTTGCATTTATTCACGGACGGACGCAGTTTAAAAAGAGTCCCACACTAGATAGGATGAGGTACTTGGTTGAAAAGTTAGGTAATCCTCAGCTGCAGTTAAAAATGATTCACGTAACAGGGACAAATGGTAAGGGTTCGACGACAGCTTATTTGCGAGATTTATTAATGAGTCAGGGATTTAAAGTGGGAACATACACTTCTCCTTTTATTACCAGATTTAATGAACGGATTTCTGTAAATAGGCAGATGATTGCTGACAATGACTTGGTCGCGTTGGTAAATGAAGTTTATCCAGTGGTAAAGGAGCTGGATGCGGAGGGAATGGGGCCAACTGAATTTGAAATAATCACTGCCATCATGTTTACCTATTTTAGCAGGGTAAAGGTTGATTACGCTGTAATTGAAGTGGGATTAGGTGGCTTAAATGATTCAACTAATATCATAACCCCGTTGGTGTCTGTTATTACGACGGTTGCACTAGACCATGCGCGGTGGTTGGGAGATACGGTGACTAAGATTGCTTTCCATAAAGCAGGAATTATTAAGAAGCAAACGCCGGTTGTGGTGGGCAGGCTGCCTAAAGAGGCCTTAGACGTGGTGAAACAGCGTGCGCAAAAATTGCAGGCCCCACTTTATGAGCCGCAAAGTAATTACCAAGTTACTAACGATAACTACCATGGTTGGGGAGAAGCGTTTACCTACCGCTTTGGAGGTAAGACATATCGTTTGCAGTTACAGATGTTAGGTAGTTGTCAAATCGATAACGCTGCTTGTGCCTTAACGGCATTTTTGATTCTAGCGCATAAAGAAGGGTTTGTGCCAATTGGCAGGGAACTAAAAGCTGCTTTAGGTCGAACTACTTGGCCGGGCAGGTTTGAAAAGTTAACTTCGGAGCCGTTAATTGTCATTGACGGTGCCCATAACGAGGCTGCCAGTCTAGAGTTGAAAAAATTGTTACAAACGCGCTTTGCTGATATGCAGGTGAAAATTTTAATGGCAGTCTTAGCGGATAAGCAGGCTGATAAGATGATTGCTAACCTCGCCTCTTTGCCTAACGTTGAGTTAACGTTAACCACCTTTGCTGGTCCGCGAGAGGTAACCAGTTTAAAACATTATCAGGCTCATTTTCCCGATTTAAGGACCGAGGAAAATTGGCAAGCGGCCTTTCTAAAAATCATAAAAGAGCTAAATGGTGACGACATGTTGCTAATTACTGGTTCGTTATATTTTATTTCGGACGTTAGAAATTATTTTATAGAAGAGGGGTAAGTAGATGGACTTAGACTTAGTTTTATTTGACATGGATGGATTAGTATTTGATTCTGAGACAGTTTACTTTGAAGCTAATCAGATTGCGGCTAAGGAGTTAGGGTTGGCTAACTATACGTTTGACTATTATCAACAGTATATAGGTGCTGGTGATGATGCGATGGTTGCCGGGATGATTAGGGATTATGGTGATGAAAAAGTAGTTGCCCAATTTATGGAACGCAGCAAAGCCTTGGTTCACCCATTGGTTAAGCAGGGCGAATTAAAAATTAAGCCCGGATTCCATGAATTAGTTAGTTACCTTAAAGCAAAACAGACCAAAATCTACTTGGCTTCAAGTAACTTTATAAGCGAGATTAACTTTTTCCTTGAAAATACAGGCTTAAGTGGAACCTTCGATGGGATTATTAGTGCAGACGACGTTGCTAAGGCAAAACCAGCTCCAGATATCTTCTTGGCAGCGTGGGAAAAGGCAGGCTGTCCCCCTAAGGAAAAGTGTCTTGTCTTAGAAGATTCACTAAACGGCATTAAGGCTGCTAACAATGCGCAGCTACCAGTGGCAATGGTTCCGGATTGTATTGCCCCTAATGACTATGCCCGGCAAAATACGGTGGCAATCGTTGCTGACTTAGCCAAAATTAAAAATCTTTAATAAAGAATTGATTTACCTCCCCTTTGCGTATTTTAAAAGTGAGGAGGTTTTTTTATGTCATTAATTAATGTTTACCCTAAAAACTATTTACAGGCCAAAGTGGCTAAATTTTCAAGCGCAGCTTTAACGGACAGGGAGTTGTTAACCTTTTTATTTGAACAACATTATTCGCAAAATAAAAGCAAACAGTTAGTGGATAAGTTTTTTAAAGAGTATGAAAGTTTAGGCTACCTGGAATATTTTACGCTGACCGATTGGCAAAAATTTTTAGCAGACGCTGATAAAGCCGCCGTTTTTGCAAGTCTATGCGAATTTGCACGGCGGTACCGGTCGCAACGTCATTTGAATTTAGGACAGATATATTCGAGTAAGGAGGTAGGAGAATTTTTAATAGAACGCTTGGGGGCTAATAAACAAGAGTGCCTGGTGCTATTGGTCTTAGATAATAAAAATCAGCTCTTAGATATGAAGACCATTTTTAAAGGAACCCTCAATTCCTCGCTAGTTCATCCACGCGAGATTTTTAATTTTGCACTTCGTTACAGTGCCGCCCGCTTTATGGTGGCCCATAATCACCCGAGTGGTAACTTGCAGCCGTCGCAAAATGATTTAGCAATGACTAAGAGGTTACAGCAAGCGGGGGAGATTATGGGCATTGAGTTACTTGACCATATTATTGTCGGCAATGATAATTATCTAAGTATGCGTGAAGAAGGAATTATTAACTAAAAAGCTGTTTTTTGTTGAGCAAGTATGATAAACTTTGAAATGATTTAGTATTCAGAGGTGCAAGTTAATGTTAACTGGAGTAATTGATACATTCGAAACAGAAAAGGGCTACGGTTTTATTAAACCAGATGATAGTCGTGACAAGGTTTTTATGTACTACACGGCCTTAAAGCAAGGCGACTTCAAGACCTTAAGTCCCGGACAAAAAGTCAAGTTTTTAATTATGGAAGGGAAAAAGGGTCCGCAAGCCGTGATGGTTGAATTGATTGATTAAATAAGATTTAAAGTAATCATTAAGATTAACCGTAAACAGCAACAAGTAACTTTAAATCTTGTATGCTAAGGACTATAGTAAAATAGTCTGAACGATATTTAATAAAGTATGGTATAATTTTACTATATTGTGAATTTAAAGGCCATAATGGCATGTGAAGGGATGAAATTAACGTGTTCGGAATCGGAACAAAAAATATTGGAATTGATCTTGGGACAGCTAATACAATTGTCTACGCAGAAGGTAAGGGGATTGTTTTACGTGAACCATCTGTAGTAGCTAAAAATACTAAAACTGGTGAAATTGTATCTGTTGGTTCAGAAGCACGCGATATGATTGGGCGGACACCAGGAAGTATTGTCGCAATCCGACCAATGAAAGACGGGGTTATCGCTGATTACGATACTACGGTCGCAATGATGAAATACTACATTGAAAAGGCATGTGGTCGCAGGGCAGGCAAGCCTTACGTGATGGTCTGTGTTCCAAGTGGTGTAACTGAAGTTGAAAAGCGGGCCGTAATTGATGCAACTAGGGTTGCGGGTGCCCGGGACGCTTATGTTATTGAAGAACCATTTGCTGCAGCGATTGGGGCAGGGCTTCCAGTTATGGATCCAACTGGGAGTATGGTAGTTGATATCGGTGGTGGTACAACCGATGTTGCAACTATTTCTTTAGGTGGCATTGTGTCTAGTCGTTCAATCCGGATGGCTGGTGACAAGATTGATGAGTCAATTATTTACTACGTACGTAAGAACTATAACTTGTTAATTGGTGAACGGACAGCTGAACAATTGAAGATGGATGTTGCTTCTGCCTCCGTAGAATTTGCTAAGGAATTAGATAGTCAAACGATTCGTGGGCGTGACTTAGTAACTGGTTTACCAAAGACTATCGAAATCAAGGCAGAAGATGTGGCGACTGCTATCCAAGAAGTAGTTGAAGAAATTATTACCGCGATTAAAGAAACACTTGAAGAAACATCTCCTGAAATTGCAGCCGACGTGATTGACCACGGGATTGTCTTAACCGGTGGTGGTGCACAATTACGTCACTTACCAGAAGTAATTGCAGAAGCTACTAAGGTACCCGTTTTTGTTGCTTCAGAACCATTAGATTGTGTTGCAATCGGAACTGGTGAATCACTTAAGAGCATCGACGTTATGAAGAAAAAATAATACTGACGGTTAAAGGTCATAGAGGTTAAGAGGTTGGAGTTTAATCGTCCAGCCTCTTAATTTTTAGTTATTACTAATTTGGGAGGCAGCTTTATGCAGAAGGCTTTTTTCAACAAGAAACTAGTTATTATCTTAATTACGTTAATTATTAGTTTTCTTTTGATTGCATTTTCAATTTCTGTTCGCAATAATCGCAACACACCATCCTTTGTTCAAAAAATAGGTAATGAGTCTGCAAGCTTAGTCAATCGAGTTGTGGATTTACCACTAACTGCTATTAGTAACTTAGGGACGGCTATCTCTGATTTACATAATACCTATGAAGAAAATGAATTACTGAAAAAAAAGATTGATAGCTTAGCAGCTACCAAGATTGAAAATCAAACACTAAAATCAGAAAATAAGCAATTAAAGCAACAACTACACTTAAACAAAAGTTTAACTGATTATACTAAGGTTACTGCTTATGTATTAGCTAGAACACCATCTGCTTGGCAAAATCAAATTATTATCAGTAAAGGAACCAATGCAGGAATTGTTAAGAATTCTGCAGTGGTTTCTGATCAAGGTTTAGTTGGGCGGGTTACTGAGGTAAATGCTACTAATAGTAAGGTAGAACTTGTAACCACCAAAAATGATGCCGCTAACCGCTTTGCTGTTCAACTTACTAATGATAAAGGTGAAACGGTCAACGGATTAATTACAGGTACTTCTGGTAAATTCTTAGTAATGGGACAGATAACTAATAATGCTAAGGTTAAGAAAAATACTAAGGTTGTTACTTCCGGTATGGGGGGAACTACCCCACAAGGAATTTATGTGGGTAAGGTGGTTAAGGTCTCTACAAGTGGGGACAGCTCCAACACTAAGATTTACATTCAACCGGCCGCCGATATGAATAAACTAAATATCGTAACTGTTGCCAAGAGAACTGACTAGAGGGTGAAGCATAGTGGCGAGTACAAAAATGAGATACCTTTTTCCGATTGGATTATTTTTAGCACTATTTTTAGATGGGGCATTAAGTGGACACTGGGCTAACTATTTATTTACCCAGACAACCTTCATGGAGAGCAGACTGGTTTTGTTATGGTTGGTAATGGCTGTTTGTTACAGTGACGCTAGGCATATTTTTGTTTGGGCAACCGTTGCTGGGTTGCTATTTGATAGCTACTATACGGGAATCTTAGGACTATTTACCGTAATGTTGCCGCTAATTGTCTATCTAACACGTGAAATCATGAAATACTTCACCCCATCATTTATTGTGGTATTATTAATATATCTAATTGATATTACGGTTTTAACCATACTATTTTATTGGGCCAATGTATTAATAGGATTTACTAGTGTGTCGATAGCAGACTTTATCGGACAAAATCTAGGTCCGACCTTAATTTATAATTTAGCTTGCTACGTTATCTTGTTTATGCCTTTGCACTGGCTATTTACAAAATTTGCTTAAAGGGGTGTAGGTATGCAGACAGTTATATTAAAGGGACATAAGGATGGTTACGAGATCACTTTAAAAGATGATGCGGACTTTACTTTGATTACTTCAGAATTAAGGCAGTTATTGGATGGTCTAAAGCAAGATGAAGGCTCAAAGCAAACAACAATCACCTTTAAAGTAAATACTGGAGCACGCCTACTTAATACCTGGCAGAAAAAAGAACTAGAAAAGGTTTTTGGCGACTATCCTTATTTTGCCATTCATAAAATTACAGCTAGCGTAATTGATAAGCAAGAGGCATGGGATTTTATGGAGAACCACAATATTCATATTAACGCTGCAACCGTAAGAAATGGTCAGGTCTTAGAATTAACTGGTGATGTTTTATTTGTTGGGGCCGTGCACCAAGGTGGGGTTTTGCAAACTAGCGGTAGTATTTATAGTCTCGGCAAAATCGAAGGCATTGTCCATGCTGGCTATGATAATAACTCGCGAGCAATTATTGCGGGTGAGATTTCCCAGGCTCAGCAAGTAAGAATTGGGGATTTGGTCGATATTGTGGAAGAAAAGACAATTCCGACTAGTAGATGTTTAGTGTATGTAAATGATTTGCATACACTAACCTATGCAGATATAAGTGAACTAAGGGCACTTAGACCTAAATTATTTGTAAAAATAGGGGGTTTCTAAGATGGGAAAAGCAATTGTAATTACATCCGGTAAAGGTGGAGTTGGTAAGACAACCACGACTGCTAATCTAGGAACTGCGTTAGCTCTGCAAGGCAAAAAGGTTTGCCTGGTGGATTTAGATATTGGGCTAAGAAATTTAGACGTGGTCTTAGGTTTGGACAACCGAATAATATATAATATTGTTGACGTAGTTGAAGGAAGAGCCAAACTTCACCAAGCCTTAATAAAGGACAAGCGTTTTGATAATACTTTGTTCTTGTTAGCGGCTGCACAAAATACAGATAAAGATGCCTTAGAACCAGAAGAAGTTAAACAGTTGGTAAATGAGTTAAAACCAGAGTTTGATTATGTCTTGTTAGATTGTCCAGCTGGTATAGAACAAGGATTTATGAATGCAGTTGTGGGGGCTGATGAGGCAATTGTAGTTTCTACGCCGGAAATACCTGCGGTTAGGGATGCAGATAGGGTGGTAGGTTTATTGGAAAAATATGACTTAGAACAGCCACCGATGTTAGTTATTTCTAGAATTAGAAAGCATATGGTTAACAATGGTCAAATGATGGATGTGGATGAGATTACCCATCATTTGGGAATTAAATTATTGGGAATTGTATTTGATGATGATGCCGTGATTAGTTCAACCAATAAGGGCGAACCAATTGTGCTTGCTGATAACAATATCGTTTCCCAATGTTTTAAAAATATTGCCCGGCGCCTTGAAGGAGAAACGGTACCATTGTTGACGATGGAAGAGGCACAACAAGAGGGCTTTTTTAGTAAAATTGCCCGTTGGTTTAAACGGGCCTAAGGAAATTGCTTGACAACAATTAGCAATGATGATAGATTTTTAATTATATTAAAGACAGTGAACAGAAGAGTAGGTCGATTCTTTTTTAGCAGAGATTTCTCAGGAGCTGAAAAGAGAAAAGAAAAGGTTGGCCGAACCACATCTGCGAGTTACTAGATTGAACGCATAGTTTAGTAGGTTTAGTCGGGAGCCCCCGTTAACAGCTGAGTTTAAAACTCGCTAAGGTTAACTTTGTGAGAAGTTAACGTCATTGAGGTGGGACCGCGTAGATACGCCCTCTGAGCAATTCGCTCAGAGGGCTTTTTCTGTTTAAAGAGGGAGGAAATAAGATGGACTATATTGTGGAAATACTGCCGTCTTTAATGGCAGGAGCTAAATTAACATTAGAAGTTTTTTGCTGGACCTTAGTTGGTTCAGTTCCATTGGGACTAGTGGTTGCTTTAGGCTTAATGTCACGTTTTAAAGTGGTAAAGGGAATATTACGTTTTTACGTTTGGCTAATGAGGGGGACTCCCTTATTATTACAATTAATTTTTGTTTTCTATGGCTTGCCAATTTTAGCAAGTTGGTTGATTTTACCCCGTTACGAAGCAGCTTTAGTAGCCTTTATTTTGAATTATACTGCTTATTTCGCTGAAATTTTTAGGGGGGGCTTGCAGTCGATTGATAAGGGCCAATATGAAAGTGCCCGGGTATTACGCTTAACTTATTGGCAAACAATTAGAAAAATCATTGCACCACAAGTGGTGAAAATTGTTCTTCCTTCAATTGGAAATGAAATTATTAACCTAGTTAAGGATTCTAGTTTAGTTTACGTAATCGGTTTGGGTGATTTGTTGAGAGCCGGAAATATTGCGACCGCTCGAGATGTAACCCTGGTACCGTTAATTATGGTTGGAATAATTTATTTGATGATGACGGCGATTTTAACCTTTATTTTGGGTAAGTTAGAAAATCACTACAGTTATTGGAAATAAGGGGGGATTTTATGTTAGAGTTACAAAATCTTACTAAGAGCTTTGGCAAAAGAAAAATTATTGACGGGTTGAATCTACAGGTTGCGGATGGAGAAATCCTTTGCATTGTTGGTGAATCCGGAGGAGGAAAGACCACCTTACTTCGGTGTATTAGTGGTTTAGAAACCATTGATTCCGGCCAGTTACTAATTGATAAGCAACCATTTGACCCAAGTTCGTCAACGAGTGAGGCGGTGATTGGGGTCGTATTCCAAGAATACAATTTATTCCCGCACCTAACTGTGTTAGAAAACATTACGTTAGCGCCTAAAATGGTTTTGAAAAAAGACGAAGCTAGTGCCCAGGCAGAAGCAAGGCAGCTGCTGGCAAAATTATCTTTAAGTGACAAAGCAGAACTTTATCCCTACCAATTATCTGGGGGGCAAAAGCAACGGGTTGCAATCGCCAGAGCTTTAGCAATGCAGCCCAAAATTTTATGTTATGATGAACCAACCTCCGCCTTGGATCCCAACTTATCACAAGCAGTTAAGCAAATTATTTTAGATCTGAAAAAGAGCGGGATGACCCAAATTATTGTTACTCACGACTGGGATTTTGCCGATGAAATTGCGGATCAAATCTTGAAGGTTAAGCCCTTAAAATTTTAAATGGGGGGAAGACATTTGAAAAAAATGAAGTACGTATGGAAGATATTAGCATTACTGATAATATTAACCAGTAGTTTGGCCGGGTGTGAAAATGTTAGTAAACGGGCTAATCAAACCGATACTTGGAATAAGATAGAAAAGCGTGGAACGGTAGTCGTAGGGCTAGACGATAGCTTCGTACCGATGGGGTTTCGGCAAAAAAATGGTCAATTAGCTGGTTATGATATCGATTTGGCTAGGGAAGTTTTTAAACGTCTTGGCTTAAAGGTTAGCTTTCAAACGATTGATTGGTCAATGAAGGAGACCGAACTACGAAATGGAACGATTGATTTAATTTGGAATGGTTATACGAAAACCAAAGCTCGTGAAAAAACGGTTGCTTTCAGTCACACTTACCTAAAAAATGAACAAATTTTAGTAAGTAAGAAAAAAAATCAAATTTTACGGCCAGCGGATATGAAAAATAAGCTGATTGGACTTCAGAGTGGTTCATCTGGTTATACCGCTTATAATGAATATCCAAGCATGCTAAAGCAATACCCTAAGCAAGCCATTCAGTATGATACCTTTACGAATGCCTTTTTAGATTTAAATGCCAACAGGATTCAAGGCCTAGTGATAGATAGTGTTTATGCTAATTATTACATTGCTCACCTAAAGGACTCAGCTAGTTATCGCACGCTAAAGGTCGGTTTTCCTAATGAAGACTTTGCAATCGGCATGCGTAAAGGGGATAAAACTTTGCGCCAAAAGATTAACCTAACCTTAGCACAGATGGCTCAGGACGGTAGTTTGAATAAATTAAATCAGAAATGGTTTGGGGAAAATAATCAAATTTCTTTTAAAGATGTTAAAATTAATAAGAAGTAATTTAAAGTAGGGGGCAGCGACATGGCAATTATTAACCTAGTCGTCTTAGGCGTTTTTATCGTGAATGATATTATTGCAATCATCACGGTTTTTCGCGAGAAAAGAGATATAGCTGCTACCTGGGCTTGGTTATTAGTTTTAACTTTAATTCCGGTGGTAGGGTTTATCTTTTACTTGTTTGCGGGTAAGAAAATTTCGCAAGAGAAGATTTTTGATTTAAAAACCCAGGAACGGACAGGCTTGGCCCAGTTAGTGTCTCTTCAAAAAGAACAATGGCAAGAACAAGAGCTAATGCCTAAAGAAATTTTAACGGTTGAGTCAAGGCAGGTTACCAAGCTTTTTTTGGAGACCGACGAAGCGGTTTTAACTAAGCATAACCAAGTAACCTTATACACGGATGGACAGGAAAAGTTTGCCGCATTGTTAGCTGATATCTTAGCAGCTAAAAAACATGTCCACGTGGAGTATTATGCAATTTTTTCCGATGAAATTGGGACTAAATTAAAGCAAGCCTTGATAACGGTGGCTAAAAGAGGGGTTAAGGTTAAAGTTATCTACGATAGTTTAGGGTCGCGTGGCCAGCGGCATGGTTTTTTTAAGGACCTCGAAAAGGTTGGCGGCCAGGCCGAACCCTTCTTTGGTCATAGGCGGTCACCAGTTCACAGCCCCCGCTTTAACTATCGAGCTCACCGTAAGTTAGTCATAATTGATGGTGAGATTGGCTATATAGGTGGTTTTAACGTAGGCGACCAGTATCTAGGAAAATCTAAATATTTTGGTAACTGGCGTGATACTCATCTAAGAATAGTTGGTAACGCGGTAATTGCGTTGCAGTCCCGCTTCTTTATGGATTGGAATGCCACAATTAAGGGGGATAAGAAGCGCACCAAGCTGACTTATGCAGACAGCTACTTTCCACTTAGTCCGGTAAGAGGAACCACCAGTATCCAGATAGTTTCCTCGGGACCAGATAATGAAAACGAAGCTATAAAATTAGGATATTTGAAGTTAATTAGTAGTGCCAATAAGACGATTGACATTCAAACTCCCTATTTAATACCGGATGACTCAATTTACGAGGCCTTAAGTGTGGCTGCCCTGTCAGGAGTTAAGGTTAGAATTATGATTCCCTCTAAACCGGATCATCCGTTTGTCTACCGAGCTACCCAGTATTTTGCTAAGGCCTTGTTAGAAAAAGGCGTGGAGATATATCAGTATGAGGATGGTTTTTTACATGCTAAAACTTTTATAGTTGACGATGAACTGGCTTCTGTTGGGTCAGCTAACGTCGATTTTCGGAGCTTTAAACTGAATTTTGAAACCAATGCCTTTTGTTATGATCGCGCCTTGGTTCAAAAATTACAGGCGAGTTTTGAACAAGATTTAGCCAAGTGTAGTCGCTTAGATGAAGCCCACTTTAGACAACAATCGGTCTGGCTACGCTTTAAGCAACAATTTTCCCGGTTATTAGCGCCAATTTTATAGTAATAAGAGAGTGAGAAAAAGAGATGATTAAGAAACGTTGGTTAAAATATGGATTAGTGGGGCTAATGATTCTCTTAGTAGGAGGAATTTTAGTCGGAAGTAACTACTTAGTGTCATATGCTTTTACACGGGGAGTACCTGGTCCAAGCAATCATAAGAAGGCAGCTGTTTTAAAGGCAGACCAGGTTTGGCTAAAAAATGTTAAGCAAGAACAATGGCAGCAACGAGCAGCCAACTCTTCCTTACGCTTGGTAGCCACGTATGTTCCGGCCGCTAAAGCTACCAATAAAACGATTATTGTTGCACATGGTTATCACGAAAATCATACTAGCATGGCTTCGTATATAAGGTTATTCCATAACTTAGGCTACAATGTCTTAGCTCCTGATGACCGTGGGAGCGGGAAAAGCCAAGGAAAATACCTTACGTTTGGTTGGTTAGATCGCTTAGATTATGTTAACTGGATAAAAAAAGTCATTAAATATCAAGGCCAAAATTCACAAATAGGGCTTTTTGGTGTTTCAATGGGTGGAGCTACGGTGATGATGGTCAGTGGCCAAAAGCTACCTTCCCAAGTAAAGGCAATCGTCGAGGACTGTGGTTATTCCAGTGTTGAAGCCGAGTTAACCAACCAATTAAAGGCGCAGTTTAATCTGCCTAAAGAACCATTTATTATGTTGGCTAGTATGATTGCCAAAATTAGGGTTGGTTTTGATTTCAGGCAGGCTAAAGCTACGACCGCGTTACGTAAAAATACTTTACCTTTATACTTAATTCATGGGGATAGTGACCACTTTGTGGCTACAAAGATGGTTAAGCAAAACTATGCAGCCCAAGCTGGAACAAAGAAGCTATGGATTAGCAAAAAGACAGGGCATGCGATGACATATTACAATTATCCGCATGAATATCAACAAAGAGTAGGAGCTTTCTTTGCTAAGTATTTGCAGTAAGTAAGTCAAAATCCCCGTTAACCATTGAACTCAATGATTAACGGGGATTTTAATTTGTTTAATCAGAATTGAATTAATAACCCATTACGCCACCAACGGCTGCTAAAATTACCGAGAGAAGCGTAAAAATTAACATAATCCAAACAACTACCATGGTAATCTTTTGAAGGGTAGTCTTTTTCTTTTTTTCTTTCACTGCCAGTCATCCTTTACAATAGCTTTTGTTAAGTACTACTATACCGTTAGTATTACTAAAATGTCAATTTTTCTGGGGGAGTAGACCTTAGAAAAGAAAGCTAAATTTATGGTTAGCTGCTTTTGTATTGTATTGTGACCTACGCTATAATGGATTAATATAACAGGTGGTTCTACTTTGTTAAGAAGGCTAGAAATGCTTAGTCTTGATTACTCAAGCGGAGGGATAGTTTCATGAAGATTATTGTAGATAAGTTTGGCGGGACGTCGGTCCAAGATGAAGAGGCGCGTAAGAAGGCCATGGCCCACGTGGCTCACGCTGTGTCAGAGGGTTATAAGGTGGCCGTAGTTGTTTCAGCCATCGGAAGAAATGGCGCACCTTATGCCACAGATTCACTGTTAAATCTGGTTGGTGGTGAAAAGACAGCTTTAAACGGGCGTGAATTGGATATGCTGGTTTCGGTAGGAGAAGTAATCTCAACGGCAGTCTTTACCCAAATGCTCAAGCAAAATGGCTACAAGGCCACGGCTCTAACCGGTCCGGATGCTGGTTTTAGGACTAACAATGACTACCAAAACGCCAAGGTAATTGACGTGCAGACGGACAAGATTATGGCGGCCTTTGAAGAAGTAGACATTGTAGTTGTGGCTGGTTTCCAGGGCCTATCAAAGGAAGGCCACGTTACGACCTTAGGTCGGGGTGGCTCAGATACATCGGCGGCCCTGTTGGGTGCAGCCTTAGGAGCAGAGCGCTGTGATATCTTCACCGACGTTTCGGGGATGATGACAGGTGATCCGCGGTTAGTCAAAAAAGCCCGCTTCTTAAAAGAAGTTTCTTACGAAGAAGTTGCCAATATGGCTCATGAAGGGGCGAAGGTTATTCAC
This sequence comes from Ligilactobacillus agilis, assembly GCF_025311475.1. Taxonomy (NCBI): domain Bacteria; kingdom Bacillati; phylum Bacillota; class Bacilli; order Lactobacillales; family Lactobacillaceae; genus Ligilactobacillus; species Ligilactobacillus agilis. The sequence continues at coordinate 1,419,035 of NZ_CP104397.1, read as the reverse complement.
CCCCGGGCGGTAGAAGTAGCTCAACAAGCCCACCTACCACTAAGAATTAGGTCAACTTGGGATGGGGTTAATGAATTAGGGACTTTGATTTCCAATAGGAATCTCTCAATCAGTCATTACCGGACGGTAACGGGGGTAGCTCACCAAGTAGGGTTAACCCAATTTAGCATTGCGACAAGCGATGTCACGGCAGACGAAGTGTTTAACTTACTGGCAGCCAATAAGTTAAGTGTTGACTTCATCAACATTAACCCGGACAAAATCGTGTTTAATTTAAATAGGGAAGAAAGCCGGTTAGCACAAAAACTTTTAGAGGCGCAAAAAATTGAGGCCCAGGTTGTTCCAGACTGTGCTAAGGTTTCGATTGTTGGTGCCGGAATAATGGGAACCCCAGGGGTAACGGCTAAAATAGTGGCTGCTTTGTCTAAGCAAAAAATCCAAATTCTCCAAACAACTGATAGTTACACGACTATCTGGGTGCTAGTCCATGGTAAGGATTTAGTAGCGGCTGTTAACGCCTTGCACGATACTTTCCTAGTTAAGGAAGCTTAAAGATGCTGATGAATCCGTTTATACAGTTAGTGGTTCTAATTTTATTAGCCTTGGTATTGTTCCTATTAAAAAAAAGGTTACGTTTGTGGCCGAAAAAGCTATTAGTAATGGATATTATTAGCCCTCTGTACCTGGTTCCGCTTGCCTTTTTTAGTCAAGAAATCTGGGGACTTTCCCTAAGCTTATACCTCATTTTTAGCTTAGCCTTGCTAGGACTATTGATGACGCTTAAGCAAATCTTGGTTAAAGGGGACATCATTTTGAGCAGGTTTTTGAGACGTTACTGGTTATTGGTGGACTTAGTGCTTAGTTTAAGTTTGCTGGTGGTTTTGGTAAGCAGAATAATCGTATTTTTTAACTGAAATGAAAAATTATGCATTAATAGTTAATTAGCAATAAATAATTGCATTTTAATTAGTTACTCTGTATAATTAAAAAGAGTTAAATCAGATTAAAAGACACTTTTAAAAAAGTGAGATACTATTTAGGGGTGATTAAGGCTAATGAAGATTATTGTAGATAAGTTTGGCGGGACGTCGGTCCAAGATGAAGAGGCGCGTAAGAAAGCCATGGCCCACGTGGCCCACGCTGTGTCAGAGGGTTATAAGGTGGCCGTGGTTGTTTCAGCCATCGGAAGAAATGGCGCACCTTACGCCACAGATTCACTATTAAATCTGGTTGGTGGTGAAAAGACAGCTTTAAACGGGCGTGAATTGGATATGCTGGTTTCGGTGGGAGAAGTAATCTCAACGGCAGTCTTTACCCAAATGCTCAAGCAAAATGGCTACAAGGCCACGGCTCTAACCGGCCCGGATGCTGGTTTTAGGACTAACAATGACTACCAAAACGCCAAGGTAATTGACGTGCAGACGGACAAGATTATGGCGGCCTTTGAAGAAGTAGACATTGTAGTTGTGGCTGGTTTCCAGGGCCTATCAAAGGAAGGGCACGTTACGACTTTGGGTCGGGGTGGTTCAGATACATCAGCAGCCCTGTTGGGTGCAGCCTTAGGAGCAGAGCGCTGTGATATCTTCACCGACGTTTCGGGGATGATGACAGGTGATCCGCGGTTAGTCAAAAAGGCCCGCTTCTTAAAAGAAGTTTCTTACGAAGAAGTTGCCAATATGGCTCATGAAGGGGCGAAGGTTATTCACCCCCGGGCGGTAGAAGTAGCTCAACAAGCCCACCTACCACTAAGAATTAGGTCAACTTGGGATGGGGTTAATGAATTAGGGACTTTGATTTCCAATAGGAACCTCTCAATCAGTCATTACCGGACAGTAACAGGGGTAGCTCACCAAGTAGGGTTAACCCAATTTAGCATTGCGACAAGCGATGTCACGGCAGACGAAGTGTTTAACTTACTGGCAGCCAATAAGTTAAGTGTTGACTTCATCAACATTAGTCCCGATAGAATTGTTTTCAATTTGAATCGGGAACAAGGGGAGGCAGCACAGGCTTTATTTACCAAGGAAAAAATTAAGGCTAAAGTAGTGGCAGATTGCGCTAAGGTTTCAGTAATTGGTGCGGGGATGCTAAATACTCCGGGGGTAACGGCCAAGATGGTGGCGGCCTTATCCAAGCAAGGAATTCAAATCTTGCAAACAACCGATAGTGATACAACCATTTGGGTATTAGTTCATGGCAAGGACTTATCAAAGGCAGTCAACGCATTACATGATACCTTTTTATTGAATGATTAATAAATCAATAAGTTAATAGGGTGAATTTTCGTGATAGGACGAAAGTTCACCTTTTTTTCGTGGCCGATTTAATTGGTAACCACAGCAAGTTTTCATTTTTAGGGTAAGGTGGGTTTTTCTAAATAAGATGTGGTTGAAAGTGGGGAATTGTGGTACTATTTAATCATAGTATTATTTTAAGCTAGGGTTACTATCGTAAAGGCTGGTGAAGACGAATGTTCATGGGAGAATACCGGCATAGCTTGGACACTAAAGGGCGGTTGATTATCCCGGTCAAGTTTAGAGAAAAGTTAACGCCAACGTTCGTCTTGACGCGCGGAATGGATGGGTGCCTTTTTGGCTACCCACAGTCTGAATGGCAAAAGATAGCCACTAAGTTGCAAAGCTTACCCTTGACTAAAAAGGACGCCCGGGCATTTGTACGTTTCTTTTATGCAGCGGCCACGGAGTGTGAATTTGATAAGCAGGGTAGGATTAACATCCCTAGTATGCTACGCCAGCATGCACAACTGACGAAAAAGTGCGTGATTGTTGGGGTTTCTAATCGGTTTGAAATTTGGGCTGAGGAAAACTGGCTTGATTTTTGTGAGCAAACCGCCACGGATTTTGATGAGATTGCTGAGAATATGATTGATTTTGAACTTTAAGGTGAGACGATGACAGAATTTGAACATGTAACGGTCCTATTAAATGAGGCAGTGGATAATTTAAATATAAAAGCTGACGGCATCTACGTTGACTGCACACTAGGTGGTGGCGGGCATAGTAGAAAGATTCTTGAACAATTAGGGCCAAACGGTCACCTCTATGCCTTTGATCAAGACCAAACAGCATTGGATTATAATCAGGAAAATTTACGTGATTGGCTAGTGGCTAAAAAGTTAACTTTAATTAAGAGTAACTTCCAACAGTTAAAGCAAAAGTTAGCTGAGCATGGGGTAAGTCATGTTGATGGAGTCTTATATGATTTAGGAGTATCTTCTCCACAATTTGATGTTGCTGAACGGGGTTTCTCATACCGCCAGGATGCAATTTTGGATATGCGGATGGATCAAAGTCAGGCTTTGACTGCCCGCAAGATTGTAAATGAATGGTCTTATGGTGAATTAGTACGAATTTTCACTAGATATGGCGAAGAAAAATTTGCTAAGTCGATTGCAAGGCAAATTGAAAGAAAGCGTCAGGAAGAAGAAATTCAAACGACCGGTCAATTGGTGGAGCTAATTAAGGCGGGAATTCCAGCTAAGGCCCGGCGTAAAGGTGGTCACCCTGCTAAAAAGGTTTTTCAAGCATTACGAATTGCGGTTAACAATGAGTTAGGAGTTTTGGAAGACTCATTAGGTCAAGCCCTCTCACTATTGAATCCTCACGGACGAATAAGTGTCATCACCTTCCAATCCTTGGAGGATCGCCTGGTTAAGACGATGTTTAAGGAAAAAACTAGTCTGCCGGAATTACCAAGGGGCTTACCGGTCATTCCAAGTGAGTTGGAATTAGAGTATCGTTTAGTTAACCGTAAACCAATAACCCCTAGTCAAGCTGAGTTAGAGGCTAACCACCGAGCTCATTCTGCTAAATTGCGGGTTATTGAGAAAGTATAGTTATTAGGTAGGGGAGTGATTAAATTGGCACAACCGGCATTAAAAGAATGGACGGAAACTACTAACCCAAGTCCAGTACATAAAATTAATAAGCAGCCTAAAAGGCTAGCTAAAAAGGTGACGCTTGTAGGCAAAGATTTTATTTATTTAGCTGCAGTAGTAATTATTGCTTTTGCGGTTACGACTTCCGTTGTTAAGTCAACAGTCGCACTGACAAATGCCCAACATGAGTTACAGACAATTAGGAAGCAACAAACTAAGCTTCAAGTTCAAAATACTAATGCTAAGCAAGAGATTAGTGAGTTATCTAGTCGGTCACGCTTGAGTAAAATTGCAGCTAGTGCGGGTTTAAAACTTAATGAATCTAGTACAAGGAATGTTACTAAATGAATATGAAAAATAAACGAACATTGAATAAGCAAAAAATGCAGTTAAAAAGAAAGCGACTAGGGATAGGCCTTTTTTTTACAGTATTCCTAATTTTTGTGATATTCATAGGGCGTTTTTTTTATGTAGGCGTTTTTCATAAAGTTGCAGGAATTGACCTAAATAAAAAAGTAGCGCAGTTATATGCTAACAAAACGCAAATCAAAGCTAAACGTGGGAGCATCTATGATACTAATGGGAATACAATTGCAGAGGATACTACCACGTATTCGGTTTATGTAGTTTTATCTAAGAGCGCGGTTTATTACGGGAAGCGCGCCTACTTGGCGGATAAGGATAAGGAAAAGGCTGCCCGGGTCTTAAGTAAGAATTTACCCATTTCCTATGAGAAGGTTTACCAAATTTTAAATCCTGATAACCCAGATTTGTATCAGGTGGAACTTGGAACGGCAGGTAAAGGAATATCCTTAGAAACCAAAAAAGCCATTGAGGCAGCCAATATTACCGGCATTAACTTTACCCCTACCGTAGCTAGACTTTACCCTAACGGTAACTTTGCCTCTTACTTTATTGGCTTAACTGCAACTATGAACAACGAGATCAGTGGCACAATGGGGATTGAAAAAGTCTATAATGACTTTTTGAAAGGAACTAATGGTACCCGCAGCTATATGAAGGATAACAGTGGCACAGAGATTCCGGGAACGAAATCTAAGTATAAGAAAGCCAAAAATGGGGCCGATGTTTACACAACCTTAGATTCCCAATTACAGGTTTATATGGAAAATTTACTGACGGCTGCGCAAAAGAAATACCAGCCGCAATCTATGACGGCGGTCTTAATGAATGCGAAAACGGGGGCGATTTTAGCTGCTAGCCAGCGCCCAACTTTTAATGCCCAAACCAAGAGTAACATTCCGGTTTGGAGAAATGAGCTGTTGGCGGAAACTTATGAGCCTGGATCGACTATGAAGATTTTCACAACCGCAGCTGCCATTAATAGCGGTCATTATAATGGTAATGCCTACTACAATTCGGGAGCATTGACAATTGATGGTTCTAAAATTTACGATTGGAACCGGGCTGGTTGGGGAAGTATTACTTATGACCAAGCCTTTATTCGGTCTTCTAACGTAGGGATGGCTTTATTAGAGCAACAAATGGGTAAAAAGCTTTGGTTAAATTATATCCAAAAGTTTGGCTTCCTAAAGGAAACTAATGCTGGCTTAGGCCCGGAATCTAAAGGAAGTATCTCCTACAATTATCCCATTGAGCAAGCTAATACTGCTTACGGTCAAGGGATAGACGTAACGGTCTTTCAAATGATGCAAGGTTTTAGTGCAATCGCCAATAACGGCAAAGAACTGCGACCTTACATGATAAAGAAAATTGTTTCGGCTGACGGCAATAAAGTTTTGAAGCAAGAAGGTAAAAAGGTAATTGGGCAGCCAATAAAGGCAACGACTGCTAAGCAGGTACGAAACCTAATGACGCAGGTTGTAACCGATGAACATGGGACCGGGACCGCCTTTAAATCAGACCAATATGAAGTCGGGGTCAAAACGGGGACAGCCCAAATTGCCTCCCCTAGTGGGGGCGGTTACCTAACCGGAGATACAAATTATATCTTCTCCGTTGTAGGGATGGCTCCCATTGATAACCCTAAGTATATTTTATATATTACCGTCAAACAGCCGAAGACCTTTGCCGGCAAGACTTCAGGCGAAATGTTAGCCGAGGTCTTTAACCCGTTGATGGAACGGTCAATGAAAGAGACTGCAGCTTCTACAAGTAAAAAGGCGGTGACGATATCTAACTATAAGAACCAATCTAGTTCAGAGGTTGCCGAGAAGTTGCAAGCCGCTGGGTTGGTGGTAACAGTCTTAGGTAATAAAAAGCAGATACAAGCCCAGTCTACACCAGCCAACCAAGAATTATTTGTAGGTAGCAGGATTATTTTAAAGACTGGTGGCACGATGACGATGCCAGATATTAAGGGCTGGTCACGCAGTGATGTCGTTAAACTAGCTACCATATTAGGATTAAAACTAAAAATTGTGGGAGCTGGATACGTAAGCGAGCAAAGTGTGGTTGCAAATAGTAATTTAAGTGGCGTCAAGGAATTGACAGTCAAACTCAGTTAAGAGGATGGATACAATGTTAGCAAGTGAATTAATTAGTAAACTGAAGTTCAAAGAAGTTGAGAATTTTACGGATTTTGAGGTTGCTTTGGTAACTCAAGATACAAGGGAAGTTGTAGCAGATAGTATTTTTATAGCAATAGCAGGTCATACAGTGGATGGCCATGCCTTTGTGGACCAGGCTTTACAAAGTGGTGCTAAACTCATTATTGCTCAAAAACCAATTAAGGTTGGCGTACCAGTCGTGTATGTTGAAAATACCTATAAGGCGATGGCTATTCTCAGCAGTGCCTTTTACAACTATCCTAGCCAAAAATTGCAAGTGATTGGAGTTACTGGGACTAATGGCAAAACGACGGTAACCCACATGATTGATGCTATTTTTAGGGACCAAGGTCAAAAAACTGGGTTAATTGGGACCATGTACCGGCGTATCGGTGATGAGGTTTTAAAAACTAACAATACGACACCAGATATTATTACTTTGCAAAGAACTTTAGCTAAGATGGCGACTGTTAACGTCAGCGAAGTTGCGATGGAGGTCTCTTCAGTCGCCTTGATTCAAGGTCGGGTCTGGGGGGTAGACTTTGATGTAGCGGTTTTTACTAATTTTAGTCAAGATCACCTAGACTACCATAAGACTATGGCCAACTATGCTCACGCTAAGAGCTTGTTATTTGCACAATTAGGCAATAGCTATGGTGGCAAAGAAAAAGTGGCTGTTTTTAATTTAGATGACCCAATGAGCAAGAAGTTTATGCAAGATACCCCAGCTCAAGTATTGACTTACGGAATTGATAGTCCTGCCATGATTAGGGCAGAAAACATAGATATCCATAGCCAGGGGACGGATTTTGATTTAGTCGTGTTCAAACAAAGGTATCACCTCCACGTTAAGACGGTTGGGTTATTTAACGTTTATAACCTACTAGCCGCTTTTGGTGCCGCCTATGTATCAGGAATAGCGACAGAAGATATTATTTCCGCCCTAACTAAATTTCCAGGGGTAAAAGGTCGGCTGCAACTGTTAAGTCATAAGCAAGTAAGCGCAATTGTTGACTATGCTCATACCCCCGACGGGTTATTAAATGCTTTGGAAACAATTAATGATTTTGCTAAGGGTAAAGTGTACTGTGTAGTTGGGTGTGGCGGTGACCGTGATCACGATAAGCGGCCTAAGATGGCTCAAATTGCAGTAGCAAACAGTGATTTAGCTGTATTTACCTCGGACAATCCACGTACAGAAGAACCCCAAGCAATTATTGATGATATGTTAAAGGGCGTTGAAGCCGGGACTGCTAAAGTTATTGTAGACCGCAGTCAAGCCATTAGGTGGGCCCTAGAACAAGCACAACCCGGTGATGTGGTGTTAATTGCCGGTAAGGGGCACGAAGATTACCAAATTATCGGCAAGCAAAAGTACCACTTTGATGATGTAGAAGAAGTAACTAATTATTTTAAGCAAGCCTAGTTTTTGTTATATAAGGAGAAAGATAATGGATATTATAGCGATGTTAATCCCGTTAGTAGTTAGCTTTATTTTGACGACTTTATTTACCCCTTTGTTTATTAATTACGCGCATAAGAAAAAACAAGGGCAAATGATTAGAGAAGATGGCCCAACTTGGCATGCCAAAAAGTCGGGAACACCAACGATGGGGGGCTTTGTTTTTAACTTTGTCATTGTAATTACGGCCTTACTGACGGCATGGTTACAGGATAACCTCAACTCCGCCGTAATTATTTTAGCCTTCATCTTACTTTTATACGGCTTTTTAGGTTTTTTTGATGATTCAATCAAGCTATGGAAGAAGCAAAATGAGGGGCTAAAACCTTGGCAAAAATTATTGGGTCAGATAGTAGGGGCCTTAATTTTTATGGGAGTTTACTTACACGAAGGCTTGCCCTTGTCATTAGCTTTAGGCGGATATGAACTAAACATCGGTTTTATCTACGTATTATTTGTAATTTTTTGGTTAGTTGGTTTTTCTAACGCGGTAAACCTTACGGATGGAATTGATGGCTTAGTAGCAGGTCAAGCAACAATCGCTTTTGGTGCTTACGCTGTCATTGCGTATGTGCAAGCCCAGTATGCGGTGTTAACTTTCTGTTTAGCAGTGATGGGGGCATTACTGGCCTTCCTAGGGTTTAACCATAAACCAGCCAAAATTTTCATGGGTGACATGGGATCGTTAGCTTTAGGGGGAGCTTTAGCTGCTGTCTCTATTTTGCTCCACCATGAACTATCTCTTCTCCTAATTGGAATAATTTTTGTTTGTGAAACTGCGAGTGTGATGCTCCAAGTTGCCTATTTTAGAAAAACTGGTAAGCGGCTATTTAAAATGAGCCCCATTCACCACCACTTTGAGTTATCCGGCTGGAGTGAATGGCGGATTGATTTAACCTTCTGGGGAGTTGGCTTACTTGCGGCAGTGATTGTTGATTTAATAGTTATACTTTAATAAATAGATGGGAAGTCTTGTGTGATGAAAAAGATTACTACTTATCAAGGAAAAAAAGTACTAGTGTTAGGATTAGGTAAGAGCGGTATCAATGCGGCCGAGTTATTGGCTAAACTAGGTGCTAAGGTCACGGTTAATGATAAAAATGAGCCAAGTGATTTAAACCAGGTAGCCGCTTTGGAAGCCCAAAATATCAAGGTGGTTACAGGCAGTCACCCACTTGCCTTATTAACAGATATAGATTTAATGGTTAAAAATCCTGGGATTCCATATACAAATGTTTTAGTGGCTGAAGCTCAAAAACGGGGGTTAAAAATTATAACTGAACCAGAATTGGCCTATGAAATCTTAGAGGGCCAAATGATTGCTATTACTGGGACAAATGGGAAAACAACCACAACGACAATGATTACCCTAATGCTAAACCAAGCAAGTGCTAAGCAACATGCCTATAAGGCTGGTAATATCGGGATTCCTGCTAGCAAGCAAGCCCAAACGTTGGGGCAAGAAGATATTTTGGTAACGGAGTTGTCTAGTTTCCAATTATTAGGAATTAGCGCTTTGCACCCACATATCGCGGTACTAACCAATATCTATGAAGCCCACACTGACTACCATGGCAGTAGGGAAAATTATGTTAAAGCCAAAATGAGAATTACCATGAATCAGACGGCAGCCGATTACTTTGTTGTTAACTGGGACAACCCAGAGTGGCGCGAGCTTTCTAAACAAAGTCAAGCACAAGTCGTACCCTTTTCACGCAATAACCTAAGTCAAAAGGGAGCCTACCTAAAAGATGGTATCCTTTATTTCAGAGACGAAGCGATTATGGCAGCTGCAGATATCAAGGTACCAGGGACACATAATGTTGAAAATGCGCTCGCTGCCTTAGCAGTCGCTAAGTTGATGGGAGTACCAACCGCAGCGATTGTGGAAGTATTGAAGACTTTTTCAGGGGTTAAACACAGGACCCAGTACGTCCGGACCATCAATGACCGTAAATTTTATAATGACTCTAAGGCTACCAACATGGAGTCGACAGAAAAAGCCTTGGCTGGCTTTAAGCAACCGGTCGTTTTGCTAGCGGGGGGCTTAGATCGCGGATTTACGTTTGAAAAGTTAGTCCCATTCTTTAAGGATTTACGCGGGTTAGTTGTATTTGGACAAACCGCGGAATTAATTGCTCAAGCTGGGAAAGCAGCTGGAGTTAAGCATATTATTAGAACCGAAAATGCGGTAACAGCTGTTCCGTTAGCCTATCAATTAAGCCAACCAGGAGATATCGTCTTATTATCACCTGCTTGTGCTAGTTGGGATCAGTGGAAGACGTTTGAAGAGCGCGGAGATAAATTTATTGAGGCAGTAACTAAACTGGCCCAAGAAGTGGAGGAAAAGTAATGCGGTTGTTAGTATCTGGTGGTGGGACCGGTGGTCATATCTACCCAGCCTTAGCTTTAATAGAAGCATTAAAGAAAAAAGATCCAACGGCAGAAGTATTATATGTTGGTACTACCCGGGGACTTGAGACGCGGATTGTGCCGGCTGCTGGGATTCCCTTAAAAACATTAAAGATTCAGGGCTTTAAGCGCTCCTTGTCGTTAGAAAACCTAAAGACGGTTTACCTCTTTTTAAAGAGCGTGCATGAATCTAAGCGAATTATCAAAGAATTTAAACCGGATGTAGTTATTGGAACTGGAGGTTATGTCTGTGGTGCGGTTGTGTACGCAGCTAGCAAGCTAAAAATTCCAACTATGATTCACGAACAAAATAGTGTTGCCGGGGTAACTAATAAATTCTTGAGCCATTTTGTAGATAAAATTGGAATTTGTTTTGAGGATGCAGCCAGCCAATTTCCTGAAAAGAAAGTTATTTTGACAGGAAACCCGCGGGCACAGCAGGTGGCACTGATGAAAAAGACCGGGCGGTTGTACAGTGAATATGGCCTCGAAAAAAATAAGAAGACGGTGCTAATTTTTGGGGGGTCCCAGGGAGCACGCAGAATCAATGAAGCTAGCACGGCCGCAATTTCTGCCTGGAAACAAGCGGACTATCAGGTCCTATTTGTTAGTGGTCAAGGTCACTATGAAAAAATTATGGCAAAGCTAGCTGATAAAAAACTACCTAAAAATGTGCACATCGTCCCTTATATCGCCGATATGCCAGCTATTTTACCCGAAGTCGATTTAATCGTGGGACGCGCTGGTGCCACTAGTTTGGCGGAAATTACGGCCTTGGGTTTACCAGCTATTTTAATACCAAGTCCCTATGTAACTAATGATCACCAAACTAAAAACGCCCAAAGCCTGGTAACTAGACAGGCAGCGGTCATGATTAAAGAAAGTGAGTTAGATGAAACTAGCTTAGTGGCTGCAATTAATAAGTTGATGACCGATGATAAAGAGCGCATGCAAATGGCGGCTAACTGTAAACAAATGGGGATGCCTAATGCAGCAGACAAGTTGTTAGCTGTTTTAGAAAGCCTAATCAAGTGAGGTTAGGGGGGGTTTTTTGAAAAAAAAGGTAAACAAGCCAGTTACTAGTGAGGCAGAATTAACCCCTTGGGAAAAGGCCCAGGCAAAACGGGCAAAGCAACAAACCCAAAAATTTGCTAAGCAAAAGCAAAAAAAACGCCAAAAACGTAAGCTACCCTTGCTAGCAGAGGTAAAACGACGTCGGGTGGAGAAAACTGGTGGTAGCTTATTGATTATTTTTGCTACGATTGCAGTAGTTTCTTTGTACTTTATTTTGCCTATCAGTCGGGTAGCCCAAGTAAAGGTTGAACACCTGGCAACTAAAGATGAACAAGTAGTGGTTAAAGCTAGTAAGATTAAGCAACGCCAGACCCTAGTATCAGTTTTATTGAATAAAAATAAGGCGGAAAAAACAATTGTCACTAACGTCCCCTTTGTAAATAGGGCTAAAGTAACTATGGCTGGAAGTCAAATTGTCATCAAGGTTAACCAATTTCGGCGGGTGGCCTTTTTGGAAAAGGATAAGCACTATTATTCATTGAGGCAAAATGGCAGCACAAACCTAAGTGAAACGACTAATATATCCGGAAATGTTCCAGTAGTTGTATATAAAGCTAATGCCAACCTTACTTTATTAGCGCAACAATTAAATTTGTTGCCAAATAGGCTACTAGGAGCCATTTCCGAAATTCACTTTACCCCAACTAAGTCCGACCCTACCAAGCTGTTACTTTATATGAATGATGGTAACCAGGTAATTGCTAATGCTGAAACGCTTGCTAAGAAGTTGGCTTATTATCCAAGCATTGTAGCTAAAATGAACTATCAAGGAATAATCGACCTAGAAGTAGGGGCATATTCATATCCTAAGAATAGTAATGAATAACCTTAAGTTTTTTTTAGATAATTAAACAGACAACAATGGTAAAACACCTAACAAATGTGGTAAAATCTAATTATTAATACGAATATTTAATATACTTGTATAAGATAAAATGCAATAAAAAAATATGCTTAAATAAAAGATTATTCGAGTAGGAGGCCTAATTGATGGATAATTCTGGATTATATGTAGGATTGGACATCGGGACTACTTCGATTAAAGTCATAATTGCTGAGTATGTGAAAGGGCAGCTTAATATTATTGGATCAGGAAATACGCTTTCTGCTGGCTTGAATCGAGGGGTCATTGTTGATATCGATCAAGTAGTAGATGCAATCAAAGATGCAGTAAAGCAAGCTGAAGATAAAGCAGGAGTTGACATTACTGACGTAATTGTTGGGTTACCAGCCAACATGCTTCAAATTGAAAAATGTCAAGGAATGATCTCTATCGGTGATGATGCTAACCGTGCTAAGGAAATTACCGACGAAGATGTTCAGAGGGTTACGGAAGCAGCCCTTGTGCAAAATTTACCCCCAGAACGTGATGTAATCGATATAGCTCCTGATGAGTTTGTTGTGGATGACTTTGAAGGTATTAGGGATCCCCGCGGAATGGTGGGAGTTCGCCTAGAAATGAAAGGGGTCATGTATACTGGCCCTAAAACAATCTTATACAATACTAAAAAGTGTGTGGAAAGAGCCGGCCTGAGGGTTCAAGAAATTGTGGTTGCCCCAATTGCAACCGCTCAATTGGCGCTAGACGAAGGCGAAAAGGATTTTGGCGCGATTGTGATTGACTTAGGCGGAGGACAGACAACCGCCGCAGTTGTTCATGATCATAAGTTGAAATATACATATGTCGACCAAGAAGGCGGCGACTTTGTAACGAGAGATATTTCTGTTGTTTTAAATACTTCTGTTGAAAATGCAGAGTCTCTAAAGCGAAACTATGGTTTGGCATTAGCTAGCGGTGCGTCTAGCGAAGAAATGTTTGCAGTTCAAGTTGTCGGCAAGCAAGAGCCTCGGATGGTGACCGAAGAATTTTTAGCTCAAATTATCCAAGCTAGATTAGAGCAAATTTTTGGTAAGATTGCTCAAGCCTTGGGTAAGGTTGGGGCCTTAGATTTACCAGGTGGGATAATTTTAACTGGTGGTATGGCTGACCTGCCAGGAATTGCCGAATTAGCGGAAGAAATTTTTGGAGTGAATGTACGCATTTTTAGGTCAAATGAAATGGGGCTAAGAATTCCTTCTTACACCCAGGTATTGGGGTTAGTTACTTACGTTGCTTTGCAAAATGAAGTAGCTTTGGTGGTAAAACATACCATTGATAAGAAGTTGGGAACTAGCAACGTTAATGCCTATAGAAATGAGCAAGTTAAAGATAGGCAAGCAGAAGTGCAGTCAGAAGAACTAGATGATTACGAAGAAGCAGCGGATTATCCTAATGAAGAAAAGAAGGCAGGCTTCTTTAGTAAGATAAAAGGTATGATGGCTGGCCTATTTGACGAGGATTAAGGTGGAGGTAGATTATGAGCTTTGATATAACATTAGATTCAAATACAGAAGAAAGTCAAGCAGTTATTAAGGTAATTGGGGTTGGGGGCGCTGGTGGTAACGCCGTTAACCGGATGATTTCTGATAACGTTCAAGGGGTTGAATTCATCGTTGCTAATACCGACGTTCAAGCTTTAAAGAATTCCAACGCCGAAGTGAAAATTCAATTAGGACCTAAATTGACACGGGGACTTGGTGCCGGGGCTAACCCTGATAAGGGCCAAAAGGCAGCAGAAGAAAGTGAAGAAGCAATTGCCCAAGCTTTAGAAGGTGCCGACATGATTTTTGTTACCGCCGGAATGGGTGGCGGTACAGGGACAGGAGCTGCACCGATTGTGGCTAAAATTGCCAAAGAACAAGGGGCACTTACTGTTGGGGTCGTTACCCGCCCATTTACCTTTGAAGGGCAAAGACGTGCAAAATACGCCGCTGAGGGTGTTGCTCAACTAAAGGAAAACGTCGATACCTTGGTAATTATTTCTAACGACCGCTTATTAGAAATTGTCGATAAGAATACCCCAATGTTAGAAGCCTTCCATGAAGCCGATAATGTTTTACGCCAAGGGGTGCAAGGAATTTCTGATTTAATCACTTCTCCAGGTTATGTTAACTTGGACTTTGCCGATGTTAAGACCGTGATGGAAAACCAAGGGGCAGCCTTGATGGGAATCGGGACTGGCGAAGGCGATAACCGGATTGAAGAAGCTACCAAGCGGGCAATTTCTTCTTCATTACTGGAAGTATCAATTGATGGGGCAGAACATGTCTTGCTTAACATCACCGGTGGTAGTGATTTATCACTATTTGAAGCACAAGCCGCTTCAGAAATTGTGACCCAAGCTGCTTCGAGCGATGTCAACATTATCTTTGGGACTTCAATTAACGAAGAACTAGAAAATTCGGTGGTTGTAACTGTAATTGCAACTGGGATTGATAAAAAAAACGAAAGCAAAAAGCCTAAGCGAATTTTAAATGAACGTCCACGTGCGTCTAAGCAAGAGACGGATGGGGACACTGGTTCCAAGGACAAATTCAATGACTGGAATATAAGTCGTGAACTTGATAATGGTCCTAAAGTTACCCCTAAGACTAGAACTAATCGCTTTGAAAATGTTGAAAAGACTCAGTTTGATGTCTTCGGCTCAGGTTCTGCTCAATCAGTTGATAGTGATGATGACAATTTAGATACACCACCGTTTTTAAGACACCGTCATTAAAAAATGGATAGGGGGTGCCAAGAAAAATGAATAATATGTTGAAGCGTTTTTTTGGTGATGACTATGACGAAGAAGATTACTATGAGGAAGATGAAACACCAGTTACTAGTAATTCAGATACTAGCCGTGATACTAAGGTGATGTCATTGGTCGGTAAGAATAAAGGCCAAACAGTTGAAAAGAAAATCATGATTTTTGAACCACGGGTCTTTTCTGATGTGAAGCAAATTGCGCGGAGACTGTTAGCCGGTGAAGCGACCTTGGTTAATTTTCAAAGAATGGATGACGATAGTGCCCACCGCGTAGTCGATTTCCTTTCAGGGGTAGTCTTTGCAGTCGACGGAGAAATTAGGCGGGTTGGTGAAACCATTTTTCTTTGTACTTCAAGTAGTTTCACGATTGAGGGCGATTTATCGGGCTTTGGTCAAAGTAAGAATAGTTTTAATTAGGGAGTGACAATTTGCTGTTTACCGTTATTATAAATTTATTTAGCTTATACGAATTGGCTCTAGTAGTCTATGTTTTGATGTCTTGGTTTCCAGGTGCATATCAGACTGGACTAGGAAGGTTTTTGGCTAGTATTTGTGAGCCATACTTAGAGATATTTCGCTTCATTCCGTCATTGGGGGGAATTGATTTTTCACCGCTAGTTGCTTTTTTTGCATTAGGAATTGTTGAAAAAGGGTTGTTGTTTTTCTTAAGTTTAATTTTGTAAGAGGTAAAAACGATGGTAAACCCTACAATCTATCAACATTTTCGGGTGGAAGAAAGACCCTTAGTCGATGAGTTTATGGCTTTAATCGCGCAAGCGCAAACTGAGTACCGTCCAATCTTGACGCACTTTCTAAATCCAAGGGAACGTTATATCATCCAAACGTTACTGGGAAATAGTGACGAGCTAAAACTTGAGGCTCGTGGTGGCTATTTAGCGGCCGAGCGAAAGCGAATGTTAATTTTTCCAAGTTACTATGAACCACAAGCAAGTGACTTTGAAGTAACTCCGCTAGAGATAAGCTATCCGCAAAAGTTTGCGGAACTAAGCCATGGCCAAATTTTAGGTACGTTGGTGAATAGTGGCTTAAATCGAAATGTAATTGGAGATATTATTACAGATGGTGAGCGTTGGCAAGTATTTACACAAACTAACATGAAGGATTACTTTCAAAGCCAAATTGAAAGGATTGCCAAGATTAAGGTTAAGTTAGTTGAATTAGAACCAGCGCAAGTCATTGAGCCTTTGGATGAATGGCAACAAGCTAGTATAACGGTAACTTCCCTTAGGTTAGATGCAATAATTGCGAGTTGCTATCATATCTCGAGGCAACGGGCAAAAGAATTAATCAAAAGTCGTAAGGTCCAACTTAATTGGATGCTAATTGAAAAGGCTGACTATACTTTGGACTCGTACGATATCATTTCTGTCAGAGGTCATGGCAGAATTCGTTTAGATGAAGTGTTAGGAACGTCTAAAAAAGGTAAATTACGTTTAGGCGTATCCATATTAGGTAAATAATTATGTAGTCATTACATACTTGGAGGTGTTGGGGATGGCATTGACCCCATTAGATATTCATAATAAAGAATTTCATGTAAAGTTGCGTGGTTACGATCAAGATGAAGTAAATGACTTCTTGGATCAAGTTATTAAGGATTATGAGCAAGCGTTAAAAGAAAATGAACGTTTAACAGATAGCCTTAAGCAAAATCAAGAAAAGCTTAAGTACTTTAATGATTTGAAGGACTCCCTTAACCAATCAATTATTGTGGCCCAAGAAGCAGCTGACAAGGTTAAGGCAAATTCACAGCGAGAAGCTGAAATTATTAACCGGGAAGCGCAAAAGCAAGGGCAAGATATTATTGACCAAGCCAACGAAAAGGCGCGTCATATCCTAGATGAAGCTTCTAAGAAGGCTAAGAAGTTAGCGGTAGAAACCGATGATTTACGCAAACAAGCAAGAATCTTTAGACAAAAACTCCAAGTAATGATGGAATCTCAGCTTGAAGTGGTTAAAGGTAGCGAATGGGATGAAATCTTGAAGCAAGGCGACACAAGTAGCTTTGAAGAAATTCAAGAAGCAATTCGTAAGGATGAAAGTCTTGACAAAGACGGCAGTTCAGAAGTACAATCAGTTGCAGATGATATTTCATTTTCTAATGGAGACTCACAAACTGACACTGAAAATGATAATGAAACGGTTGTCGTTTTCCCAGATGCTAGTGATGACACTAATGATAATGAATTTGCAGATAATGTTTATATTAATAATTAATTAGAAGAACGCGAGGGTTTATCTTAGACAATAGCGAGCCAATGGTTGGTGGAAGATTGGTAGTTGGCGGATAAACACTTATCATCTTTATAAATACTAGGCTGAACTAATAGTAAGCGTGGTCGGCTCATTACCGTTATCAAATGGTTAAGATGAACTTGTTAAAGTTTAAATTTGGGTGGTACCACGGTAAGATCTCGTCCCTTGTGATGAGGTCTTTTTTTGTAT
The DNA here is from genome assembly GCF_025311475.1 of Ligilactobacillus agilis. Taxonomy (NCBI): domain Bacteria; kingdom Bacillati; phylum Bacillota; class Bacilli; order Lactobacillales; family Lactobacillaceae; genus Ligilactobacillus; species Ligilactobacillus agilis. The sequence continues at coordinate 1,401,561 of NZ_CP104397.1, read as the reverse complement.
CACTAAGTTATTAAAAGAGAGGAAGGCTGTCTATGCGAGTTAAAGACACATTAAATTTAGGTAAGACTAAATTTCCAATGCGGGGTAACTTACCAGTTCGTGAATTAGAACGGCAAAAGGCTTGGGAAGAAAATAAAGTATACCAACAAAGACAAAAATTAAACGAAGGTAAACCTAGTTTTGTTTTACACGATGGACCTCCATATGCTAATGGTAACATCCACATGGGCCACGCTTTAAACAAAATTTCTAAGGATATTATTGTACGCTCTAAGTCAATGATGGGCTTTAGGGCACCTTACGTTCCTGGTTGGGATACACACGGTTTGCCAATCGAACAACAGCTAAAAAAGGCTGGGGTTGACCGTAAGGCAATGAGTGTTGCTGAATTTAGGGAAAAATGTCGTGAATATGCCCTAGAACAAGTCGACAAGCAACGGACTGACTTTAAACGCTTAGGGGTAGCCGGTGAATGGGATAACCCTTACGTAACCTTAGACCCTAAGTTTGAAGCAGCTCAAATTCGGGTCTTTGGCAAGATGGCCGAAAAAGGTTTAATCTACAAGGGTAAAAAACCAGTCTTTTGGTCTTGGTCATCCGAATCAGCTTTAGCCGAAGCAGAAGTTGAATACCATGACGTAACTTCTCCATCCGCTTTTTATGGTGAACAAGTTGTGGATGGTAAAGGGGTCTTAGACACAGATACCTACATGGTGGTTTGGACTACTACCCCTTGGACTATCCCTGGTTCTGAAGGGATTACGATTGACCCTAACTTTAATTATTCTGTTGTTAAACCAGCAGGTAGCGACAAGAAATATTTACTAGCCACTGAATTAGTTAAGCAAAACGCTGAACTCTTTGGCTGGGAAAGTTATGAAGAAGTTAAGGTTGTTAAAGGTAAAGAATTAGACAAGGTATTGGCCCAACACCCATTTTACCCTGACCGGAAGTTAGTCACGATGTTGGGCGACTTCGTTACTTTAGATGCTGGGACCGGGTTAGTCCACACGGCTCCTGGTTTTGGGGAAGACGACTTTAACGTAGGGATGAAATACGGTTTAGATATCTTTGTTCCTGTTGATGACAAAGGTTACCTAACTGAAGAAGCCGGGCCTGACTTTGCCGGAGTCTTTTATGAAGATGCTAACGAAATTTCACTAGCTAAATTAAAAGAAGCTGGGCTACTTTTAAAGGCTATGGACTATGAACATAGTTACCCATTTGACTGGCGGACTAAAAAGCCAATTATCTTCAGAGCTACTCCACAATGGTTTGCATCCGTTGATAAGATTAGGGATGAAATTTTAGCTGCGATTGATGAAGTTAAGTTCTTCCCAGATTGGGGTCAAAAACGACTTCACAATATGATTCGTGACCGGGGCGATTGGGTTATCTCACGGCAACGCGTTTGGGGTGTGCCTTTACCAATCTTTTATGCCGAAGATGGTGAAGCAATCATGACCAAGGAAACCATCGAACACGTGGCTAAGTTAGTGGAAGAATTTGGTTCTAATGTTTGGTTTGAACGTGAAGCTAAAGACTTACTACCTGAAGGCTTCACAAGCGAACATTCACCTAATGGGGTCTTTGTTAAGGAAACAGATATCATGGACGTTTGGTTCGATTCTGGTAGTTCCCACCAAGGGGTATTAGCTTTACGTGATTACCTAAAATACCCATCAGATATGTACCTTGAAGGTTCAGACCAATATCGTGGTTGGTTTAACTCAAGTTTGATTACAAGTGTGGCTGTTTCGGGTAAAGCTCCTTATAAACAAGTCCTATCACAAGGGTTCACGCTTGATGGTAAGGGCCGCAAGATGAGTAAGTCCTTGGGTAACACCATCGTTCCAAGTGAAGTAATTGACAAGATGGGGGCCGAAATCATCAGACTTTGGGTTCTAAGTGTTGATTCTTCTGCGGACGTCCGGGTTTCAATGGGCAGTTTCCAACAAATTTCTGAAAGCTACCGGAAATTCAGAAACACCATGCGCTTCTTGTTAGCAAATACTAGTGACTTTGATCCTAAGAAGGACACGGTTGCATACAAAGACTTAGAATCCCTAGATAAGTATATGTTAGTTTTAACTAATAAATTTACTAAGGAAGTTCTAGATGCTTATGCTAACTATGACTTCATGACGATTTACAAGAAGCTAATCAACTTCTTAACTACGGAGTTATCAGCTTTCTACTTAGATATTGCTAAGGATGTAGTTTATATCGAGGCAGCAGCTAGCCAGAAGAGACGTTCAATGCAAACAGTTCTTTACGAAGTAGCTGTTCGCTTAGCTAAGCTAATGACACCTGTAATGCCACACACTACTGAAGAAGTTTGGGAATATCTAAAAGAACCAGAAGAATACGCTCAATTATCAGAGATGCCAGCAGTTGAATACTATGATGGGCAAGACCAATTGGTTGAAAATTGGACTCGCTTCATGAAGGTTCGTTCTGATGTCTTGAAAGCTTTAGAAGAAGCACGGAATGCTAAGTTAATTGGGAAGTCATTTGAAGCCCACGTTAACCTTTATGTTTCTGAAGGGGTTAAGGCTGAACTAGATAGCCTCAATACTAATTTACGGCAAGTCTTAATTGTATCTGCTTTGGATGTGTTACCACTTGAAGAAGCACCAGCGGATGCATTAAAACTCGACGCGGTTACTGTTAAGGTAGAACATGCTAGCGGCGAAGTTTGCCCACGGTGCCGGATGATTAAAGAAGATGTCGGTGCAGATCAAGACTTACCTAAGTTGTGTGCTCACTGTGCTCAAATTGTACGGGCTAACTACCCAGAAGCTGTAAGTGCTGGTTTAGAAGATTAATAGTATTTGATTAGTAAAAACAAACCTTGGCTTTAATTGCTGAGGTTTGTTTTTTTTGCTCAAATTAGGGCTAAGGTTGGAATACTTCACACTGGAATTGTTTTTTGTTAAGATGGAGTAAGTAATAAATTTCGCTTAAGAGGTATTGTAAAATGAAGATGTTGAAAGTTCATGGTTCAAATAATGATTTTTTTATTTTACCAGCCGCTAATTTAACGAAGCCGTTGAGTGAAGCTGAGTTAAAGTTACTAGCTCAAAAGCTTTGTGATAGAAAAGGTGGATTACATGGTGGGGCCGACGGGGTTTTGTATGTAACCTCCGGTCATGATGCTAGCGTAGCTGGAAAGATGCGGGTAATTAACGCTGATGGTAGTGAAGCAAGTATGTGTGGGAATGGTTTACGGACCGTAGCGCGTTATTTGAGTACGCAAACCGGGTTAACTGATTTTAAAGTGGAGACCATGCACGCTGATTTAGAAGTAAAAGCAGCTCCCGCATTTGCCAAAGGGGTACCCGCATTTGATGTTGAGATTTCACCAGTCAGCTTTAAAGCAGAAGATTTGCTAATGCATATTGGCAAGGAACAACTAATTAATGAAACTGTTCCCCAGTTAGGAAGCAATTTGAAGTTCACTGCCGTGGCAGTACCTAACCCGCACTTAATTAGTTTTGTTGACCATGAAACCTTAATGGTGGAAGAACTAGGTCGGATTGCTTCCTACTTGAATGATGGTCAAAATCCACTCTTCCCTGATGGGGTTAACGTCAGCTTTGTAGAGGTGTTAGCAACTAACAAAATTTTTGTTAGAACTTACGAACGAGGGGTTGGTTATACCAACGCTTGTGGGACAGCAATGTCTGCTTCTAGCTTAGTTTACTCACTACTTTATCCAGAAACTTCCGTGGAAGACTTAATCACGGTAATAAATCCAGGCGGAATGGTAAAGACTAAGGTTCATCAACGTCAAGATGGGTCATACTGGATGTCACTGATTGGGAATGCAAGCTTTGTAGCCGAAGTTGAACTTGAACAAGCTGATGCTATGCAAGGCGACTTTACTAAGGCAACTTGGAATGAAACTGGAGAACAAGCGGCATATGAAGAATTTGTCGCTAACTTAAAAAAGTAGGTGGTCATGATGGACTTTGAGGAAAAAGTAATCTCTAACCAAAATTTATACGACGGTGCCATTTTGAAATTAGACTTAGAAACGGTCAGTCTGCCGGATGGACGTCAAGCCAAGAGAGAAATTGTTCGCCATCAAGGTGCTGTCGGTATAATTGCAATAACTCCGGCTAATAAAATCGTGTTAATTCGGCAATGGCGTGCACCTTTAGGTCAAGTTACCCTGGAAATACCCGCAGGGAAAATTGAACCGGGAGAAACACCTAGTCAAACTGCGGTTAGGGAACTAAATGAGGAAACAAGGTTTCAAGCTGACAAGCTAGAACTACTAACTGAGTTTTATACTTCACCAGGCTTCGCTGATGAAAAGATGTATCTTTACCATGCCGTTAATTTGCAGGCAGTAGCTAATAAACTAGCTCAAGATGACGATGAGTTTTTGCAATTGGAAGAATTGACTTTAGCTGAAGTTCAAGCTCAGATTGCAGCGGGAACGATTTGTGATGCCAAAACCCTAATGGCAATTATGATATGGCAGGCGATGCAATAGATGACAGAAGAACAAGTAGAAACCAAGGCTGAAAATCTAAGTCGGACAGAGATGCGTAAGCAACAAAAAGAGCTCTTAGAGGAGGCCAAGATAACCAAACTAAAACGGCGCCTTAACTATGTCATTGCCTTTTTAGTGACGGTATTAATCTTGATTTTGTTGTTTATGCGTTTTATTAATTTTTAGGTGGTAGATTTAATGAAATATGGAATTATTTGTGCGATGGAAGAAGAAATCAAGGAATTACGCGCACAGTTAACGAATGCTAATGAAGAAAACATTGCCAATATGATTTTTTATAGTGGGCAAATTAATGACCACGAAGTGGTATTGGTGCGGGCAGGAATTGGTAAAGTTCAAGCTGGAGTAACGACAGCCTTTTTAATTGAAAACTTCAAGGTTGACGCTGTGATTAATTCAGGGTCAGCTGGTGGAATTGGGGCCGGCTTGGCTGTAGGAGACCTAGTGCTTTCTACCGGGGCCGCTTACCATGATGCTTCGGCGACTGTCTTTGGCTATAAACCGGGCCAACTACCACAGCAACCACAAATTTTTGAAGCTGATCAAGAATTGTTGCAAGCCGTTAGTGAAGCGGCAAGCCAAGCAGGTTTACAGGTGAAACCTGGTTTAATCGTGACTGGTGATCAGTTTGTTTCTTCTCAAGCCCAAATTGTGGCAATTAAGGAAATTTATCCACAAGCACTATGTTGTGAGATGGAAGGGGCAGCGGTAGCTCAAGTGGCCTACCAATTTGATAAGCCTTTCTTAATTGTCCGGGCAATGTCGGACGTTGGGGATGAAGACGCCGGTCAAAGTTTTGATGAATTTATTATTGATGCAGGTAAGAAGTCGGCGCAAATGATTCTTAACTTACTTGCTTAGTAGGGATGATATTAAATGAATTATATATACTTAGATAATGCTGGAACCACCCCCATGGCACCAGAGGTTATTGCGGAAATGACTACGAAGATGGAAACAACCTTCGGTAATGCTTCTGCGGTCAATTATTATGGCCGCCAGGCGCGTTTTGTTTTAGATACTAGCCGTCATCTAATCGCACAATCAATTAATGCCCAAAATGACAACGAGATTGTTTTTACTAGTGGTGGGACTGAAAGTGATAATACGGCCATTATTCAAACGGCTTTAGCCCGTAAGAGTGAAGGGCGGCATATTATTACCAGTGCAGTTGAACACGAGGCAGTCTTAAAGCCCATGGCTTATTTAGAAGAAATCGGTTTTGAGGTTACTTACTTACCAGTTGATGAAAATGGGCTGATTTCAATTACAGACCTCAAAAAAGCTTTACGGCCAGATACCATTTTGGTCTCAATTATGATGGGAAACAATGAGGTGGGGGCCAGGATGCCAATTCATGAAATCGGTCAAGTAGTGGCCGCTTCTAACGCTTGGTTCCATACTGATTGTGTTCAAACTTATGGATTGCTTGAGATTGATGTTCAGGCAGATAAGATTGATTTACTTTCTACTTCAGCTCATAAACTAAATGGACCTAAATTCATGGGTTTTTTGTACCGGCGTGATGGGCTCAACTTTAAACCCTTATTAAAAGGGGGAGACCAAGAATTAAAGCGGCGTGCCGGCACTGAAAATATTCCTGCCATTGCTGGTTTTGCTAAAGCAGTTGAGTTGGCTAACCAAAATAAGGCTAAGCATCGGCAGGATTATTTAGCTTTTAAACAACAATTTATTGACGAACTTACGGCTTTAGGAATCGAATTTGAAGTTAACGGTAAGCATAACGAAGATGAATTACCCCATGTTTTAAGTATCTGGTTTAAGGGTTGTCCAGCCGATGCGTTACTGACCAACTTGGATTTAGCTGGGGTATCTGCCGCTGCTGGTTCAGCATGTACAGCGGGCTCGCTCGAACCATCCCATGTTTTGACGGCGATGTATGGAAAAGACAGTCCGCGGGTAAGTCAGTCACTACGTTTTAGTTTTGGAATTACCAATACCAAGGACGAAATTAGTCAAACTGTAGCGGCCCTCGCTAATATAATTGGGCGCTTAAAAAGAAAGTAGGGAAATATTATGGCATATACAGAGGTAGCAAAAGTTTTAGGAGCACAGGATAGTTACCGGCTTTCACCTGAAATTAAAAGATATTCATTGCGGGATGTGGGCTTTGTTGAAACAAAGGGAGGCAAGTTTCAACTAGAACGTTCATTGGATCCTAATACTCCGTTTGGTCAAGCCTTTAAGTTAAAGGTAGTGGTCGATGCTAGCCTAAAGAAGTTTAAATTGGCAACAGTTACTGCTAACGGCTTGAAGGAAGTTAACGTTTTTACTGGTAAAAATGCTGAGGTTAACGTTGAACAATTAAACTTTATTTTGGCCGACTTAGTAGCGCATAATATTTTAGTTAAACTATAGTACGAAGGGCTATTCATCCTCGTTTCAAATCACGAAGATGAATGGCCCTTTTTAAGCTGACAGCTTGCAGAAAAGAACTTTTATTAGTATAATAGCTCTTACTGGATAAGCGACCTTCAAATCGTAGATTCAGAATCTGAAAGAAATGATGGTGACTTAAATGAAAGATAAGAGCCAAATTCGTGTCGTAGTCGGCATGAGTGGCGGAGTTGATTCATCCGTGTGTGCTTACTTATTGAAGCAAGAAGGCTATGACGTTGTCGGGGTCTTCATGAAGAACTGGGATGATCAAAATGATAGTGGTGTTTGTACGGTAACAGAGGATTATCAAGATGTTGCGAAAGTAGCTAATCAAATTGGCATTCCTTATTATTCAGTTAATTTTGAAAAAGAATATTGGGACCGAGTGTTTACCTACTTTTTAGACGAATATAAAAATGGCCGGACACCAAATCCTGATGTGATGTGTAATAAGGAAGTTAAGTTCAAGGCCTTCCTAGATTACGCAATGGAATTGGATGCAGATTATATTGCCATGGGACACTATGCGCAGCTTAAGCGTGACGAAGATGGGACAGTTCACCTAATGCGGGGGGCAGACGATAATAAGGATCAAACTTACTTCCTTAGTCAACTTTCCCAAGAGCAACTCCAAAAAGCAATGTTTCCAATCGGTGGCATGAACAAGCAAGAAGTTCGTGAAATTGCCAAGAAGGCGGGCTTAGCCACCGCTGAAAAGAAAGACTCAACCGGAATTTGCTTTATCGGTGAGCGTAACTTTAGTAAGTTTCTAAGTGAATTTTTACCCGCTCAACCAGGTAAGATGATGACGGTCGATGGTGAATATAAGGGTGAACACTATGGTTTGATGAACTATACTATTGGTCAACGGCGGGGGCTAGGAATCGGTGGTGATTCCAAGAGTAACGAGCCGTGGTTCGTAGTCGGAAAGGATCTTAAGACTAATACTTTATTAGTTGGACAAGGCTATCATAATGAGCACCTTTATGCAACTAGTTTAGATGCAAGTAAGTTGAGTTTTGTTGCTCCAATCGAAGAACGGGGCAATGAATTTCACTGTACTGCTAAATTTAGGTACCGGCAAACTGATAGCGGGGTAACAGTTCGTTTTAATAAAGATAAGACTAAAGTTGACGTTATCTTTGATGAGCCAGTTCGTGCGATTACCCCTGGACAAGAAGTGGTCTTTTACGACGGCGCTGAATGTTTAGGGAGCGGGACGATTGATCATGCTTACCAAGACGAAAAATTATTGCAATATGTCTAGGCTTAAGAGTAAGTCTTAACGGGACTAATTAAATCTACGTTTAGTTATTAAACGTAGATTTTTTATTTACCCCAAAAAAGGGGTGGTGTTTGAAGCCAAAGCTTATTTCTAGTAAAATAAAGGGTATTAGATAAGATGAAGGAAGTTTTTTAAGTGACTAAACTATATTTTGTTAGACATGGTAAAACTGAATGGAATTTAGAAGGTAGATACCAAGGGGCTAAGGGGGATTCCCCCCTATTAGGACAATCGTATGCTGAAATCGAGCAGTTAGCAACTTATTTGAAGCAATTTAAGTTTGCCAAAATTTATACTAGTCCCATCAAACGGGCTAGGGTTACGGCTCAAAAATTAGCTGCTAGTCTAGACCAGAATGTTAAGCTAGAGATTAATGATGCCTTTAAGGAATTTAACTTGGGCCAAATGGAAGGAATGTATTTTACAGACTGTGAGCGCCTTTTTCCTGAGGAGGTAGATGCTTTTAGAAACCATCCCGACAAATACGATGCAACCAAAATTGGGGGCGAGTCTTTTGAAGAGGTTTTCGCTAGGATGACCCCTAAAGTAAAGGAGATTTGTCGGCGCTATCCTAACGAAAACGTAATTATCGTTAGTCATGGGGCAGCCTTATGTGCTGAAATTAGGCACTTACTGGGAGTACCTTTAGAGCAATTGCGAGCTAAGGGGGGCCTCAATAATACTAGCACTACTATTTTGCAAACGAATGATGGTGAACATTTTAAATGCTTAGCCTGGAATAAACATGATTATCTTAAAAGAAAATTAGATAAAACAGATATGGTTTAGGTGGAAGAAATGACAAAACGTGAAGAAAAAGAAAAGCAGGCTCAAGTAGCACTTAAGCAGTTAATCGCTCAAGTAGACAAAGATCCTTATAATCCCGAAGCATATTACCAATTAGGGATGGCTTTGACGGAAATGAAAAGTTATCCGCAGGCCGAAGAACTTTTCAAAAAAGCCTTGAATGTGTTTGAGGGGCAAGCAGATAAGCAGGCATTGTTACATTATGGTTTAGGTAACGTCTTTTATGCCAGTGAGTTTTATCCAGAGGCACTTAAAGAATTTCAAGCGGTTAAGGATAGTAAGTTGGCTAACGAGGCGTTATTGATGTTGGCTCAGACTAACTATGCGCAAAAGCAATATCAATCCTGTGTAGCTTTTGCTTTAACGGTTTTTGAACAAGATGCTACTAATACGACTGCCTTAAAATTAGTAGCTGATAGTTTAATGGCCTTGGGTAGTTTTGCAGAGGCAAAGCAATATTACCAAAAATTTTTGGAACTTAGTCCAGCTAATGTGGAAGTCCTGTTCTCATTAGGTTTAGTTAAGCTGGTACTAGGCGAAGATGCCAAAGGCTTATTTACCAAAGTAAAACAAAGCGATGCCAAGTATTATGCTAAAATGCAAACCCGTCTCCAAGAGGTAGAGGCCTTCATAGAGAAAACCCAACCAAAGGATAAAGCAGGTGATTAAAACGGAGGAGCTAAATTTATTTGCTGGAAATTCCACTGCTACAAATAAGTCCTTAGTGGGAGTAGTAAAACATATTTTGTTCGAAGCTCACGATACCTTTTATAAGGTACTAGTGGTTAAAGCTCTCGAGCATGATTTTGAATGGGCTAAAAGTCAGATTACGGTAGTGGGAAACTTTAGTGATATTAAGGAAGGAGGCCGCTATCGTTTTTTTGGAAGGTTAGTGGCTCATCCTACCTACGGCGAGCAGTTTAGGGTTGATAATTATCAATTAGAGGTTGCAACGACTGCAGAGGGCTTGATTGCCTACTTTGCTAGTGAAAATTTTCCTGGAATTGGTAAGAAAACGGCAGCGAAGATTGTAGCTAAGTTAGGAACTGATGCCATTAGCAAAATTCTCGCGTCCAAAAGCGTACTGGCTGACCTAGCCCTGAGCGCCAAACAACGCCAAACTATTGTTGAGGTCTTACAGGCCAATAATGGGATGGAGCAAATTATCGTTGGCTTAAATAGTTTTGGCTTTTCGGGAAATTTAGCAAATAAAGTCTATAATGCTTATCATGAACAGGCGTTAGATATTATTCATGAAAATCCCTACCGCTTAGCGCGAGATATTAGCGGGATTAGTTTTTCAAGGGCTGATCAAATTGCCGAGGAATTAGGCTTTGCAAGCAATGACCCTAACCGAATTGAGGCCGCCATTTTTCAAGTTTTATACGAAGCAAATGACCAAGAAGGCCATACTTATCTCACGCTTAGACAAGTTGTAAGTGAAGCTCAGGCTTACTTAGAAGCGGGGCGTAACGAGGAAATTGATCCAAACGAGATTGCCAATATGATGATTAAGTTGGCTGAGCAAAGGAAAATTGTTCCCGAAGGAAAGCTAGTCTACCTCAAGCGTAATTACTACGCCGAATTGAAAATAGCCGAAAACTGTTACCGCCTGGTGAAGGATAAGGACCAACCGGAATTTTCGGCAACAAAATTAGCTCATGCCCTAAGAATTGTTGAAAAAAAATTAGGAATTGACTATGACCATGACCAACTTGAAGCTATCAAGGCGGCTATAGTTGCGCCAGTCTTTTTACTGACAGGTGGTCCCGGGACTGGTAAAACCACTATCATTAAGGGGATTATTGAAGCCTACTGCCTATTATATGACTTAAATCCCCAAGCAATTAAGTTAGCCGCACCCACAGGCCGGGCGGCCAAAAGAATGAGTGAAGTCACTGGCTTAACGGCAAGTACAATCCACCGGTTATTAGGTCTAAACGGTAACGAGGAAGATGAATTTGAACCTAAGGAGGTTACGGGTAATTTACTAATTGTGGATGAAAGTTCTATGGTAGATACCCACTTGATGGAAACCTTGCTCGAAGCGATTCCGAGTGGGATGCAGGTTATTTTGGTAGGGGACAGAAATCAGTTACCTTCAGTTGGGGCAGGACAAGTTTTCTCCGATTTATTGGATAGCGACGTTTTACCTAAGAAGGAATTGAGTAAAATTTATCGTCAAGGTGAAGGCTCAACCATTGTGACGCTAGCTCATAAGGTTCAGGAAGGAAAGCTACCCGCTGATTTGCTAGTTAAACAAGCAGATAGATCTTTTATCAACTGTCAACCAAACCAAGTTCCACAAGTGATAGAGCAGGTCGTCAAAATTGCCTTAGCTAAGGGAATCAAGCAAGACGAAATTCAACTGCTAGCCCCGATGTATAAGGGAATAGCAGGGGTAGATGCGTTAAATGAGTTGATTCAAGGAATTTTTAATCCAAGAAAGGCTAATAAAAAAGAGGTCACCTATTTAAATCAGCAGTTTCGCATTGGTGATAGGGTGTTACACCTAGTCAATAACCCGGAAGAAAATATCTTTAACGGTGATATTGGCAAGATTGTGGGGATTGAGGATTCTAAAAAAGAGCAACAGTTAATTGTGGCATTTGATAGTAATGAAGTTACCTTCGATACTAAAAACTGGAATAATTTAAGGCTAGCTTACTGCCTATCGATTCATAAGTCGCAAGGAAGTGAGTTTCCCGTGGTGATTTTACCGTTGGTACGCCAATTTTCACGAATGTTGACCCGCAATTTACTGTATACGGCCATAACTAGGGCTAAACAAAAGCTAATCATGGTTGGAGATCCCAGTGCATTTAAACTTAGCGTGGAAACTCTCTCCTTAAACCGGCAGACTAGTTTAAAGCAGAGACTGACGGAGGTTTTTGAAACTGACCAAAGTCGCAAAGAGGATGCGGATACAGTTCAAGTAGCAGCTGAGCAGACAACCGAAGGGCAAGTTACTCAAGAAAGAATTTTAACGATGGCATTAATTGAGGGCAATCAAATTGAACCTTTGATTGGACTTGATGGGTTAAGCCCCTATGATTTTATGGAAAAGGTTAACTAAACAAAATCCCCCTTAACTTAGCGTTAGGGGGGATTTTGTTAGGCTGATTTTTCTTGGGAATCAGTCGGTGTTAGCGCGGTAAACCAAAATGGATACTTGCTAGCTTTAAAGAAAATATCATAGTATTTATTTCCTTGCTCTTGACCATCAATTTGGCCAAACTCTAAAGAATTGATAATCAAATGAATATCCTTTTCTTTATAGTGGTGTACCGATGGAAGTTTAAGTTGCTTGCGGAAATAAATTAAGATGCTTAACAACAGGAATTTAAAGAAATTCATGTTATCGGCGATAATCAGGTCTAATTTATGGTCACCTGCGTTGGCCACGGGTGAAAGGGCAATATTTTTCTTGAAATAAGGATGGTTGGCGACGTTGACAAGAAAAGCATGCTTGTAAAATTCATACTTACTCCCAATTCGCACTGTGACATTAAAAGCCTCTTGGTTAACATAAGCCTCAAAAACATTCCAAATGTAGGAGAAAATGCCCAAATGAAACTTTTGTAGGTACTTATGGTGTGGAGCGTGTGCGTTAAGACTGACAATGTAGGCGTCAATCCCAATTCCAAAGTCATTGAGGAAATAACCGGTCTGATTATGGGTCGTTTCTTCAAAAAAGCCAATGTCAAAATAGCTAGCCTTATCTGTGGTTAAAACCTGTTCTAGTGCGGTAAGAGGATCAAAGCTGATGCCAATTCCCTGGGCAAAGCCATTATTATTGCCAGAGGGGATAAAGGCTAAGGGAATGTCGTAGTCTAACTTGGCCGCCTTAATCCCGTTTAAAGTTTCGTTTAGGGTGCCGTCACCGCCAACCACTAAGATTACAGTTTTAGTTAGTTCTGAAGTGGCTGTTTTTTTGATAAAGGAATAAGCTAAGTCTTTAGCATTATTGTTAGTGAGTTGGTAAGTGTAGGAAACTTGCCGCTCAGTCAGTTTTTGCTTGACTAGTTGCCAGTTTTTCTTACCTTGGCCATCGTTTGCATCTTCATTAACGATAACGAAAAAGTTTTTCACGCCTGGATGCCTCCAATTAAATTAAGTAGGTCTCTAAAATTAACTAACAGTAAGCTTTGCCCGTAAAATGTTAGTAACCTTAACCAAGGAGGGACAACTGCTAAAATGACTTAGTTTTTAGCAGTTGTCCCTGGTTATTATGATTAGCAATTATTGGGAAAACTTTGATTATAATGTGACTAACATAGGTAATATCATAGGGTGTCTTTCCGTTTGTTCAAATAAGAAGTTCTGTAAGTCGCCGATAATAGCATCGCGCAACATAGCTTCAGTGACTTTATCGTTTTTCAGAGTCCGTCTAATCGTTCTAAATAGGCGTCTGCGTCCTTGGTTGATTAATTCACCTGATTCCCGCATGTAAATGAAACCACGGGAGAGTAAATCTGGACCTGCAAGGATTTCGCGCTTCTTCATATCGATTGTAGCCACTACCACAACCAAACCTTCTTCTGAAAGGATGCGACGATCACGTAAGACAACGTTCCCGATATCACCAACACCTGAGCCATCAACGTAAACGTCGGCGGCATTAAAGTGACCTGCAATGCGGGCGGAATCTTTAGTAAGTGCCAGGACATCACCATTTTCTAGGATAAAGGAATTCTCGGTTGGCACTCCGCATTTTTCTGCCAGCTCAGTATGAATTTTAAGCATCCGGTATTCGCCGTGGACCGGCATGAAGAATTTAGGTTGCATTAACCGTAGCATTAATTTTTGTTCTTCTTGCCCACCGTGACCGGAAGCATGGATGTTGTTCACTTTACCATGAATAACGGTTGCACCTGCTTCTTCTAGTTCATTAATCACCTTGTTGACACTCAAAGTGTTACCAGGAATAGGGGAACTAGAGAAAACGACGGTATCACCAGGTTGAATGGCCACTTGGCGGTGAGTCCCATTAGCGATGCGACTAAGGGCAGCCATAGGTTCTCCTTGTGAACCGGTACATAGAATCATGACCTTGTTAGCTGGAAGGCTATTGATTTCCCGGGCGTCGACTAGGGCATCATCTGGGATGTCGAGGTAGCCGAGTTCGCGGCCATTAACAATAGCGGCTTCCATACTACGGCCAAAGACGACAATTTTCCGGCCCTTATTAACTGCTGCAGAGGCTGCTTGTTGGATTCGAGAAATATTTGAGGCAAAGGTCGCAAATATAATCCGGCCTTCGACTTTTTCAAAAATGCGGCGAATAGAACGCCCAACCCAACGTTCAGACTTGGTGAAGTTAGGAACTTCAGCGTTGGTACTATCAGAAAGGAGACACAAAACGCCCTCAGATCCTAATTTAGCCATCTTTTGGAGATTAGGTGGCTGATTAGTAACAGGAGTTAGGTCAAACTTATAATCCCCGGTGCAAACAATCGTACCAGAAGGAGTTTTAACAGCCACTCCTAAGGTATCAGGGATAGAGTGAGTCGTTCTGAAAAAGCTAACGCTGGTTTTCCTAAACTTTAAGACGGTGTCCTCGTTAATTTCATGTAACTCAGTTGTTCTAAGCAAGCCATGTTCTTCTAGTTTACTTTTGATTAAGGCTAAAGCTAGTGGCCCGGCGTAGATAGGAATATTAACCTTTTTTAATAAATAAGGAATTCCCCCAATATGGTCTTCGTGCCCGTGGGTAATCACTAACGCTTTAATTTTTTGCTGGTTTGCTACTAAATACTGGTAGTCAGGAATGACGTAATCAATTCCAAGCAAGTCATCTTCGGGAAACTTAATTCCGGCATCGACGACGATAATTTCATCTTGGAATTGGATACCATAGGTGTTTTTACCGATTTCACCTAGACCACCAATAGCAAAAACAGCCGTTTCGTTATTTTTAACATTTAGCTTTTTCATGCTAAAACTCCGTAAGTTTGAAGTTAGGACTTTCTTTTTCGTATGCTAACGTTGCTTCGTCCAAGCCTTCAATAAATTCAACGTTGTATTCTGTATTTGATTCAACAAGTAAGCGAGCATTAACTTCACTGTCAGTGTCTAGGTATAAGACCTCAGTATTTTCTCGTCTTGGGTTAACCTTTTTTGATGGTTGGTAATATACTTTAAAAATCATTAATAATTCTCCTTCATATTTCTAATAGATTAAGGGAAATTCCCAGTAAAAATAAATTTTCCGAACAAAGATTGCTTACACAATAATTACATATATTTTAGCATAGATTAACTTTTAAGTATAGGGAGTTAATTTTACAAACTACTAAAAGTAACTATTTCGTAGCCAAAGTAAATAGCATATAATGAAGATAACTAGGTAAAGGACGTGAAAGCTAGAAGATGGGTAAGATAATCCTAATAATATTTTGTTTGCTTGTTATAGCTATCTTTTTGAAAGCTAGGCAACTTTGGAAACGAAAGCGCGCGTTTAAGTTAGTGGAAACATTAAGTCAAGAACAAACCGACAAGATTATTAGGTTAGTCTTGATAAAGGAAGGACTTATTGCCGAAGACCAAGAGGTTAGTTCAACCGTTCTTTCTGATATCTGGGGGCAGGGAGTATTGGTTTTTAGTTATGAATTGGTTGTGCAAACCAATGATGGTGATTTAAGTATAACTAGACGCCAATTTGTAAAAGATTTACAGACTGTTTGTTCTGCGCAAAAACTCCAAGGCTTGCCCGGTTATCCCCCACTAATGGTGACTGATTTTTGGGTGGATGAACGCCAAAGCCTGCATATCGATGTGGCTAACATTGCAAACAAGGCTACCGCTCAATACGTGCATGATATTAACAAAGTAGAGCAATAAAATAGGCTAGTGCCGTAGTAAGCAAATTACTAAGCACTAGCCTATTAATTTAATATGGTTACTCTAATAAAAGCATGTCGTCGGTAGTTGCAAACGGATTATCCTTATTAATATGGTCATAAAATAAGATTCCGTTAAGGTGATCAATTTCGTGTTGAACGACAATTGCCGGATAATCCTTCAAACGTTCAATATGTTCTTGCCCGTCTAAGTCATACCAACGCAGTTTAATCTTGTCATGTCTTGGAACGTAACCAGGGACTTCCCGATCAACGGAAAGACAGCCTTCTCCTTCACTCAAAGCAATCATCTGAACGGATTCACTTAGGATGGTAGGGTTTATTAACACGTGTTTGAAGATAGCCGGTTGGCCTTCTTCGCCCGGAACTAGGACGGCGGTCATCCGCAGGGATTTATCAACCTGGGGAGCAGCTAAGCCGACTCCAGCCCGTAATTTATATTTTTCCGCCAGTTCAGGATTTTGACTATTTTCCAAGAATTCCATCATTTCCTGAGCCAAAGTTTTAATTTCAGCTGTTAAAGGGAAGGTAACCTTTTGAGCCCGTGCTCGTAAAGTGGGATTACCTTCACGGATAATATCATCCATGGTAATCAAAGTAAATCAACCTCCAATAATAGTTTCAAGATAATCATAGCATATTTTATCGAGAATAGGTTAAATCTAGCTTGATAATCACCGCTTTAGTGGATATGGTATAATTTAGGTAAAAATTAAGCATGGGGATTGACAGCAATGAGAAATAACGTTGAGTATCCATTATTAGCGGAGTGGACAACGACCGAAATTATTAAGGTTAGTGAGTTTTATTTGCAAATTGAACAGGCAAATACAGTCGGAGTCGAGCGAGCAAAGCTCCTTAAAACATACCAAGATTATTTAAAAATTGTGCCAGCCAAGATGGTGCAAAAACAAATCGATAAGCAATTTGAAGCGGCGAGTGGTTATAGTATTTACCGAACCATTCAAGCCGCTAAGCAGGGTACAAAGAAAATGGTGAAAATTAATTGAGAAAGAAGGAATCTATGTGTCGTGGCAAGCAATTGATAACGAGGTAAAAAGTTGGCTCAAGCAGGCACGCGAATTAATTTTGACAAAGATGGATTCAGATTTGCAGGTAAGTACTAAGTCCGGCCCTAATGACTTGGTGACCAATTTAGATAAGCAAGTCGAACAATTTTATATTAGCCAGATTAAGCAAAAGTTTAAGCACTCTAGGATTTTAGGGGAAGAATCTTGCAAAGAAGAAGGGTTGCTAAGTTTTGATGGCTTATTTTGGGTGATTGATCCAATTGATGGAACCATGAATTTTGTTAAGGAAAAGGAAAATTTTGCCAGCATGATTGCAATTTATAAGCAGGGTAAACCATATATGGCATACATTTACGATGTTATGAAAGATCGACTGGTGTGGGGAGGACCAGCACTGGGAGCGGTCTATTGCAATCAAAATCAGTTACCTGCGCCTAAACAACATGCCTTAAAAGATGGCTTAGTAGCTATCAGTTGTCCCATGGTGCTGGCTAATTACCGCAACGTTGTGGAAGTGATTAAGGCAAGCTCAGGTTGTCGGATGGTGGGTAGTGCAGGCATCGAGTTTATTAACCTTATCTTAGGTAAGCACTGTGCATATCTATCCTACCTCCGGCCTTGGGATTTTTTGCCCGGCAAGATTTTAGGAGAAACTTTAGGATTATCTGTGAAAACGATTGACGATGAGAAAGTAGATGTGGTATCATCTAGTGTTGTATTAGTAGCTACAAAGTCAGCACATACTGAGATAATTGAGCTTGTCAATCGGTAGGTAATGGTTAGTTGGAAGTATTAGATTTCCAGCTATTTTTATCCTAACTATTGAAAATAATTTTTTGATTTTCATAACTTTTGAAAAATGAAAGTGCGTGCCTGTGTTTGTAGCAGATCGATTTTGAAGGGAAGAAAAAAACATTGAAAACACGTGATGATATTCGTAACGTTGCTATTATTGCTCACGTTGACCACGGGAAAACAACTTTGGTTAACGAATTGCTCAAGCAATCGGATACATTAGATGAACATACTGAAATTGGTGACCGTGCCTTAGATTCAAACGATATTGAAAAGGAACGTGGAATCACAATTCTTTCTAAGAATACCGCTGTTAGATACAAAGATAAGCAAATTAACATTTTAGATACCCCAGGACACGCTGACTTCGGTGGTGAAGTTGAACGAATCATGAAAATGGTTGACGGGGTGTTGTTGATTGTTGATGCTTTTGAAGGGACAATGCCTCAAACCCGGTTTGTGTTAAAGAAAGCCTTGGATCAACACTTAACACCAATCGTTATTATCAACAAGGTTGACCGTCCTGGCGCTCGCCCAGAAGAAGTTGTGGATGAAGTCTTAGACTTATTTATCGAATTAGGTGCGGACGAAGAACAATTAGAATTCCCTGTTGTTTACGCTTCAGCTATGAATGGGACTTCCTCGTTTGATTCCGATCCTGCTAAGCAAGAACACACAATGGACCCAATTTTCAACACCATTTTAGATACTATTCCAGCCCCAGTAGACAACTCAGACGAACCACTTCAATTCCAAGTGGCAATGTTAGACTATAACGAATTCGTTGGTCGGGTTGGGATTGGTCGTGTTTTCCGCGGTAAGATTAAAGTCGGTGACCAAGTTACGGTTATGAAGTTGGACGGTAGCCAACAAAACTTCCGGGTTACTAAGTTGTTCGGGTTCTTTGGCTTGAAGCGCTTAGAAATTCAAGAAGCCAAGGCTGGGGACTTAATCGCTGTTTCAGGGATGGACGATATCTTTGTTGGTGAAACAGTCTGCCCAGTCGATCATCCAGAAGCTTTACCAGTTTTACGGATTGATGCACCAACCTTGCAAATGACTTTCATGACTAATGATTCCCCATTTGTCGGCCGCGAAGGTGACCACGTTACTGCGCGGAAATTAGAAGACCGCTTGAAGGTGCAATTACACACAGATGTTTCTTTACGGGTTGAAGATACTGATTCTCCGGATGCATGGATTGTTTCAGGCCGTGGGGAATTACACTTGTCAATCTTAATTGAAACATTGCGTCGTGAAGGTTTTGAATTGGCCGTATCACGTCCTAAGGTTATCTATCGTGAGATTGATGGAACCTTATGTGAACCATTTGAAAGTGTTATTATTGATACACCTGATGAATACTCTGGTTCTGTAATCGATTCAATGGCTCAACGTAAAGGTGAAATGTTGAACATGGAAACAGGTAATAACGGCCAAACTCGCTTGACTTTCTCAACACCAACGCGGGGATTAATCGGTTATGATTCACAATTCCTATCAATGACCCGTGGTTATGGGATTTTGAACCATACCTTTGCCGAATATAAGCCAGTAATCAGAAACTGGGAACCAGGTAGAAGAAATGGTGCGTTAGTTTCTATTAACCAAGGTAAGGCTACAACTTACGCTATCATGGGGGTTGAAGGCCGTGGAACTATCTTTGTTGACCCAGGGATGGAAGTTTATGAAGGGATGATTGTTGGTCAATCTTCACGTGAACGTGATATCTCCGTTAACATTACCAAGGGTAAGAACATGACTAACGTTCGTTCTTCTAACAAGGACCAAACTGCAACTATCAAGAAACCAACTCACTTGACTTTGGAAGAATCACTTGAATTCTTGAATGAAGATGAATTGTTGGAAATCACTCCAGAATCAATTCGCTTACGGAAACGTATTTTGGAAACAAATGCCCGTGAAAAAGCGGCTAAGGCAGCTAAGAAGGCAACTAAATAATAATTAAGAAAAGATATGCTTAGATGGTTATATTGACTACTAGGCATATCTTTTTCTTTTTCCGCGGTAATTCGCTTGCAAGTTGCTCTCATAGCAAATTATAATAGGAACATAAGGATAATTATTTTTAAATTAGTTTCTACTAGCACAACGGTACTCTTCGTCTTTATGGTATAATTTTGCTAATGGAGGGAGGAATTATTCGGTTAATTTTTTGGATTAGCCGGTTAGTAATAGTTAGTATGAATAATTTAAAAAATAAACTGAAATACTTTGATTTATATTTATTTATTCCTTACATAGTCTTAAGCATTATTGGAATCATTATGGTTTACTCGGCGAGTTCTATCAACCAGGCCTACAGTGGCCTCAAAAGTAATTATTATTTGGTCAGACAAATTATTTTTTTATTTATTGGGTTGATTTTCTTCTTTGTGGCTAGCCACATGAACCAACGCATATGGGTAAGAAAGATTAATATTGCTGCTTTTTATGTGATAGTGTTCTTAGGGCTAGTGGTGGCTGTGGCTTTTAATAAGGCTATTAATGGGGCTAAAGGTTGGATTAATCTCGGCTTGTTTAGTATTCAACCAGCTGAGGTCTGTAAATTACTTATGGCAATTTGGTTAGCACGTTATTTTGCAAAGATAGAGCAAAGAAAACTTAGAGGCATACAGATTCCTAGCAGTTCATACGGGTTATTGACACTTGGAATCTTACCTTTTTTCGGATTGATTTTTGCTACTCCCGATTTAGGTAGTTTAGTAATCAACGGTGCGATTATCTTAGTAATAATTTTAGCGGCTAATGACTGGTCATTGTTCCAAAAATTAGCAGCTTTTTTTGGCGGATTAGTACTTTTTTATGGAATAATTAATTCATTAAAATGGTGGAACCCGTTTAAGATTTTTGGCCTTGATTATGTTTACCAACGCTTTATTGCCTACTTTGATCCTTTTAAGGTGGCAACTTCTAGTGGGAAACAGCTCGTCAATTCTTATTACGCTTTAAGTAATGGGGGCTTGCTTGGACGTGGTTTGGGAAATAGTATTCAAAAACGGGGTTACCTCCCTGAACCGTATACCGACTTTATTTTATCGATAATTGCTGAAGAGTTAGGTTTTATCGGAGTCTTGGTTGTATTGGGCCTCTTATTATGGCTTACACTGAGGATATTTTTAGTCGGGATTCGTTCAACTAACACCTATAACTCGCTTTTTTGTTATGGGATTGGAACCTTTATGTTTGTCGAAACTTCCCTAAATGTCGGGGCTGTATGTGGTTTGCTACCGATTACAGGGGTAACCTTACCCTTTGTTTCTTATGGTGGTTCTTCAATGCTAGTATTGTCAGTTGCATTAGGAATGGTGGTGAATATTTCAGTTAGTCAAAGGAGAAATATGGAGTTTGACCCCTTATTAAAGCCAAAAAGGGGTAAACGAAAGTAGTTGTGTGCTAAGTGGTTTGACGGAAAGTGGTGTTAAATAATGAAAAAAATCTTAGTCGCTAACCGTGGCGAAATTGCTGTTAGAATTATCCGGGCTTGTCATGAATTGAATTTAAAGACCGTAGCTGTTTATGCTAAGGAAGATGAGTATGGAATTCATCGCTTTAAGGCTGATGAAGCATACTTGATTGGTCAAGGTAAAAAGCCAATTGAAGCATATTTGGATATGGATGATATTATTAGGGTAGCCAAGATGACGGGCGCAGATGCCATTCATCCGGGCTATGGTTTCTTGTCTGAAAATGAAGAGTTTGCAGAAAAATGTGCTGCTGCCGGGATAACATTTATCGGGCCATCAGTACGCCAATTAGCCATTTTTGGGGATAAAATTGAGGCTAAGGAAGTGGCTCATAAAGCGGGCTTAAAGACAATTCCAGGAAGCAATGCGCCGGTTAAGTCGATTGTTGAGGTTAGGGAATTTGCTAACAAGTATGGTTACCCAATTATGGTTAAAGCTGCCCTAGGTGGTGGTGGTCGCGGGATGCGGATTGTCCGCGACGACGAAGAGTTAGAAGAAGCATATAACCGTGCTAGAAGTGAAGCAATGCAGTCATTTGGTGACGATGAACTATATGTCGAAAAGTACCTATTGAATCCTAAGCATATTGAAGTTCAAATCTTAGGAGATAAACATGGTAATGTTTTGCACCTATTCGAACGTGATTGCTCAGTGCAAAGACGGAATCAAAAGGTGATTGAATTTGCGCCAAGTATTTCCCTATCCGAAAAACGCCGGCAAGAGATTTGCCAGGCAGCGGTTCGCCTAGCTAAGAGCGTTAACTATCAAAACGCAGGGACGGTTGAATTCTTAGTGACGGACGATGATTTTTATTTCATCGAAGTTAACCCCCGTATCCAAGTTGAACACACAACTACCGAAATGATTACGGAAATTGATATTGTCCAAGCGCAAATTCAGATTGCGGATGGCAAGGACTTGTTTAAAGATTTACACTTACCAAAACAAGAGGATATGTCTTATCGTGGGGTCGCAATCCAATGTCGGATTACAACCGAAGACCCTGAGAATAATTTCATGCCTGATACTGGTAAGATTGAAACTTATCGGTCACCAGGTGGTTTTGGGGTACGGTTGGATGGTGGTAATGCCTACACAGGGGCGGTCATCACTCCATACTTTGACTCCTTGTTGGTAAAAGCTTGTGTTCAAGCTCGGAATTTCCCAGAAGCAGTTGCCAAGATGGACCGGGTTTTAACTGAATTCCAAATTCGGGGAGTTAAGACTAACATTGAGTTCATGCAAAAAGTCTTAAACCACCCCACTTTCCAAAAAGGGCAAGCCCACACAACCTTTGTTGACCATACTCCTGAATTGTTCCACTTTGAAAGAAAGCCAAGCACCACTAACCACTTATTGAAGTATATTTCTGATGTAACGGTTAATGGTTTCCCAGGGACAACTCACCATAAGAAAGTCTTTGTTCCTGATATTAAGCTGGAAACCGACTTTGAAGAAACACCAGCTAAGGAAAATGCCAAGTCAGTCTTTGACCGTAACGGGGTTGAAGCAGCTATGAATTGGGTCAAGCAACAAGAAAAGGTTTTAATTACGGATACAACGATGCGTGATGCTCACCAAAGTTTATTTGCTACCCGGATGCGGACTAAAGATATGTTGCCTGTAATTGAAAACTACGAAAAGGCCTTCCCAAATGTGTTCTCCGCTGAAGTTTGGGGTGGGGCAACCTTTGATGTGGCTTACCGCTTCTTAAACGAAGATCCATGGGAACGTTTAAAAATCATGAGAAAGCAGATGCCACATACGCTCTTGCAGATGTTACTTCGTGGTTCAAATGCAGTTGGTTATAAGAATTATCCAGATAATGTGTTGAAGGAATTTATTAGTCGCTCTGCCCAAAATGGGGTAGATGTCTTTAGGGTCTTCGATAGCTTGAACTGGGTTGTGCAGATGGAAAAGCCAATCGAGTTTGTTCGCGATGCTGGTAAAATTGCCGAAGGAACAATGTGCTACACTGGTGACATTTTAAATCCAGCTGAACGTAAGTATAGCTTAGATTACTACCGCTCCTTAGCTCATGATTTAGTGGGAGCCGGGTCACAAATCATCGGTATTAAGGATATGGCTGGGCTGCTGAAGCCAAAAGCCGCTTATGAACTGGTAAGTGCCTTGAAAGCTGATTTAGATGTACCAATTCATTTGCATACGCATGATACGACTGGTAACGGGGTGGCAACTTTAGTAGAAGCAACCCGTGCAGGAGTGGACGTAGTCGATGTGGCTGCTAGTTCGCTGTCAGGAACGACTAGTCAACCAAGTATGTCTAGTTTCTACTATGCCCTCGAAGGCAATAAGCGCCAACCAGACATGAATATGACTAACGTTGAAAAGGTAAACCGTTACTGGGGTGGGATTAAGCCATTCTACCAAGACTTTATGAATGGGACGACTTCCCCACAAACGGACATCTATCAAACAGAAATGCCTGGGGGCCAATACTCCAACTTACAACAACAAGCTAAGGCATTGGGTATTGAGGACTTTGAATTAGTCAAGAAGACTTACCGTGAAGTTAATGAACTTTTAGGTGACATTATCAAGGTGACACCTAGTTCTAAAGTCGTGGGTGATTTTGCAATCTTTATGATTCAAAATAACTTGAACTCAGAAAATATCTTCAAGTTAGGTAAAACCCTAGACTTCCCAGAGTCTGTAGTTGACTTCTTTGCCGGTGACATTGGGCAACCGGTTGGTGGTTTCCCTGAAAAGCTTCAAAAATTAGTGCTTAAAGACCGCAAACCAATTACGGTTCGTCCAGGGAGCTTAGCAGCCCCAGTTGACTTTGACCGCGTAAAGAGTGAATTAGCAGAGAAGATTAAGCATGACCCTACGCCAGAAGAAGTCTTGTCTTACATTTTATATCCAGAAGTCTTCTTGGGGTATGAAGCCAACGTTGAACACTTTGGTTCTATGTATGCCTTAGATACGACGACCTTCTACCAAGGGATGCGTCCTGGAGAAACGGTTCACATTGACTTTGCTCCTGGACGTTCCATCATCGTTCGACTTGATTCTGTTTCAACCGCTGATGATGCCGGTAACCGGAGTATCTTCTACTCGTTGAATGGTCAAACAATTCAAATCATGATTCACGATAAGAGTAAGGAAGCTAAGGTTAAGAGTATTCCTAAGGCAGAACCAACCAATCCAAACCACGTTGGGGCAACTTTAAGTGGATCTGTTTTGGAAATGTTAGTTGAAAAAGGTCAGGTTGTTAAGAAGGGCACGCCATTAGTAGTTACTGAAGCAATGAAGATGGAAACAACTATTAAGGCGCCGTTTGACGGAAAGGTAACCCATATCTATGTCAAGGATGGCGATGTCTTAGAGAGCCAAGACTTATTGCTAGAACTAACCCCGGTTAAATCAAAATAGAAAATGACCGTGGCTAAAAAGTATTGAACTAGTTATTTGCTAGCTAGCTCAATGCTTTTTTTGTTATAATTAACAAGAAAGTTCGAGCGTAATCTTTGCGCAGGTAATGGTTGGCTTAAAGCTAACTAAGATAATTTAGGAAGAAAGGTAGCTGGCTAAAGTGGCGTTTGAGGTAAGAAAACGACAGGGAGTCTTTGTTTATTTATATCATTTAAAGCAAAGTAAGCAGTTAAGAAAGTATGGTAGTATTCAATACGTTTCTCGCAAAATGAAGTACGTCTTACTTTACTTAGACCGTAGTCAAGTTGAAGAAACGGTGGCTAAGCTTAAGCAACTTAGGTATGTCAAGGAAGTGCTAGTATCTAAGCGGCCTGAGCTCCCAACTAATTTTGATAACTCGTTGGGGAAATTTAAATTAACCGAAGAAGATCAAGAAAAATTTAGAGATAAAGAGTGAGATTAAGATGAGAATTATTGCAGGTGAATTTGGGGGGCGGCGTCTGAAAGCTGTTCCTGGTATGAAAACCCGACCAACAACGGATAAGATTAAGGAGTCAATGTTTAATATTATCGGTCCTTACTTTGATGGCGGGAGGGCGCTTGACCTCTTTGCTGGTAGCGGTGGCTTAAGTATTGAGGCCGTTTCTCGCGGTGTTGACCAAGCTGTTTTAATTGATAGACAATACCAGGCGATTAAAACGATTAAGGAAAATATTGCGGTTACTAAAAATGAAGCCGCATTTACCGTTATTAAAGGGGATGCTAAGAAGGTAATTTACCAATTAGCGCAGAAGAAAGAACAGTTTAATTACGTCTTTTTAGATCCACCTTATAAACAACAAGAAATTCTAAAGATGATAGCAGAGCTAGTTCAATTAGAGTTACTAGCCCCTAATGCTTTAATTGTTTGTGAAACCGACCAAAATGCACACTTACCGACGAGTTTAGCGGGATTTAGTTGCTACAAGCAAGTCGATTATGGGATTACGGAGCTAACTTTTTATGTTTATCAGGGGGAAATCTAATGAAAGCAGTTTTTCCGGGAAGTTTTGACCCCTTAACTAATGGCCACCTTGATTTAATTAAGCGTGCTAGTGGCTTGTTTGAAGAGGTAATCGTGGCAATTGCGACGAATACGGCCAAGCAACCCTTATTTAGTCCCCAAGAAAAAATGACCTTAGTAAATAGTGCCATTAAGGATTTACCAAACGTTTCGGCGGTTGCAATCCCTTCGGACTTAACGGTTAATGTGGCGCGTAAACTAGGGGCCAAGGCGATTGTGCGCGGAGTTAGGAATGTACAAGATTTTGAATACGAACAAGGAATTGCCGCAATGAACAAACAGCTAGCCCCCGATTTGGAAACGATTCTGTTGTTTGCACGACCAGAATACACCCTCTTGTCTTCAAGTTTAATTAAAGAAGTAGCAAGATTTCACGGGGACTTAGCCAAGTTTGTTCCGGCTGAAGTGGGACTAGCGTTAAAAAAGAAGATGGAAAGTGATGACTAAGCTTTTGACTAAAAAAGTAAGGTATCTAATCCTACTTTTAGTGGGGTTATTACTAGTATTGTTTTTGCCTCTCCCTTATTACATTGAGCTTCCTGGGAAGGCAGTTCCTGTTAGCGACTACCTTACGGTAACAAGACCTAGTCCTAAAAAGAAGACGGGTGAATTGCGCCTAGTTTATGTTTCCTTATACAGGGCAAGTCCAGCTACTTACCTTTGGTCTTATACTAACCGGTTTGCTAGCCGAATTCCGGCTAAGGAAATTACCGGCGAAAATAATAATAGTGACTATAATAAAATTCAAGCCTACTATATGCAAGATGCGCTTAACGAAGCAGAGTATGTGGCCTTAAAAGCAGCCCACTATCAAGTTAAACGTAAGTATCAAGGCATTTATGTAATGTCGCTTCTAAAAAACTCCACTTTTAAAGGTAAATTACAAGTTGGGGATGTGATTACTGCAATTAACGGTAAGACTTACCAGTCAAGCGGGGAATTTGTAAAGGCGGTCCAAGGACTGAAGTACGGCAGTCGGGTGCAAGTTTCTTATTTACGTAATCAGACGCCAAAAGTAAGTTGGGGTAGAATTGTTAAATTGGCTGGAAGTAATAAAACGGGCTTAGGTATCAGTTTAGCAGATAAAAGCCGGATTCAAACGCCAGTAAGTTTCAAGACTAATGTAGACGATATTGGCGGACCATCCGCCGGGTTGATGTTTAGCCTGGAACTCTATAATCAGTTGACTGCTAAGCAGCTACTAAGGGGGCGTAACGTTGCGGGCACGGGAACGATTAGTGCGGATGGTAAGGTCGGTCCCATTGGTGGGGTTGATAAAAAAGTTATCGCTAGCGCCAAGGCTAAGGCTGATATTTTCTTTGTGCCTGCTCAATCAGAGCCGGGGGCTATTAGTAACTATCAACTGGCTAAAAAAACGGCCAAGCAAATTAAAACTAAAATGAAAATCGTACCGGTAGCGAGTTTTTCAGAGGCAGTAACTTATTTAGAAGAAAATTAATCTGACGAGCTGTGATAAATTTGAAAAAATTTATTGCAGCTTTTTTTGATTAAAAAAAACAAATCGCGTCTTTTTTGCGTATCTTAAATATGAAGGGAGGAAAAAAGATGTTAACGGAGCTAATGGAATTTTGGGAAGAAAATAAGTTCAAGCTATGTTTGCTAGGAATAGTCCTTTTACTTGGAGGGGGGTATTTTGCTTGGAATAGGGTTACTAAGCCAAGTGAGGATAGCTTGATGGCAGTAACTAGTTCAAGTGGAGTTAGTAGTCAACTAAGCGCAACCGTTAGTCAATTTAACCAAAATAAAACTGCTACAAGAATATACGTTGATGTAAAGGGGGCGGTAAAAAAGCCGGGGGTTTACCAGGTTCCGGCAAACGTTAGGGTTAATTATGTCTTAGCCAAAGCGGGGGGGTTAACTGCTGATGCTGACTTAAAACAGGTGAACTTGGCGAGTCAGCTAGTAGATCAGATGATTGTCTACATTCCTCAACAAGGAGAGACTCCGGAGATAAACAGTCCAATTTTAATTAAAAACCAAGCAGCCTCGGCAGAGACGGAGGCTACTAGCGAAGTTGCTGGAACTGAAGGCCAAGGAGAAACTGATGCAAGTAAGATTAATTTGAATACAGCTACAAAAGAACAGCTAATGGAATTAACCGGAATAGGTGATAAAAAAGCGGAGCAAATAATTGCTTACAGACAAGAACATGGAAAGTTTAACAGCATTGATGACCTCAAAAATGTTTCGGGGATTGGAGACAAAACCTTTGCTTCCATCTCTAGTCGACTAACGGTGTGAATGTTATACTATGAATTAAGAATTTAGTGAGGTGAATCTAATGACTGAAAAAAGAATCCCTTGGGACCAATACTTTATGTTGCAAGCAGTATTGCTATCCTTACGGAGTACTTGCAATCGGTTGGCCGTAGGGGCTATTTTAGTACGGGATAAGCGGATAATAGCCGGTGGTTACAATGGCTCTGTTTCGGGGGATGATCATTGTTTAGATGCAGGTTGCTATATCGTTGACGGTCACTGTTTGCGGACGATTCATGCTGAAATGAACGCCGTGTTACAGTGTGCTAAATTTGGGGTAGCGACCGCTGATGCCGAAGTATACGTAACGGATTTTCCATGTTTACAGTGCACAAAGATGCTATTACAAGCAGGGATTAAAAAGATATATTACCTGCGCAATTATCACAATGATGATTATGCTGTTAGATTGTTAAAATTAAAAAATGTGGCTGTTTCTCAAGTTAAAATTGATAAGGAATACTTGCACATGGTCGCCGCTAGTCAATTAAAGATTTCCTTAGATGACTAGGTATCCTTCTGCTAGAACTTAGTTTATTTTTAGCGGCACTAAGTGCGATTTCACTCAGTTTTTTATGGCTTAATTTCACTTGGCTTGGTCTTAGTATTTGGTTATTACTACTGGTTAGAATGGTTTGCTTGAAGCAACCACGAATTCTAATAGGTAACCTAGTATTTACGCTGTGTTTTTCACTAAGTGTCATTAACTTTCAAAGAAGTTTTCAAAGTAAAATTTATCCAAAGCAGACACCCATAACGGGCCAACTGCAGGTGTATGCTGATCAAACTAAGGTCAATGGCAATCTAGTAACGTTGGAAGCCTACTGTCCGCAGATAAAACAAAAGGTCCAAGCCTTTTACCAATTAAAGAATCAAGATCAGCAGCAATGGTGGCTTGAAAATCAGGCAAACTTGCAAGTTGACTTTACTGGTAAAATTAACGGAATTAATGTTCCTACGAACGAAAACGAATTTGATTACCGTCGTTTTTGTGAAACAAAGAAGATTGCCAATTCGATTTATATTCAAGCAGCTAGTCCGCAGCCTGAGAAAAAACCAGGCTTAGTGGGGCAACTTCATGAGGTGCGCAGGAGGTTGATGCTTTATTTTGCCCGCTTACCACAGCCGTTGGGAAATTACGCCGCGGTCTTATTAATAGGTTATCAACCCCAAGTCTTCGCTGATACCTTGGACCAAATTCGTAATTTAGGGCTCTTATACCTATTTTGTCTATCGGGCATGCATGTTTTTTATCTACTGTTAGTTATTAAGCGAATTTGTAGGTTAGTAAAACTAAGTCAAGAAGCTACTAATTTACTGACTTTATGTATCATTCCAATCTATGCCCTCCTGGGAGGAGCATCGTTAAGCCTATTAAGAGCAAGTGGGATGGTTTTTATAGCCAACTTAATGAAATTGTTAGGGGTTCGGCCTTGGAATTCGTTGAATTCATGGTCACTAGTTGTGCTCGTCAATTTACTAGTTAATCCTGCAGTCGTCTTTAGTTTAGGTGCCCAGTTAAGTTACTTATTAACCTTGATGATTTTAATTGCCCCTAAGCTTAGTGATATTAAGTTAGGTGTTTATTTAAATCTACTTAGTTTACCCTTAATCTTATGGCAAACATACAAGTGGAATTTACTGACGATGGCGCTGACTATTTTAATAATCCCCATTTTTGAATGGTTGATTTTACCAAGCGTAGTTTTGGGAACTATGTGTCATTGGTTAAGGCCGCTGTGCAACCAAGTTTTAACTGCTTGTAGCCTGGGTTTTGCCTTGTTAAAACGGCTGCCAATGGAAGTCGTTTTTGGAAAACCGCCGTTAATTATAGTTTGTTTTTGGCTAGGGTTAACGTTATTGCTATTGGTTAAACCAAAGAAAAGGTTAGTTATCTGTTTATTGCTGACCTATGGGTTAACCTTTATGATGATTCACTTGCCACTTACAAGTGAAGTTGTTTATTTCGATGTAGGTCAAGGAGACGCGACCTTGATTAGAGATAAATTTAACCGGACGGTGACGTTAATTGATACAGGTGGTAAGGTGGCATTTACCAAGGAAAAATGGCAAGTCCGGCAAAGTAAGACGGCGGGGCAGACCGTGATTGCTAATTACTTATTGAGTAAAGGGGTCGGGCGGATTGATCAGCTGGTTTTGACTCACCAAGATAGTGATCACGTGGGTAATTTTCCGAGCCTAAGTCAAGTAATAACAATTAAGCAGATTTTTATCCCGGCCGGGATGGAGAAGTTACCTTCGTTTCAAGGGCGGGTGCGGCAAGCAAGGTTAGGTCAAACTAAGATTTGGCCGGTAACGGTTGGTAATTCCGCCACCTTAAGGCAAGTTAAACTGTTACACCCATTTACGGAAGGAAAGGGAACCAATGAATGTTCGCTGGTTTTATGGTACAATTTAAAACGGACTAGTTACTTGTTTATGGGAGATCTAGATCGTGCTAATGAGTTAGTGTTGCTAGCAAAGTACCCTAATTTAACTGCAACGGTCTTGAAGGTGGGCCACCATGGTAGCAAAACTTCATCTGATCCTAGGTTCATAGGCAAAATTAAGCCGCAGTTAGTGATTATTTCTGCGGGCAGACACAATCGTTATGGTCACCCCCACCCAGAGACGCTTGCTACTTTGGCTGCGGCTAACATTTCCTATCGTTTGACAGCTCAGCGGGGGATGATAAAGATAGAGACCGATTTTTTCGGAACCAAGTTAGTCGATTTTGCCCAGCAGACAGGTACTAGTAGCTTTTTGGATTAGATTTTAAATTAAAAGAAAGTTGATATTTTGATGAAAGTAAGTGAATTGGAAAAAAAGCTAGCTCAAGGTGAGTGTGCGCCGGTTTACCTAGTTTTAGGTGCCGAGGAATATAGCATTAACCAAGCCAAAGAAGCTTTTTTAAAATTAGTTCCTAAAGAAGAGCGGGAGTTTAACGTGGGGGCCTACGATATGGAGACGACGCCCTTAGTTGAAGCTTTGAACGACGCTTTAGAGATTCCATTTTTTGGTGATAAGAGGTTGGTTTTTGTTAAGCGCCCTTTATTTTTGACGGCTGAGAGTAAAAAAAGTAAGGTAGAGCATGATATAGATGGGCTAATGAACTATTTAGATAATCCGGAGCCAACTACTGTCTTAGTATTTTTAGCCCCTTATGTTAAGTTAGACGAACGGAAAAAGGTTACGAAGAAATTAAAAAAGGCCGCGGTACTAGTTGATGCAGCGCCTGCAAGCGAGGGCGAAATTCGTCAAAGGTTAAAAGAAGAATTACAAGCAAAGGGATATACAATTACTGCTGAGGCACTTGAAGAATTACTTGTGCGTACGGATGCTAATTTGACCCGGATAATGGCTGAATTACCCAAGTTGACCTTGTTAGCAATGGAAACAAGAGAAATTACGGTAGCTCAAGTTGAGCGGATGGTAACTCGGTCACTAGAACAAAATGTTTTTAAACTAGTTGATTTAGTGCTAGCTAAAAAAGTTCAGGCAGCCTTAGGTTTATACCATGACTTGCTAGAGCAAAAAGAAGAGCCGTTAAAGTTAAATGCGATTTTGCTAGGGCAATTTAGGTTGTTGATCCAAATTCAAGTCCTCGCTGCCAAAGGTTACGCACAAGGAAACATCGCGCAAG
The DNA here is from genome assembly GCF_025311475.1 of Ligilactobacillus agilis. NCBI lineage: Bacteria > Bacillati > Bacillota > Bacilli > Lactobacillales > Lactobacillaceae > Ligilactobacillus > Ligilactobacillus agilis. The sequence goes on along the minus strand of NZ_CP104397.1, from coordinate 1,369,985 downwards.
TATTAAAGGCGCACCCATACCGGGTAAAGATTGCCTTAAGAAACATTAGGCAGTATCGGTTTGCCCTAAAAGATTTGGCCAGCGCCTATTTAGGGTTAGTTGCAGTGGAAAAGAAACTTAAATCAACCCAACAGGAAGCGGAGCTATTGTTTCAACTGTTTATGTTGGAATATGTAAAATAAAAAAGCTAGGAACATTCGTTCCTAGCTTTTTTATGCTTTCTTACTTAGCTAAGCGAGCAGCCATACGTGACTTGTCACGAGCAGCCTTGTTAGCCTTGATAAGACCCTTTGATAAGGCCTTGTCAACTGCAGAAACAGCAGCACGGTATAATTCTTCCGTGTTTTCTGCACCAGCAGTCTTAGCTTTTTCGAATTTCTTGATAGCAGTACGCATTTGACTTAATTGTGCTGAGTTTTTTGCGTTAGCTTTTTCGTTTGTTCTTACACGTTCGATAGCGGATTTAATAATTGGCATCAATTTCACCTCCGGTAAATGATTCCGAAACGGTATCATATAAATTTTCAACAGTAATCATTATACAAGAGGCATGAAAACAATGCAATAAAAAAATACGATAAGTGTCAAGAAAATTTCCTTGACATCAGATTGTTAATTTAAAGCTTGTAATTTAATTACTAATCTAGTAAAATTATTAGGTACGGTAAAAAAGTACTAGACCCCTAACTTAGTTTGGCGACGACACCGACGACTTACTCGGTTTGGGGCAACATTTTGAAAGGTGGATAAAATTATGACAAAAAGTGAAATCATGGCAAAGTATGCTCGTCACGAAGGTGACACAGGTTCAGCAGAAGTACAAATTGCTTTATTAACAGCTGACATCAACAAGTTAAACGAACACATTCGTCAACACAAGAAGGACTTCGCTTCACAACGTGGTTTGATGAAGAAGATTGGTCACCGTCGTAACTTATTAGCATACTTACGTAAGACTGACGTACAACGTTACCGTGAATTAATCAAGAGCTTAGGTTTACGTCGTTAATAAAATTTTTAAGGCAGCAGGGTCTAATGACTTTGCTGCCTTTTTAATTGAGAAAATCGCTTATTAGTTAAGAGTATGGTATAATTAATCTTCAGTGATATACGAATAAGCGACTTTCTCACAAGCACGTCATTACTGACGATTTGAGAAAATAGCAAGTAAAGCTAAGGAAGGTAACGAGATGAAGTTTGACAATACAGAAATTTTAACCGCAATGGTTACTCCCTTTGATGAAAAGGGTGAACTTAGTTTAACAAGATTGGAGAAATTAATTAATCATTTATTGGCTACAGGTACTGAAGGGTTATTAGTAAATGGGACGACGGGTGAAGGCCCAACCCTAGAACATGATGAAAAGCTAGCCTTAATCAAAGCGGCGGCTAAAATTATTGCTGGCCGGGTACCATTGATGGTTGGCACTGGTTCCAATAATACTAAGCAGACAATCGCCTTTACCAAGGAAGTAGCTGCTATTGAGGGTGTAGATGCAGCCTTAGTGGTAGTTCCTTACTATAATAAGCCCAACCAAAAGGGGATGATTGCCCACTTTGAAGCCGTGGCTGACGCGAGTGATTTACCAATTTTTATCTACAATATTCCTGGCAGGACTGGAGTGACAATGGAAGTTGCTACCGTAGCCAAATTGGCACAGCATCCTAATATCATTGGAATTAAGGATTGCACGGGCAATGTGGGGTTAGCTAAGTTAGTAGAACAAACTCCGGCTGATTTTTTAGTTTACTCAGGAGAAGATGCTGATGCGTTGGCTGCTAAAGCAGTAGGGGCTCAGGGAATTATTTCTGTGGCGAGCCACATTTATGGCTTAGAAATGCAAGCAATGTATCAAGCTCTAGCTAAGGGTAATTTAGCGGAAGCAGCTAGTTTGATGAGGGCTTTAACACCTAAGATGGAAACTCTTTTCTCTTATCCATCACCAACCCCTGTCAAGGCTGCGCTAAATCATCTTGGCATTGAGGTGGGAGCGACACGCTTACCATTACTAGCTTTGAATGACGTTGAAACAAAAGAAGTGTTAGCAAAATTAGAACTCTAAAAGGAGGGTTATGATGGCGAATATAAAGATAATCCCTTTAGGCGGGGTACGTGAAAATGCTAAAAACATGTACGCTGTCGAGGTAGCTGATAGTATTTTTATCTTGGATTGCGGGTTAAAATATCCCGAAAATGAATTATTAGGGATTGACATTGTGATTCCAGATTTTACCTATCTGCGTGAAAATGCTAATAAGATTGTGGGGGTCTTTTTAACCCACGGACATGCTGATGCAATCGGTGCTTTACCATATTTTGTGTCTGAATTTAATGTGCCTGTATTTGGTTCCGAGTTGACAATCGCATTGGCTAAGATTGCCTGCGAAAACGAAGAACAAGCACGTAAGTTTAAAGATTTCCACATTATTAATGCGGAAACAGAGATTGATTTTACCAGTGCAACGGTATCCTTTTTCAAAACGACGCACTCAATCCCTGAATCATTGGGGATTGTCCTCAAAACGACTGAGGGAAATATCGTTTATACTGGTGACTTTAAGTTTGATCAGACCGCAACGCGGGGTTATCAAACGGATTTAGGTCGACTGGCTTCGCTAGGACAAGAAGGGGTATTAGCCCTCTTAAGTGATTCTGCCAACGCTGAAAATCCTAAGGAAATCGTTAATGAACACGAAATCTATGATTTCATCAGTGAAACCTTTGAATACCGGCGGGGCAGAATTATTGTGGCCTGTGTAGCATCTAACATTTTGCGGGTGCAACAAATTTTTGACGCGGCTGCAGCTAATGAACGCAAGGTCGCTTTAACAGGACATGACGTTGAAAAAGTGGTTAGAACTGCTATGAAACGGGGCAAGTTAACCTTACCGACCGATGACATTTTAGTTAGTCTAGACGAAATTAAGAAATTACCTGATGAACAAGTGGTTATCTTAGAAACGGGGCGTTCTGGTGAACCGTTAAAATCATTGCAAAAAATGGCTTTAGGCCGGCATCGCCATATCAACATCCATGAAGGTGACTTGGTGTTTATCACCACTACTCCTTCTCACGCAGTAGAAACAATGGTGGCTAAGACCCGGGATATGATTTACCGGGCTGGCGGGGACGTCAAGGCAATTTCTGATGAATTTAACTCCTCTGGTCACGCAAGCCGAAATGATTTGCAACTGTTGTTAAACTTATTGCACCCACAATATCTTATCCCAGTCCAAGGTGAGTACCGCTTGCTAGCAGCTAACGCGCAATGGGCAAGAGAACTGGGGATGGCTGCTGAAAACATCTTCATCCTAGCTAAGGGTGACGTTGCTGAGTATAGTAATGGCAAGATGCTAGTAGTTGGCTCTGTCGAGGCCGGTAATACCATGATTGATGGTTTAGGTGTAGGGGATATCGGTAATATTGTCTTACGTGATCGCAAGATTTTATCAGAAGATGGTATTTTTATTGCGGTAGTAACGATTGACCGGCGCAAGAAAAAGATTGTCGACAGTCCTAAAATTACCTCACGCGGCTTTGTTTACGTTAAGACTAGCCGCGACTTAATGGCAGAAAGTGCTGAAATTGTGACCAAGGTTGTGCAAAGTAATTTAGATAATAAGGAGTTTGATTGGAGTCATTTAAAGCAAGATGTGCGGGAACAATTAAATCACTTCTTATATGAGCAAACCAAGCGGCACCCTGTGATTTTGCCGGTAATTATGGAAATTAACCAATATCACGGTCATAAAAAAGCTAAGAATAAGAAAAGTAAGAATTAATTAACTGCAAAGCTGTGGTAAAAGCGGGTAAGGTACCTTCGTTTTTATCGCAGCTTTATTGTCAAAGGGGTGAGTGCGATTAGTATTAGTGAATTTGAACAGGCGCAAACCTGTTATGAAAAGAAGAATTACCTTAAGGCCAAACAAATTTTGAGTAAGCTATATTTGCAAAAGCAAACCTTGCGGACCAATTATATGTTATTTCAAACCTTAGTGGCTACCGCCGATTACAGCGCGGCCTATCAATTAGCAAGTGATTATTTAAACGATTATTTAGCTAGAAATGAGTGGTTTAAACAGTACCTCCAAGTCGGGGTCAAGGCCGGGCAAAATATTAAGTTATGGCAGCTAGTTAGCCAAATAAGCCCCTACCTTAATGAGGCTGAACAAACGCTAGTGGTAAAAACGCTCCTTGAAACTGGAGAAGATACTCAGTTAAGTAAAAGTTTTAGTCACCTAGGGGCCTTTGAGTTAAAGCAACAAAGAAGAATATATCAAGATGCCTATAGTTTAGCCAAGGAGGTCTGGCTACAAGGGGTGATTCCGATTTTAGTCGACCAAGATGTGCACCCTCTAATTAGAAATACGGCCTTGAGTGATTTACAAAAACTAGCTTACTCCAAGCCGGTTAAAATTAGAACCTTCTTTGAAGAGGAACTAGAATTAGTTCCAAGTCAGTTAGTAGCATTTGAAGATGACCCCGTGGTTCAAGCACAAGAGCAGTTGTTTACAAAAAAAGTCAATGAAGGTAAGTTAGATGCGCTTTGGCAGCAGGCGGAATTTAAATTAGTATTAATGCTGCTATATCCTGACTTTACCAAGGCTAAAAACTTGCTAGGAGACTACCAACAATGGTATTATCTGTTAGTGGACGAAAATAGTAAGGCTACGCTTGAAAACCAAGTAATGATACTAAGAAAAAAGGTCGAGAAAAGTTTAGCCACTTGGGAAAAAGCCTGGCAGTAATTTTTTTCAACAAATTTTTCATTTAAGTATTTACAAAGTTAATTAGCCTCTATATAATAGTTCAAGGAATTCTTTCTTAACGAGCTAAGCTAGCTAAGAAAGGCTTGGTTTTCTCTTAGGAAAGTAGTATAATAAAAATTAAAGGATTATCGTCAATTTTGATATTGAAGGTATTTCTTGCAAAATATCAGGAGGTTCGTTTTAAATGGCAAAAGAACATTACGAAAGAACAAAACCCCACGTTAACATTGGTACAATCGGCCACGTTGACCACGGTAAAACTACTTTAACAGCAGCTATCACAAAGGTTTTAGCTGAAAAAGGATTGGCAGAAGCTTCTGACTACGCTTCTATCGATGCTGCTCCAGAAGAACGTGAACGTGGTATCACTATCAACACTGCCCACGTTGAATACGAAACAGAAACTCGTCACTACGCTCACATTGACGCTCCAGGACACGCTGACTACGTTAAGAACATGATCACTGGTGCTGCTCAAATGGATGGTGCTATCTTAGTTGTTGCTGCTACTGATGGTCCTATGCCACAAACTCGTGAACACATCTTGTTAGCTCGCCAAGTTGGTGTTGAATACATCGTTGTATTCTTGAACAAGTGCGACTTAGTTGACGATGAAGAATTGTTAGACTTAGTTGAAATGGAAGTTCGTGACTTATTATCAGAATACGACTTCCCTGGTGATGACATTCCTGTTATCCGTGGTTCTGCATTGAAGGCTCTTGAAGGCGATCCAGAAGCTGAAAAGCAAATCGAAGAATTAATGAACGTTGTTGACGAATACATCCCAACTCCAGAACGTCCAACTGACAAGCCATTCTTGATGCCTGTTGAAGATGTCTTCACTATCACAGGTCGTGGTACTGTTGCTTCTGGTCGTATCGACCGTGGTACAGTTAAAGTTGGTGACGAAGTTGAAATCGTTGGTTTGAAAGACGATGTTGTTAAGACAACTGTTACTGGTGTTGAAATGTTCCGTAAGACACTTGACGAAGGTGAAGCCGGCGATAACATCGGTGCTTTACTTCGTGGTGTTGACCGTACACAAGTTGAACGTGGTCAAGTTTTAGCTAAGCCAGGCTCAATCCAAACTCACAAGAAGTTCAAGGGTGAAGTTTATGTCTTAACTAAAGAAGAAGGTGGACGTCACACTCCATTCTTCTCAAACTACCGTCCACAATTCTACTTCCACACAACTGACGTTACAGGTGTTATCGAATTACCTGAAGGTGTGGAAATGGTTATGCCTGGGGACAACGTTACATTTACTGTTGAATTGATTGCTCCAGTTGCCATCGAAAAAGGTCTTAAGTTCACTGTTCGTGAAGGTGGCCGTACTGTTGGTGCCGGTGTCGTTTCAGAAATCGACGACTAATACTAACGTAATGTTTTATAAGAAACTCGGAATTTATGTTCCGAGTTTTTTATTTGCTTAAAATGGGTGCAAAACATTTACAAATAAGGTTTTCTAGGGTAAACTTAATTAGTATGCAATTAATAATTGTAGAAAATATTTGCTCGGAGGGAAAATAATGTCTGCAAAATGGGAAAAACAAGAAGGCACTAACGAAGGTAAACTTACTTTTGAAATTGCGCCTGAACAAGTTAAAGAAGGTTTAGACATCGCTTTTAACCGTGTCAAGAAATCATTAAACGTACCTGGTTTCCGGAAGGGAAAGGTTCCTCGTCAAATCTTTAACAAGATGTATGGTGAAGAAGCTTTATACCAAGATGCTTTAAACGCTGTTTTACCAGCCGCTTATGAAGCTGCTATAAAGGAAACAGACATCAAGCCAGTGGCTCAACCTGAAATTGATGTTGAATCAATGGAAAAGGAATCAGCTTGGGTTTTAACAGCTAAGGTTACTGTTCAACCAGAAGTTGAATTAGGCCAATACAAGGATCTTGAAGTAACTAAGCAAAACACTGAAGTTACTGATGAAGATGTAGACGCAGAATTAAAGCGTCGTCAACAACAACAAGCTGAATTAGTTTTGAAGGAAGATGCACCAGCTGAAAATGGTGATACAGTGGTTATCGACTTTGAAGGTAAAGTTGATGGTGAAGCCTTCGATGGTGGTTCAGCACAAAACCATTCATTAGAATTAGGTTCAAACACATTTATCCCAGGCTTTGAAGATCAATTAGTTGGTCACAAAGCTGGTGAAACTGTGGAAGTTAAAGTTACTTTCCCAGAAGACTACCAAGCAGAAGACTTACAAGGTAAGGATGCTGTCTTCACTACTACAATTCACGAAGTTAAGACTAAGGAATTACCAGCCTTAGATGATGAATTTGCTAAGGACGTTGATGAAGAAGTTGAAACTTTAGTTGAATTGAAGGCTAAGATTAAGGAAGAATTAGCTAAGAACAAGGCAGAATTTGCTAAGAACCAAGTTCAAGAAGAAGCAATTGCTGCTGCAGTTAAGAATGCAACTATCGGTGAAATTCCTGCCGCTATGATTGAAGACGATGTTCAACGTCAATTAGATCAATACTTAAGTGGGATGCAACAACAAGGTATTAGCCCAGAAATGTACTACCAATTAACTGGGACTAAGGAAGAAGACTTACGCAAGCAATTTGAAGATGGTGCTGAAGAACGCGTTAAGACTAACCTTGTTTTAGAAGCAGTTGTTGCTGCAGAAGGTTTGAAGGCTTCTGAAGAAGAAATCAACAACGAAATTAAGAATTTAGCAGCGCAATACAATATGGATGAAAAGGCAGTTCGCTCTGCTTTATCAGACGACATGCTTGACCACGACATTTCTGTTCGTAAAGCAGTAGAATTGATTGCTGATTCTGCTAAGCAAACTCTTGAACCAAAAGAAGAAGCTAACGACTAATTAGTAGCATTTATTAGTAAAGGTTAGTATAATAAACGCCTGGGTGTGGTGAAATTCCATTATACCTGGGCGTTTTTTAGTGAAAATAAGCTAAGCATTAGCCTTTCTTGAAAATGTCTGTTAGAATGGATTTAATTAGTATTTGAAAGAAATATAGGGTGGTAAAGAAATGTACGAAAATACAGATAATAATGGCCCCGTAACTTGTTCTTTTTGTGGTAAATCAGAAACACAAGTAAACAGCATGATTTCAGGACCAGGGGTTTATATTTGTAATGAGTGTGTTGAACTTGCACAATCAATCATTGAAAGTGAATCAAAGGCTCAAGTTCAAGAAGAGTTAACGGAAGTACCAACTCCTAAGGAAATTGTTGATATTTTGAATCAGTATGTGATTGGGCAAGAAGAAGCTAAGCGGACCTTAGCTGTGGCAGTATATAATCATTACAAGCGGATTAACTCTAATATCGAAGCCGACGAAACTGAACTACAGAAGTCTAATATCTGTTTGGTTGGTCCGACTGGTTCAGGGAAAACATTCCTTGCCCAAAGTCTAGCTAAGATTTTAAACGTTCCCTTTGCCATTGCTGATGCAACTACCTTGACCGAAGCAGGTTACGTAGGGGAAGACGTTGAAAATATTCTCTTGAAGTTATTGCAAAATGCGGATTATGATGTTGAACGTGCAGAACGCGGAATTATCTATATTGATGAAATCGATAAGATTGCCAAGAAGAGCGAAAATGTCTCGATTACGCGGGATGTTTCGGGTGAAGGAGTTCAACAGGCCTTGCTTAAGATTCTTGAAGGAACAATCGCTAACGTACCACCACAAGGTGGCAGAAAGCATCCACAACAAGAATTCATTCAGATTGATACGACCAATATCCTCTTTATTGTTGGGGGAGCGTTTGATGGCATCGAAACGATGGTGAAGAATCGTTTGGGTGAAAAGACCATTGGGTTTGGCACAGATTCTAAGCAACAATTCGATGAATCAAAGAGTGTAATGCAACAAATTATCCCCGAAGACTTATTAAAATTTGGGTTGATTCCTGAATTTATTGGCCGGTTGCCAATCTTAACCGCCTTAGAAAAATTGACCGAAGATGATTTAGTACGAATCTTGACTGAACCAAAGAATGCATTAGTTAAGCAATACACTAAGCTAGTAGAGCTTGACGGTGTGAAACTTAAATTTGAAGCTCCTGCTTTGAAGGAAGTTGCGCGCTTAGCAATCGAAAGAAATACGGGGGCCCGGGGGTTACGTTCGATTATTGAAAATACCATGCGGGACATCATGTTTGATATTCCAAGCCGGGAAGATATTGAGGAAGTCATCATCACGAAGGCAACGGTTGATGGGACGCGTAAACCCAAGGTGGTTAAGAAAAAGGTTGGCTAGTTATAAGTAAACACAAGTTTTTTTAATGAAGAATACGGATTATTTAAAACTTGTTACTTTAATTTCAATTCTTTTTTTGGTATGATTAGCTAAGTAAATGTAGTAATTATGCGGGAGGTTTCAAAATGGATAAACCACAAATTGGTGTCATCGGAATGGCTGTTATGGGGAAGAATTTGGCTTTAAATATTGAAAGCCGGGGCTACACAGTGGCTGTTTATAACCGGACTGGTTCAAAGACAGAAAAGGTTGTAGCTGATCACCCAGACAAGAACTTGGTACCAAGTTATACAATCGAAGACTTTGTTAAATCACTAGAAAAGCCAAGACGAATTATTATGATGGTTAAGGCTGGTAAAGCAACTGACGCGACTATCAAGCAATTAATGCCTTACCTTGAAAAGGGTGACGTTTTAATTGATGGTGGTAATACCTTCTTTGAAGATACCATTCGCCGTAACCAAGAATTAGACAATTCTGATATTAACTTCATCGGTATGGGTGTTTCTGGTGGTGAAAAGGGCGCCTTAGAAGGACCATCATTGATGCCAGGTGGTCAAAAGGAAGCATACGACCTTGTCGCTCCAATTTTAGAACAAATTGCTGCTAAGGCTGAAGACGGTAAGCCATGTGTAACTTACATTGGGCCTAATGGTGCAGGGCACTATGTTAAGATGGTTCATAACGGGATTGAATACGGTGATATGGAATTAATCGCGGAATCATATAACTTGTTACGCAACGTATTGGGCTTGTCTAATGAAGAAATTGCCAAGATTTTCGAAGACTGGCGGTCTTCAGAGTTAAACAGTTACTTAATCGATATCACCGCTGACATCCTTACTCGTAAGGATGACTTAGGTAGTGATAAGCCAATCGTTGACATGATTTTGGACCGGGCTGGTAATAAGGGGACTGGTAAGTGGAGTTCCCAAAGTGCATTGGAATTAGGGGTACCACAATCCTTAATTACTGAATCAGTATATGCCCGCTATATTTCTACCTTTAAGGACGAACGGGTAGCTGCTAGTGAAGTTTTACCAGCACCTAAAGCTACAATCGGTGAATTAGATAAGCAAGCTTACATTGAAAAAATCCGCAAGGCATTGTACTTTAGCAAGATTATGTCATATGCACAAGGGTTTGAACAATTACGCTTGGCTTCAGAACACTATGATTGGGATTTGAAGTTTGGCCAATTGGCAATGATTTGGCGTGAAGGCTGCATTATTCGGGCCCAATTCCTTCAAAAGATTACGGATGCCTTTGAACGTAATGAGGATTTGAAGAACTTGATGTTAGATGACTACTTCAAGGATATTACCGCTAAGTACCAAGATGCCGTTAGAGATGTGGCTGCCTTAGCAATTAAAGCCGGCGTTGCTTGCCCTGGTTTTACAGCTGCAATTACTTACTACGATCAATATCGTTCTGCAGTCTTACCTGCTAATATTATCCAAGCTCAACGTGATTACTTTGGTGCTCATACTTATGAACGGACTGACCGTGAAGGTAGCTTCCACTACGAATGGTATCACGAAGAATAAAAATTGATGTTTAAACAAGAAGAGCTAGTTGTTAGGGCTGGCTCTTTTTGCTTTAATTGGGATTTTTTAATGAATTTATCCTACTAATGAGAATTATATATAGGAAAACCGGCAATAAAATGGTAAAATTGCAAATGTAGGTTAAAGAAAAGTAATAATCCAAACAAAAAGTTAATTAAAATTAGGAGGAAAACAATTAATGAGTAAAATTTTGATTATCGAAGATGAAAAAAACCTTGCTCGTTTTGTCGAATTAGAATTACAACACGAAGGCTACGACACATTTGCATGCAAAAATGGGCGTGAAGGCTTAGAGGTAGCGTTAGAAAAAGATTGGGATGCAATTTTGCTAGACTTAATGTTGCCAGAATTAAACGGGTTAGAAGTCTGCCGCCGTGTCCGCCAAGTAAAAAACACCCCAATTATTATGATGACTGCGCGTGACTCCGTTATTGACCGGGTTTCTGGCTTGGATCATGGTGCAGACGATTATATTGTTAAGCCATTTGCAATCGAAGAATTATTGGCTCGTTTACGCGCGGTATTACGGCGGGTAGATTTAGAAAGCGAACAAAATGCTTCTAAGCAAACTACCGTTACTTACCGTGACTTAACGATTGAAAAAGAAAACCGTGTGGTTCGTCGTGGCGATGAAATCATCGAATTAACTAAGCGTGAATACGAGTTATTATTAGCTTTGATGGAAAATGTTAACGTGGTCTTGGCACGTGACGTTTTACTTAAGAAGGTTTGGGGCTACGAGACTCAAATTGAAACAAATGTGGTAGATGTATATATCCGTTATCTACGCAACAAAATTGATCGACCAGGTGAAGATAGCTACATCCAAACTGTGCGTGGAACAGGATATGTAATGCGTTCCTAAGATGGAAGTAAGAAAAACTCCCCGCGAGGATAAGCACTTTTTTTCCCTGAAGTTAAAATGGTCGGTGGCGACAGGGCTAGGAGTGTTATTGATTTTCTTGGTCTTTTCGGTGCTACTTTATCAAAGTTTTTCCAGCTTGTTATTGCGACAAGAACAGCAGTATGCTAGTGAAGCATTATCGACTGCTATTAATAAGCTGGCTGTCAACGATAATGAACTTACGGCAGATAAAGTTAGGACTGATTTAAGTTCGGCTTTGGCAGAAGTTAGATCAACAGCGCGCCCATCAGTATTGTATAGTGATTCGGTCTTTGTGACTTTATCGCGTAAAAATATTGGTTTGAGTGTGTATAACCTGTCAGGGGATGAAATTTTTGCCTCGCGTAAGGTGCCTGTTAAGTTTCATAAGGATGGTTCTAATGTCGATCATCTAACTAAAATTGATGGGGTTAGTGTTTTTGTGACTAGCCAAGTGGTCAAGTCCAAAGCCACCCACCAAGTGATTGGTTATGTTCAAGTTACCAATAGGTTGATTGACTATGATAACACCAAGCGTAAGTTAATGTTAATCTTCCTTGTCTTTGGACTTACCGCTGCATTGGCGAGTGGGATGTTAGCCTATGGTTTATCTTCATGGCTCTTACGTCCGGTTGATCTTCTAAATGAGACAATCGGTAAGATTAATGACGACGAAGAAGGGGACGCCTTGGCCAATGTACGGGTACCGGTCTTAAACCAACACGATGAATTATCTGAGCTGAGTTTACTATTTAACGATATGTTAGATCGGATGCAACGCTACATCGAACAGCAGCAGCAATTTGTTGAGGACGTCTCCCATGAGTTGCGGACTCCTGTGGCCATCATTCAAGGCCATTTAGACCTGTTGAATCGCTGGGGAAAAGACGACCCTGAGATTTTAAGTGAATCGATTGCCGCTTCCTTACAAGAAATTACCCGCATGAAGAGTTTGGTTCAAGAGATGTTAGATTTGTCGCGGGCCGAACAAGTGGAAGTTCAGTTTGCCCAAGAGGAGACAGATGCACGTGAGGTCGGTTTGCAGGTCTTTAATAACTTTCAAATGATACATCCCGAATTTACTTTTGTACTTGATAATGACTTGAAAAAACCAACCATTACCAAGATTTATCGGAATCACTTAGAACAAGTTCTAATTATTTTGATGGATAATGCGGTTAAGTATTCACGGGAACGCAAGGAAGTTCATATGACGATGGCGAAAGACCAACGCCACGTTCAAATAGTAGTTCAAGATTTTGGTGAAGGTATTTCTGAAGAAAACCTAGCTAAGATATTTGACCGCTTCTACCGGGTTGATAAAGCACGTAGTCGTGACAAGGGTGGTAATGGCTTAGGCTTAGCGATTGCTCGCAGACTAATTGAAGGTTATCATGGTAAATTAGCTGTTGAAAGTGTTGTTAACCAGGGGTCTGTTTTTAGAATAACGTTACCTTTGGTTACAGAACCTAAAGAAACTGAAAATAAAGCTTAAAAAAATCCGATTCCCATTTGGGAGTCGGATTTTTTTAGTGCTACTTTTTACTTATGCTTATGTCTTTGCTTACCGGCATTGCGCTTTCGATTATGGGTTTTAGGAGCACTAGCCTTAGCTGGTTGCTTAACGACAGTTGGTTGGCTTTCTTTAGCAATCACCGTTTTAGCAGGTTTGGCTTTAAGTTCTGCTTCAATGTTAGCCCGAATGCGCGGACGCATGATGTTAATTAACAGAGTTTGGATACATGCGAAAATCCCCCCAACAAAGAAGTAAAGTCCTAAACCGGCTGGAGAAATGTAAGTCATAAAGGCCAACATTACGGGGCTGACAATCATCATAGAAGACATTTGCTTCTTTTGTTCTTCGGAAACGCCTTGAAGTGACAACCAGCCTTGGAGTGCGTAGATTAAGAAAGTCAAAATCACAAAGGTAAAACTTCGTTGCCCCAAGTTAATTCCGTAAAAGGTCGACTTAGATAGTAATTCGGAATACTGGATAGCGGCATAGAGGGCGGCAAAGATTGGCATTTGGATAAGCAATGGTAAGCAACCAATTCCGCCCGTCATCGAAATGTTGTTTTCTTTGTATAAGGCCATCATTTCTTGACTAATTTGGGCACGCTCTTCAGGGGTTTTGGCTTCCTTTTGACGCTTTTGGATATCATTTAATTGAGGTCTAATTGAGCCGAGTTTTTCTTGTTGAATCGTGCTCTTTTTTAACTGACTGAGCATAACCGGCATCAAAACTAAGCGGACAATAAAGGTGATTAAGATAATAGCCCAACCGTAGCTATTACCGCTCCCCCCTAGCCAGTTAGAGAGGGCATCCATAATATGTTGTGTTGGGACAGCTAACTTTTCATACACGAAACCGTATGGTTTACCACTAGCTGTTCGTTGGACACAGCCACTTAGAAATAGGCTGACCATGACGAATAGTGAGCCTAATGTTAAATATTTTTTTCTTTTCATTGTTCATTCCCTTTCAAAATAGACTACCGTCTTTAACTATACTGTAAGCTTGTTTTTTTTGCAATCGCGGTAGGCTGAGAAAAGGGAATTTTTAATAAAATTCGACCCGAAAATCTTGATAGTCCTTAGGTTTCATTTCGGTGACCGAAACGTGGTCAACGTGTCCGGCCGGACTGGGACCAGCTTTAATCTGGCTGATGAATTTATATAGGGTTAGCGGTTCTGCTTGGGCTTCGATGTAAACAGAGCCATCAACTCGATTTTTGACAAAACCGACTACGCCTAGTTCGTCAGCCACCTGCTTGGTCATATAGCGAAAACCGACACCTTGTACGATGCCAAAGACAGTTAACTTTGCAGCTTGCATAGCAATCCCTCCCGTATGCTTGTTTACCTTTATACTAACACATGCTAAGTGAAATGTGGCATAATAGAAAAAGATTATTCTTTATAGAAAGCAGGACAAATAAATGAAAATCGGAATTGATAAGATTGGCTTTGCCACTTCTAATTTGTATGTTGATATGACAGAATTGGCAGAGGCACGAAATGTTGATCCCAATAAATATTTAATCGGAATTGGTCAAAGTAAAATGGCAGTAATTCCGCCTAGTCAAGACGTGGTTACCCTGGCTGCTAGTGCTGCTAGTAAAATCTTAACGGCCGACGACAAAGACCAGGTAGAACTAGTCTTGTTTGCAACCGAATCTGGGGTAGATAATTCTAAGTCTGCAGCTGCTTATCTCAGCGAATTACTAGGTTTAAAGGCCAATATTCGGGCAATTGAATTAAAACAAGCTTGTTATGGGGCCACGGCCGGCCTCCAACTTGCCAAGGGACACATTGCACTAAATCCGCAAAGCAAGGTACTAGTTATTGGGGCAGACATTGCCCGCTATGGGTTAAATACGCCTGGTGAGCCAACCCAAGGGGGCGGGGCAGTTGCACTGTTAGTGACTGCTAACCCTAGGATTTTGGCATTAGAAGAGGATGCTAGCTACTTAACTAAAGACATTATGGATTTCTGGAGACCCTTAGGGCATATGGAAGCTTTAGTAGATGGTAAATATTCTTCTAATGTTTATTTGGACTTTTTCCAAGAAGTTTTTTCCGCTTACCAATCAAAGACCGGCTTACAGTTACAGGATTTTGCTGCCCTCTTATTCCATTTACCTTATACCAAGATGGGCTTGAAGGCCTTGCGCTTAGCGATTGAAGGAGCAGATGATCAGATTGCTACCCACTTGAGTCATGAATTTGAAGCAGCCCGCAGCTACAACCGCCAGGTGGGCAACCTCTATACCGGCTCGCTATACTTAAGTTTACTGTCACTACTAGAAAATAGTGACAGCTTACGGGCAGGCCAGCGGTTAGGGTTGTTTAGCTATGGCTCAGGGGCCGAAGGTGAATTTTATAGTGGCATCTTGCAACCAGGTTTTGAACGGATGTTATGCGGACATGCTGCCGCTTTGAAAGCTAGAACTAAGGTTAGTGTTGCCGAATACGAACAGCTCTATAAGGCTGGCCTAACCTTAGCAGCTGACATTGATTTTGATTGGCAAAATGATGCTTCAGCCTACGTTTTAACTGGCATCAAAGCTAACCAACGCCAATACTTAGCCAAATAATGTTGAATTTCTCCTTTGACTGAAAAAGTTAAGGGGGATTTTTTGATAGGACAAAGTTACTAACATAAATTAGTAAGTATTTTAGAAATTAAATTTAAAAATTTAGTGGTCAAAGATTGCGAAATGTTAGTTTTGTTTGTAATATGAATTATAAGGAAGAAATTTATGGGAATTTAGAAATAATTCTTAAAGAATAAGAGGAGATACGGATGGCGAATACAAATCAATTTAGTTTATCTGACCCCAAGCAGACTCAAGCTACGTTGGCTGGCGCACTTGCTAACAAGATTAAGTATTTACAAACCTTGGAAGAAGCAATTGCTAACAAAGATGATCGACTGGTCTATCAGTTAATTGATGGTGGTCGCTACGCCAAGGAGATTACCAGGGCCCGCCATGTCGGTGGGGATGAAAATGAACAATTAATCTATGACGTTCATCCTGAAATCAGCGATTTCTTAAGTCATAAATTAATTGCTTACCTACGAGAAATCTACCCGTTCTTTTACTTTGAAGAAACTGCCGTAGGGAAATTTCAAATTTACTTTGGTAATTGGTGGGGAAGACGGGTCTTTGGCAAACTGGACGTCTTAAACGTGAAGTTTATCTTTGATGAAGGTGAATATGGTAAGTTAGCCCGGGCCTTTGCTTTAGAAGCTGAAAATAAGCGGCTCAATAGTGATAAGATTAAGCAGATTTCAGAGGAAAGCGACCGCCT
Organism: Ligilactobacillus agilis; assembly: GCF_025311475.1. Taxonomy (NCBI): domain Bacteria; kingdom Bacillati; phylum Bacillota; class Bacilli; order Lactobacillales; family Lactobacillaceae; genus Ligilactobacillus; species Ligilactobacillus agilis. The sequence goes on along the minus strand of NZ_CP104397.1, from coordinate 1,353,701 downwards.
GCAGGCCTTAATTGATGACCAGGATAAACGTGATGCTAAAAAGGAAGAGCTGCGTGAAGAGATGAAAAGGACTAACCAGGAGCGGTCAGGTTTTTGGAAGGCAGCAGAGCAAAAAGAAGCTAAACAAAGGCTAGTTGAAGAACTGACTGAGTTAGCAGAGTTAGACGAAAAAGCCAATCGTGCTTATAAACAGATTCGGGAAAACGAAGAAAAGGTGCTAGCCTTGTCTAAAGAGGACACCTTAATCGGTTACGAAAAACAAAGTATTGTTGCTAAGTTTGGCAGCTTCGAAATGTTTGAAGATAAGGTGGCATCCTTATACCGCGATTATATTGCCGATTTAATTGCTACTAAGGGGGTGAGAGCAGATGACTGAAACTAAGAATGAAACAACTGTATTTTATCCCGATGGCCACCATGAGACTAAGGGGCATGCTGCCTCACTCACGGCTAAGGGACGGTTAATTGAATATAATCAGCAATTAAAAGCTAACTTAGCCGCCGGAATAAGGTTTACGGAAATCTTGGATGTCCTAAGTGAGACCAAGGATACTGACGAGTTGCTTGAAGCAGCTTTGGCTTTAAGCACTTATCAATTAGACAGTGCTTACCTGGTCTATCCACAGCAATATAGTAAGTCTGACTTTTATTTAATTTTTCTTCAACGCCTACTACAATTACACCAAGCAAACACAATGATTTTAGAATCGAGTGAGCGTAAAAAAGAATTGCACCACAGTTTTGAAGGAATCAGTCAGGCTGGTTACTTTTTATTTGCAACTAGTGAAACTGACCCAGCTGGGGCTTACTATTACGAAAAGGAAACGGAGCAGCGCCTATTTTACATTAACTTTAAGCGCCACTTGTTGAGCTTTAACTCACAGGCACTGACGAACTTGCTGGTTGTTAACTACGGCAAACGTTACCAGTTTAAGGCAATCAAGAACTTAGCTAACTTATTAATTGCAGTTGGTAAGTGTTTCAAAGAAGACTACGGCTACGAAGTAGATTTTAGCTACCTCGATGCTGCTAACCAAGCGCTCTATCCTTTAACTAGCTCTAAGCTACCACAACAAGCTCTAGACCGTTTATTCATTAAGGCCTCGCAAGCCGGGTATATGTTGACCACGGGGATTGATGGGGAAGCCATCCTGGACTTAGGACCAACCATCCGGTTAAGCTTATTTGCCCACAGTGAAAATACTTGGGTAATGCAGGTTCAAGATCAAGCTAACTGCTTATCGTGGTTAGATTTATTATTTAAGTATGAATTCTTAAAAGATTGGTACTTGGAAAATCTAGACACAATCGAAATTAGGACGGATAACCGTTATTTTAAGGGGTAATCATGGATATCACGAAAATGTTAACCTTTGCGCGTAACTATCCCCTACGGCCATTGGTTCCAAGTAAGACTTTTAGTGAAAAGGAACAGCTGGCGGGACAATATGTCTTGGTCATTTACTATTTGGGCCAATTAATGGGGAGCATACAAGCTAATCAAGCTGCTTTACAAGCCTATTGTAATGCCTTACAAGCCTTTTTGCAGATTGCAAACGAACGTAAGTGGACTTATAAGATGCTAGTTGATGATGAGCTACTTGCGCAAATTGAGCAAAAGTGGGCGAGCCAATCACTAAATACCGTTTATTTAATTTTAGAGCAACAATTAAATAAAAGTTACTTTGAAAATAATCAAGCTGCCTTTGTGCACGCTTGGCATATTTTCTTGAAATTTGGCTTAGTTGATTTAGGTTTTACAGCTGGCGAAATTGAAGCGCAATATTTACAAGCTTAGAAATAACAAACTGAAAGGGTGCCTTATCAAGGCATCTTTTTGTTTGGGGCTAACTTTTTTGAAAAAATAATTGACATGCCAAAATAAATACAATACAATAAATATTGTTGTTGAGTAATGGATCGGTAGCTCAGCTGGATAGAGCATCCGCCTTCTAAGCGGACGGTCGAGAGTTCGAATCTCTCCCGATTCATTAAATTGCATACAGAGTAGAGAGGTAAGCTTGGCTTGCCTCTTTATTTTTTAGCTGCCCAAAATAAAAAGACGGACTAACTTGATTTTTTAGCAAGCAAGTTAGTCCGTCTTTTAGTAATAGTTATTTTTTAGTAATGTAACCTTGGGCGGTTAGTAGTTCTGCGCTCAAGACACCACCACCAGCAGCACCACGGGCAGTGTTGTGTGAAAGTCCGACGAACTTCCAGTCGTAAACAGAGTCCTTACGCAAGCGTCCAATGGAAATACCCATCCCATTTTCGAAGTTGACGTCCTTAGCGACTTGAGGACGGTCATCTTCAGAAAGGTATTGGATGAATTGCTTAGGGGCACTTGGGAGGTTTAGGCTTTGTGGTAAACCTTGGTAGGATTCAAGGGCAGCCACTAGTTCTTCTTTAGTAGGATTTTGTTTAAACTTAACAAAAACCGTAGCAGTGTGTCCATAAAGGATTGGGACCCGAATACATTGGCTTGTAATTACGGGACTAGTAGCGGGGACGATTTCTCCCTTAGCTTCATCCAGTTGACCCCAAATCTTTAGTGGTTCCTTTTCTGATTTTTCTTCTTCACCGGAAATAAATGGAATGATGTTGCCCTTCATTTCTGGCCAATCATCAAAGTTTTTACCGGCACCTGAAATTGCTTGGTAAGTAGAAGCAATCACTTCGTAAGGTTCGAATTTTAACCAGGCAGAAAGGGCAGGGGCATAGCTTTGAATAGAGCAGTTAGGTTTAACCGCAATGAAGCCCCGCTTGGTTCCCAACCGTTTGCGTTGGTAGTCGATGACCTTAAAGTGCTCAGGATTGATTTCTGGTACGACCATTGGCACATCTGGTGTCCAACGGTGGGCACTATTATTAGAAACTACAGGTGTTTCTGTTTTAGCATAGGCTTCTTCGATGGCTTTGATTTCATCTTTTGACATGCTGACAGCGGAAAAGACGAAGTCAACTTGAGCAGCGACTTTTTCAACTTCGCTGACATCTAAGATTTTTAAGTCCTTAATGGCTTCAGGAATAGGGGTTTCCATTTTCCAGCGGCCGTCAACAGCTTGGGCATAAGTCTTACCCGCACTACGAGGGCTAGCAGCTAAAGTAGTTACCTCAAACCAGGGGTGATTTTCAAGCATGGCCACAAAGCGTTGGCCAACCATTCCAGTGGCGCCTAAAACGCCGACTCTTAACTTTTCATTCATCTACAGTTCCTCATTTCTGTAATAAAAAGTTGGCAGTCTCCTACCTTATTAATGAATATCTTAGAATATTTTTATCTTAAAAACAAGTTTTTAAGATTGGTTTTTAAATTGAAAAAGCAGCGTGAAAAAAATCAGTTTTAAATCACAAAACTGCTTGACGTTTAGATAAATATTTGATAAGCTATCAATGTTGTATTTGTGCATGTCACAGCTGCAACCGCTCGTTTTAAGTTTTCTAAGCATTTGCTAAGGCAAATCACTACATTACGGCGAGTCTAAGTATAAACAAGGAGGTGCACATTAATGTACGCAATTATTAAGACAGGTGGTAAGCAACTTAAGGTAGAAGCTGGTCAAGCTATCTACGTTGAAAAGTTGGCTGCTAATGCAGGTGAAACAGTTACTTTTGATCAAGTAGTTTTCGTTGGTGGTGAAAAGACTGTTATTGGTACACCATTAGTTGAAGGTGCTACTGTTACAGGTACTGTTGAAAAGCAAGGCCGTGCTAAGAAAGTTGTTACTTTCAAGTACAAGCCTAAGAAGCACTCACACACAAAGAAGGGTCACCGTCAACCTTACACTAAGGTTGTTATCGATGCAATCAACGCTTAATTTAAAGAAGAGATTACATGATACATGCAAAGTTTACTAAGAAGGGTGATTTAATCACTGCCTTCGAAATGTACGGGCATGCCGGTTATGCCGACTCTGGCTTTGACATTGTGTGTGCGGCTGTTTCCGTTTTGGCGATTAATACGGTTAATAGTTTGGAGCAACTTGTTAAGATTAAACCCCTGGTGGTAGAGGATTCGACTGAAGGTGGTTTTTTACGCTTAGAGGTTGGAACGAAAGATCTTGACAAACCGGGTGTTCAAATTTTATTAGCTGCATTAGAGCTTGGGATCAGCGATTTAGTCAAGCAAGCAGAATATCAGAAATATATTAGTTTAGATTAGTTTCCGGGAGGTGCACTGATATGTTATTGAACCTACAATACTTCGCCCACAAAAAGGGGGGCGGTTCCACAGCTAACGGTCGTGACTCACGTTCAAAGCGTTTAGGCGCAAAGCGTGCTGACGGTCAAACTGTTACAGGTGGTTCAATCCTTTACCGTCAACGTGGTACTCGTATTTACCCAGGGGTTAACGTTGGTATGGGTGGCGACAACACTTTATTTGCTAAAGTTGATGGTGTCGTTAAATTCGAACGTAAAGGCCGCGACAAGAAACAAGTTTCAGTTTACCCTGTTGCTGAATAATTAAATTGGTAGTCCTTTGAAGACCTTGGTTGAACAAGGTTTTCAAAGGACTATTTTTTATGGTTTATCAAAATGGGGACATGTTAGGGACATTTTTCTTAGTAAACAAAAACTTCCTTTAGAGTAAGGTGTTTTAGGACCTACTCTAAAGGAAGTTTATTTGTAGGTTATGCCTAGTTTTGGCGTTGTTGGCGGGTATGTTCCGCTAGGTGCACGAGGTTGGTTAAGAAGGCGTGGGTATGTGCTTCGTAGTTGTACTTACGCCCTAAGTCGACTAGGTAGCCGTTGATGTAGTCAACTTCGGTCGGACGATTTTTACTCATATCTTGATACATGGAAGGATAGTGAAGCGGGTTAGCTACCTTACTTACGTAGTTAACGGTGTCTAGTTCTTCTTGACGGCTGTTTAACATTTTAACGCCCGCACGTTCGCAAACATCATAGGCTTCGTTAATCAACGCTAATGATAGTTCGTCTGCTTTTTCAAAGGCGGCGTATTCACCCATAGTGATTTCAAAGAGGGTACATAAGGTATTAACCACGGAATTGAAAACCACTTTAGCCATGAGGGTTCCCTGGAAATTAGTAGTCAAGGTTGGATTAATATTGGCTTTGGCTAATTCGGCTACGACTTTATGGGTCATTTCGTCTGGTTCTTCCGTGTAATTGGCTAGGTTCATTGAGCCTGCGCCAACTTTGCCGACAAAGTCGACTTCGCCAGGGGCTTTGAGGATAGTGGCAATGAGGGCGGTCCCAGCAATTAACTTGCTACCGTCAAAGTAGTTCAACAGTTTTTCAACGTGGCCCATGCCGTTCATACCGGTAAGTACGTATTGGTCAGGAGTGAAGAAGTGCTTGCACCTTTCGAGCATATCAGCCAGTTGCATTTGCTTCAAAAAGAAAATTAAAACATCGGCGTCAGTATTAGTATATTCTTCGGGGGTATAAACCTTAACAGGGACTAAGTGGCGATTTTGGCGATCGCGGGTAACATAGACGCCCCCATTTTCTTTCATTTTATTAACGTGGGGCTCCCAGGCATCGACAAATTCTACTTCATTTCCTGCTTCTTGTAATAAGACCCCGTAACGTAATCCCATTGCACCTGCACCAACAACTGTAAACTTCATAAAAATCAACCTCTTTCTTGAATTTTGGCTATAAAAAAAGCCCTTAGCTAATAAGCTAAAGGACGTCTAGACGTGTTACCACCTTTTATTCGCTGTTAGTTCGCACTAACAACCTCGGAATGTAGCTGTGTTTTAACTACACCAAGCTGTAATGGGCTTGTTCCCACCGCTAGCTACTGATTTCACCGCGGAACTCAAAGTGATATTCGCTTTATCAATAACTATCCCCTTGCAGCAACCGGGACTCTCTGTAAGTTATCTATAATAAAGTTACTGGTCTTTTTCTACGTTTTATAACCGTTATTTAATTTTAATTAAATTATACACACAGTTAAAATTAATGCAAGTCTAAAAAAAGAAAAATGTTATAATTTAAAATGAGGTGGTAAAGATGAAAGACAGAGTTGAAAAATTACGCTTAGAAATGGCACGGGCTAGTGTCGACTGTTTTTTGGTGACGGAACCTGCAAATATTTTTTATTTTAGTGGCTTCACGGGCGATGATGGCCTCTTACTAATTACCGAACAAAATAAGTATGTGATTACGGATGCTCGGTTTGAACTACAGTTAAAAAAGCAGGCAGAAACTTGGCAACACGTGATTACACGTAATTATTTACAGGCAGCATGTGAATTGGTAGCAAAAGAAAAATTAGTGGCCCTAGGGTTCGAAGCGCAGCTACCCTACTGGCAATACGACTACCTGGATGAAAACTTAACTAGCGATTTAGTGGCCTTGCCTAACCTGTTAGAAAAGATTCGCTCAGTTAAGGATAGAGACGAAATCGTAAAGATTAAGGCTGCTTGTAAACTGGCGGGTCAAAGCTATGACTACTTGCTAACTAAATTTCAGCAAAGTACTCAATGGACGGAACGCCAGCTAGCAACAGAGCTAGATTACTTTATGAAGAGTAATGGGGCTAGTGATAAGTCCTTTGAAACAATTGTGGCAAGTGGGCTCCGTACGGCTTGGCCCCACGGAACTGCTAGCGATAAGTTAGTAAAAAAAGGTGACCTAATTACGTTGGATTACGGTTACTACCTAAACGGCTACACTTCCGATGTCACTAGGACCTTTGCTTATGGTAGCCAACCGGCAGAAGTACGAACAATCTACCAGGTAGTTGATGAGGCCCGGGCCCTAACAATTCAAGCCATTAAGGCAGGAGTCAGTGGTAAAGAGTTGGATCGGATTGGCCGGGATTTTATTTCACAGGCTGGCTACGGGGAGTTTTTCAACCACGGGATGGGTCATGGAATTGGACTTAGCATCCATGAATTACCTAATGTTGGTGCGCGTTATGATGATGTATTACAGGCGGGGCAAGTAATTACCATTGAGCCAGGGATTTACTTACCAAATATAGGGGGAGTTAGGATTGAGGATGATATCTTGGTTACAGAAGCCGGGTATGAAATCCTAACAAACTTTGGGAGAAACTACCAAGAGCTATAAAATGGCTTGCAATTAGGGGTTAGTTCTTGCTATTATGGAGTGTATGGAAGAATCTGTCTTAGTTAAGAACGGATAAAAATGAGGAGGATCTTATGATTTCAGTTAATGATTTCAAAAATGGTTTGACCATCCAAGTTGATGGTGAATTATGGCGTGTGGTTGAATTCCAACATGTTAAGCCTGGTAAGGGGAGTGCCTTTGTACGTTCTAAGTTGAAGAACTTGCGTAACGGTGGGGTTCAAGAAAAGACTTTCCGTGCAGGTGAAAAAGTTGAACAAGCACAAATCGACCGCAAGAAGATGCAATATCTTTATGCCGATGGCGACAACTATGTCTTCATGGATACAGAAACATATGAACAACTTGAATTACCAGGTGCACGGATTCAAGACGAATTGAAGTACTTGAAAGAAAACATGGTGGTAAGCATCATTATGTTTGGTTCCGAAACTTTAGGGGTTGAATTACCTAACACAGTTGACCTTGAAGTTAAGGAAACAGAACCTGGTATTCGGGGCGATACTTCTTCAGGTGGTTCCAAGCCAGCAACAATGGAAACTGGTTTAGTTGTTCAAGTGCCATTCTTCGTTAACGAAGGAGATATTTTAACAATTAATACCGCTGATGGTACTTATATTTCACGTGCCTAGTTAGCTATTTGCAAGGGAGGTTTTTGTTTTGGCTGAAGATAATAAAATTGTCTTGGCAAGTAACGAACCTAGTTTAGGCGAAGTGCGGATTGCCCCAGAAGTTATTGAAGTGATTATTGGGATTGCCGCTAATAAGGTGGAAGGCGTTTATTCAATGCGAGGTTCGCTTGCCAATAGTTTTTCTGAATTATTTGGTCGTCAAAGCCGTGGTAAGGGTGTTAAATTAGACCAAACTAACGGTGAATTAAAGGTAGACGTTTATGCTTTCTTAAACTATGGGGTGTCTGTACCTAAAGTAGCTTTAGCAATTCAAGAAAAAGTAAGGCAACAGGTCTTGTTTATGACTGGTTTAGAACTAACTCAAGTTGATGTCCACATCCAAGGGGTCGTTCCTGAGAAGCAAGAACCAACTGTTGATCCGAATAATTTGTTTGGCGAAGAAGACGGAGAGAAGAAATAGTGACTATTAATAGACATGAAGTGCGGGTTTTAGCTTTTCAAGCTCTGTTTGCTTTAAGCAGTAATCCCGAAGCTGATATTCGAGCTGTCTGTGATGAATTAGTGGCACAATTAACTTCAGCAGATGAAGTAGTCGTGCCCCCTTACCTGTACGAATTAGTTGAAGGGGTTATTACTAACCAAGCACAACTTGATGCTGAAATCGAAAAATACTTGAATGCTAAGTGGTCGATAGCTCGGTTGAATAAGACTGACTTATTGATTTTACGCTTGGCGACTTACGAAATGCTATTTGTAGAAGCTGTTCCCGCTAAAGTGGCGTTAAATGAAGCTTTACAACTAGCAAAAGAGTTTAGTGATGATAAGTCTCGCCGGTTTATCAACGGGGTCTTGTCAAACTTGCTTAAATAATGATAATGGGAGCATGACTAATCAGTCGTGCTCTTTTTTATTTAACGGTCGTTTATCACCGACAGAGCTAGGTTAAATATGCTAAAATAGGATTAAATATTTTGTTTAAAGTGAGGTTTTTTAATGACTGTTATAATGGATGGCAAAAAACTTGCACAAGAAGTTAAAGCTGAATTAAAACAAAGGGTAGAAGAACTTTGGACAAGTAAGCAAATCGTACCGCGTTTGGCGGTTATTTTAGTTGGAGAAGATCCTGCCAGTCAGGTTTACGTCAGAAATAAGCGCCGGGCTGCAGAAAAAATCGGAATTAAAACGGTTGATAATCTCTTACCAGCAACAGTTAGTGAAGCCGATTTGCTAGATTTGATTTATGAGTACAATGAGGACCCTAATATTCATGGAATTTTAGTACAACTTCCACTTCCAGCACATATTGATGAGGCCAAGGTTACCCACGCAATTCTTCCAAGTAAGGATGTAGATGGGTTCCACCCGGTTAATATGGGCCACTTGTTTATGAATATGCCTCACTCGCTACCATGTACGCCAAGGGGTATCATGGAATTACTAGCTGCTTATGGGATTTCACCAGCCGGTAAGGAAGTGGTTATTGTCGGAAGAAGTAACATTGTTGGTCGGCCGATGGTAGCATTGATGCTTAATGCTGATGCAACTGTAACCGTAGCTCATAGTAAAACGAAGGACTTACGCGCGGTGACGAAGCGAGCGGACATCTTAGTGGTAGCTACAGGTAGGCCGGAGATGATAACCGGCGCAGATATTAAGCCCGGGGCAGTTGTGATTGATGTGGGGGTTAACCGTTTAGCCGACGGTCATTTGGTTGGCGATGTGCAACGCCAAACAGTTGAAGGCGTAGCTAGCTATCTAACCCCTGTTCCTGGCGGGGTTGGTCCGATGACAATTGCCATGCTCATGAAACAGACGGTAGAATTTGCAGAAAAGAGTGGACAGGATGGTTACTAGTTCCCAATATTTAACGGTTAGTGCATTAACCAAGTACCTCCACGCTAAGTTTACGCGTGACCCTTACTTGCAAAAGGTTTACTTAACAGGAGAAATTTCTAACTTTCGCAAGCGGCCTCGTCACCAGTACTTTAGTCTCAAAGACGACGGGGCTAAAATTGACGTCGTGATGTTTGAGTACAGCTTCAACCGGCTGAAATTTCAGCCGGAAAACGGGATGAAGGTCTTAGTAACAGGCAGGGTTGACCTTTACGAGGCCAATGGTAATTATCAAATTATTATCGATGAGATGCAGCCGGATGGAATTGGAGCCTTGTACCAGGCTTACGAACAGTTAAAGGCTAAGTTAGCTGCAGAGGGGCTCTTTTCAAGGCCAAAGCGTCCGCTAGTGAAGTTTCCTAGGCAGATAGCAGTCATTACCTCTGAATCTGGAGCCGTTATTAAGGATATTATTACGACCACTAGGCGGCGCTATCCCTTAGTCCAGCTAGTTTTATTTCCAGCGGTAGTGCAAGGGGATGCCGCGGCTGACTCCTTAATTGGCCGCTTAAAGGAAGTCAACGCCCGGGGCGATTTTGATACGATTATTATCGGCCGGGGTGGCGGTTCGATTGAAGACCTATGGCCGTTTAACGAGGAAAAGGTTGCGCGCGCAATTGTTGCCAGCCAAATTCCCGTTATTTCTTCTGTCGGGCATGAAACCGATACGACCATTGCGGATTTAGTTGCAGATCAACGGGCGGCCACCCCAACGGCTGCGGCTGAATTAGCCACTCCGGTTTTACAAGAGGAGTTAGTAAAACTAAAAACCCAAGCTAACCGCCTAACCCAGGCTTTTAGTCAGTTAATCCGTTATCGCCAACAGGAACTTGCTAAGTTGATGAATTCTTATATCTTTAAACAACCTCAGCGTTTATATGAAAACTACGCACAAAAGTTAGACTTGTTAGAAAGTAGACAAACTCAAGCCTTAGCTGTAATAATTCAACAAAACAAGCAGCTAACAGCTAATCTAACCCAGAGGCTGTTGCAACAAACGCCCGCGCAACGCCTAGCTTTAGAAAAGCAAGCGTTGGCAAGGCAAAAAGAGCGCCTAATTCAAGCGGTGACCCACTATTTACATGACTATGAGACGCACTTGCTAAGGAGTATCCAATCCTTAGAGATGTTAAGCCCGTTAAAGGTCATGGGGCGTGGTTTTAGTTACGTAACAGTCGCTGATCAGGTGATTAAACAAAGTAAGGACCTCCACGTAAATGATCAAGTAACTCTCCATTTGGTTGATGGTGAGGCTACGGCTAAAATATTATCAGTAACAAAGGGTGAAAAATAATGACAGAAAAACAAGCAACTTTTGAAGAAAATTTAGCGCGCTTAGATCAAATTGTTAACCAGTTGGAACAGGGCAACGTTCCCTTAGAGGACGCTTTGGAACAGTTTAAAGAGGGAATGAAGCTCAGTAAGACGTTAGAAGCAAGTTTGACCAAGGCGGAACAAACCTTGACTAAAGTAATTAATGACGAAGGTGAAGAGGTTAACTTTGAGAGGGATTCGGATGAGTAAGGAAAGTTGGAATGAGTTTGCCGCCTACTATTTACCTAAAGTAGAGGCGTGTTTGCAGGACTACCTAAGTAGGCTAGCCGCTTACCCCCGCTTAAAAGAAGCGATGATGTATTCAGTAAACGCGGGTGGTAAGCGAATTAGGCCCTTATTGATTTTAGCTGTAATCAAGACTTTAAATGGGCAGCTTAATCAAGCTAGCTTGCAGGTAGCAGCTAGTTTGGAGTTAATTCATACCTACTCACTGATTCATGATGACCTACCAGAAATGGATAATGATGACTTACGGCGGGGCAAACCAACTAACCATAAGGTTTTTGGGCAAGCGTTAGCTGTTTTAGCCGGGGATGGATTACTAACTACGGCTTTTGAGCTGTTGGGTCAAGTAAAATTACCAGCAGAAACAGTAGTTCAGCTATTAAATTACCTGGCTTACGCGGCTGGGCCCCAAGGAATGGTTAATGGTCAGGTTGGTGACATTGAGGGGGAAAAAACCGCTCTTAGTTTAGCTGAACTAGAGCAGGTACACGCTGGTAAAACGGGCGCCTTGCTAGTATATGCTTGTCAGGCCGGGAGCGTAATTTGCCAAGCTAAGCAGCCAATCCAAATGGCACTAGAGAACTATGGGCGTAATTTTGGCTTGGCCTTTCAAATTTATGATGATATTTTAGACCGGGTTAGTACCGAAGAACAGCTGGGCAAGGCGGTTAATAAGGACCAAGCGGAGCATAAGAATACCTACCCTGGGATTTTGGGTTTGGACGGTGCTTACACCAAGTTAGCCCAGACGATAGCAGCTGCTAACCAGGCCTTAGTTCCCCTAAAAGAAGCGGGGTATGATGTTAGCTTGTTGGCAGAACTATTAGAATATTTCAAAGTAAAGGATTAGTAATGAAAAAAGAAAGAGTAGACGTATTATTAGTGCAGCAAGGGTTATTCGCCACGCGCGAGCAAGCCAAACGAGCTGTGATGGCTGGTGAGATTTTGGGTGAAAATGAGGAGCGCCTAGATAAGCCCGGCATGAAAATTGATGTTGAAACTAAGCTCCACTTTAAAGGAACCAAGATGCCTTATGTTAGTCGGGGGGGCTTAAAGTTAGAGAAGGCTTTAAAGGTTTTTAAAGCTCCCATTAGAAATAAGACGGTTTTAGATATCGGTTCGTCCACGGGGGGGTTTACCGACGTGGCCCTTCAAAAGGGAGCACGGTTATCCTATGCCTTGGATGTAGGGACTAACCAACTTGCATGGAAGTTACGCCAAGATGAGCGGGTCGTAGTAATGGAAAACACTAACTTCCGTTACTCACAGCTGGCCGATTTCACTAGTGGCCAGCCCGATTTTGCAACCATTGACGTTTCCTTTATCTCTTTGCACTTGATTTTACCTAACTTACATACGATTTTGAAAACCGGCGGCGATGTAATCGCCCTAATTAAGCCCCAATTTGAGGCTGGCAAGGAAAAAGTAGGTAAGCATGGTATCGTCCGCGACGAACGGGTGCACCTTGAAGTAATTGAAGATATTATTCGCCTAGCAGTTAGCGAATGCTATGATGTGGTGGGGTTAGACTTTTCACCAATTACTGGGGGACAAGGAAATATTGAATTTTTAATTCACCTGGTTAAAAGTGAAAAGCCAGGGCAAATCTTACTAACCGAAACACCGGATAAGGTGGTTAAGCAGGCACACCAAACCTTAAAAGATAAGCACTAGTGATTGGCTAGTCGATAATGAGGGGGGATGGAATTTATGAGAAAACAGGAACGCCAAAAATTGATTAGGCAGATTTTGCAGGATAATAATGTTTATCGCCAGGAGGATTTGGTAAAGCTACTTGAGCAGCAGGGCGTTTGGGTGACTCAGGCGACGATTTCACGCGATGTCAAGGATATGCAGTTAATCAAGTTACCAACCCTTAATGGTGAATACGTCTATAGTGTGCCTACAGAAAAGAAGATGAATACCAAGAAGAAGTTGGCCAAGTTAATCAGTGATACCTACGTCTTTTCAAATTGTCACCGCGACTTGTGTTTGATTAAGGTCTTGCCAGGAAATGGGCCCATCCTAGCTAGTTTGATTGAACAAATGAAATATGAGCAGGTGTTTGCGACGATGGGCGATGATAATACGGTAATGATTTTTGCTTACTCCGCAAAAGCGGCCGAAGAAATGCATGAAATTATCTTGGATTTAGCTAAGAAGGGTAATTAAAAGTAGAAGGATGATTACATGTTACAGGAATTAACGATTAGAGATTTTGCCATTATTGATAAACTGGATATTGACTTTCGGCCCCAAATGACGGTCCTAACCGGGGAAACAGGGGCTGGTAAGTCGATTATCATCGATGCTTTAGGCTTGTTAGCTGGTGGGAGAGCGTCGGTCGAGTTTGTGCGCTTAGGTGCCAATAAGGCCATGATTCAAGGGCAGTTTGTCTTACCTAAAGATGCGAAGACCTTTAAAATTTTAGCTGAACTAGGAATTGAGCCGGATGAAGTTTTAATTTTGGAACGGGACCTTTATCAAAGTGGGCGCAACACCTGTCGGATTAATGGTCACCTGGTTAATTTGAGTTCCTTAAGACGGGTCGGAGAAACTTTAATTGATATTCATGGTCAAAATGAGCATCAAGAATTGATGCACCCCGAAACCCACATTAAATTGCTAGATGAATTCGATTCTAAGCTGCAAGCCTTGCATAAGGATTACCTGGCTAAATACCAAGACTACCGTCAACTAAAGGCTGCCCTAGCTAAACGGGAAGCGGACGAAAAAGCTTGGGCACAAAGGTTAGATATGCTTGAATTTCAGGTGCAAGAAATCGAAGCGGCCGCTTTGCAGGCTAACGAAGAGGAGCAGTTGTTAGAGGAAAAGAATAAGTTAGATAATTTTCAAACGATTAATACTGCTTTAGAAACCGGCTATCAGATATTAACGGGCGAAAACCTGGATGTGGTTGGTAATTTAGGTAACGCCATGTCAGAACTTGATAAGATAGCCAACCTAAGCCCAGAATTAGAACAAATTTCTGAAAAAGTGGCCGACGCATTTTATAGTTTGCAAGATGTTAGTCGGGATATTTCTAATCAGCTCGATCAAATGGAGTGGGACGAAGACCGCCTCAATCAAATTGAACAACGGTTGGAACTTATTCACCAGCTAAAGCGCAAGTACGGGGATTCGGTAGCGCAGATTTTAGACTATTATGAAAAAATCAGGGCTGAGTTAAGCGAGATGCAGGCAACGGAAATAGATGCTTCTAAGCAAGAGGCTGCGGTTGAAGCTGCCTACCAGGCGGCACTTTCCTTAGCCCAAAAGCTGAGTGCAAAGCGCAAGCAAAGTGCTCAGGTCCTAGAAGGTGCGGTTAAGCAGCAACTAAGCGCCCTTTATATGGATAAGGCCGTTTTTAAGGTGAAGTTTTTCCCCGTGGATGAACTAACCGAAAATGGGGCAGAGCGGGTGGAATTTTATATTCAAACCAACCTTGGTGAAGCAATGGGACCGTTAGCTAAAATTGCTTCCGGTGGGGAGTTGTCCCGGATTATGTTGGCTTTGAAGACGATTTTCGCTCAAAAGCAAGGGGTAACCTCGATTATCTTTGACGAAGTTGATACCGGGGTTAGTGGCCGGGTAGCCCAGGCCATCGCCGAAAAAATCAGCCAAATTGCCCGAAATTCGCAGGTGCTTTGCATCAGTCACCTTCCACAGGTAGCGGCTATTTCAGATCATCACTATTTTATTGCGAAGCACATTAAGGGGGGGCGGACCGAAACCCAATTAACTATGCTTGAACCACAGCAAAGGGTAACAGAATTAGCACGGATGCTGTCCGGTTCTGAAATTACCCCGTTGACATTGGAACATGCCCAGGAGTTGCTGGCACTTGCCACTAAAATTAAGCAAGATCAGCAAGCGCACTAAAAAAGCATCCTAACTGCAAGAGTTTGCAGTTAGGATGCTTTTTAGGTAGTTAAATGAAGTTACGGTAAAGGCCAACTACTTTTCCTAAAATCGTAACATTATCTAAAATAATTGGAGCCATGGTGTCATTTTCGGGTTGAAGCCGGAAGTGACCGTCTTCTTTGAAGAATCGTTTGCAAGTCGCTTCATTTTCTTCAGTCATTGCAATGACAATATCTCCGTTATCTGCGCTAGCTTGTTGACGCACAATAACTTGGTCGCCATTTAAAATTCCGGCGTTAATCATACTTTCGCCCCGAATGGTTAGCATAAATAAGTCCGCAGAAGTTTCGAATGAAGGTGGCAATGGGAAGTAGTCAGACGTTTCTTGTTCAGCTAGGATAGGTGAACCGGCCGTAACTGTTCCCACCATGGGAATAAAGCCTTCATGCGGGGAAATTCCGAGAAATTCTAACCCGCTAGGGGTGATTTCCATTGCCCGTGGTTTAGTTAAGTCGCGGGCGATATAGCCATTTTTAGTCAAAGTATCCAAGTAACCGTGAACGGTAGAGGTTGAGGACAGTTCAACCGCTTTGCAAATTTCACGAACAGTTGGAGGGTACGCTTTTTCGTTAATGAACTCATAAATATATTGTAAGATTGCCCGTTGGCGTTTTTCTGAAATTCTTGACACGATAATCACCTCGATTATTTATTATTGCCTATATTATAACATAGCTTAACAGGACTTTCAAACGAGCGTTCGTTGAAATGGCTTGTTTTTTAAATTACTATCAGTTATTATTTTTAGTAATGAGTCTTTTGAGAGGTGAAATAGATTATGGAAAATAAGGGGATTCCCCAAGAGTTAATCGACCGAATTAACTTTTTAGCTAAGAAAAAGAAGACAACGGGTTTAAGTGAAGACGAAAAGATAGAACAACAAAGTTTACGTGAAACTTACCTAGCAATGTTTCGGGAAAATTTCCGGAGCCACATTGAAATGCTGCAAGTTTATGACAAGGATGGCAAGGAAGTCACCCCTGAAAAGGTCAAAGAAATCCAACGGAAAAAAGGTTTACGAGACGATTAAAGATAATTTAATGGGAAGTCTTTATTTTTTTTTAGGAATTGTGTAAACTGAATATTGAGACTAAGAAAGGGGCGAAGCTTATGTCAACTGGCGTATGGGTCTTGATTGTGATTATCGCTTTAGTTGGTGGGTTTGTGGCAGGATTTTTTGCTGCCCGCAAATACATGGAAGATTACCTAAAGAAGAATCCACCAATTAACGAACAAATGATTAAATCAATGATGCTACAAATGGGTCAAAAACCATCTGAAAAGAAATTGCATCAAATGATGACTGCAATGAAGTCAAATTACGGAAAAAAATAAGAATTTGCTTGTTAAGGGCTAGGTTAAGGTTAGACATTTAAACCTTGACTAGCCTTTTTCTTATACAAAAACTCCAAGTATAAGTTTATACCTGGAGTTAAAATTAGTTCTTTTTAGTTGTTTGATCGATGTAGACAAAATCAGGATTGATTGCCTGGTCCAAGTTGTTAAAGGCTTGGTTCATCTGGGCGATAACCTGTTCTTGGTATTCATCAGTTAGCTTTTGTTTTCGCTCGATAGTAATTGGGTCACCAAAGGCAATGGTAACTTTCTTGCGAGCTAAGAGCCCCTTGAAAGTAAGTGGTCCCTGGTAGACAGCCGGTACAATAGGGACGCCAGCCATCTTAGCAATCAAGACCGCTCCGCCCTTGAGCTCTTGGGAGTGCCTTGTTCCAGAGGGAAACATGATTAAAGAGAGATCCCGCTTGCGTAGCCACTTTACCGGGGTTTTGATGACCGAGGGACCAGGATTGGCCCGGTTAACTGGAAAAGCATTGGCGTGCACTAGAATATAACGCAAGAAGGGGTTGCTAAAAAGCTCCTCCTTAGCCATGAACGAAAACTTCTTAGGGGCGGCTGCAAGTGCAAAGAAAATGGGGTCATACCAAGTCCGGTGGGGACCGACCAGGATATAGTTACCCTTGGGTAGCTTATCTTTATTGAGATAGTGGGTATTGCCATTGATTATGAAGACAATGACGCGGACAAGCGCCCGAATAAATGAATAAAACAAAAACTTCACTCCTTTCTTGAGGTTTGGTACTGTTATAGTATGCAAAATTTTATGCTAAGTTGCAAGTAGAGGTAAAAAATGGATAAGAATTTAGTGCAAGCAAATGAACGTGTAGACGAATTATATGCAAATGATATTAAGATTATTCAAAGCCCGGAGGTGTTTTCTTTTTCACTAGATGCGGTTTTACTAGCCCACTTTACTAAGCCCTATACGAAAGCTAATGGTAGGATTGTAGACCTCTGTGCCGGTAATGGGGCGGTGGGGTTATTTTTGACCGCAAAGACCAAGGCCCAGATTAACCTGGTTGAAATCCAGCCTCGGCTAGCGGATATGGCCCAAAGAAGCGTCAAGCTAAATCACTTGGATGATCAGGTGACTGTTTATAATATTGATTTAAAGCAAACAAACGACTACCTGGCTAAAGATAGTGTGGATACAGTTACTTGTAATCCACCTTACTTTGCCGACTTACCGACCAGTAAGAAAAATCCCAACCAACACTTAATGTTAGCCCGCCATGAGATTACGACGACTTTAAAAGAGGTGGTGGCTATGACTAGTGGTTTGTTAAAGATGGGTGGCCGCTTTTACCTAGTTCACCGGCCTGACCGGTTTTTAGAGATAATGGATGTTTTAAGGGCCGAGCGGTTAGCGCCTAAGCGAGTCCAATTTGTCTACCCTAAAGCCGGACGAGAGGCCAATATGGTTTTGATTGAGGCTATTAAGGACGGAAAAGACGGGGGGTTACGTTTTTGTGAACCCCTAACAGTCTATGATCAAGAGGGAAACTACCAACCACTCATTAAGGAGATTTTGTATGGAAAAGGGTAGGTATTATTTTTACGTGCTTTTATGTGGAGATAAGAGTTTTTATGGCGGCTTTACGACCGACGTTTGGGCACGACTCAAGAAGCACCAGCAAGGCAAGGGAGCCAAGTACACGAAAAGTCATCTGCCTGTTAAGTTAATTCACTACGAAGAATTTGAAACCAAAAGGGCGGCCTTGCAAGCAGAGTACGCCTTTAAACACCAAAGTCGCCGCCAAAAAGAGGCCTACCTTAAGGCACATGGGCTTAAGGACTTCACCTAAGATACTTTAAATATTTAATTAAAAAAGCGCTTAAAATAGACTTAGTTATAAAAAGCGTGCTAAACTAAAAATGTTGAAGAAGATTTAATTTAATTTCCAACACACCGTATAATAACAATGATAAATTGTAAGTTTGGAGGATTTTAATAATGAATTTTATCGCATTCAGTGTACGTGATGACGAGAGACCTTACTTTGAAAAGTGGGCCCAAGTAAATAATGTCAAGGTTGATTTACACTCAGAAGAAATCAGTGAAGATAACCTAGATACAATCAAGGGCTATGATGCTGTGATTGGCTTACAAACGGGGACTTACCCTTTGGGCTTATTTGCCAAGATGCAAGAATATGGGGTAAAGGATCTTTCCATCCGTAACGTGGGTGTTGATAACATCGACTTAGCAGCTGCAAGCCAAAAAGGAGTAACTGTTACTAACGTGCCAGCTTACTCACCTAACGCAATTGCTGAATTTGCTGTTACCCAATTAATGCAAATGTTACGACAAACTAGAACTTACCGGCGTAAGTTTGCCGAACAAGATTATCGTTGGGCCCCATACATCAGTAAAGAATTACGGTCTATGACAGTTGGGGTAGTAGGAACTGGCCGGATTGGCCGGGCCTTCATCCAAATCGTGCAAGGTTTCGGGGCTAAGGTAGTTGCCTTTGACCCTTACCACAACCCTGAATTAGAGGCGGCAGGCTTGTACGTTGACAGTTTAGAAGAACTATTTGCTAAGGCGGATGCAATTAGTTTGCACATGCCAGCTACTGACCAAGATAAGCACATTATTGGTCAAGAAGCGTTGGCCCAAATGAAAGACGGAGTTTACTTGGTAAACACTGCTCGGGGAAGCTTGATTGATACGAAAGCCTTAATTGCAGCCTTAAAATCAGGCAAGGTAGCCGGGGCGGCTTTAGATACTTACGAAGCGGAAACCCCAATCTTTAACCATGATTTGCGTAACCAAGCTTTAACTGATGAAACCTTCAAGGAATTAATCAGCCTAGACAATGCCTTGGTTACTCCCCATATCGCCTTTTACACAGAAACAGCGGTTCGAAACATGGTTGAAATCGCCTTAGATAGTGCTAAGTCTGTCTTAGAAACAGGTCAAGCTTCGACTGTCGTGAATGCTTAAAAAAAATTTGCATTTTTTAAAACTTTAGTGTATTATGTTACAGGTGCCTTAACCGGTACCAATTCACACCTCATGCGATGACCAAAGGGGTGCTTAGGTTACTAAGTCTTTTGCTCGTTGAACATGGGGGAGGAAAATAAAACTATTTTGGAGGTAAATTGTAATGGCAGTTATTACCATGAAACAATTACTTGAAGCTGGTGTCCACTTTGGTCACCAAACACGTCGTTGGAACCCTAAGATGAAGAAGTACATCTTCACAGAACGTAACGGTATCTACATTATCGACTTACAAAAGACTGTGAAGTTGATTGACGATGCTTACGACTTTGTTAAGAATGCAGCTGCTGATGATGGCGTTGTTTTATTCGTTGGTACAAAGAAGCAAGCTCAAGACGCAATTGCTGAAGAAGCAAAGCGTGCAGGTCAATACTACGTTAACCACCGTTGGTTAGGTGGTACTTTAACTAACTGGAACACAATCCAAAAGCGGATTAAGCGCTTAAAGGAAATCAAGGCAATGCAAGAAGATGGCACATTTGACCGTCTTCCTAAGAAGGAAGTTGCTTTATTAATGAAGCAACGTGACCGGCTTGAAAAATTCCTTGGTGGTATCGAAGACATGCCACGGATTCCAGATGTATTATTCATCGTGGACCCACGTAAGGAACGGATTGCTGTTAAGGAAGCTCAAAAGTTGAACATTCCTATCGTTGCTATGGTCGATACAAACGCTGACCCAGATGAAATCGACGTTAAGATTCCATCTAACGACGATGCTATCCGTGCCGTTCGTTTGATTACTGCTAAGATGGCAGATGCTGTTATCGAAGGTAACCAAGGTGAAGATGAAGCACCTGTTAACGAAGAAACATTTGCTGATAGTGCAGACGAAAAGGTTGAATCAATCGAAGATATCGTAGAAGCCGTTGAAGGTAACAACGATAGCAAAGATGCTGAATAGTTTATAAACTTAGGCTGTCGCAGGAGTTGGGCATTTGAGCCTTGGTCGTACGACAGCCTTTTTTAAATAAATACATTCCAAAGGGAGGCTATTTGGGTTATGGCAAAGATTACTGCTGCTCAAGTAAAAGAATTACGTGACAAAACTGGCGTTGGTATGATGGACGCTAAGAAGGCTTTAGTTGCTACTGAAGGCGACATGGAAAAAGCAATCGACTTCTTACGTGAAAAAGGGATGGCTAAGGCTGCTAAGAAGAGCGACCGGATTGCCGCCGAAGGTTTAGCTGACGTTGAAGTTAAGGGCAACGTAGCTGCAATCGTTGAAGTTAACGCTGAAACTGACTTCGTGGCACAAAACGACCAATTCAAGGCATTAGTTAAGCGTTTAGCTACATTGGTAGCAGAAAACAAGCCAGCTGACGTAGAAGCTGCTTTGAAGATTAGCACAGACAAAGGGACTGTTAACGATGAAATCATCGAAGCAACTCAAGTTATCGGTGAAAAGATTACTTTACGTCGCTTTGAATTAGTAGAAAAGGCTGACAACGAAAACTTTGGTGCATACTTACACATGGGTGGTAAGATTGCTTCTTTAGTTGTAGTTGAAGGCGCTGATGAAGCAACTGCTAAGGACGTTGCAATGCACGTAGCAGCTATCAATCCTAAGTACGTTAACCGTGACCAAGTTCCTGCCGAAGAATTGGCTCACGAACGTGAAGTGCTTACTGAAGAAGCTAAGAACGAAGGTAAGCCAGAAAAGATTATCGAAAAGATGGTTGAAGGTCGCTTAAACAAGTTCTTAGCTGAAATCGCCTTGGACGACCAAGAATTCGTTAAGGATCCAGACCAAACTGTTGCTAAATTCGTAGCTTCTAAGGGTGGCAAGGTTAAGTCATTCGTACGTTACGAAGTTGGTGAAGGTATCGAAAAGAAAGAAGACAACTTCGTAGAAGAAGTTATGTCACAAGTTAAGGGTTAATCAAAACGCCTTACTAATTAGAGGTGCTAGCTGTTAGGGCTGGCACCTCTTTTTTTGAGCTAAATAACCATAGGGATTGAAAGGGCTATGCTATAATAATTGTAAGTAACTTTTAAGTAAAGGAAGGATGAGCTGTGGCGACACAACACATCGAAAATAAGTTAAAATTATTACCGGATTTGCCAGGTTGTTACCTTATGAAGGACTTAAATAGTCGGATTATTTACGTTGGTAAAGCCAAGAATCTTAAAAATCGGGTCCGTTCTTACTTCAAGAGTTCGCATGAAGGTAAGACGGCACGCTTGGTCTCAGAGATTCGCGATTTTGAAACGATTGTGACCTCGACTGACAAAGAGGCTTTCTTGTTGGAAATAACGCTAATTCAAAAGCATAAACCCTACTACAATATCAAGTTAAAACAGGGGACGGGTTATCCTTACATTAAGATTACTAACGAAAAAGATCCCCAGCTAAAGATTGTTAGTCAGGTTAAAAAAGATGGGGCCTATTACTTTGGTCCTTATCCTAACGTTTATGCGGCCACCGAAACAATGCAACTCTTGCAAAAGGTCTACCCGCTAAGGCGCTGCAATGGCTATCAAAAGCGGCCCTGCCTTTACTACCATATGGGTCAGTGTTTAGGTGCTTGTTTTAAAGAAGTGCCGGCCAGTGAGTATCAGGCGCAGATTAAAAAGATTAAGTCCTTTTTAAATGGAAACGTTTTGGGTATCAAGCGGGACTTAACTAAGAAAATGGAGCAGGCAGCCACTAACCTTGAATTTGAACGGGCGGCTGAACTAAGAGATCAGATCCACTATATCGAGGTTACGGTTGAAAAGCAAAAGATTATTTCAAACGACAATACCCCCCGGGATCTATTTGCCTATTACATGGACCGGGGCTGGCTGTCAATTCAGGTCTTTTCTATCCGCCAGGCGCGCTTGATGAAGCGAGAAAAGCGCTTGTTCCCATGTATTGATACCCCCCAAGCGGAGATGGCCTCCTTTATCTTGCAATTTTACAATCAAAAAAATCGCCTCCTACCTAAGGAAATCTTAGTTGCAAGCGACCTAGATAAAGACGTTTTAAGAGAAATTTTGCAGGTCCCAATCAGGACGCCTAAGCGGGGGGCTAAACGGGAATTATTAGAGTTGGCTGAAAAAAACGCCCGCCTAGTCCTAGAAGAAAAGTTCCGGCTCCTAGAGTTAGATGAACGTAAAACCACCGGGGCGATGGACCAAATTACAAGTGCACTCGGTCTGCCTAAGGGGCATAAGATTGAGGCCTTTGACCACTCACATATTCAGGGAACCGACATTGTTTCGGCTATGGTCTGTTTTATTGACGGCCGGCCATCTAAAAATGACTACCGGAAGTATAAGCTGAAAACGGTTAGTCACGCCGACGAAGCGGCTAGTACCAGGGAAGTGATCTTCCGTCGCTATAGCCGGCTCCTAAAGGAAAAGCAACCGTTGCCTGATTTAATCTTAATGGATGGGGCTGAGATTCAAATTGAGGCGGCCCAAGACGTCTTACAAAATCAACTGGGCCTGGCAATTCCTGTTGCCGGGATGGTTAAAAATGACAAGCACAAGACGGCGGACTTAATGACGATGACCTATCAAAAAATTGGCTTAGACCCCAAGAGTGAAGGCTTCTACCTCCTGCAACGAATCCAAGATGAGGTCCACCGCTTTGCGATTAGTTTCCACCGCCAAGTTCGGTCGAAAAACTCACTGGCCTCGCGCCTAGAACGGATTGCGGGGGTAGGCCCTAAGACGAGAATTAAGTTATTAAGAAAGTATAGTTCGTTAAAGAAAATTGCGGACGCGCCGCTAGAAGAGTTAACCGCACTGGGGATTTCAGCTACGGTAGCACAAACAATCAAACTTTCCCTTAAGGGGCAAGATTAGGACTAACTTTGACCTTAGGTAGGCAAAATGTTATATTTAAAGGCGGTAAGCAAATTACGGTAAGAAAGGAAAAGTAAATGTTTGTAGATCAAGTTAAAATTAAAGTTAAAGCCGGTAAAGGTGGCGACGGCATGGTTGCCTTCCGGCGCGAAAAATATGTTCCTAACGGGGGCCCAGCCGGTGGTGACGGTGGTAAGGGTGGTAGTGTCATCCTAAAAGTTGATCAAGGGCTTAGAACCTTGATGGATTTCAGGTATCACCGGATTTTTAAGGCTAAGTCTGGCCAAAACGGCATGATTAAAGGCATGTACGGCCGGGGGGCAGAGGATACCTATATTGCCGTGCCCGAAGGAACCACAGTTAGCGACGCGGATACTGGGGAAATTTTAGGCGACTTAGTTGAAGCCGGTCAAGAACTGGTAGTAGCAAAGGGGGGCCGTGGTGGTCGCGGGAACATCCACTTTGCCAGCGCTAAGAATCCTGCCCCAGAAATTGCCGAAAATGGAGAACCAGGAATCGAACGGAATTTGAAGCTAGAATTAAAGGTTTTAGCTGACGTAGGGTTGGTCGGCTTCCCATCCGTAGGAAAATCGACCCTCTTGTCGGTGGTAACCAGTGCTAAGCCTAAGATTGCTGAGTATCACTTTACCACCTTGGTTCCTAACTTAGGGATGGTTAGGTTAGATGATAGCCGTGACTTTGTTATGGCCGACTTACCCGGCTTAATTGAAGGGGCTTCGGCCGGAGTTGGGCTAGGAATCCAATTTTTAAGACACGTTGAACGGACGCGGGTCATCTTGCACTTAGTTGATATGTCGGGGATGGAAGGGCGTGACCCTTATGAAGATTACCTCAAGATTAACGCTGAGTTGAAATCTTACGACCCAAGTATCTTAGAGCGGCCTCAGATTGTGGTGGCAAGTAAGATGGACATGCCGGATGCTAGTGAAAACTTGGTTAGATTTAAAGAACAACTAGCTAACGACCACACCCTAGCTAAGCAACCGGAAGTAATGGAGATTTCTTCTTTAACTCACCAAGGCCTTGAGGCGTTAATGCTAAGAACAGCTGACTTATTGGCACAAACACCTAAGTTTGAAACGGTGGCCGAAAAAGAACTCAAGCAGGCCGGTTACTATAAGTTTGAGGCTGATGAGGCAGAGGCACCATTTACAATTAGCCGTGATGCCGACGCAACTTGGATTCTCGGTGGGGCTAAGCTAGAAAAACTCTTTAAGATGACTAACTTAGAACATGATGAAAGTATGATGCGCTTTGCCCGTCAATTACGGGGAATGGGTGTCGACGATGCCTTGCGGGAACGGGGCGCTAAGAATGGCGACCTTGTTCGGATTGGCGATTTCACCTTCGAATTTGTTGAATAGACTTTGGGGGGATTATTATGAAATGGCGTCAAAAAGCCTCCCTAATTTTAGGGATTTGTTTGTTAGTTGTGGGTTTGGTCTTAATCTTTAATCGGCCCATCCAAAACCTAATGATTAACCATGCGACTCAGACGGAGTTAAAGGCTAAGATTACTAAGCCCAAGAAAACTAAGGAAACCAGCTTTGATTTTAAGCAGGTGAAGTCGATTGACTCGGCAAAAACCTTAAAAAATACCCTCAATAAGAGTCAAGGGATGATTGGCAAGATTGCCATCCCCGCGGTGGCTTTAAAGTTGCCAATTTATTATGGTATCTCCGATGCGAGTCTCTACCGGGGAGCTGGGACAATGAAGCCGGATCAACAAATGGGTCAAGGCAACTATGCGCTAGCAGGGCACCATATGAACGACCCTAAACTATTATTCTCGCCGATTGTAAGGTCTAAGCCGGGTGAAAGAATCTATTTAACCGATGGCAAGAAGTTGTACACCTACAAGATAACTGATAAACAGATTATCTCCAAGTATGCCGTCGAGTGGATTGATGACGTTGCCAACCAAAAATTAATTACCTTGATAACCTGCGATGACCAAGGGGTCGACCGCTACGCGATTAGGGGCAGTTTGGTTAAGGTGCAAAAACTAACGGCCGGCTTAAGTAAAAAATATTTTTAAATAAAAAAACAAGATGTGGCTGAAAATCTACGTCTTGTTTTTTTTATGGGCAAAATTCTGCCGCCGATTATTTACGTTGATCTTTGAACATATACACCCCACACTTTCTAGTACTATTAATAAATACCTACTAAAAATAAAGGGTCCCTAAGAAACGCTAAGTGGTTTCTTAGGGACCCTTAAAATTTTTAGCAATTATTTACCGCTGTCACCGTAGTTTTTAAGCACGCGGGCACTTGGATCATCGACGTCTTTAAGTGCTTCCCAAGTCTTGTTAGGCATCCAGTAATCCTTAATCCATTGGGCTTGTCCAGGGAAGAATTCTTCAAAGATGTCACGATAAAGGAGTGATTCCTTGGTGAATGGTGCGTGGTAATCGTATTTTACTTGAGCGTCCTTTAGGTCTTGGTCGCTGTATTTTTCTTCGGCGTATTCTTTTAAGTCATCAACTAATGAGTGACCAACGGCGTCAGAAAAGGCGGCCTTTTCTCTCATTAAGATATCATCTGGCAAGTAGTCTTGGTCAGCAAAGGCTTTGCGGAGAAGGTACTTACCCTTACCGTAGATGTTCATCTTCATTTGTGGGTCGAGTGACATTACGTAGTTGACGAAGTCTAAGTCAGCAAATGGTACCCGGCCTTCGAGTGAGTTAGAGGAGATGCAACGGTCGGCCCGTAACACGTCATACATGTAAAGTTCCTTAATCCGCTTTTGGGATTCAGCCTGGAATTCGGCTGGACTAGGGGCATAGTCAGTGTACTTGTAGCCAAATAGCTCATCGGAACATTCGCCGGTTAAGAGGACCTTTAAGTCGGTTGTTTCATGAATCTTCTTGCAAAGTAAGTACATCCCAATTGAGGCCCGAATAGTGGTGATGTCCCAAGTTTCCAGGGCATAAATCACTTCCCGCAAGGCACCTAAGACGTCTTCTCTTGTCATGATAAATTCGGTGTGGTCTGTTCCTAAGTAGTCAGCCACTTCTCGAGCGTACTTCAAGTCGATAGGGTTGCGGTCCATTCCAATCGCAAAGGTTGGCAACTTTTTATCCGGTAACAGTTTAGTGGCAATGGAGCAGACTAGTGAGGAGTCCAATCCCCCGGAAAGAAGGTAACCAACGGGAGCGTCGGCGTGGAGGCGCTTCTTAACCCCGGCTACTAGGCGGTCATGGATTTCCTTGGTAGCTTCGTCTAGGCTAGGGCTGATTATCTTAGGACTAAAGGAAGCATCATGGTAGCAAACAAACTTATGCCCGTCGTAGTAGTGGCCTGGTGGGAAAGGCATTACTTGATCACAGAACTTAACCAAACTCTTAGCTGTGGAAGCAAAGGCAATTTCACCACTGCCCTTAACGTAACCATAAAACATAGGGCGAATTCCGATGGGGTCCCTAGCAGCCAAGACCTTTCCGCTAACTTGGTCATGTAAAACGAGGGCGAATTCAGCGTCGAGCAGTTTGCACATGACGTCTAAGCCATACTTGCGGTAAAGTGGGATTAAGACCTCGCAGTCGCTAGTAGATTGGTAAGTAAAATCAGGGGTGAGCTTTTCTAACTCTTGGTAGTTGTAAATTTCCCCGTTACATACGAGCATGCAATCAAGTGCCTTGAAAGGTTGCATCCCGTCGGCGCTTAAGTCCATGATTGATAGGCGGTTGAAACCAAATTTAGTCGTCCCAAAATCACTAACCCAAGTCATATCCGGGCCCCGGTGACAGTCAGTTTGCAAAATATCTTCGAACTCTTTAACATCGTAGTCTAATTTATCAACAGCAACAAATCCACACATAATTTTCATCCTTTACTTTTAGATTTGAGGAGAAAATAAAAAGCCTTTCATCCCCTAATCACAAGGGACGAAAGGCTTCTTTCCGCGGTACCACCCAAGTTGTCTAAGCGCCTAAGGCTTAGACCTCTTTAATTTCCAAGTGCAATCACACTCAGCCACAGGTAACGTTGTGGTCACGTCTGAGCCTACTAGCAACCGTTCGGTCAGCGACTAAAAAAGGGTTATTCACTGAAGCTAGGGTTGATCGTTTTCTCACTACTAACGACTCACTGGACAAATAACTTCAGCTACTGGGCTTTTTTCTGGTCTTTAATTTATGTTCTCGTTTAACGTTGACATTATTTTAGCCTAACTTTTTTCATTTGGCAAGTCTTTTTTATAATTAAATTTAATTTATTTTAATGCTAGTCTTAGAAAAAGCCAAAGCGTAAGCAGGCCAGGCTAATAATGCCGACAATTACGGTCACTAATAAGTCCTTTGAAAAAATAGCGGCTAGTAAGGTTGGGAGTGAGGCTAGTAAGTTTTCCCAGTTAAGGCTAGGTAGGTGGCCTAAATGTTGTTCAAATAGTTGACTAAACCATAAGGCCGACATGATAGTAAGCGGAACAAAGCTTAGGTACTCTAAGGCACACTTAGGTAAGGTGAACTTTTTTAGCAGTAAAAATGGCAAGACTTTAGCTAACCACATGCAAAAACCGGCTAACAAGATGGTTAGTAAAACGTAGCTAGAAGTAGACATGTTTAATCACCATCCCTAACAGGCACGTAATCAAAGTGACTACTAGCACTAAAAATTTAGTTGGAATAAAAATCATTCCGACAAAGACCAAGCCCAAGGTTAACACAATCACGCTTAGCTGGAGGTTAAAGGCCAAGCTCTTATCAGAAATGAGTTGCAGGTATAACAGGCCGATAAACATCGCTACCAGGGCGAAATCAACCCCGAGTTTTGCGGGGTTCGTGATAAAATTACCCAGCAAGGCCCCGGCAATTGTGGCAAAAAACCAGGTAAAATAAGCAAACCAATTAACCGTATCAAACCAGGCAAAACTAAGCTGCCCCTTAGTAACATTTAGCTTGTTCATCGCTAGGGCAAAGCTTTCGTCGGTCAACAGGGAACCGACTAAAATATTTTTTAAGAGGCTGTCTGCTTTAAAGTAAGGGGCGGTGGTAAAACTCATCAAAATCATGCGGGCGTTGACTAAAAAGGCCGCTAAAACAATGGAGAGGATCGGACTATGAGCCAGCATCATGCTGACCATGATGAACTGGGCGGACCCGCCATAAGCGATGAGAGACATTAACCCGAGTTCAAGGACGGACAGACCGCTAGCTTTACCGACAATTCCAAAGGCAAGGCCGATTCCCACGTAGCCAAAGGCAGTTGGCAAGACGTCTTTTAGGGCCGTTTTCCGATCGAGGTTGGCATCCATACGTTCACTTCCTTGAATTAAAAATTATAAATTAGCTTAAAAAATTCAGTTGCTTCTGTCAAGCTAATTTTGGCTAAAAATAACCGCCGCTACCACTTTTAGGTAACGGCGGTTATTACTAGCTAGCCCCAATAAATGAGCAAGTAGCTCGCTCTTAACTTTTGAATGTTAATGACATCCGTGCGGGCTACTTCTTCTTTATCTAAGAAAGCAGATAAGTCCGCTAAGCTAGTAAATTCCTCTTCTAAGACCGTTTTAGATTCGTACATAAAAAAGCCCCCTTAGGATTTGTTCTACCCTAATTATAAGGCTAACTAGTGGCCTTGTTAAGTAAACTATTGGTATTGTTGGTACCAGTTCCAGTGTAACTGGTGGCTGACCTTATTTAGGGCTAAAAAGAAGAGGGGGATGACAATAAACATGGATACCCCGGTAGCAAAATCGGCCGGAAAGGCTGCTAGGGCAGTAACTGCCGCCTTAGGTAGGGGTAAGCCCGCATCTACGAGGGCCTCGATTAGGTAGCGTAAATAACCGGTCCCCATCTTCAATAAACCACTAACTACCCCTAAGGTAATGATTGCTGGTAAGCTGACGTTTTTTTCAAGAGAATCCAAGCAAGGTAGGTCCCAGTCGTTAGCAAGCTGACCTCCATCACGGTTAAATAGGCGTGGTTAGCGTAACCGTTCAAAAGGTCAAAGACTAATAAGCCGACAGCCCCACTAAGAAGGCCATACTTGTAGCCTAAAAAGAGTACCCCTAAGGCAACGAAGTTAAAGCCGAGGTCGACGAAGGGGTGACCGACCGGGGAAGGAATCCGAAATTGAAAGAGGGCTAAGATGTAGTCGAGTGCACTAAAAAGGGCGGCGAGAGTTAATTTGTGTAAAGAGTCATTTTGCATAAAAAACACTTCCAATCAATTCTTATTTAAAATAGATTATAACTCTAATCGTTTTGTAATCAAGACAGAAAGGAAAATTTGCTGGAAATTGTATTGATACACTTTTGAGATCTAAAAAATGGACTAACCCCTTGGCTAGTCCAAATTAGTAATTATTTGAGGTTACGCTTAAGCTTAGCGGGATCAACTAGGGGACAACCAACTTCTTGGCAGTCCTGGCAAGAAGAGGCCCCCTTTTTGATAAAGCGCTTATAGATGACGTAGCCGGTGTAGCCAAAGATGAGAATGGCTAGGATAATGGTTGCTAACATTTAAATCCCTCCCTGTGATAGTTCGTGCTGATTTTTTAAGTCGCCTTTTTTAAAAACTAGTGCCCAAATGGCTAGCCCCGTTGCAAGGCTAGCTAGCAGCAAGTTAAACCAGCTGTAATGACCACTAGCGACAAGGCCCCATTGGTTAATCAAAAGCGCTACTAGGTAGGCAAAGCCGGTCTGATAGCCAATCGCCCGCAAGGTCCACTTAACGTCGCCAAATTCCTTGTACATGGTCCCAATGGCGGCAAAGCAAGGGGCACACAGCAGGTTGAAGGCTAAAAAGCAATAGGCAGCTAGGGAGCTGTAACTAGCTAATAAGTCCTTAGTAAAAGCTTGGTTAGTGGCCGAACCAAAGGCGATTCTTAAGGTGTCAATACAGTTCTCCTTAGCAACTAGGCCAGCAATGACAGCCACGCTGGCCCGCCAGTCCCCAAAGCCTAGTGGGGCAAAGAATGGTGCCAATGCTAAGCCCAGGTAGTGCAAGAGGCTGTCTTCTTGGTTGGTAACTAGTTGCAGCTTCCAGTTAAAGGATGACAAAAACCAGATTACCACGCAGGATATAAAAATTAAGGTCCCAGCCTTATGGACGAAGGCCACGCTGCGGCTATAAACGTAGCGCAGGGTGTTTCTTAGCAGGGGCAAGTGGTAAGCTGGTAATTCCATGATGAAGGGAGCGGGGTCGCCGGCAAACAGCTTGGTTTTCTTTAAGAAAATCCCCGAACAAACAACGGCTAACATGCCTAAGAAGTAAGCCGAAGGAGCTACCCAGGATTGGCCGGTGAAAAAGGTCCCTGCAATCAAAGCGATGACGGTTAGTTTGGCCGAACAGGGCATGAAGGTGGTGAGCATAATAGTCATTTTCCGGTCCGCTTCGGCTTCGATGGTCCGGGTAGCCATGATCCCCGGCACCCCACAACCGGTTGAAATTAGCATGGGAATAAAGGACTTCCCCGAAAGGTTGAAACGCCGGAAAATCCGGTCCATTACAAAGGCAATCCGGGCCATGTAGCCACAGTCTTCCAGTAGGCCTAAGCAAAAGAAGAGCATCATGATTTGGGGCACAAAGCCTAAGACGGAACCAACCCCGGCGATAATCCCGTCTAAAACTAAACTCTTCATGAAGGGGGCCACGTGCAAAGCAGTCATGAGGCTAGCTGCCAAGTGCGGCAGGTAGTTACCGAAGAGTTGGTCGTTAATCCAGTCGGAACCAATTGTGCCCACCGTTTGGATGGAGAGGTAGTAGACGGCCCACATAACTAAAGCAAAGATGGGGAGGGCTAAAAAGCGGTTGGTAACAACAAGGTCAATCTTATCGCTGAGGCTTAACTTGAGGTCGTCCGGATTAATAACGCACATCGAGACAATCTTGGCAATCAAGTCGTAGCGGGCGTTGACCATGATGCTATCACTAGGTTCAGCAAATAGTTTTTCAGCGGTAGCGATAATTTGGGCCAGTTCTGCTTGCTTAGCTTGACTTAAGGCTAGCTGGGTCTGGATGACTTCGTCTTGTTCAAAGAGTTTGATGGCGTAAAAACGTCGTTCGTTAGCCGCTAGCTCGTCTGTAAGCAAGTCCTCAATCATGCTTAAAGCGGATTCGAGCCGTTCATCGTAGCGTGGGTAACTGTATGCCTTAGGTGTGGCCTTAATCTCCTTGAGGAGGTCGGGCAGGTGATCTTTTTTAAGGGCGCTGATGGCTACGACCGGGACCTGCAGTAAGTAGGACAACTTTTGGAGGTTGATTTTTTTGCCACTCTTAGTCAGTAAGTCCAACATATTTAGGCAAATAATAGTTGGTAGACCAGTTTCTAGGAGTTGCAGGCTCAAGTAAAGGTTGCGTTCAATGTTAGTGCTATCGACGATATCGATTACCTTATCGGGGCGTTGGTCAAGTAGGTACTTACGGGCTACGACTTCCTCTAAGGTATAAGGTGACAGGGAATAAATTCCTGGCAAATCAACTAACATAATGTCTGGTTCCTTTTTTAAGACCCCCTCTTTTTTTTCGACGGTAACCCCGGGCCAATTCCCCACGTATTGGCTTGAACCGGTTAGGTGGTTAAAAAGGGTGGTCTTACCACAATTGGGGTTACCCGCTAATGCAATGGTCGTCATGAGATATCCACCTCTTGGACTAGGATTGATTGGGCCTCAAAGTTTCTGATGCTAAGTTTATAGCCCCGTAGGTTTAATTCGAGTGGATCGCCTAGTGGGGCTACCTTGTCAATGGTAACCAGGGTATTTCTAGTTAGGCCCATATCCATCAACCGCTGTCTGACGGCCTTGTCCCCGGTGATTTTGGCTACGAGGCAGGGAGTATGAAGTTTAACCTTGGCCAAAGAAGTCAAGGTTGCCTGGGCTGGGTCGCTAACTGAAGCGACGTAGATACAGGCAGCCATGGAGGCATTAAGTGCTAGTTTTTGCCCTTGAAAAATAATCACCAAGCCACTGTCAGCTTGATTACCACTAAGGACGGTAATAATTTTGCCCCGGGTCATTCCGATTTCGCTCAAGCGCCGACTGAGGGCCTTTTCGCCTTGAATCTTGGTAATAATAAATTTACCTGCATGTTTAGCCATAGCTAATGTTTGCATACTCTCACCTTCATATTCCAATCTCAGCATAGTATTTGCAACTTTAACTTAGCACGCTTTGAAACCCTTTGCAATCATCGGGAAAATAGGTTGTGCGCAACAATCGCCAAGCTTGGGGCTTAGGGTAGGCAATTTTTATTTTTTATAAAGAAAATTTTATGTAAATCATAATATAGAGTTATGCTAAGGGGAATATAAACAACAACCTTGTCACATATAGTTGACATAAATATGAGTTTACGGTAAACTAAGTATGTAAAATATAATTGACATCGAAGTGAGGAACTATGAACAGTAGGGTTAAGGACTACCGGCTAAAGCGGGGCTATTCGCAAGCAAGCCTGGCTTACCAGGTCGGCATCGCCCGCCAAACTTTAAGTATGATAGAAAATGGACGCTATAATCCTAGTTTGGATTTATGTATTCGGTTGGCAGAGGCACTTGAGACGGATTTAAATACCTTATTTTGGAAGGTGGGGAAAGATGATGCTAACAATTTTTAAGTCTTATGGAATTAAGCCACCCTTGGATGAATTTTTTGAGGCGGAGGTTAAAAACTACATTACCGATAGCTACCTATGCTATCTTCAACTGTTACCCCTCTTATTGTTAGGAACAATGGCGCTAGCGGGACTGAAGCCTAACTGGCTAGCTGGATTAAGTCTAGCTGCAGTCGGCATCAACTTGGGATTGATTCTAGCTTTGAGGTCAGTGGTGTCCTGGCGCTACCGGCGCTTGCAAGCGGGCCGACCAGCTTGGCAGTTTACAAGGACCTTTAGGAACAAGACTGCCAAGAAGATGTTTGGGCTACCCAGCCGGTTAGATGAGTTTGAGGCTAACTATCTCACGGACCTCATGGTAAAAGCCAGTGTTAAAACTGAGCTGGGTAACTTAGTGATTACCGGACTGACTATACCTTGTTTAGTAATTTGGCCACAGGTCGCTTGGGGAGGATACCTCATCTTAGTCTTACTGAACTGCATCGTTTTCCAAACAGGGATTCAGCTTAAGGCAGGCGACGCGGGCTTATTAAATGTTAAGCCCACTAGTAAGTATAACCCACCTGCTAAAAAGCCTAATAAGCTGAGGTTGTTAGGCAACTTAGTGGTGATGGGGCTGTTATATTGGGCAGTTGTTGACGGTAAGTTCACCTTAGTGGGTTTACTTGGAACGGGTTGTTACCTCGTTTTAATGGGGGTCTTTTGGTACGGGCTTATTAAAGCTGACCGCAACTTGCAAACCTATGTAGATAAGCATCAGCCAAAGTAAGAAAACAACCGGTCTTTAGGATTAACTAAAGGCCGGTTGTTTTTAGTATTCTTCTCCGTCAAGGTAGTGGTTGTAGTAACTAACCTTGACGTCAGTGGCGGTGATTTCAAGCTTAGTGACTGCGCCGTTTTTAGGGCCGAGGTTATAGGCACCCAGTTCGGGGGCAAAGTGGTCAACTAAACTCCGGGTAGTTAGGCTGTGGCTGACCAAAAGTAGTTTTTGGCCGTCAGTGTGGTTTTGTCTGAGGTAATCAATCCCAGCGTTAAGCCGTTGCCAGTAGGCCGCGTCTGATTCGGCGTCACCGAAAGGATCGGCTTGGTGTAAGAAATCCCGGGTTTGCGCAAAAGAATAGTCCCGTAAAATATCATTGTAGGTCCTGGTTCCGTGGTTAGCACCAGCGATTAGCCAAACTTGGCTAGCATCAGCGGCTTCAAAGTAACCAAACCCTTGCTCCTTAAAGTAGGTTAAGGGGGCCGCCTTTAAGTTAGGGGTGTGGTGGTTAGCCTTAAGAATAAAGCCACTCGTCCTAATAGTCCGCATGGTGTTAGTGTGGTAAGCAGCATCGAACTTAATGTCAGCCAGGTGGCGTCCCGCTAGCCGTGCGTCTTCAATTCCCTTTTCGGTTAGGGGAGAGTCGCACCAACCTTGTAGGCGGTTATAACGATTTAACATAGTTTGGCCGTGACGGACCATATAAACTGTAATTGCCATAAAATCTTCCTATCTTTTTTTACTTATTCCTATCTTAACATGGAAAAATTACCGCGCCAAAAATTTTTTTAGCACTTTAAAGACGAAAGTGCTAAAAAAGTGGTAAAAATCCTTGACCTAACAAATAAAGTCGTGTATATTAATAATTGTTCTTAGCACTTAAATGTTGCGAGTGCTAAGAGAGAAACAGAGGTGATTGTGGTGTTAACGGACAGACAGCTTTTGATTTTAGAAGCGATTATCCGAGATTACACTGAGATTGGACAGCCAATTGGCTCGAAGGCATTGCAAGAACAATTACCTATTCATGTGAGTTCGGCAACGATTCGTAATGAGATGGCCGTGTTAGAACACCAAGGTTATATCACCAAGGAGCACTCAAGTTCTGGCCGGGTCCCATCTCTAAAGGGATACCGCTATTACGTTGACAATATTGTTAAGCCAGCTAAGCTAGACAAGCAGTCACTTAAAAGTATCCGCAATTCCTTTGGAAATGAGTTTTTGAAGGTTGATGAAATTGTCGCAACTTCCGCCAAAATTCTGTCTGACTTGACTAGCTATACGGCGATTATGTTAAAGCCGGATAGCACTGATTTAAGGTTGGAAGGGTTTCGGATGGTACCGATTGGTCACCAACAGGTAATGGTAATTTTAGTTGCCAGTGACGGGACGGTTGAAAGTCAAATTTTTAACATTCCACCAGAAATTAGTGGAGACGAGCTTGAAGCAGTGATGCGCTTGATTAATGACCAAGTAGTAGGTCTACCTTTGAATCAAGTGATTGCCAAGCTTCATGCCACCTTGCCGCTACTGACCCGTTACCTCCAGCAACCTGCTGGCTTTTTAGATGTTTTTGGCAACGTCTTAGACAAGGCTGTCAAAGAACAAGTCTATGTCTCCGGTCGCATGAATCTTTTGAATTTTGCTCACGATAATAACGTTGAGCAGTTAAAGTCACTGTATTCATTAGTTAACCAGGTTCCTAACATTAGTGACTTGGTTGATAATGACAAGGGCATTTCAGTTAGATTTGGCGATGAGTTAACTAATAAGTTACTGTTAGATTATAGCTTAGTCTCAGCAACTTATGACGATGGCCACAACGGGCAAGGATTGATTGCCATTTTGGGGCCAACTAACATGCCGTATGCCAAGATGATTGGCCTACTTGGGGCATTTAGAAAAGAGTTAACCGCCAGGTTGATTGATTATTACCAAAATTTTGATAATTTTAATTAGAGAAAAGGGGTGTTCAAGTGGCTGAAAAAAATGAAGAACTTAAGCAAACTGAAGAAGCTAAGCAAGCAGAAGCGACAGAAGCTACTGAAAAGCCAACCCAAGCAGAAGCTAAGGAAGATTCAGTAGCAAAGGCTGAAGCTAAGATTAAAGACTTGCAAGCTAAGCTTGATGAAATGGAAGATAAGTACCTCCGCTCCCAAGCAGAGATGGCTAACATGACGAACCGCTTCAAAAAAGAGCAGGCGAGTCTGTTGAAATACGCCGGTCAAAGTATGGCGACCGCAATCTTGCCGGCCATGGATAACTTAAGTCGGGCCTTAGAAATTGAAGTTGACGATGAAGCGTCTAAGCAATTGAAGAAAGGTGTCGAGATGGTTGCCCAAAATATCGAAGCGGCCTTGAAGGAAAACGAGGTCACTAAGATTGAAGCTTTGGGTAAACCTTTCGACCCAACCTTACACCAAGCTGTTCAAACGGTTCCGGTCGAAGAAGGACAAACACCTGAAACGGTTGTTCAAGTCTTTCAAGAAGGCTATATGCTAAAAGACCGGGTATTGCGGCCAGCAATGGTGGTTGTAGCTCAATAAATTTTATAATAAAGAGGTTGAATAAATAATGGCTAAAATTATTGGTATTGACTTAGGGACAACTAACTCAGCTGTGGCTGTCCTTGAAGGTAAAGAAGCAAAAATTATTACAAACCCAGAAGGTAACCGGACAACTCCATCCGTTGTGTCCTTCAAGAATGGGGAAACTCAAGTTGGGGAAGTTGCTAAGCGTCAAGCAATCACTAACCCAGATACAATCTCATCCATCAAACGTCACATGGGTGAAGCTGGATACAAGGTTGACGTTAACGGCAAGTTTTACACTCCTCAAGAAATTTCTGCGATGATTTTGCAATACATCAAAGATTACGCAGAAAGTTACTTAGGTGAAGAAGTAACCCAAGCAGTTATCACTGTTCCTGCTTACTTCAACGACTCCCAACGTCAAGCTACTAAGGATGCTGGTAAGATTGCCGGTTTAACAGTTGAACGGATTGTTAACGAACCAACTGCTGCCGCTTTAGCTTACGGTTTGGATAAGACTGACAAAGATGAAAAGATCTTGGTCTTTGACCTTGGTGGTGGGACTTTTGATGTGTCCATCCTTGAATTAGGTGACGGGGTCTTCGAAGTACTTTCAACTAATGGTGATACTCACCTTGGTGGGGATGACTTCGATAACGCCATCATCGACTGGTTAGTAGCTAACTTCAAGTCAGAAAACGGAATTGACTTATCAAGCGACAAGATGGCAATGCAACGCTTGAAGGATGCAGCAGAAAAGGCTAAGAAGGACCTTTCTTCAGCTAGCCAAGCTCAAATTTCCTTACCATTTATCACAGCCGGTGCTAACGGCCCACTTCACTTGGAAACAACCTTAACTCGGGCTCAATTCAACCAATTAACAGAAGAATTGGTTGAAAGAACTAAGATTCCTGTTCGCAACGCCTTGAAGGATGCCGGTTTGACTAACGCCGACATCGACGAAGTAATCTTAGTTGGTGGTTCTACACGGATTCCAGCTGTGCAAGAAGCTGTTGAAGCCGAAACTGGTCACAAGCCAAACCAATCAGTTAACCCTGATGAAGCCGTAGCCTTAGGGGCTGCTATCCAAGGTGGGGTTATCACTGGGGATGTTAAAGATGTGGTCTTACTTGATGTTACCCCATTATCACTTGGGATTGAAACAATGGGTGGGGTCTTCACTAAGTTGATTGACCGCAACACTACAATTCCAACATCTAAGTCCCAAGTCTTCTCAACTGCTGCTGATAACCAACCAGCCGTGGACATTCACGTTTTACAAGGTGAACGCCCAATGGCAGCTGACAACAAGACTTTAGGTCGCTTCCAATTAACGGATATTCCTGCTGCTCCACGTGGGGTTCCTCAAATCGAAGTTAAATTCGATATTGATAAGAACGGGATTGTTAACGTTTCTGCTAAGGACTTAGGAACTAACAAGGAACAAAAGATTACCATCAAGAGTTCATCTGGTTTATCTGACGAAGAAATCGACCGGATGGTTAAGGAAGCTAAGGAAAACGAAGAAGCAGATAAGAAGCGTAAGGAAGAAGTTGACTTACGTAACGAAGTTGACCAATTAATCTTCCAAACTGACAAGACCTTAAAGGAACTTGATGGCAAGGTTTCAGACGATGAAATTAAGCAAGTTAAGGATGCTAAGGAAGCATTAAAGAAGGCCCAAGAAGCTAACGACTTAGAAGATATGAAGGCTAAGAAGGATGAATTAACTAAGATTATCCAAGATGTCTCAGTTAAATTATACCAACAAGCTCAAGCAGCTAGCCAAGCCGCTGGCGCAGATGGCCAAGCAGACGGTAGTGCTAAGGCAGACGATAATACCGTTGATGGTGACTTCAAAGAAGTAGATCCTGAAGACAAGTAATTGCTTGGTAAATAAGGACTGGTGCTAGCCCCTTAGGGTTGGGCCGGTCCTTTTTTTAAGGAAAAAACTTTTTTCTTCCCAGGAGATATGGTAATCTAGGTGGGAAGAAATTTCTTGGAGGGAAATAATGGCTGAACAAAGAGATCCATATGAAGTCCTAGGTGTGTCCAAGGATGCATCCGCAGACGAAATTAAACGCGCATACCGGAAATTATCCAAAAAATATCACCCCGATTTAAACAAGGAACCGGGTGCGGAAGCTAAGTTTAAAGAAATTAACGAAGCTTACGAAACCCTAAGTGACCCTCAAAAGAAGGCCCAATATGACCAATACGGCTTTGCTGGCAACCAACAAGGCTTTGGTGGTGGCGGCTTCTCTGGCTTTGGTAACGGTGGCTTTGACTTTGGTGGCGGCGGCTTCGAAGATATCTTTTCTTCTTTCTTTGGCGGTGGTGGCCAAAGCCGAAGTCGGACGGCACCAAGACAGGGGCGCGATTTACAATACGAAATGAATTTAACCTTTGAAGAGGCAATCTTTGGTAAGAAGACTAACATTGAGTATAGTCGGGAAGCCTTGTGTAAGACCTGTCATGGTTCCGGGGCGAAGGCAGGCACTTCCCCAGTAACTTGTCATAAGTGTGGTGGCCGTGGCTTTATTCAAGTTCAACGGCAAACCCCACTTGGCCGGATGATGACACAACAAGAATGTGACGTCTGCCATGGAACTGGTAAGGAAATTAAGGAAAAATGTACTACTTGCTACGGTAGTGGCCATGTTCGTGAAAAGCATGAAGTTCAAGTTACCATCCCAGCCGGGGTTGAAGATGGCAACCAAATGCGCTTACAAGGCCAAGGTGAAGCTGGGTCTAACGGTGGCCCTTACGGGGACTTGTTCATCGTCTTCCACGTTAGTCCAAGTGATAAGTTTGAACGGGACGGGGCCGAAATTTACTACACCTTACCAATCAGCTTTGTGCAAGCTGCCCTGGGTGATAGCGTCAAGGTCCCAACTGTTCACGGGGACGTTGAAATGAAGATTCCTGCCGGTACCCAAACCGGGACGACCTTCCGTCTTCGCGAAAAAGGGGCACCGCGCTTGCGTGGCAACGGTAACGGTGACCAAAAGGTAACGGTCACAATTGTTACCCCTAAGAACTTGACCAAGGCGCAAAAGGAAGCCCTAAAGGCCTTTGCCGATGTTTCCGGTGAAGATCCTGCTGGTGACGACAGCTTCTTTGAAAAGTGGCGCAAAAAACAACGTAAGAAACGCTAATTAAGTTAGCGGGTTGGCCGTAAGTGGCTAACCCGCTTTTTTTGTGCTGTTTATTAGGATTTGATTAAATTTAAACTTTTAAAGAATTAATTCGCTACCTGTTTGCGTATCTATAAAGTAGAGGGGTAAAAATTTACTCAATAAAGGAGCGAGCGCTTTTGAATCTACGAAAAGAAATTGCCTTAAAATGGCAACAAGCAACTATTAAAGACCACCTCGTCTTTAGCTGGGTCTTCAATGACCACCCGGAACTGTTAGAACAACTGCTAAAAATGTGGTTGCCAAATTTTAAAGTCAGGCACCTTAATTACCGTCAAGCGTGAAGCCGACAAAAAGAAAAACGCCGTCTATCACGGTCCTCGTTTCGATGTTTACGCTGAAGATGAGCACGGGACTATCTATGATTTAGAGATGCAGAACCAAAATCACCATGATATTGAAAAGCGGATGGCCATCTATCAAGGTAACCTGGAAAAACAAGCCCTGTATGCCGGCCAATCATTTAGCGAGCGCCGCCAAACCGTCGTCTTGTTCTTATGTGACCATGATGTTTACAACTTAAATCGAGTTCACTATCAACTAATTCCTCAACTAGTAGGGTACCCGGAGATTTTAATTGACAACGGTGAAACCAATGTTATAGTAAATTTGAAAGGTGATGCCAGTAAGCAGGCCGCGCTTAACCAAGAGATGCTGACCTACTTTAATGACGGAACTGTCACCGGTAAATTTAGTGCAGCTTTAGATCGAGCTGTTAGGGAAGTTAAAAATGACGTCAAGAAGGGGGAAAATTACATGACAATCGAAGAATATGCTGCCCGCCAAAGTGCTTATGCCCGCAAGGAAGGACGTGAGGAAGGGCGTGCTGAAGAGCGCATGGAAACTATCAAGGGTTTAGTCAAACTTAACTTTACTAAGGAACAAATCATTGATTTTTTGATTCAAAATTTTAATCTAAATCAACAAGAGGCTAGCCAAGCCTATAATCAAGCCATGGCCACAGCCTAATTAAACATTACCTCCACCCCTCTAATTAAATGAATGAGCTCTAGATAAGGCTAAGCGCTTTAGCTAGAGCTTATTTATATTTACGTGCTTGGGGTTTATAATCAGGTTGCCATCAAACGCGGGTACGAATGAGTTTGCACCTAGTTTTTTAAATCCTTTGAAAAATGATGGTCTAGAATTTGAATAGCGCCGCTTTTTTTAAGGATAAAAATTGACCCTCCTAGCTTATCTAACTTATAATGGAAATTAAGAGTA
Organism: Ligilactobacillus agilis; assembly: GCF_025311475.1. Lineage (NCBI taxonomy): Bacteria > Bacillati > Bacillota > Bacilli > Lactobacillales > Lactobacillaceae > Ligilactobacillus > Ligilactobacillus agilis. The sequence continues at coordinate 1,313,173 of NZ_CP104397.1, read as the reverse complement.
TATTTAGAAAGTAGGCTGAATGAACTACATGGACTTTGAACAAATGAAAGAACGTCAAAAACATATTCGTAATTTTTCGATTGTGGCTCACATTGACCATGGGAAGTCAACCCTAGCTGACCGCATTTTGGAAATGACCGATACTGTTTCCAAGCGGGAAATGCAAGACCAGTTATTGGATTCAATGGACCTGGAAAGGGAACGGGGGATTACCATCAAGCTTAACGCGGTGGAGCTACACTACCATGCTAAGGATGGGGAAACTTATATCTTCCACTTAATCGATACCCCCGGACACGTCGATTTTTCTTACGAAGTCTCCCGCTCACTAGCTGCTTGTGAAGGGGCGGTGTTAGTAGTTGATGCGGCTCAGGGGGTAGAAGCGCAGACGCTAGCTAACGTTTACTTAGCAATCGATGATGACTTAGAGATTGTGCCGGTTATCAATAAAATTGACCTCCCTTCGGCCCAACCGGAAGTTGTCCGTCAAGAAATTGAAGACATGATTGGTTTGGATGCGTCCGAAGCGGTCCTAGCTTCTGCTAAGGCCGGAATTGGGATTGAAGAGATGCTTGAAAAAATCGTACATGATATCCCCGCTCCAGCCGGAGATTTACAGGCACCACTGAAGGCCTTAATCTTTGATTCGGTTTACGATGACTACCGTGGGGTAGTCTTGAGTATCCGGGTGGTTGAAGGCACCGTCAAACCTGGTGACAAGATTCGGTTAATGAACTCGGGCGCAGAGTATGAAGTAGTTGAGGTTGGGGTTAACTCACCAAAGCCCCTCCGGCGCGATTACTTGATGGCTGGGGACGTTGGGTACCTAACCGCCTCGATTAAGGATATCCAAGACACCCGGGTGGGGGATACGGTCACTAGCGCGACTAACCCAACCGCTAAGCCTTTGGCTGGTTACCGGGAAATGCACCCGATGGTTTATTCGGGGCTTTATCCAACTGATAACGCCAAGTATAACGACTTACGTGAAGCCTTAGAAAAGCTGCAGCTAAACGATGCCGCCCTTGAATTTGAACCAGAAACCTCCCAGGCCTTAGGCTTTGGTTTCCGGTGTGGATTCTTGGGAATGTTACACATGGACGTGGTCCAAGAACGACTTGAACGCGAGTTTAACATGGACTTAATCACCACGGCCCCATCGGTTACCTACCAGGTTATCCAAACGGATGGGAGCTTGAAGAGCGTGTCTAACCCGTCTGAAATGCCGGAAGCATCTAGCATCAAGGAGATTAAGGAACCTTACGTTAAGGCAACGATTATGGTGCCAAACGATTACGTTGGGCCGGTTATGGAATTGTGTCAACGCAAGCGGGGGACCTTTGTGACGATGGAATATCTCGACGATTACCGGGTTAATGTTATTTACGACATCCCGCTTTCAGAAATCATCTTTGATTTCTTTGATAAGCTTAAGTCAAGCACCAAGGGTTACGCTTCACTTGATTACGAGATTGAAGACGACCGCCCAAGTAGCTTGGTGAAGATCGATATCTTGTTAAATGGTAACAAGGTCGACGCCTTGAGCTTCATTGCCCATAAGGACTTTGCCCAAGAACGGGCCCGGGTGATTGTGGCTCGTCTAAAAGAAGTTATTCCGCGGCAAAACTTTGAAATTCCAATTCAAGCCGCCATCGGGGCGAAAATCATTGCCCGGACTAACATCAAGGCTTACCGTAAGGATGTTACCGCCCGAATCCATACCGGGGACCCTGACCGGCGGGCTAAGTTGCTAGACAAGCAAAAACGGGGGAAGAAGCGGATGAAGGCCGTCGGGACGGTTGACGTTCCCCAAGATGCCTTTATGGCCGTCTTAAAGACCGACGAAGATTACAACAAGAAATAAGTCAAATTAAAAAGCCCACCCTGAGTAGCGTTGACTCTCAGGGTGGGCTTTTGTTTTAGAGGTAAATGACTTCCTTAGCTTTGATGACGTTTAGGAATTCCTTGGCTTCCTTGGGGGCCATTACCGGCTGGATTGCCAGGCTAGCCCGCGCGTCAAAGGTAGTTGCGCTTGGGGTTGAAACGACGACGAGGTCCCTTGTTGCCTCAGTTTGTGAAACGGGCTCTTCAAAGGGAAAGAGAGCCTGTAAAAAGGCTTGGCTGGCAGGAGCTAACTTTAAATTAAAGCCGGCTGCTAAGGCCGTCTTTTGCATGGTCAAGATGCGCTCTGGTTTTTCGTAGGACAGTAAAATCTGCCCACTTTGGTCGGCCTCTAGGTGCTGTAAGTACTTAGTGAGACTCTTTTGCCGGCCGACTTCAGTTAGAGCTCGAAAGTCGTTAGTGGCAGCAACTAAGTCTTGGCTTAGGCAAAAGTAATCGAGGTCTGCCTGGCTAAAGGCCTTCTTCCAAAGCTTGATTCGCTTTTTATGTTGACCATGGGGGACAAACTTGGGCGCGTAGCCGAGCTTACTTTGGCCGTCACTGATGATGCAAACCAGGGGGCCAAAGGCATTATCGTCGTTATTGAAGGCTTCAATCGTCAGGTCCGCTAGCTGGAACGGATAGCCTAACGGGAGGGCGACAAAGTTTAAGTCCGGTAAACGCCAGCCCTTAAAGCGGTAATACTTTTGCAAATACAAAAGTAAGTCCAAGTGTAAGTAGACGGTTTGGTTTCCAAGTGCTGCTAGCAAGTCAAAAAGCTCATCATAGAGGTGGCTGATTAAAATCGGCCCGGCACAGACACTCTTAGGGTCTAAGGTTAAGCTAACCTGCTGGCTTTTAAGAGTCAGTTGCTGATTAACAGTTAAAAGTTCCATGGTCAGCCCCCTATAAGTTAGCGTCAGTCTTAAAGTTTAACGGTGACATGTCGGTAGCCTGGGTAATTAAGCTGGCACTTAGGGCCTGGTATTTCTTTAGACCCAGGTCTTGGAGCTTGATTGATTCGGTCGTTAAAAAGTCTGCCAGGTCCCCGTCAAACTCGCCAGCCTTAACAGCAGCTACAACCTTGCGGACGGCTGTCTTGAAGCTAACCATAAGTTCCGTTTGTAGGTCGCTTAGTTCTTTAGCGAAGGCTTGGTAGTGGGCGTCCACTAGGATGCCGGCCTGCTTATAGATCCAGTAAGCGGAGTCTGGTTCGTAAGTCGCTTTGCCCACCTTGTAAGCAGGGTGGACGTCGTTAGCCCCAGTAAAGAAAGGTACAAAGACGCTTTGCGCAGTGACCCCTAAGGCTAACCAGTGAATCCCCTTAATGTCTTGGCTGAGGTCGCTTCTTAGCTGTAAGATGTGGGACTCTTGAGTCTTAGCTAAGCTAATCGGCCGAAACTTCTTTTTTAAGAGCGGGTCCTTAGAGTTTAGCGGATCGTAAGGGGTGTTTTGGTAGTGGGAGCCTAAAACGTAGCTCAGGTCATCTAAACCTAACTTGCGGTCGGGTTTTCTGATAAAGGGCAACTCTAGGCTCATAGGGTCTTGTTCAACCGAAGGGGTCAAGTACTTTTGTCCATACCAAACCCGGGGCGTGGAGTAGATTTGATCTGAGAGAGTTTGGGTCCCAAAGATCTTTCTGAAGTTAAAGGTCCCGTCCAGGCTGGGATTAAGCTGGTTAGCTTCTACAAAGGCTTGAATTCCGGCTGAGGTTAAGAAATTCTTGGTATCAGCAAAGTCAATTTCTTCAATGGCCAGTTGGTTAGCTACGACCGCGTAGGCATCATCTGGAATCCGTTGGGCCACCCAGTGATGACCTGATCCGATTTCTAAATACCAGGCTTCTTGGTCGTCGGCAAATAAGATGCCGTTGGCTTCACTAGCCCCATAGTCACTGACGATTTGGCCCAGGCGTAAGACCCCTTCGCGGGCGGTCTTGATGTATGGCAAGACGACGGTCACCATTGCCTCTTCGCCGATCCCGTTAGCCACGAGCGGGTCACAACTTAAGACCTCGCTGTTGGCGTAGGCACTTTCGGTGGCACTCATCGCCACCCCGAATTCGTTAATACCGTCTTCTTCAAATAAACCAAACTCGTCGGTCCATTCCGGGGTGGCCGTGTACTTGTAAGCTACCTTAGGTAGGGGCATGCTAAAGCCGTTATCCTTTGAGGTGAAAACTTGCTCGCTGGTAAATTCTTGGCGGGGGTGGACACACATGTGCTTTGGCCAGGCACTTTTGGCGTCCTCGTTTCTCCCAATATAAACCGAGCCGTCTAGGCTGGCCTTTTTCCCGACTAAGATGCTGGTACAAGCCGAGAGTGATTGTTTTGTAACTGTCATTAAAAATTCCTCCTAATAAAAAGGTCCTCTTAATTTTACCATAGTTAGGCCTGAACTTAGCGAAATTAGTCTTAGTGCTTAAAGCTAAGCTTTAGGAAAAGTTTATTATTTTAATTGCCTTTTAATTTATTTTTTGTTTTAATAGACTTATACATAAACGAAGGGAAGTAATTGTATGCCATTAGTTCATATCGAATTAATCGAAGGTCGGAGCCAAGAACAACTTAAAAACTTGGTGGCAGATGTTACTAAAGCGGTGGTTGAAAACACCGGCGCACCAGCTGAACATGTCCACGTTGTTTTAAGTGAAATGCAAAAGAACCGTTACGCAGTGGGCGGAACTTTAAAGAGCGACGAACAATAATTGGATGGGGCTGGGCTTGTTCCAGCCCTTTTTTAAGCAAAAAATTAAAGGTAGAAGAGGGGTTTAGCAGTTGACAGAAGCACTAGAAGTAAATCAAGCAGGACACTTAACGATTGGCGGGGTGGATGCTTTGAAACTGGCGGAAAAATACGGGACGCCAGTCATTGCTTATGATGTAAGTAAAATTAAGCAACAGATTGCTGACTTTAAGAAGGCTTTTATTGAAGCGGGAGTTGATTATAAGATTTCCTACGCTAGTAAAGCTTTTTCGGCTTTAGCAATGTATCAGCTAGTCGCAGATGCCGGCTTAGGCTGTGATGTGGTCTCGGGGGGAGAATTATACGCAGCGTTAAAGGGAGGCATGCCCCCGGCAGATATTGAGTTTCACGGGAACAATAAGTTACCCGCAGAACTAGAGATGGCTGTAGACAGCCAGATTGGTTGCATCGTGATCGATAACTTCCAAGAAATCAAGTTCTTAGACAAGCTTCTAAGAAGAAAGCATACGACGGCCAACGTTGTCTTGCGGGTCACCCCCGGAATTGAGGCGGAAACGCACAAGTACATCTCTACCGGCCAGTCCAATTCGAAGTTTGGCTTTGACGTTCAGTCTGGCCAAGCCAAGGAAGCCTTAGCCAACCTCATTAAAAACCCTCGCATGAACGTGGAGGGAATTCACTGCCATATTGGTTCCCAAATCTTCCAAGCGCGGGGCTTTGTGATGGCGGCCCAAAAGATGGTCGACTTACTCAAAGAGTGGCGAGACGAATTAGGCTTTGAAGCCCAGGTCTTAAACCTTGGTGGGGGCTTCGGGATTCGTTACACCAAAGACGACCAAATGATTGCCACCGAAGACTTTGCTAAAGACATTATCGCCGCGGTCAAGGAGCGAGTGGCAGCACACGGATTGAAGCTGCCGGCCATCTGGATTGAACCAGGCCGGGCCCTAGCGGGTGAAGCGGCCACCACCTTGTACACGGTCGGTTCACGCAAAGACGTGGACGGGGTTTGCCACTTCTTAGCTGTCGACGGGGGGATGGGCGATAACATCCGGCCGGCCCTTTACCAAGCTAAGTATGAAGCCTTCCTCGCAGAAAAGCCCCACGCGATTAATGAACAGATCGTCACGGTGGTCGGCAAGTACTGCGAATCCGGGGATGTCTTAGTGCGGGATTGTCCTTTACCTAACACTAAGCCAGGCGACATCTTGGCCATGCCTGCCACAGGGGCATATGGTTACACCATGGCCTCCAACTATAACCGCAATCCGCGGCCCGCAGTGGTCTTTTGCGAAGACGGTCACTCCAAGTTGGTCGTGCGGCGCGAAACTTTCGAGGACATGCTAGCCTGCGAAGTAACTGAATAGAAAGTAAGTGTTGCGCTTTGGCGTGACACTTTTTTATGATGGAGGCGGCCTTTAAGTTTAATGATATTAAAAATAGCTCGGAGTTGGCTGCGAACCTGGTTAATTATTACATTATTTATGATGGAGATACGGTTAGCGAGTCATCACAACGAATAGCTGCTGACACCAATATCGGACTAATTTCATGGAAGAATAAAGGATCATTAACCATATTAAGTTAAGGAAAGTTCACTTAGAATTTCACACTTCAGTGGAATTTAGGTGAACTTTTTATTTAGGGTAGACACTAAGTGCGCTAACTAGTTGTAAAATAGTAATTAATCACTAATAACAAGCAAAAAATCTGTCCAGATCTATTATAATAAAAAATTATGTTTTTTGAGTTATATGGCTTTTTTAATGGTTGATATTAAGATTCTTATTGATAAAGTAAATATGTATATGCAAGTGTTTTTTATGCTTGTTTGGTTATTGTCATTAACAAAAAAACCATGCTATTCTAATTGTGAAATAATAAGTAGCTAACAACAATTTTTGCAATAAGCTTGGGGAAACGCATTAAGCTAGGGACAAATGCGTGAAATTGTTTCCGCCTATCTAGGTTTACGGGGCAAAAGGTGGTATAATTAATTTCTGCTAGGTTAATTTTATCTTACATAGACAAGAGTTGTTGTTAGCAACTTTTGTGTTCAGTAAGAAATACATATTTAGGAGAGAACCATGGTAAAAGAAAATGAAGAAACAGTTATTGATCTAGGGAGGCTTCTACTCACCTTAAAGAAAAATTTATTCAGTATTATTGCTTGGGCAGTAGTCGGGTTAATCATCTCATTAGTTGTTTTGTTCATCTTTATCGAACCAAAGTATAGTGCGACCACTGATATCTTAGTCAACCAAAAAAATGACAACGTTCAAACTCAGTATGCAGCACAACAAGCCGACTTAGGGGCGGTAACAACTTATGAAGATATTTTGAAGCGCTCCGTAATCTTAAGTCCAGTTTTGAAAGAAGTGCGGGCACGGGATAACTACAAGGGATCATTAGGTGACCTTCAAAAGAGTGTATCTGTTTCAAATGAAACTAACTCAAAAATTATTAGCGTGACAGTAACAGATAAAGATGCTTATACAGCGGCTGATATCGCTAATACGGTTGCTAAGACCTTTAAAGAAAAAATTGTAAAAATGATGAAGATTGATAACGTTACAATTGTTTCAACTGCTAAACCTAACGCTACCCCAGTTTTTCCTAAGAAGACCTTGGGAGCGTTAGTCGGGATTGTTTTAGGAGCTTTAATTGGGATTGCAATCGCCATTGTGCGTGAGCTAACGGATAAGACTGTTAAAGATATGGACTTCCTAACCGATGAAGTCGGCTTAACTAGCTTAGGAACAGTCTTTCATATTGAAGACGATGATGCTTTTGCGGCCGTCGAAGTCTTAAATGAAAACCGAGAAGCTACCCGAACTAAGCGGGTCTAGTAGGAGGATATTATGGGGTTATTTCGAAAAGATAAAAATCAAGATGCAAACACGATGGAAACCGGGGTTAAGATGATTACGGTCACAGACCCAACATCTGTCGACACTGAACAATTTAACACAATCAGAACAAACATTAAGTTCTCTAACGTTGATAAGGACTACAAAACCTTGATGGTTACTTCATCTAACATGTCAGAAGGTAAATCAACTGTGTCTGCCAACATCGCAACCGCTTTTGCTAAGCAAGGCTTACATACCTTACTAGTTGATAGTGACCTCCGCCGGCCAACCATCAACGCAACCTTTGGGATTGATAACCCGCAGGGGTTGTCTAATTACCTATCAGAACGTAATTTTGATATCAACAGTATTATCTACAAGACTTCGGTTAAGAACTTGTATGTAATGCCAAGTGGTCCGATTCCACCTAACCCGTCAGAATTGATTGGATCTAAGCGGATGGCCGAGTTAATCAAGAAGTTGTCTGAACAACTAGACTTAGTTATCTTCGATGCACCACCTGTTTTATCCGTTACCGATGCTCAAATTGTTTCTACCAACGTTGACGGAACTATCTTAGTCGTGCGGGCTAACAAGACTGAAAAAAACGCCGTTAAAGAAGCTGTTCGCTTAATTAAACAAGTTGGGGGCCACATTATCGGAACCGTCTTAAATGACGTTGAAGTTAAGGGTAGTGGCTATTATGGCTACTACGGTTATTCAAAAGATTCCAAGAAAAAGAAGTGAGTTTAAATGGAAACCTTAGTTGATTTACACTGCCATATCCTGCCAGGAATCGATGATGGCTCTAGGGACCTCGAGACTTCCTTGCACTTGGCACGCCAAGCGGTGTTGGATGGGGTCACCCACATCCTGGCGACCCCCCATCACCTTGATAATGATTACGTTAACCATGCGCGCGATGTTGAACGACTCGCCAGCGACTTTCAGGCTAAACTAGACCAGGAAGGCATCAAGTTAAAAGTCTTCCCAGGCCAAGAAGTTCACATCAACGGCGATTTGCTCGACCATTACGATGATCTGTTAGGAATCGATGCTGATAAGCGCTATATGCTGCTAGAGTTGCCACATAACGACGTGCCTCGCTACACCAAGCAGTTAATCTTCAACCTTAAAAAGAAGGGCACCACGTCGGTAATTGTGCACCCAGAGCGTAACAAGGTTATCCAAGAACACTTAGGGTTACTTTATGAGTTCATCGAAGCAGGGGCTTTGGCTCAGCTAACTTCAACTAGTTACCTAGGTGGCTTTGGCAGTCACGTTGAAGAAATATCCAAGCAGCTAGTGGAGCATAATCTGGTCCAAATTTTGGCTTCAGATGCCCACGCCTTAAAGGGCCGGGGCTTTGTTTTAAGCGAAGCCTTCGACAAGTTAGCTAAAGAGTTTAGTCAAGACAAGGCCCAAAGCTTTGAGACTAACGCCGAACGACTCTTAAACGGTCAACGCGTCATCGCCAAGGATTTCTCCAAGGTCGAAAAGAAGAAACGGTTCTTTTTCTTTTAAGTGAGAAAAGTAGAAAAGTTTAGGTACAAAGAATAACATACGTAATACTTACGTTATTAATAAAATACTAGGGGGTGTTAAAAAGATGGAAACAAAACAAATTACCTTAGATACTACTAAAATTGATCAACGCTACGTTTACCGAACCTTAAAGCGGATCTTTGATTTTTGTGCTAGTTTACTAGCTCTAATTCCTTTATCCATTATCTTTTTAATGATTGCACTCCTCATCAAGCTCGATGATGGCGGTCCCGTCTTCTTTAGCCAAACACGGGTTGGCCGCCACGGCAAACTCTTTAAGATTTATAAGTTTCGCTCGATGCGAGTCGATGCCGAAGACTTGCTCGAAAAGCTAATGGAAAAAAACCAAGTCGATGGTCCTATGTTCAAGATGAAAGACGACCCACGCATCAGCCGGGTCGGCAAGTTCTTGCGCAAGTACAGCCTGGACGAACTACCACAGCTCATCAACGTCTTACTAGGTGACATGAGCCTGGTAGGTCCACGGCCACCACTTCCCCGTGAAGTCGCCGAGTACACCGACTACGACAAGCAACGGCTCTACGTCACTCCCGGTTGCACCGGCCTGTGGCAAGCCACCGAGCGCAACAACGTCGGCTTCGCCGGCATGGTCAAGCTCGACCTTGAATATATTCAAAACGCCAGCGTTTGGTTCGATTTAAAGATTATCTTGATGACGGTTAAGATTTTATTCGTGCCAAACGGGGCATATTAAGGAGGAGTGTCTACATATGAAAGGGATTATTTTAGCTGGGGGTTCTGGTACCCGCCTCTACCCTATTACAAAGGGAATTTCCAAGCAATTAATTCCAGTTTATGATAAGCCGATGATTTATTACCCACTATCAACCTTAATGTTAGCGGGTATTCGTGATATCCTGGTGATTTCTACGCCAGAATATACACCCTTGTTTGAACAGTTACTAGGTGATGGTTCTGATTTAGGAATTAATCTGTCCTACAAGGTGCAAGAACAACCTAACGGCTTAGCTGAAGCCTTTATTCTCGGTAAAGAATTCATCGGGAGTGACTCGGTGTGTCTAATTCTAGGTGATAATATCTACTATGGCAGTGGCTTAGCTAAGCAACTTCAAGATGCTGCTCAAAAAGAAAACGGGGCAACTGTTTTCGGTTACCACGTTAATGACCCAGAACGGTTCGGGGTGGTTGAGTTTGACGAAGAAATGCATGCTTTATCAATCGAAGAAAAACCAGCTCAACCTAAGAGTAACTACGCGGTAACAGGCTTGTACTTCTATGATAACGATGTAGTTGACATTGCAGCTAATCTAAAGCCATCTCCTCGCGGTGAATTAGAAATCACGGACGTTAACAAGGAATACTTACGACGTGGCAAGTTAGACGTTAAGTTAATGGGTCGGGGCTACGCTTGGCTTGATACCGGCACACACGATTCCATGTTAGAAGCAGCCAGCTTCATTGCAACCATTCAAAAGCGGCAAAACTTAAAGGTAGCTTGCCTGGAAGAAATTGCTTATCGGATGGGTTGGATTAGCAAGGAGAAGTTAGTAGAATTAGCGCAACCATTAAAGAAAAATGACTACGGACAATATTTATTACGACTAGCAGACGAAGAATAGGTAATATTTTAGAGAGGAATTTAAGAACTGATGGGAGTTCAACACGTTTATATTATTGGTGCTAAGGGAATAGGTAATTATGGTGGGTACGAAACTTTTCTACAAAAGTTGGTTGAATACCATCAAAATAATAGCAACATTAAGTACCATATCGCATGTAAAGCTAATGGTAAGGGCTACATGGACGAAAAGAAATTACCAGGAGCAATCACCGTTGACGATAAACACTTTACATACTATAACGCTGATTGTTTTAAGGTTGAGGTACCAGAACAACTTGGCTCGGCTCAAGCTATTTACTATGATTTAGCTGCCTTTAAAGAATGCATTCGGCAATGCCAACAAGAAAATATCAAAAATCCAATCATCTATATCTTAGCTTGTCGAATTGGTCCATTTATGGGCAAGTACGTACGGCAAGTTCATAAAATGGGTGGCAAGGTGTTTGTTAATCCTGATGGTCACGAATGGAAGCGGGCTAAGTGGTCTAAGCCTGTTCGGTGGTACTGGAAGACCTCCGAAGCTGGTATGGTTAAGCGAGCTGATTTATTAGTGTGCGATTCAATTAACATTGAAAAGTACATTCAAGATGAATACGCTAAGTATCAACCTGCTACAACCTACATTGCTTATGGTTCGGATATCTATCCTTCTAAGTTGGCTGATAATGACGAGACTTTTGTCAAGTGGTTAACTGATAAGCAATTGAAGCCATTTGAATATTACTTAGTAGTAGGTAGATTCGTCCCTGAAAATAACTTTGAAACGATGATTCGGGAATTTATGAAGTCTGATAGTAAAAAAGATTTTGCTATCATCACAACGCAAGATGATGTCTTCTTAAATGAGCTTGATCAAAAGTTAGGCTTTAAGAACGATAAGCGAATCAAATTTGTAGGGACTGTCTACAATTCAGAATTGTTGAAGAAGATTCGCGAGAACTCTTACGGCTATTTCCATGGCCATTCAGTTGGTGGAACTAACCCATCATTGTTAGAAGCATTAGGTAGTACTAAGTTGAATTTACTGCTAGATGTCGGCTTTAATAAGGAAGTTGGGCAAGAAGCAGCTTTATACTGGTCTAAAGAAGATGGTGATTTGGCTAAGTTAATCAATGAAGCTGATAATATGGGCCAAGCTGAGATTGAAGAGTTAGGTAAAAAAGCAAAACAACGGATTAAAGATGCCTATAGTTGGCAATTTATTGCAGATAGGTATGAAGAAGTTTTTAATCTTAAGTGAGAATGATGAGCAATTATTGTAGTTGTTATCTTTTCTTATGATTGAGTTAAGAAAAAAGATATATTTAAAAAATATATACTATACATAATTGAGTTTGAATGTTGGTTTCGTTTTTTGAAATCAACATTTTGTCCTATTATTGATGGATTTTGTTTTTATATTATGTTATGAATACTATATTTAATTTTATCAAAGGGGATAGGATATTGAATTTATTAGAATTATTTAGAAAACAAGGCGGTTTTAGTCTAATAAAACAATTTTTTCATGGAGGTGTATTGGGTACTGCAATGTATGAATTTCTACTCTTAGGGAAAAGTCGAACTGCATTAGAAATTTTACGTTTATCTGTTACCCTTAAAATTAAGCAAAAATTAGAAAAAAAGTACAGACGGTCACTTGAAGATTTTGATAGAACTTTTGAAACATCGATAAAAAATAGTGTCTCTAATAAAGTGTGGTTTTGTTGGATTCAAGGCCTCGATAATGCTCCTGAAATTGTTAAGATTTGCTATAAGCAATTACACAAGAATCTAACTTCTAAAGAAATTGTATTACTCACTAAAGATAATATTCATAAGTATGTAGTATTTCCGGATTTTATTCAAGATAAAATTAATAAGGGAACAATTACATATACACACATGACAGATTTACTTAGGTTAGAATTACTTTCCCAATATGGTGGTACTTGGATTGATGCTACTGTCTTATGTACATCAAAGGAAGAGGATATACCTAAATATTTTTTTAATTCAGATTTGTTTTTTTTTCAAACACTAAAACCAGGTTTGGATGGAAATGCAACATACTTATCTAGTTGGTACATGAATGCTAAAGCACATAATAAGGTAATAGAAGCAACAAAATATTTATGCTATGAGTATTGGAAAGAAAATAATAGTATGATTGATTATTTCCTATTACATGATTTTATGTCAATTGTATTAGATTTCTATCCAGAAGAACATAAAAAAATCATACCTAGAGACAATGCCACGCCGCATGAACTCTTATTGAGGTTATTTGATAGATTTGATTTGAAAACATGGGAGGCTATCATTGAGCAAAGTCCATTTCATAAGCTAACATACAAATTCACACCAGATAGTATTGAAAAAGATAATACTAATTATAAAAAAATAATTCAAAAAAGTGGAGGTGTTTTTTTTGAATAGTCAAGAAGTGACAGTAGTTATGTCAACATATAATGGGGAGAGATATTTAAAAGAACAACTAGAATCTATACTTTGTCAAAAAATAGATGAGTTAATAATTATTGATGATGCTTCAAGGGATAAAACTGTAGAGATTATTAAAGAATATATAAAAAAATATAATTTTGAAGATAAAACTAGACTCATACAGAATAAATCAAATAAGGGTTGGAAATATAATTTTATTTATGGTGCAAAAATTGCTAAAGGTAAACTAGTTTTTTTTAGTGATCAAGATGATATATGGTATAGGAATAAAATAGATATTTATAAAAAGATATTTGCTAATAATAGTAACATCAATGTTGTTGCAAGTAAGGAGATTATATGGGATGGAGATAAAAAAAAAATAAATGAAAATAGTCTTCTTGTCCCTAGCCAAGAATTTGATAGAATTATATTAACTAATGTAAGGAATTATCTAATACAGTGTTCTGGATGCACTATGGCAGTCAGGAAAAAATATTTTGATTCAGTAGTAAAATTTTATACAGACGATTGGGCACATGATGATTTTTTATGGAAAATGGCAACATTGGATAATAGTTTTGCATTGTTAACATCTAGTACTATTTTGCACAGAATACACGGGAATAATGAATCAAGAAGGAAAAGAAATTTAAAAAAAACTATTCAAGGATTTGAGATTGAAAATAGAATAATTAATTCTATGTTGGATAGACTAGATACTAGCGAGGATATTGTTGATAATGATTTAAAGAAAAAGATAATAATTCACGAAAAAAAGGGTAATAATTTAAGAAAAAATTTTTTTGAAACAGGTAGTGTATTATCTATACTAAAAATTTTTCTTTTCTATCAAAATATTTATAGAAGAAGAAGGCAATTTATAGGTGACATAGTTATAAAACTCAAGGAAAAGAAGCGGTGAAATTGTTTTGAAAAATAAAATTTGTTTGATAATTCCATATTTTGGAAAGTTACCAAAGTATGCGGATTTATTTTTTGAGTCACTTAGAAATAATGATAATATTGATGTTTTAATGATAACAGATGCTACAGTGAAGTATGAGTTGAAAAATTTAAAAATTTTAAGAATGTCCTTTGATGCGCTTAGAAATAAAATTCAGGAGAAGTTTCCTTTTAAGATATCATTGGAAAAGCCATATAAGCTTTGTGACTTTAGGCCAGCATATGGCTATATTTTTCAAGAATATTTAACCGAATATACTTTTTGGGGATATAGCGATATAGATTTAGTTTTTGGAAAGACATCAATTTTTTTAACAGAAGAACTGCTGAGTAAGTATGATAAAATATATCAACATGGGCATTTTTGCTTATACCGTAATGTTACTTGGATAAATGAAGAATTTATGAGTAATTACGGGATCGATTATAAAAAGGTGTTTTCATCGTCAATTAATTATATATTCGATGAGCTTTTAGGTATTCAGAAAAAATTCGATTATGATAGAATTAGTACATATAAAGGATGGGAGTTCTTTGATGTGAATCCTTGGAAATATCATTTGACTAGGGTAACATCGTATGTACCTTCTGAAATATTAACAAATGATTTTGATTTTAAGCATGAGTGTTTCTATATAGAAAATGGACATTTATATAGGGAGGCATTAAAAGGTGATAGACTTATAAAAAGTGAGTTTTTGTATTTTCATTTTCAAAAGCGAAATTATACTATTAACAATAAAAGTGATAACTTTTATTTGACTAATAATGGTACTCTGGATGTAGAAAAGAGTATAAGCTCTTTTAATATCGATGAATATAATAAATTTTCAACAATTGAACAAATAAAATTAAATTTAAGAAAACAGCAGTTTGTTTGGAAGAGAAGAATCAAAAAATATCTTTTTAAGAAAGGATAAGGCATGAATGTGCTATTAGTCATAACATTTTTAGTTGATTTTATATTATGTATATATAGTTTATTTAACTACAAGAATAGTTTTATAATTTTCTTGGCATATAATTTTATTAGTCTTCAAAATGTGTCAGGAACAATAAATATTGGGGGATTGGAAGTTGCTTTATCTACTCTAATGGAATCCTGGTATATTTTATTATACTTTCTTATTGGAAAAAGAAGGTATTATAATAGGATAGGTTTTCCATATAAATTACCTTTTTGGATTTTAGGAATTTCTTGGCTATTATCTGCTACATTTTCAATAGCTGGTATAGGTTCTGAATTTTCCAGATATATTCTAAATATTAATGATTACTTACTTTTAGCATATTTAATTTGGAATGTATTACAGGATAAAAAGGATTTTGAACGTTTATTCAAAATAATGACTGTTATCATTTTTATTTCATGTTTATATGGCCTTATTGAATATGAAACTCATAGTAATATATTTCAGGCAACAGTTAATTCTATTCAAGGTGTAGATAGTGTATTTAGTGTCTACAACACCGATGCTAATCTTTTATCAAGAGGGTATAGAGTAAATTCCATTTTTTTGCATCCGATAGGAGCAGGGATTATATGGGGATTATATGTGATAGTTGTATTGATACTTAAGTTAAAATTAAATATAAGAAAATTACCTTTGGAAAAGTTATCATATTTGACAGCTATACTAAGTACGATATGTATTTTTCTTACTAAAATGAGGAGTCCACTTATATTTTTATTTATTGGTATATTTGCTGCTGTAGATTTAAAAAAAGTAAAAACATATAGGGTATTAGCTACAATTTTACTAATTTGTTTAATTATATATGGTTTCTTAGGCTCTAAGATGCAAGTATTTAATTCATTATTTAATTCTAATATTTCTTCTGAAGTAGGTGGAAGTTCTATAGAACAGAGAAGTATGCAGTTTAGAAGTGCCTGGATGTTAATTGAACAATCGCCTTTGTTAGGATTAGGTAATAAATTTTATTTTGTAAGTATAAATTCCATGTATGCAACATTGACTAATAATTTACTAGGAATGGAGAGTATATGGATGTCAAACCTGGTAACATATGGACTTATTGGGATTTTTGCTGATATCATATGGTTTTATTATATGCTGATTTATTTGCCGTATAAGTATAAACAGGGAACTATTTTTTGGATAAATTTAGCGTATGTTGTTACTGCTTCAGTAACGTCTACACCAGGATTTTATGTATATTTGTTGTATGTTCTTGATTTTTATTTAATTAATTTTAAGTTTGCAGAAAAAATGAAATATAATAAGTAACGAGGAAGAATTACAATGTTAAAGAGTTTATATTACAAGGTTTATTGGACAATCGTATCCGTCATTGATTATATTTCTTTTAATTTAAAATTTAAGTATGTTATAGCTAATAACAAAAAAAATATATTGATTTTCGGTCATGACGGATCTACAAATGGTGGCGCATCAGTTGTTTTAAATAACCTTTTAAAAAATATAAATATGAGTGAGTATAATGTATTTATGTTTTTTAAGAACGGTGGCCCATTGGTGAATGAATCCAAAAATATTGGAAATAATGCATACGTATATCAATATTTATACAAAAAATATATAAATAAATTTTATGAATCAGGGATAGAAATTAAAGCTATATTGGTAAATACGAGTGTATGTGCAAATATTATTGATGTTGCTCAAGATAGATTTTCTTGTCCCATAGTTTGGTGGATACATGAAGGACAATTTTTAAAAGACTATCCACCCAAAAAATTTGATTATTTAAGAGATAATGTTAGATTAGTAAGTGTTAGTGAAAATAGTAAAAAAATTTTACAAGACTACTATCCGGATAGAAAGATAGACATTATACACTATGGATTAAATGATGAATATAAGGAAAGTTATACAAAGCATTTAAAAAATAAAATATTTACTATTGATATTGTAGGTATGCTTACAGAACGGAAAAATCAAAAACAGATAATTGAAATGTTAAAAAATCTTCCTAAAGAAATTACTGATAAATTGAGAATTAGAATGATATCAGGAACTTGGGATAATCAATATAGAGATTCCTTAATGAAAGAGGCTAGTGAATTTAAACAAGTAGAATTTATATCTGGTTTGTCCCACAAGAAACTTATAGAAGAGTATACGAAGATAGACTTGTTAATTTGTTGTTCTAAGGACGATCCTTTGCCAGTGGTTGTTACTGAAGCTTTGATGATGAAATGCATATGCTTAGTTTCTTCAGGGTGTGGGCAATATGAGTATATAGTAGATGGTATTAATGGTTATAAATATATTGTTGATGATATCAATGAATTATGTTCTAAAATCATTAAAATAATGAATTGTAGCGAAAATGAGTTAGTAGCTATTAAGAAAAATGGTAGAAAATTATATGAAGAAGTATTTTCTATGAAAAAGTCAGTTGGAATGATGGCATCATGTTTGGAGTTAAGATAGATGAAAAAAGCAAGTTTAAAAAGAAAATTAAAAAGAATCCCAGCTTTTTTTAAGAGAATAGGATTACATAATAAAAATTTTACTATTATCAGTAATAATTGTTGGGGGGGAGGTATATATGACTTGTATGCTCTCAGATATAATACGCCCACAATCGGACTATATTTTATGTCCTATGATTATATTAAATTTTTAAAAAATTTAGATGAATATTTGAAAAATGAACTAATTCAAGTAAAGTGGTCAGATACACCATTTAGAAATGAATTTTTTCAGCAAAAAGATGTATATAAGAATAGTTTAAATAAAGAACTCGACGATTTAGTAATTGCTAAACTAAGTGATATATATATAATTTTTTTACATTATGATACGTTTGAAGAAGCAAAAGACAAATGGAATAGGAGGGTTAAACGCATTAATAAAGAAAATATGGTTGTCAAATTTAATGATCAGAATGAATTTAAGAAAGAGTATTTTGATTTATTTGATAAATTGTCATACAAGCATAAAATTTTTTATACTGGAGATAAAACTATTAAATCTCAATATGGAACTAAAGTTATCTATTTAAATGAACCCTATATAAAAAATAAAGTTGTGCTAACTGATATGATTTATTCTAAGCAAAATTTTAATTTAAAGCAGTACTTGAATGAGTTGTAGAAATTTTTTGATAAATTAAGATGGGGTTGGTTGAAATCAAGTGTAAGTATTTTAATATAGGTGGTACTGATTATAATGAATTTCAGAAGGTATAGTGAAAATTTAATATATTAGACAAAGTGATATTGATAAAATTTAGGAGGATATATAATTGTGAAAAGCATATTAAGATAGTACTAAATTATGAAGAAAAGGTATGTATGATAAGAAATGAAAAAAGATAAATCGCTTGGATTAAATGCGTTGTTGAACAGTTTACAAAGTCTTTTAAATTTAATATTTCCATTAATTACTTTTCCGTATGTTTCACGAACGTTATCGGTTGGTGGAGTTGGAAAATATAATTTTGCGAATTCTATTGTAAGTTATTTCATTTTGTTAGCTGGATTAGGTATTAGTAATTATGCGGTACGTGAGGGAGCAAGGCTACGCAACGATAGAAAAGCTATTAGTAAATTTGCAAGTAGAGTCTTTACTATTAATATGGCTTCGACAGTACTCTCTTACTTATGCTTATTTTTAGTAATATTCTTAATCCCTAATTTACATGACGATATAGTAGCTATATTGATTTTCAGTGTTCAGATTTTTTTTACGACGTTAGGAACCGATTGGGTATATACAATTTTTGAAGAGTATGGATATATTACTATTAGAAATTTAGTTTTTAAGATTATTTCAGTGATTTTGCTTTTCATATTTGTTCGTCATCCCAATGATTATTTGAATTATGTTGTAATTACGGTTATCGCCTCAACTGGTTCATATGTTTTAAATTTTCTTCATGCTAGAAAGTATTGTGATATTAGATTAGATTTTCATTTTCGTTGGAACGATTATCTGATTCCGATATTGGTTATTTTTGGATCGCGGGTTGCTATACAAATATATCTAAGTTCTGATGTTACGATGCTGGGTTTTCTTCAGAATGAATATATTGTAGGTATTTATAGTACTGCTACTAAGATATATGGGATTGTAGGTACACTTTTAACCGCATTAACGGCTGTTACGATTCCACGTTTAGCTATGCTTATGGGGCAAGGAAGAATCGATGAGTATAATCAGTTATTGAAGCAAGTTATTAATACAATATTATTTGTAGTCTTGCCTGGGATTATTGGGCTATTTATGGTTAGCCAGGATGTTATTCTTATCCTGGCAGGTGAAAAGTATGTGCGTGCCACTTATGCTCTAAAGATTACTTGTTTTGCCATGCTGGGGAGTGCAATGAGCACAATTTTTGATCAATGTGCATTGATACCTGCAAAGAGAGAAAAAAAGACATTGATTTCCTCAACAACTAGCGCCTTACTTAATATTGGACTTAATTTTATCTTAATTCCAATCATTGCTGAGAGGGGTGCTGCTTTAACCACTGTTTTAGCTGAGTTTACAATGATGTTTATGAATTTCTACTTTAGTAGAGATATAACAGGATTTGTTTTCAAAGATAAAGAAACTTGGAAAAATATAATAACTGTATTATTAGGATGTGGGGGAATCGTAGTAGTCTGCGCACTTTCGTATTCTATTTTTCAGCAGATGTTTGTTAGATTAGTTGTTTCTGTAATTTGTTCAGTTATAGTTTATGGACTTATATTACTAGTAACTAAAAATCAAGTGGCTTTAATATTTTTAAGTAAATTAAAACAGAAGTAGATCATTATTTGAAATTATTTTAAGGAGAGTGTCTGATGAACAAAAGGATAGGTAGAAATTCCTCGTTGGAGTTATTGCGAATTATTTCTATGCTTTTTATAGTTATGAACCACTATTCTGGAGAAGAGCCTTGGAATATGAAAGGAGCTAGCTTAGTAGATGTTATAAGTTATCAATTTTATAAACCATTGGGCCAGGTGGGAGTCGATATTTTTGTTTTGATAACTACGTGAATTGCTAGTTTGTAACATTGCCATTGCCTAAAATTCTCAGATTATGGGCCATGATAATAGATTCAATTTGAGCTCGCAATCCGGCTAAACTTCGAGTACAAGTATGCTCACTTCCTGCTGCAGTAAGCTTTGAAAATGTCGTCTCAATTAGTCGTCTGGTCCGTTTTAAAACTGGATTATTGTGTTCCTTAGCTCCCTTCATATTTGATCGATATGGTGTCCAAAAGGTATAACCTCTTTGTGCAAAGGCAGTACGCAAATCCTTGCTTATATAACCAACATCAGCCAAAATATTTGGACAAGGACAATCTTGGGTTACAGTCAAAGCTATCTTGACGTCAGACACCGAAGCGGGTGTTACAACATAATTGGGGATTAATCCACCTGGTGTTGCGACCATATGGACCTTAAAACCGTAAAAATGTTGTTTCTTCGTAGCGTTGTAGCCCAGATTAGCATAACCAGCGAACACACTAGCATGAAGGTTGCGAACGTATTGGCATAACGGTAGAGGATAACTGTCAATGATTGCGACTGATCCCGGATTTGTCCAGGATAATAATCCTTGACGAATAACCTGTAATACAGGTCCCATCTGTTTAATGCGTCGGGTGAAGCGAGAATACTCAATCATTGTTAATCCAGGTAAGATATTCTTAACCAGACGATAGAGAGCCATCCACGTTGTAAGTTGATAATAAGCTTTAAGACACATTAGAGCTAATAAATCTTCATCAGCGAGCTTAGTGTTACTAGCATTACGACGATCGATGAAACAATGAGGGACGAACCGATTAATTAGTATTTTAAATTGAGCACGTTGATGATAAAAACGGGCTTGAAAATCAATACAATTAGGACTAAACTGAGATTGGCTTAACATGGTTAGGACTCCTTTTTTTAATGTCACTTTGAGTCTAACTCTGTTAGGCCATTTTTGTTAATTATTACGAACTAGCAATTCGAGTATATATTTGATATTTGGACAGTAATTGCGATAGGATTAAATACTTACTTATCGTGTGTTATACAGCCATTGTGGTCATATCGCGAAGCAACGGGATTATATAGGAAAACTAAATGGATTATGGTGATTTGTGCTATTGAAAATATAATATTATCCGTAGTTTTAGGAGGTTTTTTAGGGGTTGCAGGTATTCTTTTTGCATCATCATTTTCAAGAATTACCACATATATATGGATTGAACCTAAGATTTTGTTTAAAGAATATTTTAATAGAGAAGCAAATAGATATTATATGAAATTAAGTGTTAATTTTATTATTGTTTCTTTAATTACATTTTTTTCCTTAATAATCGATAATATAATTAATCCCAATAATTTTATAATTTTTGGAATTGAGTTTATTATAGTTTTTATATTATCTGTTGGAATGTCGTTATTTTTTTATAGAAAAAGCAGAGGTATGAAAATTATTATTTCCTTTGTGAAAAATAAGATTTTTAAGTAAAAAGGATGAGATACATGAATGAAGTTAGTATAGAAGAGACACAAAAAATATCACTAGAGATACTAAATACTATTTCTTTGATATGTGAAGAAAAAAATTTAAGGTATGCTTTAATTTATGGAACACTTATAGGTGCTGTAAGACATCAAGGCTATATTCCCTGGGATGATGATATTGATATCATGATGCCACGACCAGATTATGAAAAATTATTACAATATTTAAAGGAAAATATTGCTGTGTATCCCCACCTTCAAGTATTTAATCCTGATGAATGTGCTGATTATCCATATATGATTACACGTATTAGCGATAATAGATATGTAATTGATGTGGATAACGAGGATCCTTATGGAATGGGAGTATTTATTGATGTATATCCTTATGATGGCCTAGGAAATTCCAAAAAAGAAGCGTTAAAATTTGGTCTAAAGGGTGATAGGTTATCATCGTTATGTTATCAAGCTACAAGAAGAAGATTTGCGATAGAAACAACTACCTCTAATGTAAGAAAAATTTTAAAATACCCAGTATATTTGTATGCAAAATTACGAGGGAAAGAAGTATTTCAAAGAAAATTAGCTAAATTAGCGGGAATTAAAGAATACGATGAAAGTAATTATGTAGGATGTGTAGTTTGGTTATCATGGGGAGAAAAAGATATATTTCCTAGAAAATGGTTTGAAGAAACAATTCTTGTAAACTTTGATAAGTATAAGTTTAGGATACCTAAAGAATATGACGCACTTCTTAGATATGAATATGGCGACTATATGAAGTTACCCCCTAAAAAGGAAAGAGTTGGTCACCATAACTATAAAGTATATAAAAAGTAAAGGAAGTAAGAATAATGGGTAAATTAGTTGTAAAGGAAACCAAGTTACAAGATGTTAAGTTAATCACCCCAGCTGTGTTTGGCGATCACCGGGGCTTCTTTACTGAAAGCTACTCTGACCGAGATTTTAAGGAAGCTGGGATTGATTTTGACTTCATTCAAGATAACCACTCACTTTCAACTCAAGCAGGGGTTTTACGCGGACTACACTTCCAACGGGGAAAGGCAGCCCAAACGAAGTTAATTCGGGTTGTAACTGGGGCAGTGTTAGATGTAATTGTTGACTTACGTAAGGGTTCTCCTACTTACAAGCAATGGGAAGGTTATATTCTCTCAGAAAGTAACCACCGACAATTATTGGTTCCAAAGGGTTTTGCACACGGGTTTGTAACCTTAACTGATAATGTTAACTTCTTGTACAAGTGTGATAACTACTATGATGCAGCAGCCGATGGTGGGATTTCCTTTAAGACGCCCGAATTAAACATTGACTGGCCAATCGACTTGGATAAGGCGATTACTTCCGAAAAGGATGCTAAGCAACCTACTTTGACAGAATTTGAAAAAGATAATCCATTTGTTTACGGTGAAATCTAGGAGGAACTAAGATGTTTAAGAATATTATTGTAACTGGTGGGGCCGGCTTTATCGGGTCTAACTTCGTGCACTATGTAGTTAATAACCACCCCGAAGTTCACGTTACGGTTTTAGATAAGCTAACCTACGCCGGAAATAAGGAAAACTTAGCTGGGTTACCAGCAGACCGGGTAGAGCTAGTGGTAGGAGATATTTGTGACAAGGAATTAGTTGATAAGCTAGTTCAAAAGGCAGACGCAGTGGTCCACTATGCCGCTGAAAGTCACAATGATAACTCATTACAAAATCCTGAACCATTTATTCAAACGAACATTGTCGGGACCTCTGTCTTAATTTCAGCATGTACTAAGTACGGGGTTCGTTTCCATCATGTGTCAACGGATGAAGTTTATGGGGACTTACCATTGAGAGAAGACTTACCTGGTCACGGTGAAGGCCCAGGCGAAAAGTTCACCCCCGAAACACCTTACAAACCAAGTAGCCCTTACTCATCATCTAAGGCTAGCTCAGACTTACTAGTGCGGGCTTGGGTCCGGTCTTTTGGTTTGAAAGCAACTATCTCAAACTGCTCCAACAACTACGGTCCTTACCAACACATTGAAAAATTCATTCCACGCCAAGTAACCAACATCTTGAGTGGAATTCGTCCTAAGCTTTACGGAACTGGTAAGAATGTCCGGGACTGGATTCACACCAACGATCATTCAAGCGCAGTCTGGAAGATTTTGACCGAAGGTAAGCTTGGTGAAACATACCTAATCGGGGCTGACGGTGAAAAGAATAATAAGGAAGTACTCGAACTAATCCTTGAATTAATGGGTCAACCAGCTGATGCTTACGACCAAGTAAAGGATCGGCCCGGCCATGACTTACGTTATGCGATTGATGCAAGTAAGTTACGCAATGAATTAGGTTGGCAACCACAATACACTGATTTCAAGGAAGGCCTTAAGGCAACGATTGATTGGTACACTAATCATCGTGACTGGTGGGAAGCTCAGAAAGCTGCGGTTGAAGCAAAGTACGCTAAGAACGGGCAATAATATGCGACCCCAAGGTTTGGCCTTGGGGTTTTACTTTAGCGAAGTGAAAGGAAGTAACGAGCAATGAAAATTTTAATTACAGGTGGTAACGGTCAATTAGGCCAAGAAATGCAACACTTATTAAATCAGCACGGCATCACAGATTATGAAGCAGCTGACGTTGAAAAGTTAGATATTACTGACGAAGCTAGTGTGGAAGCTTATTTTGCAGAAAACAAGCCGGAAGTGGTTTACCACTGTGCAGCTTATACTGCCGTGGATAAAGCTGAAGGCGAAGGCAAGGCTGTTAACGAAGCTGTTAACGCTACGGGAACGGAAATTGTTGCCAAGGCTTGTGCTAAATATGATGCACTCCTAGTGTACATCAGCACTGATTATGTCTTTGACGGTAGTCGGACAGAAGGTGAATACATGCCAGATGATCCAACAGGGCCACGTAACGAATACGGGCGGACTAAGCTCTTAGGTGAACAAGCGGTGAAGAAGTACTGCCAAAAGTACTACATTGTGCGGACCGCTTGGGTATACGGTAAGTATGGGCACAATTTTGTCTACACTATGCTTAACTTAGCTAAGACTCATGACAAGTTGACTGTGGTTTCAGACCAAGTAGGACGCCCAACTTGGACTAAGACCTTAGCAGAATTTATCACTTACCTAGTTGATAATAAGATTGCCTATGGGACTTACCACTGTTCAAATGATGGTACTTGTTCTTGGTATGAATTTGCAAAGGAAATTCTTAAGGATAAAGACGTGGAAGTTTTACCAGTTTCATCTGATGAGTATCCCACAGCGGCATTCAGACCACACTATTCAGTAATGCACTTAGCTAAGGAAACCGGCTTTGAATTTCCAATGTGGCAAGATGCCTTACATGAATTTATGGCAGAAATTGGAGAGAAATAAAATTTATAAATAATGGCATGAATATATCTGCGCATTTGACAAGTAGATATATTCATGCTATATTTTTGTTCATAAACAAAGAAGGTGATCGAAAATGAACAGGAAAGAAACGGCGATTCTTAGATACCTAAAAAATAATGATAGTAAAGTTACTCAGAGAAAAATTGCTGAGGATGTAGGTTTATCTTTAGGAAGTGTAAATAATACTGTAAAGAAGTTAGTTGCTAGTAAAATACTGGATGAGGAACTAAATATTATAGAAGATAGTATGTTTGAGAAGCCTAAACGTGCAATTATTTTAGCAGCTGGATATGGCATGAGAATGGTGCCCATTAACACCGAATATCCAAAGGGGTTATTAGAGGTGAAAGGGCAACCGTTAATTGAACGTCTAATTAAACAGTTACATATGGTTGGGGTACATGATATCAAAGTAGTGGTCGGATTTATGAAGGAGCAATATGAATATTTGATTGATGATTTTGATGTTGAATTGATTGTTAATCGGCACTACTCAGATAGAAAAAATTTGTATTCCTTAAACTTAGCTTGTCAGCAACAATCACTAGAAAAAACATATATTGTTCCTTGCGATATTTACGCTAAAGAAAATCCATTTAAGAAAGAAGAAGTATCTTCATGGTATATGGTAACCAATCAACTTACTAAGAATAGCGACGTTAAGGTAAGTCGAAATTTCGACTTAAAGACAATTAGAACGGCAGAAATTGGCAATAAGATGATAGGGATTGCTTACGTGTCAAAAACAGATGGTAAGTATTACACCAATAAATTACAGGGCTTTGTAGAATCTAGTGAACATGATAAAGAGTATTGGGAAACTATTCTTAATCACAATGGTACTTATCAAGTGTTAGCAAATATTATGTCAGCAGATAAAGTATATGAAATTAATACATATGAAGAATTGCGTAATCTAGATAGCAATTCAAATCAACTAAACAATGACACGATTTCGTTACTTAGTGAGATTTTGAATGTGGATAACAATGGTATTAAGGACATCACAGTTTTAAAAAAGGGGATGACCAACAGGTCGTTCTTGTTTAGTTGTGAAGGTAAAAAGTATATTATGCGAATTCCTGGTGAGGGTTCTAATGAATTAATTGACCGTCAAAAGGAAGCAAAAATTTATGAGTTGTTAGGTAAAGAAAAGATTACAGAGAATGTCTTATATATTAATCCAGATAATGGTTATAAGTTAACAGAATTTGTTGCTGGTGCGCGTAACTGTAATATCGATGATAATAGTGACTTAGAAAAGTGTATGGAGACATTGCGTAAATTCCACAGCCTGAAATTAAAAGCAGATTTTGAATTTAATCTGTATAAGCAAATAGAATTTTATGAAAAATTGCGGGGCGCGAATTCGAATTACCGTGACTATGATTTTGTGAAAGAAAGAGTGTTAGGATTAAAAGACTACATTGACACACTTACTAAGGATTATATTTTATGTCACATTGATGCCAATCCTGATAACTTTTTGATAGATAAAGTTGGTAATGTTATGCTGATTGATTGGGAATACGCTGCTATGCAAGATCCAGATGTTGATATTGCGATGTTTGCAATTTATGCGATGTATAATCGTAAGCAAACAGATAATTTAATTGATATCTATTATCAAAACCAGTGTGATTTTGAGATACGTACCAAAATTTACGCATATATGGCAATTTGTGGCTTATTGTGGAGTAATTGGTGTGAATACAAGAACTCTTTAGGTGTGGATTTTGGTGAGTATTCATTGAAGCAATATCGTTATGCAAAAGAATACAGTAAGCTAGTTTATGAAATATTGGAAGGTAAAGAAAATGAATAAAGTAAAAAAGGCAATTATAATGGCAGCTGGTTTTGGAAGTAGAATGCAACCTCTGACGTTTAAAACTCCCAAACCTTTAATTAAAGTTAATGGCAAGAGAATGATTGAAACAGTTATTGAAGGACTACATGAAAATGGAATAACTGAAATTTATGTAGTTGTGGGGTACTTAGAAGAACAATTTAAATACTTAGAAGAAAAGTACTCGCAACTAAAATTAATTACTAATCCATACTACGATACAGCTAATAATATTTCTTCACTATATGTAGCAAGTAATGTTTTAGATGATGCTACGATAATTTTAGATGGAGATCAAATCATTAAAAATAGTCAAATTTTGAAAGCGGAATTTGATTACTCAGGGTATAGTTGTTCTAAGGTTAATGAAGAAACTGATGAATGGGTACTTCAACTTGATAGTCATGATGTAATTACATCTTGCAATCGTAATGGTGGCAAAGATGGTTGGAGATTGTATTCAATTTCACGGTGGACAAAAGACGATGCTATAAGCTTAAAAAAGCAGATTCAAAATGAATTTGATAAAAAAAATACAAGGGATGTATATTGGGATGATATTCCAATGTTTTACTACTTTGAAAAGTATAAATTAAAAGGGTATAAAATATCAGCAACTGATATCGAAGAAGTGGATAGTCTAACCGAGCTTGTTCAAATTGATTCAAGCTACCAAGAGGTAATTGGGGATGAAAAATAAATTAGTTAAGCAGATAGATTGGCTACAAACGCTTTTGCCGCTTATTAGTATTGCACTGCTTGTAATAGTATTTTTACTTTATCCTCAAAAATCAACACAAGTTTTACATGTAATTCGTAGTGAGTTAGGCAACAAGTTTGGATGGTTTTATATTTTGCTTGGAATCAGCATGTTTACAACAACTTTAGTCGTTGCCTTTTCAAAGTACGGCCACATAGTTTTAGGAAATAAGCAAGCACCTATTTACGGTAATGTAAAATGGGGAATGATGATCTTTACATCAACAATGTCAGCAGATATTATTTTTTATGCTTTAACGGAATGGACAATGTATGCTAGGGAGCAGTTTATCCAGGAAAAAGTTGGTGGAGTTGGATTATGGACTTTAACGTATTCACTATTTCATTGGGGTCCAATTGCATGGAGTTTCTACATTATTCTAGCAGTTGCATTTGCTTTTATGATTCATGTGCGTAAGAAAGATAAGCAAAAATTTTCTGAAGCAGTTAGACCTTTGTTCGGTGACCAAGTTGACGGTGTATTGGGTAAGATAATTAATTTAATTGCAATTTTTGCACTTATTGCGGGTACTGCAACCACCTTTTCAGTATCAATGCCACTTCTTTCAGCCGCATTAAGTAAGGTATTTAGATTTCATGACAGTTCTTTTTTAGCAGTAATTATTCTTTTGATAATTGCTACAATTTATACTGTAAATGTGTTGCTAGGGATGGATGCTATTTCAAGGTTGGCTTCATATTGTGTGGTTTTATTTTTATTATTATTAGGGTTTGTCTTTTTATGTGGTGGCAAGGAACTATTTATTTTAAATAATGGAATAGAAGCAATTGGAAACCTAATCCAAAATTTTATTGGGATGGCAATGTGGACAGACTCTTTGAAAACTAGTCATTTTGTTGAGAACTGGACCATTTATTATTGGGCATATTGGTTAGTCTGGTGTACAGCAACTCCATTTTTTATAGCGACTATCAGTAAAGGTAGAACCATTAAGAATATGATTTTAGGTGCATATTCTTGGGGACTATCGGGAACAGCGCTAGCCTTTATTGTTTTGAGTAATTATGGTTTAGGAAAATACTTATTAGATGGATTAGCGGTTGAACAACTTATAAGTAAAGGAAATTCTTACATTGAGATTGCTATTAAAGTTCTCAATACTTTACCGGTTCATAATATTGTTTTAATATTGCTAATTCTAACTATGATGGGAATGTATGCTACTGTTTTTGAATCAATAACCATGGTAGTATCTTTTTATTCGTATAAAGAACTTAGTGAAGGACAATTGCCGGATAAAAGAATAAGGGCATTTTGGGCAATCACATTTATTATTTTACCTTTAGCATTAATTTTTATGAAACAATCAATCTATAGTTTGCAATCGGTGGCGATTATTTTCGCTTTTCCAATCAGTATTATAGTACTATTGGTAGTGGTTAGCTTCTTTAAAGATGCTAAGAAATATTTAAATAACGATTAATAAGTACTCATATTTGTCAACCGAAGGTAGGGTAAAAGTAGCATTAGTATCAACAGATAATAAAAAGGTTGAAATTAAGGGACTTGAAAGAATTTAGGGAACAAGTAATATATGATTGAAAGTGAAGTTGGGTGATTGACAGAATGTGTGCGAAACCTAGTTAATGTTGCAAGGTTTTGGGAGGACAGTGATTCTATTTAACTTAAGAGGAATGTAAACACGTTAGGGATGGTTCTTAGATTTTAATGGCTATTGGTGATAGTGTTACTGACTTTGGAGGTGATTCATCACTAGAAGCTAAAAAGTTGGAGTGGATTTGGAATTTAGAGTAAGCACTGGCAAGTAGTTGATTTTTTTAAGTAGACTAAAGATCGTAATTCACATTTTGATTGTGAATTTACGATCTTTTTTTGTTGATTATGTCTCTCTATCAAGTGGTTACTTCTGCTTTTATATTTATTAAAGTTATATGTATGTTAAAATGACATGCGTATTGCAAATGTTATTTTAAAGGTAGTATATCATTTTTTTATAAAACTGTTGAATTTTAGATAGAGTAATGTTATGTTGGTGGTGGCCGATTGAGCAATGAATAGGAGGAAGCTGTAAAAGTTAGTAATATTTATTGAAGGTGATATTTTGAAGTACGAGAAATTTAAAGATGTGGCTGTCCATTTTAAGAGGAGTAAGCGCTGTATAAAGTGATAATAAAAGTGGATTATCGGAGAAAACGTATGTGTTAGTTTGTATTTTTAGTAGATTATTACTAGTTATTGTGTTGTGGATGTTTTGATTTTACAAGGAGGAACAGTTAATGGATAAATCTAAAGAGTTACCAATTTTACTTAAAGTAGTGGAAGAAAAGTATTTGCAGAGTACGCTTTCAGGTAATATATTTTTTGGTTCGTTAGATTTATATAAAAGCGCAGAAAATCAACAAGGTGACAAAATCATAGGAGATGCGAATGAGGGTAAGTTAAAGAACGAAATTAATGTTGGTAATATTCGGCTTGAAATCAAGGAACCACATATGGAGTTATCGATACCGATGATGAAATCACCGAAGGGTAAGATGACACAGGAAATAAGAATGAAGGAGGATAATAATACGGGAGTATGTAGTTTCATTGGGTTGAGCTCAGATGATTTTGAAGAGTGTGGCCAACAAGATGGGCGAACGTTTTTTAAATTACGTCAAGCTGTGATTGATGATATAGCTAGACTCCTCAGGGGAAAAGAAGAATTTACAGGGAATAAATGTAGAATTATATTATTCGATAAAAACAAACTTATGAGTCGGTTAGAAGACATTGAAGTAGAATGTGGTTCAGTAAGGTATTATGATACTACCGATGTTAAGGAGTACTGGGAACTAGTAGGAATATCTCCGTATTTCTTGAAATCTCAAGTGTATCAGTATCAGAGAGAATATAGAATCGCTAAGAGACTGGGGGAAAACAAGAAGGGGGAAGTGGTATCCCTTAACGTTACAAATATAGGTAAACCAATTACTTTGTCTGAATTGGCAAATTATATTTTGGTATATAATGTAGGTTTACTTCAAGTACGTAAATTAGTCAAATGGGTTACTGAGAAAAAATGATAAAGTAGAAATTTCGTTATAGTGTGGCGTTAATACTGATTTACGCAAAGGGGATTAAAAGATTATGGGAATAGCCGATATATATGATGTATAGACTGGTACTGTAATGATAAAAGACAATTTGAAGCTATTTCTAGATATTAAGTCTAAATGTAATGGTAAAACTTGTGAAAGAAGATGACTGATGTGCCAAAAGAAGATATAGATGATGAATTATTAGTTAAAGAACTCAGAAAGCTTATGATAACGAAGCAGCTAAACTTTTTAATTGGTTCAGGGGCTTCAGCTAAATCGATTGGGTTAATGAGTGATTTTGAAGATAATGACCAATTAGAGGCCAAAGTTAAAGCTGTTAGCGAAAAAATTTTATCCGATGAGTATGAATTTTCATGTGAGAGAGATATTCAAGAAAATCTTAATGATTATGTTCGATTTTTAAAATCAGTAATTGATGTTATCAATTTATCCAATTCAAGGCAGACTCCGAAGTCGGTAAATTTGTTTACCACCAATTATGATCTGTATATTGAAAAAGCCGTCGATAAGTTGATTGGTACTAATCGGTTTGTCTTTAATGATGGGGCGAATGGCTATTTTAAGCGTATACTTGAGAGCTCTAATTATAACCGAGTAGTTTCATATAAAGGGTTGAATGACAATTATATTAGTGAAATTCCGTCAATCTCATTAATAAAACCGCATGGGTCTATGAATTGGACCGAGAAGGATGGTGCTATCATTATTGAAAATAAGGTTGCAGAACGTCCTAAGATAGTAAGGCCAACTGGGGGCGAGGAAAAAGACACGTATCTTGATAATCATTATTATGAGATGCTTCGAGTTTTTCAACTTGAACTTGATAAACCACAGTCGGTGTTAGTTACTATTGGTTTTTCTTTCCAAGACAAGCATATTGGTAAAATGGTGAAGCGTGCTTTGAAAAATCCGGAACTATTGGTTATTGTATTTGGATATTCAGACAAGGATAGAAAAAAGTATCTTTCTAATTTGGGGTTTGATATTAATAGAGTTCCTAAAAATTTGAGAATATATACACCAAACGATTTCGCCGACTCTTATCTGACATTTAACACAAATGGTAAGGAAAATAAATGGTTGAGCTTTGAATTAGCAAATTTAACCAATATAATTAATGGAGCTTCTGAGGGGGATTTAAAAGATGATAAGTCCAAGTAAGAAGTTAGGCGTAATTGTTGGGGTTGATGGTAGTGTCTCAACAGTGGGGATGTATTCCATGTCAAATGACTCTCAACTACTTTGGTATGGGGATGTCTTGAATGGGCCAAAGATTGGCGCCTTTTTAACAATTAACCAAAATGATGTGAAAATAATTGCTACAGTTTCAAGTGAAAAAGTAATTGATCAACAAAATACAGTACGTAGTGTAGAGTTTGATAATCGTTTTCACAAGGATTCGATAAATCGCGTAATTAGCCTTAAAACTAAAGGTGTTATCGAAGGAAACAAATTTCAGGTTACGAGTCAATATGTGCCGATGGTAGGTAATGAGGTTACATTGACTACTAAAGAAGAACTGGATTTAATTTTCGGATTAGAACCGGGAGAAGACTCGATCTATATTGGTAAATCACTTCTTGAGAGGCAGCCGATAAATATTCCTATCAACAAATTCTTTGCATCACATATTGGCATTTTTGGTAACACTGGTAGCGGGAAATCGAACACGTTGCACAAGGTATATTTGGAATTGTTTAGAAGTCAATATAGAAGTGCGGTTTTGAATCGGTCTCAGTTCTTTGTGATTGATTTTAATGGAGAATATACAGGAGCTAACACTTTTGAGCTTGGCGAAAGTGACAAACGAATTTTTGAAATTAATACTCGTTCAGCTGAAGCAGGACAAAAAATGCCTATCAAAAAATCCTATTTATTTGATCCGGATATTTTAGCAATCTTATTTGATGCTAGACCTGCAACCCAGGTGCCTTTCTTGCGTAACGCTTTGAATATTTTTAATAAGGAAAAAATTATTGATAAAGAAGAGAAGTTTGCCGAGATGGAGTTAGGGTTACTAAAATCCATCATAAAGGGCTTAAAGAGTGTTAGTGGGGATGCACTGGAGAATTGGATTAAAGCAGCTAAGGTTGTTGGAATTGGAGATGAGATACTAAAAAGTTTGAAAGAAAATTTTGTTAAGAATAAGTATGGTAATTTAGAAATTAAAGCTCCTGACGGAGAAACTATGATTCTTAAAGATGGTCAAATTACCAATGATGGTGAGAGGTTATTACACTTAGCTGAATTAAGAAGTACACTAAGCAACTGCTACAAAAATGCTTCCCCAATTAGTAAACTATCGTATTTCTTAGAGTTTCAAAGGGTTTATGTTTCAACGTGGCAGTCAACCAAAATCGAATACATTAATCCGCTATTTCATCGTATTAAGTCAGCTTTTGAAAGTTTAGAAAAGGTTGTAGAAATAAAAAACGATTTGAATGATTGCTTTAAGCCTATGAATGTTATTTCATTGGTGTATGCCAATCAAGAAATCACCAGATTAATGCCAATGCTTCTTTCTAAAATGATTTATGATGAACAAAAATTTGCTGTCGTAGGAAATGATGTAAATCAAACTAAGCATCTAATTATAGACGAAGCGCACAATATCTTGAATGCTGAATACCGCAATAATGGTGATGATTGGCAAGATTACCGCTTATCAGTATTTGAAGAAATTATTAAGGAAGGACGTAAATTTGGTTTCTACTTAACCTTATCAAGCCAACGCCCAGCCGATATTTCACCGACTATTATGTCGCAATTGCATAATTATCTTATTCACCGTCTTGTGAATGAGAAAGATTTGAAAATGTTAGAAAATACGATGCCAACACTTGATAGAAATTCTTATCAAATAATACCAAGTCTTGGTCAAGGAGAAGCTATTGTTACCGGAAATGCAATGCAAGTTCCAGTATTTGTAAAAGTAGAGAAAGAAGAGATTAGCAGACCGAATAGTGATGATATTATACTGACTAAGCTTTGGACAGAAAATCAATCGATTGAACAAATATTTTCAGATTTAGAATTCTTTGATCTTTAATTAAGAAGTCCACAAGAAAATATTTTTAACTTGATTGACTCTATTATTTGTGATGGTTATTAATTTCTACAGTAACGAAGGATATCCATAATTAACCTAGGGTAGCTACTTAGTGAATATACATAGACGATTTGTAACACTCAGGAAAAAACGTAAAATCTGTTCTCTAAAAAGTATAGAGCTTAAATTCACATATTGCTTGTGATTTTCCGGTCTTTTTTTGTCGGTGACGTCCTGTTATGGAGTGCTTACTAATCAAACTTACATGTATAGAATACTTTGGTGATTTATTTTTCACTATCAGTGATATAATTATCATATATAGTAAAACTCGAAAGAAAGGACTTGTTACAATGGATAATAATATTGGATATAGAATTTCAGAATTACGTAAACAAGCTAGTATGTCTCAATTTCAACTAGCTAAAGTTTTAGATATTGCAACAAGCACATTAGGAATGTATGAAACTGGCAAACGTAAACCTAGTTTAAAAGTGATGAATAGAATTGCAAACTACTTCAATGTAACCATCGACTACTTACTCGGACGCCCTGATAAAAGGGATGATACTAAAACAGTTGACATTGATGATGATGACGTTATTTTTACATACGAAGGTAGACGTATTCCAAAAGAAGATTTGGAACTTATACGTCGTATTATGAGAGAAAATAGGATATTAAATAGAGGAGGTTTTATGATAAAGCAATATTAAAGATTACTTATATAATATCTGCAATAAAGAGAATATTAGAGTAGTTTGTTTAGAAAATTTATCTCCAATATACTCCAAACTCTGCTTCTTTCGAAAATGGGTGTATCATTATGAATCCTAACTAGCATAATAAGTTTGAATGCACATTCCAATTAGCTCATGAAATAGCGTATATTTTACGTGATGATGAAACTGATGTATGTTTCTACGACACGTCTTTTAAAAATAAATCTGGCATTGAATACCAAGCTAATTTAACGGTAGTTAAGCTTCTAACGCCTTTTTATTGTAAGGAAACTGAAAAGGAAGATGTTAATGGCTACAGCTTCATAAATTTCTATTGTATTCCAAAATATTTAGATGAGGCTATAAAAGATATTATACTGGTTAATGTTTGACCAATGATTTGAAGTCGCTAAAAGCTAATCTTAAAGATATTTTAAGGAGGTCCTTTTTATGAGACGTTACTTTCACTTTTTACATAATTTTATGTTTTGGAGTTGCAGTAGGCGAAATTAATAAAAAAGATAAATTTAAATAATAATTAATATATTTTCTAGTACAATTTTAGAAAAATTCATATTTAATTTGATATTAAAATAAAATATTTTTGGAGATGATTATAATGTCTGATGAAGGAAAAGTTATTAGTTTTATTAACATGAAAGGTGGCGTGGGTAAAACAACACTCACTAAAGAAATAGGCTATCATCTTGCTACTGTAAAAAATTTGAAAGTTTTATTAGTTGATGTAGATCCTCAAATTAATTTAACACAATCTATTTTTCGTAAATTTGGTTTTGCTCCTAGTGAGAGTATTGCCCATTCAATGGAAAAATCTGAAGAAATTGATAGTTATAGAAATATTAAAGTTACAAAAGCTTCTATACAAAATATTTTAAATGGCAATATTTCTAATCAAAATCCAACATCTGATTATACTAAAGCTATAGTTGATATTCCTAATACTAACCTAAGCATAATACCTGGTGAATTCGGTTTGGACTTTACTAATAGAAATTTAAATGGTGGCCAATTAGAAAATGGACTTTATAATTTTATATATAAGAATAACTTAAAAAATAAATTTGACTATATTTTAATTGACTGTCCACCTACATACTCTTCATACACAATTTCAGCATTAAAGCCTAGCGATTACTATATAATTCCTGTACGACCTGAAGCTTATTCAATATTAGGAGTTAACATGCTAGAAGAAGTTATTAAGCAAATAAAGAATGAAAATGAGGTATATTTTAGAGACAGATCTCTTCGTAATTTGGGAATTATTTTATCAGGGGTTAAAGAAAATGATAGGAAAGGTATAGAAAATTTAATTGAAGATATTGCATCTAGTAGTGTTTTAAAGGATAATAATATCGAGGTATTTAAAAATCGTTTTTTATATAATTCTAGTTTACAAAACAATATGGCATACTTCATTACTGATGGTCGAGCTGAAAAAATATCCAAACCTAATTTAAATGATCTTACTAATGAGTTGTTGAGCCGCATACAACACATGGAGGATGAGAAAAATGAATGATATTGAAATACTAAAAAAAATATTAAAGAAATTATCATTGAAAAATTCAAAAAATGAATCTATTTCATTACTATATGCTTTGTATACAACTATTTTATTATCTAAAGAGTTATTTAAATTTAATGTAGATATTAAAAATTTTCTTGTACCTATTTTTAATAAATTACAATCTCAACCTGAATTTTCAAAACAAAGAAAACCATTAGAATTTGGTGACTATGTATACAAAAGCCGATCATTAATTATTGCTCGATTTATTAGAATCATTCAAAAGTCAGAAGATAAGTCAATTGATATTTTAATATCAGCCGCTCAAGAATTAGTAGATTTCAAATACAACAATGTTTCTAAAAAAGCACCAACAACTGAAAAAAAGAAAAAAAGCCATAAAAATTCAGTTGATGAATTACTTAAAATATTTGGTAGATATCAATGAATTATATAGATGAAATTAATGAATATAGATTGTTTTGTAAAAAATATTATCCTTACTCTGATTCTAATTCTTTTCTTAATGATAAGGATAATAGAATATTTTTGCTACACTTATTTCAGTTAATTAATTTGTTTGAAATATATACAGACTATGATGTTTCAGATAATAAACATTTAGAACAAATTAGTAAAATGATACTAACAATTCTCTTAGATTTATTATTGGCTATTCCTACTAATAATGATCTTTTTGTCTCTATATGTATACGACAATTATCTGAAAAATTATTAGATTTAGTCTATTCTGAATTTTGCGA
Organism: Ligilactobacillus agilis; assembly: GCF_025311475.1. Classification (NCBI taxonomy): domain Bacteria; kingdom Bacillati; phylum Bacillota; class Bacilli; order Lactobacillales; family Lactobacillaceae; genus Ligilactobacillus; species Ligilactobacillus agilis. The sequence continues at coordinate 1,276,585 of NZ_CP104397.1, read as the reverse complement.
AAAAGATATCTCTCAAAAAAATTTATTAAAAATACATTATCGTTTTTTATGGGAAAATGGTATACAAAAGTCTATTAGATATAAAGAACTTGCAAACCGTGACAAAGAATACCTAAATCAAATTAATAATATTTTCAAAACTGAATCAGATATAGTACATTTTAAAAATAAACATTCAAGTACTGCTATTTACTTAGAGGAAATTATTAAAACAGATATCAAATTTAATCAAAATATTCTTAAACAGCGAATAAATAGTATTCATGTTTTTTGTATCGATTTACTACCTAGAATTCTTAAAATAGATTTTAATAAATTTTCTATGAATCAGAAAATGGAATATATAAACTTAGTCAATTATCTTAAACCTAAACCTTTTAAGAATAATTGAGTTCTAGTGGAGGCTGGGAAAAAACTCCAGCCTCAAAAGAAAAGCCTGTGATTGAATCCAAAAAATTCAATCACAGGCTTTTTATGTACACAGGAAATCATTCCTGATATGATGTAATAAACCACTAAAACACATAAAAGGTGATTTCCATGTATCAAAATTATAACATAGGTCAAACATAATTTATACTAAATTATGACTTTACAGTCCCTCAAAATCATATTACTCGTTTAATTAATATCTTTGTAGATTCTATTCCTCAAGAAGAATTATTAGAAGAAAATACTGCGACAACTGGTTGGCCCGCGTCTCATCCGGCAATCATGCTTAAAATCTTGTTATTTGCTTATGCTCGCCAAACTTACTCTGGTCGCAAGATTGAAACAATGCTGGAAGAAAATTTACCTATGCGTTGGTTAGCTCAAGATCATAAATATAGCTACCATACCATTAATAACTTCCGTAAAAGTCAACATGCAAGCAATTTGATTAAGAAAGCTTTTATTATTTTTCACTTGCGCTAAAGGATCACAAATTAATAAACGATGATGCGGTCTTTATTGACGAAACTAAAATTGAAGATGATGCCAATAAATACTCTTTTACTTGGAAGAAGTCTGTCCGAAAATATCATGCTAGTTTAAAGGAAAAGATAAAAGCTTTCTGTTGAAGAATGACAGGCAATCTACCGGCGACGTAAGTACGACGTAGAACCTGTTTTCGATCACATGAAGAGGGATTTTGGTGTGCGCCGAATGCATCTTAGAGGATAAAAGTCCGTCGAAAATGATATTGGTTTACTCTTAATAACCATGAGTTTAGAAAAATTGGGCAAAATGGTGATCAAATTAGGTCTTAACAATTAGAAAAATCCGACTCCAAATTTTGGATAATCTCAAAATTTGGAGTCGGATTATTTTGAAGCTAGAAATCGTTAGTTTTTCCCCAGCCTCTAGGAGGATCTTAGAGGAGTATTTACATACATCTCATTATGGAGTGTGCTTACAACATATCATTACTATAGTACAAGTATAAAATTCGAATTTTTTCAGTTTTAGGTATTTTTTATATCATTTCATTAATTTTAGAAGACACAGCTTCTTCTGCTTCTAACAAGTCATTTTTTAATTTATCATATTTTGAAACATATTCATTTACAAAATTATTCTGAACTTCAATATCAAAGTATTCTATATAATATTCACTTAATGATTTTTCAGAGATAGTCAGTTTCGAAGTCCCATCAGCTAAATCAGAAACAATTTGCTCTCTTATTGCAGAAAAATACCAATTGTAGAATTTCAAATTAATTTTATAATCTTCGTTAGGCTTCATTACGTAACATAAATTACTTGCTACAAATTTTCCATCTACATATTGACTCTTTCCTAACGAACCACTTGCACTAGTAGCATAAACCAGTGCTGGACCCTTTTGATCATAATAATCACTTTTTTTCCATTCACTTGCGGCTGTTATAAAATTGTACTTTCCGTCTGGATTAGCTTTACTAGAAGCAAGAGTTCCTTTAGTTAGGTTGAAGAGTTCTTTAATCTTTAACATGTTGTGTCCATTCTCACTTTTATCAAAGCCGGCACAATTTAATTTTCCATTCTTAAAGATTAACTTTTTCTTGCTTACACCTTGTATTTCTTTAGAGTTTTTTATTGCCGAAAGAACATTATTTTCATAATCATTCCATTTATTATACTTGTCAATGCGACCCTTGTGCTGTATTGATACTAATCCATCTTCCTTGAGATTATAAAATAATACTTCATCATCTTCCTCGTGAGGTGTTTTTGTAAATCCAAAAATAGATGTATTAACAGTCCTACCTTGTTCAGAGAAGAGCTGAAGTGGCATTTTAATAACATAATCCAATCGCGCATTTTTTAATAATTTTTCTGTTAAGCCAGTTTCTTGATTTTTAGTTAAAGTTGGACTAGGCATAATAATAATCAATTTTCCATTGGTTTCTAAGTAATCTATGGCCTGTTGAGCAAATTTAATAGAATTATTATTTTCATAAGGCGGATTAATTATACATTTTGTTGGTTTTTGTTTCTTAATATATTTATATAAAACTTCATCTTTTTGATTAACAAATTTTTGTTTAGTATTTTTTTCTAAAAGACTATCGCGATATAATACATTAGAGCGCCCATCACCGTGTAAAAACATATTTGAACATGATAATGCAAAGAGAGTTGGGTCGATTTCAAAGCCAATTAATCTATGGTTTCTAATTTCTTCTAATTTAAGTTCATCATCTTTCGCTAAATTATTTAGTTTTTCCATGGCTTCCATGAGGAAACCACCAGTTCCAGTACAAGTATCTAAAACCACGTCATCCAAAGTTAATCTAGCCAATTTTACCATTAAACTTTTGATGTGGTCGGGCGTCAAAATTATATTTTTATTTTCAATTTTTCCTGATCTAGACAGAAATACTTTGTATGCTCTTCCTAAAAGATCTTGCTTTTCTTCATTTTGGAATGGAAGGTAAATATTTTTGTATATATCATCTAAAAGATTCTTGTATTCATCCAAATTAAATTCAACGTTTCTAATAAAAGAAAATTGGTCTATCCAACTGTATTTTTTTGATAAATTATTAACTCTATTCTTTAATTGGATGTTGATTGCATTTAAAAGAGCTTCACTCATACATATTGATTCTGGAATTGCTTGCTCTGTTTTTGCAATCTCCTCTTCACTAGGCTTATCAATGGACTTATAAATTGAACGAAAATTAGCATTAGTTAATGCTATTAACATACCTGAAAAAAGTAAGCTCCTTTGGGTGTCTTTAACATTACTCTGATTAAAGTGTTCGTTTATATTTTTTAAAATTTTTAATAATTTATCATCTGAAATATTTTCTCCTTGTAGATGCTTATTTAGTATTTTTTTTAGATTTTCTATTGAAACAAATTTATCTGTTACGTGAAACTTTTGTATTTCTTTTTTGTCTGGAGTAGTATAAAAATATGTTAATTTTACTTGACTTAATTCTTGTCCTGATATTGCAATTCCTATTATGTTTTTGTTAATAGAATTATTTAACATATATGATTTTACTTGTTTTTCTGCGAGAGAGTGTTTTAATGCTTTAGCTTCGACGATAATAGAAAAATCAGGACTGTCCCAAAAAAAGTCAGGATAGCCTTTGTTTTGTGTACCTTTTTTAGATTTGAATTTATACTTATCGGGGATGGCAGATTTTTCTATGAAAGTTGTAGGACCATAAAACTCTCTAAAAAGATTTTCAGTATTTGTTTCTGAAACTTCATAATCGGTATAAATATCCATTTATGCCACCACCTTTCGTGTTGACACAAAAAATAGTCCACTATCTAAAAAAGATGGTGAACTATGCAAAAAAACCTTGACAAATAAGCGTTGGCTATTTACATAATCAACGTGCGTTGTGCGTTGTGCGTTGTGCGTTGTGCGTTGTGCGTTGTGCGTTGTGCGTTGTGCGTTGTGCGTTGTGCGTTGTGCGTTGTGCGTTGTGCGTTGTGCGTTGTGCGTTGTGCTAACATAGCAATCTTCCTTCCAATTATAATTAAAAATGTCTACTAATTCTTAGCATAATTATCTATTCTTTCAATAACTATACCATACTTTTGAGTGCATAGTTCATTGCATTGAATAGGATAGTTACTGCTAATAATTGTTTACTATCACCATTAGATATGATTATACTGATTTAATTCATGAATATATAATTAGTTGTTTATCCATAAGCTAATTCATCGTATTCAATATACTATAGTATATCATTTAATCATTTGAAAATTTATATTTTAGTATAGTAACTGAAACTTGTGCTTTTTTACTAAAACTAGAAAAATACAAGGATACTCGCATTATAATTTAAGTGCAGAAATAAAGGAGTCTGTACACTATGTTCAGTATAAATTATTCTCAAGAAAATAACGAGTAATATTTCTCAAGCAAATGGGTAAAGAAAAAATCATTCGCCAGGTAGAATTTTTTGAATAACAGTTGCATTAATTGGCAAAAGTTTGTCTGCCATTTTGGCCCGTTCTTATTCAAAAAAGTGTGTTACTAGCTCGCGTTTACGACTATGATAAGTACAAGTTTCTACACATTTACTTTTTAATATAGACTAAAGTTTAAAATTATGATAGTTTTTGTGGTTATTTAGTTATTGTGATGATGACTTATAATCTGTTAGCTTGGTAAGAAAACTGCTAAATCAGCTTACAGAAAGTGAAGCGACAATCCTAATAAAACAACTTGTTGAGAAATTTAACAGTAATCTACAACAAACTATCATTTTTCATTTTCAAAATGAGTGAAAAAATTAATCTAGTATAGTGATATCCTGATTATATTAAGAAAAAAGTAACTTTTTAGGTTCTTTTCTTTCAAGTTGCAGATATAAGTGGAAGCATGGTCCATTGCACTTAAATAAGTATTTATATCCGTCTTTATTTTAATATATAAATAGCCGATTAGTTATATGTAGAGTCATATTTATATAAATGGAGATGGTGACGTATGTTTTTAAAAAGCATTCAGTTAGAACATTATAGAAAATTTGAAAAAAAAGAGAAGATAGAATTTGCACACGATAGTTGGAATTCGGATAATACTGATAATTCTAAGGAAGTTGCGGAGTATATTTCTAAGAGTTCCACGCTAATAATTGGGGGAAATAATTCTGGAAAGAGTACCATTATTAATTTATTAGCAACTATTCAAAAGTGTAAAAGTGGTAGTAGAAACATCTTTAGTTATAATGATTTTAATTTAAAGTACTTAAAACGTTGGTATGATGACAATGTTTTTAAGTCCCAAAATGAAAGTAATACAGATAACGTAGAGAAATATCCATACTTAGAATTTATCTTAGAAATTGGTGTAGACGAAAATGAAGATATAATTTCTAATTTAGAAAAAATTTTAGTTGTTGGTGACATTAATGAAACGAACAGTAATAATAAGCAAACGGTTGTTACTATTAAGATGAGGTATGAACTAGCTGATACTGAAAAATTTAAAAAAGCATTAAAAGATTTGGAAGATGATAAAGCAGATATTTCTAAATTAATGAATACTGGGATAAGAGACGATATTTCTATGAATGGAGAAGTAAGCACTAGGAAAGAAATAGAGGATAAGGAAGATAGTCAAATATCAAAAGATGATAATCTAAAAATAAGATATCGTTATCAGTACTTATATAGGAAATTTTTAGAAATTATTTCTAAAGATTATTTTGTCTTAAACTTCTATTCTTTAAATTCAGATGCTCCCGTACAAGATTTTACACTTGCTCCTTTAATAAAAGTTAAAACGATTGAAGCAAATTCAGTAAAAAATAAAGATACCTTATCAAGGGCATATAATAAAATTGTCAATACCTACATTAAGAATAATGGGATTGAAGATTTTAAGAAATTCATAATTGAAACTAATTATAAGTTATTGGAAGCAACAGATAATAATATAAAAAGTATTTTACAAAATTCTATAAAAACAGTCGAATCGACCAAGAATTTAGAAATGAATTTACATCCTAACATTACGTTTGAAAAAATATTTGAAGATAACATTGTTTATGAGTACATTGAAGATGGAAATTATATACCTGAAGATCAGTTTGGGATGGGTTATACGAATTTAATGGTGATTATTGCTAACATCGTTGATTATATAAATTTGTATGATGGTGAGGATATTCATGGGGCGATAAATATTTTGTGTATCGAAGAACCTGAAACCTTTATGCATCCACAAATGCAAGAACTATTTATAAAAAATATATCTAAAGCTATTACTAAATTACTCGGAAAAGTTGACAAGAAAACTTTCCAAATGGTTATCTCTACACACTCTACGCATATTTTAAATGGTAAAATTCACTCAGGTAATACACTTGATAATATTGTTTATATGAATAGTAAGTATATTAATAATGATAGAAATATTACGAATTTGTTGGATTCTTTGTTAGAAGAGGACACAAATGAGATGAATTATATAAAGAAATATATAAGTTTAGAGTTAACGGATATATTCTTTGCAGATGCTGTCATTTTTGTTGAAGGTCCAACAGAGGAAATGTATATCAAATATTTAATAAGTGAGCGAGAATTACTACAGACACATCATATCAAGGTTTTCTCTATTGATGGAGCATACGCACATAAATTATCTAATTTATTAGAAACATTAGGTGTAAAAACAATTATCTACACCGATTTAGATTTAAAAAGAAATAAAAGTGAAAAAGATGTAAAAAAAAATGATCCAAATTCTATGAATATAAAAAATGTAACAGAAAAGTATTCTGGCAAAGACTGTTGTTTGACAACTAATCAGACACTAAAAGAGTTTGTTGCTGAATTTAAAAAAGAAGATATTGAAGATATTAATAGTAAAATTTTTGAATTATTAAAAAATAATTCTGAATTTTTAAAAGTAACAATGAGAGAAATATCTGTCTATTCGCAAGGAAAAATATTAGGCTCTTACGCCACAAGTTTTGAAGAAGCCTTAATTTTAACTAATTGTGTTGAAAAATATGAAAGTAAATTAGAATGTTTATTAGAACAAACGCTTCCCAGAACAGATTGCATTAAACTCAATAATATTGAAGATAAAAGGGCAGATTATTCGTATTACTATCAAGTAAAATTATCAGATAAAAAGCGCATATTTGCTACAAACTTAATAAAAATGTTAATGAGTAGCGGCAAGGATAGCCTGTTGATACCTAGATATATAGAGGAAGGGTTAAAAGAAATAGAAGAATACTTTGGAGATGAAAAAGTTGAGCATGGTAGGTAATAGTGAGAAGTTCAACCAGGAACAAGAAGTACAGCAAGAAATTTATAATTGCATCGATAATTATAAAAGTTTTTGTTTTGATGCTGGAGCAGGTGCTGGAAAGACCTATGCACTTCAAGAAACAATAACGTATATTTTAGAAAATTATTTTGGAAAAATAAAAAGGAAGACACAAAAAATTCTATGTATTACGTACACAAATGAAGCTAAGAATGAAATAATTAACCGAATTGGGAGAAATTCTGAGGTTATAGTGACTACTATTCATGATTTTTTGTGGGATTTTATTGCCAATCAACAATTACTTTTAAATCTTGTTCATAAAGAAAAATTAGAAAAAGAAGTAATATCGTTAAATAATGAAATAAGTGAACTGACTAAAAAGTTCGAAATAAGCAATAAAAAAGAAGAGTTTGATTCAAAAATTAAAGAAGAACCCTTTTTAAAAGCCTTTTATGAATATTATACTTTAAAAGCAAGTGACTTTAGAAAAAGACTTAAGCCATTTGTTGGCGACGATGAAACTTTATTGTCGAATGTTGGTAATTTCAAAAAATACGTGAATAGTACCATTAAACTAACAAAGTATAACGAAGCCTTAAATAAAATTGAAAATCACAAGAATGCAATTAAGATTAGCTACTTACAAAATAGAAATAGGGATAGGTTAGAAGATTTCAAAATCAGTCATGATACGTTATTGGAATATGCTGAGGAAATTATTATTAAGAGTAACTTACTCAAGAAATTGCTAAGTGATACATATCCATACATATTGATTGATGAATATCAAGATACTAGTCCTAAGGTAGTAGCTACTCTTATGTCGGTGTTGGAATATAAGAAGTGCAGAAATGAGAATGATTTTTTGATAGGCTTTTTTGGCGATAAAGCGCAAAAAATATATGACCAAGGGGTAGGAGAAATTTCTGATAAATCATTAGTTAATATACAGAAAGAATACAATCGACGTTCTACTGAGGAGATTATTGATGTAGTTAATAAGATACGTAATGATAATCTTAAACAAAAAAGTATCTATGACAATTTTTCTGGTGGTAGTTGTAAGTTTTATTATGTTCAATCCGGTTTTAATTTTAAATCTTTTATACAGAATTTAGAAGTTGAAGGTGATAGTGCTTGCTTAACTATGAAAAATGAGGAAATTGCTGAGTATAGAGAGTTTGAAAAATTATACAGTAGTTTAAGAAAATATAAAAGATTTCAAGGACAACGTTTTCAAGATTTAAATACAGAATTTTTAGGGAATATTAATAATCTAAAAAAGATGGGATGGTTTCTACGGGAACTTTTAGCATTGGTAGATTTTATAAAAAAAGCTAACAATTCCGATACAGTCGTTGGAGATTTGTTATCTTTCCTAGATAAAAAGCCAAGGGTAACATATAAAGATGTAAAAATATTTTTGAATCAGATTGCCAAAATAAATCGTGAATGTACGTTAAAAGAGTTGATAATGAGTGTACAATCCATAAAAGGAATTCTTAGCGGGGAGGAATTTATAAAGGCTATCTTTTCTACTGATGGCAACACAATGAATTACATAATTAATTCAGCGTATAGATATTTAAATTTAAATGATACTGAAGAAAGCACGCAGAATATAAGTGTTGAAGAATTTTTTGAACTCTCGTTTAAGCAATTTGAAAACTGGTATGATTATGTATATAGAGAAGATAATAATGATGAGATGGCATACTATACTTTACATGGAGCTAAGGGACTACAATTTAAGAATGTGGTTGTAATTATTAGTGATAAATTTGCTAAACGAAAAAACTATTTTAGCCATTATTTTAAATACTATTGGAAAAATATTAATAATATGGATGAGAATGACGCAAAGTATTATAAAGAAGCAAGAAATTTGCTGTACGTAGCTTGTTCTAGAGCTATTACAAACCTTCATGTAATCTATATTACTAATGGTATAGATGGTGATATAAAGAATACGATAGAGCATATATTTGGAGAAATTGAGGAAATAACTAATTAAATTAGCTCGAAAGAGGAATAGTTTTAATTTAAGGTTAAAGAACTTCTGAATCTCCACACAACTCCAGGTGTAAACGGTTTTGGCATCTGGAGTTTTTCCATTTTTTATCAGAATTAAAAAATAAGTTGTGGACCAAGTTCTTTGAATCCAAAGTTAACAAAAAGGAATTCTAAGAGGAAAAGCGCTAGTTTCGTAAAATTAAAAAAAAGCGATACATACAGAGTTTTGATGGACAAAAATTTGTATGAATGTAAATTCACATTCTGATTGTGAGTTTGAGAATCTTTTTATTAATTGACTGTTACTGCTATTTTGTTATGGAATACTTTTATACTTTCGGTTAATAATTTACTTTAAAAAAACAGAGTAAAATACTTTCTTTTTTTAAAGAAAGAAGTATAATTAATTACATAAAGAAAATATGAGGTGGAGCGGATGGATAGCAATATTTCCTTACCAAGCGAATTATGTCAAGCAATTGTAGATGGTATTTTGAATGGGTATAAAGATTATCTTGAGGCAAGAAGACAAGCTTATAATGCTTTAAGGGTTAGCGCAGCGTATGCCTGGACAAAAGGTAATCATATTGATTCTAGTGTATACAAAGAATTTGAAAAATATAGGCAAGTTAAAAGCTCGGTGGAGAAAGCTGGATATGCTTGGGAATATCTTCAATTTATTTTGGAAGATACTAGTGGTGAGAAGTACTTGATAATCGTGAAAAATAGTCGGGGAATTAAGAAGGCTTTCAATGGGCAAACGGATGGCGCTAAAACGAATAGCTATTTACGTGAATATGCTGGTATAAATAATTCGTTTATTGACAGGACTGTTTTGAAAACAGTCCCATCTGAAAAAGTTGTTCAACTAGAACTTCCAGGATTCGGAAGAGAGAATAAAGAGATAACGCATTGAAAATGCTGTAAGTTACGATCGGTTTTATATTGTGACATATGAATTTGATTCTCAATCTAAAATGATTAGTAAAATCGCTTTGACAATACCAAATCAAGCGGAAATGACTTTAATTGAAGTTGCGGATTTAACACCTTTAATAGAGAATAGCACCTATTCAATTAGTGATGAAGAACTTGAAGTTGCTAAGACTGATAAACTTCCGGATGGTATTTACGATGAAAATCAAACATTTGGATATGAGGTTGCTAGCGAGAAACAAACTGATACAAAAGAAGCAAATTAAGTAAAAAGTTAGGATGATTTTCATGTTTTATGGGGAGGAACTAAGTAGCCTTAGGAAATTGAACGGTCTCTCTCGCAAAGAACTAGCAGACAAATTGAATATAACTGAACAAGCAGTATGGCAATATGAAAATGGGCTTATGTTACCTCGAATTGAAATATTGAATCAATTGCGTGGTTTATTTAATGTAGAAACAAAGTACTTTTTTTCACCCAGCAATCTTATTGATAAGGTTAGTGAGGAAAGGATTGCATATAGGACGAAGGATAGGGAGTCAAGAAAAAAGACCAAGCTGGAACTAACTTTTTTGAACTACGTTGACTATTATATCAACTACTTTGAACAAAATCTGTTGTTGCCTCAAGAATCTATAATAGCTATCAGAAAAGAATGCCTGCGAATGCTTAAAGAAAGTAACTTGGAAAGAAATGAGTTAATTAAAGTAATTGCTACATTTGCGAGAAGAAAATTAGCTCTAAATGATAATAAAAATTTGATGTATATCCTCGAGCGTAGTGGGATTTATATTCTTGAAAAGAATTTAGGCGCACAGATTGATGCCTATAGTACAGTTACAAATGATGGTCGCTTGTATATAATTTTGGGGACGTTCAAAAAGTCTGCTGTTAGAAGAAATTTTGATTTAGCTCATGAATTAGGACACTTACTATTACATGCTAATATAGACATGGATATTTTAGTAGCTACTGAATTAAAAGTTATTGAAAAGGAAGCAGATTTATTTGCGTCTATCTTTCTTTTACCAGAAACAGAGTTTACTAATGATTTTTTAGCCTTAAAAAGGAAATCTAATCCGGATTACTATATTGAGTTAAAAAGAAAGTACTTGGTTTCAATTGCTGCTTTGGAGATGAGGGCTTATGGATTGAAACTGATAACTTATCAGGAGAATCGATATTTTTGGGGACAATTAACCAAAAAAGGTTATAGGCAAATTGAGCCATTAGATAATGAACTTCCACCGATAAGGCCGGGAAAGGTTCGTTCGCTTCTAAAATTTGTGCTTGATAAGAAAGTAGTAAACTTAGATGAAATGTTGAGTCAATCTAATCTACTACCTAAATTTCTTATTAAATTATTTAGCTTAGACAATGATTTTTTTGATCAATATTTAGAAGTGAAGAAAGATTATTATAGTAATGCTAAAGTCATAGATATGGCAGCTTTTCGCAATTGAGTATAGAGAGATAAAAAACTTATCCATATCTTCAAAAATTGATTGATTACTTGAATGGATGGTAGTAGCTTTAGGCTAGGAAAATAATGATAGTTACAACATAGGTTATTGAAAGAAGGGGCAGCTAGAGATAGTTGTCCCTTTTCATTCTAAATTTTTTACTGGTGATGTAATTATGTCTGTTGGTTGAAGGTAAAATAGTGCTAATTTCGATAGGAAACAAAAGGTTGAAACTACTGTTTTGGAAAGAATTGACGGAAAAAAGCATATATAGTTGAGAGTGAAAACGGTTGCTAGGCAGAACGGGTGTGAAAACTAGTTAATTCCAAGTAAGCTTTAGGGAAAGTTCGGAAGGCGTAACTACTAGGAAGAGTAGTATAAAAACATTGTTTGTGACGAAATTTCCGCGAAGGGAAAACTCCTTGAAGGTGGTATAATTAGCGTAGATATAGACGTATAGCGCCAATGGAAGTGGGAAAGATGAAATTGTATAAATGGAAAAAAGGCGATGGAAAACAGCTATTAGGGTGTTTAGTAGCTATTTTAATTGGTGGCGTTATTGCATTGCCACTCTCGATTTTAGGTGTTACTTCAATTGATGATATAATCATTCCGGTTTTCTTTATTGTTGGCTTTATTACCTTTATTGGCGGTATCTTTAAATGGATATTTAGATTGTAAGAACGAGAGTGAGTCTGCAAAGGCTCTTTTTTGATATCTACTGTTAAGGATGAAAAGATGGACATCACAGTGAAGTATGGGATAAAGAGTCCATATGGTAACGTATTGGATGCAGGTCTGTGAAAAGTTATTAGTCTTTAGTATCTTCAGTAAAAAAACGGTATCTAATAAGTTAGAAGAAAATTAAGAAAGATTAGATTGTGAATGTTGACGAGCATTCACGATTTCTGACAGAGATTATGGGTGTATCGAAAACGTATTTAAGGTAGATTCTATTTAACTTAGGAGAAATATAAATGAAGAAGAAATTCTAGAAATTGAAGCTAACTTACAATCTTGGAAGGAGAAAGTGAAAAATGGATGAGATAAAAATTATTAATAAATTTTCAGCTCCTAAAAGAACTGTTTTAATTACTAACAAAGAATTACCAGAAGAAATATGGATTGGTGATCAAGCTAAAATCAATGATATAACGTGTACTATTATTGGAGTTCCTATTTCAGATAGAAATACGTTTGTAGTAGACAAAACTGATAAAATCAGTGTAGGCCAAATTGTTAAGTTTTATAAAGCTCAAGTATTCAAAAAATAAGGTGAGTACTTTTATATTTTGGAGGGAAAAGCATGGATGATGGTAAGCACTGATACGTTCTCTTTAAAGTAGATATAGAAAAGGGTATGAAAACTAGTAAATTCCAAGTAGGCTTTAGGAAAAGTTCGGGAGGCATAACTACTAGGAAGGGTAGTATAAAATCATCGTTTATGACGAAATTTCCGCGAAGGGAAAATTCCTTGAAGGTGGTATAATAAATACAGAAAAAAACTGATCACACCAATGGAGGTGGGAAAGATGAAATTGTATAAGCCTAAAAAGGGCGATGGTATAAAAATGGCAACCCCGGTGATTATTGTTATTGTATTATATTTGTTTTTCCCTAACGTTGGGGATGCTATATATAATGCATATAATGATGCCGTTGTCTATTTTTTTGTATTTCTATTTATCTGTGGTCTTATTTCACTTATTGCTGGAATCTTCAAACTATAGATAGTGAAAATAAACGCATAGCGCCGATGGAGGTGGGGAAAATGAAATTTAAGAGACACAAAGTAACAAAAGATGACTGGTTAGTTGTTTTAGTTGGTATTTTACTTGGTGCTATACTAATTTGGTTTTCCTCAGTTTTTGGTTTGGATTTAATAAAACGAGTATGGTCATCTTTTTTGATTATTTATTGTTTTTCTTACTTTATTGGTGTGGTAGTTAATCGAATATTTAAATTGCGAAGGAAAAAAGTAGATAAAATTAGCGTTGGCGAGAGTGTGGAGTTAAACTATATAAATGGAAAACATATTTTTTATGCAGTTATTTGTGGAATTACAGTTGCGATTGGTGTTATTATCGCTTTGATTTGTGGTATATATGATATTACAGTAGTCGAACTATTTATTAAGTTATTTCATGCTTTCAAAAACCTTGTATATATGTTTTTATTTGGAGGCATCATACTTCTTGTTCTTCCCTTCATAATTATAGGAAAGTTCTTTAGGTGATAAAACAATAACATCAATGGAGGTGAAGTGGATGAAACTGTATAAATGGAAAAAAGGCGACGGCATAACTTTGTTATGGATGGCAGTTGGTGCTTTGGTTGGTTTAATTTTAGGAATGATTTGGGGAGCGCTAGGCTGGCCATCCATTGACGAGATACTTGTTTATGCTTTCTTTATCATTGGTTTTTTTACTTTTGTTGGTGGTATATTTAAATGGATATTTAGATTGTAGAAATGGCTCTACCCAAAACTTTGTGTGCATCATTTTCAAAGAATTATAAGAAATCAGTGCAATTTTCTTATAATTCTTTTTCTTTGGCTTGAAATTCAACCAAAGAATGATGCGTTTCTTCATATTGGTGAAATTAGACATGCTGAAACTAAGGCGTCTGAGTAGCTTGATTTTACGGTCGATTCCTTCAATAGGGCCATTTGAGTATTTAGCAAATTTAGGATTAGCGGCATTCAAAACATAGGCTAGTTTTTTATCCGTTGTTAAGTAGGGTATTTAAGGTTTGAATTAAGTGATTATTATCGATGTTTTTAACGTTTTTAGGGTAAGCCTCATCACGTTTCTTGGTTCACTGGACTTTTTCCCATAAGAAAATTTAGCTGCAAAATTGTTGTGGTGAAGTGCATTTTTACTAGTGATATTTTGTTATAGAGCGCTAGTATCTGTCGACCTAAGATAAGGTGAAACAGTACTAGTATCGACAGATAACAAAAAGGTTGATATTAAGGGACTTGAAAGAATTTATGGAAAAAAGTAATATGTAATTGAGAGTGAAATTTAGTGATAGACAGAATGTATGTGAAAACTAGTTGGTAGTACGGGGGTTTGGGAGTGCAGTGAATTTATTTAACTTAAGAGGAATGTAAACAGCTATAACTTAGATAATGCTATTAAGCAGTCTTTGGAATTTATTTAACTTAAGAGGAATGTAAACCTTTCTTAGCAGCTTTGATTGCAGCAGATTGAATTTCGAATTTATTTAACTTAAGAGGAATGTAAACCAAATTTTGAATTAAGAGGACAGCCGTCATATAAGTGAATTTATTTAACTTAAGAGGAATGTAAACCCTTTTTTATAACTTGTTAAACCTATTATATCATTAAGAATTTATTTAACTTAAGAGGAATGTAAACCGCACGGTCTTTTCTGACAACGAAAGGACGTTCAATGAATTTATTTAACTTAAGAGGAATGTAAACTACCTTTAATCCTTACCGACTTACTATCTAGCTTGGAATTTATTTAACTTAAGAGGAATGTAAACTAAATTGCCCTGGTTCGCTGATTGGATTCAAGGGGGAATTTATTTAACTTAAGAGGAATGTAAACCAGTGCTTTATCCGTTCGGGTCAGTGCAATCTGATGTAGGAATTTATTTAACTTAAGAGGAATGTAAACTCGGGACCGTTCTGCACCTCACCAACGAAGTAATAAAAGAATTTATTTAACTTAAGAGGAATGTAAACTAAAATCAACCAGGGGTTAGTTACTAACATTTTAGGGACACGAATTTATTTAACTTAAGAGGAATGTAAATAGACCTCTATTTCATTGAGTCCAATAACGATACTGTGAATCTATTTAATTTAGGGAACTATATACCAGTTTACACAAAGAACATACAAAAAATACCGAGAACAAAAATTCTAAGTTCTCGGTATTTTTTATATCAAGTCGCCATTAGGTAATGATTTAATATAATTTTCCATAAACTGCCAGTCTGGAACGAACCCATTATCAGGGTCACCGTTCAATGAATCCGTAATAGGTTTTCCGTCCCTATCAGTTAAAACAGGAAGCATAATTTCGGTATTCTTAAGTCTGTCGCCCGCCCAACTTCTACCGAATGCGTATCTAAAACGTTCCTTGTCAAGAATCGTAACAAGAAATATTCCGATATACTTATTCAGATTAAAGTTTTTCAGACGTCCTACCAAGATTTTACCGCTCATTCCTATAAAATCAATAGGCTGGTATAAAGAAAACCCTGCACTGCCTTCGCCCAAAGTAATGAATACAATACAATTTCCTTTTGTAATAAAGTCTTCATCTCTCTCTACAAGCATTTTAACACCATTATTTTCCTTTTTTGCAGCTATATACACTGTATCCCCTCCCTCTACAAGAGAATCAGTTGTGGTGCCGTTTGCCGATTCAAGATTAAAGAGATTACATATTTTAAATTTTTTCCAAGTTTTAGACTTTAAAACAGGAATTTTTAAATTTTGATTTTTTTTTGAAAAATCAAAAGTACTATACTTAACGTTGAAAGACAAAAGTTCTTTTATATTTTTTTCAAAAGAAGATTGTTTTAAATCTGCATAGCTCGTATCCATATATGCTTCAGCTAACCATTCTTTATCGCCATCTACATACTCTAGAATAGATTTTCCTGTTACAGTTTCTTTATTATTATAAAGTCTGAGCCATTCTTGCTCATATTCTTTCCACAAACTTGTGCCATTTTTAAATTGTTCTATTCGTCCAGCGTTTCTTTTTTTCTTAAATCCGTCTTCTCTACAATATCCAAAAAATGTTTTTTTTCTAGGTTTTCCATTAATGAGATGAGGCTTATTTAATGTAAAAACCATGCAACAAGGTTGAACATTTGCTCCAGGGTAAAACGTATCTTTAGGCAAAGTGAATACAGCTTCTAAAGTGGAATCTTTAAGAATTTCGTTCTTTAGAGTAGGAATTGGTGAATTTTTAGTTCCTATTGCAGTTTGGAGAGGAAGGAGTACAGCCAATTTAGTATTAGTCCACTTTTCACTTTTGGCAATATCTGAAATATATTTCACAAATACTAAACCTTTTGTAGGGTCTGTTTTTCCTTTTTTTGCTGTGTCACTCCACCTATTTTTATATATGTCAGGAATTGTATTAGGTATAGCATTATATGGCGGATTCATTAATACCACAGATGGCTTAGCATTTTTGATAAATTGTTGCATACTTTCATCAAAGCAATTACCTAATTCAATGTTAGAATTACCATCTCCATGAATCAACATATTGGTCGTTGCAAGTCCATATGCAATTTCTTCCTTTTCAATTCCATATATATGATTATTTTTAATTTCTTTGATACTCTTTCTAATCTCTTCACTAGAATTTACTCTTTTGGCATCCGTAAATTCTTTAACCATGGCTTGTACTAAGAAAGAACCCGAGCCACAAGTTGCATCTAATACTACTGAATCTTTATTAACCTCTGTTAATTTTACCATGAAATCAGTTATATGGTCTGGAGTGAAGGCTTGATTTTTATCACTCTTACCAGCATATTTATTGAAAGTAATAAAGAACAAATTAAGAATATCTTGACCTTCTGACGAATTTATATCAATATAACGATATATGTCTCCAGAAATAGTACCTAAAATATTACTCCATTGAGTTGATGTTAATTCCTTTATATGTTGTTCCTCAAGCACTTTCTTTTTCAGTAACTCAATTTTCTTTTCTTTATTCTTCGAATTATTGAGTAACCCATCCAAAGTACCTTCGATACCAGCACGAATTTCTATCGGTTTTAGTTTTTCAATATATTTTTTAAATTCATTAACAACATCTTGATTTATATAATTATCATTAGAAAAATCAGAAATTTTATCTTTTATAAAGAGCAAGCATGTCCCTACAAACTGACTCCTATTTTTTTCTTCTATACCAAGCTTTAACAATGTTTCATTAAGAGCATAGGTGTTTTTCATAACAGTTTCCCTGTCATTTTGTTTTTTTAATGAGAATAGATTTTTATAATATTCAAAATTTTCAAGTGTTTTTTCATCCTTGAGAAGACCTATATCATCTACCGTGTCTTTCCAAACACGTATTTCATCATTATCAATGTTAGCTAATATTGCAATTACTCTATGCCTTGGAAATATAGCATGTTCCTCATCTACATACGCTTTGAGCTGTTCCACATCTTTTTCTGTTGCTATATGTTTTGTCTCTATTAAAATAGAGTAGTTACTTTTGTTTGGGTCGTCATTATCAGTAAATCTTATGTCCAATTTAAAGTTAAAGGGTTCAGGCTTCTTTTCTTTACCTAATAATTTTAGTAATTTATTTTGTCCTCCCACGTATCTAGCATAACTCCACTCATCGGCGGATTCTAGGTTAGAGCGTAAGTATGTTCTACCGACAGTATTAATCATGTTAACACGTTGCATTATGCCACCACCTTTCGTGATGGCACTAAAAATAGCTCACCATCAAAAAAAGATAGCGAACTATTAAAAAAAGCCTTGACAAAGAAACATTGACTATTTACATAATCAACTTGACTTGACTTGACTTGACTTGACTTGACTTGACTTGACTTGACTTGACTTGACTTGACTTGACTTGACTATTCTCATACTATTCATCTTCCTTCCAGTTGTAATTTAAGGCAGTTACTAACTTATTATCAAATGACGATAGTTCTTTTGATTTTTTAGCATAGCTGTCTATTTTTTCAATGACTACACCGTATTTTTTTGTGTATAACTCATTAAATTGTTTCTTGGTACTAGATACTTCTAATAGGGTATTGACTTCTAATAGTTGTTTATCATCACCAGTTAAGTATGCTTGTACAGATTTTATAACAAAGTCATACTTCCGTCTAATCTCGCTCAAGTCATTAGCATTTAGTCCCCATAATTCAAATGTACGTTGCTGAAATGTAAAATACATATCTTGATTATTAGGAGTAATAGTAGATTTTAAGTTATCATCAGTCAGGAAAACACGCTTTAATTCGTTAATATATAGTTGCTTATCCATAAACTAACTCCTTGTATGTAGTCCTAACTGTCATATTTGCTAATAGGTAATTAAAACGATAACTTTCTGATACATTACGAGTATTAAATCTGAATACAAATTCATCTAAGTAAAATGGTAAGTGTTTCTTAGACCAAAAATGATAAATACCCATGACACCACGCTTAATAATTGCCCATAGACTTTCAACACGATTAGTAGTTACATCATCATTAGCAAACTCGCCTAAAGCATGATGTACGATTTGGTGGTTGTACATAGTACCAATATGATTATAACCGATATATTCATCGGTGTGAACATTGGCTTGTTGAGTAATGTATGTTGTTACTAAATCGGTTAAAGTCTTAGTTTTAATATCTTCTACTTGAATAATGTTAGCTTTACCATCACGTTCTACCATACCAACAACAGCAGTCTTATCCTTAACAGACCTACCTTGGCTGTTTTTTACTTTCTTATCAGCATGACGATTACTGTTTTTACCACCAATGTATGCTTCATCAACTTCAACATCTCCGTTTAAATGATTATCATTTTCAATGTTAAAGCATTTACGGATACGTTGTAGCATGAACCAAGCTGTCTTTTGTGTTACACCAATATCACGTCCTAATTGAGCGGATGAAATGCCTTTTTTATGACCGGTAACAAGCCAAATTGCAATAAACCATTTTTGCAATTTAACCTTGGTATTGTCAAATAAAGTTCCTGTTTTAACATTAAAATACTTACCTGTGTTCTTACAACGGTAACGATTTTTAGTACACTTATATACTTTAGAAGTAGGGTCAAAAGGGCTAGTAACTAAACCTGCCCAACGCAATTCTTCTAAATGATTAATGCAAGACTGTTCATCTGGAAATGCTTGTTGAATATCAAAAAGTGATTTAAATTCTTTTAACATGGACTACAACTCCTTTCGTATTTGATAATCATACTATAATTCAATTAGTTTAAAATCTATATTTTAGTGTAAAAATAGAATTAAAATATTGAAAGAAGAAAACAACCGTCCTGTCAACGATTGTTTAGCCTTTGTGTAAACTGGTATATAGTTCCCTTAATTTAATAGGAATGTAAATGGAGATACTCGATTAAGAACGCATATGATGTAAGAGAATCTATTTAACTTAATAGGAATGTAAAGTTATATAAACTTATGTTCTTTTTAAGGGATTTTTAAGAATCTATTTAACTTAAGAGGTATGTAACTTATTCAACTCAACGAATTACTAGAATAGAAGTAGCATGAGTTCAAACTAAGATTACAATACAATGACATAGTTTGAAACGTAATGACTATGATTTCTGCAAGTAGTATAAAGGACTAAGTAATTGTCATGATTGTGCCTTAAATAGGTAATTAAGACAATAGCTGGGGTAAGGGGGGGATAAGGTTAAAGATTTTCCTATAATTCCTGTTCATCCTAATTGTGGATGTTAGTTATATCGTTAAGTATCTAGATACAACACTAGTCAAGTATCAGCCTAACTAAAAAATTCCAGAAAAAACAAAAACCTGCTCTAAGTCTGTACAGGCAAGATATGTTGAAGGCAAAGTAGTACAGTACCGTTTATGTAATAATGGAGGATACGTACTTGTTGACTTCGATTTAACCAATTATGGTAATCAAAAACATCATAAAGTAGTTTCCCATAAGTATAAACGAACTATATAAAAGCAAAAATGGTATGAATATAAAAAAGAAGTAAAGATTCAAATATTCCGTTAATTGATGAAGAATTGGAACTTGTGAAAAGGTGGCAAGAATATGACAATTAGCGACTTAAGAGAAGCAATGGATATGGCTATGGAAGTTTCATTTGACTACAAAGGAATAAACTACTTTATTGAGCCTGACGCAAAGTCAGATAAATGGATGATTTTTTGTAGTCTTAAACCAGATGTCCCGTTATTTATGACAATGAATGAAGTTCTAGATATGAAAATAGATGATATGCCTTTAGAAGAAGTATTACCGTTAGTAACAAATGCAATATACTAATATAGCATTCCAAATATTATGGGTGCTTCTTGTTTTGAAGGAGAAGACAAACGAATGTAGATTATACAAAAGTGAGAGTCAGTTCTAAAGGCAACAGATAGACTTTATGATGAGGAGGTATTTAACTATGTGCGAAAATAATCAAAGACCAACATGGATGGATGTTGATGATACAGATTGCTTGTCCCCTGAAGAGGAGAAGAAATTAAGAAGAAAAATTGCAGAGAGAGAGAAAAATGACCCTGAATTGCGTAAAAGTTTAAAAGAATTTGATGATTATATGAGAGAGAATTATTTAAAGTAAAGCATTCACAATAAAAAGTATATCGGCAATCATATTTATTTTAAAAGTGGAAATAATAGATTTTTTCGTAGAATGAATGTAGATGATAGCCAAAATATATGTGCTAGTTGATAGTACAAGGTTTGGAGAGTGTAGTGATTCTATTTAACTTAACAGGGATGATAATAATCAATAAATATACTATTGGATGATATTAACGCCATAAGGAATAGTGACTTGGCTGGAGAATCGTAGAAGGTTTAGCGATTGGGAAAACAGGTGCAGGCAAAGCAAAAGGTTCTTTAATCAAAGTAATTACTATTTTTAAGTACTTGGACTTAGAAGTAAAAAAGGTGGGAACAAAAATGCCAGAGGTTGGTTATCTATATTTTAGTAAAGTCGATTATGATTTTATACGGCAACATTTTCCTGATATTTTTGCTATCTGTGAACAATATGTATCCAGTCGTGAACCTGATATTGAATTAACAGTGACGGATTCACAAACAGATATGATTGATAACAAAATTTTAATGGCTATTGGGAGTAGTGCTACCGCTCCCTACGGAAATCCGTCATTAGAGGCTATTGAGCTTGAAGCAATTTGGGATAGAGCATAAGGATGCATGGATGATAAGATTATAGTGTATATAAAAGACGTAGAATACGCTGATAATGCCGAGGATTCTAAAATGCACATAACACTCAATATAGATATTTTGATAAAGCCAGAGTTTGCTAACATGAATTTAGTAAAGAAGTTAGCGCGTGAAGTGAATGCGACTAAATTATAATATTTCGACCTGAACATGTCGTAAAACTGCTTATTTTGGCTCTATTCAAAACCTTGGGTGCAATATTTTTAAAGGACTCTAAGAAATCAATGCGTTTTTCTTAGGATTCTTTTTCTTTGGCTTGAAGTTCAACAACAGAATAATGTTTTTCTTCATGTTGGTGAAATTAGGCATGACGAAACTAAGGCGTCTAAGTAACTTGATTTTACGTTTGATTCCTTCAATAGGGCTATTTGAGTATTTAGCAAATTTAGGATTAGCTATATTCAAAACGTGGACCAAATTTTTATCTGTTATTAAGTAGGGTATTTAAGGTTTGGATTAAGTGATTATTATCGATATTCTTAATGCTTTTAGGATAAGCGTCATCATGCTTCTTAGTTTACTGAACTTTTTCTCGTAAGAAATTTTAGCTGCAAAATTGTTTGCATATGGAGTGTTGTGGTGAAGTACATTTTTTACTAGTTACATTTTGTTATAGAGTGCTGGCATCTGTCGACCTAAGATAAGGTGAAATAGTACTGGTATCGACAGACTATAAAAAGGTTGATATTATAGGTCTTGAAAGGATTTAGGAAAAAAAGTAATATATAGTTGAGGATGGAATTTGGTGATAGACAGAATGTATGTGAAAACTAGTTGGTAGTACAGAGGATCTATTTAACTTAAGAGGAATGTAAAGCCGTTCACGCTCGCAATCGTTACTCGGGGTTTAGGGATCTATTTAACTTAAGAGGAATGTAAATGCCGTCCAGGATAGCTTTGATGTAACCCCAACTAGGGGAATCTATTTAACTTAAGAGGAATGTAAAGATATTAGGTGCCTCTACTTGAGAATACTGCTATAAATATAACCAGCCTATGATTGAATGCTCACGTTTCAATCATAGGCTGGTTTAGTTTAAGCTAGTTATCGTTGTGATAGTAATTAATCAATTCTTCATAGGTGTCGAGGGGCTCGAAATTGAGGGTCCACTCAACTAAGGGCATATCCTCGGGGGTCAGCTTATAGGCAATTTCATTTGGATCTAGGTAGACGGCTTCGGGGTCAGGTAAAGCTTCTTGCATCACTTGGCCAAAATATTCACTATTCTCGTCTGTCACCTTAACTTCCTTGCAGCGGTGCTTGGTAATGAAGCACAGTTCAGGCATTTTTAATAAGTCCAAGGTGAAATCTTGGTGATTCAAGTGGATATGTGCTAGTAGCTGGGTGAAGCGGTCGTGCGTTGAATTTAGCTGGTAATCAAATGAGTAGTTAAGGGCGGGAAGCAGGTTTTCATCTGCTGGGTCCAACCCGACTCTGTCAGCCAAATAATAAGGAAGGCGGAGGTAGAGTAGGTATTGAAAAGAGGTCTTATCAACTTCTTCTACGAAAAAAAAGCAGCCAGCGTATAATTGATATAAGCTCATCTAATCAAGTCCCTTCCTAAACATTTATTAACTAAGTATAACACAGTTGTAGCTAAAAGGGCGGTTCAATGCTTGCGAAAAGAATTTTCAGAATAAACATTCATTGTTTTGGTAAAAAATGCTAAAATAAAAAGGACTATGTAAAAGTTAGGATTGTTTTTTATGAAAATATTAAGTGTCATCATTCCTTGTTATAATGCTCAAGATTACATGGAGCATGCCATTGAAACCCTGTTAACTGGGGGCGAACGGCTGGAAATATTGTTGGTGGATGATGGTTCTAAGGATAACACCGCCCAGATTGCGGACGATTATGAGCAACGTTACCCAGAAATTGTGCGGGCACTACACCAAGAAAATGGTGGCCACGGTAAAGCAGTTACGACTGGGTTACACGCTGCCACTGGTTTTTTTGTGAAAGTAGTTGATAGTGATGACTGGGTTGATGAAAATGCCTTGCGAGAAATTTTGGACTTTTTAGAAAAGGAAAGTCTTAAAAAAGATGCAGTTGATATGTTAATCAGCAATTTCATCTACGATAAGCAAGGAGTTAAGCATAAAAAGGCTATGGAATATAGTAGCTTTTTACCGACCGACCGGGTCTTTTCTTGGGATGAAGTTCATTTTCCGTTGGGTAAATACTTGCTGATGCACTCGGTAATTTATCGGCGCGATGTTGTGGTAGGGCAAGCCCAATTAGAGCTACCTCACCATACCTTTTATGTCGACAACCTCTATGTCTTCGAGCCTTTACGGTATGTAAAGAATATCTATTACCTAGATGTTAATTTCTACCATTACTTCATCGGTCGTGACGATCAGTCTGTTAACGAACAAGTAATGATTGGGCGTATTGATCAGCAGCTAAAGGTTAACCGGTTAATGATTAATTTCTACGCCAAAAATGAAGCCCAGCTTGACCCGGCGCTAGCTAATTACATGTTCCGCTATCTAGAAATCATTACCACTGTTTCTTCTATCTTATTGCTAAAGGATGGTAGTAAGGAGAGCTTGCGTAAGAAGACTGCTTTGTGGAATTATATTAAACGCAAAGATGCTCACCTTTACCGGGAATTACGCTGGGGCTTGTTTGGAACCGGGGTTAATTTACCATGGAAACTAGGCAGAAAAACGGCGTTGGGTGTTTACAAACTTGCGCGAAAAATGTATGGCTTTAATTAATGCGTGTAGCCTCCTATCTCGATTTGGGATAGGGGGTTATTTTTAAACATCTGCTAATTTATCTTATCCTAACCACTAAAAAAAGATTGAATTTCTGTTTAAATTTGATATAATTTATACTGTTATGGAGAGTTGGCAGAGTGGTAATGCACCGGACTCGAAATCCGGCGAACCGGTAACACCGGCGCGCAGGTTCAAATCCTGTACTCTCCTTAGATAGGGTTTTATAATGTTTTGGGACGTTCTAAACGTTGCTATATCAAGCTTTATGTTTTATAAACGTTTGGTAATGTAACGATTTTTTAGGAAAAGGTATGCCGGAAGTATGCCGGGTATGCTAAGAGAATATAATAACTTGCCCTGGTGAGTATCGTATATATCTATATACGGTATTTTTTTATACTCTCTTTTTGTTTTTAAAAATATGCAAGTGAGATAGGTATAACTTGTAATGTTAAAAAAACTTTAAGTATACATCTGTCGATCGTAGATAGAACAAAATGAAGGGGACATCGACAGATGATGGAAAAGTTGAAATCACTGGGCTTGAAAGAGTTTACAGGAAAAAGTATTATGTAGATATGGGGACAAAAGTAGTGATAGACAGAATGCATGTGGAAACTAGTTGATAGTACAGAGATTTTAAAGGGTAGTGATTCTATTTAACTTAAGAGGAATGTAAATGTAAGCTCATATAAGCCATTTTAAGACGTTTTAACCCGATTCTATTTAACTTAAGAGGAATGTAAATTGTGTACGGAAACATCTTGTAAGGGGGGACGCTAGCGATTCTATTTAACTTAAGAGGAATGTAAATAGTTAACGACAGCATGAACATGTAACTTATGACCGTGGATTCTATTTAACTTAAGAGGAATGTAAATTATAACTCTAAGCTCTGCTTAATTGCTGCATTTAAGATTCTATTTAACTTAAGAGGAATGTAAATGTCGCCCGGGTGGCAGAGGAAACAGCAGGCTGTTCCTGATTCTATTTAACTTAAGAGGAATGTAAATGTCATTCGCTCGTATACACTCGCTTGCACCCTGCTACTGATTCTATTTAACTTAAGAGGAATGTAAATGAGCTTCAGAAAAGATAAGGTGTATTTACTTTTTACTCGATTCTATTTAACTTAAGAGGAATGTAAATGCCTAGATATTTGCAAAACCATAAATATTGGTAGAGAAATGCTATCATCCTTTAGATCATTCGTTAGTCTTATAGAGTATCCTGACCAACAGCTTGATATTGGATGGAAGAGAAAATATAAAAAGCAAGAATACACCAAAGGAAAGATGGTCTTTCAATTGAATGCCATATGTAAAACAGAAGAGGAAGCTCTTATATTAGAATGTCAATTAGCTATAAAGTTTAATGCGAAATATTGGAATCCGGAACCTGGTCAAATGAAATTAGTTGACAAAGCATTGGGGATTGATAATGATATAATTTATCAATCAATATGATAAATTATTTCAAATAAACAAAATATATTTTTAATTTTAGATAGTAGAAGAAATTTTGCTATCTTTTCTTAAAATTATTATATAATATACCTGTGGTGCTAGTTAATCTCAAAATAGTCTAAATTATACGATAACACTATTTGTTCAATTCTTAATTGAAATCCAGTTAAATCTCTAGAAAGTGTGTGCTCAACATTAAATTTCCTACATAACTTTGAAAATCTGGTTTCAATTGTTCTTCTCAAAGCAGCAATTTTAGAGTCATTCCATTGCTTGGCCCCCTTCATATTACGACGAACTGGTGTCCATAATTTATAACCTCGTTTTGCCAGTTCTTCCTTTAATTCTTTGCTTAGACAGCCTAAATCAGCAAGAATGACTGAATGTTTACAGCCTTCTAATAGTTCTTGAACAGCTTTAATATCATGGACTGAAGCAGGCGTGACGACATAATTGATGATATATCCAGATAATGTCACTAGCATATGAACTTTAAAGCCATAAAACCACATATTCTTAGAAGCGTTATAGCCAATATCTGCTATTTCTTTGAAAATTTTTGTTCTGTGATTACGAATCGTCTGACAAAGTGGTAAAGGAAAACTATCCATAATAACAACGGTTTCAGAAGGGATTTGACCATTCATAGCTTGACGAATAAGCTGAAATATCCATATTAGTTGTCTTGCACGGCGGTTAAAGCGACTTCTTTCCAGTAACGTACCACAAGAGATAAGACGGCATATTTTATAAAAATGTCGTTGTGAAGTGATCCCTAGTTCGGCTTGTATGACTAGTAAAACAAGTATTGATTCGTCGAAAACTTTAGCCAATTTTATGTTTCGTCTATATTTGATAGAATCTGGACAATAATTGCGATAAAGTGTACGGCAAAATTTGGTTATTTGTGGCATACTCCATTGTAAGTGATGAGACTTAGCGGTATACTGTAAGTGACTCATTTGGACTACCTCCTGTATTTTTACTTTCACTTACAGTATAGTCCATTTGAGCTTTTTTTCAGTTTTATTCTAACTAGCACCACGAGTATATAATATATAATTTAATGAATATAAAAGGATGTGATAAACTATGGCAATATGTGAGATATGCACAAATAAATTCAGAAATGGTTATAAGGATAGAATAGAAATCTGTACTAAATGCAGAGAAAATATTATGAATGAACTTCCTGATGATATATCTGATATAGATGATATTCTAAAATTTCCAGGTGTGTTGCAAATAGATACATATCCAAGAAATAGTGAAAATATAAGATCCCTTGAAATTAAGTATAAAAAATTAAGTTTCTATTACTTTAAATGCGATGAATGTTCAAAATGGTTTATAAAATTAAATCATATATCTAAAGTATATGAAAATATTAAAAATAATGGTTCAGTAACATGTAGCAGATCTTGCGCGAATAAACATCTTGCTAAAATTCGTGTTGTTCATTACAAAAAGATGCTTATAGAAAATTCTGGGAAATTGAATATACCCTATGTTAATAAGGACATAAAAACATTTGATAAAATAGTTGGCAAAAACATCATTGAGAAAAATATATTTGAGGAATTTAGCAATCTTAATGGAAAAATAGGAGTTTGGTCCAGATGGACTGAAGATGGAGAATGTCTAGATGTTTGCAAAACGAAAAATATTGGTAAAGAAATGTTGTCGTCATTTAGATCGTTCATTAGTCTTGTAGAGAACCCTGACCAACAGCTTGATATTGGATGGAAAAGAAAATATAAAAATCAACTCGAATATGCCAATGGTAAAATTGTTTTCAAATTAAACTCCATATGCAAAACAGAAGAGGAAGCTCTTATACTGGAATCTCAACTAGCGGCAAAGTTTGACGCTAAATATTGGAGTCCAGAACCTGATCAAATGAAATTAGTTTACAAAGCATTAGAAATTGATGATGATACAATCCGTCAATCAATATAATAAATTATTCCAAACAAAATATATTTTTAATTTTAGACAGCAGAAGAAATTTTGCTGTCTTTTCTTAAAATTATTATATAATATATAAATTAGGAGGGGATATAAATCCTCATGATATGTAGCATATGCAATAAATATTACTGCATTAAATATAAAGATAATGTAGACATTTGCTATGAATGTAGACAAAATATTGAAAATAAGCTTCCTAATAATAGGTTAAATATAAATGATATTTTGCAATTTTCAGGAGTAACACAAATTGAAAAATATGTGGATAATGATGGAAAAGACAGATATTTAAAAATTAAATACAAAAGAATAAAATTTTCATACTTTAAATGTGATGAATGCAATAAGTGGTTTATAAAATTAAAAATTTCAGTAAATCATACTTATGAAATTGTAAGGAATAGTGGTGTAGTATTTTGTTCCAATAAATGTAGACTTAAAAATCTCTATAAAAATTCAGTTCATCACTGTCAAAATTGTGGATTAGAAATAGGTAGTGCATTCGCAAGGTGTAAATCATGTGGTTATAGGAACTCTCACTAATTTCTAAATAAAAAAGGAAGTATAAATCAAGACAATACTTTAAAATATTATTTTATTATTTAATTATAAGAATACGTAAATATATTATTATATTAATATATAATAATAACAGGAATAATAAAGAAAAAGAACAAAAAATTAATAAAGAAAAGGAAGTCTTAATATGTTTATTGTAATAGATGGGTTAGATGGTTGTGGAAAATCAACCTTAATTCATAATTTGGAAAAGGTTCGACAATTTTATAAGACTTTTGAACCTGGCGGAACTGAATTTGGTCAAAAAATAAGAAAGTTGGTATTTGAAAACCATAATGATATTTCATTAGAAACGGAAGCTTTATTAATGTTTGCAGATAGAAAAGAACACTTAAAAACAATACAAAAGATGTTAAATGATGGATATGATGTTGTATGTGACAGATATGTAGGTAGTAGTTATATTTATCAAGGAGATTTGGGTTTTAGTAAGATTAAAGAATTAGAAATTTAGTCGGAATGTATTAAACCAGATTATGAATTTATGCTCTATACAACATATGAAGAATATGTTAATAGAAAACAAAAAGCTAAAGAAGTAAATAGTTTAGATCCAAAATCTGAATTAGAATTTAATCATCTAATTAATAATATGAATATGTATTTAGATTCCCATAAAGATGTCATTCCGTTAGATGTTACAAATATAGGTGAAGAAGAGTTAGTAAATAAAATTTTAGATTTAACATCTTTGTAATAAAGAATAAAGAAACAATAAAAATTATTTTTCATCTATAGAATAAATATCTTTTAATAATATATATAAAAGAAAATTTCATTTTAATGAAAATTAAATATAAAATAAATAATCACAAACAATTAACAAAAGGGAGAGATTATTATGAAAGGTTCAAGATTTGAAAACATTAAAGAAAATAATAATATTAAAAAGGCAGCATTAGGAATTGGTTCCTCAGTAGTATTATTCGGTGTTATTGGTGGGGGTATTTTATACAACCACAACAAACAAGTGCGTGCGGATCAAATCAATTCTGAACTAGCATTAGTACGTAAAGAAACAAATGCTATGAAGTCTCAGAAGGATGATCAGAAACGAATTGATGATTTAAAGAAATTAGAACAAGATTTTAAAGAATATAGTAAGAAGAAGGAACAAAGTAGTAAAGTATCTGACTATTATGCAACGTCTATTTCATCTGGACGTCAATATTTTACTGATCGTACAAGTCGTAGAATTAAAAATAATACATTGACAAAGGACCAATTAAAGAAAATTAATCAAAAGAACTTACAATCAAAAGCAGATGCTTTAAATAATGAAAAATTATTTATGAAGCAGAACAAAGGCGTTGTATATTCATCAGATGATATTAGGAGGTTTGGTAAAGATATTGATGCATTATTAAAACAGTATAATGAAAAATTGAATGAGATGAAAAAGAAAGCGGATCAAGATAAAGCCAAGAAGGAAGCAGAGGCGGCATCATCTTCTGCTGCAAATTCTTCTTCAGATGTTACACAAAGTTCTTCAGATAATAATTCGGAGAATAATTCATCAGTTCAACCATCTCCAAATAACAATACATCAACATCAAATAGTCAAACTGCTGGTAACTCTAATACAACAAGCAATCAGACGCAAAGTTATAATGGTTATAATGCAAATAATGGTGGAAATAGTGGATCAACTCAAACATACAATAGTGGTAGTCAACAAACATATCATGTACCAAGTCAGCAACCAAGCCAACAATATCATGCGCCAAGCACAAATTCAAATACAGTAACTTGGAATGATTATGCTGGGAAAGATCCTTCTCATATGGGTTATGTCGGGAAAATGACACAAAATGGGAATTCTGTTCAAGTAGAAACAAATCTTGGAGACACTGGAGGTTTCATTTTTAATTAATATAATATTATTAAAGCGGGAAATCCGCTTTATTTATTTATAGTATTTATAAGATTTATAAGATATAATATTATATAATGCGTAATTTAATGAATATAAAAAGATGTGATAAACTATGGTAATATGTGAGGGATGCAATGATAGATTTATCAATCATTTTAAGGATAAAATATGTATTTGTACTAAATGTAGGGGAGAAGATAGAAAATGAACTTCCGAATCACATACTTAATATGAATGATATTTTAAAATTTCCAGGTGTGTTACAAATGGATAAATATGTTGGGAAGGGAGGAGAAGCTAAATATCTGGAAATTAAGTATAAAAAGCTAAGTTTTTTCTATTTCAAATGCGAAGAATGTTTGGAATGGTTTATAAAATTGGACCATGTATATCGGGCATGCAAAAGCATTAAAAATAATGGAACAACAACATGTAGCCTAGCTTGTAGCATGCAAAGGAAAAAGAGACTTAATGTTTTTATTTATCATTGCAAAAAATGTGGGAAAAAGTTAACCAACCCAGGTGAAACTTGTCCAAACTGTAATTACAATCCAAATTTGGAAAGATTTAAGAAGATGCTTATAGAAAGTTTAGATAGGATTAAAAATTCTGGAAAATTGAATATATCCTATATTAATAGTAACATAGGAACATTTGGCAGTTGGCAAAAACATCATTGGGAAAAATATATTTGAGGAATTCAGTAATCTTAATGGGAAAATAGGAGTTTGGTCCCGATGGACTGAAGATGGAGAATGCCTAGATATTTGCAAAACCATAAATATTGGTAGAGAAGATTCTATTTAACTTAAGAGGAATGTAAATCTAACAAGGCGGTTCTTGTCAGAAACAATAGCTTAGATTCTATTTAACTTAAGAGGAATATAATGATTGAAGAAGTTGAGTATTATATATGGAGAATTAAAAAAAGACATGGGTAGTTGATGGTTATACATGGCTACATTGTCCTGTATGTGGTGAAAAGGTTATGGATTATGATATTTGTGATAATTGTAGATGGTAAAATACAGGAATTATAAATCATGATGGTGGACCTAATCATATGACACTCGAAGAAGCAAAAAAAGCTTATGCTGAAGGACGCAAGATTAATTAATGTCCAGTTATGCAAAGATAGTGTTATTTGGGCGAAGTGTATTATCATTTTGAACTCAGTCTCAGGACTGCTGCTGTAGTTTTTCTAGTATTGTAATCGAAGTAACAGAATAACGATTATCAGGATAGAATAGGAATATAGTAACATGATGTTTCTACAAGAGTTAGTCAGTTAAATTAGCACTATGATTATAAACTTAAAAGGAGTATTGGAATTTGATTATAAAACGGGCGCAAACCTCTGATTTTAATTAGGGGTCAAGCCCGCTAAACTAACTTATTTTTACCATAACAGCCTTTAAGTTGCCTTTTCATAGCTTCTGTATATTGCGATTCAATATTTCTTGAAAGGAGGTTACATAAATGGTTACAAAGAAGCGTAATAAATTCGGATACACAAGACAATATCATATTTCTTTAAGCTATCAACAAATAGAATTGTATGAAAAGGCAATCAAAACACAAAATGAGTTATACCAATTTGCATTGAATTACTTGTATAAGACTTATGGCCATAAACATATTGGCAGACCGTTGCCTTTTGGGAAAGGAATAAACTACCTTAATAATAAAATTAAGGCAATGTTTATTAAAGAAAAATACGACTTAAAACGTTGGAATGTTAAGAAACTAGGATTATCTTCGCACGCGGCCGATGAGTTTTTGAAAACAATCTTCACTAATTTTTCTCAATATCGTAAGAGGTTAGAACAAGCAGGGCAAATGTCAGCTGTGGAAAAATATAATCTCAGAATGAATATTACTAAAGATAAAAATGGGAAACATAAAAATCCTAAACATCGTTCATGGTATCGCAAAGGTTCAATGAATTTTTTACGGAATAATAACTCATTTAGGACAATTACTTCACAAAAATTGCCTAATGGCAATACAAGATTGGTTTCATCACACCATTTAAATGTAGCCGATTTTGGAGAAATAATGGTATTTGAGAATTTAAAGCATCTTAATTTTGAAGAGATAGCTTTAACTAAGGTTAAAAGATTACCAGATAATACATTTAGACTACAAATAACCTTTACTCGTGAAAAGAAACGTAGTTCTCAAAATAAAGTTGTTGGCGCAGATTGGAACATGTTTAACAATGAAGTATTTAGAACTTCTGAAAATAAAACCATCGCAATACCTAAGGATATTGTGAAAAAAGCTAATGAATTAGAAGTAGCAAAAGATAAATTTAAATCTTTAAGAGATAGGGAATACAACAAGCGTGGTAAAACTGTTTTATGGCAAAAATATCAACGTAAACAAGCAAAATTAAGTGCCAAAAGAGCTAATATTTTAACTGAAACATACAGAAAGTTAGTTCACGAATTAGTAGACGAGTTCGATACTATCATCATCGAAAAAATAGATGCTTTTGAGATGAGAAAACGTAGTTTGTCACTGAATAAAGCGCAAAACACAGGTAAGAATAAGCGCTTAGCTTTAATCAAACCTTATGAATTAGCGAAGATTGTTGAATCATTGGTAAATAAACAAAATAAGACCCTTATTAAAGTGGATCCATATAAAACTAGCCAAGTAGAATATGGAACTGAATATGAGGAAAAGCACGAATTAAGAGCGACTAATAAAGACGGTAAACGCATATATGTTTCAGCATATACTGGTAAAGAAGTAGATAGGGATTATAACGCAGCCTTAAACATTAAAGAGTGGGGCTTACACCCAGAAAAACATGTAAAATTAAGAGATTATCCTAAATTAAAAGCAGGTAACTTGGTGGAAATAATTTAAAAAAACGAAGTTTTTTAGGAAACGGAACCAAATCCTACCGAACTAATAGCACAAAATTATGCGTATCACCCTGAGCGAGTCAAAACGGGTGCGATAATTAGTGAATATTATATATTTAGCATAATGGCGGTATTTCCAGTCATTATAACTAGGTTCGGAGCGTGTATCGTTTTTTAATGTACACGTAATGTAATCGCGTGACGCGATTCCTGCGATTTTAATCGTAGGTAGTTCAACCCGATGGAAAGGCATTTAGGAAAAGAGGCGAGGTTGTATGCACAGCCGATGCATTGCTTTCTTTTAGCCGGATTTATAGTAAATACGGATTTACTACTAGGATGATTAAGGAGTACGAAACTTACCGTAAACATCCAATTTTCTATTTTCCCTGCGAAAGAAATGGAGTCAACATGACGCGTGCGACTGTATTTGGTGATCGAATTGACTGTACCTTGCTCGATTTGAAATACTACTATACAAGGGAAAAACAATGTAAATTAAGATCGGCTTTAAAAAAAGTAAAGACAGCTAAATTCTTACAGACGTTTAGCACGTTTGAAGAACTAGTTGACTGGTATGGTATAAAAGGAAGTTTTGTCAATGAATCCTATGAAATAAATGATTTAGAAAGAGGAGCAGGCACAATTTTAAGTGATTATCATTCGGATACTAGATGGCAATGGTCGAATCAATACTATGAGAATGTAAAGAAAGCTAGTGAAAAGTTCATGGCCATTAACCAATCAGAAGGATTAGGCCACTCTAATTGCTAGTGCGTCTTAAGCAAGCATACTTTAGAAGCTGAAAGTCATAAATAATACCACCGCCATTTCAATCAAAGTAAAAGCTGAAAAATAGCGGCCCAACCACAGGTAAGTATGGTTGAGCCGCTATTATTACATGTGGAAGTAAATAACGGTTGTTATTACTGCCAGAGTAAAGCTACTAAGAGTTAAGATCAAGCCGGGCCAAGCGGGACCAATCCGGTTCCAAAAGTTACGTCCGCATAAAAAGGCGGTCAAATAGGCGGCGAGAGCAAAAACTAAGTAGACTAGTTTTAGGGGACTAAAGAAAATTAGGCAAGCTAAAGCTATCAATAAAAGGAGTATCCGGGGATTTTGGTACCAAAGTCTGAGGCCTAAAAATGCGCGGGCATAAGAAAAGCTGCGGTTTTTAGGGCCAGCGGTTAGTTTATGGCTGATGATTAACAACCAAAAACAAAAGAGGATTATTCCAAGATATGCCAAGCTTTGTTCCTTCTTTCTAATTAATTTGCCTTGAAGAGGGCGGTTAACTTAGTCATGAAGAGGTCTAAGAACCGGTCTTTATCAACATTAACTGCTGCCTTAGTGTGTAAGGCAGGGTCGTTGATGCGGGTTTCATCCCCAATTGTCCGTCCGGCAAATGGGGCTTTTGTGTCGACCTTCATGTTTAATTTTAATAAATCAACTAGGGATGGGTCAACTGCAACCGCAACTGCAAGGGGATCGTGCAAAGCACAACCGCCGAGGTGGGGGCTAGTTACTTTGTAAGCATCGATGTAGTAGTCGACGATGTCGGCGTACTTTTGGCCGGCAAGGGTGCCAAGGTCGCGCCAACTAGCTGTTTCCTTATTGGTTAACAATGTTCGGGTGGTAACATCTAATCCAACCATAGTCAGGTTTAAATTGCTTCTAAAGACAAGGTCAGCAGCTTCTGGGTCTTGGTTGATGTTAGCCTCAGTTACTGGGGTGACGTTACCAGGAACAGTTAAGGCTCCCCCCATCAAGGTGACGTTACCGATTAAGTCAACAATGGTTGGGTCTTTTTGAATAGCGGCTGCTAGGTTGGTTAGCGGACCAGTTGGGACGATAATTAACTTATCTTGGTACTTGTGAGCAGCTTCGATAAAGAAGTCAACCCCGCTTTGGGTTTCGACTTGGCGCTTAGCCTTAGGAACTTCGACTTCACCAACCCCATTTTTACCGTGAATTTGGGCACTAATTGGCATCACAGAAAAACTATCAGTGGTTGAAGAGTGACTTAAGCCTTTAAAAACAGGTACTTCGGGATGACCTAGAAGTTCTAGTAAATCCAAACTATTTTGACAAGCACGCTCAACTAGGACGTTACCATAGGAGCTCACAATCCCAATTAAATCACTTTCAGGAGTAGCGAGTGCGTAAGCGATGGCTAAGGCATCGTCAATCCCGGTATCTAAATCTAAAATCATTTTGTATTCAGCCATAAAAAAGACCCCTTTACATACTATGTACTAACTTTTTTAAGTAAATAACACGTGGATATATTTACTAACTTAAGTCTATCAAAAAATCCGAAGTTTGTAAGTGGTTTTTGCAATAAAAATAAAGATTTAGCGAAAAAATTGCTTGCGCCTAGCAAAATAGGGTAAGATAAGTAATAAACATTTTGGAGATGACTTTGTGGAAAATTTATCGAAACGCTTGGTTGATAAATGTGTCGAAGCTTTTATTATGGGGTTAGAAATTTATAATAAGCCTACTATTCGCTATAGGGTTGAGGGATTTAGTTTCTTTATTTGTAATGCATGGGAATTAATGTTAAAGGCTGAGTTGTTGAATCGAGGCATAAGTATTTATTTTAAGGATAAGCCAGGTAGAACTATTAGTCTAGAGAAAGCTACACAGCTAATATATCCTGATAAAAATACGCGAATTCGGTTAAATCTAGAAAAAATAATTGAATTAAGAAATATCAGTACGCATTTTATAACAGAAGATTATGAATTTAAATATGCTCCGCTATTTCAAGCTTGTGTTATTAACTTTACTAACGAATTATCTAAATTTCATGGTAGAGATATCACAAAATATATTCCTCAAAATTTTCTAACTATACATGCTAATTATGAACCTTTAACGAACGAAGAAATCAAATTAAAATACCCTGCTGAAATTGCTCAGAAGTTTATTAGACAAGCAAATGAAATTGACGTTTTAAATACTGAATATAATTCAGATAAATTCGCTATCAATATTGCTCAAAAGCTTTATATTACTAAAAATAGGGACAAAGCTGATTTTACTGTAAAAGTTGATAAAAATTCAAATAATAATGTCGCTATTATCAAGGATTTAAAAGATCCGTCTAACACTCATAAATACTCTTATAGCAATGTTATAACAGCGGTTAACGAAAGGTTAAAAAAGAAAAATATCACCTTGAATTATGAAGCTGGATTCAATCAATTTGTGCTCTCTTTATTTATTGATTTTTACGACGTAAAAAATAATTCTAAATTTGCTTATAAGCACGTAGTTGGTAATCAATCAAGCTACACTTATTCTCAACAGTTAATTGAAACTATTGTTAATGAGATAAAAAAAGATCCGCAACACTTTGTTGAAAGTCTAAAAAAGGCAAAAAAATAAGATAACCCCAGGCACATAGGAATTCTCAATGCACATGGCATCTACCCCATTTTGGGACCCAGCGTTAATCCTTCACAAGTTATCTTCACTTAATATTATCACCATAGTAATAGCTTTTGTCAATGGTTAGCTAGTGGGATAAATATTCTTAGTATAATTGTTGAGTTGTTATTGAGAAGGGTGATTCAAGATTATTATTAATACTACAAGGGGGACTTTCAGGTGGCAAAAGAAAATCTATTAACTTACTTACAGGCTGGCCTAGCCAAATTAGACTTTGATGGTGATTTAGACCTCAGCTGGCAAAAGGCGGAGCGAACTTTTACCTTAGAGCTGACTTTTTATGCCCAAAATCTAGCCGGGCAAGAAATCATTGATGCTAGCGGGGTAGACTCTGATCAAGAAATCATCAGTTTTGTGGATGCCATTTTACTATACGATCAGCAAAAGCCGGCTGAATTTGATACCGCCGATTACTTGGCTTGCCTACCGTTTGCTGGCAAAGCGGGTTGGACTAAGCAGCAGGCAGCCGGCTTTTTAGCTTATCTACAAGAGGTAGTAGATAACGGGCAGGCCGATTTGTTGGACTTTTTAAACGAAGAGTCTGAAACAATCTTTGAATTAAAGTTTGATGAAGAGCAACTAGCTAAATGGGTAGCTAAACAAAACCTTAGTGGTAACTTAGCCTACCCTAAATTTTAAGTAAAGGAATTGAGAAGATGGAGTGGACACAACTACTAGTTAAGACGAGTATGGAGGCCAAAGAAGCGGTCGCCAATCTTTTGATGGAAAATGGGGCCGGGGGCTTGCAGGAAATTGAAACTGACGAGCAAGCCGTTGAGTTGGTCACCTATTTTCCGGCTGAGCAAAATTTGCAGGAGTTAGCCTTAGAATTAGAAAGTAAGATTAAGGCCCTAACTACCTTCGGGCTAAATCCCGGACAAGCAACCGTTTCTTTAGCCCAAGTGGATGATGCCAGCTGGCAGACCGCCTGGGAGAAATACTACCACCCTACCCGCCTAAGCCGCTACTTAACGGTGGTTCCTGCCTGGGAAGATTATCAAGCTGGTGATGACTTAGAAAAACTGGTCTACCTTAACCCGGGCAAGGCCTTTGGAACGGGGACCCATCCGACGACCAGGTTAACCATTACGGCAATGGAAACGGTGATGCGCGGGGGTGAAACCGTGATTGATGTGGGGACTGGTTCTGGGGTCTTGGCTATCGTAGCCAAAATACTAGGGGCCAAGTCAGTGCTAGCCACGGATATTGACGAAGAAGCCATTGCCTCTGCTAAGACTAACCTAGAATTAAATCCGCAGGCTCTACCGATTGAACTAAGAGTTAACAACCTCTTAGATGGAATTGAGCAGCAGGTTGATTTGATTTTGGCCAACATTTTACCGGAATTCTTACTCCCCTTAATGCCCCAAGCCTACGCTAACCTAAACGAGGGGGGCAAGGTTATCTTATCCGGGATTATTAGCGAGCAAAAAGCTAAGGTGGTACAAGCCTTAACCACAGCGGGGTTTGAACTAGAAGCAAGTTTTAAATTAGGTGACTGGTACGGTTTAGTGGCCCAAAAACCGCGGAAGGGTGAATAAGGATGCAACGTTACTTTACTAATCAAGAAATCAAAACTGAGTACGAGTTAGACGCCACTACCTACCACCATGCGGTGGTGGTTTTGAGGATGAAGGTCGGCAGTCAATTTGAATTGGTCGACGCTAAGCAAACCGTCTACTTGATGGAACTTAGTGAGCTTGCCAATAAAGAGGCTAAGGCTAAAGTTATAAGTAAATTGGACAGCCAAGTGGAATTACCCTTGGCAATCAGTATCGCTTGCGGCTTATCCAAGGGGGATAAGGCGGAATGGATTGTCCAAAAGGGAACTGAGCTGGGGGCAAATGAGTTTATCTTCTTTAAAGGAGATTACTCCGTAGCTAAGTGGGATCAAAAAAAAGCTAAAAAGAAGGTCGACCGCTTGCAAAAGATTGCCCAGGGAGCAGCCGAACAATCACACCGGACTAAGATTCCGACCGTTAGATACGTTGAGAGTTTAAAGGAACTGACAACTTTTGAGGGGGCTAAGTTTTTAGCCTACGAAGAAGCTGCCAAGCAAGGGGAGACCAAGGCGTTGGTCAAGCTAACTCGGGAATTAAGAACTAAGGCCCAACCGCTTTTAGCTGTTTTCGGACCTGAAGGGGGAATTTCCCCGGCTGAAGTAACCCTAGCCAAGCAGGCCGGGTTTGTTCTTGGAGGCTTAGGGCCACGAATTTTACGGGCAGAAACGGCCCCCCTTTACCTGCTAGCAAGCCTTTCATATGCTTTAGAATTAGAATAAGATTAGGTAATTACTTCCAAACTTAAATAAGCTTGGGAGTATTTTTAGTTACTAAAGCCTAAGAAAGATTAATTTTCAAACTATCTTAAGCCTTGTAATGATTGACCGCCTAAGAGCAGATAGAGTAAAATAGGTAATAAGATTTTAATTTAAGAAGGGTTATTAATTTTATGCAGAAACACTTAAGACAATTACTATCGCTTAGATCCTTATGGTACCTCTGTTTTGCGGCTACCTTTTGTTTTATAGTCCCTATCATTTACGAGACACTAAATGCAACTGACATTACGGAAATTGGGTTTATTTTATTTGGCTTTGACGCTATTTTCGCCGTGGTAGTAGGCTTAATTATCGGTAAGTTGGACCATAGCATTTTCTTTACCTTGTTTTTCCCGCTAATGTTTTTATTAACTTATGGGCTCTTTTTTGATAGTTATGTCCGTTATTTTGGGTATATTTATTTGGTGCTGACAATTTTGGCATTTGGGATAACTAAAAAATAAGCCTAGCTTTGGAATTAAGCTAACGTAAAGTTTTATGGGGTGATGATATGGAAAAAGAAGTTATTTGGACAGCCGAAGATGTAATCAATATTTGTCGGCAATATATGAATGAAAAACATGTGGCGATTGTGCAAAAGGCTTGTGATTTTGCAACCTATGTTCATAAGGAACAAAGAAGAAAATCAGGAGAACCATACATTATCCATCCCATCCAGGTTGCAGGTATCTTGGCCGAGTTAAAGATGGATCCTGAAACGGTCAGTGCGGGCTTTTTACACGACGTCGTTGAAGATACCAAGGTAACCCTGGGGGATTTAGGCGAATTATTCGGCCACGATGTTGAAGTAATCGTTGACGGGGTAACAAAGTTATCTAAAATCCAGTATAAGTCCCACCAAGAACAACTAGCTGAAAATCACCGCAAGCTACTCTTGGCCATGTCCAAGGATTTACGGGTTATCATCGTTAAATTGGCCGACCGCTTGCATAATATGCGGACTTTAAGTCACCTACGGCCCGATAAACAACGGCGGATTGCAAATGAAACCCTCGAAATCTATGCTCCCTTAGCTGAACGCTTAGGGATTAGCACGATTAAGTGGGAATTAGAGGATACGTCCTTACGTTACCTCAATCCCCAACAATACTACCGGATTGCCCATTTGATGAATTCCCGGCGTGAAGAACGGGTGCGTTACATTGATGAAGTAATTGTAGAAATTAAAGACGCCATCAAGGATTTGAAGATTGATTGTGATATCTACGGGCGGCCTAAGCATATCTATTCAATCTACCACAAGATGAAGGATTTGCATAAGCAATTTAGCGAAATCTATGACTTATTAGCGGTGCGGGTAATTACTAAGTCAATCAAGGACTGTTATGCCGTC
Organism: Ligilactobacillus agilis; assembly: GCF_025311475.1. NCBI lineage: Bacteria > Bacillati > Bacillota > Bacilli > Lactobacillales > Lactobacillaceae > Ligilactobacillus > Ligilactobacillus agilis. Next base: position 1,236,345 of record NZ_CP104397.1, on the reverse strand, counting down.
TTAGGGGCTATCCATACCCGGTGGACGCCAATGCCAGGTCGATTTAAGGACTACATTGCGATGCCTAAGGCTAATATGTACCAATCACTCCATACAACTGTGATTGGACCAAACGGGCGGCCTTTTGAAGTGCAAATTCGGACCGAAGAGATGCACCGGGTAGCTGAATATGGGATTGCTGCTCACTGGGCCTATAAGGAAGGTAAGACACAAGGCGTTAACCAGACAACGACGGGGGATAAGTTAAACCTCTTTAAAGAAATCATCGAATTTCAAAAGGAAGCCACCGATGCCAGCGACTTTATGGAAAGCGTTAAGGGCGACTTATTTGGTGACCGGGTTTACGTCTTTACCCCGAAGGGGGATGTCTTTGAGCTTCCTAAGGGGGCTGGGCCGTTAGATATGGCTTACACTATCCATACCGAAATTGGTAACCACACCTCAGGTGCAAAGGTCAACGGGAAGATTGTACCCCTAGATTATCAGGTAAAAAATGGGGATATTGTCGAAATAATGACCTCCCAAAATTCAGCCGGACCAAGTCGTGACTGGTTGGACTTAGTCCATACTAATAAGGCGCGCAATAAAATCAAACGCTTCTTTAAATTACGCGACCGGGAAGAAAATATCGTTCAAGGTCGCGACATTTTGCACTCTGCCTTGGAAGAAGCAGGCTTTAAACCAAGTGAAGTGTTAACCAATGATAACTTAAAGCGGGCTTATGAACGGCGACATTTGACCACGGCCGATGATTTATACGCTGCGATTGGCTTTGGGGAAATCCAGCCAACCGGGGTAGTTAACATCTTAACCGAAGAAATTCGTGAAAAGGCCGAAGCTGCCCGTAAGAAGGAAGCAGAGCGGGCTATCTTAGAAGACCACCAGGAATTAGAGCAAAAAGACAAGCAAACTAAGCAAACTGAAAAGAAGAAGGCCGAAGAAGGGGTCCTAATTGAAGGTATCGACAACATGTTAGTCCGGCTTAGCCACTGTTGCAGCCCAATTCCTGGCGATGAAATCGTTGGTTACATCACTAAGGGCCGGGGGGTTTCCGTACACCGAGTAGATTGTCCTAACATTAAGAGTGATGATGAAGCTAACCGCTTGATTAGTGTTACTTGGAACGTAATTCCTGATAACCGGAAATTCTATGACGCTGACTTGGAAGTGGCCGGTTATAACCGTTCTGGCTTACTAAACGATATCATCATGACCATCAGTAACAATACCAAGAACATGTCGTCAATTAACGGTCGGGTCGATCATAACAAGATGGCCATCATCACCGCCACGGTGGGCATCAAGGATTTAGAACACCTTGAACGGGTGATGGACGCTATCAAGCGAATTCCGGATGTTTACACAGTTAAACGAACAATTCATTAGAGGGGAAAGAGTATGCGCGTAGTTTTACAACGAGTTAAGGAAGCAAAAGTTGAAATTGCTGGGCAAGTTAACGGGCAAATTAAGCAGGGCCTTTTGTTGCTGGTTGGTTTTACCGATGGGGACGGGCAGGCTGAGATTGACTACTTGGCCCGAAAAATTGTTAACGTCCGTATTTTCAGCGACGAAGCTGATAAGTTAAACCTTAGTCTGCTAGATATTGGTGGGGAAATTTTATCGGTTTCCCAGTTCACTTTATATGCCCAGGTTAAAAAGGGCAACCGGCCTAGCTTCACTGAGGCACAGGATCCAAAGTTAGCCCAATTAAACTATGAGAAGTTTAACCAGGCGTTAGCTAGTTATGGACCTAAGGTTGCAACCGGCGTTTTTGGTGCCGATATGCAGGTCTCGCTCTTAAACGATGGGCCGGTAACAATTATTTACGAAGCCTAGGGGAGTGATTGTGTGGCCTTATTATCACTAGAAAAAGCTGCGCGGACTTTGTGTGAAAAAACGGGGCAATTTGTTCCAACGACCATTGGTTTGCACGTTATCAAGGAGCGCTTGGCCTTTGAACAGGCCCAACCGATTTACCTGCACCCGGTAAAAAAGATGACCGAGACAATTTGGGTGTCAGACGAAGTCGGGCAGGTAGTAGTTAGGGTCTTTTTGCCCGTTGATTTGCAGGAAGCAGAACAGGTTCCGCCCCTATTATATTTACATGGGGGGCAGTTTATTACCGGGGATGCTAAAACTTACGATAAGTTATGTCGGGAGCTGACGGCCCGAGCCCGGGTGTGTCTTTTATTTGTAGAATACAGTAACTTATTTGAAGCCAAAGCCCCGACACAGTTATTACAAGCCCAGGCGGTCTTTGATAGCCTAGCTTCTTTGGCCCTTAAGTACCCCTTGGATTTAAAGCGGGTCTTGGTTGCGGGTGATGACGTAGGGGGAACATTGGCTTTAAACGTAGCCTTAAGAGCTAAGGCTAGTAACTTACCGATTTATAAATTGTTACTATTTTATCCGGTGACCAACACCAACTTCGATACTAGTTCGTATGTTAGCTTTGCGGGGGGCTACTATTTAACCAGGGAACAGATGAAGTGGGCCTTAGAGTCCTATCGTGGTGACCTGGACTTAAAAGATTTATTGCTAGCCCCCTTGCAGGCGAGTTTTGAGCAGTTAGCCAAATTGCCGGAAACCTTAATCATGACGGCCGAAGCAGATGTTACCCGCGACGAGGCCGAAGCTTTGGCACGAAAGATGCGGGATGCAGGGGTTGATGTCAGTCAAATCCGCTTCCAGGGCATCATTCATGACTTTGTCAGCCTGCATATCTTAGACAAAACGAATGCTTGTCGGTTGGCAATGAATATTGCCACTGACTGGCTAGCTTATCGGAGGTAGGAAATGTACCAGACGTATTTTTGGGATTTTGACGGGACGCTGTTTGACAGCTACGCCGTAATGGCGTCCGCCTTAGTTTACGGTTTTAAGCGCCAGCAAGTAGAGGTAAGTAAAGACTTAGCTTATCAACTGATGCGGCAAAAGTCACGCGGAGAAGCCTTTAAAAGTTTAGGAAAGCAGTGGCCTCAAGTTGACTTAAAAAAGGCCTATGCCGACTATAAAAGTTATGAGCGCGCACATTTGCAAAGTTTGCAACCCTTCAACGGGGCTAAGGAAGTCTTGGCAGCCATCGTTGCTGCGGGCGGACAAAATTTCTTGTTGACGCATCGTAACGATGAAGCGTGGCAGTTACTAGCAAAAGCAAACTTAAAACAATATTTTACTGGCGGGGTTAGCGGGGCTGATAACTTCGCACGTAAACCCAATCCAGCTTCGCTTAAGTACCTCTGTGAGAAGTATCAAGTAAATCCGGCTAGAGCAGCCATGGTAGGAGACCGGACTTTAGATATTGAAGCAGGGCATAATGCAGGGATGGCAGGGATTTTATTTGACCCCGATGACCTAATTGAGGATTGTGAGCCTGATTTAAGGGTGACTAACCTGTCAGCAATTCTTGCCTAAAAAAGATGGCAACCAGGAATAATGGTTGCCATCTTTTTTAGTTTTCCTTTAAGTTAGTCATTGCCTTAGGGCTATTAGCTAAATAATGCCCCTTAACTTTTGTTAAGTAAAAGCGGTAGCGGTGGTTAACCAAAGGCAAGCTATCACCACGATATAAGACGTAATTACCGCTTTTAGGGTCGCGAAACCCAGCTTTATAGATAGTGAGCTGAGTTTGGCTTAGTAAGCCTTGAGAGACCTTAGTGACTTTGACCTGATAGGCCGTGTAAGTTACCCCTTTAAGCTTAAGTTGGTCGCTTTTTTGTTTGAGAATCTTAGCTTCGACCACTAAATCAGCTTGCTGTTTAATTTGAGCTAAACTGATTTTAGGTGGGGTCAAGTAGGTGGTTTGGGGGCGGCTCTTATGGTAAAGACTGAAGGCTAAGCCACCAATTGCAACTAACAAGATGAGGCTTAAAGCCCAACTTAATAAACGTTTATTAGTCATAAAAACCTCCCTTAGTTATTGTTAGCCTTGGCGTTAAAATAGGCTTTAAGTCCCATCACGATTCCATCAGTAGCGCTGTCTTGGTAATTAGCAGTGGTAATTAAGGCAAAATCTTGGCTGGTGTTAATGTAACCTAGTTCCAACAGGACGGCGGGAATGGTATTATCACGGATGACCAAGAAATCGCCAAACTCTGTCCCCCGGTTATCTAAGCCTAAATTGTCTAAGTGGCTGCTGATGTAGTAAGCTAATGGCTTGGAAGAGGCCTTGTGGTAATAGTAGCTGGTAATTCCTGAAGCCTCGTTAGGATTAGGGGAAGAGTCAAAGTGGATACTGATAAAGGCATCCGCATGCAGTTTCTCTGCTAGCGCTGGCCGGGCCTTAAGGCTGACAAATTTATCGCTATCGCGGGTAAAGTAGACCTTAGCACCTTGTTCTTTTAACTTAGAGGCCAGTTGTTTAATGTACTTTAAGGTGTAGTCCTTTTCTTTTTTGTCGCTGTTGGATAGGGCTCCAGAATCACTCCCACCATGGCCTGCATCCAAGACAATCGTAGCTTCACTAAGGCTTTGCGGCTTTAGGCGGTACTTGTTTGCTAAAACCCAATCAGGGACCCAACCGATTTGCCCAGTGCTAGTCTTAACCTGGTACCAGTGGTACTTATGGTCTAACACTTTAAGCCTACTGCCCTTGGTTAGGCTAGCTAGCTTTTGATATTCAAGTCCGGGCCCCTTAGTAAGGGCAACGGTATTAGTTTCGACAACCACCTGCTTAAAGTAGCTAATAGTTTTATAGACCAAGCTCAGCCCTAAAATCAGAATGATTGCTAGTAAAACTAACTGGTGGTGTTCAAATCCCGCCTGCTTTTTAAGGCGTGCTCGTCTTGATTCTGCCATCTAAATCCTTCCTTACAAATAAAATACACGCTTAATTATACCCTACTTTAGACTTAAAGTCAGTTTAGGCTAGAGAATTTAAACAAAAAACCAGGCTCACACTAGAACCTGGTTTCTTGTAGTAACGTTAGGCTTGATCTAGCCCGTCTTTTCCCTTAAAAATGAGATTTAGGGCCACAGAAGAGATGCTGGCAACCACGATGCCATTTCCTAAGAAAAGTTGAACTGTTTTGGGAAGGAATTGGAAAATGGTTGGGTAAGATGAAACCCCGAGGCCAAGCCCCAAGGCAGTGGCGACAATCAAAATATTACGTTCATCGCTGAAATCGATTTGAGCCAGCATTCTAATCCCTTGGACCCCAATCATAGAAAACATTACTAACATTGCGCCACCCAAGACGGGGGTGGGGATGATAGTTGCTAGCGCACCGATTTTAGGTAATAGTCCCAATAACATCAATAACCCAGCTGACCAGTAGATAGGCCGCTTAGTTTTGATTCCAGATAACTCAAGGAGCCCGACGTTTTGGGAGAAGGTGGTATAAGGGAAGGTATTGAAGATGCCCCCTAAAATAACGGCCAAACCTTCTGCCCGGTAACCTAACTTAAGGTCGGTCGCAGTCACATCTTTTTTCAAGACCGAACCTAGGGCGAAGAAAACTCCGGTGGATTCAACCATTGAGACTAGGGCGATAATAATCATTGTTAAAGAAGAGGACCATTCAAATTGAGGCATGCCAAAGTAAAATGGTTGGGGAACGTGGAACCAAGCAGCCTGGCTAACTGGTGCTAACGACACCATCCCTAGGCAAGCGGCTAACAAACTACCTAAAATTAAACCAATCAAAACGGCGATTGACTTAATAAAGCCCTTGCCCCAAACGGACAGGATTAAAATCACTACGACTGTAAAGAAACCGACCCCGATATTTTGCAGGGCGCCAAAGTTTTTGGCCGTCACATCCCCGCCCCCAATATTTTGAAGCGAAATTGGAATCAAGGTTAAGCCGATAACGGTAATTAAAGTCCCGGTAACCACTGGCGGAAAGAGGCGCTTGATTTTAGAAAACTGACCCCCAATTAAGAAGACAAAAATCCCTGCCACGATAATGGCCCCATACATTGTGCCGATACTAAACTGTTTTCCAATCATCTTTAAAGGCTCAACGGCTTGAATAGCACAGCCCAAAACAACGGGTAACCCAATCCCAAAGTAGCGGTTACGCAGTAATTGAAAGAGGGTAGCTAATCCACACATGAAAATATCAATCGAAACTAAGTAGGTCATTTCTTGGGCGTTAAAGTTTAAGGCGCTCCCAATTAGTAAGGGAACGGCCACCGCGCCAGAGTACATGGCTAATAGGTGTTGCAAGCCTAAAATAGCGGCTTTAGCTTGGTTAGGATTAGTTGTTTTAGTTGTCATCATTATTCCTCCACAAACTTAACTTGACCATCAACAAACGCTTCAATCCGCGCTAGTGATTCGAGGTGGACCCCAGCTTTTTTAATTAAGTCCGCCCCCTTTTGGAAGGACTTTTCAACCACAATTCCTGCCCCGACAATATCTGCTTTAGCTTGGCGACAGATTTCAATTAAGCCAAGGACCGCTTGACCATTAGCCAAAAAGTCGTCGATGATGAGCACTTTGTCAGAAGCAGTTAAGAACTTTTGATCAACTGAGATGGTGTTTAAGACATTCTTAGTGTAAGAAAAGACCTCCGCACTATATACGGCTTCGTTTAGAGTAGAGCTTTTCTTCTTGCGGGCAAAAACAACTGGAACGTGTAAGGCATAGCCCACCATGATTGCTGGGGCAATCCCAGATGATTCCACGGTTAGGATGCGGGTGATGCCTTGGTCCTTGAATAACTTAGCGAATTCTTGACCGATAGCAGCCATCAAATCTGGGTCAATTTGGTGGTTTAAAAAGGAATTGACTTTTAAGACGTTGCCTTCAAGGACAATTCCGTCTTCTTTAATACGATCTTCTAATAACTTCATGATTTCCTCCCTCTAAAAAAAGGCCTACCTAAGTAAGGTAGACCTAATGCCGACGCTTACTTATAGTCTAGAATTTACGGTTCTAGGTAGAAACTGGTGGCCATATTCCACAATTATATAAGTAATCTTATCTTTACTGTGATAATAGCATAAGCAGTAAGATTTAACAAGCGAACATTCGGTTTTGAATGAATAAATTAATGAAATTCACATTTTGAATTCGTTTTCGTTCGGATTTATCTAATTATTATTAAACGGATTAGTGAGGACAAAATGAATTCTTAACTTAAGGGCTTACAAAGCTAGTCTAAGCTTGCCCGTTAGCTAATTTCGTGCTATTCTATGAGGTATAATATTAGCCGTTTGAGAAAAGAAGAGTAGCTAGTAAACCTAGTTCAGAGAGTAGATGGGAGCTGCAAAGTCTACCTAGGTGTTAGCGAAAGACACTTTTTAAGGTGTATGAGAAACATACCGGGTGAGCCGTTACCTCTTAAGTGATAAATAAAGGTGGTACCGTGCTCATGCGCCCTTGTCTGTGACAGGGGCGTCTTTTTTTGGCTAAGAGAAAATTTTAATGGAAGGAAGTTAATCAATGAGATACCAACGTCCTAAAGGTACGGCAGATATTATGCCAGACCAAAGCGCTAAGTGGCAATACGTTGAGCAAACTGCGCGCGCACTCTTTAGAAAATATCGTTATCAAGAAGTGAGAACCCCAATCTTCGAAAGTTTTGAGGTCTTTTCTAGAACCTCTGGAGAAACATCCGATATCGTTACTAAGGAAATGTATGATTTCTACGATAAAGGGGACCGCCACATTACCTTACGTCCAGAAGGAACAGCTGGGGTGGTGCGGGCCTTTGTTGAAAATAAGCTTTATGGCCCCGAAGTTACTAAGCCTGTAAAAACCTATTATATGGGACCAATGTTTCGGTATGAACGGCCTCAATCCGGGCGATTACGTGAATTCCACCAAATTGGGGTAGAGGCATTTGGAGTAGATAATCCAACCTTAGACGTTGAAGTAATGGCAATGGCAGTCGAATTGCTAGAAAGCTTCGGGTTGACTAGTTTGAAGCTAGCCTTAAATACCTTAGGCGATGCTGATTCTAGGGCAGCTTACCGGCAAGCTTTAATCGACTACCTAACGCCATTTAAGGACCAATTGTCGGATGATTCCAAGGAACGGTTAACTAAAAATCCGCTACGGATTTTGGATAGTAAGGATGAAGGCGACCAGGCAATTGTGGCTAATGCACCGAAAATCTTAGACTACTTAACAGCCGAAGCCAAGGAACACTTCCAGGTAGTAAGAGACCTCTTAGACCAATTAGGCATCAACTATGAAATTGATACTAACATGGTACGGGGCTTGGATTATTATAACCACACTATCTTTGAAATCATGAGTGATGCGAAGGCATTTGGTGGTAAGTGGACAACTGTTTGTGCCGGGGGTCGCTACAATGGCTTGGTAGAACAACTAGGCGGTCCGGAAACACCTGGGATTGGTTTTGGTTTAGGGGTTGAACGACTCTTATTAATTTTAGCCGACCAGGACTTAGACTTAGAAGATAACTTAGATGTTTACGTAGTGGGAATTGGGCAAGCAACTAATGCCGAAAGCCTAAAATTGGTTCAAAGCTTAAGAAAGCAAGGCTTTAGTGCCGAACGCGACTACTTAAATAGAAAGCCTAAGGGCCAATTTAAGACTGCTAGCAAGTTACATGCTCGTTTTACGATTACAATCGGTGAAAGCGAACTTGAATCAGGCACTGCTAACTTAAAGGATATGCAAGCCCAAAGTGAAAGTAAGGTTAGCTTAGCAGAAATCTATGCTGATTTTGCTAAGTTAGCGCAAGCAAAAGTAAGTGAGGAATAGATAATGAAACGAACAACTTATTGTGGGTTAGTAGATAAAAAATACCTAGACCAAGAAGTAACATTAAAGGGTTGGGTTCAAAAACGACGTGACCTAGGGAACTTAATTTTTATTGATTTACGGGATCGAGAAGGAATCGTTCAATTAGTATTTAGTCAAGAGTTTGACCAAGCTAGTCTTGAAGTGGCCGAAACCCTCCGGACTGAATACGTCTTAGAGGTGCAAGGTTTTGTGCGGGCCCGTAAAGACGGGGCCGTTAACCCTAACATGAAAACGGGGGAAATCGAAGTCGAGGTTCATCAGGTTAAGGTTTTAAACCAGGCTAAGACTACCCCATTTTATATTCAAGATGATATCAACGTTTCGGACGAATTAAGACTTAAGTACCGTTACCTGGACTTACGGCGGCCTGAAATGCAAAAAGCCTTGATGATTAGAAGTAAGATTACCCAAGCGGTTCACCGTTACTTGGATGAAAATCACTTCGTTGACATTGAAACACCTTATTTGACACGGTCTACTCCTGAAGGGGCCCGCGATTACTTGGTTCCTTCCCGGGTTTACCCAGGGCATTTTTATGCCTTACCACAGTCACCACAACTCTTTAAACAGTTATTGATGGGAGCTGGCTTTGACCGCTACTATCAAATTGCGCGTTGTTTTAGGGATGAAGACTTGCGTGGGGACCGGCAACCAGAGTTTACCCAAATCGACTTGGAAATGTCCTTTATGACCGCAGAAGAAATCCAAGAATTGACAGAAGGCTTGTTAAAAGCGGTTATGAAAGCAGCCTTAGGCCTCGAAATCAAAACACCAATTAAGCGGATTAGCTGGAACGAAGCTATGGCCCGCTATGGTTCCGATAAGCCTGATTTGCGTTTTGAAATGGAATTAAAGGACCTCGGTCAAGCGGTAGCCGGAGCCGGCTTTAAGGTCTTTGACCAAACTTTAGCTAATGGTGGTCAAGTCAAGGCTATTGCGGTTAAGGGCGGGGCCGATAAGTACTCCCGGAAGCAAATTGAAGCTAAGCAAGACTATATCAAGCGCTTTGGGGCTAAGGGCTTAGCCTGGGTTAAGGTTACAGAAGATGGCTTTAGCGGTCCTATTGCTAAGTTCTTTGACGAAGAACACGTTGCTAAAATTAAGGCGGCTACCGATGCAAGTGCCGGCGACTTACTCTTGTTTGTGGCGGATAAAGCTAAGGTGGTTGCCGATGCTTTAGGTTACCTGCGGGTTGAAATAGCTAAGGAACAAGACCTGATTGACCCTAATGAATTTGCCTTTGTGTGGGTTGTCGATTGGCCACTATTTGAATATAGTGAAGAATTCGAGCGCTACATTGCTGCTCACCACCCATTCACAATGCCTAATGAAGAAGATGTTGCCTTGCTAGAAACCGACCCTCATAAGGCACACGCACAAAGTTATGATATCGTCTTAAACGGTTATGAACTCGGTGGGGGTTCAATTCGGATTCACCAACGGTCAGTTCAAGAAAAGATGTTTAAAGCTTTAGGCTTTAGCGAAGAAAGTGCTAAGGAACAATTTGGTTGGTTCATGGATGCCCTAGATTACGGGTTCCCACCACACGGTGGTTTAGCCTTAGGGTTAGACCGGTTTGCAATGCTCTTGGCTAAGAAGGATAATATCCGCGAAGTAATTGCCTTCCCTAAGAATTCCAAGGCCTCTGAACCATTAACTAACGCACCATCAACCGTAGCGGCTAAGCAATTAGAAGAATTAAGTTTAGAAGTAGAAACGAACGAAGAATAGACTAAAGTGTTAGCTTACTACTATAAAGTAGGTTAACACTTTTTAATTTGAAAGTATCTATTGTATAATAAATTCAAGTTTTTCGTTTAGACAGGAGGAATTTTAATGAGTCAACAAGTTGAAACAGCTATCTTTGCTGGTGGGTGCTTTTGGTGTATGGTTCAACCCTTCGATGAGCAACCGGGCATTATTTCGGTAAGGTCAGGTTATACGGGGGGCCACGTTCCTAACCCAACTTATGAACAAGTCTGTTCACATACAACGGGGCATACGGAAGCAGTTAAGATTACCTTTGACCCTACCATTATTTCTTATGCGGACCTAGTTGAGATTTATTGGCATCAAACCGACCCAACGGATGCGATGGGGCAATTTCAAGATCGGGGGGATAATTACCGACCAGTCATCTTTGTCAACTCTGACGAGCAAAGAAAAATTGCTATGGCATCTAGACAAAGACTGGCTGAAAGTGGTCAATTTAGCGAGCCAATCGTAACTCAAATCGAAGATGCCAAGCCTTTTTATGAAGCGGAAGAATACCACCAAGATTTTTATAAGAAGAATCCAGCACGGTTTGAAGCGGAAGAGGGACTGAGAAATCAATTTAAAAAGGAGCACTGGGAAAAGTAAATGGATGAATTACAGAAGCTTTGGAAGCGCCATGTCTACGTGATGCGGGCCTCGACTGCCTTTATTTACGGAATTTTGGTTTCGATTGCAATGAATTTTTTTTGGACGCCAGGTCATATTTATTCTTCAGGGATTACAGGGTTAGCCCAGTTGATAACCACTTTGACTAAGCACACTCCTTTTCCTTTGTCGACGGCGCTCTTATTGTTTGTTTTAAACATGCCCTTATTTGTTTTAGCTTGGTTTCAGATTGGACACCGCTTCACCATTTTTACAGTAATTGCGGTTTTTGCTTCAAGTTTTATGATTAAGATGCTAACGCCGCTAACACTAACGACGGATCCAATTATTTGTGCCATCTTTGGTGCAGCCATTAACGGGTTTGGTACGGGCTTGGCACTAAAAAACGGGATCTCGACCGGGGGGTTGGATATTTTAGGTTTAACTATCCGGAAGCGCACGGGTAAAAGTATTGGGACAATCAACATTATCTTTAACTTTTTCATTGTTATGGCGGCCGGAATAGTTTACGGTTGGCCCTATGCCTTTTATTCCGCCCTGGGACTATTAGTTAACGCTAAGGTGATGGATATGGTTTACACCCGGCAACAAAAGATGCAGGTGATGATTGTTACGACTAAACCTAAGAGTGTAATTGACTGCGTGCAAAACCACATTAATCACGGGATTACGATTATCCACGGAGCCGAAGGGGCTTATATGCACGTTGAAAAGACCGTACTCTTTACCGTAATTTCACGCTATGAGTTACCGGAATTACGCCAAGCTATGCGTGAATCTGATCCTAAGGCCTTTGTAAGTATTGCCGATAATGTCCACATTATGGGGCACTTTGAAGAACCTTCTGTCTAGGGGGTTGGTCTATGAAAAAGACAATCTACTTATGGTTAATTAAGTTAGTCAGCCTGTTTTATGTGAACAAGCCTAAGTCCGGCACGGTCTACTTGATGAGCTTTGGAAATAACCTGGCTTTTATTAAAGCCCTAGCTAAAAAAGATGAACTACTAGTCTGTTATCAAGCTCAGTGTCAAGCAGCCGCTAAGCAACTGGAGGCAAGTGGAATCAAAACCATGTTAATTCAAGATGGCTTTGGTTTTGCCTTTAAAAAATTGGGTTTAATCCTAACAGCGCGCAAACTTTTTTGTGATAACTACTATGCCTTTTTAGGTGGCTGTTTACTTGATCACCACCAGGTCAAAGTCATTCAGGTCTGGCACGCCAACGGGGCGATTAAAACTTTTGGCTTAGAAGAACCGCGGACTGCCACCCGGTCTGCAAGTGATCAGCGGCGTTTTCGTAAGGTCTATGATCAATTTGACGATTACGTGGTCGCATCACCTAAGATGGGCCAGGTTTTTGCTAACAGCTACCAAGTAAGCCCAACCAAGATGAGGGTGTTAGGTTACCCCCGCAGTGATAGGTTATTTAAGCAAGACTGGCAAAAAGAAACTAAGGCCCGCTTATTAGCTGCCTACCCTGATTTACGTACAAAGGAAGTAATCTTATATGCGCCTACTTACCGGGAAGTAAGGGATAATTCGGGACAAGTGGCTCTTAATTTACCCCCCGACTTTGATGAAGTGGTTGCCAACTTAGCGCCTAAGCAAGTCTTGGTGATTAAATTACATCCCCATTTAAAAGCAAGCGCAGTTAAGCTTAAACAACGCTATAGTCATAACCCCAAGGTCTTGTGGTTAGATGAATTTTCGACCGAAGAGGTATTAGTAATTACAGCCCGTTTGATTACTGACTATTCCTCCGTGATTTTTGATTATAGCTTACTGCCTAATGCGGGCCAGCTGATTTTTTACTGTTACGATTTGGAAGCTTACGCAGCCTACGAGGGTTTACAGTCGGACTTTGTTTCCTGGCTGCCAGGTCCACTAGTTAAAAATGCGGCTGAGTTAAGCCAAATTCTAACTCAGCCATGTCAGCCTCAAGATTTAGTTGAGTTCAATCGGTTGTGGAATACCCAAAATGATGGTCAAGCTACTGAGCGAGTGTTAGCTTACTACTATCCAAGATAATATTAACTGAAAAATCACAGTTCAAGTTTTTAATCAGTGTAACTTGAACTGTGATTTTTTTAATCTTGACCGAATAAATCGCGGGTATAAACTTTTTGTTTAACATCGGCTAATTCTAGGGAGTAGCGGTTGGCAATAATGACGTCACTTTGGGCTTTAAAGCTTGCAAGGTTGTTGACTAGCGGACTGTTAAAAAAGGTAGCTTGGTCGGCCAAAGTTGGTTCATAGATGATTACTTTGGCACCCTTAGCCTTGATTCGCTTCATAACTCCCTGGATAGAAGAGGAGCGAAAGTTATCGGAATTAGTCTTCATGGTTAGGCGATAGACTCCGATGGTAACAGACTTTTCAGAGTCAGTTGCAAAGGCATTGCTGCTAGTGTAGGAGTAATAACCAGCCTGTTTTAAAACTTGGTCGGCAATGAAGTCCTTTCTAGTGGCATTGGCTTTGACAATTGCCGCGATTAAATCTTCGGGGACGTCTTGGTAGTTAGCCAAAAGTTGTTTAGTGTCCTTGGGTAAACAATATCCGCCGTAACCAAAGGAGGGATTATTGTAATGCTTGCCAATGCGAGGGTCAAGGCAGACACCCTTAATAATCGCCCGCGTATCCAGGTTTTTAAGTTCAGCGTAAGTATCAAGCTCGTTAAAATAAGACACCCTCAAGGCCAGGTAGGTGTTGGCGAATAGTTTGACAGCTTCTGCTTCGGTTGGAGGCATGAAGAGGGTAGGAATATCGCTAGCAAGCGCACCTTGTTTTAGGAGGCTAGCAAAAAGCTGGCTGGCCTGGGTAATCTTAGGGTCAGCTGACTTAGAAACGATAATCCGGCTGGGATAAAGGTTATCATATAAGGCCTTTGATTCTCGCAAGAATTCTGGGCTAAAGAGGATGCGGTTGGTCTGATACTTGTGGTTGAGTCCAGCCGTATAACCAACTGGCACGGTTGATTTGATGACAATCGGGGCGTGGGAGTTGCTTGCCAAAATAGCCGCAACGACCCCTTCAACCGCACTAGTATCAAAGTAATTTTGAACGGGATCGTAATCAGTGGGGGTGGCAACGATTACGAAGTCGGCCTTGGCGTAGGCGGTGGTAGGGTCCGTAGTCGCTACTAATCGCAAGTCTTTATTGGCTAGGTAGTCAGCTAAGTAGTCGTCTTGAAGCGGACTTTTTCTTTGGTTAACTAAGTCAACCTTAGCCTTGACTAGGTCTAAGGCAGTTACCTGGTTGTGTTGGGCTAACAGAACCGCCAAAGATAAGCCAACGTAACCTAGACCTACCACCGTGATGTTATAGGATTTGCTAGGGGAAGTAGAGGGAGGCGGTGCTGTTTCGAAAAGTGGGGCAAGCTCAAAATTTAAGGCAGTCCCTAATTGTTCGAGTTGGGGGATGCTTGGAAAAAAGCGGCCGGATTCAAACTTACTAATAGTAGTTCGGTTAATTCCCGTTTGATTGGCTAAAGCCTGTTGCGTTAACCCGAGAACCTGACGTCTTTTTTTGATTAAGCTTGCTAGTTTGGATAGGTTTAAGGTTTGCATTTTAATCACCTCTGTTATCTTAAAGTACAAGGGATGCGTTCTCACTAATAATTATAACCCTAAATGTGCTTGAAAGTAACATTTTTGTGACTAGTGCCCTTAATAAAATTTGCTATAATTAGGTTGGAAAATAAGTTTTGAAGGGGTGGACCTTATGGCAAGGTTTATAGTTGGCCCTAATGATTGGAATTTTAGGGACGCTTACCAACAGGCAAGTGACGGGGATATATTAGAACTAGAAGATAATACGCGGGTAGATTTAGGCAGTAGCGTCTTTCAAATTAATAAAAGTCTTGAAATCGTAGGGCAGATGACGCCCACTAAGGATTTGACTTGTTATATCGACGGAGCAATTGCTATTACCAACCAAGCTCAGGTTACTTTACGCCGGATAATCTTTCGGGCTGAAATTGACCGGGTAATGCTTAGTGTGGACAATGCCAGCCTTAAGCTGAGTCAAGTAATTATCTATAATGGCTACCAAGATGCGATGACTAAAGTTAGTATTTGGGCTAATGATGCTGATGTTACGGCGACTGCTTCCATTTTTAAGGCGATTAGCTCTGACACCGGGTCGACCCTTAAGCTCAGTCATAGTCACCTAGACCTAACTAACACTAGCTTGGATAAGGTGAGATTATTCGCTGATACGGACAGTGATTTGAAGTTAGCTCAGATTGATAGTTTTGGCTTGGTTAATCAAAACGCCCTTAATCTAGAAAGCAGTCACGCTAAGCTAAAAAATTGTAGCTTCAAAATAGATGATGACGTCACCAACCAAGATAAGGCGGCAACCGTTTATGTAAAGAATACCAGCCTAGAAACCACTAATAGTATCCTGGGAAATGTCAATGGAATTAATTCACTATGTCTAGTTGCTAATTCTTCTTGGAATTCAGAACGTGATTTGATTTACCGGTTATACGCGGAAGAAAGTCGCCTCTACTTACAAGAAACTAGTATTGAGACGGTGGCTGATTTAGAGCAACTGACGATGGCTTACGCTGATGGAATCTACTTTAAGGCCCACACTGAAAACGTGATTAATCTTTACCTGCGGGCTAAGGCGATGATTTATTTGAAACAGGCTTTCTTTGAAGAGGTAATTTCTCCTAACGTTCGCTTAGAAGATGGGGCGCTGGCGACGGTGGACAAACTCGAACTAGCTGACGGTGACGCCAGTTTACTTGAATTAAAAGCGGATGCGACTAGCCACATAATTTTTGCGCACCAAGCGACTGGCTTGAAACAAGCAGAGGCTGAAACTCGTTTTCAAACCGAAGACAAGTTAGTGGGCTTAAGCGAAGTCAAGGCTAGTTTAGCAACGATTTTACAAAAGGCTCGTTTTTATCAGCTCAGAAGACAACAGGGCTTAAACGCTGAGGGAGTTAATTTAAACGCCTTATTCATGGGGCCAAAAAGTAGTGGCAAGGCTACTAGTGCCCGCTATTTTGTCCAACAGTTAGCCCAAGCTAAGTTGGTAGATGAGCAACGCTTTATTAAAGTCCAAGCCAAAGAATTAACGGATGAGCGGGGCTACGAACGATTAGGTGAATACTTAGAAGATGCGCGTGGTGGGGTCCTTTTAATCGAAGGAGCTCAACAATTGCTAGGACAAACGGAGTTATTAGACTTATTATTGCAAGGGCAAACACCAGTCATCATCCTAACTGGTCCTAAAAAAGAACTTACTAAATTAAACTCAGTTCCAGGTTTTACTAAACATTTTCCCAACCAGTTGAATTTTACTGGTTATAGTCAAAATGAATTAGTTGAAATCGGAAAGAAGCTACTGGTTGACTGGCAGTATCGTTTGGCTGATGAGGACTATTATACCCAAACATTGGCGCACTTATGTCAGCAGGCTAATTTTAACCAGGCGAGTGCGGTGGCAGACTTCAACCACCGCTTGCGCGAACAGATGTCGCAGCGGGTGATGGCGACGGCTGATACGGACTTAGAAACCATTACTAATAAAGACATTAAGGCGGTAGCTGATCAGCTAGGCACTAACCAAACAACTAAAGACGCCTACGCTGAGCTAAATAGTTTGATAGGGATTGCGGAGGTAAAACGGGCGGTCAAGAATTTTATTGACCTCAATGTAATTAACCAACAGCGTAAACAGGCCGGTTTGGCAGTGGCTAATACGAGTATGCACGCAATGTTTTTAGGAAACCCAGGGACTGGGAAGACGACGGTTGCCCGTATTTTAGGGGAATTATTGTACCAAAAAGGGTTGATTAGGAAACCGACCCTAATCGAAGTTTCTCGGAGTGACTTGGTGGCAGGATACGTTGGGCAGACTGCAATAAAAACCAGAAAGAAATTGGAAGAGGCTTTAGGTGGGGTACTTTTTATTGATGAAGCTTACACCTTGAGTACTGGAGGGAGTAATGACTTTGGGTTAGAAGCTATCAACGAAATCTTGAAGTTTATGGAAGACCATCGGGATGATATTGTAATTATTTTTGCCGGCTATACCAAAGAGATGCAGGCATTTTTAGCAATGAATTCAGGGTTAGAAAGTCGGATTCCCAACACCTTTACCTTTGCAGACTACACCATAGCCGAATTAGTGCAAATTGGGCTACTGGACCTAAAAAAGCGTAACTATCAGGTAGAACAGGCAGCTTATGCTTACGTAGTTAGTGAAAGTTATCAAAAGAGCAATGACCACAGTAACGGTCGGTGGGTACGGAATTTAAACGATCGGTTAGTTAGACTCCAAGCTAGTCGGTTAGCCCAAAGTGACGGTCCAAGTGATTTAGAGTTAATTACACGTGGAGACCTTGAAAAACTCTTAGCAACCAATTAAAGCCAAATAAGAACCGCTTGAAAGATTGACTAAATGAAGTTGCTCTTTCAAGCGGTTTTGTCATGGGCGCCATTTAGTTTTAAACCACCAAAGTAAGCAGTCTTTGGCAATCAAATATTTATGCAAGGGTGGATAATCATGCTGTAAAAAACGAACGTTTTGCTTGAAGGCAGCTTGCCAGGGATTAATGAGGGGGGACTGCCACTTATCGGCGGTGATAAACTGGCCCCGACTACGGTTAGGAAGGGCCTTGTTTTTGATAAAGACGGCGCAAATTTTACCAACCTTCATCAACGGCACCTTTCGATTACGATATTTGCCCGCTGGAGTATTGATTAGGGCGCCCAAAAGTAGCTGCTGCCAATCATGGGGGTGTTCGTGAATATAATGCCACATGGGCTTTTGCAAGTCCTTGGGTAATTGCAGTTCAACTTGCTTGCCGTTAAGGTAGCTAACCCTAACTGCGATGTACTTCTTTTTGAAACGTGACATAAAAATTCCCCCAACCATATCTAAAGTCTTACCTAGAATAACAAATTTACAAGCATTTGCCCAGTCATCAGCAAAGGGTTTTGACCTTAGCTATTAATTTTGAGTAGATGTGGTCATAAAACCAGGGTTCGCTGACTTTTTGTTTGAGCTCACTAAGCTTCAACCAGGCAACTTGACTATTCTCATCAGCTTTAATCCTAAGGGGAAGGTCGTCGCTTGCCTGCAGTAAGTAAGTAACGTTTAAGTGTAAGTGGGATGAGACGTAGTGTCCGTGTTTTTGGTGTCCGTCAACTGTTAAGACTTCTAAAGAAAAGAGGGAGGGGGTCACAAACTCGACCGCCGTCAAGCCACTTTCTTCGGCGATTTCTTTCAGGATGACGTGTTTTAAGTTAGTTTCGCCATCGGCATGCCCACCCAGCCAGGCCCAGGATTGATAGATGTTGTGATAAGCCATGAGAACTTTTTGATAGTCGGGGCTAATAATCCAGGCGGAAACGGTAATGTGGGCTAATTTACTTTGACGTAAGAAAACCTGGTCATTGCTAGTTAACTGTTGTAAAATAAGCTCTTTATCTAGGGCTTCTTGTTCATTAAAGGGTTGATAGTTTTTAATTGCTCTTAATAACTCCATAAACTCACCTCAAAGCTAGTTTAACATAAAAATTGCTTGACGATTATTAAGGAGTTTGCTAAACTAAAATAGTTATCATAACATATGCGGGTGTGGCGGAACTGGCAGACGCGCTAGATTTAGGTTCTAGTGTCTTATGACGTGGGGGTTCAAGTCCCTTCACCCGTATTTATGGAGGATTACCCAAGTCTGGCTGAAGGGAACGGTCTTGAAAACCGTCAGGTGGGTCAAACCACGCAAGAGTTCGAATCTCTTATCCTCCTTATTTAGAAGGTCCATTGGAGTAGTGGTTATCTCGTCTCCCTGTCACGGAGAAGATCGTCGGTTCAAATCCGTCATGGACCGTTATATCGTAGATATAACTGGCTCGGTAGCTCAGTCGGTAGAGCAATGGATTGAAGCTCCATGTGTCGGCGGTTCGATTCCGTCCCGCGCCATCCATTAATATAGGGATATAGTTTAAAGGTAGAACTACGGTCTCCAAAACCGTCGGTGTGGGTTCAATTCCTACTATCCCTGTCATAACTTGGTGAAAGGTTAGGTTAGTACCTGGCCTTTTTTAATTGAACTTCTAAGATTTACGGCTTAATTCTAGAAAGAGTATTTAATTATTGCCAAACTTATGCTAAGATAAATTGGTATTATCCTATTTAAATATACGAGGGAGTTTGAAAAATGAAAGTAAGAAAAGCTGTTATTCCTGCAGCAGGTCTAGGTACACGTTTTTTACCTGCAACTAAGGCGTTGGCTAAGGAAATGTTCCCCATTATTGATAAACCAACTATCCAATACATTGTTGAAGAAGCCAAGAAGTCCGGAATTGAAGACATCTTGGTTGTAACAGGTAAAGGTAAGCGTCCGATTGAAGACCACTTTGATTCGGTTCCAGAACTAGAACAAAACTTGGAAGCTAAGGGTAAGGACGAATTATTGCGCTTAGTGGAAGAAACTACTGATATCAACCTTTACTTCATCCGCCAATCACACCCACGTGGCTTAGGTGACGCCGTCTTGATGGCTAAGGACTTTGTGGGAGATGAACCATTTGTAGTTATGCTTGGTGATGACATTATGGATGATAAGGTTCCATTGACTAAGCAACTAATTAACCGCTATGAACAAACTCACGCTTCAACTCTAGCGGTAATGAAGGTTCCTCATGATGAAGTTAATAAGTACGGTGTGATTGACCCAGCTGCCCAAACACACCCGGGTCTTTACGATGTTAAGCAATTTGTTGAAAAACCAGATGTAGATAAGGCTCCATCAGACTTAGCTATTATTGGTCGTTACCTATTAACTCCAGAAATTTTTGATATGTTAGAAACACAAAAACCAGGTGCCGGTAACGAAATTCAATTAACTGATGCTATCGATCGCTTAAATAAGATTCAACGCGTATTTGCACATGAATTTAAGGGTCAACGTTATGACGTTGGTTACAAGTTTGGCTACTTGAAGACCTCAATTGAATTCGGTTTAGCTCACCCAGAAGTTAAGGCTGATTTAACAGCTTATATTAAAGAATTAGCTGCTAAGTTAAAATAAAACCAGCTAGTTAAGAAAGCCCCCAACAACTCTTGTTGGGGGCTTTTCTTATGTTATTCGGCTAAGTCTAAGTAATCTTCTAAGTAGCTAGCTAAGCCGTCGTGGTCGTTATCAAGGGGGGTAATGTCATTAGCTAGCTTCTTTAACTGGTCGGTACCGTTTTGCATCACGACACCCCAACCAGCGTAGTCAATCATTTCAGCATCATTGTGTTCGTCACCAAAGGCGATGATATCTTTTCGATCAATGGCTAGTGTTTGGGAGAGAAATTTTAACCCGTAGGCCTTGTTAACACCCTTAGGAGCTAATTCTAAGATAGGTGTTGGCCCACCCCAGACACCAACGTTGATTTTATCGCCAAATGAACGCTCTAGTTCTGCCACAACGTTTGGTAATTTTTGGCGGTCGACTAACATGGTCATTGCAGACGGGTCGGTAGTTAAATTCCTCTTGTTTAGGAACTCTTCGGGCTTAAGCTTAGCGGGAAAGAAGTCAGGAATAATGTCATTAGGTTGGTCGGCTAAGGAGAGATTTTTACCCTCGGCAGCTAACAACTTAATACCTAACTTCTTTTTAGCTGCTAAAAGTTCAAAGGCAATGTCTTTGTTGAAGGTCAATTGATATTCCTTGTCCCAAGCTCGGTGGGGCAAGTGACCAACTGCCCCGTTAAAGTTAATCATGGGTGATTTCAAACCTAGCTCATCGTAAAAGTGTTCAGAGATACGGTTAGGACGGCCGGTAACAATCGAGACGACGTGACCAGCTTTGACAGCCTTATTTAAAACGGCCTTGGTTTTAGAACTGATTTGGGATTGGGAGTTTAAAGTAGTTCCGTCCAAATCAATTGCGATTAGTTTTCTTTTCATTTTAGTAAACATCCTCAAAATTAAATTGCTTGTTTTATCTTACCATAGATAGCGGCTGTTAGAAAAGTTAATGCTTTGTTTGGATTATTCTTAAGCTTAGTGGCAATTATTGTCAAACCAGCTTTCATCAACTAAAATAGAAATAGATTATGAATTGAGGTGGTAGGTAATGATAACTGTTACTGAAAAAACGGTAGCAACCTTACCGGTCTTAGAACTAATAGAAGCTGACTTAAAAACAAGTAAGGTTCCACTAGTATTTTTCTATCATGGTTGGACCGGTTGCAAGGAAAAAGTATTAACCCAAGGTTATGAACTAGCTAAGCAAGGCTTTAGGGTGGTTTTGCCGGATGCTTACTATCATGGTAGCCGTGCTAGTGAACCAGCTAGCAAGCATCAGTTAGAGTTTTGGCACATTATTCAGCATTCAGTGACTGAGTTTCCTAAGCTAGTGGCGGCCTATAACCAGGTTGGTTACGATAAATTAGGGGTTAGTGGCCTATCGATGGGTGGAATTACCACCTGTGCTTTGCTAGCAACCTATCCAGAAATTGATGCAGCTGTCTGCTTAGAAGGTTGTCCTCACCCACTAGCCTTTGCTAAGCAGTTAGTGGCAGCTATTCCAGGCGCAAATCAGTTGCCGGCTGAATTATTAGCACAAGAGTATCAGCAAATTGCTAGTTATGACCTAGCCTTACAACCGGAAAAACTTGCCGGTAGGCCGTTACACTTTTGGCATGGAACGGCTGATGAAATGGTTCCTTACCAATTGACGGCAGACTTCCATCAGGCTGTCAGCAAGAAAGCAACTGAAAAAGTCACTATGACTACTAGTCAAGGTGTAGGGCACAAGGTTTCTTATGATACCACCTTGGAAATGGCGGCTAAATTTGCCCAATATTTTAAGAAATGAGATGATTTGATGACTGAAAAGAGAAGCAACCAAGCAATCAAAGATGATATTTTAGCTGGGTTAGAAGAGGTAGTGGATCCCGAATTAGGAATTGACATCGTTAACTTAGGTTTAGTTTACGAAGTTAATCTAGACGAGGATGGTCACTGTGAAATTCAGATGACTTTGACAACAATGGGCTGCCCGCTAACTGATTTATTAGCGGATATGGTTGAACGTCAGTTAGTAAAGATTCCTGAAATTACCGAAGTTGAGGTTAAGTTTGTTTGGGAGCCTGCTTGGACAATGGACAAGATGTCTCGCTATGCTAAGATGGCATTGGGAATTCACTAGTTAAGCGAGGAAAGATTAGTGGTTAAGAAAAATTTATTGGTGGTTGTCTACGTGGCTTTTTTGGCTTTTATAGCGGTTGCAACCTTCTATAAGATTCAAGAGCGGGATTTAGTAATTCAGCTAAATAACCATAATTTATCTGCCGCTGCTTATAAGGTAAAAGTGAAGTCAAGTCAGTCTCTAGCCCAACTGAATGAAGCAGTTTCTAAAAGTAAGTTAACTAATTTACAGCTACATTACCAGGCTAAGGATAATTCACAGGTCACCTATTTTTATGGGAAGGGGAAATTTGCAACCCCCCCAATGATTACGGGTAACTTCTTTTCCGAAGATGATTTTAAGTCGGATGTAGCCGTAGCGGTGGTTGGTAAAGACTGGCAAAAAAAATTGTATAAACCACAAGGGCAGGCTTACATCAAATTAAACGGGACTTACATTCCGGTGATTGGAATTATGGGTGATAGTTATAAGTCTGATTTAGATAAGCAGATTTTTATCGCCCAGTCCCAACAGCAAACCCCGATGATGAAAGCTGCAGACTACAAATTAGTAGTCGATGCTAAGCAAGCCCTCACTAAAAATGACTTACGCACAGTCTTTAAGCAAGCAAAGATAACACCTTTGGTAACCAATGTGTTCATCGTACCGCAATCAACTTGGGTGGCAGAACACCTTAGGGAGCTAGCGGTGCTAGCCTTAGTAGTGATTGGCTTAGCCTTAGAGCTCGGTTTGTGGGTAGCGTCATTTCGGCGTAAATATCAAGCGGCTAAGTTTGCTAAACTTAGCTTGAAAAAGTATGCCTTTGAAGAGTGGGAATTTTATACCTTATTTACCGGGTTAGGGCTAGCTTTCGGGACGGTTTTAGGCATTTTAAGGTATTCCTTTACCAGTGTGACGGCACCAATTCTTTATGCACTTGGAATTTATTTTGTGGCCAGTTTAGGTTGTTATATTTTGCTAAAAAAGAAAATGAGTGAATTTGAGAGGAACGAAAAAAGATAGTGGAGTTACCAAAAGATTTTATCAGTAAGTATCAACGGCTACTAGCTACTGAGGCAGAGGAGTTTTTAGCTGCTTTTGATGGGCCGGTTGAAAAGGGGTTTCGCTTAAATCCCCTAAAGGAAAATTATCAAGCGGTGGCCTATAGTTTGGCCAAGAAAGCGCCCCATGTAAAAACCGGTTATTATGGTGAAGTTAGTGGCCGAAGTCTAGACCATCAAGCCGGCTATGTTTATAGTCAAGATTTAAGTGCGATGTATGTAGCTGAAGTAGCTGATGCTAAGCCTGGTGAGTGGATTTTAGATCTATGTGCGGCTCCTGGAGGAAAATCCACTCAGCTGGTAGAAGCGATGGCTAACCAGGGCTTATTGGTGGCAAATGAAATCAATAAAAAGCGAGCAGCCATCTTGGCTGAAAATTTAGAGCGAAGTGGTGCTAGTAACTATATTGTTCTTAATGAAAGTCCCCAAAACTTAGCTAAAAATTGGGGACCGATTTTTGACAAGATTGTGGTTGATGCTCCTTGTTCTGGGGAGGGGATGTTTAGAAAGGACCACCAGGCAACTAGCTACTGGGATAAGGATTACCCCGCTGAGTGCGCTAAGCGCCAAAAAGAAATTTTAAAGTCAGCCCTAGAGTTATTAAAACCAGGCGGTAAGCTGATTTATTCGACTTGTACCTTTGCCCCAGAAGAGGATGAACAAATAGTGGCCTGGTTGCTGGCGGAATACCCTGATTTACGAGTATTACCTATCAAACAGTATCCTGGGATGGATCAAGGCCGCCCAGACTGGGCAGACGGTAATCCTGACTTAGAAAAGACCATTCGGCTATTTCCCCACCATTTCAAGGGTGAAGGTCACTTTGTGGCTTTGCTTGAAAAGGTGGGACAAGCAGTACCTAAAAAGGTTTCAAAAAAGAAGGGAAAAGCTAAAGACAACCTTAGTTTAGAACAGTTAGAACTTTGGCAAGCATTTAGCCAAGAGCTTGTGGGCACAGATTTGTTTGCTAGCGCAGATTTGAAATTGGTGGGTGATTACCTTTACTACTCACCTAAAACTTGGCCAAGGTTAGCCAACTTAAGGTATTTACGCCCGGGCCTATTATTAGGAGTTTTTAAGAAAAAAAGATTTGAGCCGAGCTATACGTTGGCTTTAGCATTAAAACCAAGTCAAGTTAAGCGGGTATTAGCGGTTAGCGAATCAGAGTGGGAAAACTATGTTAAGGGTAACGTTTTAACTACGATCAGTTCCCAACAAAACGGTTGGTACTTATTAACCTGTCAGCAAAAGGGTTTTGCATTTGGAAAAAAGGTCAACCAACAAATTAAGAACTTCTTTCCGAAGGCATTACGGTTTTATTAGAAAAAATGGGATGACCAGCTAAACTTGGTGGTTTAGCTGGTCATCCCTTTTTTAGAATTTTAGGCTAGTAACTTGCTCTTTAAAATTAATTAATTCAGGACTGAGAAGATAAGGAACAGTTTTTAAGTCGGAAATGGTCCGGCAACCTAACATAACCATTAGGCGTTTGAGTTGATCTTTGAGGTTAGTAATCTCAGTAACCAAAGCATCATCGCCTTGACGTAAGAGAACGTGTAGGAAATGGCCGGCCAATCCGACGTTATCAGCTCCTAAAACTAGGCACTTAATAATATCAAGTGCAGTTCTGATTCCACCTGTAGCGGTAAAGGAGAAGTCGGCTTGGAAGGTTTGGGCAGCTAAGAGACTTTCGGCCGTCGTGAGACTAAGTTCGTTAAAGTAACCCAACTCTTTGTTTTCACGGCGTTCATTTTCAATTGCAACAAAGTCCGTTCCCCCAGCGCCGCCTAAATCTACGTACTTAATGCCAGCTTCTTTTAACAGCATCAAACTACGAGGAGTCATTCCTGCGCCCACCTCTTTAACTAAGAGGGGCACGTCTAGGTGGCTGTTAATTTCTTTGAGGTTGGCTAGCCAGTAGAAACTTTGGTCACCTTCAGGCATGACCAACTCTTGGGCCAAGTTAACGTGTAATTCCAAAGCATTAGCATTAATCATCTTGACGGCGCGCTTGGCATTAGTTAAATTATGGTGAGCGCCAAGGTTAGCTAAAATAAAACCAGCAAGATTATTTTGTCGGACAACCTCAAAGGTTGAGCTTAGGCTAGGAAGCTTTAAAGCAATACTTTGGGAACCAACTGCCATTGGAATTTGAGTTTTAGCAGCGACCTTAGCTAGGCGGGCATTAATCTTACCCGTTTGCTCGCTGCCTCCGGTCATAGCGTTGATAAAGAAGGGGGCAGCAATTTTTTGGCCCAAGAAAGTCGCAGTTAAATCGACATCGGCCAAGGCCAGTTCGGGTAGGTTAGTTGCCAACAATTTAACTTGATCAAGCTTGGTTTGAGCTTGAGGGCGGTAGAATTTTTCGGCAATAAAAACGTGCTCATCTTTTCGGTGTGCTTGTTTATCCATAAAAATCCCCCTCATTCTTTATATATGTTAAAGGCAAGTGGTTCTATTCCCGCAGCTTGCCAACGATTGATTAAGGTTGAAACTTGGTTGGTATCTGTTAGCAAGGCAATCCCACAGTCCCCGCCTCCAGCTCCAGAGGTTTTAGCGGCACCGCCAAGGTCAGTGGCAGTTTCAATCAAGGTCTTAAGCAAGGGGGTTTCGATATTTAAGCCACTAAAACTTGCCAGCTTAACCAAGAGGTCGCGGTTAACCTTGACTTGAGTCAAAATTTCTGCAGGCGAGTTGGTTTTAAAGCCGGCAATCATGTTAGTTAAGCAGCTTTTACTTGCTTTTAAAAATTCTTGGTACTTAGCTTGTTTTTCTGCTTTACTAAGACCAACGGCGTCTACTAGGTGAGAAGTAGATGCAGGAGATCCGGTCCAACCAATGAGTAAGGTCAAATCTTTAGGCGGGGTCAGCTCTTCAATACTTAAATCAGGCCAATCCATAGCTAGTAATTGTTTCAGAGAGTATTTTTGTCTAGCTAAAATGAGCCAGTCACGGTTTAGGGAGTGGTAGGCTAACCAGCCCCCATAAACGCTAGCAGCAACGTCGCCTAAGGAACCATTACCTTGAACCTCAAAGTGGGCAATCGCTGCTAATTTAAACAAAATTTCCTTGGTAGGTTTTAAATCATAGTAGGCACAGAGGGCTTTGACTGTAGCCACCGTTACCGCGGCTGATGAGCCTAGGCCGTACTTTTTACCATCGGGACTATCTAACTGACTATCGATTTTGAGGTGGTAGCAGTCTAACACTTTACCAAGACTGCGGGCATATTCTTCCGTTAATTTGATTGCGGCTAAAATATAATGGAAGGGGTTATCACGGTTATCAAAAACAAGTTCTTGTCCTTCGCGCCGCCAGTAGATTGAGTTTTCTTCATACTGCTTGGATACAATCGAACCAAGAGAGGCGCTTTTTTCGATTGACACGTAAACAAATTGATCCAAAGCCACTAAGACAGCTGGATAGCCGTTTTCGACGACGGCATATTCACCAGCGATATAAAGTTTTCCTGGTGCTTTGACTTTAATCACACAAATCAGTTCCTTCCTAAATTATTAAGCTAATAGATGGGCTCCGGGACCAGGAGCCGCGAGTAATAGTTGTTCTTGGTTAAAGGCTTCTGCTAACTTAGCTTTGATTTGGGCTACGTCTTTTTCAAGACATAAGACCTTTACATTAGGGCCGGCATCCATCGTATAGTAGCAAGGAATACCGGCGGCCCTTAGTTCTTCAACTAGTTGCATTGCTACCAAGGTTTCTGGCTGGAAGTAATTAAAGTGCGGACTAGCAGAAAGGTTAAGGGCGTGCATCTTCATAGCATTTTCCTCAGCGATAGTCCCCAGCCTTTCGAAGTCTTTAGCTTCAATAGCCGCCTTTAGCTCACCAATGTCTTGGTGGCAAGTTTTCACCCAGGCTGGGTAGTAAGGAGAAGTGGCAACGACTGTTTGCATCCCCCTTCTTGAAGAGATTTTCTTTTCAGCATCGTTTAAAACAATGGCTAGCATCCGGATGTCCCAATCAACTTTTTCTTGGAAGGGGACAGCGTATGAATCAAGGTCACCCGTCCCCATTTTCCATTCAACAAAGCCACCGTAGATGGAACGGCAAGCAGAACCAGAACCACGACGGGCTAGGCGGGAGAGATCTTTTTTAGAAAGGGTTAAGCCGGCAGCACTACTAGCAGCTAAGGCTAACGCAGCGTAGGCTGAGGCCGATGAGGCCAACCCAGCCTTAGTAGGGACGTGGTTAGTTGAATCCACCTGGGCATAGGTAGTGATTCCCGCCAGTTTTCTAACTAGATTTAAAAAGTTGGTGATTTGCTGAGCATCTTTGCTAACACCATTTAGTGAAAAACTATCGGCGGTCAGTTCTTCTTTAAATTCAACGCTAGTATCCGTGTAGAAGTGATCAAGCGTTAATGAAAGTGAACTATTCATAGGAATAATTAACTCTTGATCTCTTTTACCCCAGTATTTAACTAAAGCGATGTTAGTGTGGGCGCGGGCCGTTTTCTTCATTACTAAATTCCTCCAAATTAGTTAGGGGTTGAAGCCAGGTCTGGGTCACCCCGTGTTCTTTTAAAACCGTAGCTAGATTTTGGGCTGTAGCTTGATCTTTAACCAGGCAGATAAAACAGCCACCACGTCCACCGCCAGTTAATTTAGCACCTAAAGCGCCGTTATTCAAACTAAGTGAGATAAAATTGTCTAATTCTTTAGAACTAACCCCTAACGCTTGCAGGTGACTTTGAGCCTGGTTAAAGGTTTGCCCAAGACCTAAGACGTCATTGTGGGCCAGTTGTTTTCTAGCCAGGTGGGCCAAAGCGCCTAAAGTTTGAATTTGACCTTGAGTTGAGCTAGGGTCGTTAACTAATTTTTCTTTAACTAGACTAACTGCCTGCTTAGTTTGCCCTTTAATCCCGCTATCTGCGATTAGTAGGTAGGCATCAAGCGCGATTTTTAGGGGGTACATTTCCTGGTTACGAATAAGCCAAATAGGCTTTAGGCTGGCACTAGTAGCGGCATCTAGCCCACTGGGATTTTTATGAGTTTCTTTTTCTGCGAGTTGGGCTAGTTTCAGTAGCTGGGGGCGACTTAAGTTCCACGCAAAGTAAGCCGCAAAGGCACGGATGATTGCGATGGTAACAGCAGCAGACGACCCCATCCCCCGTTCGGCCGGTAATTGGCTGTTAATTTCCAAGCAAAAGCCTAACTGGGGTTGATTTGCTTTAGCCAACATAAATTTAATGAGGTTAGTAATCCCAAGCATTGATTGGGGGGCGGTAGTCAACGGCCCATCGTAATAGCTGCTTTTGATTAATTGATTATTTGCTGGCAGTGGTTTTAAGGTGGCAGTAACTGTCACGGCTGAAAGGGGGAGGGCAATTGCTGGTTGCCCGTAGACTACAGAATGTTCCCCGATTAAGATGATTTTAGCGTGACTTTTGCCACTTGCGAGCACTGTGTTCTTTTCTTCCAATAAAAGCCTTCCTTTCTAGGATTATTGGCATACGATATAAATTATAACCGTTTAAATCACGAGCGACAAGAATTTATGCTAAAATGAGAAGATAAGAACATAAAAAGTCGGTGAAGAGTTTGAAAGCAAGTAACACTTATGCTGTTGTTGACTTAGAGACTACGGGAACTAACCTGGACGGAAGTCAACGGATAATCCAATTTGCGTGCGTACTGGTTGAAGACGGACAGATTGTTAATCAGTTTAGTACCTTAATAAATCCGCTCCGCCCGCTAAGTCCAGAGGTGGAAAAACTAACGGGGTTAAAGCAAAAGGATTTAAAAAAAGCGCCCAGCTTCGATGAGGTGGCGGCTAGTATCTACGCCTTATTACAGGGCACAATTTTTGTAGCCCACAATATTCAATTCGACTACCGTTTTTTGAACCTTGAGTTAGAGCGGGTAGGGTACCCAGCCTTAGAGTTAAAGGGAATCGATACAGTCCAGTTGGCCCAAATTTTGTTACCAACCCAGTTGTCATACCGATTAGGGGATTTAGGTAAAGCCCTAAAAATTGAACATGATCACCCCCACCATGCTGATAGTGATGCCTACGTAACCGCTAAGTTATTGTTACTTTTGTTAGCAAAATTAAAAGAGTTGCCACGAGATTTATTAGTTACCTTAAATAAGTTGGCAGGGGAATTGGTATATGATACGGGCGCCTGTTTTAAAGAGGCCTTGGCCCAAAAAGATGAGACGGAAATTTTGGATGCCGACCTCTTGCAGGTGGCAGGAATTATCCTCAAGCGGCCTCACTTTGAAAGTGGGGCCAAACTAACTATGACCTACCCGCTTACCGAACAAGAAAAGCGGCAACAGTTTACAGAAATTATTGATTACCGTAGTGAGCAAGTAAGGTTAATGGATGACATTGAAGAGTTTAGCCACAGTAAGGCTCGCTATTTCTTGGCCCAAGCGCCAACAGGTTTAGGCAAGACCTTAGCTTACCTTTACCCTGCTGCCTATCTAGCCTTAGGGGGACAAAAGGTGGTTTTGGCCGTGCCAACCAACACTTTACAAGAGCAAGTATTAACAACAAGCATCCCCATTATAGAGCAATTAGTGGGTAAGTTAAGGGTCGTAACTTTAAAGGGAAGTCAAAACTACCTTAACTTAGAAAAGTTTTGGCAAAGTCTTAGACAAGCACAAGGGAAGTATACACGGATTGTCCAGATGAAAATCTTAGTTTGGTTAAGTCAGACTGAAACAGGCGACTTGACAGAGCTACACTTGCTAAAGACAAAGGATAGTTTTTTTGAACAAATTAGTCACCAAGGAATAGAGGGACTAGACAAGACCAGTCCGTTTTATCAAGTTGACTTTGTCAGACGCCAAGAAGTGGCAACTAAAAATGCTGATATCGTGATAACTAACCAGTCGTATTTGCTTAACCACGCTAGCGATTTTGCTTCATTAGGTGCCCTCCTTATATTAGATGAAGCACAACATCTTATTGACTTGGCCGCCAGTTACAACCGGCAAGTCTTAGACTTAGATGCTATTAAAATTTTGGCGGATAGTTTGTTGGTTAAAATGGAATCCCAGGTGAGCTTGTCATTTGAGCAGTTAGTGGCAACTGGATTTATGACCCGCTATAGTTACCAACAAATTAAGCATTACACCCAAGTAATAGACCATAGCGTTATGGATGTTAGGAGTCGCTTAATTCAATATTTCTACAGGAAAGAAGCAGGTAATGAGATTTACCTAAGTAATAACAAGTTGCGCGGCTTTGTGAAGGCCCACCTAGGCGAGATTAAGCAAATTGGGTTCGCCTTTGAAAAATTACTGAACCTTAATAGCAAATTAGAAGGAAAGTTTATTCAAGCTAGCCGGAAGCAGGCCCTCACCCAAGAAGAAGAAGGACTGTTGTTAGATTACTTTACTTTGGTGACATCTTTTAACAAGGAACTAAGTCAGTGGAGCCAGTTAGATCTTGAATTAATTGAAACCAAACAAAATAAAGGCATTACCTGGCTGAGTTTAAATCGTTCGCAGGCTAACGCGCACTTACGCTTAAACTTTGGCCTCTTAGAGGGAAAGGATTATTTAGCTACCAATATCTACCAAAAGTTTGCCAAGGTTATTTTACTGGGGGCAAGTGTGTTAACACCTAAGACTAAAAATTACGTTTTAAATCAGTTAGATTTACCGGCTGATTTAAAAATTCATACTTATAAGAGTCAGTTTAACTATCGTAAGCAAGCTCAAGTTTTAGTGGCTCGTGATGCCCCCACGGTAGATCAGCTTGAATATAGCCAGTACCTAGTGCAGACGATTAACCAAATCGTAACGGAAAGTCCGCGACAAACCATGGTCTTGTTCAATTCCTTAGAAATGGTCGCAAAAATCTATCAAGGATTAGTGGAGCTAGGGTTGACCGCTAAAAGAGATGTCTTAGCCCAAGGAATTAACGGGGGAGTTAATAAATTAAAGAAGCGATTTGCTTTAAGTCAAACTAAGGACAGTATCTTGTTAGCAACTGGAAGTTTTTTTGAAGGGATTGACTTGCCAGAAGATAAGTTAGAGTTAGTAATTGTGACTAGGCTACCGTTTACTCCACCGGATTCGCTTTATAACCAGGTTAGGTATCAACGCTTAAAGGCGGCGGGGAAAAATCCATTCTCAGTCTTAGCTTTACCGGAGGCAATCATTAAGTTAAAACAAGCCTTCGGCCGCTTGATTCGGACTGAAAACGACCGCGGGGTCTTTGTTTTACTCGATAGTCGCTTTGTCACTAAACGTTACGGAAGCGAATTTAACCAGGCTTTTCCTAAGGGATGTAGCTTACAGGCGGTTTTAACAAAACAAGTTGTTAAGGAAGTTAAAGATTTTTTTGAAAGTTAATTTTTTATTTTAAAGGTTAACCTCAAATTAAATTTGAATGGTATAATAAAAAAGTGTTACTTATCTTGTAAAGAAAGGTTGCGAACTAATCAAAAGTTTATGAAAAGAAGTAGACAGTCACGGTTTGGTTGGAGAAAACTGTTAATCAGTTTAGGGGTAATTTTAGCTCTTTATGGTAGTTGGTATTACTACCACCAAACCCAAGCCCCCCTAACGGTAGCTAAAGACGAGGCATATGCTTTAGCTGATAAGTATGGGCATTTAAAAACACATACGGCCTTTTACCGTTACAATCGTCAAGAAACTTATTTTACAGTTGCCGGAGAAAATCAACGGGGGCAAAAAGTATATGTGCTTATCGCTAAGCGGGGAGGTAAGATTAACATCTACTCCCAAGATAAAGGACTTACTGCCCAAGAGGTGCAATCCTTTGTTAAAGCGCGCTATCGTCCTAAGAAAATCCTAAATTTAGCTTTGGGCTTATATAAAAAGCAACCGGTTTGGGAAGTTAGTTACCTTAACTCTAAGAACCAGTTATGTTATGACTTAATCGCCTTTAAAAATGGGCGGATAGTCAAATCTATTCAAAATCTTTAAAAGGGTGGTCAGCATATGAATTTTTCACAACGGGCAGCAAATATAAAACCGTCTGCAACTTTAGCTTTAGCCAATAAGGCTAAGGAAATGAAGGCACAAGGAATTGATGTTATTAATCTTTCAGTAGGCGAACCAGACTTTAAAACACCAGCTCATATCAAACAGGCTGCGATTGAGGCAATTCAAGCTGGTAAGGCAGATGCGTATACGGCGGCAACTGGGATTTTACCACTGCGAGAAGCAATCGCTACCTACACCAATAACGATTACCAAACTAATTTTACGGCTAAGAATGTGGCTGTTACGGTTGGGGGTAAATTATCCTTATATGCCTTAGCCCAGGTTTTATTTGAAGCAGGGGATGAAGTTTTAATCCCGCTTCCTTACTGGGTCAGTTATGGTGAACAGGTTAAGCTAGCAGAGGCCAAGCCAGTTTTTGTTGCACCTGCATTAGGAAATGATAAGGTATCGGTAGTTGAATTAGAGGCTAAACGAACTGATAAGACTAAGGCCTGCATCATTAATTCTCCTCAAAATCCTGCTGGCTTAATCTATAGTCGCGAGGAATTAGAGGCAATTGGAAATTGGGCTGTTGAACATGAGATAATCTTGATTGCTGATGACATGTATAGTAAGTTAGTTTATAATGGTAATCAGTTCGTTTCTTTACTTAACTTATCAGATGCAATTCGCAAGCAAACCATTTTAGTTAACGGACTTTCAAAAGCTTATGCAATGACGGGCTGGCGGGTAGGCTACACTGTCGCTAGTGAAGAAGTAATTCAAAAGTTGGCAGCTTTCTTAGGACACGCCACAAGTAATTTGGCGGCTGTTAG
This sequence comes from Ligilactobacillus agilis, assembly GCF_025311475.1. Classification (NCBI taxonomy): domain Bacteria; kingdom Bacillati; phylum Bacillota; class Bacilli; order Lactobacillales; family Lactobacillaceae; genus Ligilactobacillus; species Ligilactobacillus agilis. Next base: position 1,203,275 of record NZ_CP104397.1, on the reverse strand, counting down.
CCAGTACGCAGCTTTAGCGGCGTTAACAGGTGATCAAGCTTGTGTTGAAGAAATGAGACAAGCCTACGAAGAAAGACTCAATACTATCTATCCGCAGTTAGTGGCTTTACCCGGCTTTAAGTTTACTAAACCTCAAGGAGCCTTTTACATGTTCCCTAATATTAGAGAAACCTTAGAGTTAACTGGCTTTAAGAGTGCCGATGACTTTGCTGCCGCTTTATTAGAGCAAGCTCACGTGGCGGTGGTCGTTGGGTCTGCTTTTGGGATGCCGGATTGCATTCGAATTAGTTATGCGACCGACTTAGCTAGCTTACAAGAAGCGGTTAAGCGGATGAAGAAATTTATTGAAGAATATAGACACTAGGAGGAATTTGCGCGTGCAAACTATTAGTATTATTGATGCCAAAAATCACGTTGATGAAAAAGTTAAAATCGGAGTTTGGCTAACTAATAAGCGTTCCAGTGGGAAGATTGCCTTCTTACAACTCCGGGACGGATCAGCTTTTTTCCAAGGGGTTGTTGTAAAAAATAACGTCAGCGAAGAAGTATTTAAGCGGGCTAAAGAAGTCAAGCAAGAAACCAGTATGTATGTGACGGGAACAATTCATGAAGACGCTCGGTCACACTTTGGTTACGAAATTGAAATTGAAGATATTGAAATTGTCGGTGAAAGTGAAAATTACCCAATTACCCCTAAAGAACACGGAACGGACTTTTTAATGGACCATCGCCACTTATGGTTGCGTTCTAAGCGGCAATTTGCAATTATGCAAATCAGAAACGAAATGATTAGGGCTACTTATGAATTCTTCAACCAAGAAGGTTTTATCAAGTTAGATTCCCCAATTTTAACGGGGAGCGCACCTGAAGGGACTACAGAATTATTCCATACTGAGTATTTTGACCGGGATGCTTACCTCTCCCAGTCAGGACAGTTATATGCAGAAGCTGGGGCGATGGCTTATGGCAAGGTATTTACCTTTGGACCAACTTTCCGGGCTGAAAAATCAAAGACGCGGCGGCACTTAATTGAATTTTGGATGATTGAACCAGAAATGGCCTTCATGCACCAAGAAGAAAGTTTAGAAATCCAAGAAAAGTATGTAGCCTTTTTAGTCCAAGCGGTACTTGATAATTGTGACTATGCCCTAACTATCTTGGGTCGGGATAAGGAAGTCTTAAAGGAATACACTAAGTTACCTTACCCACGGATTTCTTATGATGAAGCAATCAAGTTACTCCAAGAATCAGGAGAATTTCCTGATGTTAAGTGGGGCGAAGACTTTGGTTCTCCAGAAGAAACTTACTTAGCTAACCACTTCAGCAAACCGGTCTTTGTCATGAACTATCCTAAGGCAATTAAGCCATTTTACATGAAACCACACCCAACTAGAGATGACGTGGTTGTCTGTGCCGACCTCCTAGCTCCTGAAGGTTATGGTGAAATTATCGGTGGTTCTGAACGGGCGGTAGATCCTGCTTACTTAGAAGCACAAATTAAGCAAGCTGGTTTAGATGTGGCCGATTATGAATGGTACCTAGACTTGAGAAGATTCGGGAGTGTTCCTCACTCTGGTTTCGGTTTAGGGTTAGAACGGGCGGTAACTTGGATTACTGGTGAAAGCCATATCCGGGAAGCAATTCCATTCCCACGTCTTCTTAACAGAATTTACCCATAAAGTAAAGGTTATTAAATGCAAGCATTTTGACGCTGTCGTTATGATGCTTGCTTTTTTCTTCTCAAGGAGTGCTAATTAGTTAAGCTTTGAGCTAGATTGTGATAAAGTTGTTTTGTGAGAGGGGCGATTTTATGGAGAATGATTGGGAGTTTTTTGTTAATGCTAAACAAGTAACTATTTCCAGTTTGATTTTGGCAAACTATCAAAAATTGGGCTTAACTGAAGAAGAATTAGTTTTGTTTTTGCAAATTGATAGTCAACTTCAAGCCGGGAAGAATATTCCAGATATTGAGAAAATAAGCCAGGCGATGGGCAAAGCTAGCACTGACATCTACAGTCTGATGCACAAGCTAGTTGAAAAGAAAGTGTTAGCGATTAATACGGTCAGCGATGAAAATGGACGAGAAACTAACCAGTATAGTTTTAAGGGCCTATATCAGAAGTTAGTGGCCCTAAAGAGGCAAGAGGAGATGACAACTAGCCAAGCCGCCCTTAGTGTTAGTCGGGCAGAAATTTATAAGAGTATCGAGGTTGAGTTTGGAAGAGCTTTGACTCCGATGGAGTTACAAACCATAGATATGTGGTTTAGTCAGGACCATTATCAGCCTGAACTAGTTAAACTGGCTTTAAGGGAAGCGGTTTTGAATCAAGTCTATAACCTACGTTACATAGACCGGATTTTAATCAGCTGGGAAAAGCAAAACATCAAAACGGCTGCCGATGCCCAAAAACTGCTAGTAAAACAGCGGGAGGTTAAGGCGGCGAAGTGGAGCAAAACTACCTCCCAGTCTAAGGCTAAAGATAAGCCAGAAATTCCGGTTTATAAATGGTCAAATAGAACAGAAGGTGAGCACTAATGTTAGATGCTAAGGAGACCCTACAAGCGATTCAAATCATGGGTAAAACCTACCCGACCACGGGCAGCTCTTTAGTGGCTGATACCCCCTTTCATTTTTTAATGGCAGTAATTCTTAGTGCCCAAACGACGGATAAGGCGGTTAATCAAATTAGCCCCGCCTTGTTTGCTCGGTTTAAGCAACCTGAAGACTTAGCTAACGCCAAACCAAGTGAAGTAGAGCCCTATATCCAAACGATAGGTTTATATCATAATAAGGCTAAGTACTTAGTTGCATGTGCACAGGGGTTAGTTACCCAGTTTGATGGTCAAGTTCCTAAGACTCATAAAGAACTGATGAGCTTAGCCGGAGTAGGGCGAAAAACGGCAGACGTTGTATTAGCCGAGTGCTTTGGAATTCCGGCTCTAGCGGTAGACACCCACGTAGGCAGAATTGCCAAGCGGCTTGCAATGGTTAAAGCAGATGCAACCGTTAACCAAATTGAGCAAACCCTAATGAAAAAATTGCCTAAAGAAATGTGGATTACTGCCCACCACCGGATGATTATTTGGGGGAGAAACCAGTGTCTAGCTCGGGCACCTAAATGTCAAACCTGTCCCTTATTATTTATGTGTCAAGAAGGGCAAAAGCGGACTCAATCTTAAAAAGTACCATAAGTCAAAAAAAGTAGCTCTTATATGAAGAGCTACTTTTTTAGTTTAATAAAGACTACTATTGATTAGGGTTAGTGGTAGTCGTTGTTGTTGCAGCCGAACTAGTTGGGTTGCTTGGCTGGCTAGGAGTTTGTGACTGGGAACTATTAGTATTAGCACTGGCGGTACTTGAGCTCGAAGATTCAGCTGTAGACTGACTAGAACTGGAGCTAGAACTAGAACTCAAAACAGATGAAGTAGTAGTAAGCGAGCTAATGCTTGAAGTATCCTGTGAATGAGCAACTGAATTGCTGGAGTGAGTACTTGAGTTTGAATGCTTCTTTTGACTAGTATAAGGATCAGAAGTACCAGCTAAGTAGAGATACTTTTGGCCATCAAGCGTCTTGGTGTAAACATTAGATGGTCGTTTCCAGTTGGTATTAGATTTACCCTGCGAGATATTAGCAATTAGTGACTTGTAAAAGGCAATTGGAATTCTAGCTGTGGCAGTATCTAGGTAATTAGCGTCACGATAAGGATGATCATAACCCATCCAAATTGAAACAGAATAGTGTTTCGTGTAGGCGTTAAACCAAGAATCCATGGTGGCATTATCAGGGAAATTAGTTTCGATATCATCTGGATAAGCATTGGTCCCAGTCTTACCGGCTTGGTAAAAACCAGGGATGTTAGCACGGTAACCAGTCCCACTTGGGTTAGTAATAACTTGTTGGAGCATATAGGTTATCATATAAGCGGTTGAGGCTTGCATAACTTGCTTGCCACTACTTTCATAGGTTTTAGACTCACCATCAGCAATCGTAACCTTATTGATATAACTAGGTTCGTAATAAGTTCCGCCGTTGTCGAAGGCAGCGTAGGCAGCCGCATTTTGCAAGGTTGAAGATGGCATCCCAATCCCATTAGAATATTCAACACTCTTGTAATTAAAGCCAAGCTTGTTGACGAAATTACGGGCCCGGGTTAAACCAACGGTTGCTAGCGCGCGGATAGCCGGAATGTTACGGGACTGCATCAAGGCGTCTTGCATTGTCATAGTCCCCTTATAAGCCTTATCAAAGTCATGTAAGGCAATGGAGGTACCGGGGTAATTATATTCGGTATCTTCGAGTTGGTGGTAAGTTGCCCAGCTAAGGTATTCAATGGCCGGACCAAAGTCCATAAGTGGCTTAGCGGTCGACCCGTTAGTTCTGGAAGTTTGTACCGCCCGATTGAGACCATAGGTTACATCTCCGTTTTTGCGACCTCCAAGCATGGCTAATACCTTACCGTTGTTAGGATTAATAATCGTGGCAGCAATTTGTACCTTATTGTCAGGGTAGTAGACATACTCGTTGGTATTGGCCATATCGTATAGGCGCTTTTGGATATCCAAATTAAGGTTGGTGTAAACTTTGAGGCTAGAAGCATATGGATCATAACCCTTGTCGTAAAGGTCTTTGATTACTTGCTTAAGGTAAGCGTCCGACCACTTAGCCTGCTTAGTTTGACTTGAATTAGTATGAGCATCTTGTGAAACTAAGCCGTCAGTAACACTAACGGCTTTGGCTTGAGCCGCTTGGGCTGCGCTAATCTTCTTATTAGCGACCATGGCGTTTAGGACTTCATTTCGCCTTTGCGTAGCCAGTTGCACGTTAGAATAAGGGTTGTAGCTAGAAGGAGCGTTAGGAATTCCGGCGATTAAAGCTGTTTGAGCTAGTGACAGTTCAGACAAATGCTTGCCATAGTAGTATTCGGCAGCAGTTTGCATTCCGTAAATTCCATTACCCATAAAGACCTTGTTGATGTAGAAAGTCAGAATCTGGTCTTTTGAGTATTGCTTATCCATCTTGATGGCCAGCCAAGCTTCTTGGGCTTTTCGTTTTAAGGTTTGGTCGGACTTTTTAGTAGAGAAATAAGCTAGTTTGATTAACTGTTGGTCAAGGGTACTCCCACCTTGGAGGCTACTTGAACCGGTAACGTCATTAACAGCGGCGGACATAATTCGGTAAGGGTCGACCCCATGGTGCTTATAGAAACGCTTATCTTCAATTGAAACAATGGCGTCTTTAAGTTGTTGGGGGACCTTTTGTTCCTTGATGGCTTGTCGTTTTTCTGTTCCAAGCGTCAGAATCTTATGGCCCTTAGCATCATAGATGGTAGTCGAACTATCGCTAGTTAATTTGCTAGTGGTGAGGGCTGGGGCGCTTTTAGCGTAGGCAAAGAAGAGTAAACTCCCTCCGATGAAACCAACGAAAATCAAGGCCACCAGGCTTAAAGCAACAGTAACAGCAATCTTTTTAAAGCTCCATTTTTTCTTAGGCTGTTGACTATGCTTTTGTTTATGGGCTGCCTGCTGTCTGCGAGCTACCCGTGAATATTGTTGATCTTGCTTAGTCATTTTTAGACTCCTTTAGTTAAAGAATTTGTTCTAGTAACTTATCTACATAGGTTAGGTAAGGAATTTTAGGTTGAAGCTGGTAAGTTATATGGGCACATTGTTTCTTGATAATCTCATAGGGAATCGATTTGCGCCCATTATTGGCTTGTTGATTATCCCAGTACTGAAAAAGTAGGGAGGCCGGCATTAAGAAGACCTCTTTTAGACTGGTAAAGCGTAAAATGGTAAAGCAGATACCACCTTGTTTTTGACAGGCTTTCATATGCTCAATCTGATGGGCGTGAAAGTTTGCTAGGGGAAAAGCCGTTAAATTCTTAGTTTCCTTAGCTTCAAAATCAAGGTAATGGCCTTTGTAAACCCCATTATAGTCAGTTGTTGAAGGCTGTTTAAAGTAAGCTTCTTTGATTACGGCAGCACTTCTTTTAGGGTAGTCAACGTTAACAATTTGAATTGGAATTGGTTTTTTATGAATAACTGCAATTCCCTGCTTGAGATAGTATTGGTTACTTTCATTGATTTCCTCTTCCAAGGTCATTCCCCGATTACCGTATAAAGTGGCAGTGGGATAGGGGCTTTTTTTAAGGGACAGCTGCTTGGTGCGATAGGGTTGTCCGTTAGGATAATGCATGACCATCTAATCCCTCCTTTGTTCAACCCATTATACCAACTAAGTGTGTAGTTGGTAAAGCAAGCAAGTTAGAAATCTTACTTTTAAATTCCGTAAGTAAAAGATTATAATGGAATCGAGGTGATGCTAATGCGGCTATGGCTTTCAGGCTATCGTAGTTATGAATTGGGGATTTTTAATGAACAGGATTTAAAGGTAAAGGTCATTAAAGCGGCCTTAAAGGAACGACTGGTAGCTAAGTTAGATCAAGGTTTAGAGTGGGTAATAACTGGGCCTAACTTGGGTGTGGAGCAATGGGGCTTGGAAGTAGTCTTGGAATTAAAAAAAGCTTACCCTGACTTGAAGTTAGCCTTACTTGAACCGTACGCAGATTTTTCTAGTCGCTGGCAAGAGGCCAAGCAAGTGAAGCTAGCGCAGTTGCGAAGCGAGGCTGATTTTTTTGGCTTAGTGAGTAAGAAGCCCTATCAAGGAATAAGACAGTTACAAAATTACCAAAACTTTTGTTTAAATCACAGTGATCAGGCCTTATTTGTTTACGATGAATTATACCCGGGTAAATTAAAGTTCGCTTACCAAGCTAGCAAGAAAAAGGCTAACTATCCTTGTGAATTGGTGACGATGGATGAGTTACAGACCTTTGCAGCTGATTATCAAGAAAATTACGGAAGTTGGTAAAAATCCTTTGCAAGTTGTAATATTTTTGTTATAATTAGAAATGTTATGAGTTAAGTTCCTATTATGGAGATGAGGTGCATTGATGGAAAATGTAAATCTTACACCCAAGGACATCGTAAATAAGAATTTCAAACCTAAAATGCGGGGCTATGACCCTACAGAAGTTGATGAATTCCTAGATATGGTTATTCAAGATTATGAAAACTTCAACAAGGAAACGCAGCGGCTTCAGGTTGAAAATGACCGCTTGGTGGCCAAAGTAGATGAACTTACTAAGCAACTAGCAGTTGGTAATTCTGGTAAGACGGCGCAACCTACTAGTTCTACAACGAACATGGATATCTTAAAGCGTTTGTCTAACCTAGAAAGACATGTTTTCGGTGCACAGCTTAACGGTGATAATAACCAAACTAATCGGTTTTAATATAGTTAAATAAAAATGTAGATTTCGGGTAATCGCGGTCTACCTTGAGTAGGCTGAGGAAAGTCCAGGCTTGCACAGGCTGAGATGCCTGTAGTGATCGTACTTACTGAAAAAATAAGGTAAGGCACCAATTGGTGACGGCGGATAAAAGAGCTAAGGGAAACTATGCTTGAGTAGTCCTGAAAAGTGCCACAGTGACGAAGTAATGTTGGAAACGGCATTAGTGGAACGCGGTAAACCCTGCGAGCAGGTAACCCAAACTTTGGTAGGGGCGCTTCATGACGGAAATGAACAAATCATGGGGGCGAGTGAAAACTCGGAGATAGATGATTACCACCGAGATCGGTACCTGACCGGTCGACGTACGGAACTTGGCTTATAGAGATCTACATACAGGATTAATAGAGACTGGGAATTTTTTCCTGGTCTCTATTTTTTTGGCAGTAAAGGGCATTCAATAGAAAAGAGGAAAATTTATGAAGAAATATAATTTAATTGCCACGGCGGCAGCAGGAATTGAAGCAATTGTTGGAAACGAACTGAGACACTTAGGTTACGAGGTCCAGGTGGAAAATGGACGTGTGCGTTTTCAAGGAACCATTGAAGATGTATTAGAAACTAACTTGTGGCTTAGAACTGCTGACCGGGTAAAAATTGTTGTTGGCGAATTTTACGCGCGTTCATTTGAAGAATTATTTGAACAAACTAAGGCATTGCCTTGGGATGAGTTTTTACCATTGGATGCTAATTTTCCAGTAGCGGGTAAATCTCAAAAATCTACCTTACACAATGTTCCTAGCGTGCAGGCAATTGTCAAAAAGGCGATTGTTACCAAGTTAAGCCAGGTTTATCACCGGACAACGCGCTTACCGGAAACGGGGGCAGTCTATCCGCTAGAAGTTGCAATTAATAAGGATAGGGTGTTGTTAACTTTAGATACCAGTGGTTCGAGTCTATTTAAACGTGGTTACCGGGTAGCTAAGGGGGGAGCGCCACTTAAAGAAAATATGGCGGCGGCCTTGGTTTTACTAGCCCATTGGTATCCTGAAAAGCCATTTGTTGATCCTGTGTGTGGTTCTGGGACGCTACCGATTGAGGCGGCCTTAATTGGGCACAACATTGCACCAGGCTTTAACCGGGATTTTGCTTGTGAAAGTTTTGCTTGGGTAGACCCCAAGCTGGCTCAAATGGTAAGGGATAAGGCGGATAGTCAGGCTAACTATGACATTGAGTTAGATATTTGGGGTTATGATATTGATGGTAAGATGATAGAAATTGCTAAGCAAAATGCCCTAGAAGCAGGGTTAGCTGCTAGTGTAAACTTCAAACAGATGGCTTTAAAGGACTTTAAGACGACTAAGGAATACGGGGTGATTGTAGCTAACCCACCATATGGGGAACGCTTAAGTGATCAAGCCTCGGTCCGACAATTATATAAACAAATGGGGCAAGTTTACCAACCATTAACTACTTGGAGTAAATATATCTTAACTAGCGATTTAGAATTTGAAACTTATTATGGACAAAAAGCAAGTAAACGGCGTAAACTATACAACGGTTCACTTAGAACCGATTTATTCCAATACTGGGGTAAGAGAAAGCCTAGAAATTAGGCTTTTCCAAATAGTTAAGAAAGAGAGTTGTTGATTGTGAATGAGTTAGGACAAAAGCAACACTATATCTCTTGGCCCGTAATTGCCATGGTAGGGTTTGTGACAATTATTGGTTTCGATGATATTTTGTATCCCTTGCAAAACCAAGGGCTATCAGTTGTTTTCTCCTGGATTTTTATGGTGTTCTTCTTTGTTATTCCTTATGAAATGACGGTTGCTCACCTTGGTTCGACTTTTAACGGACACCAAGAAGGGGGGCTGGCTTCGTGGGTTAGAAGAAGTACCCATAGTGATGCCTTAGGTTATTGGACCGCCTGGATGTATTGGGCGGCTTGCCTACCTTACATTGTCGATGTGGCTAATTCAACGATTGTGTCGTATAGTTGGTTGATTTTAGGCAACAATCACCTTGATCAGTATATGTCTAGTTTTTGGTTTGGGGTTTGGACCTTCGTAATTATTCTAGCCTTTATTTTATTGGAGAATTTTTATAAAAAGTCACTAGAGCTAATGGCAACCATTGGTGGGGTGTCAATGTTTTTAATGACCGTCTTATTCGTGGTCATGACCGCTTGGACTTTATTAACTGGGGGAAAGATTGCTACCCATCCTTTTAACTTAGAGGCGTTTATCCCTAAGTTTTCGACCTCGTATTTTGCTACCACGGGACTATTGATGTTTGCGGTTTGTGGGGCTGAGTTAGTTGCTCCTTACTTGACCAAAATGAGAAATCCCAACCGTGATTTTCGTAAGGCAATGTGGTTGATTGCACTGATGACGGCATTTTTAACCGTCTTTGGAACTTTTTCGTTAGCAATCTTTTTTAATGCCAATGATTTACCACATGACTTAAAGATGAACGGGTCTTATTATGCCTTCCAGCTTCTAGGAGAGCAAATGGGCTTAGGCAAAGGCTTAATGTACCTGTTTGCCCTAGTGCAAGCAATCTACATGATGGCTCAGTTGGCAATTTTTCTAGACTCAACTAGTTGGGTTTTTGCAGCGGATACGGCTGCTAAGTTTATGCCTAAATGGATGAGGAAGCGTAATCGTAATGGGCGACCTATCCATTCTTATGTATTAACTACGGGGTTAAGTTTATTCCTATTATTAATGAGTGGGACCCTACCGGATATTAACGCTGTATTCAACTGGTTATTAAATTTAAATGGAATTGTGTTTCCTTTCAAGAATTGTTGGTTGTTTTTAGCTTTTATAGCGGTTAGATACCAACAAGATCGCTTTACGTCCGAATTCGTCTATATCAAAAATCGGATGGGGGCATTAGCGATGGGAAGCTGGTGTTTTCTGTTCTCCCTAGTCTGTGCCGTGATGGGCTTCTTGCCCCAAGATGTTACCTTTGGGACTAAGGCCTGGGATCATCAGTTATTGATGAACTTCTTATCTGTTGCAGTTTTATTTGGTGCCGGCATGATTATGCCCCTCTTAGCGCGTTTGGAAAATCGTAAAGCGAGTGTCCAGGAGTAAGACATACAAAGCCTAGCAATAAATACCTTCCAAGTGTATAGGTGCAATCATCCTATACTTGGGAGGTATTTTTTATGAGGTTATGCTAAAAATTAACTAGTAAAAAGACAAACTTTTGCCAATTAATGCGACCGTCATTCAAAAAATTACGAATAGTTCTAGTAGTGAAAGCGGGAGTCTCTTTAGCATGATACAAAGATTGACGTGCAAAGATAGCAGTAAGCAACCACTTGATAAACTCTGTCGGGTTAATTGGAGTACGTCGTTTGAAATTAACCTGGCGAATAATTTTACCTATACCAATTTGCTTGAAAAATGTATCGATTGAAAAAAATGACTCGTTATTTTCTTGAGAATAATTTATACTGGACATAGCGTAAGGATCCCTTTGTTTTTTATTTGTGCATTTAAATTATAACGCGGGTGTCCTTGCGTTTTTCTATTTTTTTGGCAAAAAAGCATGAAATAGCGGGAAGTATCCACTATTTCATGCTTTCAAGTTTCAGCTCTTTTTTTGCTTTCAAGTTTCAGTTTGAAACAAGCTAGACATTCTAGTATTTTTAAAACTTGATATAAATCAATTATTATATTTCTATGCCCGGTTATACTGGATATAATAAAGGAGGTAGAAATTATGCAAAAATGGTTATTACGTTATCGGAATTGGTTGACAGCAATAACTGGTGTTCTTATTATACTTGCTTTTTCATCCAAATGGGTTTTTAGTAGTGAGCAGGGTTCAGCTTATCTACTGTTTGTAGCTTCATTAGTTGGCGGTTTACCAATTTTTGTTCAAGCCTATCAAGCTCTTAGAATTAAGGTAATTAGCATCGATCTCTTAGTAACTCTTGCTATTTTAGGAGCATTTGTTATTAAAGAGTTTGAAGAATCAGCTATTGTAGCTTTTCTCTTCTTATTTGGTGCATACTTAGAACAAAGAACATTAGCCAAGACACGTTCTGCGATTAAGAATCTCGTGGAGATGGTACCAGAGACTACTTTTCGTAAACTACACAATGGTGACTTTGAAGAGGTGTCAGTTGAAGAAGTTAATGAAGAAGATATTCTTTTAGTAAAAACTGGTGGAAAGATCCCAGTTGACGGTGAAGTGATATTTGGCTCTGGTACTGCAAATGAAGCAAGTATTACGGGCGAATCTATTCCAGTCTCTAAAGGTTTAAGAGATAAAGTTTTTGCTGGTACCATTCTCGAAAATGGCACTATACAAATACGTACTGAGAAGATTGGGGAAGATACAACTTTTGGGAAAATTATTGAATTAGTAGAAGAAGCACAGGACAGCAAGTCAAAAGCTGAGAGATTTATTGACCAATTTTCAAAATACTATACTCCTTCAGTTTTAGTGTTAGCGATTATTGTTTGGCTTATTAGCCGCAATATTGAGTTAGCCGTTACTATTTTGGTTCTTGGATGTCCTGGTGCACTGGTTATTGGCGTACCAGTTTCAAATGTGTCAGGGATTGGAAATGGCGCACGACATGGTATTTTATTTAAGGGTAGTGATGTCATTACAAACTTTAGTAAAGTTGATACAATGTTATTTGATAAAACAGGAACATTAACTTATGGTAACCCTCAGGTTGCACAGACAATCTATTATAGCAGTGATAGGAGTCTTGCTGAGAGCTTACTGGCTAGTGTTGAGAGAGAATCAGATCATCCGCTCGCGAAAGCAATTGTGAACCGTTACTCAGATTCTGTAGTAGAGGTGATTGACTCAACAGAGGTCGTTCAAGGTGGGGGAGTTGTTGCTCGTATTCAAAATCACCAAGTTCTCGTTGGGAACTCTTATTTGATGAATCAATATAATATTCCTTTCACTAACCAGATGAAGAGCGACATAGCAGGGATGGAAGCAGAAGGGAATTCAATTGTCCTAACTGCTATTGATGGACAAATAGCTCTTGTTGTAGGGATTCGCGACCAGATTAGACAAGGAGTCAAGGAGGATTTAGAGACGCTTAAGAATATGGGAATAAAAAATCTCATTCTATTATCTGGAGATAATCAAGGCACAGTTGATTTAGTTACTAATCAGTTAGGCTTAACCGAGGCTTATGGTCATCTACTACCAGAAGACAAGGCAGAATTTGTGAGAAAACGTCAGGCAAGTGGAGAAATAGTAGCATTTGTCGGAGATGGTATTAATGATAGCCCATCATTGGCCTTAGCAGATATTGGAATTGCCATGGGAAACGGTACAGATGTTGCCATTGAAACTTCAAATGTTGTTTTGATGAATTCGGATTTTCACAGAATCCCTCATGCGATTGGATTGGCTAAAGCCACACGACGTAATATGATTGAAAATATCTTCATTGCATTGCTAGTCGTAGTAGTTCTTCTTATCAGCGTTCTCTCAAGTTCGTGGATGAATATGGCAATTGGCATGTTTATTCATGAAGGTAGCATTCTCGTAGTTATTTTGAATGCTATGAGGCTTTTAAAATATAAAAGAAAATAGAGATTCTTGATAGAAATCAATTTTTTATTCTAAATATCGTACTATATTAAAGATATAATAAGGAAAGGAAGTAAAGATGATGAAAAAAGCTATACTACAGCTTGAAACACTGGCTTGTCCAACATGTATGCAAAAAATTGAGGGAGCCATTAAAAGTGTAACAGGTGTCGATAAGGAAAGTGTCAAAGTTCTATTCAATGCCAGCAAGGCAAAAGTAAATTTTGACGCTAGTATGACAAACATTAATGAAATTGTGAAGGCAGTGCAAGCAATTGGCTATGATGTCCTAAAAGCATCAGAAAAATAATAGGAGAAAGTTACAATGTTAAAACAATTTTTTGAAGCAAACGATGAGATGCTCGATCTATATACAAATGCTATTACAAAAGCTCATGGGAAAAATCATCCGGAAGTCTTTGACGTTCGCAAAGTTTATGAAACAATTCAACATAAAATTAGGGATAATAATTTGGACCTATCAAATGAATTTTCAGAACTAAGAGCTCTTACAAAAGATTATACAATTCCAGATGATGCTTGTGAGACATTAACTAAAACTTATCAGCTATTAAAACAATTTGATGAATTATCTCAAGAATAGGTTTTATCAATTAGAAGGAGGCTATCCATGGTTCAACATATTTGTGTGACACTTGTACCATTATTTCATCATCTGTCAGAAGATGAACAGATTAAAATTAATAGATTGGCACAACACAAACAATTAAAAAAAAATGAAATTGTTTTTAGACCAGGAGATGAAAATCTAGACATCGTGGCTCTCGGAAGTATGAAAGTATTCCAACTGTCTACAAATGGTGATGAACAGCTTTTACGGGTCGTTGAACCAGGTGGCTATGAGGGTGAGAATCAGTTGTTCGGTATTAAAAATGAATCTCTTTTTGGTAAAACTCTTGAAACAACTGAAATTTGTAGATTAAGTAAACAAGCTTTTGATCAAGTAATGCTTAGGAATCCACAAATAGCTCTTAAATTATTTGAATTAAGTGCGCAAAAGATGATTCAAGTAGAGAAACAGGCCCATATTTTATCTATGGAGCGTGTTGGGGAACGGTTAGCGAACTACCTCTTGGATTTGTCAAAAGCAGCGAACGATTATCGGTTCAGTTTACCTATGAAGATGATTGATATCGCGCGATATATAGGGACTACCCCTGAAACTCTTTCTAGAAAATTTAGATTTCTTGAGGATAATAGATTGATAAAACGTTCAGGTAGAAGAATAATTATTCTTAACAGAGATGGTTTAATTGATTTATGAGGTGAAAAATGTCGTTTGACAAATTAAAGGAATATCTACCCTATCGAGGAGAAAAATATATTAAGCCGGAAAAGGCTGGTAATTATCGTCAGTATATGATGGATTTAAGGGACCTAGCTCGACAGGCCCGGGATGAATTCAGTTTAATCAGTAAATCTTTTGAAGACAGGGTAAAGCCATTTAAAGCAGAGCGTGTTAGTCAATGGATGAATCAATCTCAGCTATGTCGTCCACATTTTTGGTGTTATTTCCGATTGCCTTCCGATGATTTGGATGATTCAGCATTGGCTATTCGTCTTTATGGGGAATCTGATAATTTTGGAATTTCCGTTGAGGTTAGTTTTGTAGAAAGAAGGAGGTCTGAAAACAGTTTAGAGAAACAAAATAAAGTTTTGAATCTTCTTCCTTTTGGAGCTATGTATTATTTTGTACAAAAAAATGGTATAAGTTTCAAAATGGATGCAACAGAAGAAAATCGAAAGAATTTACTAAAACAGGTCAAATCAGGTGAGGTTCGTAAGGTCTTGGTTAAACAGGATATTCCAATTGAGACTGACCACTCATTAGAACGGTTAATTGATGATTTATTAAAAAGTTTTGATGAATTACTGCCATTTTATAAGGAAACAAAGAAATAAACTAAAGGATAGGTAGAAGTAACGTAAGCACTCCATAATGAGACGTATGTAAATATTTTCCTAATCCCCCTATACTACTAATATGGACATAGTATAGGAGGATTTTTTTCATGGAAAAGCAAGAGATTGTTAAGTTTAAATCGACACTAAAACGTAAGCCTAAAGCTAAAAACAGAACCAATAAGTTGAGACTAGCTACTGAAATAAAGCTAGACAAAGTGAAAATTTCGCTATATCACGGTGCTGATGTCGAACTTATGAATGATATCTGGGAGTTGGTGAAGAAGCATGCTGGTTAATTATCATACCCCTAGGCATGTGTACATTGTTTGTGGTAACACTGATTTACGTAAAGGAATTGATACGCTGGCAATTTTGATTGCCGATAACTTCGGCTTAGATCTTTACGATGACTCCTTATTTTTATTTTGTGGACGGAGAAATGATAGGTTTAGGGTTCTTTACTGGGACGGTGAAGGGTTCATACTACTTTACAAGCGGTTTGATAACGGACGTTTAACTTGGCCACGAAATAGTGAGGAGGTTAAGGCGTTGGATAGTCAGCAACTTGATTTACTTTTAAAAGGATTAAATCCTTTGCCACAGCCAAAAGTTCATCGTGCCCAAAAAGGTTGATAAGTTTTACGACTTTCTAGATACTATCCTTAATCTAAGTGGTAAATTGAAAAAGGCAATCGGTTATGCCAAGAAATTCCGTACTAGATTGGAAAAGATCTATGAAATTGGTGAATTACCATTATCAAATAACCCAGTTGAACAAGCAATCAGGCCAGCAACTCTAGTCCGCAAAAATTCACTATTTGCGATAACGATAGCTGGAGCAAAAGCTAACGCAATCTGGTACAGCTTAATCCAAACAGCTATAGATGTCTCTAAATATCTCAACTATATCTTTTCATTACTAGAACAGCGAAAAGAGGTTGATGTTGAGGCTTATTTGCCATGGAATTCCGAAGCCAAAGAAAGTTGCGTCGTCGCAAATTAAAAGACCGTAAATTCACATTTTGTGATTTTACGGCCTTTTTTACCAATAACGTCCAATTATGGAGTGATTATGTTTTTTCCCAGCCTCTTTTTAGATAACGTTTTTTAGCGGACAACGATTACTGAACAAGGAGCGTTTTGCGCCATTGCGCTTGCTTGGGAACCGATAAAGATTTGTTTACGGCCAGTGACCGGTTTGGTTTTAGAGCCACAGACTAATAAATCGGGCTGAAACTCTGGTAAAATGTCTTCGATAATGACGGTTGAAGGCTTACCCTCACCTGTAAAAGCGAAAACTTCTTTGACGCCAAAACTTCTAGCCTTATTGACGTAACGGGCTAGGTCGTCACTGACTTGATTGCGCCGCTTTTTCATGATATCTGGACTTAAGGTATCAAAGATGTTGAAGTCTTGAACTTCTAAGATAGAAACAATTCCTAGCGGAGCACCTAAACGTTTAGCGGTAGTAACGGCATAGTTAAATGCGCGGACTGAAGAGTTTGAATCATCTTCGTCGACAGCAACTAGAATTTTGGTAAAACTACGTGGTGTGATTTCGAAATTAATACGATCTGACATAACTTTCCCCTTTCGTTTGGTGGAAAATGATTAAGCTTTGTGATTAGAATTCATTTTGGCAAGGTGTTTATCACCCTTTTTAATTTCAACAATGGTCCAGGCTAACAGCAAGAGAATTGCGACAATTAAAAAGTAGGCGATGCCGTGAGCGACTGAAACTTGGGTAGCAGTTGGGTGTTCGCCAAAGAAGTCGGTAATTGAGTCAGGAAGCCCCTTGAGATTTAGGACCGTTAACGAAATAACGGAGAACCAACCTAAGACCTTAATGATTAGTGAGTTTTTAAACCGCCCCATAGTTGCTTCACTATCGGTCATCATGATTAACGGAATCATGGAAAATGGGAGGGCAAAGGCCAAGAAGACCTGGGAGTTGTTCATTAAGGTATTCAAGGATTGGTGTTCTTGAATGGTACTTTGACCACTGGTGAAAGCAACACACAGTAATACTGGTACCACTGCGATTAAACGCGTAACTAACCGCCGTGCCCACAGAGGCATTTTTAGGTTAACAAACCCTTCCATGATAACTTGCCCAGTTAAGGTCCCCGTAATAGTAGAGTTTTGACCAGAAGCTAAGAGGGCAACTGCAAATAGGACTGATAAAATCCCTGACTTAGCAACTGAAATCAAGACGCCGTTGCTAAGGGTTGAAGTGTCTGAGAGGGCATCGTATAAACCGAAGAAGGAAGCATCTTGGACTGCGCCGGTCTTGAAAACAGCCACCCCCATAATTAGTAACAAACAGTTAACGACAAAAGCAGCTGTCAATTGGATGTTTGAGTCCCAGGCTGAAAATTTAACAGCTTGCGCAACCGCTTCTTCATCGTCATGGTCAATTTGTCTTGTTTGCGAAACCGCTGAGTGAAGATAAAGGTTATGTGGCATTACGGTCGCCCCAATAATTCCTAAAGTCCCCATCAAAGGAGTCATGCCGTTGACAGTTGGTGTCGTTGAAAAAGTTTTAGCACTAGGGATGAAACCACTAAAAACTGCCCCCCAGTCAGGGTTAGAGAGTGCTACTTGGTAAGTAAAAACAAATAAAATCACTAAAATCAAGGCAACAACAATAGTTTCAATTTTTCTAAAACCAACTTTAGTTAACAACAACAGAACTAAGACGTCTAAAACGGTAATAAAGACGGCTAAAAACATTGGAATTCCAAATAAGAGATAAAGGGCAATCGCAGCCCCGATAACTTCGGCAATATCTGTAGCCATGATAGCTAGCTCGGTCATGATCCAAAGAATAATTCCTAAGGTTTTGCCGGTGCGAGCGCGAATGGCTTGGGCAAGGTCTAACTGGGTCACAATCCCAAGTTTAGCTGCCATGTATTGAAGTAACATCGCAACCAAACTTGACATTAAGATAATAGACATCAAAAGGTATTGGAAATTTTGTCCCCCAGTAATCGAAGTTGACCAGTTACCTGGGTCCATATAACCTACGGCAACCAGTGCTCCCGGGCCGGAGTAAGCGAGCAAAGTCCGCCAAAAACCTTTACCCTTTGGAACTTTAACGGTCCCATTAATTTCTTCGAGGGATGGACCGTTAGCGTAAGCGATAAATTTTTCTTTATCGTGCTTAGTTTCATTGTTACTCACAGTGAAAACCACCTTTCTTAAATTAGCACAACTGTATTGTACCTTATTTTACAAGTGTTTGAAAGAAATTTTTAGGCATACCGTAAAATTATTAATTTTTAAAATGATGTATAATAGTGAAGAGAAATTTTTCGTTGAGGTGCTGTCATGAACTATTACTGGCTCTTGTTTTTTGATGCTAATCAGCCTAGACGGCCAGCGGTTTTGCGTCAACTATTGGCCAACCGTCAGAAGGGCTCGGCCTTATACTTTGGCATGCTAGCTAATTGGTTACAATATATCGGCTTATTTAGCGGCTTTGATGAAGCTAAGTTTGACCGCGAAATCCAGCAGCTAGTAACGGCTGCCTATTTAGAAGCAGGTTTGGCTGGATTAACCCTGAGTACCAAGGGGGTAGAATTTATAAACGAGAATGATTTGAAATTAGAGCTAGCGCAACCAAAATTATTTCGGATTTTTCCAATGGAACTAGTAGCCAATCTGATTTTATTGGCAGTTCAAGTCGCTTCGGAGGCCAGTTATCAAAATAAACAGTATTACGTAGTTACTGACAATGTCTACAGCCAATACTTATTTAAACGCTGGCTAACGCAAAGTAATTACGGCCTAACTGGACTGCAAGAAGAATTAGTACCTAGTTTAGCAACTTTTTTAGCCAATGAACCACCACAAAAGGCTGCCATTTTTGCACAAAAATTACGGGGCCATAATTTTCCGGGGCAAACGAATGAGCAACTAGCAACTATTCATGGAAAATTCCCATTTGAAATTGAGCAAATTTGGTTAGACCTGCTCAGTAGGTTTGCTTATTATCTTTACCAAGGCGATGGAAAATTAGCTGAGCTAATGGCCCTAACTCAACCAAACTTTGAGCCAGTACGTGCAAGCAGGTTTAAGACGATTAACGCTTTTATGGCTGGAAATACCATTAAGGAAATCGCCAGCCACTTGCACATAAAGGAAAATACTGTATTAGATCACCTTTATGAGGCCTACATTTGGCATGGAAAACCCGACTTATTAAAACTAGTTTCGGCTAAGGAACAAGAGTTGATGACTAAACTGTTTGTAGAGACAAAGAGGCAAGAAGAGTGGTCCTACCAAGATTTAGTGGCGGTTCAACCAGAAATTGCCTTTTATAAATTTAGAATCTTTGAGATTGCAAGGGGGCGGAAACGGTGGCAAACTTAGAGCAATTTTTAAAACAAACTTACCATTTTAGTTCCTTTAGGCCGGGCCAAAAAGAAGTCATTAATGCCTTGCTGGCTAAGCAGTCAATACTGGCAATTTTACCAACCGGTAACGGCAAATCCTTATGCTATCAGTTTTATGGACGCTACACCAACAAACGGGTACTGATTGTATCGCCTTTATTATCCCTAATGCAAGATCAAGTTAGTCAAATGAAGTACCAAGGTTACCAGCAGGTGATAGCATTGACTTCGGAACAGGATTATTTAACCAGGCAGAAGGTGTTAGCTAATTTAGGGGCCTACCAGTATATCTTTTTGGCTCCCGAAATTTTGCAAAATCAACTGGTTAAGCAGGCCCTCCAAACCCTCAAAATAGGTCTGTTAGTTGTGGATGAGGCCCACTGTATTTCAACTTGGGGGCCTGATTTTCGTCCGGATTACCTGCAACTGGGTAAGTTACAGCGCCTGTTAGGTCAGCCCTTAACCTTAGCTTTAACAGCGACTGCTACGCCCAAGGTTAAAGAAGATATTTGCCAGCAGCTAGGTTTAAGCAAGGTTTACCAGCGTTCGGTCAACCGGGAAAATATCTACTTAGAAGTCTTGAAGGTGGCTAGTCAAAGTCAAAAGGATCAAAAATTGCTAGAGTTAGTTAATTACTTACAAGGACCAGGACTAATTTATTTTTCTAGCAAGAAATTAGCTGACCGTTTAGCTAAGTGGTTGGGGCAACGTAGTCAGTTAAGAGTAGCTGCTTATCATGCGGGGCTTAGCCATTTGGATCGGTATTCGATTCAGCAGCAATTTTTACAAGGACAGTTAGACTTAGTTTGTGCGACTAGCGCTTTTGGGATGGGGGTTAATAAGGAGGATATTCGCTACGTCATCCACTACCACCTACCTAGTGACTTGAATAGTTACGTTCAAGAAATAGGACGGGCTGGGCGGGATGGTAAACAAAGCTGTGCCATTCTTTTATATCAAGCTGGAGATGAATTTATTCAAAGGCAGCTGCTGGAAAATACGCTGCCTGCCCCGCTTGAAATTAGCCAATATTTTATGAGTAAAGCTCAAGGCCAATCTAAAATAAGTTCAGAAAAACAACGGCTCTTAGCAAGTTTTAATGACCAAGTTGCCGGCGAACAAAGGGCGCTAACTTTTTTTGCAGCTAGAAAAAAAGAACGGCTAACAGCACTTAAGCAGATGGCGACCTACGCAAAGACCAGTGGCTGCTTGCGACAGTATATTCTAACTTATTTTGCTGAAAAGCCTGGGCAGCATAATGACTATAACTGTTGTCACAACGCCGACTACTGGCAAACGCTTGCGCAATTAGGCCTAAAAAGAAAGTCCCGTGACGAAAGAAGTAATGCTTGGGCAGGCGAATTTGAATACCAAACAATCTTGGCCCAGTTATTTACCAATTACAACAAATCAGAAGAATAGCCTTTTTAGACTAACAAAAAGATATTAGCTATGGTAAAATAATACGAGTAATACTGTTTAGGAGGAAAATGAGGTATGACTAGTCATAATAAAAAACCGTGGGAAAATACATTTGAAGATGAAAAAGATTCCAAGGGTAACTATTCTCGCACGGTTAACCGCCGCAATACTAAGCGCAATACTGTTTTGACAACATCATTATTGGTAATCTTTATTGTGCTAATATTGGGAACGATTGGGTTATACTTTGTGTCACAGCGGACGGCTTCTGAAGAACAAGCAAGCAGTTCAGTTACAATTGCTTCTACTACTAAGAGTATTTCTAGTAAGAAGACAAGCCATAAGGAAAAAAAGACTACAACTAAAGCTAGCAGTGTAAAGGAAACGGCATCAAGCAGTGAAGCCAGCAGCCAAGCAACCAGTCAAGCTGAGGAAAGTAGCCAAGCGCAAAGTACAGAGTCAGCGCAAGCAAGTAGCCAGCAAGAGCAAAGTCAAGCGGAGGCTAGCAGCCAAGAGCAATCTTCTCAAGAAGCTGCTTCTTATGCAACGGTTGGAGCTGGCCAAGGGATTTACCGGGTGGCCGCTAATAACGGCTTGAGTATTTCTGAATTGTTACAACTCAATCCAGGTTTATCTGCTAACTCAACCTTAACACCCGGGCAAACTGTAAGGGTTAAGTAATAAATTAGATAAATAATATTAAACAAAAAGCGAGGATGCTAGTCAGCCTCGATTTTTTTATGAGGGGTTATTTTTTATGAAGAAGAAATTACAAATTGCAATTGATGGACCCGCTTCTGCCGGGAAGAGCACGGTGGCTAAATTGGTGGCAACCAAATTAGGTTATATCTACTGTGATACCGGCGCAATGTACCGGGCGGTAACCTATGCTGCCATTCAAGCTAAGGTTGCCTTAGATGATGACCAAAAGTTAGCTGAACTGCTGACTGATTTAACTATTGAATTTATACCCGGTCAACCAGAGCAAAGAGTAATTGTTAACGGCCAAGATGCTACTAAGCAAATTCGGATGCCAGAAGTTACCAATAATGTGTCAGTAGTAGCAGCCCAAAAAAGTGTCCGGGCTGATTTGACTAAGCGCCAACAAGAAATAGCAGCTGCCGGTGGAATTGTCATGGATGGACGTGATATTGGCACCACGGTACTACCAACTGCTGAGGTAAAAATTTTCCTAATTGCTTCCGTTGAACAACGGGCATTAAGACGCTACAAGGAAAATATTGCCAAGGGGATTAATACTCCGTTAGCACAGCTAGAAGAAGAAATTGCCCAACGGGATTATAAGGATTCGCACAGAGAAATTTCTCCTCTAACTAAGGCAAGTGACGCAGTAGAACTAGATACAACTCCATTGAGTATTGATGAGGTAGTCGCTGCGATAATGGCAATAATCGAAAAAAAGCAAGCCAATTAATAGTTTTGACTGGAATTTTATATAATAATACGTTAAAATGTAATCTAGAGTTAGTCGTTAAGGAGGACATTGTCCATGAGTGATACAGAAGCAAAAGATTTATTAGCAGCTTTAGATAGCGTACAAGAGGTGAAAATTGGAGACGTAGTTAAGGGTGAAGTTTTAGCCTTTGATGATTCCAAGCAAGCCATTGTCGGAATTGAAAACGCTGGGGTTGAAGGAGTTGTTCCTGCACGTGAATTAAGTGTTAAGGAAGACGAATTACACGTTGGCGACACCTTAGAATTAGTAGTTATTTCTAAGATTGGTTCTGACAAGGAAGGCGGTTCATACCTCTTATCCCAACGCCGCTTAGAAGCACGTAAGGTTTGGGATGACATTGAAAAGAAATTTGAAGCAGGTCAAACAATCACTGCTCCTGTGACTCAAGTCGTTAAGGGTGGTTTAGTAGTAGATGCCGGCGTGCGTGGCTTCGTACCAGCTTCAATGGTATCTGACCACTTTGTTGAAGATTTAAACCAATTCAAGGGTCAAGAATTAGAATTTAAGATTGTTGAAATCGAACCAAGTGAAAACCGCTTAATCTTATCTCGCCGTGAATTAGTTAAGGCTGAACGTCAAGCTAAGAAGGAAGCTGTGATGGCTAAATTAGTTGTTGGTGACGTAGTTGAAGGTAAGGTTGCTCGTTTAACTAACTTTGGGGCCTTCATTGACTTAGGTGGAGTTGACGGTTTAGTTCACGTTTCAGAAATTGCCTTTGAACGTGTAGATAAGCCAGCAGATGTATTGAAGGTTGGCCAAGATGTTAAGGTTAAAGTTTTAGCAGTAGACGCTGACAAAGACCGGATTTCTCTTTCAATCAAGCAAACTTTACCACAACCATGGGACAAGGTAGCAGAAGAAGTTGCTGAAGGTGATGTTTTAGACGGAACTGTTAAACGCCTTACTAGCTTTGGTGCCTTTGTTGAAGTCTTCCCAGGGGTTGAAGGTTTAGTTCACATTTCACAAATTTCACACAAGCATATTGCAACTCCAAATGAAGTTTTGGAATCTGGTCAAGAAGTTAAAGTTAAGGTCTTGTCAGTTAATGCAAGTGACCACCGTTTAGCTTTATCAATCAAGGCTTTACAAGAAAAGCCAGCAGCTGAAAAGAAAGAAGCTGCACCTAAGGCTGAAGAAAAGGTTACTTTACCAGAAGAAGAAACAGGTTTTACTTTAGGTGACCTTGTTGGTGATGAATTAAAGAACAACGACTAAGTTTTGTTTAGTTGATATTTTTGGCTGGCCCGAAAGTCTTACCTTTGGGTCAGTTTTTTATTGAGATTAGAAAGAAAAGAGGGGATCTAATGGCAAATCCAGTTGTAGCGATTGTTGGGCGGCCTAATGTTGGTAAGTCAACCATCTTTAATCGAATTGCAGGGCAAAGGATTTCAATTGTCGAAGATATTCCAGGCGTTACTCGTGACCGCATCTACGCCAAAAGCGAGTGGATGGGGCAAAAGTTTAACATGATAGACACAGGTGGAATTGATATCGGCGATGAACCATTTGTGACGCAAATTACTGAACAAGCTCAAATCGCAATTGAAGAAGCAGACGTGATTGTCTTCTTAGTTTCAGCTAAAGAAGGTGTGACCGATGCAGATGAAAAAGTAGCACGAATTTTATATCAAACCGATAAGCCGGTAATTTTGGCTGTAAACAAGGTAGATAACCCAGAGTTGCGGGCCGAAATCTATGATTTTTATTCACTTGGTTTTGGCGATCCCGTTCCAGTTTCAGGTACGCACGGAATCGGGACCGGTGATTTATTGGACTTAATTTGTAAAGCTTTCCCAAAAAGAGAAGCGGTAACAGAAGATCAGACTGTCAAGTTCAGCTTTATTGGCCGGCCTAACGTGGGTAAATCCTCCTTGGTAAACGCAATTTTAGGAGAAAATCGGGTGATTGTTTCAAATATTGAAGGAACAACCCGGGATGCTATTGATACTAAATTTGTTACGGAAGATGATACCGAGTTTACCATGATTGATACTGCCGGAATTCGGAAAAAAGGAAAAGTCTACGAATCAACGGAAAAATATTCGGTCTTAAGGGCCTTACAAGCAATAGATCGCTCGGACGTTGTCTGCGTAGTTTTAAACGCCGAAGAAGGAATCAGAGAGCAAGATAAGCACGTTGCTGGCTATGCCCATGAGGCAGGGCGGGGGATTATCATTGTCGTAAATAAATGGGATACTTTGAAAAAAGATAACCATACCATGAAAGACTTTGAGAACTTAATTCGCCAAGAGTTCCAATACTTATCTTACGCGCCAATTATTTTTGTTTCTGCTAAAACGAAACAGAGGTTAGCCAACCTACCTGCTTTAATCAAGCGGGTTAACGCTAACCACGAGCGGCGGATTGCTTCGGCGGTCTTAAATGACGTTGTTATGGACGCAATCGCACATAATCCGACTCCAACTGACAACGGGAAGAGATTGCGGGTTTATTATGCAACTCAGGTGGCCGTTAAACCACCAACTTTTGTGATTTTTGTCAACGACCCTGAATTAATGCATTTTTCTTATGAACGCTTTTTAGAAAATCAAATTCGAGCTGCCTTTGACTTTGAAGGAACACCAATCCACCTCATTGAACGGCGGCGCAAATAATTTTCATGTGATCGTTTTCTTTTGCTTAACTTAAACGGAACAAAAATTTGCCTGTTTAGGATAAAATCATAAAAAAACCTTGTTATATCAAGCTTTATATGGTATTTTATTAATTGAGCAATGATTGTTGGTCATTGTTTCAACTCGTGCGGATTTTCCGTAGAGTATTTTTAAACATGGTCATCCATGTATTTTCGCTTCAAGGAGGTGAAACATATGGCAAACAAAGCACAATTGATCGAAAACGTTGCTGAAAAGACTGGTTTAACTAAGAAGGACGCAACTGTTGCAGTTGACGCTGTTTTTGGTTCAATCCAAGATTTTCTTAAGGATGGCGAAAAAGTTCAATTAATCGGTTTTGGTAACTTCGAAGTACGCGAACGCGCTGCTCGTAAAGGCCGTAACCCACAAACTGGGGCAGAAATTGAAATTCCTGCAAGCAAGGTACCTGCATTCAAACCAGGTAAGGCTTTAAAGGACGCTGTTAAATAAGCATGCATTTAATTGCATAAGGAGGGGGTCATGCCGCTGGCATGGCCCCCTTAATTTTTGGATCAAGGAGGAATTATGATGACTTATTCTGAAGAAACCCTCGAGTTACTTGCAAATGGCCAATATGAAGAGGCTAAAAAGAAATTTGCTTGGGCTTTGCGTAAGGATGACGATGACATGCTTTATAGCTTAGCAGAGGAACTGTATTCGTTAGGATTTAGCACGATGTCCAAGCGGGCTTACCAAAAGCTATTGGAGCGTTATCCTAATGAAGATGGTTTAAAAACAGCCTTAGCTGATATTGCTATTGGTGAAGGTAATGATGACGAAGCTTTAACCTATTTAGCTGATATTGCTCCTGAGTCTGAAGCATACGTTGAAGCCTTACTTGTCAGTGCTGATTTATATCAAACCCAAGGGATGTTTGAAGTTAGTGAACAAAAGCTACTGGAAGCATACCGCTTGGCTCCAACTGAAGAGGTAATTTGGTTTGCCTTGGCCGAATTTTATTATAATATCAAGAAATACGAACAGGCGACTAAGTTTTATTTGGAATTAATTAAGGCTGGAACGTTTGAACTAGCAAAGGTTAACCTGGTACAACGTCTAGGGGTTGCTTATGCTTCTGACGGGCATTTTGAACAGGCTTTAGGTTACTTAGAGCAAATTCCTAAGGAAAAATTAGACCCAGACACTAGTTTCCAACTAGGTTTTACTTACCAACAGTTGGGTAAAAATGAGGAGGCTAAAAAACAGTATTCAGCCCTCCGTGAAACCAATCCAGATTATGCGACCCTTTATCCTGCTCTAGCCGAAGTTTTGGCAACCGAAGGAAATTACGCGCAAGCTTTAATCACGGTGCAAGAAGGGCTAGGGGTTGATGAATACAACCCTAATCTCTACCAACAGGCAGCTGACTATGCTCAAAAACTAGGTCAAGCTGCTAAAGCCAGTGATTATTTAAAGGAAGCCTTAGCTTTGGAACCAGACAATATGACCTTGGTTTTAAAACTCAGCAACCTTTACCTGTTATTGGGGCGCGATGAAGATAATATCGCCTTTTTGAAACGCTATTTAGCAAGTAACGAAAGTGATGGCCATTTATATTGGAACCTGGGTAAGGCCTATGCAAATCTAGATGACTATCAATCAGCTTTAGAATATTATGATGCTGCCTACCAAGAGTTAGACAAGAACAGTAGCTTTTTACGTGATGCAAGTTTCTTCTATCGAAATGCGGGTCAGGCTAAGCAGGCCTTGACGGCGGTTAAGAGCTATTTGGAAACTAACCCTAGCGATGGAGAAATGTTAGAGTTAGAATCCGAGCTGGAAAATTGGTAACCAGGTAAAAACCAGTGCGCTGACCGTTAATTCCCATTGAGGGTCTAAAGATTCCTTAGCTTTAAAATTTTAGTAAATATTTTTATGAGGTAATTACTAGCTTGAAGTTATTACTAGGCTTTAGCGGTTTAATTAGTCCTTGTAAAAAATACCTTTACTTAATCTAAATATATTTTAATTGTTTTGGAAAAAATTAGAAAAACCTATTGTAACTTAGTATCGTTATGGGTTATCATGGTTTATGTAATGATTAATCTATAGTTATATATGATTAAGAGGGGAGATTGAAGAACCATGAAGACAAAGCAAGAAAATATATTTTCTTCTAAGACCCTGAGCTACTTTTTGCAACTAGCTGAAACAATGAGTTACACTCAAGCGGCTCAAATTTTAGGCATAACACAGCCTGCCCTAACCCAGCAAATAAAGAAGTTGGAACGCACGGTAGGAGCGCCACTTTTTTATTCAATTGGTAAAAAACTACACCTATCAGACGCTGGTTATACCATGCTTGATGCAACCCACCAAATTTATGAGACATTAAACCGGGCGACCGATGAAATCCAACAATCAACCAGTGCAACTCAAGGTGAAATCAATATTGGGCTGTTGGCTTCGATTGAGGTGAGCGTCTTTACCGACTTTGCCATTAAGTATTTCGAAGAAAATAACGGAATCAAATTAACGATTCATAGTTTGACTAGAAAAGAAATTTGGGAACGGTTAGAAAATAATACGATTGATTTGGCCGTAATGTACTTACCAGATGAAAGTATTAAGAACTGGAAGCCTTATGAATCTAAGCGTATTTTAACGGAAGACTTACTCTTCTTGCATGCTGAAGACAAATTAGCTAAGCGGCGGCGTGTAAAGATGAAGGAAACTTTAAATAATAAGTGGGTGACTTACCCGCCTCAATACTATTTGAACGACTTGATTAGGGAGTCTTATAAGAATGCCTTAGTTGATAAACCAATCAGCGTAGCTCACTTCACTAAGCCTGCGCAAATCTTTAACTTTGCTAAGGAAACCAACGTTTATACTGCTTTGCCAAGTTCCTTTGTAACAGCTCATAACAGTGCGATGAACGGACTAAAGACAGCTTTATTCGAACCAGAAGTCAAATTTGATATGTCCTTTGTCTTTCGGAAGGGGAAAGATCAGATTCCACGTATTGAGAGCTTTTTATATGCATTTGAACGCTACTTAAGTCAAAAAGATTATGTTAGCCGCTTGACAGAAATCAGTGAAAAGTATTAACTACTATATAGAGATATTTTTAGATAGGAGTTCTGAAAAATGAAAGAATTAGTTTTTGGACATCAAAATCCTGATACAGATGCAATCGTAGCCGCTAAGGCCTACTCATACTTACAAAATAAATTAGGTAAGGATACAGAAGCGGTAGCATTAGGTGAACCTAACGAAGAAACAAAGTTTGTCTTAGCCCACTTTGATGAACCAGCTCCCCGGGTTATTGAATCTGCTAAGGCAGAAGTAGAAGCCGTTATGCTAGTTGACCATAACGAAGCCCAACAAAGTGTAGCTGATATTAAGGACGTAACAGTTACAAATGTTATTGACCACCACCGGATTGCTAACTTTGAAACAGCTGGTCCACTTTATTACCATGCTGAACCAGTTGGTTGCTCTTCTACTATTGTTTATAAAGAATTTGCAAGCAATGGTGTTGAAATTCCTGCTAAGTTAGCCGGCTTAATGCTATCAGCTATTATTTCTGACACCTTACTGTTTAAGTCACCAACCACAACTGCAGATGATATTGAAATCGGTAAGAAATTGGCCGCTATCGCTGGGGTAGATTATGAAACTTACGGTTTGGAAATGCTTAAAGCTGGGACTAACTTGGCTGCTAAGACAGAAGCAGAGTTAATTGAAGCAGACGCAAAGTCATTTGAAATGGGTGGCCTTACAGTTCGTATCGACCAAGTTAATACAGTTGATTTAGAAGATGTCTTCAGTCGGGAAGCAGCCTTCCGGGCAGCGATTGAAGCTGAAAATAAGGCTCAAGGTTATGACCTCTTCTTGCTAATGGCAACCAACATCCTAGACTCTAATACCCGTTTGTTAGTAGTGGGTGAAGGTCAAGACAAGGTTGAAGTAGCCTTTGGAGTTAAATTAGTCGATGGTAAGGCAGACTTACCTGGGGTAGTTTCACGTAAAAAGCAAGTGGTACCACCATTGCAAGCGGCCTTTGACTAATTAATATTGGTTAAGTTAAATTAAATGGATTATTGACGACCTTGGCACGGTTAGTTGCCGGGTCGTTTTTTTGTGTAAAGCAAATAAAATGTTACTTTAACTAACGGTAAAAAATTGTTAACTAGGCAAATAGTTTGTTATACTAGATTTCACTAGGGAAGGTGATTTTTTGAAGATAGATGGACACACACATACAGAACTCTGTCCCCATGGAAATCATGATCGGGTGGAAAAAATGATTTTAAAGGCAATCAAATTGGGCTTTACCGATTACTGCCTAACAGAACACGCACCACTTCCACTTAACTTTAAGGAACAGTTTGCAGGTAATTTGAGTGGTTTAAAGACGGCTGCGTTAACCTTTAACCAGGTTGATGAGTATCTGAAGTTAGCTGAGGACATGAAAGCTAAATTTGCAGGTAAGATTAATATTTCAATTGGATTTGAAGTAGATTATCTTCAAGGTTTTGAAGAAGAAATCAGAAATTTTTTAGATGAGTACGGCCCCTATACTGATCAAAATATCCTGTCGGTCCACTATATGCCCGGACTTAAGCAGCAATTTTATGGTATCGATTATGACCCAATCGAATTTGCGACAGGTTTTGGTCCCTGGCTGGAAATGCCAGATGCCTTGTATGGTAAATATTTTACCCAGATAAAAAATTCATTACTGGCCGATTTAGGGCAATATAGTCCTATTCGAATCGGACATATGTCACTAATTAAAAAATATCAAGATTATTTTGGACTAGATTCAAAGTGGGATGAGGAAAATTTAAAACAAATCAAGGAAATTCTAGATTTAATAAAGGAACAGGGGCGGCAATTAGACTTTAATACAGCTGGTCTAAGAAAACCTTACTGTAATGACTTTTATCCTGGTAAGACAATCATTAACTTAGCCTTAGAAAGAGAAATTCCGTTAGTTTTTGGTTCGGATGCCCATAGTTTAGAAGAAGTTGGAGCAGCTTGGCATTTTTATGATGACTATCTAAATTAAAACCATTTTATTTGACACGAGAAAAAATTAGTGTTAATCTAATTAAAAATTAATAATAATCGTTAAAATATAATGGTTTTGACTAGCAGAGTAGTCAAGTTTGACTTAGTTTAGAGAGTTCCGGCAGCTGAAAAGGAATCTAGGTGGCTTGATGAACCACGGCTAGAAATAACTGGTGGATTGAAGAACGTAGGTCGACCCGGGAGTACCCGTTAACACAGTTGATTTCAAATCAACCTGAGGTCTACTTTGTGAAGAGTAGATAAATTGAGGTGGAACCACGTTTAAACGTCCTCTTGCGAAAGCAAGGGGGCGTTTTTCTTTTTAAAGGGGGCATTTTATGACTAAGTATAAATTACCACTTGGATTTCGCGATTACTTTGGCTCAGTTGCCCAGAGTAAGGTACAAGTAGAAAACTATTTAACAGCTTTATTCACGGCTTTAGGCTATAGCCAGATTGAAACACCTTTATTAGAAGATCAAACCGTTTTTGAACAGTATTCATTAACAAACGAAGATGTTTATCGGGTACTAGGTCCTAACGGTGAAGTCTTAGTTTTAAGACCGGACTTAACCTTGCCCATCGCCCGCTTTCTAGCAACGACTAATATCGAATTGCCACAAAAATTTGCCTACATTGGCAGTATCTTTAAGCGGAAAAGGGAGCTGATGGGTTTTTCTAACCAAGAAGCCCAGGCCGGAGTCGAACTAGTAGGTTACGCTAGTTTAAAGGCGGAACTAGAGTGTATTTACCTAGTTAACAAGTTAAATACCGAGCTGCTTGAAAACAAATTGTACCTAGAATTAGGACACGCTAACTTTGCCCAAGAGGTATTAGCTAAGCTAGAGATACCGTTGCAAGAGCAAGAAGCTATTAAGCAAGCATTATTTACAAAGGATTTGCCTAAGTATGAACAATTAATTCGGGCTTACAGCAAGCAAGAGTTATTTTCCTTTTTAAAGTTATGGCCCCGTCTATTTGGTAGCTTAACGGAGGTTGCAGCTGATTTAGCTAAGGTTAAACTGCCAGCCGACTTACAAGCTAAATGCCAAACAATTTTAAATTTGGGTAAACTGGTAGCTAAACTCCCTAACCAGGAGGTGCGAGTTGATTTAACCAGTTCTGCCCCCCAAGACTATTACACGGGAGTGACGTTTAAGGCTTATTTGCCGACTGAGTCAGCTTACTTGGTTAGTGGGGGAAGGTACGATAAGTTATTGAACACTTTTCAAGCCCAGCAAGTTCCGGCCGTGGGGATGGGAATTGACCTTGATTTACTCGCCCAATTGGTTATTGAAAAAGATCAACCAGGAAGGCAAGTAAAAAAACAGCTTTACTGTAAAACTAAGCAATTAAAGCAGGCCCTCGCCATAGTTGAGCAGACTCCAGATTTAACTTTATCATTAGCTACTAGCTTACAAGCAGCACGCCTATTAGCTAAGAAAAAGGGAGAAAAATTACAGATTCTAACTGATAAGGGGGAGCTTGTAGATGACATTGAAAATAGCGTTGACTAAAGGCAGGGTAGAAAAACAGGTTGTCGGCCTACTGAAGAAGCTAAACATAGATGTAAGTCCCTTGGAAAATAAGCAGCGAAAGTTAATCATTCCCCTTGCGGATGGACAATATGAATTTATTTTGGCTAAGGGGCCGGATGTGGTTACTTATTTAAGTAACGGTATCGTTGACCTAGGGATTGTTGGCAGCGATATTTTGATGGAACAAAATGTTTTCGGCTACCAATTATTGGATTTAAACGTTGGCAAGTGTCAATTTATTTTGGCTTCTACGACTGATTTTAATCCAACCAGTGCTGGCCGGAAAGTGATTGGTACTAAGTATCCGCGGGTTGCCCAAGAATACTTTGCACGGTTAGGACAGGACGTTGAAATCATTAAGATTGAAGGGTCAGTAGAGCTTGCACCCTTAGTGGGCTTAGCCGATGCAATCATTGATATTACCGAAACGGGGACAACCCTTAGGGAAAATAATTTACAAATTTATGACTGGTTAGCTAAGATTTCGACCAGGTTAGTGGTTAATCCGTTAGCCTTAAAACAAAAGAAAAATGAGATTTTTCAATTAGTAGATCAGTTAGCTCAAGTGATATAAACCTTATGAGGGGGATTAAGATGATAAAGATTTACCAAGAAGATTTAGAAACGATGAAACGAATTGTTGCTGATTATACTGAGCAAGTCGTTGATTTTGAGATTGAAGCCAAGGTGCAAGCAATTATTACTCAAGTTAGAAAAAGAGGAGATCAAGCCTTAATCGATTATGCCCGCCAATTTGATGGGGTAAGTCTAACCGATTTAAAGGTAGCTGAAGAACAACTAGAACAAGCCTGGCTGCAATTAGATGATTCATTAAAGACTAGTTTAAAATTAGCTGCTCAAAACATTACTTCTTTCCACGAATTAGAAAAGGAGAAAGGGTTTGTCGATGCTAGTCAAGCTGGAATTGTGCGGGGACAAAAGGTAACGCCCTTAAAGCGGGTAGGGTTATATGTTCCAGGCGGGACGGCTGCTTATCCCTCGACTATTTTGATGAACGCAATTCCCGCTAAGTTAGCTGGGGTGGAAGAACTAGTGGTGGTTACGCCGCCACAAAAGGAAGGGATTAATCAAGCGGTTTTAGCAGCGGCTAAACTTGCCGGGGTTGATGCCATCTACCAAGTTGGGGGAGCTCAAGCTATTGCAGCCTTAGCCTACGGAACCGAAACAATTAAGCCGGTTGATAAAATTGTGGGGCCAGGTAACATTTTTGTTGCAACTGCTAAAAAACAAGTTTTCGGAACGGTTGCAATCGATATGGTGGCTGGTCCGTCTGAAATCGGTATTTTAGCTGATGATAGTGCCCAAGCCAGTGAAATTGCAGCTGACTTATTATCACAAGCAGAACACGATAAGCGGGCCCGCGCAATGCTTATTACAAATAGCTTAAGTCTAGCCCAAGCCGTGGCTAAAGAAGTCGAGAGGCAATTAGTAAATTTACCGCGAAAAGAAATTGCCCAAGCAGCAATTATGGATAGGAGCTTCATCGCCGTAATGCCTCAAATTGCTGAGATGTTTGACCTAATGAATACAATCGCACCGGAGCACTTAGAAATTCAGCTGACCGAACCCACTGCTTATCTAGGGTTGGTTAAAAATGCGGGCTCCGTTTTCTTAGGGAGGTATGCTTCAGAACCATTGGGTGATTACCTAGCTGGGCCTAATCACGTCTTACCAACGGGTGGAACGGCGCGCTTTTCATCACCACTGGGAGTTTATGACTTTGTAAAAAGAATCCAGTTTGTGCAATATTCAAAGGAGGCCCTAGCTGAGGTCGAAAAGGCAGTTACGACCTTAGCGCGAACCGAAGGATTAGAGGCCCACGCCCGTGCACTTGAATCACGATTTACTAATTACGAGGGGGAATAAAAATGCGGACTGCTACACTTACACGCCAAACAGCGGAAACAAAAATTACGGTTAGTTTAAATTTAGACCAGGAAAGTGGCATTGATGTTCAAACTGGGGTCGGTTTTTTTGATCACATGTTAACCTTGCTTGCTAAGCACGGTCGGTTTGGACTAAAGGTTATGGCCGAAGGTGACTTAGAAGTAGATGCTCACCACACCGTTGAGGATACTGGAATTGTGCTGGGTGAGTGTTTAAAACAGGCTTTAGGCCAGAAGGAACAAATTGAGCGCTATGGTCAAGCTACGATTCCTATGGATGAAGTGTTAGCTCAAGTAGTGATTGACTTAAGTGGTCGCTCTTACCTGGTTTTTGATGCAGATTTGACCAACCCTAAATTGGGTAACTTTGAGACGGAAATTACCGAGGACTTCTTTCAAGCCTTGGCATTTAGCGCCCAAATGAATCTACATGCACGTATTATATATGGGCGTAATACCCATCATAAAATTGAAGGGCTATTTAAGGCAACCGGCCGGGCATTACGGCAAGCAGTAACAATTAACCTAGCCATTAAGGGGGTTAACTCGACTAAGGGGGTAATTTAATGTTAGCAATTATTGATTATGGTGCAGGTAACACCTATAACGTGGCCAAGGCATTTGCTTATCTTGGCTATGAAAGTCAGCTAACCTCAGATCCTGCTCAAATCGCTGCCAGTTCCGCCTTAGTTTTACCGGGGGTAGGCGCTTTTAATGCAGCCTATCGCAAGTTGCAAGCAGACGGGTTAGTAACAGCAATTAAAGCAGAAGTAGCTAAAGGAAAGCCGTTGTTGGGAATTTGTTTAGGGATGCAGTTACTGTTTGACTCTTCAGAAGAGTATGGTAATACCCCAGGGTTAGGCTTAATTCCCGGCCGGGTTATCCCAATTCCTGCCAATAACCTCTTAGTTCCACAAGTAGGTTGGAACCAAAATAAATTGCTGCAAGAGCAGAGCTTATTTAAGCGGGTGAAAGATGAATACACCTACTTTGTTCATTCTTATTACGCCAAGTGTGAGCAACAGTATGTTGTTAGTTACGTTGACTATGGGATTAAGGTGCCTGCGATTGTTAATTACCAAAATGTTTACGGAATGCAGTTTCATCCAGAAAAAAGTGGTCAAGTCGGTTTAGGCTTACTTAAAGACTTTATGGAAGGGAATGGGTTGAGATGATTTTACCAGCGATTGATTTACAAAACGGTCAAAGTGTCCGTCTCTATCAAGGAGACTTTACAAAGGAAACCATTATTTCGCCAGCTCCGGTTAAACAAGCTAAAGAAATTAATGCAGCGGGTGTCTACGCTTTACACCTAGTGGATTTAGATGGGGCTAAGGCCGGTTTTCCAAAGAATTTAGCGGTCATCAAAAAGATTCGGGCAGAATTTACGGGGTTAATAGAGGTCGGTGGGGGCATTAGAAGCTTAGACACGATTGAAACTTATTTGGCTATGGGGATTGACCGGCTAATCTTGGGCTCAGTTGCCCTCAAAGACCCAGCATTTACGAAGCAAGTTTTGGCTAAGTTTGGTCCCGAACGTATTGTTATTGGCGTAGACGGAACAGATGGTAAGGTTGCAGTTGATGGCTGGCTCAAACAGTCAGAGGTAACGATGGCAACATTAATTAATGAAATGCAGCAGGCAGGAGCCAAACACTTCATCGTGACCGACGTAGCTAAGGATGGTACGATGACCGGGGCCAATATGGACTTACTGACAAGCTTACAGAGTCAGTTTCCTCAAGCTAATATCATTGCCTCTGGAGGAATTAGAGATTTACAGGATATATTAGCACTCCAAGCGGCGGGGATTGCCGATGCGGTTGCCGGAAAAGCTTTGTATGAAGGAAGTCTTACCTTGGAAGAGATTGCGGGGG
Organism: Ligilactobacillus agilis; assembly: GCF_025311475.1. Classification (NCBI taxonomy): domain Bacteria; kingdom Bacillati; phylum Bacillota; class Bacilli; order Lactobacillales; family Lactobacillaceae; genus Ligilactobacillus; species Ligilactobacillus agilis. Next base: position 1,168,176 of record NZ_CP104397.1, on the reverse strand, counting down.
TGAATGGATGTTAGCTAAAAGAATAATTCCTTGTTTGGATGTTGCTGATGGCAAGGTTAAAAAGGGGGTAAACTTCGTCAATTTGATTGATGTGGGTGACCCGGTCGAGATTGCGGCTGCCTATGAAAAACAGGGGGCAGATGAACTAGTTTTCTTAGATATCAGTGCAACAACCGAACAGCGTAAGACGATGGTGGACGTTGTCAGCCAAGTTTCTAAAGAGGTTTTTATGCCTTTAACTGTTGGAGGGGGAATTAATAGCGTGGCCGATATGCAGGCCTTGTTGAAAGCGGGGGCTGATAAGGTTTCTTTAAACTCTGCTGCTGTGGCTAATCCAGACCTAATTAGCCAAGGAGCTGAGTTGTTTGGAAGTCAATGTATTGTAGTTGCGATTGATATTAAAACTGACCCAGTAACGTTAGAAAAATATGTTTATACTCATGGTGGCAAAAAACGGACTGACTTAAAGGCGCTAGAGTGGGCTCAAAAAGTAGTGGCCCTAGGAGCGGGGGAATTATTAGTTACAAGTATGGATCATGATGGCACGCAAGCTGGCTTTGATGTAGACTTCTATCAGACTTTAACCAACCTAGTTACTGTGCCCGTCATTGCCTCTGGAGGTGCTGGGAGTCTAGCTGATTTTAGTGAGGTCTTCTTAAAAACTAAGGTAACAGGTGCATTAGCTGCTTCCGTTTTCCATTTTGGTAAGTTATCAATTTCTCAGGTAAAAGCAGAGCTAAAAACAAAGGGAGTGACGGTGCGATGAGAGAACCAGACTTTTCTAAGGGACTGCTAACAGCGGTAGTAGTAGATGAGTGCAGCAAGGATGTTTTGATGGTGGCTTGGATGAATGAAGAAAGTTACCGGCAGACACTTGCTACCAAGGAAACTTGGTTTTGGTCTCGCTCCCGCCAAGAGCTATGGCATAAAGGCGCTACAAGCGGTAATACTCAGCGGGTTAAAAAGATAATGCTAGATTGTGATCAAGATACCATTGTGCTTTACGTCAACCCAACCGGACCAGCCTGCCATACTGGGCATACAACCTGTTTTTTTGAACAAATTTTATAGAGGTGATTATCATGCAAGATTTAGAGGCATTATACCAATTAGTCAGTGAAAGAAAGCAAAATCCTAAAGAGGGTTCCTATACCGATTACCTTTTTACTAAGGGGTTGGACAAAATTTTGAAAAAAGTAGGGGAAGAAACAACCGAAGTAGTCGTGGCCGCCAAGAATCACGATAATGATGAATTACGTTATGAAGTGGCCGACCTCTTATATCATTTAATGGTACTGTTGGTTGAACAAGGCTTGAGCTATGAACAGGTTAAAGTAGAATTAGCTAGTCGCGAAGGCTTGATGAGTCAGTTTAAAGACCGGCCAGAAATCAAGAACTTATAGGGGGAACTTAAGTGAAAGAAGAGATTAAAAAGCTAAAAAGCTATGTGCCAGAAGAACCAGTGGCGGTGGTTAAAGAAAAGTATGGCTTAGATAGGCTGGTTAGGTTATCGGCCAATGAAAATCCCTTTGGAACTTCCCCCAAGGTTAAAGAAGCAGTGGTTAATTGGACATTTAGCGAGAGTAATCGTTATCCGGATGGCTACGCAACCAAGCTGCGTCAGGCAGTTAGTGAGCGACTTGGCCTGCCTGAAGAACAGCTAGTTTTTGGGGTAGGATTAGACGAAATCCTAGAATTATTATCACGGACTTTCTTAGAAAAGGGGGATGAAATTCTAGTTGCAGACCCAACTTTTTCTGAGTATGCCCTCCACGCACAGATTGAAGGGGCACGGGTAATCAAGGTGCCGGTTAAGCCAACGGATGGGCACTACGATTTTGAAAGGGCGCTAACTAAGATTAGTTCCAAGACCAAGTTAATTTGGCTGTGTAACCCTAACAATCCGACTGGTGTTTATGAGCGTAGTTCTCAGATAGCAGCATTTATTAAACAAGTTCCAGCTACATGTTTAGTCTTAATTGATGAAGCCTACATTGAATATGTTACGGATGAAAAGCCTGCTACTAGTTTGGACCTTTTAAACGATTACGATAACGTGGCAGTATTACGGACATTTTCTAAGGTTTACGGCCTAGCTAACTATCGGGTTGGATATATTGCGATGGCTCCTAAACTGGCCGAGTATATGCAAACCGTGCGTTTACCCTATAACTTAAATTCTGTAGCCCAAGTGGCTGCGGAAGCTGCCCTGGCCGATCAAACTTTTGTCGTAGATTCGGTCGCTAAAACGGTTGAAGGTCGTCAGTATTTGGAAGAGTTTTTAACTAACAAACAAATTAAGCACTTCCACTCCCAAGCTAACTTTGTTTACCTTAAATATCCGGCTGCGCTTGAATTGGCCCAAAAGTTATTGGAAAATGGCTACCAGGTCAGGACTGGCTTGCAGCTAGATTGGCTCCGAATTACGATTGGTGAATTAGCTGATGTTAAAGCAATTTGTGCCTTAATTGCTGAGGATTTAAACTAAAGTAGTTATTAACGGCTTTTAGGTATGTTTACCTAGAAGCCTTTTTAACTGTGGAAAAGGAACTAACAGCTTTTTACGTCTAAATACTTACACATCCTTATTTATTTTCAGAGAAATAAAGATTATAATGAAGATAAGAGACTATGTAAGGAGGCTAGGGTTTTGAGCCAAGAAAAAAGAATTGAATTAATTAAGCAATTATTGGCAGAAAGACAAGAGCTATCGACTAAAGAAATCATGGAGGAGTTTGGAATTTCACAGGATACTGCCCGCAGAGACATTGTCCTTCTAACTAAACGAGGGGAAGTTAAACGGACCCACGGGGGGATTTTACCCCTTGATTTTGGCCGGAGTGTACCTAATTTTCAAAGTCGACTCAGTCGTTTTACCAAGGAAAAAACACAGATTGCTTTGGAGGCTACTAATTATTTTCGGCCCCACCACGTTTACTTTGTAGATTCATCTACGATTCTGCTGAAGACTTGTCAAAATGTCAATATGCCTCTAACGATTGTAACGCACTCACTAGATAATTGTATGGCGTTAGCAGAAAATAATAAGGTGACGGTTAAAGTTTTAAGTGGGACCTTGAATCATGAAAACCGCTTTTTCTACTCTAACAGGGCAATGGGGGAATTACAAAATGTAGCTTTTGATACAGCCTTTGTGGCTGCCTCAGGCATTGATGAAAATGGTATTTACCTGTTAGATCAAGGCGATGCCGAAATTGTGGGCCTGGCTGTTGAACGGGCACGCAAGGTGATTCTGGTTGCTGAGCACCAAAAATTTGTGAATAAATCTTACTATCGAATCTGTTCGCTAGATAAGATTTCGCTGTTTATCACAGATGAGCCTTTAACTAAAGCGCAAAGAGCGATGTTTCCAGAAACGACGGAGATAAAAGTAGCGACTAGAAGCGATAGGTAAAATTTCTTTGGCATAAAAGTAATAATTGTGTTAGAATTAGATTAAATTTTCTAAGGGGTGAAGGCTGTGCCAATTAAAGATAAATTCAACCATAAAATCGAAAAAATTGCGGTTTCTGATATCCGTCAATTTGATACCGAAGTTAGTTCAATTCCAGGAATTATTAAGTTAACCTTAGGAGAACCTGACTTTAATACACCAGAACACGTAAAGCAAGCAGGGATTAAGGCGATTGAAGATAACCAATCACATTACACTCCTAATCCTGGCATCATGCCACTTCGTGAAGCAACGGCGGCTTACTTTAATGAAAAATATCACTTAAACTACAAGCCAACTCAAGTAATCACGACGATTGGGGCAACAGAAGCAATTAGCGTGGCATTACAGACCATCCTCAATCCGGATGATGTGGTAATTATGCCAACCCCTGTTTTCCCAATCTATAAGCCAATTACTGAGATTAATCAAGGTAACTGCATCATGGTCGATACTAGTGCGGATGGCTTTATTTTAACTGCAGATAAGCTCCGCCAAGTTTTAGCTGAAAATCAAGCTAAAACGGTCAAGGCCTTGGTTTTAGTATACCCAAGCAATCCAACCGGAGTTACATACAGTCGTAAGGAGCTAGAAGAACTAGCTGAAGTCGTTAAAGAGGCAGGCATTTGGGTCTTATGTGATGAAGTTTATGCTGAATTAACTTATAACGGCCAGCACACTTCGTTAGCAGAAATTATTCCGGATCAAGTCCTATTAGTTTCAGGACTATCCAAATCCCATGCTATGACCGGTTGGAGAATTGGTTACTTATTTGGCCCTGAAGATTTCGTTGAACAAGCGGTTAAAGCTCACCAATACATGGTGACTGCACCAACTGACAACGTTCAGTTTGCGGCCTTAGAAGCGATGACTAATGGTAAAGAAGATAGTCAAGTGATGAAGGCCGAATACTTAAAGCGGCGTGAATTCTTACAAGCTGAGTTGGCAGAAGCCGGGTTTGAAGTTGCTAGTCCTGATGGAGCCTTCTACCTCTTTGCCAAGATTCCGGCTCAATTTGAACCTGATTCATGGGCATTTGTCCGTCGACTAGCTAAGGAGGCCAAAGTTGCCTTGATTCCTGGAATTTCCTTTGGCCCTGGGGGCGAAGGCTATGTCCGCCTAAGTTATGCTGCCTCAATGGAAAACTTAACAGAAGCAGCTAAGAGAATTAAGGCTTTTGTAGCCGCTAATTAATTACTGCTAGCAAGTCCTTGTGAAAAGAGCATTTTTACAGGGGCTTTTTTATAAAGAAATTTAAATCCCTACTTTCTTTTTCGAGAGTATGATAAAATTAACTGGTAGAATTAGATAGATAGGAAGTAGACTGGCATGGATTTGCAAACAGTAAAACGACCCATTGGAGTATTTGACTCGGGTGTGGGTGGAATTAGCGTTTTAAAAGAGGCGGTAAAATTACTGCCTAATGAGGATTTTATCTTTTTTGGGGATTCAAAAAATGCCCCCTACGGGGTAAAATCTGTCGAGCAAGTTTATCAGTTGAGTAAAAAAATTGTTACGGATTTCATTGTCCAAGATGCTAAAGCAATTGTGATAGCCTGTAATACAGCGACTAGTGCAGCGGCTAAGCGTTTGCGTAGTGAACACCCTGAAATACCAATTATTGGCCTAGAACCAGCACTAAAACCGGCGGTTTTAGCAAAAGAAAATTCACATGTGCTTGTGATGGCGACCCCGCTGACGCTAAAGGAGCAAAAGTTTGCTGATTTAATGAAGCGCTTTGAAAGTCAAGCTAAGATTAGTAAGTTACCAGCTCCAGATTTAGTAGAGTATGTGGAAAAAGGGGAGGTTGCTAGTCCAAAGCTTAAAAAGTATTTGCGCTCGATTTTAGCACCTTATATTGGGCAGATTGATAGTCTAGTTTTGGGCTGTACCCACTTTCCTTTTGCCGCACCGGCGATTGCAGAGATTGTTGGACCTGAGGTAACTTTATACGATGGTGGTGAAGGGGCTGCTAGAGAATTACGGCACCTGTTAGTTAAAAATCAGCTCAGGCGAACTGACAAGCGCCAGGGAAAGGTAACTTTTAAAAATAGTATTAACACCGAAGCAGAATTAAACTTGTGTCGGACTTTATTTAGCTTATACTTTTAAGCCGGGGGCTCACTTAATTTTAAGTGGGTCTCTTTTTTACAGGGCCATAATTTGCTATAATGTTGATTAAAATTTAGTGGGAGGGTTGCTAATGATTTATTTAAGACCAGCAACTATGGAAGAGTTACCTTTAATTATGCAGATTTTTACTGAAGCTAAGGCCTTATTAAAAGCTGATGGGAGCAGTCAGTGGCAAAGTGGTCAGCCTAATGAAGACACTTTTAAGGCGGATATTGCAGCTAATGAGGGGTACGTTTTAATAGTGGATGGACAGGTTGGTGGTTATTTAGCGCTTAAGGCGGGAACTGATCCTAACTACTTAGTAATTAGGGAAGGTAGCTGGCACTTACAGGAAGATTACCTAGCCATTCACCGGGTGATGATTAGTAGCCAGTTTAGGGGCAAAAAGCTAGCTTCCTATCTATTTTCAGACCTTTTAAGCTTAGCGTACGCGCAAAATAAGTTTTACCTTAGAATTGATACTCATCCTAAAAATAACCGCATGCAGCATCTTATTAAAAAAGCAGGCTTTGACTACTGTGGTCTAATCGAAATTAGCGGTGACCCGGACCCAAATCGATATGCTTATGATTTAAAATTAGGGGGAAGATAAACGATGAGATTTAAAACTCTACTGTTTGATATTGATGATACCTTACTAGACTTTGATGCTAACGAAAACCAAGCCTTGGCACGCTTATTTGCTAGCCTAGGCATAGAGCTGACTCCACAAGTTAAGGCTGAATACAAAGCTTTTAACCAAAGCCTTTGGAAAAAGCTGGAGTTAGGTCAGATTAGTCGCGATGAATTAATGGCCCACCGGTTTGCAACTTTTTTTAAGGAACATTTCAACCTTAGCGTGGGTAATGAATTAAATAAGCGTTACCTGGGTTACTTAGCAGAAGGACACCAAGAAATTAATGGTGCGAAACAGTTGTTGCAAAATTTACAGTTAGCGGGACATGAACTTTACGTGGTTACTAACGGGGTTAAGTTTGTTCAAGAAAAACGGATTGCGGATGCTAAACTAAGGCCTTACTTTAAGAATATTTATATTTCAGAAGAAATTGGTTACCAAAAACCGGCCCGCCAGTTTTTCAAGCACGTTTTTGCAGATATCGGTAAGATTGACCTAGATAAAACGGCTATTATTGGTGATTCCTTAAGTTCCGATATTAAGGGAGCCGTTAATAGTGGGATTAGTTCAATTTGGTTTAACCCTAAGCAAGTTAAAGCAACGGGGATTACCCCTAATTACCAGGTGACTTCCTTAACAGAAATTGAAAAAATTGTCTAAAATCCTTGCTTAAAGTTAACTTTGAGGTTGTAAACTTAAAGTAAGTATTTTAGAAAGAAGTGAGTTAGTTTGAATCAACACCCAGATTATCTTTTAAATAAGGTGACACGACCTGCTGATATCAAAGCTTTTTCTATGCCTGAACTGAAGCAGTTAGCTAGTGAGATGCGGCAGCTGGTTTTAGAAAAGGATGCGGCTATTTCGGGACACGTTGGTCCCAACCTTGGTGCGATGGAAGCCACGATTGCCTTTCACTATGTTTTTGATTCGCCCAAGGATAAAATTATTTGGGATATTTCACACTTAGCTTATGGGCATAAAATGTTGACGGGGCGCAAGGAAGCTTTCTTAGACTCGGATCACTACCACGATGTTTCAGGTTACAGTGCTCCCGATGAAAGTGAATATGACTTCTTTACGGTTGGGCATACTTCTACTTCAGTTGCCCTGGCAGTAGGGATGGCTAAGGCTCGAGACGTTTTAGGCCAGCAAGGAAACATTGTCGCCTTCATTGGGGATTGGCCTTTGAAGGCTTAAATAATGCCAGTGTCTTAAAGAGCAACCTAATCATTGTTGTTAACGATAACCAAATGTCAATTGCTGAAAATCAAGGTGGCCTCTATCAAGCTTTGGCTGACTTGCGGGCAAGTAATGGTCAGGCTAAGAATAATTTCTTTACGGTCATGGACTTTGACTACCATTATGTCTCTGATGGTAATGACTTAAAGGCGATGATTACTGCATTTGAAGAAGTAAAGGACAGCATTAGCCCAGTAATTTTACACATTAATACTTTGAAGGGAAAAGGTTACCAGCCAGCTGTAAACAATAAGGAACGTTTCCACTGGAGCAATCCGTTTGACTTAAAAACTGGCCGGCTATTAAAGCAACCTAGTGGGGAGTCCTACGCTCAAATTATTATGGATGAACTAGATAAGCAGGTAAAAGCTGGCCAGCCAATAGTCGCGATGAATGCGGCCATTCCAGGTACCTTCAAGTTGCATGAATTTGAAGCCAAGCATCCCGACCGCTACCTTGATACTGGGATTGCAGAACAAGACTGTTTAACTGAAGCCGCCGGGTTGGCTAAGGGCGGGGCCAAACCGGTGGTTTTCCAAAATAGTACCTTCATGCAACGGGCTTATGACCAACTTTCGCATGACGTGGCCTTAAATGATTTGCCTGTGATTATAATGGTTAATGGGGGGATTAACGGTGGTTCTAAGACCCACTTAGGGATCTTTGATATTCCTTATCTAAACACGATCCATAATATTAACTACCTACATCCAAGTAATCAAGCTGAATTACTGGCCATGTTACGGTGGGCACTAACTAAGGCCAAACATCCGGTGGCAATTAGGATTCCTAGTCAACCCGTTGTTTTGGGGACAGCTTTACAGGAAGACTTCGCCCCAAGTCACTATGACTTAGTTCGCGAAGGCAAGACAGTTGCCATATTAGGATTAGGCAAATTTGCCCAGTTGGCAGTAAAAACGGCTGAACTCTTAGCTAAGAAGGGACGACAAGTTATGGTTGTCAAGCCGTATTCGGCGACAAGCTTGGATGAAGAGTGCTTGAGCGGGTTGGAAGCAAAGCATCAATTAGTAGTAACCTTAGAGGATGCAAGTATTGTCGGAGGTTTTGGTTCCTTAGTTAGTCAATTTTACGCTGATAAAGCGATGAAGGTGTTGAATTATGGGGCGGCCAAGAAATTTACGGATAATATTAGCCAAGCAGAGTTGTATAAGCAGTTCCACCTAACACCAGAATTATTGGCCCAAGATATCGAAGAAAATTTATAAAAGAGTTAATTTTAAAACTATTTGATTTTAACTAGTAAGTTTTCGCTAAGAATGTTAAAATAATACTTAAGAGAAGTTAAACATTCTCTTACCCTTACCTCAATTCCAAGGATTAAGTTTTGCCTCGTTGCAAGCCTTAATCCTTTTCTTTTTTAATAAAAATTAATTTATTATAAATAATTATGTTATAATGAAATTGGAATATAGTTTTAATGGTTAGAAGGAGGGAATTTTATGTTAGAAAAAATTCGGCTACGAAAGCCCTTAGACCAAAAAGTTGCTGTTGGCGACATGATTACTTATCAAACCACCTCCTTTATTATTATCAATATTTTAGATGTTGGGCTGGCTTCCTGGGGAAAGGAAAGTATTTTTGCTGTTTACACTTGCCTAGTCCAACAGTTAAACAGTCCTAATTTGTCGGAAAATTATACTACTACCCAAACAGAGTTAGCCTATGAACTAAACGAGCAACGCAACATCTCGCGGGTAGGAGATATCATTTATGATGAGAATACTGGCATTTGGGTGCAGGTCAATGCCATCTTGGCAATTAGATATGAAGATGAAAAAATCTATGTGAAATATGAGTTTGATCCGATTCCAGAGTGGAGTCCAAAAGAAATCAGCAAACTTCAAGATAAGCGCAGGTTACAGTTAATGAAGCTAGTAAAGCATGAGCAAAAGCGGTGATGAGAACAATCACCGCTTTTTATTAAAATAAAATAAAAATAATTGTTGAAAGATTAGAAGTCACCGGTTATAATATGATAAACTCTAGGTGTGTAAGGAGGAAATTATTATGACAACTAACTGTATGAGTAATTATAGCTATGGCCCTAATTGTTTTGATGAATTACCCGCGATTCTAGCCGGGTATGGTTTTACAAAGGTCGTCTTTATTGGGGGTAAACGGGCCCTCGCTAGTTCTCAAACTGAGGTTAAACAGGTTCTTAGTCAAGCCAATGTAGAGGTAACGGCTAGTTTAGTCTATGGGGTTGAATCTACCCAGGCTAACATCGATAGACTAGTTGCAACTGAGGAAGTCGCTGCTGCGGACGTTATCTTTGGTTTTGGCGGAGGCAAGGCCTTAGATACAGCTAAAATGGTGGCAATGGAGTTGGCTAAACCAATCTTTACTTTTCCAACAATTTGTTCTAACTGTTCCGCCGGAACTGCTGTGGCCGTCATTTATCACGATGATGGCTCATTTGACCGCTATGGATTTCCTCCGGTCCCACTACATGTTTTTATTAACACCCAGGTAATTGCTAATGCACCTGCCAAGTATTTTTGGGCTGGGATTGGTGATGGGATTAGTAAAGCCCCTGAAGTAGCCCACTGTGTAGCTCACGCCAAGGAAACGGGCATGGAGCTTCCTCATACCGCTACGCTAGGAGCAGCGATTGCAGCCTCATCTAAGGGTGCCTTTTATCAATATGGTCCTCAGGGAATCGCAGATGTTAAAAATAACTTAGCGAGTCGGGCGGTTGAAGAAGTTGCTTTAGATATTGTTGTTTCTACTGGTTATGCCTCGAATTTAGTTAACCAAAAGGAATTTTACTTTAACTCCTGTCATGCCCATGCTTTTTATAATGCTACCACTGCTATTAAGCGTGAGGGAGAGTACCTCCACGGACAAATTGTTTCGTTTGGGGTCCTGGTGTTACATGCTTACTATCAGGAAGATGAGGAATTGCAAAGGGTGCTGGCTTTTAACCACCGCTTAGGCTTGCCGGTGACCTTGGCTCAGTTGGGATTAAGTCAGGCTGATATTCCGAAGTTGGTCGAGGTAGCAATGACCACTAACGAGTACAAACACCTTCCATTTGAGCCAGACCAATTCGCGGCTGCAATTAAGCGGGCCGATGAGTTGGGACAGGCATTGAGTTAAACTTAGCAAATTAAGACTGGTTAGGGTTGCTAACCGGTTTTTTATTGGGCTTAAAACGTTAAAATTTTACTATCAAAGTTAGGATAAGTGGGTTAAACTAAGCTTAAAACTAATGCGAGGATGATTTGGATGGCAATTTTTTTGCAGGTAATGGTACCGGTGTTATTGATTTATTTGAGTGGTTTTTTGCTGCAAAAAGCACTCAAATTAGACATTAAACCAATTTCAACACTGGCAATGTATTTATTGTTACCCTTTTTAGTTTTTAAAACTTTTTATGAGCGCAAGTTGGATTCAAATTTTGGCTATATTTTAGTGATAACATTGGTTATTATGTTAGCCTTGCTAGGATTAGGTCTGATAATTGCGAACATACTTCACTATAACCAAAAGAAACTTAACGCCTTTTTATTAACAACGATTTTTTCTAATAGTGGTAATTTTGGGGTGCCCCTTGCCTTATTTGCCTTTGGAAATAGTGCCATGAAGTACGCCATGCCCATTATGATTATTCATACCATTTATATGGGGGTAGTTGGAATTTACATCGCTGCCAGTGGCTCTGGCAAGCAGCAAACAATTGGCTATGCTTTGGGCAGTGTCTTTAAACAGCCGATGAACTATGTGATTGTTCCCGGCATTTTATTAAATCGGTGGGGAATTACACTTCCAGAAAATCTTATGAAGTGGATTGACATGATTAGTAAGACAGCCATTCCGATTATTATGTTGGCTTTGGGGATGCAGTTAGCCAATGTGGTCGCAAGTAAAATTGATTGGACCAGCGTTGGTTTTGCCAGCTTTGTTAAGCTAATTGTTGCACCATTACTGGCTTACCTAATTTGTCTAGCTTTTCCTATCAACCCCTTATTGCGTAATATTATCGTGATTATGACTGCGATGCCTAGCGCGGCTAATACCACGATTTATGCAATTCAATACAATGCCGAGCCGGACTATGTCTCAGCTTGCACCTTTGTTTCAACTATCCTAAGTTTTATTAGCTTAACCTTTTTACTCAATTTGGTAGTATAAATAATGAGGTCGGAACTCTCTTTAGTCAAGTAGTTTCCGACCTCATTTTTAATAGGCGTAATAGGTGATTGTACGTTGCTTTAAATCTTGGAGCTGGCGGTGATTGTTGGGATAATCTTGGTGGATGACTTGATAGTCACTGGGGTTGATGGTAGCCGGTTGGGCTAAGACCACCCAAGTTACATCCGGTAATAAGGGCGGGGTAGTTAGACTGCCTTGGTATTGATAGTAAGCTAGTTGTTTTTCAAAAAGCTTGCTAAAAGCACTAGTAGTGGCCTGGCCTTTGTACAGGCTATCCCAATTACGTTTAGGAGCTTCTTCGCTAATATTAGCCAGTAAGGCTAGCACTAAGGTGTGTTTTTTTGCATCCTGGCAGACAAAATGTAGTTCACACTTTGCTGGTTGCTGATTTAAATAGTGCTCACTGCCATCGTGAAAGTGCATTTTTTGCAAAAAATAAGTTTTCTTTCCTAGCTGAATCGTACCAGTAAGTAAAAATTGCGGCCCGTTTGCCTGGTCCTTCTTTTTAACTAGACCGTTGGTGAGGTTAACCGTTAGGGGTTGATCAGCAACTGATTTAAATTGGCAAGTAGGGGTAGCTATGTTAATGGGGGATTCTAAGTTACTTAGGCGGGGCCACTGGTCTTGTAGCTGGTAATCTAATTTTGACATCAATAATCAGTCCTTTACTAATAATTGTATCGGTACGCTTAGCTTTTTTTGAAGTGTTTGGCTACCAAATTATGCTTACTCTTACTATAATTAACTTTAAATTAGAAAGCAATAAGAGTAGGTGGTTGAAATTAATAAAACATTTTTATTAGCAGCTGATTTGGCCGGAATTGGTAGCATGTCTTTGAGTAGTGCGGTAACTATTATGCAGCTGTTTGGAGTTAACTTGGCGCTTAGCCCAACCGTCTTATTATCCACTCAAAGTGAAGGCTTTGGTAAGACCGCTAAACTTAATACGGCTGCCTTTTTACAGCACAGTTTTAGCCACTGGCACCAAATAGGACAAGAGTTTAGTGGGACGCTAGTTGCTTATTATGAAGATGAACAAGTCGGAGCTTTGTTAAAACAGTGGTTAGTAACAACTAAACCGCCCTTAGTAATCTATGATCCCGCTTGTGCAGATCAGGGTGCACTTTACCCTAATATTTCTGTAGAGTTACTAAGTCAGAAAAAAGAGTTACTCACCTTGGCTGACGTTATCTGTCCTAACCTAACGGAGGCGAGCTTACTGACGGGAATTAAATCAGCTGCAAGTAAGCCTGAACTGTATATGAAGCTATTACAGGCTTTAGCCACTAGTAATCCTAGGGCTGACATAGTTATTACTGGAATTAGTCTTGGTGAAAAAAGAGGGTGTGTCTGGTTAGACCAGGGTAAGTTACAATATGCACTAACACCAACTTTAGCGAGTCATTTTTATGGGGCAGGGGATGTCTTTAGCGCTTTGCTAAGTGGCTTTTTACTTAAGGGTCTTTCCTTTTCAAAAGCAATTAGGGTAACAACAAACCTGCTTTATTCTACCTTAGTAGCCAATTTAAACAGTGACCGGGCTGATAGCTATGGACTCGATTTAAGTTCCTTGCTGGCAGAGTTTATTTTGAGAAAGGATGATTTTGATGACGTCATTAACTAAAAAAATTGCACTACTTGGGATTATTACCGCTGCAAACGTGGTAATTGCCCGGACCTTTTTAATTCCAATTCCATTTACGCACGGCAATATCAACCTTTGTGATGCAGGAATTGTCTTAGCGGCGCTTTTATTCGGTAGCCGGGCTGGCGGAGTTGTTGGGGCACTAAGCGGTTTATTACTTGACCTGATTTCGGGTTACCCTCAATATATGTTCTTTTCCTTACTAGCCCATGGAACTGAGGGATACATTATTGGGCAGTTAGGTCAAAAAAGGCAGTGGTTGGGGCCCTTAGCGGGAACCTTAGTGATGGTTACAGTTTATTTCGGAGCCGATAGCTTCCTTTATACGGTTCCAACTGGCTTAGTGGGTATCCCCTTAAACTTGCTTCAAGGTGTGATTGGGGTAACTGTTGGTTATTTATTAGTCGTAGGTTTGAATAAACGCCTGGCCTTCTGAATATAAAATTCACACTTTCTTCGCTGTTTTTAGTTATTTTAGTGGTAAACTAACAGTTGAGGTGAGAGTGATGAGAAGGTTGACGCGTGAATATAGTTTTTTATTGATATTGATTGTGTTAATTAGAGAAATTAGTCTACCATATTTCATGGGCTTTTTTAGTGCTAATAGTAAGATTCAGTTGCTAAGTGAATTGGGGAGTAATAAGTTTCCCTTCCACCAAGCCTTTGACCGTTGGGAATTTATTGATGGCATTTTGTTTATGCTAGGGGCTTATTACATTTACTTGTGGGCACAAAGACAGGCTGCAAGTAGGTATGCTAAACCATTAGCCTTATTAGTAGCCCTGTATGGATTAGGAGATTGTTTGCTGACCTCGATATTTGTGTATTCAGGTTCAACCTTTGCTAACTGGCACAGTTTCTTACACAGTATTGCTTCTGTGTTGGGTTATTTAGGCCTTTATTTAGCTAACTTATTAATTGCTAAAATTAAGCATGATAATCGGTTCTTAGTAGCGGTTATCTGGGGTAGTCAGTTGTTGAGTCTAGGCTTAAATTTATTAATGGAATCGCCGTTAGTAACCAAGGCTAGCACCGTAGGGTTGTTACAGTGCGTAGCATTGGATTTGATGTATTTGCCCTTGCTAATCTTAGCTTGCTTGGAGTTACACCACAAGTTAGCCTTAATAAGGGTGCGTAATTAAAAGCTACTTAGCCAGTCTAAGTGGCTTTTTTAGTAGCGCTTGTTATTTTGGGCTGTTCATTTTATATTTAAGTGTAGACTTAATTAGTTAGAGGGATTTAGATGACGAGAAAAATTGGGATTTTTAGCGACGTTCACGGAAATTATACTGCACTAAAGGCAGTGTATGAGGATGCATTGGCGTTAGGGGTTGATGATTTTTGGTTTTTAGGTGACTTATTTTCACCTGGGCCAGGAGCTCAAGACTTGTGGGAACTGTTTACCCAAATGAATCCTAGCTATTGTTTGCGGGGAAATTGGGATGACCTGTTAGTCAATTCGATTGCAGGGCGGTTACCAACCGATAAGGAAAGTAAAATCTACTTTGCCAAGTTAGCCCAAACCCTGGCTAAACGACTAGCACCAGAGGTGGTAATGGAAATCGAGCGCTGGCCTTTGGCAAAGCAAGTAGAGCTAGCTGGGTTAAAAGTTGGCTTGTCCCATAATTTGCCTACCTTTAACCACGGCCAGTCTTTATATCCGCTTGCTGACCAAGCTAACTTTGATCAGTTATTTGAGTTAAAACCAGATTTAGATTTGGCAGTTTATGCTCACGTGCACCATCCGCTTATGCGTTATAGTAGTCAAGAACAGCTGATTTTTAATCCAGGCTCAGTCGGCCAGCCGTTTAGTCAGCATCCTATCTTCCAGGCTGATTTACGGGCTAATTACTTAGTTTTGACCTTGGCAGAAAAAAAGCTAACTGAGGTTGATTTTCGAAAGGTAGACTATGACCACCAAGCAGAGCTTAAGCGGGCGCAAGCAGTGGAGCTTCCGTACTTAGACTTGTATGAAGAACAACTCGAAAGTGGGCGGATTCACAGCCATGATTATCAACTATTGGCTAAAATTAATACTGAGCGTGGTTACCGGCAAGATGTACTAGCTTATAACCAGGCAAAAAAACGTTTTAAAAATTAAAAAGACTGTTTAAATGAAAATAACATGCTATACTAATAGTAGCGTAGTTGCGAGCTTTTGAGGAAGTTAAATCTCAAGAGCTCATTTTATTTTTGGAGGAATTTTTCATGAATGAGACAGTTTCGCGGAAAACCAATATTTCCGTAGCTTCTGTGGGGATTTTAACCTTTACGGGAATTTTGATTGAAACTTCCCTTAACGTAACCTTCCCCACTTTAATGTCAACTTTTAATGAACCCTTAGCAGTAGTGCAATGGTTGACGACTGGCTACCTATTAATGGTGACTTTGATGATGGGAGCAACCGCCTTTTTACTAAAAAGGTTTAAGGCCCGGCGGTTATTTTTAGTGGCAAGCAGCCTAGCTATTATCGGTGGAATCTTATGTTTATTTGCTCCTGAGTTTTGGTTGTTAATGTTAGGCCGATTACTACAAGCAGCTGCTACCGGAATTGCTACCCCGTTAATGTTTTCGGTCGTCTTTAATAAGGTTCCCGCCAAGAAATGGGGGACTTACACGGGAATTTGTGCAATGTTAATTTCACTTGCACCAGCTTTGGGTCCGACTTATGGGGGAATAATGAATCACTACCTAACTTGGCGTTACTGCTTTGTGTTTGTAGTAATCTTATTAGGTTTAGCTTTAGTGGCAGGCTTACTTAACTTTGAGGATAATGAAACCTATCCACAAACTAAGTTCAACCTCCTAAGTTTTATCTACTTAATTTCTTTTCTAACTAGCCTGGAATTTGGGTTGCAACAACTCAGTTCCCGCCTAGGCTTAGCGGTGGGGTTAATTATTCTTAGTTTGGTGTGCTTGGCCTTGTTTATCTTTAGGTCACTAACCAAGGCTAACCCCCTAATTGATTTAAGGATTTTAAAGGATTCTTATGTTAGTTGGCGGCTTGTAGACTACTTTGGCTTGCAGTTTACCAATATTTCCTTATCTTTCATTATTCCGATTTTTGCCGAGAATTACCTACACGTCAATTCTTTGGTGGCTGGTTTAATGTTACTACCAGGTTCATTAGCTGGTGCAATAATTGCTCCGCTGTCTGGACGCTGGTACGATAAGAGTGGGGCTAATAAACCGATTCCACTGGGGAACTTTTTGATGCTATTAGGGGCAGTGTTATTTGCCGGTTTGACTAAGCAGCTAACGGTTGCTTTGATTGTAATCTTTTATATCTTCACCCGAGCTGGGTTTAACACCGCGTTTGGGAACGTTATGACTGATTCAGGTAAGGCTGTACCACTAGCTAAAAAAGCGGATCAAAATTCACTCTTTAGTATGTCGCAACAGTATGCTGGGTCACTGGGAACTGCTATTATTTCGGGCATTTTGACTTTTGCCCAAAAGGGTAGCAATACGTCCTTACAGGCAATTAAAGTTGGAAGTCAGTTGAGTTTTGGTTTTTTAGCCATAATTTCATTTATCGGCCTGCTTAGTGTTATAATCCTGCATAAGAGACACGTGCCGGCCAAAAAACAATTTGATAAGTAAGAAGTTTAGGCCTTCTTTCCCAACGTTTAGGGAAAGAAGGTTTTTTAGTACGGATTTAGGGTTAAATGCTGATGGAAAAATGGCTGGTTAGTAAGGTTAAGTAAATATAAAAACGTATTTCAAGTTAAAACGCTGATAAGTGCTGATTTGATTGGAGCAAATGCTGATTAATTAGGTTCAAAATAACGAAACCGTGCTAGAATATAGGTGTAGAAAATGATAAGGTTTTCACAAAGTTAGGAAGTGAACTAGATGCCTAAAGATACGGGAATCATTTTTAACATCCAACATTTCTCGATTCATGATGGTCCAGGAATCCGGACCACTGTTTTTCTAAAGGGCTGTCCGTTACATTGTCCCTGGTGCGCTAATCCCGAGTCACAAAAACGCCAACCAGAAGAAATGCTAGATAGTCAAACCAAGCGGCCAGTCATTATGGGCGAGGAAAAATCAGTTGCAGAGATTATGACCGAGGTCAAAAAAGACCAGCCTTTCTATGAAGAGTCTGGGGGAGGCTTAACCCTTTCTGGGGGTGAAATTTTTGCTCAGTATGAATTCGCTAAGGAAATCCTCAAAGCAGCTAAAGAGGCAGGAATTCATACCGCAATTGAAACAACTGCTTACGTTCAAACCAAAAAGTTCCTTGACTTAATCCAGTATGTTGATTTTATCTACACTGATTTAAAGCATTACGATTCAGCCAAGCATCAGCGGGTGGTTGGTGGTGGTAACGAACTAATTATTAGAAATATTACTGCCGCCTTTGCAGCTGGTAAGCAAATTGTGCTACGAATTCCGGTGATTCCAGATTTTAACGACTCGTTAGAGGATGCAGAGCAGTTTGCACAACTTTTTGACCAAATGAAAGTTAAGCGGGTGCAACTGTTACCGTTTCACCAATTTGGACAAAACAAATACCGGTTACTTAAGCGCCAGTACACAATGGCAGCTTATCAAGCCTTACATCCCGAGGATTTAAAAGATTATCAAGCGGTTTTCTTACACCATGACATAGATTGTTATTTCTAAGGAGGAAAAAACGATGGCAACAGCACTTTTAACCCAAAAATATACTAACGATGTTCAAACAAACTCTCAGAAGCATTTTGGCTACTTAACTCCACGAATGTATGCTTATCGCGATAAAGTCCTTAATAAAAAACCGTATATTGATGCTCAACGAGCTTTACTTGCAACCGAAGCTTACCGTAAGTACCAAGCACAGCCGGTGGTTTTAAAACGAGCTTACATGTTAAAAAATATTTTAGCCAAAATGTCGCTATATATTGACGATGAAACTTTGATTGTCGGTAACCAAGCTTCGGGTGACAAGGATGCGCCGATTTTTCCTGAGTATACTTTGGAATTTGTTTTGGATGAACTAGACAAGTTTGAAAAACGCGATGGGGATGTCTTTTATATTACCGAAGAAACCAAGCAACAGCTTAAAAAAATTGCCCCGTTTTGGGAGCAAAATAATTTGCGGGCACATGCGGATACAATGCTTCCCAAAGAGGTACAAGTTTACATGCAAACCGGATTCTTTGGGATGGAAGGTAAGATGAACTCGGGGGATGCGCACCTAGCAGTTAACTACCAAAAGTTATTAAAGCTGGGTTTAGTCGGTTTTGAAGAACAGACCAAAAAGGCTAAGGCCAACTTGGATTTAACTAAACCAGATAGCCTAGATAAGTATCATTTCTACGACGCAATCTTAATTGTGATTGAAGCGGTTAAAGATTATGCTCACCGATTTGCAAAGTTAGCGCGGTCCCAAGCGAAAACGGCTTCAAACCAGCGGCAAAAAGAGTTACTACAAATTGCAGCGACTTGCGACCGGGTGCCTTATTACCCAGCGCAAACCTTTGCGGAGGCAGTACAAGCGGTGTGGTTTATTCAATGTATTCTCCAAATTGAATCTAACGGCCACTCCCTGTCTTACGGACGCTTAGACCAGTATTTGTACCCATATATGAAAGCGGATTTAGATGCGGGAATCGAAACGGAAGCTAGTGTCGTAGAACGACTCACTAATCTTTGGATTAAGACGTTAACTATTAACAAGGTTAGAAGCCAAGCCCATACTTTTTCTTCGGCTGGCTCACCTCTTTATCAAAACGTCACAATTGGTGGCCAAACTAGGGACAAGCAAGATGCAGTTAACCAATTATCGTTTTTAGTTTTAAAGTCAGTTGCACAAGCGCACTTACCTCAGCCTAACTTAACTGTCCGTTACCATGCTAAATTAAACCCCGACTTTATGAATGAGGCTATTGAAGTCATGAAGCTGGGATTTGGGATGCCTGCCTTTAATAACGACGAAATCATCATTCCTTCCTTCATTAAGAAAGGGGTAAAGGAAGCAGATGCGTATGATTACTCAGCCATTGGTTGTGTTGAAACGGCAGTTCCTGGTAAATGGGGTTATCGGTGTACCGGGATGAGTTATATGAACTTTCCAAGGATTTTACTGATTGCAATGAATCGGGGAATTGACAAGACGTCTGGTGAGCGGTTTGCTCCTGACTATGGCTATTTCCCAAAGATGAAGTCCTATGCCGAATTAAAAGAAGCCTGGGATAAAACTGTTCGCTACCTAACGAAGATGAGTGTTATCGTTGAAAATGCGGTTGATTTGACTTCTGAGCGGGAAGTGCCTGACATTTTATGTTCTGCTTTAACGGACGATTGTATCAAACGGGGTAAGCACATTAAGGCAGGCGGAGCCGTCTATGATTTTATTTCTGGTTTGCAAGTGGGAATTGCCAACCTAGCAGATTCTCTAGCTGCAATCAAGAAGTTGGTCTTTGAAGAACATAGGATAAGTCCTAAGGAACTATGGGCGGTTTTAGATAGTGATTTTGCCGGTAAACGCGGGGAAGAAATTCGCCAAATGTTAATCAATGATGCCCCTAAATATGGTAACGACGATGACTACGCTGATCAATTAGTGAGAGCTTGCTATGACGTTTACGTCGACGAAATTGCCAAGTATCCGAATACGCGCTATGGTCGGGGACCAATTGGGGGGATTCGTTACTCTGGAACTTCCTCAATTTCTGCAAACGTGGGTCAAGGCTACGGAGCAATGGCGACACCGGATGGACGGCACGCTAAAGCCCCACTAGCTGAAGGGTGTTCGCCTGCCCACAACATGGATAAACAAGGACCAACCTCAGTTTTAAAGTCTGTGTCTAAATTACCAACCGAAGAAATTGTAGGTGGGGTATTACTCAATCAAAAGGTTAACCCACAAACACTGGCTAAGCCAGAAGACAAACAAAAATTGATTATGCTGTTGAAGACTTTCTTCAACAGGTTACATGGCTACCATATTCAATATAACGTTGTGTCTAGGGAAACGCTGATTGATGCTCAAAAACATCCGGAAAAACACCGGGATTTAATTGTCAGAGTGGCAGGGTATTCGGCCTTCTTCAATGTTTTATCTAAGGCGACTCAAGATGATATTATTGCGCGGACTGAACAAGCAGTCTAATTTAAATAAAGGTGGAAAAACTAATGGAATTTATGATTGACTCACTAAACATTGCTGAAATTAAGAAATGGGCGCAAATCTTGCCCCTGGCAGGAATTACTTCTAACCCAACGATTGTTAAAAAGGAAGGGGCAATTGACTTTTTTGCTCAGGTTAAAACGGTTCGACAAATTATTGGTCCCACTCCAAGTATCCATGTTCAAGTGGTTGCTTCCGATTGCGAGGGAATAATTGCGGATGCTCATAAGTTAAAAGAACAGTTGGGTGGTAACCTCTACATTAAGGTACCGGTGACAACCGAAGGCTTAAAAGCCATCAAGCAGCTTAAGCAAGAAGGGTTCCAAATTACGGCGACAGCCATCTATACTAGCTTACAAGGCCTGCTTGCACTAGAGGCGGGAGCGGATTATCTAGCTCCTTACTACAACCGGATGGAAAATCTCAACACTAATCCCTTAGAGGTTATTGATCAGTTAGCCTTAGCGATTGAAAGAAAGCACAGCCAAGCTAAGATTTTAGCTGCTAGTTTTAAGAATGTTGGCCAAGTAACGAGCGCTTTAGCCCACGGAGCACAAGCTGTTACCGCAAGTCCAGCTATTTATGAAGCTGGTTTTGCAAATCCGGCTATTGCCAAGGCCGTAGCTGACTTTGCTAATGATTGGCAAGCAACTCAAGGCAGAAATAGGATTTAATTAATGAGGAATAACTTGTACTTGCTATGAGTTATTCCTCTTTGTGTTAAAATTATTAGTGAGGGGGGATTTTTTTGTACTCACAGACCCAACGCCTAGAAGAAATAAAACAGCTTTTAGCTAAAAAACACCAACTGACAACTAGACAGTTAGCCCACCACTTTGGGATTGCTTTTGATACTGCGCGCCGGGATGTCTTAAAGCTGACTTCGACTGGTCAAGCAGTACGAATTCATGGTGGCCTAATGGAAGCTAAGCTTAACAATGTACCAGGCTTCGTCACTAGAACCCACATCCAGTCTCCAATTAAGGCCAAAATGGCTAAGCTTGCCAGTCAAGAAGTCCATCCAGGCGGTCTATATTTTATTGGGGCTTCGACTACGTTAATGCAAATGTGTGAACTTTTAGGGCAGGTTAATACTACCGTGGTCACCAATTCGATTGATAATGCCATTAGGTTAACTCTGCACGAATTACCTGCAGTTGAATTATTGGGAGGTAAAATTGATAAAGGGAACCGTTACACCTATTCGCTAGAAACGTTAGCTAAATTAGATAATTATACTTTTGACGCTGCTTTCTTGGGGACGTCAAAGATTCAGGCCGATGGGATTACGATTGTCGATGCTTACGATGCAACTATTATAAAAAAGGTCATCGCGCGCTCTAAGAAGGTGGTCCTTGTCGCCCAAAAATATAAATTTGAGGCCCAAAATTCTTCTCCGTATAAATCTGCTGATCTTAAGGATATTGACGTTTTGATCACGGATGAGCCTTTATCAGCTCAGTACCGTGCTTACTTTAAACCCGATTTAAAAGTGAAGTATGTTAAAGATTAGTAAGAAGTGGGGAATGGCTGCAGACTAATTATTAGACTGGATTATCGAATTACAAAGTATTGCCCAAGCGGGTCTGACTTATGGTAAAGATATTTATGACCGCGCACGTTACCAGCGCCTGCGTGAAATTGCTGCGGAGATGATGGCCCAAAAGAGTGGTCTTTCTTTGGAACAAGTGACAGGCTTGTTTTGTAGCGACAGTGGTTACCAAACACCCAAGTTAGACACCCGGGCAGCCATCTTTAAGGATGATAAAATACTACTGGTTCATGAAAACGACGGTAGCTGGTCACTTCCAGGTGGGTGGGTAGAAGTAAATCTGTCCCTTAAAGAAAATACGCTCAAGGAAATCAAGGAGGAGACAGGTCTAGATGCTAGCGTAGAGCGGATTATTGCCCTTCACGATCGAAATAAGCATAATCCCCCTAAATATGCGTACGGCGTTTGCAAAGTCTTTGTCCTCTGCCAGGCAAGGAGTGGTAGTTTTAGCAAAAATATTGAAACTACCGGTTACGCCTACTTTGCCGAAAATAACTTACCCCAACTTGCCCTGGCCAAAAATAATGAAGAGCAAGTTAAAATGTGTTTTCAAGCTTACTGCGATCCTAACTGGGAGCCTGTTTTTGATTAGGTGTAATATCCAGCTACTTTAAAATGAGTAGCTGGATTATTTTTTGATGTAATTTGAGGTAGCGAAAAGTTTAGCGAGTTTTCATGGGCTAGGAGGTGATTTTCAATTATGTTTGAAAATAAACAAAGACCAACGTGGATGGATATTGACGATACAGATTGCCTGTCTCCTAAGGAGGAGAAGCAATTAAGAAAAAAGATTGCAGAGAGGGAGAAGAACGACCCTGAGTTGCGTCGAAGGTTAAAAGAATTTGACGACTATGTAAAAGAGAATTATCTAAAATAAAAAGGTTGGGAAAACAACTACAACAAAAAATTGCTAGGAACTATATTTTCAAGTGTCAGTTTATATACCTTTTGTTATATTAGCTTTGAAACATTTCTGTCTACAGTATTAGTTCCGTGAGTTTCACTTTTGCGCACGTATTATGTCTAGGAAGTTTAAAATCATACCTATCTGCTTCATTTTAAAATTCAATTGAAAAAGGCGCCAACTTAGCTTTCAGAAGTTAGCACCTTAAATAAGTTCTATTTTTCTTGGGAATCTTTGACGAAGTAAGATAAGCAGTTAATAACGATAAAACCGCCAATCATTGGAATTAAGCCGGAAAGCTTAGCGTCAAAGGTGTAGCCACTTAAAGCGGAAACGATGTAGCCTAAGACTTCACCGTAGATGAATCCCCAAAATAAAATTGTTAATTGTTTTCCCATCATGAGCACCTCACAATATATAAGTAGTTTAACACATTTGTCCTAAAAAAGCATAAGAAAATTTTTACGAGAAATTTGTTATAATAACCTTAGTAGTTAAATGAGTAAAGGGCAAAGGAAGGTGAGAGAATGTTTTCACCCTTACAGGTAATTAGTTCTTATAGTTTGTTGCAATCTGGTTTGAGAATTGAAGATTATGTTCAAGCGGCTAAAAAATTAGGTTATCAGGCGCTAGCATTGACCGACTACAACGTAATGTATGGGGCATTGACTTTTTATCAAGCGTGTCTACGGGCAAATATTAAACCGTTGGTGGGGATAACACTTCAGCTTACCAGTAGTCAAAGTGATTTAATAACCAGTGATATTGTGTTGCTTGCTAAGAATGCAGCTGGCTATCAAAATTTGATGAAGCTATCTTCCTTGAAGTTAGCTAAACCTGAAGGAGTCAGTCTAACTTTAGAGCAAGTTGATGCTAATTTAAGTGATTTGATAGTAATCCTGCCCCCAAACTTGACTTATCTTATCGCTAGCAATCCTGCTGCTAATTTAACCTGGCTTACAGCTTTAAAGGCACGAGTGGCGTCTAATTTGTACTTTGGAATTGAAGCCAATTTTGATGAATTTAGCAAGCAAACGCTTATCAAATTGGCCGAACAGCTAGACTGCAAATTAGTGGCAAGTTTGCGAGTTGAATACCTTGAACCTAAAGATATTTTACAACAGGAAGTCTTGGCAGCACTAAAGAGCGGGCGTACCTTAAAAGAAGCAGATTTACAAGGCAAGCAAAGGGGTAAACATTACTTGAAGAGTCCTACCCAGGTTGAAGCAGAGTATGAGCAAGCAGGGCTTACAGAAGCTTATGCTAATGTTGCTGAGCTTTGCCAGCAAGTTGATTTGCAGCTAGAATTTACTAAAACAAAATTGCCCCATTTTAAGACGCCAAGTGGCTTAGATTCGGAAAGTTACTTACGTAAGCTGTGTGTAGAGGGATTGGACGTTAAGCTTAGAAAAGCGACTGTTAATGAAACTAAACCTTACTTTGACCGGCTGGAATCTGAGTTGGCTGTTATTAATAAGATGGGGTTTGACGATTACTTTTTGATTGTGGCCGATATTACCAACTTTGCTCGGAGTCAAAAAATTATGCTAGATCCTGGGCGGGGATCAGCAGCTGGTTCATTGGTGGCATACAGTTTAGGAATTACGGATGTTGACCCGTTAAAGTACCAGTTGCTATTTGAGCGCTTTTTAAATGAGAAGCGGGCGCAAATGCCAGATATTGATATCGATTTGCCGGATAATCGCCGGGATGAAGTTATCAGCCATTTAAAAAAACAGTATGGTCAAAACCACCTGGCACAAATTATTACCTTCGATACGTTTGGGGCGCGGCAGGCGCTCCGGGATGTTGGCCGGGTGTTAGAACTTAATAGCTTTGAGTTAGAAAAATGGAGCCAAGCGATTCCGCGGGTCTTTAAAATTAGCTTAAAAGAGGCTTATGAACAGTCTCAAAGTTTGCGTAACTTAGTGAATGATAGCCCGAAAAATAAATTGTTGTTTCGGCTAGCGTTAAGTTTAGAGGGGCTACCAAGGCATTACTCCAAACACGCTGCGGGAATAATTTTAAGCGATACAGACTTAGTTGAAACTGTTCCGTTGCACATGGGGAATGATGGAATTTGGCTTAGTCAGTATGCTAAAAAGCAGGTAGAAGCGGTTGGACTTTTGAAAATTGACTTACTTGGGTTGCGCAACCTTAGTCTATTGGAACAGGCTTTAAGCTTAGTTAAGCGGGGATATCAAACGGAGCTTGACGTTAGGCAGATTGATTTAAATGATGAGCTGACCTTACAATTATTTGCTCGTGGTGATACGGCCGGAGTTTTTCAATTTGAATCGAGTGGAATTCGCAATGTGTTACGGAAACTAAGACCTACTTCTTTTGAAGATATTGCCGCAGTTAATGCTTTGTACCGTCCGGGTCCGTTAGCTAATATTGACGAGTTTATTGCTAGAAAGCATGGTCTCAAGCAGGTTACTTATCCTAACGATAATTTGAAGTCAATCTTGGGCCTGACTTACGGAATCATTGTTTACCAAGAACAGGTTATGCAAGTAGCTTCGACAATGGCAGGCTTTACTCTAGGAGAAGCCGATATTTTGCGCCGAGCAATTAGTAGCAAGAATGATCACCTAATTTTAGAGTTGAAAGACCAGTTTATCAAAGGTGCTAAAAAGTTAGGCTATGAGGTTTCCGTAGCTAAGCAGGTTTACGATTACATTGAACGGTTTGCTAACTACGGTTTTAACAGGTCGCACGCTGTTGCTTACTCTAAGTTTGCCTTTCAGCTGGCTTACATTAAGGCGCACTACCCAGCTGCTTTTTACACGGCCTTATTCAATTCACTACTAGCTAGTCCGAAAATAAGAGAGTATGTGATAGAAGCTAAGAAATACCAAGTTAATGTTAAGGGACCAAATATTAATTTGAGTCAAAAAGGTTTTACCTTGCGCCAAGGCCAAATTTACTTTGGGTTAGCAAGTATTAAAAAAATTCGCCGGGATTTTTGTGACGCCATCCTGTTGGAAAGACGACAAGCTGGTAATTACAAGGGATTTCAAGATTTCTTAGAAAGAATTCCTGAAAAATACCGGCAAGCGGCTTTGATTGAACCACTAATCTATGTGGGAGCCTTTGACGAGTTTGAGCCTAATCGTAAGCAATTACTGACTAACCTAGAAAGTCAGTTAAAGACCATTGAGCTGACCGATAGTCCAGTATTGCAATCCTTACTAGAAACGGTCGACCGTCCAGTAGAGCCCTTTAGCCTAGAAGAACAACTAGATAAAGAAAGTGAGTATTTGGGGCTAGTTATCTCGGGGCACCTACTTCAAAAATATAGTTGGATAAAAACCTTTTATCCGGTAACAGCCGTTGGCGATTTACAAGTAAACATGAAAGCACGCCTATTAGTTTACATCCGGAAAATAAAGGTAATTAGAACCAAAAATAATGAAGAAATGGCCTTCTTGACCGGGAGCGACGAAAGTGGCGAAGTAGACTTGACCCTTTTTCCCACCGAATTTAGACGCTACGGCTTACGTTTAAAGAAAGGCCAGTCACTTTTAGTTAGTGGGGAAGTGCAAGAACATAACGGACTATCGTTTATAGTTAAGCAAATTAAGTTTGCAGATTTAATGAAAAAAACTTGCTGGTATCTAAGGCTGACGCCGGAAAATAATGCCTTAGCCAAGTTAAAATTAACCAGTACGCTCCAAGCTAATCACGGCGAAACACCGGTGATTATTTATTATGAAAGCGCAGGGACTAAACGCCTTTTACATGAGCGTTACTGGCTAAGCACGGATGCTAGGTTAGAGGCCGAGCTTATCAATTTATTAGGTCAAGAAAATGTAGTTTTGAAAAAATGAAAAAGAGTATGAAAACAATTTGTAAATAATCTGAGAAATTTCTTTTTTTACAAGACAAGCTTAAGCAAAAGTGGTAAGATAACTTGTGGAGAAAGTAGTACTACAGAATTTTTACTTGAGGTGAAGAAATGAAACGCATTGGTATTTTGACAAGTGGTGGCGATTCACAAGGTATGAACGCAGCTGTTCGTGCAATCGCCCGTTCTGCAATGCATGCAGGCCTTGAAGCATACGGTGTAAACTATGGTTATAAGGGTTTAGTTGAAGGCGATGTCTTCAAAATGGACTCTTTAAATGATTTAGACGGCATTATCAACCGTGGGGGTACTATTCTTCGTTCAGCACGTTTCCCAGAATTTGCTGAAGAAGAAACTCAGTTAAAAGCAATTGAACAATTGAAGAAGCTTGGAATTGATGCTTTAGTAGTTATCGGGGGCGATGGTTCTTACCATGGTGCCATGAAGCTTACTAAACATGGCTTCAACTCAATTGGGGTTCCAGGGACTATTGATAACGATATTCCAGGAACTGACTTTACAATTGGTTTTGATACTGCGGTTGGGGTTGCAACCGAAGCCTTGGACCGGATTATTGATACAGCCCGTTCACACCAACGGATTTTTGTTGTAGAAGTAATGGGTCGTGGCGCCGGCGATATCGCTTTATGGTCAGGAATTTCTGCAGGCGCAGATGCAATCGTTATTCCTGAACGTGAATTTGATGCCAAAGAAATCGCAGCTAAGTTGACTGACAACAAGAAGCGCGGCAAGGACTATGGTATCGTTGTTGTTGCTGAAGGTGTAATGTCAGCACAAGAATTAAAAGACCAAATTGACCAATACGGTGACTTTGACAGCCGGGCAGTTACATTGGCTCACGTACAACGTGGGGGCATGCCAACTGCTAAGGACCGTGTCTTAGCAAGTCGTTTTGGTGATTATGCCGTTCAATTATTACTTGAAGGCAAGGGTGGTTTAGCAGTTGGTATCCGCGATAACCAACTTGTTGCTAAGGATATCATTGATACCTTGGAAAACCACAAGCACAAGACAGATGTTTCCTTGGCCGATTTAAACGATCGGATTCGTTTCTAAACATTGCTTGTTAAAAGCGTAATTATTATTTATCACTGGTAATAACAGACATAAACGTCAGTTTTACATGTACTATTTTTAAAGGAGAGACTTTACTCATGAAAAAGACCAAGATTGTAAGTACACTTGGACCAGCTAGTTCGGACTTAGACACAATCGTTAAATTGATTGAAGCAGGTGCTAACGTATTCCGCTTCAACTTCTCACACGGTGACCATGAAGAACACCTTGGCCGGATGAACTTAGTTCGTCAAGCTGAAAAAGTTACTGGTAAGATGGTAGGTATCATGCTTGATACTAAGGGTGCCGAAATTCGGACAACTGTTCAAAAAGAAGGTAAGCTTCACTTCAACATTGGTGACGAAGTGCGGATTTCAATGGATGCTTCTATTGAAGGTACAAAGGAAAAGATTGCTGTTACTTACCCAGGTTTATACGATGATGTTCACGAAGGTGGCCACGTATTATTCGATGATGGTTTGATTGACATGCAAATCGAAAAGAAAGATGAAGCTACTAAGGAATTAGTATGTAAAGTCTTGAATGAAGGTACACTTGGTTCACGTAAAGGTGTTAACGCTCCTGGCGTTTCTATCAACTTGCCTGGTATTACTGAAAAAGACTCAGATGACATTCGTTTCGGTTTAGACAACGAAATCAACTTCATCGCTGCTTCTTTCGTTCGTAAGCCACAAGACGTTTTAGATATTCGTGAACTTTTAGAAGAAAAGCACATGGAACACGTGCAAATCTTCCCTAAGATTGAATCACAAGAAGGTATCGACAACTTTGATGAAATCATCAAGGTTTCTGATGGTTTGATGATTGCCCGTGGTGACATGGGGGTTGAAATCCCAGCAGAAAACGTGCCTTTGGTACAAAAGAGCTTAATCAAGAAGTGTAACGCACTTGGTAAGCCAGTTATCACTGCTACTCAAATGCTTGACTCAATGCAAGAAAACCCACGTCCTACACGTGCCGAAGCTTCTGACGTTGCTAACGCTGTGTTTGACGGTACAGATGCAACTATGTTATCTGGTGAATCTGCAAACGGTGACTACCCTGTAGAAGCTGTTGCAACTATGGCTCGGATTGATGTTAAGGCTGAAAATGCTTTACGTCAACACCGTGAATTCTCATTAAACCGTTTCGACAAGACTGATGTTACTGAAGCTATCGGTCGTGCCGTTGCTGAAGCAGCTAACAACTTGAACATCAAGGTTATCGTTGCTGCTACTAAGTCTGGTCACACAGCTCGTATGATTTCTAAGTACCGTCCAGATGCTGATATCTTAGCTGTAACATTTGATGACCGTACTCGTCGCGGTTTAGCTATCAACTGGGGTGTTTACCCTGTGATGGCTGAAGCTCCTGCTTCAACTGATGAAATGTTTGCCTTAGCAACTGAAGAAGCTAAGAAGGCTGGCTTTGCTAAGGAAGGTGACTTAATCTTAATCACTGCTGGTGTACCAGTTGGTGAAAAGGGTACAACTAACGTTATGAAGATCCAATTGATTGGTTCTAAGTTAGTTGAAGGTCAAGGTGTTGGTGACGAAACAGTTATTGGTAAGGCTGTTGTTGCTACATCTGCTAAGGAAGCTGTTGAAAAGGCTGAAGAAGGTGGCGTTTTAGTTGTGAAGACAACTGATAAGGACTACTTACCAGCTATCGAAAAATCAGCTGCTTTAGTTGTTGAAAACGGTGGTTTAACATCACACGCTGCTGTTGTTGGTATCTCAATGGGTATCCCTGTTGTTGTTGGTGCCGCTAACGCAACTGAATTAGTAGCTGACGGTGAAGTTATCACAGTTGACTCACGTCGTGGGATTGTTTACCACGGTGCATCTAACGCACTTTAATTCCCAGGTATTAGGAAAGACTAACAATAGTTAGGTTAAGCCCTCCGCTTATGGTGGAGGGCTTTTTTGTCGTAATTTGAGTAAGAAAGGTACGGCGATAAGCATATTGAAAGGCGGAGTGCTAAAGGGATAGGATAATAAAAAAGAAAAAATCCATTGTTTGAAAACCTTTACCTACTTGACAGCTGATCAAAAAACGATTATCCTATCTTTGTTTAATAAATGAAGCGTTGATGAAAGAGGGCTATCTTTCAAAAAGGTAAGCGAGCCTGGGGTGGTGAAAGCAGGTACTTTTAAAAGGTAGTTGGCGCTTTTGGAGCTTTACGTAATGAAGTTGCTAGGCAAAACTAGAAGTAGGGTGGAACCGCGATTTGGAAAAGTCGTCCCTATGTGACCATTATTGGCGTCACATGGGGACGACTTTTTGTGATGCTAAGAGGTTTTTTCCGAATAAAGACAAAGGAGTTTTTTGCATGACGAAGAAATTAGCAATGCAAGATATTATTTTGACCTTGCAACAATTTTGGGCTAAGCAAGGTTGCATGTTAATGCAGGCATACGATACAGAAAAAGGTGCCGGCACAATGAGCCCTTATACATTTTTACGGGCAGTGGGACCAGAACCTTGGAACGTGGCTTACGTTGAACCATCTCGCCGTCCTGCCGATGGCCGTTACGGTGACAACCCTAACCGTTTGTTCCAACACCACCAATTCCAAGTAATCATGAAGCCATCCCCAAGCAATATCCAAGAATTATATCTTGATAGTTTGCGGGCCTTAGGGATTGTTCCAGAAGAACATGATATCCGTTTTGTGGAAGATAACTGGGAAAACCCATCAATGGGTTGTGCCGGTGTTGGTTGGGAAATTTGGTTAGACGGGATGGAAATTACCCAGTTCACTTATTTCCAACAAGTTGGGGGGCTAGAAGTTAAGCCAGTTGCCGCTGAAGTTACCTACGGGTTAGAGCGGCTATCATCTTACATTCAAGACGTCAATTCCGTCTTTGACCTGGAATGGGCTGATGGGGTTAAATATGGTGATATCTTCAAAGAACCTGAATACGAACACTCTAAATATGCTTTTGAAGAAAGTAACCAAGAAATGCTCTTTAAGGCATTTGATGTTTACGAAACAGAAGCTAAAAAGCAAATCGCTAACGGTCTAGTTCACCCGGCATATGATTACATTTTGAAGTGTAGCCATACCTTTAACTTATTAGATGCACGGGGGGCTGTTTCCGTTACTGAACGGGCTGGCTATTTAGCCCGGATTAGAAACAT
Organism: Ligilactobacillus agilis; assembly: GCF_025311475.1. Classification (NCBI taxonomy): domain Bacteria; kingdom Bacillati; phylum Bacillota; class Bacilli; order Lactobacillales; family Lactobacillaceae; genus Ligilactobacillus; species Ligilactobacillus agilis. The sequence goes on along the minus strand of NZ_CP104397.1, from coordinate 1,137,266 downwards.
GGCTAAGGCAGTGGCTAAAGTGTTTGTGGCTGAACGTAAGAAGTTAGGTTATCCATTGATTAAGGATGAAAAATTACGCCAAGAACTTTTGAAGGAGGACAAGTAAGATGGCACATACTTTTCTTTTAGAAATTGGTTTAGAAGAGATTCCTGCCCACGTAGTGACTCCTAGTGTAGAACAGTTAGTAACTAAGGTTAAGAATTTCTTGAAGGAAGAACGGTTGGAGTTTGAAGCAGTTAAGGCTTACTCAACGCCAAGACGATTAGCCGTTAAAGTTTTAGGTTTAGCAGATAAGCAAGCAGATATTAAGGAAGAAGCAAAGGGCCCTGCTAAAAAGATTGCTTTAGATGCTGATGGCAACTGGACTAAGGCCGCCCAAGGATTTGTTCGGGGGCAAGGAATGACAACTGATGATATCTTCTTCAAGGAAATCAAAGGGGTTGAATATGTTCACGTTGAAAAGTTCATTGCAGGTAAGCAAGCCGCTGAGATTTTGCCTAAGCTTAAAGAAGTAGCAATGTCACTTAAGTTCCCAACTATGATGCGTTGGGGTAGCAATGATTTTGAATACGTTCGGCCAATTAAGTGGTTAGTGGCTTTGTTGGACCAAGAGGTTGTTCCATTCGCAATCTTGGATGTGAAAACTGACCGTCTTAGCCAAGGGCACCGCTTCTTAGGCAAGCCGGTTAGCTTTGCTAGCGCTGATGACTATCCTGAAGCGTTGGCTAAAGAGATGGTTATTGCTGATGCAGCTGAACGTAAGGATATGATTCGCAACCAAATTGCTACTTTAGCTAAGGAAAATGACTGGGTAGTCGATGTTGATGAAGATTTACTAGAAGAAGTTAATAACTTGGTGGAATATCCAACTGTTTTTGCAGGTAAATTCGCTGACAAATATCTAGAAGTACCTGACGTGGTATTGATTACCTCAATGAAGGACAACCAACGCTACTTCTACGTTAGAAATCAAGCTGGTAAATTGTTACCATTCTTTATTGCTGTTAGAAACGGGAATAAAGCTTACCTTGAAAATGTCGTGGCAGGGAATGAAAAAGTTTTAACTGCCCGGCTAGAAGATGCTAAGTTCTTCTACCAAGAAGACCAAAAGCAAACAATCGCTCAATACGTTGAACGTTTGAAGACGGTCATGTTTCACGATAAGATTGGGACGATTTACCAAAAGATGCAACGGGTTCAACTTTTGGCTGCTAACCTGGGGCAAAAGCTAGGCTTTACCGAAGAACAATTAGCCGACTTGAAACGGGCAGCAATGATTTACAAGTTTGACTTGGTAACCGGAATGGTCGGTGAATTTTCTGAATTGCAAGGAATTATGGGGGAAATCTATGCCCGCATGCAAGGCGAAAAAGAAACTGTTGCCAAGGCTATGAGTGAAGAGTATATGCCAACTAGCGCCGAAGGTAAATTGCCAGCCAGTCCGGTTGGGGCCTTGCTTTCAATTGCCGATAAGTTAGACAGTATCTATGCTTTCTTTGCTGCGGGGATGATTCCATCTGGTTCCAATGATCCTTACGCCTTAAGACGGCAAGCTTTAGGAATTGTTCGGATTGCTTTGGATCAAAACTGGAATCTAGCGGTAACAGATTTAAGTCAAGCAATCAAGGCTGCTTATAAGGCTGATGCTAGTTTGTTTGAAAAAATTGTCCCAACTGACAGTCAAGCTGAAATGGAAAGCTTTATCTTAGATCGCTTGCACCAAGTTTTAGCTGCAGACAAATACAGCCACGACACATTAGACACAGTAGTTGCTGTTAAGGCTAATAGCTTTGTAACGAGTCAAAAGGCTGCGGCTGTTTTAACGAAGCACCGGGCAGATGCTGACTTTAAGGAAACAATCGAAGCCTTAACTCGGGTAGTTCGCTTGGCTAAGAAGGCTCCTGACTTCGCAGCTGATGCCAAGGTAGATGCTAGCTTGTTTGAAAATGAGTCGGAAGTTGCCTTACAAGCAGCGGTAGCCCAAGTTAAGGAGCAATTCTCTGCTGATGTAGCTGCGGATTATGAACTCTTACGTAAGTTACGGCAACCAATTTCCACTTACTTTGACCAAACGATGGTAATGGCTAATGACGAAGCAATTAAGAACAACCGCTTATTACAACTAAGTCAATTAGCTGACCTAACTACAATCTTCGGTCAACTAGATAAACTTAACGTTAAGTAGTAAAAATAGCTTATTAGTGATGGTGTTAATCCCGCGGATTAACACCATTTTTTTGTCTAAGTTAAATGCTTGCTAATAAGGTGAAATTAAGCTAAAATAGATTATGATTATTCAAAATGGGTGTAGCAGGCATTTGTGTCTGTTAAGTTCATTTGAGGGGGGATTCACAGTTGAGTTTAATTCCCGCGGAAGTTATTGACCGGGTGAGAACGTCAGTCAATATCTTAGATGTGGTTGGTCAATCGGTTCAAATGCATAAGTCTGGTAAGAACTGGTTTGGCTTATGTCCCTTCCATCCCGAGAAGACGCCCTCATTTTCGGTTAACGAGGAAAAGCAAATTTTTACCTGTTTTTCCTGTCACCGGGGGGGAAATGTCTTCAAGTTTTTAATGGAACTAAACGGGGTTACCTTTCCTGAAGCGGTTAAGCAAGTTGCCCAGATAGCGGGAATCGAAATTGCAACCGATGTAGGTCAAACGGCCGCTGAAAAAAACTCCCCTAGGCAAAAGTTGTATCAACTGTATAACCGGGCAGCAGATTTATACCACCATGTCTTAATCAATACTAAGCTGGGCCAAGAGGCTTTTGCTTACCTGCAAGACCGCGGGCTAAGTTTAGAGTTGATTAAGGAGTTTCGGATTGGATTTGCGCCTGAACAACCGTTGTTAGAGGAGTTATTTAAAAAAGAAGAGGCTAGCGATTATCAGTTGGTACGGAAGTCAGGGCTGTTTTTAGAATGGCAAGACGGGAGTTTGCACGAACGGTTTGTAGATCGGATTATGTTTCCCATTAACAATCAAGCCGGGCAGGTAGTGGCTTTTTCGGGCCGCTTGCTACATGCTAACCCACAAGCGCCCAAGTACCTTAATTCGCCGGAAACAGCAATTTTCAATAAAAGCAAGGTGCTTTTTAACTTCGACAAAGCCAAGGGTGAAATTCGCTTAAAACAACGTGTTATCCTCTTTGAAGGGTTTATGGATGTTTTGGCAGCTTACCGGTCGGGGGTAAAAAATGGGGTTGCTTCGATGGGGACAAGCCTAACTGATGAACAAGTTTACCAGTTAAAGCGCCTAACTAATCAGGTTTGTATCTGTTATGATGGTGATGACCCAGGGCAGCTGGCAACCAAGCGGGCCTTGGAATTATTTGAAAGCCAGGGAAGTTTTAATTTAAGTGTTATTAATTTACCGGAAAACTTGGATCCTGATGAATACGTAAAGAAATACGGTGAAGAGAAATTTGCGCAGGCGGTAGCTGCTAATCAGGTGGGGGCGCTAGACTTTTACCTACAATATTTTGAGCGGGGAAAGAATTTAGCGACCGAAAACGACCAGTTGCTTTACTTAAGACAAGTCTTAGAGGTACTAGCACCTTTAAAGGACAAAATTCAACAGGACTTGTACTTAAATCGTTTGAGTAAACGGTTCAAGCTTGAAAAACTTAACTTAGAAGCGCAGTTGCGGGATTTACAGACCAAGCTAAAGGTACAAACTAAACCACTGACTGATTTAAAGACGAGTGCGGTTGTACCACCGGTTGAAAAACAAGCAAAGGTTTCGCAAGTAATCACGGCTCAAAGACTACTACTTTATCGACTCTTACATGAGCAAGGGGTCTTTTTGAGGTTAATGGCCGACGCACAGTTTCATTTTTTTACCGAAATTTATCAACGAGGTTACTTGGTTGCGCAAGCTTACTTTGCCCAACATGAAGACTATAATAGTGCTGAATTTTTGGATTTTATTAAGGAAGAGCCGATAAGACAGTTAGTGGTTTCCTTGGAAATGACCGAGTTTCCACCCCAGGCTCAGCCTGAAGAGATTGATGACTGTATCATCATTATTACTAAATTAGCGCCGCTGTTGGCTAAATTAGACCAAAACGACCAGGAGTTTGAGCGGGCAATGTCTTTAGGGAACACAGAGGAAGCCCAACGGCTATTGGTTGAAAAGATTAAGCTAAAACAGCAAATAGCACAAGTTAAACAAGCATTACATTAAGGAGGCCTTCACTTTGGCAGAAGAGAAGAAGAACAATAATTTTGATGAAGTTGCATACAACAAACGACTCCGGGAAGTAATTCGGGCCTATAAGCCTAAAAAGGAGATTTCTTATACAGAATTGACCAATCAATTAGTTAAGCCATTCGGTCTTGATGCTGACCAAATGGATAAATTGATTGGCCGGATTGAGGATGCCGGTATTTCTGTTGTAGACGAAAATGGTAATCCAAGTGAAGCTAGTTTGATGGCTGCTGACAAAGAGGCTAAGGAAGCTAAAGAGGATGCCGAAAAAGAAGAGGAAGAAACTGCTTCAACTGTTAAGATTAATGACCCAGTTCGGATGTACTTAAAAGAAATTGGGCGGGTTAACTTGTTAACCGCTGATGAAGAGGTTCAATTAGCCTTACGAATTGAAGAAGGCGATGAGGAAGCTAAGCAACGCTTGGCTGAAGCCAACTTGCGGTTAGTAGTTTCGATTGCTAAACGCTATGTAGGCCGGGGCATGTCATTTCTTGATTTAATTCAAGAAGGAAACATGGGCTTGATGAAGGCGGTCGAGAAGTTTGACTACCGGAAAGGGTTTAAATTCTCAACTTATGCTACTTGGTGGATTAGACAAGCAATTACCCGTGCGATTGCTGATCAAGCACGGACAATCCGGATTCCAGTTCACATGGTAGAAACAATTAACAAGTTAATTAGGATTCAACGCCAAATGCTACAAGACTTAGGTCGGGAACCAACGCCTGAAGAAATTGGGGCAGAAATGGATATGCCGACTGAAAAAGTTCGTGAGATTCTTAAAATTGCGCAAGAACCCGTTTCGTTGGAAACACCAATTGGTGAAGAAGACGATTCCCACTTAGGTGATTTTATCGAAGATCAAGATGCGACTAGTCCAGCTGAACATGCTGCTTATGAGTTGTTAAAAGAACAATTAGAAAGTGTCTTGGATACTTTAACCGACCGGGAAGAAAACGTCTTACGTCTCCGCTTTGGGTTGGATGATGGTGGTCGGACCCGGACTCTTGAAGAAGTTGGTAAGGTCTTTGGGGTTACGCGTGAACGAATTCGCCAGATTGAAGCTAAGGCTTTAAGAAAGTTACGGCATCCATCACGTTCTAAGCAATTAAAGGACTTTTTAGAGTAAAAATACTAGGCGGGTTATCAGCTTCGGTGACCCGCTTTTTTAGTAAGTTTGTATCAAGTGAGAGGTTTTTATGGACGCAAGAAAGTTATCTAACCGCTTATTAACTGCGGCAAAATATGTTAAAACAGGGGCGGTCTTAGCAGATATCGGCTCAGACCACGCTTATTTACCTGCTTACCTGGCTTTAAATAAGCAAATTAAGTTTGGAATCGCTGGTGAAGTGGTGAAAGGGCCGTTTGAAAATGCCCAACATGAAATTAAAAAAGAGGGTTTGGTTGGTAAGGTGGAGGCCCGCCTAGCAGATGGTTTAGCTGCTATCGAACTAACCGACCAAGTTGACACTATTACCATTTGTGGGATGGGCGGACCTTTAATTGCTTCAATTCTTGAAAAAGGTAAAGCTAAGCTAGCTAACCACCCACGTTTAATCTTACAACCTAACGTAGGTGAAAAAGAAGTGCGAAAATGGTTAATGCAGGCAGGGTATGCCATTGTGGCTGAAGAAATTTTAGCAGAAGATGGTCACACCTATGAGTTAATCGTGGCCGACTATGCACCTGCTGAGGCTCACTTAAATGAACAGGCGTTAATGTTTGGCCCACTTTTAATGCAGGCAAAAAATCCTGTCTTCATTTCTAAGTGGCGCCAAGAGATTCTTAAGCAAGAAGAGATTTTGACTCACTTAGAACAAGCTAAGGTGGTGCCGCTTGCCAAAAAGGCTCAAATCTTAGCAACAATTAAGGAAATTGAAGGTGTTTTAAATGGTATTAGTTAAAGAATTGGTGACTGAATTTGAACGCTTTGCGCCTAAGGAATTGGCAATGCCTAAAGATCCGGTTGGCTTACAACTGGGTTTTCTTGAACAAGAGGTTACAAAAATGATGGTCACCCTAGATGTTCGACCAGAAACGGTTGCCGAAGCAATTGCTAATGGTTGTGATTTCATCTTCGCCCACCATCCGGCCGTTTTTCGGCCAATTCAACCCTTTGATTTGGCTCAGCCTCAAAATCAAATGTACGCAGAGATACTTAAGCATAATATTACCGTCTACGCAGCGCATACTAACTTAGATTGCACCGCGGGTGGAATGAATGATTGGCTAGCAATGGCTTTAGACTTACAGGCGGTTAAGCCTTTAAGAGAAGATGGCTTGGGCCGGATTGGAAATCTAGCCACTGAAATGACGGTAGCAGACTTTGCGGCTTACTGTAAGCAAGTCTTTAAGCTACAGGGATTACGGGTGATTAGCGCCGATTTAAATGCTAAGGTTAAACGGGTAGCAGTTTTAGGTGGAGCTGGTGGAAGCTTTTGCGAAGCAGCCCTAGCTCAAGGAGCCGAGGCCTATGTGACCGGAGATATTTCTTACCATACGGGCCATGACGTCTTAGCGGCTGGGTTGAATGTCTTTGATGTGGGGCACCATGTTGAAAGTATCTGCAAACCACATATAAAATCGCTCTTTGAACAAATTATTAGGCAAAAAGGCTGGAATTTACCTGTAATTGAGTCTAAACTAAATACAGATCCATTTATCTTTTGTTAAGGAGTGATTTTTGTGTCTAATTATCCAGGATTAACCGACCGCTTTTTAAAGTATGTTAAGGTTGAAACTCGTTCGGATGAAAACTCAACCACAATTCCATCTACTGAAAGTCAGGTTGAATTTGCCAAGCAGTTAGCGGCAGAACTTAAGGAACTTGGATTAAGTAACGTCCGCATCCACCCAACTAACGGCTACGTGTTAGCAACTTTACCAAGTAACTTAGAAGCAGGTAAGAGTGCTAAGAAAGTGGGTTTTATTTCCCATATGGATACTGCTGACTTCAACGCTAAAAATGTTAACCCCCAAATTGTAGATAATTATGATGGTCAAAGCGTGATTAAGTTAGATGAAGCTGGGGAATATGTTTTGGATCCAGCTGAATTTCCAAACTTAAAGAACTATCAAGGCCACACCCTAATTACAACTGACGGGACGACTTTATTAGGGGCCGATGATAAGGCGGGAGTAGCCGAAATCATTACTGCCTTTGCTTACTTGCTCAAGCATCCAGAAATTAAGCATGGCACCTTACAATTAGGAATCGGACCGGATGAAGAAATTGGGACCGGTGCTGACCACTTTGACGTGGCTGACTTCGATGCTGATTTAGCTTACACAGTTGATGGTGGTCCTTTAGGTGAACTAGAATATGAAACCTTTAACGCTGCCCAAGCAGAGATTAGCTTTACGGGTAAAAATGTTCACCCTGGTACGGCTAAGGGCGTAATGGTTAACGCTAGTCTGTTAGCAATGGACTTCCAAAGTCGCTTGCCGCAAGATCAAGTACCTGAATTAACTGCTGGTCGGGAAGGTTTCTTCTTGTTACTAAGTGTTGAAGGAAACGTGGAAGAGGCCAAGTTAACCTACATTATCCGTGATCACGACCGGCAAAAGTTCGAAGCTAAGAAGGCATTGCTTAACGAAATCGTGGCCGAAATGAACCAAGAACTAGGCCAAAAACGGGTAAAGGCAGAAGTTAAGGACCAATACTACAATATGCGCGAAGTAATTGAAAAAGATATGACGGTGGTAGATTTAGCTAAAGAAGCAATGGAAAATCTAGATATTAAGCCACTAATCTTCCCGGTTCGGGGTGGGACTGATGGCTCCAAGATTTCCTTTATGGGCTTGCCAACCCCTAACCTATTTGCTGGGGGCGAAAACATGCACGGACGTTACGAGTATGTTTCAGTTCAAGTTATGGAAAAGGCCGTCGATTTAATCATTGAAATTGCTAAGCTAGCAGCTAAGTAAATACTAAAAAAGCAGGGCGGGTTGGTCCTGCTTTTTACTTGGTCAATTTTTTAAGGCCTTGTAAAGCCAGTTGGTGAGCGCCTTTATTGTCTTTTTCAGGGACCCACTGCCAAACGACTAGCTTGAAGGAGTCAATCAAACTGTTTAACTCTGCTAACAATTCTTGATAATGCTTACTGTAATTTTTATTAAGACTGTCGATTACGAGCTGGCTATCACTGTAAAAAAAGACGGTTTCCTCATTGGCAAACTGACTTAGTGCTTGTTTAAAACCAGCGATTGCCGCCTGAAATTCTGCTTGGTGATTATCACTGGCAGTCAGGGGGTGGCTTAGCTGAATTTGTTTTTTATCATGCACCAGTAAGATTCCGGCACTACTTAGGTTGTTTTTACTAGCTGCATCAGTATAAAGTTTAATCATAAAGGCCTCCGAAGATTTTCTTAAGCTAATTATAACTTAGGCTAAGCCAAAATTTAAGGGGGCTTATGTTATAATAAATGGGCAAGTGAGGTGCAGTAGTAGTGAAATTTTTTTATCAACCTGAGTGGACAACCAGCATAACAAGTTGGTCTTACACACTAATTATTTTGCTGAGTGCAATCATTACCTGGTTAGAGTTTACTTACTTTCAAATTTGGTCGGCACTCTTATTTGGCCTCTTCTTTTTAACTACTTTTCTGCAAGTTTTTAGACGGCAGATGTTTTTTAAAGAAGATGGGCTAGTTTTACGGGCGGTAGTTCCCTTTAACAATAAAAAGCTAGCCTACCAAGAGATTGTAGGGGTGCGTAAGTTTAAAAATGGTTTGGAAATAAAGACCAAGTTTCGGACTTACCAAGTGTTGATGCCGCTAGCAAGGAGGGAACTTTTCTATCAAAAACTCAATTCATTATTATAAAGTTCGCTTTTAAGGCTTGTAAAAACGGTTTTTTAAAATATTTAGCGAATTAATACTGACAAAAACGAAAATTAAGGTTATACTAGGCTTAACTTAACAGGGAGGGATTTTTCCGTGAAAGATATTGAAATTGCACAACAAAGTGAGATGGAACCAATTGTTAAGGTGGCAAAAAGAGCGGGGCTAAGTGAAGATGAGATTGAACAATATGGTAACTACAAAGCTAAGATTAAGTTACCTCTAGCAGCTCGTCCCCAAACCAAGGGTAAACTGATTTTAGTAACAGCCATTAACCCTACTCCAGCCGGGGAAGGAAAATCAACCGTAACAGTTGGGTTGGGTGATGCCTTAAACCTTCTAGATAAGAAAGTAATGATTGCTTTACGTGAACCTTCATTAGGTCCAGTGATGGGGATGAAGGGTGGTGCCACTGGTGGTGGTTACTCACAGGTGGTACCGATGGAAGACATCAACCTCCACTTTACAGGGGATATGCATGCTTTAACAGCCGCTAATAACACTTTAGCTGCCTTAATTGATAATCATATCTATCAAGGAAATAAACTCAATTTAGACCCTCGTCGGGTTATTTGGAAGCGGGTCTTAGATATCAATGACCGGGCTTTGCGCCACGTTGTGGTTGGGCTTGGTGGCCTGACGCAAGGAGTACCACGTGAGGACGGTTTTGATATCACGGTTGCTTCTGAAATGATGGCGGTACTTTGCTTAGCTAAGGATATCGCCGATTTAAAGAAACGTTTAGGCCAAATTGTAGTGGGCTACACTTACGACAAGGAACCAGTGACCGTCAACGATTTAGGGGTGACCGGTGCCCTTGCCTTGCTCTTGAAGGATGCAATTAAGCCCAACTTAGTGCAAACTTTGGCCCACACACCTGCAATCGTTCACGGGGGCCCATTTGCAAATATTGCCCACGGCTGTAACAGTGTCTTAGCTACGCAAACCGCTTTGAAATTGGCCGATTATACAATTACTGAAGCAGGCTTTGGAGCTGATTTAGGGGCAGAAAAATTCCTCGATATTAAAACACCGGTTTTAGGTAAGACACCAGATACCATCGTGATTGTGGCTACTGCCCGGGCATTGAAGATGAACGGGGGCGTCTTGAAGACCGACTTAGATCAAGAAAACGTGACAGCTGTGGCTGAAGGGTATAAGAACTTACAAAAACACATTAAGAACATGCAATCTTATAACGTGCCGGTAGTCGTGGCTATTAACCGCTTTACTGCCGATACGGATGCAGAGTTGGCTAAGATTCAAGAACTTTGCCAAGCAGATGGCGTGAAGGCAATTATTGCAAACGTTTGGGCCGAAGGTGGCAAGGGTGCAGTCGAATTAGCTACTGAAGTGTTAGCCCGGGTGGAAGAGAAACACGAATTTAGTCCCCTTTATGCTAGTGATGATGAATTAACCGTTAAGATTGATAAAATCGTTAAAAATATTTACGGTGGCGCCAAGGTTGAATATGGCCCTAAGGCTAAGCGGCAACTAAAAGAATTTGCCAAGTACGGTTGGGATAAGTTACCTGTATGTATGGCTAAGACCCAATATTCGCTTTCTGATAACGCTAAGTTGTTGGGGGCACCACAAGGTTTTACGATTCATGTGCGTGAATTTGTCCCTAAGCTAGGGTCACAATTTGTGGTGGCTTTAACTGGAAATGTAATGACAATGCCTGGCCTGCCTAAGGTGCCAGCTGCCGATGGGATGGATTTGGACGATGATGGCACTATTTCAGGTCTTTACTAAGTAGCTGCTTAAGCTAAAAATAAGTCCAAACTTCTTAGTCTGTAAGAAGTCTGGGCTTATTTTTTTGGTTTAGCTTGAAATTTGGTAAAATATTCTTGAAGGAAGTGAGATTTTTGCAAAATGCAGCTTATTTAATCAGAAGCCAACGCGCCTATGAACGGGTGCTTAATCAATTAGCAGCCCAAGGCTATCGTTATGCTGACGGGCAGCCTCTAGAAACTAAGCCTGTTTTTACTAACCGGATCGTTTTAGTAACCGAAAATGGCTTAGTTACAAAACGGAGCATTGAAAAATACAATGGCGATGCAATGTATCGCCTCACCAGCCATCACTTATACGTTGTGGACTAGTCTAAAATAGAGTACAATTAAATAATTGGAAAAAATTAGGTGAGGTGTGAATAGTGCAAACTTGGCTCTTTTTAGCTTTAATTATGTTGATAGCGTACCTAGGTAAAAATATGTCCCTTATGATTGCAACTGGCTTTGTGATGTTGGTGAAACTTTTACCTTTTGCCGATAAGCTCTTTGATTTTATCCACGCTAAGGGAATTAACTGGGGGGTTATCATTATTACAATCGCCGTCTTGGTGCCAATTGCTACGGGTGAGATTGGGTTTAAGGACTTGCTAGCCGCCTTTAGAAGCCCAGCTGGTTGGATTGCGGTTTTATGCGGGGTGCTGGTCGCTGTCTTATCGCGTAACGGGGTCAACCTGTTAGCGAGCTCACCGCAGGTTACCGTTGCCTTGGTGCTCGGAACTATTATGGGGGTAGTCTTCTTAAAAGGGGTCGCTGCTGGACCGGTGATTGCCGCTGGGATTACCTATTGTATTATCAGTGCCTTTAATTTGAATTTTTAAGAAGTGAGGAAAAAATGTTAGCAGATTTAATTGGAAAGCAAATTTCCGCTCAAGTAATCGATGAAAACGAACACTATGTCTTTGCCCAAACGGAAGGGTTGACCTTTCGCTTAGCAAAGGCTGAGTTGAATAAGTTACCCAAAATGGGGGCAACCATCTCTGGCTTTGCCTATGAAAACGAAGAACATGAGTTACAGTTGACAAAAACACTCCCTAAGAGTGGCATAGGGCGTTATGCTTGGGGTAAAGTGGTCAAGGTCAATAAGAGCCTTGGGGTCTTCGTTGATGTTGGCTTGCCTAATAAGGATGTGGTTTTATCCTTAGATGAATTGCCAACTTTAACCCAGTTATGGCCTAAAGTTGGTGACGAATTAATGGTTGCTTTAAAGGTAGATGTTAAGGGGCGTTTATGGGCAACCTTAGCAACCGAAGAAATGTTTAAGCAGATTAGTCTTAGGGCGACTAAGAAGTTACAGAATCGGGATGTTTCTGCCCGGGTTTACCGCTTAAAATTAGTGGGAACTTATGTAATCACAACTGATTATCAGCTAGGTTTTATCCACCCAAGTGAGCGGGTTGACGAACCACGCTTAGGCCAAGTGCTTTCTGCAAGGGTAATTGGGGTTAGAGACGATGGCAGCTTAAATCTGTCCCTACGCCCTAGAGCTTATGAGGCAATTTCTGACGACGCCCAAATGATTTTAGCCGCCTTAAGTCATTCGCTAGATCACAGTTTACCGTTTACAGATAAGTCGAGCCCCGCAGAAATTAAGGCTTACTTTGGGATTAGCAAGGGCCAATTTAAGCGGGCCGTCGGTCATTTGATGAAGGCGGGCTTAGTTAAACAAAGTGAGGGTAAGCTACTTTTAAATCAGACTGAAGGTGACATCTATTAACAATTTAGTCGCTGATTATTTGCATTACCTAGTTGTTGAACGGGGGTTAGCGGCTAACAGTGTTGCTAGTTATCAAAATGACCTTAAGAAGTTTAGTGCTTTTTTAGCTGAGCAAAAGGTGGAGTTAACCGCAGTCGATAAGAAGGTGGTTTTAGACTTCTTAGAAGCACAGACTAAGGAGAAACTAGCTAATGCTAGCATCTTACGCCTAGTGACGAGTTTGCGCAAATTTTTCCAGTATCTGGTTGAAGAAGGTAAAGTAGCGGTTGATCCGATGCTATTAATTGACACCCCTAAGAAAAAGGCAAGCTTACCGGAGGTTTTATCGCCTAAAGAAGTAGAAGCCCTCTTAAAGACACCCAAGACTGGGGAAGCTTTAGGGTTACGTGACCGGGCTATTTTAGAGGTAATGTATGCAACTGGCTTACGGGTTAGCGAGCTGGTTAATTTAAAATTGGCTGATTTACACCTAGAATTAGGGATTATTCAGACGATTGGTAAGGGGCAAAAGGAGCGCTTAGTTCCCATTGGCGATGTGGCTTCTAAGTGGGTCAAGTTATATCTAAAGCAGAGTCGGCCTAAACTAGTTAAGCAAAAACGTAATCCCTATCTATTTGTTAACTTTCATGGTAACCAATTAACCCGCCAAGGTATTTGGAAAAACCTTAAGGCTCTGGTTAAGCAGGCTGGAATTGAAAAAAACGTGACGCCGCATACCTTACGCCACTCCTTTGCAACCCACATCTTAGAAAATGGGGCTGACCTCCGGATTGTTCAAGAGCTTTTGGGTCATGCTGATATTTCTACCACCCAACTTTACACGCACTTGTCTAAAAAACGGCTTAGTGCAGTTTATAAGCAGAATCATCCCCGGGCTTAAGTTGTGCTTCAAGTTAAAGTGTGTTATCTTTTAGAAGAATGTAAATTATTTTTAGGGGGGCTTTTATGCTCTATAAATATAAAGATAGTTATAAAAAAATTGCAATGGGACTGCTGTCATTCATCCCTGATTTAAAGGACATCTCCCACCTGCAAACAGAGCTAGATTGGTATCAAAAAGATGCCAGTCGCTTTTTATACCTCTGGAAAAATGAAAATGGTGATTTTTCGGGCGTGGTCGGCTTTGAATTAGTCAATAAACAAGTCATCGTCCGCCATATTGCCCTTTCACCGGCTGAACGTAATGAAGGGGTTACTTATAAGATCCTAGACGAATTGGCGACCCTTTATCCTGAAGCAAAGATGATGGGCAGTTTGGAGATTGCTGCAATTATTACGAAGTGGGAACAAAGAAAAGATGGCGAATGAAAGTGAACAAACGAAGTTAACCTTCAAATTAGCTAGCTTTGAAGGGCCACTGGACTTATTGCTTCATTTGATCAAGCAAAACGAGATGGATATTTATGACATTCCGATGGTGACTATTACCTCGCAATACCTAGCCTACCTGCACCAAATGCAAACCCTGGAGCTAGACATTGCCGGTGAGTATTTAGTGATGGCTGCTACCTTATTAAACATCAAAAGTAAGATGCTCTTGCCTAATCAACCAGTTGAGGTGGAAGCAGATTACGAGGATCCACGGGAAGATTTGGTTCAACAATTAGTTTTACACCAAACCTTTCAGTTAGCAGCTGAAAAGCTAAAGGACTTTGCGACCGAACGGCAAAAAAGTGTTGGCCGTGAGCAAGCTCAGGTTCCGTCAGATGCTAAGTTAGGGCAATTAAAGGCGGGGGCGACTACAGTTGCAAACTTGCAACAGGCCTTTGCCCGCCTCTTGGCTAAGAAGCAATTAGTTAAACCAGTTAAGCGTCAAGTCTACCAGGAACGCTATAACCTTAAGGATACCTTGGTGGTCTTAAAGCAAAAAATTCGGCAGGCTAAGGCCCCAATCTACTTCGACAGTCTATTTGCGGACCAAACTGATTTAGAGCAAGTGGTGACGACTTTTTTAGCCCTCTTAGAGTTAGTTAAGCAAGGAACAGTCGTTGCTAAACAAGAAGTAACTTTGGGGCCAATCTTAATGATAAGTGGGGAAAAAGATGCTTTCTAATCAAGCTAAAATTGAAAGTTTACTCTTTGTCAGTGGGACAGAGGGGATTAGTTTAAGTGAGTTATCCCAGTTGACGGGACTATTAAAGCCAGCAATCGTGGAACAGTTAGGTAAACTACAATCCAAGTATCAGGCAGATAAAACTTGTAGTTTTGAATTACTTAAGGCAGACGAGCGCTACCGTTTGGCGACTAAGAAGGGCTTTGCTAGTTTAGTGAAACGTTACTTTGAATCGCCAACCATGACCGAGTTATCGGGGGCGGCCTTAGAGACCTTGGCAATCATCGCCTACAAGCAACCGGTCACGCGGTTAGACATTGATGAAATCCGGGGGGTTCAGTCCAGCGGGATGCTGCAAAAACTCCTCTTATTAGGGTTGATTGAAGAGGGGGGCCGCTTAGAGCTTCCGGGGCGGCCGATTGTTTATAAAACAACCGAGGCCTTTTTAGACTACTTTGGGTTAGAATCACTGGCCGCTCTGCCAGCCCTTCCTAAGGTAGAAGATGAGGAGCCCCGCACAGATGGAACTGACTTTTTAGAATTATTCCAACAAACTTTAAATAAGGATGAAGGTGAACAGTAGTGGCAGAACGGTTACAAAAAGTAATGGCTAACGCCGGGGTAGCTTCACGCCGGGCCAGTGAGAAATTAATCTTGGCTGGTAAGGTAATGGTCAACGGCCAGGTAGTTACTGAGTTAGGTACCAAGGTAACAGGAGCCGACGTTATTTTAGTCAACGGTCAAGCGATTGATCAAGAAAAAAAGGCTTACTATCTCTTTTATAAGCCCCGCGGAGTCATTTCCGCAGTGAGTGATGATAAGGGCAGGAAAGTAGTTACTGATTATTTTGAAGAGATTCCGGAGCGCTTATATCCGGTGGGGCGCTTAGATTATGATACCTCCGGTTTACTGCTTATGACTAATGACGGTCAGTTAGCTAATGCCTTGATGCACCCGCGCTTTAAGGTGGATAAGGTCTATGTGGCTAAAGTTAAGGGCTTAGTTCAAACTGAGGATTTAAAGCGCCTGCGGCAAGGGCTAGTAGTGGATGGTAAAAAGACGGCTAAAGCTAAGGCCAAGCTCTTAAAACAGGATAAAGCTAAGGGGATTTCCTTAGTGCAATTAACTATCCACGAGGGTCGTTATCACCAGGTTAAAAAAATGTTTGAAGCCCTAGGCTACAGGGTTAACAAGTTAAAGCGGGAACGTTACGCTTTCTTGGATTTAAGCGGGCTAACTTCAGGGGACTACCGCAAGCTAACGGCTGCGGAGGTCAAAGGGTTAAAACAGTTAGTGCAAGGATAATTACTTATCAAAAGTTAGTAAAAATACTTGCGGTTCATAACTAGCTATGCTAGAATATAGGTGTTAAAAATTAATGGTTTATCTTCAGGGCAGGGTGAAAATCCCGACCGGCGGTAAAAGTCCGCGACCCTTGTTTAAGGTTGATTCGGTGCAATTCCGAAACCGACAGTGATAGTCTGGATGGAAGAAGATAGTATTTTATTTAAGTAAAGACTAGCTGAAACCACTTGCCCTAACTAGGTGTAAGTGGTTTCTTCTTTTACTTAGGTGAAAACTGGAAGCATGAAGATAATCCGCTAGGGAGGATTCTTTTATGAACCATTTTTCAACGAAAAAGTATGTCTTAGTTGCATGCTTAGCCGCAATTTCTTACTTGTTAATGTTCTTTTCCTTTGCCGTTATTCCAATGGTACCGTGGATGAAGATTGATTTTGCCGACGTGCCAATCTTAGTAGGTTTCTTCACCTTAGGACCAGCCGGTGGTAGCCTGGTAGCCGTTGTGCGCTCCTTACTTTACCTTTTAGTAGAAGGAGTTTCTGTGGCAAGTCTTATCGGGGTTTCTACTAACCTCTTAGCTAGCTTTGCTTTTTGCTTACCGCTTTACTTTACCCTAAGAAAGCAAGAGACTAAGTTTGTTGCTTACGTCAAAGCAATTAGTTTAGCTACGGTCAGCTTAACTTTCTTCTTGTCGTTAGCTAATTGGTTGGTTATTACCCCGCTATATATTGCGGTCTTAGGTCTTAAACTAAATGTACCACTAGCAACCATGGTCTTAGCTGGGGTCGTACCTTTCAACCTAATCAAGGGGGCCTTAGTTGGTACCATCTTTGCGTTAGTCTACGCTAAGCTTCACGCTTGGTTAGGCCAAAAAGCTAGTCAGTTAAGTCATTAAAATCAAAGCAGTGCTTGCCTTTAGGTGGGCACTTTTTTAATGGAAAAATTTTAATTGAGAATTTGAGTAAAAGCTGAGCTTAAAAATTTGGCTGGAACTTTTTAATTGTAGACAAATACTGTCTAGCTTCTGTTTTATATTTTAATCAAGAAGTCAAATTCATAATCAAAACTAATAAAAATGCAAAGACTAATTATGGTGGATAATCTTTAGCTAAATTGTGTAAAATATCCTTGGAGGTGGTTATATGGCTTCTTTTGTTGCTGAAGTAAACAATGATTTTGCACCGGATATTGACGAAAATGAAAACGTACTCAAGGACGTCTGGAAGCAGTACGAAAATGTAATTGTTCAGAGTTTAATCACATCTTTTGGTTTGGATTTTATTCAAGACCAACATGGGGGAGATGTTGATACTATCCATAATGTTAGACAAATAAGTAAAGACCCCAAGATGCACTACAAAAATGCTCAAAATGCAACTGATTATGCTAAGCGGGGGGCGTACGATTCAAGAAAGTATCATCAAGATCCACGTTATATCGCTATCAATAGAAAGATGAGTGAAAGCAAGAAGAATGGCACCCTAACAGACGCGTATACAGGTAAGAAAGTGGCCCGTAATGCCAAGATGGATTTAGACCATGTTATTTCTGCTAAAGAGATTCATGACGATCCAGGGCGCATCTTAGCTGGGACAAAGGGAACGGACCTTGCAAATACTAAAGATAACCTCAAGCCTACGGATAGGAGCATCAATCGTTCCATGCAAGCTAAAGATAAAGAAGAATACTTGCAAACTTGGGCGGAGAAAGGTCCCCAAAGGCAGGCTAGGATTAATGAATTACAAGCCAAATCTTCTCTATCCGATAAAGAACGCAAGGAATTGAATAAACTAGAGAAGCAAGAAGAAATTAATCCGAATAAGGTGCGGGCTGAAGAACAACACGCAAGAAAAGCCTATGATAGACAAGTTGCATTTGATTATTATACGAGTTCAAAATTTTTAACGGCTACGGTTAAAGGTGCCGGCAGTCTCGGTGCAAAAATGGGGTTGCGTCAGGCAGCAGGGTTAGTACTTTATGAAGTATGGGCTGCAGCTAAAGCAGAACTTCAGGCGCTGGCACCAGGTAAAAGTTTAAAAGATATGTTAGAAGCGGTTGCTAATGGAATTAAAAAGGGGTTTGCAAACGCCAAGGAAAAGTACCGGGAAATTCTGGCTAAATTTGGTGAAGGTTTCTTAGCGGGGGCCTTGTCAAGCCTGACAACCACTATCTGTAATATCTTTTTTACCACGGCCAAAAATGTTGTTAAGTCGATTCGGCAAATTTATGCATCGGTTGTGCAAGCGGGAAAGGTCTTATTATTCAATCCCGATAACCTTGAGCTAGGAGAGCGGATAAAAACTGCGACAGTAATTTTAGCTACGGGGGCGAGTGTCCTTGTCGGGTCAGCCGTTGGTGAATTAATTGCTACGACACCTATAGCTGCTACTCCAATAGGACCAACTGTGATTACATTTTGTTCATCATTAGTAAGTGGACTGCTTTCCTGCACGCTACTTATTTTCTTGGATAGGAGCGATTTTATCAATAAACTGATAGATAAATTTTACCTGGGGCTTCAAGGAGTAGTAGCTGACTATAAAGCAGCCGCCGATGCCTTTGAAGAATTGGCTGCCAAATTGAGCCAGATTGATATTGCCAGCTTCCGGGCTGAGACGGCAAAATACCAGCAACTAGCTTTAAAGATTGAAACTGCCAAGTCAGAAGCAGAACTTAACACAATCTTGCTGGCTGCTTACAAGACCTTTGACATTAAAATTCCTTGGAAAGGTAATTTTGACAGCTTTATGGGCAATCGGTCAAATCATTTGGTATTTGAATGATGTTTAAATGTAGTTCTTGTGGCGAGTGTTGTCGCAATCTTGATAAATCGCCCTTATATAAGGATTTAGATAGAGGGGATGGCACTTGTAAATACCTGGTGGGAAATAAGTGTTCCATTTATGATAAGCGTCCCTTGTTTTGCAGGGTTGACAAGTGTTATGAGCTTTTTTTTAAGGACCTTTACACCAAAGAAGAATATTATGAGATGAATTATAAGGTATGTAGGCAATTACAAGCCAAGGCATTAAAAAATAAAAAACAGGGAGGAAATTAAGATGCCATTACCACTTATTATTGGCGGGTTAGCCGCCGTTGCGGGTGTTGCTAGAATTCGTTCAGGGGGGATTACGGCAGGATTAGCCCCTGGAATTTATGGTGGTATTAAAATGAAGGAAGCAAATGACACCATGAATCTTGCTAAGCAAAAGCATGAACAAGCCATTAACCGCTGTGAAGAACAGAACAAGGAAACAACAGCCTTGATGGACTCCATTGTTAAACGTGAATTGAAAATAAGGGCTAGCTTTGAAACTTTTTCGAATATAATTGAACAGATTCAAGGCCGGCCTGATTTTAAGAATATGAAATTTGAGCGGATAGATCTCCCGCAATTTCAAGCCGATGAGTTAAGGGAAATCTCGAGTGGAGTAGCTATGGTATGTAGTGGGATGGCACTTGAATCTATCCTTTTAGGAGGTACTGGTCTAGCTGTCGGAAGCGTTATTTTAAGCATAACCGGTTCAATGTTATCCAAACAAGCTGATGAAGCTTATAGGCAGGCTTCAAGGACTGAAGAAAAGGTTGAAGAAATCGTTGGTTATCTTAAAGAGTTAACTACTGTGGCCAAAAACTTTGAGCGAGCCTTAATGGAAGTTGAAACTCAATATAGAAAACGGTTGGATAGGTTGGATGAAATTGTTAATTATTATGGAAAGAAAAATTGGAACGATTTCACTAGAGATGAGAAGGAAACGACAGAAAATACCGTTTTGCTTGTAGGAATACTGTATAAAATGCTTAAGACTAAGTTAAAGATTGAAAATCATGCTGAGGATGGTATCGGTATTGTAAATAAATACGAAGTGCGTTCCGTTGTTTCAAAAGCAGATCAAGTTTTGGACAAAGTTCGGGCTGAGTTCTAGTAAAAGTTAAGTATCTAGGAGGAATGGTTAATGTTTTTAGGAAAGTTATCTGGAAAAGAAAAAGAAGCTTTTATTAGTTTAAGTGTTCATGCGTCAAAGTCAAATGATGTCTTTGCCCAAGAAGAAAAAATGATGATTCATGAATACTGTAAGGAAATGGACATTCCTACTTGGAATGAAGAAGACATCCTTTCAATTGATGAAATTGTTGCGGTGTTTAAGAGCTCGGAGCTACCTATTAAAAAGATTGTTCTATTAGAAACACTCGGGCTACTATATTCAGATGGGACTGTTGATGAAAACGAAAAGGAATTTATCAAGGAATACGCAGAAAAAATTGGCTTAACGGAAGATATTGTTGAAAAACAAACAGTTGCAATCAAAGAATATCTAGATGCTCTAAAGAAAGTTACTGAAGCTATCGCATAGTTTAAAAGCTAAATAAAAAAATGAGGTTGGAAAAATTTTTTCCAGCCTCGTTTTTTGCTAGTCTTCATAATTGGCCAGCATCCTTTGAATGGTGGCTTTCATCTCGTCGCGAAACTCAGGCGGACTGACGATGGTTACCATGTCTTTTTGGCTTAAAAACCACATTAAGGCCCCAGTATCGTAGGTAGTTACTTCCAGTAAGAAGGTTTGCTCGTCAATTTTTTTAATGGTTTTTGAGATGGGAAACTTGTCCAAAGCAGCTTCCACAATCCCGGTGTATTTAAATTGGACAGTAATTGGTGTACCGGGATACATGAGCTGAATCTTCTTTTTTTCGTCCCCTAAGTCAAAAGGAATTCGCTGATCGTCAGGAATCTTTTGGTCAGAATACTTCCAATTTAAAATTCGGTCTAACCGGTAGATGATGTTCTTTTTAAATTGGGGGTTGTAGGACACGATATAAAAATAATAATCCGAAAAGGTCAAGGCCACCGGGGCGATGGTGCGAGTAATATACTTATGCCTTTGGGTGAGGTATTCAATTGTGATAGTTTCTTTTTGCAAGATTAACTTGGAAAAAGTATAGATTGCCGCCAAAAGTTGCTTATCCTTAAGGTGTTTTTGTTCAACATAGCTAGCCAGTTCACTGCGGATGATGGGTTTGATGTCTTTTTGGTCTTGGGGGGTAAGTAAGGCCACTAAGGAAGCGACTAAAGGTTCTAACTCCTTTTTCGCTAGGCTGCGGCTTGCTAGTAAGACCTTGATTAAGACCAAGCACTGGGCCTTACTTAAGCCAAGGCCATTGCTATTTAGGTAATAGTTATGTTCTTTGGCGTCATATTCCAGGTTATACTTATTAAAATAGTCGCTTAAAAAATTTCGGATACTAGCAAAGTCTCGTTGGGCGGTGCGGGCGTCAATTTTAAACTTATCTTGGTGGTCCTTTTTAGCCAGGCGCTCCCCCGAAGCTAAAAGCCGGTAGAGATAAAGCTGTCTAGTAGCAGCGTTTGCTTTTTCGATAGTTATCATTCCTTTCAATAAAGTCACTTTTATTTTAAGGACTCTAGTTAGCTGTGTCCACTAAATTAAGCAGAAAAGTTGCTAACAGGTCAAATAATGTCTAATCTTAGCAACTACTTGCATAGTTACTGGGCAAATGCAATGTAAATAATCATAGATAAACACCTAGTTTTAGGGTATCTTGGTATAGACAACGATACCGGAGGTAAGTTTTACCAAAAGTATTGAGAAATTATTATTTAGTTAAATCTGTGGGTTTTTATGGCCCATAAATATATATTACGAGTGAGGTTTTTTTATGAAAACACTAGTAGCCCTCTGTCCATACGTGGCTTATAGAAACGAACAACTTTTAAAAGACTGTGTCTTAATCGCCTATAGCTTCACCAACCTGGGTTACTAAGTTAAACTAGTCACAGCTAAAAAAGAGGAGCTCACCTACTTAAAATACCTCCCCAAACTTGAGGTTGACTACCTGGTCGATTATCTTAAAAATTATCAAGGCAAAATTGACCGGCTCTTTTGCTTGGGGCTTTATCCCGACTATGGGAAGGCGATTAACTATTTTAAACAACACTTTGATGGTCAGGTAATTTTAAAACTTGATGCTAACCCCTACTGGATGGATATTATTAACTACCAAGAGTCTCTTCAACAAGATATGATTAAGGCTTGTGACCTAATTAGCTGTGAGGGACGGGCGATGCAAAGTTATCTGGCTAAGAAGTGGAAGCGACCGATTGACTTGATTAGAAATGGTTTTCCAATTAAAAACATTTAACCCGGAGCTTAGCTTTGACATAAAAGAAAATATCATCTTAAATGTGGGCCGCCAAGATGAAAATAAAAATACGAACTTTAATTTGATTAAATTTTGCTATAGTATTCCTTTCTATAGCATATAAAGTGTTTGTTTTATATATTCTTAAATCCCCAAAAATAGAGGGTGTAACCAAAGGAAGGGCACTATTTTAGAAGTCATAGCGGTACTATCCTTAATAGTTACTGTAGCAGTGTTTACAACAATCTATATAGTAAAAAGTAAATGTTGATATATATTTGCAAACTTGAAAAATAAATCTATTTTTTATGTATTATGTATAATTAAATACTTTACTTAATTAATATAAAGATGAGCTTCGTTAAATTTTATTCAATCTAACGGAGCTCATTTTTTACTAATAATGGTAAATTTTTAAGGCCTGGTCAAATAGTGTCCAGGATTTTGTTAATAATATAGTCAACAAGAATGATTTTAGCAATTATCATGCAAACTTAGTGTAAATGCAAAAATCAAAGCTAATAGATACGCACTTGGCTTTAGAGTAAATTTTATTATGTAACTTTTAATTAAGGAAGAGGTGTTAACTATGTACGAATACAATAAGGTTTATCAGGAGTTGGCTGAAATTTTAAACGAACGAGATGTAGAGAAAATCTACAAAAATTTTCGGGGGATGCAAATTAATTTTCCCATGCGACTTTACTCGCGGGAGTCAGTCAAAGAGGAGATAGCTAATCAGAAAGGCGAGATTGATATTAAGGCTACGGCTATGAAAACAGGTTATAGTGTATATACCATTCGCCGGATGATTAATGAAATTAAAGAAGATTTAAAATAGTAACTATTTCAAGTGTCAAGTGAAGATTTTGGGAATAGGTGCAGTTATGTTTTAAATACGAAGAGAGATGATAGTTGTGAATTTTTTAGCTTTAATAGAGTTATTATTTACCCTCGGGATTTTACTTTTTCTATATAATGTGTATAAAATTTTAACAAGAAATGCAAATATAATGAGAGATGGATGTATAGTTGTTATTATTTTAATTGTTATTGCACTTCTTATTGACTTATAAAAAATTGGTCTTAAGCTAGCATTTTATTACATAGTCGGGGTACTTTTACTTGGAATTATTTTACTAATCAAAAAAGAATTGACGATACAGTCATAGACCGATAATATTACAATTTATAGTTTTAATTAGATTGTTTCACAAGTAATAACTGTGGTTATTTTGATTGATTATTAGTTAGTAATTACTTTATGGTCAAAGCGATTATAGAGATTTTTGAATAGGATTATAGTTATTTACTAGGAGGTTTTTTATATGGTACCAAATAAAAAGAAAATTGAAATAGTGGAGAAATATCTCCCACAGTTAGCAACAAGCTTCAAATGCTACACTTGGAAAGATGTTTCATCTAAGAAACTTGAAAATGCAATTAAAAAATTTGCTAGGGGCCTAAAAACTGAAACGGTTCTCGGTTTTTATGATACTAGCATTATGGGTAATGGCACAAGTGGGTATATTTTTACAGATGAAAAAGTATATTACCATCAAGCTTTAGAAAAACCAGGTATGTTTTGGTATGAAGATATAGAGAGTGTGGAGCTTTTAGATTTCGAAGAAAAAGACTGTAATAATGAGTTATTAGTGTTCTTTCATGACGGGATGTCTATAACTATTAATGAAACTCTTGTAAATAAAACTCCCTTGTGTTCATTATTGCAAGAAATGGCTGAATGTGTTGCTGAATCCCCTAAAAATGAGGAACAAGATTTGGATGTTTCTGATGAGGAACTATCTTCGTTTGAAATCGCTAATATTTTTAGAGAAAGAATCTCTAGTAAACGATTAGCTAAAAATTTAACAGCTACCACTGCGAAAAGAGCTAAGGCAACTTCTAAGCTAGCTTTGAAGAAGACGATTGGTAAGGGTGTGGGCCTTAACCCTATTGGCAAGCTTGGGATGACGCTAGGTTCAGCGGCTGTTTCTGCTACTGTTGGTGCGGCAACTGGCAAGATTCATGAAGCTTTCATTGGTGAAAACATTAATGAAATGATAAAGATACTTCAATCTGAATTTAAAAAACTGGCAAAAGCTTACCGACTGAACATAAAGGAAGCAGAAAAAGCTGTCGATAAATTAATGGAAGAACTAGATGGAGAGTCATTGGAGTATGTATATAAAAGTGATGATAAAGAAGAATATGCAAGAGATGTTTTAATACCTATTATCGAAGATGTAGTAAGTAGACGCAATCAAGTATTAGAAGAAGGTGACGACTAACTGTCTGATAGTTTAAAGCAGGCAGAAAATAATGTAAACAGCTACATTGAATAACCTAATGCAATAAAATTTTGCAGAGGGTAACAGCAAACATTAGGGATGGTATAGAGAAAAATACGATGTTAGGTTGAGGTATAGTTATGGAAAACTTTAACGGAAGAGAGATATATAGCTCAGTTGAGAATAGTCTTGACGACTTACTAGCAACTTTAAAGGTTGATTTAAGTGATAATCAAGATATTAAATCTCTCCAAGAAAAAGCGATTGGAAATATTTCCAAAAATAAACAGGACTTAAGTGACCTTATTAAGGAATTAGAAAAAAATTCTGACTGGAATACATTTACTATTGCCTTCTATGGTGAAACTAATGCAGGTAAATCAACAACCATTGAAGCTTTGCGAATTTTACTTAACGAGAAAACCAAAGTTAAACAGCGAGAGCAGTATAAAAAGCAAGCAGTTGCATTTGAAAGTGCTATGCAAGAAAAGAATCGTATCGAGGAAGAAAAAAACCAAGTTACTGAAGTTTTTAAGAATAAAGAGCGGATCTTACAAAGCGAATTAACAGAGCTTTCAAAGCAACTAGGCAACGTTGAAGGAAAGATATATGCAGAAAAAAATAAATTATCTGATTTAAATTATAAAATTTTAATGAAGATGGTATCTTCTAATAAGAATTTATTAGCTGCGTTGTTTAAGAAACTCCCTGAACAAATAGAATATCGAGATTTAGCTGACAGTCTGAAAGGAAATGAAGATGGTGAGTTAATTGCTAAGATAGATGATGTGGAAGAAACATTACAAAATGAAAAACTTCGTAATACTGAGCAGCTACAGCAGTTAGAAACTGAATTAAACAAGATAACTGAGAGTATTGCTGACTTAGATGAAAAAGTTAAACAGTATGCGGACGGTGCAATTATTGGCCTTAAACAAGATTTTACAAGGGATGTAACTTCTTATGAATTTACTGTTAATAGACAAAACTTTAAGCTGCTAGATCTTCCAGGGATTGAAGGTAAGGAGGGACTGGTTAAGGCTCAGATTGAAGAAGCTGTTCAAAAAGCTCATGCGGTAATATATATGCGGAAAGCTGCTAAAAAATTACAAGAAGCAGGCGGTAATGATGACACAAGCGAACTTGATAAGATAAAAAAGCATCTTTCTCAAGAACAAGAAGTGTACTTACTATACAATAAGCCGATACCTAGTCCAGGAAAATTGGTAGCACTTAAAGGTAAGCTACTAACTTCGGAGGAAAGAGAACAATTAGAAGCAACGAGTGACTTTTTAATGACTGAATTGGAAGGGGCATATAAAGGCTATAAAGTTGTAAGCGCCTATCCCGCTTTCTTAGCATTAGCGAATGTATATGCGTCTGAAGAAAATGAGGATATGAGGAAATTCTACAGAAATAAGAATAGCTTCTTAAAGAAATTTACAGAGGAAGAAATGTTACGGGAGTCAAAGTTACAAGACTTTGCTAACTGGATGACCGATAACAAAACGGGCCTTATTGGAGATAGCCAGAGGAAAATTAAATCAGCTAATATTAAAAAGGTTAGACATGCTATTGAAGGGGCAAGTAGTAGTGTTCACACTGGATTTACGGAGTGGGATGAGCAGACTAAAGTTATCCGTAAACATTTAAATCATGCCACTAAAGATATTAAAAAGCAGTTAGATAATTTTAAACTAGAAGTAGCTACAATAAAAAGAGTAGTTATATCTAACTTTAGAAATGAGACTAGGGCTGAAATTGACACTGAAATAGAGAGTGATATTAATAATAAGGAGTTTGAAGGTATTTTAAAAGAAATATCAGAAAAGAACATAGAGAGTTTACAAGCAGAATATGCTGCTAGACTAGAACAGCAAATAGTGGAATTGTCGAAAGACATTGAGAAGTGTATTAAGAAAGCAACAAGTAGTATTCAAACTGAATTAGACTTTAGAAAAAGTGATATGGATTTAGATTTAGGAAAAGAGTTAAAAAATTTAACCATTAATGTGAAGAATAAAAGTTACTTGGGCGAAACTATTGGCTTAGTTACGAGTTTAGTTGCTCTTTTATTTCCAGGTGGTATGTTTATAAGTATTTTAAGTGCGATTGTATCTTTTGGTAAGTTGGTATGGGGGTTCTTCGACCATTCGTATAGAAAATCTAAACAACGAGAAGCTAGAAGTGAGTATATAGAGAAATGCTGCACAGAAATTGATAGCACTTTTGATGAAAAAAATGAACAGCTATTCGAAAAGGTTAAAGAACAATTAAATAAAGTCTGTGCTACTTTGTATGAAAAAGCCAGGGCGTTTGAAATAACCAAGCAAAAATACATTGAAACTGAAGAAAAGTTAAGCAAAATTGTAACTAACTTATAAAATGAGGTGTAATCATGAAAAATGTTGATACAGTGGGTGCATTTGAAGTAAAAAAGGAAAAAGTTAATAAGGTTCTTAGTGAACTACAAGAGTATTTGCAAGCCGGTCAAAGTTATGGTTTAGAGATTGGTGACGATACTATTCAAAAGGTTAAAGATAGTATTGCTAACTTTAACAAAGAAAACGATGAGTTAAATGTTGCTTTAATCGGGGCTTTTTCAGAAGGGAAAACAACGATTGCAGCTGCTTGGACGGGAAAATTAGATAAGAGTTCTATGAAGATAAGTTTAGCCGAATCGTCTGATAAAGTAGAAATATATGATGTGGATAATAAGATCAAATTGGTTGATACTCCGGGTTTGTTTGGTTCTGGTAGTACTGAAGATGATATTAAGTACCGGGATATTACAGAGAAATATGTAAGTGAAGCACACCTTGTCTTATATGTGATGAATCCTGAAAATCCGATTAAAGCTAGTCATAAAGAGGAATTAGTATGGTTATTTAAGGATTTAGGATTACTGTCACGGACAATTTTCGTGTTGGGAAGGTTTGATGAGGTTGCTGATGTTGAAGATGAGGAAGACTATAAGGAAAGCTATAAGATTAAACGTGATACAGTGATTGAGAGTTTAAGGAACTTCGATATTATTAGTGGGGATGAAGAAATTGATGTGGTAGCTGTTTCTGCTAATCCATTTGATTCAGGAGTAGATTATTGGTTACAAAATAAGGATGAGTATGAGCGGTTGTCACATATTAAAATTCTCCAAGAAACAACGGCTAAAAAAGTCTCAAAATTAGGTAGTACGGAAGAAATACTCTTAGAAACTAACAAGAGTATTATCAAGGATGTTGTCACTCAAAATAAAGATGAGATTTCGGAAGTAGTGAATAAACTCAACAAATTAGTAACAGATAAAAAGGATGCTTTAGCAGAAATTAAGAGTAACCATAAAGAAGATAAAGATAAGATTACTCGTGCACAAAAACAGATGAGAGAATACTTAAACGGGATTCGTAAGGGGACGATTGCAGATATAAGATCATCTGTACAAGAGACCTTGCCAGAAATTGTACACAGACAGGTAGGAGAAAACGGTGAAATTATTAAAACAGATATCGAAAATGAACTTAGGTCCTATGTAGAAAGTATCAATAACAGTTTGGATAATACTATTGACACATACGTAACGCAGGTAAGTAAAACAGAAAAATTAGTTACTGATGCATTAAAGAAAGAAATTCCTAAATTATTTGCATTTAGATTTAATAATGAGTCTGTATTAGCAATTCGTGATGTGGTTGCGTCTGGTTTTAAATTTAAACCTTGGGGTGCTATCAAGGTAGCTTCTGGGCTTAATAAGGCGATTCCGATTATTGGAACTGCTGTTAGCATTGTTGGCTATGCAAAGGAAATCAATGATCAAGTCAAATTTGAAGAAGATAGAGAACGGCTCGCCAATGCGATTGAAGAGATTGTTAACATTTTCTTAGGGATAGTCAATAATGATGAAGAGTTTAAGAAAAGTTATTTCCCTAAGTATTTGGAAACAGATAAGATTATAGAAGAACAGGAAAATGGAATTCACGAATTAGAAAAAACTCTGAATGATATTGAAGCATGGCAGGATCGTGGGAAGCAAATTGAAAAAGAATATGCCAAATTACTTCAAGGCTAAGTTTTACTAAAAGGAGGCGAGAGTTATGTCAATTTTTGGAAGCAAATCACCAAAGGATACCCATGGACCAGTGGTGAAGACGGGGCCAACTGCGGGGCAAAATAGGTCACGCAATAAGGACGGTGCTTGGCGGGCTAAGCGTAGCGATGCCGGCCAACCACGCAAGAAGAAAGACTAATTTGGGATATTAGACGCTAAACAGGGTGCCTGCCGTCTGGCAGGCACCCTGTTAGTTTTGGTTGAGGCGTTGATTTAGTTGGCGGTAGTAGTTAAGCGAGGTTAAATCTAGGCGCAGGCGGGTGGCTAGTTGCTGGTCGCTTAAATCTTGGTGGCTGACTAAGAAGTAGCAGACGGCGTTTTGGTAAAGTTGGCTGGGCTTAAAGCTAAAAGGAAGCTGGGCTTGGTCTTGCTTCAAATACTTGTGTAAAGCTGGCAAGGTTAGGGTGGGGTTAGCCAAGTTGAGCCGTTGTTTTAAGAAGAGCTCCAAGCTATTTTGGCGGGCCTGTAAGTCGGCTTGGTGGTTTTTAAATTCGGCTAAAAAGGATTGTTCAAAGTCCAACCAGCTTTCACGGTCCAGGATCTGGTAAAAGCCGGGTTGAAGCATTTCCTTAACGGTATAAAAGTGACTGGTTAACAACAAAACCAAGCGGCCGTAATAAGACAGGCTGTCATCACTTAACAGGAGTGGGAGTTGGTCAACCCAGTTAAGGGGCAGGCTGTCATCTGTTTGGCGTTTTAGACCCTTTAAGCCGATGGTGGGGAGGCTGGTAGTTAGTTTATTTTGAAAGAGAAAGTTGAAGTAGGTGGTAAGGTGGGTTAAGACCTTATTGTAGGTGGTGTTTTTAATGTTACGTTCGACTTGGAGCATATTGAAATAGGCCCGGATATCCGTTTCTTCGAGCTGGTCTAAGTCGGGATTGACTTGGTATAAGACGTTGAAGTGGCGCAAGTAATTAAAGAGGTCGGCCACGTCGTGGTTGATGTCGTTGATGGTATTGTCTGCTAGGAGACGGTCATGTTTAAGGTAGTGACTAAAGCGGTCGGCATAGGGAAAGTCCATGTTAGTTCCTCCATAAAAAGTTACTTTAACTAAGATGATTATATCACACTTGGTGACAGGAGGAAAACTTTGCTAGAATAAAGCTAAGGAAGTGAGCAATAGATGCAAATAATTATTTCACCGGCCAAGCAAATGAAAGCCTGTGATGATTTTGAAGTGCTTGGTCAACCACGGTTTTTAAATGAAAGTAAGCTCTTAATGACTTACTTACAGGCTTTGAGTTTAGAAGAGCTACAGGCTTTGTGGCGTTGCAGCGATAAATTAGCCTTAGAGAATTATCAGCGCATCCAGGATTTTAGTTTTGAAAGGCAACTAAGTCCGGCCGTATTTACCTACGTGGGCCTACAGTTTCAAGCGCTAGGGGCGGATGTTTTTACCCAAGCCCAGTTAAATTACGTTCAAAAGCACCTCTACATCCTTTCAGGCCTTTATGGCTTACTACGTCCTTTTGACGGTATTAATCTCTACCGCCTGGAAATGCAGGCTAAGCTTAAGGGCTTTTCAAGTCCAACTCTCTACCAATTCTGGGCTGACAAACTTTATCGCGAGCTATTTGCACCCGGGGAGTTAGTCTTAAACCTGGCCTCTAAGGAGTATGCCAAGGCGGTTAGTCCTTATCTGCAAGCAGGTGACTGCTTTGTAAGCTGTCGCTTTGCCCAGCGTCAAAATGGGAAGTTAGTCGTAAAAGCCACCGCCGCTAAGCAAGCGCGAGGCGACATGGTTGCTTATTTAGCTAAAGTTAAGGCTCAGGGGGTAGAAGCTGTAAAGAGTTATCAAGGCTATGGCTACCACTATAGTGAAGCAGACTCTACGGCTAGCGAGTTAGTTTTTATTAAACAATAGAAGGTTACTTTAACTTTTGATAAAAAAACAAAAAGAAACAGGGGAATTCTATCTCTTGTTTATTCTACAAGCAAATGTTACCGCTTTACAAATTTGTACCAACATGTTATTATTGTACCGTTAAGAAAAATATGAAAGGTGGATGCTAAATGGCTAATTTTAGAAAAGACTTCCTGTGGGGTGGCGCTACAGCAGCTAATCAAGTTGAAGGTGGCTATGATGAAGGCGGTAAGGGCTTATCAGTGACAGATATTCAAACCGCTGGTAGTTTAACTTCACCTCGGTATTTAACTTATACCTTAAATGGCAAAAAAGATAAGATTGCAGGCGCTCCGGGAGAAGGATTGCCTAAGGGGGCTAAGGGTGCCATCTTTGATGATGAATACTATCCTAACCACGTTGCGATTGACTTTTATCATCGGTATAAGGAAGATATTAAGCTCTTTGCTGAAATGGGCTTTAAGACCTACCGGCTCTCAATCGCCTGGACTAGAATTTTTTCTAACGGTGAGGGGAGTGAACCTAACCAAGCGGGGCTTGACTTCTACCGCCGGGTCTTTGAAGAACTACGTAAGTATAATATCGAACCATTAGTAACTATTTCTCACTACGAAGACCCATTGGCTTTGAGTGAAAAGTATGGTGACTGGTCAGACCGCGGCATGATTGATGCTTACGTTAACTATGCGAAGGTCCTATTTACCGAGTACAAGGACTTAGTTAAGTATTGGCTAACCTTTAACGAAATTAACTCTGCTTTGCTCTTAATGGAAATGTTCAATCAAGGCCGGGGCATTTCTGATGAAGCTTACCAACATGCCTACCAAAAACTGCACTACCAATTTGTGGCTTCTGCTAAGGCAGTAAAGATTGGGCATGAAATTAATCCTGACTTTATGATTGGGAATATGATTTGTGGAATTGCTAATTATCCTGGTTCACCAGATCCTAAGGATATCTTGGCAAACCGCTATGCCTGGGAACAAAATATTCACTACTGTGGTGATGTTCAATGTAAGGGTGAATACCCATCATTTGCTAAACGTTTATGGAATGAACATAATGTTTCCCTGGATATTACCGACCAAGATTTAGCAGACCTTAAGGCAGGGAAAGTTGATATGTACACCTTCTCTTATTACATGTCTAACATGGTAACCACCCATGAAGTTGAAGATAAGGCTAGTGGTAACTTCTCTGCAGGTGCTAAGAACCCATATCTTAAGTATTCTGACTGGGGTTGGGCTACCGATCCAACTGGCTTACAATACTACCTAGAATTAATCTATGATCGCTATCACTTACCAATGATGGTTGTTGAAAATGGTCTAGGCGCTGTTGATAAGCTTGAAGATGGCAAAGTCCACGATGACTACCGGATTGACTACCTTCGTCAACACATTCAAGCCATGGACAAAGCAGTCGCTAACGGGGTAGACCTCAGAGCTTACACGACTTGGGGCTGCATTGACTGTGTTTCTGCCGGAACCGGGCAAATGTCTAAGCGTTATGGTTTTATCTACGTTGACCGTGATGATGAAGGCCATGGTAGCTTAGAGCGGCTCCCTAAAGATTCCTTCTACTGGTATAAGAAAGTTATCGCTTCTAACGGGGCAGATTTAGACTAAAACTATATTCAAAAAGCTTTTAAGATAATGCACATATTATTTGGATACGGTCGTACACTTTTATGGTTTAATGTTTTTGAGGGGAAATAGTATATTTAGTACAGGTGAGGCTACCTTGACAAAATTTATAGACACTAGTAATGAAGATGAAGTGAATATCTATCTTCCAAATGAAGAAACATTTGCAGCATTTAAAGAAACGGCAGCAATGATTGCTAATAAGAATTTAACAAGCTACGAAAGTTTACCAACTTATTTCATTCGAATGAAAAATGAAGTTGCAAGGGAAGAGGCTTAATTTAAATTACAAAAATCGCTAGTAATTGCGTTACTTAAAACGTTAATTACCAGCGATTTTTTTGTTTTGAGTCGTTGGGGCAGTCTCTTATTTATCCAAATAATTTCTTTTTGGTTACCCGGTAGGTAAAGCCTTCACCAGTTACTTCGGCCACATCCATAATTGAAATAAAGGCCCGTTTGTCATAGCGGGCGATAATCCGTTTAACGGTGATAATTTCTCCCGGACTGACAACGCAATAAATTGCCCGCCCAGCTTCCCTAGAATAACCACCTTCAATGTCAAGGTAGGTTACCCCGCGGTCCATTTCTTTCATAATGTCTTGGGCAATCGCTTCGTTAAACTGGGAGATGATAATCATTCCCCGGGCCGCGTAGGCACCTTCAAGGGTAAAGTTAACGACCCGTGAAAAGACATAAGATGCCAGCAAAGTATACATCATTTTGCGGGTGTCGATATAAGAAAGAGAGG
Organism: Ligilactobacillus agilis; assembly: GCF_025311475.1. NCBI lineage: Bacteria > Bacillati > Bacillota > Bacilli > Lactobacillales > Lactobacillaceae > Ligilactobacillus > Ligilactobacillus agilis. The sequence goes on along the minus strand of NZ_CP104397.1, from coordinate 1,104,536 downwards.
CCACTAAAACCAAGGTATCAACGGCCAGAAGGGACTTACCCATGGCTATCCCGCGCTCCTTTTCAAAAATACGGGCAACGACGTCAGAACCCCCGGTGGTGCCGTTAAAGCGGTAAACAATCCCAGAGCCAAGGCCCCCGATAAGCCCAGCTAAAATCCCAGCAATAAACATGTCGTGGTGAATATTTAGCTGAAAATCAAGTCGTTGCCAGACCCAAATCCAGGCTGAGAGAATGCCGGTACCATAAATGGTATAAATGAGCGCTCGTTTACCAAGGTAGCGCCAACCAATTAAAATCAGAGGGATGTTGAGTGCTAGCGTAGTATAAGCAGGGTCAATGTGTAACCAGTAGCGGACGATTAAGGTAATCCCGGTCACTCCACCTTCTGCCAGGCTGTTGGCCATATTAACTTTGACAAAGCCAAGTGCATACAAACCACAGCCAATTGTAATCATTAAAAGGTCTAAGAAGCTAATTTTTTCTTTTTCATCACTTGCGACCATTAAAACTCACCTCAATTTATTAAGTTTTCTAGTCCATCATAGCATTTTTAAAGGCTGAAAAACGAAAAAGCTACTCAATTCTCATTATTTTCTCAAAGCTTAGTTATGTGTTAGAATAAGATTAATATATTGGTAAATAAAATTGTAAAGGAATGATTTTGCTCATGGTGAAAGTATTAGTTGCCGGCTTTAAGGGTCGGATGGGTAATACCACAGTTCAAATGGTCTTAGAACACGAAGGATTTGACTTAGTGGGTGTCTTTGACCCAATGGCAAGTGAAAAGAACTTAAACGAAAATCCAGCTTATAGTCAAACGGATGTCCCAGTGTTTACAAACTTAGCCGACATTAAGACGGACGCTGAAGTTTGGATTGACTTTACCCGCCCAACTTCTGTTTTTGAGAATACCAAGTTTGCCTTAGAACATGGTATTTCGCCAGTGATTGGGACTACAGGGATGACTGATGATCAAGTTAAGGAATTACAAGCCCTAGCCAAAGAAAAGCAAGTAGGGGGCTTGATTGCACCTAACTTTGGGATTTCAGCAGTCTTGTTAATGCAATTTGCTAAGCAAGCTGCTAAGTACCTCCCTGACGTTGAAATTATTGAAATGCACCATGATAATAAATTAGATGCTCCGTCAGGGACTGCTTTAAATACGGCTAAAATGATTGCCGAAGTTCGTAAGGAACATTACCAAGGTAACCCAGATGAAAAAGAAACATTACCAGGTGCACGGGGAGCAAACTACGAAGGAATGCGCATCCACGCCGTACGCTTACCTGGATACGTAGCACATGAACAAGTTCTCTTCGGGGGTAAGGGAGAAGCCCTCACAATTCGCCAAGATTCATTTGACCGGATTTCCTTTATGTCTGGTGTGGCCGTAGCTACGGAAAAAATCCGTAACTACTCCGAATTAATGGTTGGATTGGAAAACATTCTGTGAGAGTAACTAATCTACCGCAAGCCTTTAAACGAGCTTTGCCCATCTTGGAAAAAATCCAGGCAGCTGGTTTTGAGGCTTATTTTGTTGGCGGCAGCGTTCGTGATACCATTTTAAATCTCCCTATTCATGATGTGGATATCGCAACCAGCGCTTACCCAGCAGAAATTAAGGAACTTTTTGCTAAAACAGTCGATACCGGGATTGAACACGGCACGGTAATGGTTATCGACCATGGAATTGGTTACGAAATTACAACCTTTAGGACCGAATCTACCTATCAAGATTTTAGGCGTCCAGATAAAGTTGAATTTGTCCGCTCCTTAAAAGAAGATTTAAAACGGCGGGATTTAACAATCAATGCCTTAGCATTACGGCCAGACGGCGAAGTAATCGACCTATTTAATGGGTTAGCCGACCTTGAGTCAAAAACGATTCGGGCGGTAGGACAAGCTCGCGAACGGTTCCATGAAGACGCCTTGCGGATGATGCGGACGGTTCGCTTTGCCAGTCAGCTAGACTTTGAAATTGAAGCCCAAACTCTAGCTGCTATTAAGGAAAACGCGGCTCTATTAGCAAAAATTGCCCTAGAACGAATTAACGTCGAGTGGGTTAAGTTAATGCTAGGCAAAAATCCTAAGGCGGGGTTAGCGGACTTCATGGCCACCGGGTTGTTTGCTTACTGTCCTCAATTTAAGGAACACCAAGCCCAGTTAGAAAGCCTGCTAACCATTGAAAATTTACACCTTGATAATGAAGCCGAGGTTTGGACCTTATTAGCCGCTTGCTTTGACTATCATCCTGAACAAGGAGGACAGCTGGTCCATGCTTGGAAGGGCTCAAATGAACTCAAGGTCCAAGTAACCAAGGCTTTGCGTGCGCTAGAAGCCATGAAAGCCGGAGACTTGAGTCCTAAGCTGCAATACCTAACCGGTTCAGAAATGTTGGCTGTAGCTTGTCGGGTGGCACGCTTATTAGGCTTGGCCGATTATAGCAGTATGGCAGTACTATTAGCCTACGAGGGCTTACCTATCCACAGTCGGGCTGAGCTAGCTGTTAATGGCAAGGATTTAATCACGCTGCTTAATTTAAAGCCAGGTCCAATTTTAGGACAGTTATTAGACCAGATTGAAGAGGCCGTTTTAAACCGCCAAGTAAAAAATGATAAACTCGCTTTACTAGAGTACGGGCGTAGTCAATTAGAAGAGTGAGGTTAACTAGAGTAAATGCAGACATTACGTGTTGAAGGGCTTACCAAAACATATGGTGAAAAGACCCTATTTGAAGATTTAAATTTCATAATCAATGAACATGACCGGCTTGGGTTAATCGGGACTAACGGTTCAGGAAAGACAACATTATTGAACGCGTTAACCGAGGTGGATCCGGCCGATAAGGGGGCGTTGATTAAGCCCAATGATTACCGGATTGGTTACTTAATGCAACAACCTAAGTTAGACGACGAAAAAACCATCATGGAAGCAATTTATGACGGGGCAGGTCCAGTCTTTAAAACCATCCGTCATTACGAAGAAGTTCTGACTGCTTATAGTGCTAACCCAACGGATGAAAAGTTACAGGCCCGGTTTGATGAAGCAGAACGGCTAATGACTAAAGAGGACGCTTGGAATGTTGAAAGCGAAGTCAGCACCATTTTAACCCAGTTGCATATTAAGGACATGGATCAAAAAGTAGCCACCCTTTCTGGGGGGCAAAGAAAGCGGGTAGGGTTAGCCCAAGTTTTGATTCAAGCACCTGATTTACTGATTTTAGACGAGCCAACTAACCACCTTGACTTTGATTCTATCGCCTGGTTAGAGGAATACCTGGCTAGTTATAAGGGCGCCTTGCTAGTTGTTACTCACGACCGCTATTTCTTAGACCAAGTGGCTACTAAAATCATGGAATTATCTTTTGGTAAATTATATGAGTACACCGGTAACTATGAAGCCTTTGTTAGCCAAAAAGCCGAGCGCGTAGAGCGGGAAATCACGGCTGAGCACAAGCAACAACAGCTCTATAAAAAAGAATTAGCCTGGATGCGGACTGGGGCTAAAGCTAGAACTACTAAGCAACAGGCAAGAATTAATCGCTTTAATGAATTAAAGGACAATCTAAACACCCTCCAAGTCGACGCCGACGTTGATATTAACCTAGGTCAACAACGGCTGGGTAAAAAGGTCCTAGAGGTTAAGGACGGTAGCCTAACATTAGGTGACCACAAGATTATTCAAGACTTTAACCTTTTAATTCAAGCCGGGCAAAGAATCGGGATTACTGGGGTCAATGGCGCTGGTAAGTCAAGTTTTCTAAACGCCTTAGCCGGTGATTTACCCCTTGATTCTGGCCAGGTAATCCAGGGTGAAACCGTGAAAATGGCTTACTACCGCCAACAAACTGAGGATATTCCAGATGATAAGCGGGTCATTAACTACTTAAATGAAGTGGGCCAAAGCGTCGTTAATAAGGATGGCGAACGAATCTCAACAACGAGCCTCCTAGAGCAATTTCTCTTCCCTCGGTTTATGCACGGGACTTTAATTAGGAAGTTGTCTGGGGGAGAAAAGCGTCGGTTGTACCTACTTAAACTTTTAATGGAACAACCTAACGTTTTACTATTGGATGAACCAACCAATGATTTAGATATTGGTACCTTGACAGTCTTAGAAGACTACCTAGATAAATTCAACGGGACCGTAATTACTGTTTCCCACGACCGTTACTTCTTAGACAAGGTAGCTGACCGGCTGTTAATCTTTGAAGGGGCTGCTAAAATCGACCACTACCGGGGCCGGTTTACTGATTACCTAGCGCAAACAAATGAGAAGCAAAGTCAGGCCCAAAAGAAAAAGGCTAAGACCGCGCCCACCAAGGCTCCTAGTGCCAACCAAAGCAAGGTCAAAACTAAGTTGACCTACGCAGAACAAATGGAATATGACCAACTAGAAGAGCAAATCGATAAACTAGAGTCTAAAAAGGCTCAATTAGAAGCCGAAATGGGGCAGGTACCCGGAACCGATTATGGACGGTTAGGGGAGCTCCAAGGCCAAATCGACCAGCTTGATGAAGAAATTTTAAGCAAGATGGACCGTTGGGATGAACTTAGCCAGTACGTTGACTAGAAAGGACTAAAAAATGACTGTTGTAGAGCAACCTTACTTGCAATTAATTCGTGATATCTTAGAAAAAGGGCACGAAAAAACTGACCGCACTGGAACAGGGACTAAGAGTCTCTTTGGCTACCAAATGCGCTTTGATTTAAGTCAGGGTTTTCCCTTACTAACCACCAAAAGGGTACCTTTTGGTTTGATCAAGAGTGAATTACTGTGGTTTTTGAGAGGAGACACTAACATCCAATACCTCCTAAAACATAAAAACCATATTTGGGACGAATGGGCCTTTAAAAACTGGGTTCAAAGTAGCGACTACCAGGGGCCGGATATGACAGATTTTGGCCTCAGAGCTCAAGCAGATCCTGCTTTTAATGAGGTCTACCAGGCGCAAAAACAAGCTTTCTGCGCCCGGATTGTCAATGATGACGAGTTTGCCGCTAAGTTTGGTAATTTAGGCGACGTTTACGGAGCCCAGTGGCGTCACTGGCAACCCCGCCAGGGCGAAACCATCGACCAAATCCAGAACGTAATCGAAGCCATTCAGAAAACCCCAGATTCTAGACGGTTAATTGTCTCCGCTTGGAATCCAGAGGACGTCCCAACTAGTGCGCTACCACCTTGCCACACCCTCTTCCAATTTTATGTTACTGACAATAAGCTAAGTTGTCAGCTTTACCAACGAAGCGGGGATGTCTTTTTAGGGGTGCCGTTTAACATTGCTAGTTATGCCTTGTTAACGAGCCTAATTGCCCGCCAAACCGGATTAGAAGTTGGCGAATTCGTTCATACCTTAGGTGATGCTCATATCTATAAGAACCACTTTAACCAGGTCGAAGAGCAACTAAAACGGACCCCATTTGATGCGCCGAGCCTATGGCTAAATCCGGCTAAAAAAGACATTATGGACTTTGAAATGAGTGACATTAAAGTGTTAGATTACCAAAGCGGTCCGGCTATCAAAGCGCCTGTGGCTGTTTAGTTAGGAGGAGTTAGATGTTAGCGTACATTTGGGCAGAAGATCAAGTGGGGCATATTGGTAACGAGGGTAAACTCCCTTGGAATTTACCTGCCGATTTGGCTTACTTTAAAAAACAAACTATGGGCCACCCCATGTTAATGGGCCGCAAGACCTTTGACAGTTTCCCGGGGTTATTACCTCATCGCTTGCACTTAGTTTTAACTCGCAGTGCCGCCCTCAAAAAGCAAGCAGCAACGACTGAAAACCTAACTGTATTTAACTCAGTCGAAGAAATGTTAACTTGGCTAACAAAACATCAAGCTGAGGAAGTCTTTGTGATTGGCGGGGCTAGTCTCTTTGAGTTATTAAAAGACCAGGTAGATATTTTATATCAAACTAAGATTGACGCCGTGTTTGCTGGGGACGTTACCTTCCCTGAGATAGATTACCAAAAATTTGACTTAATCTCGGTAACCCCTGGTCAAGTTGATGAAAGAAATAAATATCCTTACGAATTCCGGGTTTATAAGCGTAAAGAAAATTAATTTAAAAGGATAATATGCACCAAAAATTTTAGTGATTATCGGTAATTTCCGGTAATCACTTTTTGTTAGGACAAAATATTGGTCTTTTCATCCTTAAAGTTGTATTATAAAAACGTAAGTTCGCCAATTGATAAACTAGGCATTTTTACGTCGATGCGTTAAAATAAAGGGAACTAACCTAGTAAATTCATGAGAGGGAATATGTATGTCGAAAGTAAAAGAAGGACTAATCTTCTTAGGCGTTGTGCTAGTATTGGTTGGGGCATTTTTTTCTATTATGAGGCTAACCAGTAGCAAGACTCATCAAGAAGTCAGCCCGACTGTAAGTAAGAAGCAAGCCCAGGTTAAAGCTAAGAAAGTTTCTAACATTTCACTGTATGCGCTGGGGGATTCTTTAACCCATGGCGTTGGCGATACGAGTAACCGTGGTGGCTATGTTTACTTGGTTAAGCAAAAGCTTGAACACCAAAACCAAGTCAAGGTGACTAGCCATAACTACGGTAAAACCGGCGACAGGAGTGACCAAATTCAAGCGCGCCTAGAAAAGTCAAAGCAGATGCAAGCTGAATTGAAGCAGGCGGATGTCATCACCCTAACCGTTGGCGGTAACGATATGATGAAAGTTTTACAGGACAACTTCCTATTACTGGCTAACAATAAGTTAGCGGGAGCGATGCCTAAGGCTAAGGAGGACTACCGCTTAAAACTCACCTCCTTATTTAAAACGATTAGACACTATAATGAAGATGCGCCTATCTTTTTGATTAGTATCTATAATCCGTTTTACGTTTACTTTCCAACCTTAACCGACTTGCAAAAATACACAAACCAGTGGAATGGCTTGGCAAAGCAAGTGGCTAAGCGAGATGGGAATACTTACTTTGTGGATGTAAACCAGCAGTTATCAGAGGGACAATACTTAGGTCAAAATAAAAAGCAGCTGATTAAAGAAAGCAAGCTTAACTTAAGTTCGGTTTCGTCTACTAAGTTAGAGGATATTTTAAGTGACCAAAAAGAAAAAAATAACTACCTGTCTGATGCCGACCATTTCCATCCTAATGATAAGGGGTATCGCTATATGACTAAAGAGTTATACCAAGTAATGATGGCACATAAAGATAAGTGGTTAAAGGAGGACAAATAAGGTGGCTGAAAAAAGAGCGCAGGCTAAGCAAATCAACTACTGGAAGTGGGCCTTTGCAATTTTACTAGCCCTAGTAATTGCGACGGTTCTATTTATCGGACACAAGCTGACTACTCCGAGCGTTGACCAAACCCGGATTAGCCAACAAACTAAGAAAGTAGATAAGAACGTTGACTTAGATGTGTCTATGAATAAACAACAGCTAAGCGCAATGATTAATTACTACTTGCGTAAAAGTCAAAAGAAAAGCAAGATTAAATATCGCTTTATTTTAGATAAGTCAGCGATTTTGATGGGAACGACTAAGGTCTTAGGCAGCAACGTGTCCTTCACCTTGTACGCTAAACCTAGTTTAGATGCGAAGGGCAACATTGTTTTAGATGCTAAGTCCGTCAGTGTGGGTTCTTTGAATGTCCCTGCTAACTTTGTCTTACGGTATGTAAAAAATAATTATGATTTAGGTAAATTTGCGACGATTGATTATAAAAAGAGTAGAATTATCTTAAATCTTGCCCAGGTTTCGGCCAAGCAGGGAATCAAGGTTAACGGGCAAAAATTTGACTTGAAGCAAAACGAATTCTTGTTTAACGTTGCCTTGCCATTAAAATAAGAGAGGATGATGTTTGTGCGCCAAAGCTTTTACCGCTATTTGATGACCTTAAGAAATCCCAATAGTCAAGACGAGCTCGCTCAGTTTGCCAATAATGCCTTTTATGACCAAGCTTTTCCTAAGCAAGCTAGCGATTATGACGAGGTCTCACAATACTTAGAATTAAATGGCTCTTACCTTCCTAGTATGACAATTTTTGATCAGGCTTGGGAAGCTTATTTAGAAAAAATGGCCTAAGAAAGAAGGAATTTTAGGTGGCAAAAGAAAGTAAACCTAAAAAGCAAGCAAAAAAAGTTAGTCTGTGGACTTTAATTTTAACGGGCGTTATTAGTTTGTTAATCGGGGCTGGGGGAACCTATGCCTTCATGTATAGAACCGTTAGGGATGCGCAAACGGTCAACACCTCGATGGCGAAAATCCAAGCTGTTTATCAAACCCTGTATTACAACTACTATCGTAAAGTTGATGCTACTAAGTTAGAAAAGGGAGCGATTGACGGGATGCTTAAAGCCTTAAATGATCCGTTCTCTGAGTACATGACCAAATCCGAAGCTAATAGTTTGAATAACACCATTTCTGGTAGTTTTGTTGGAATTGGAATCGAGGTACAAAAGGATGGTGACTATATCAAGGTTATCGCGCCAATCAGTAAGACCCCGGCAGCTAAGGCAGGTTTAAAGGCTAAAGACGTTATTACCGCAATCGATGGTAAATCCATCAAGGGCTTAGCACTAGAAAAGGTTATTGCCAAGATTCGGGGAAAGAAGGGGACAAGTGTTACCCTAACCGTTAAACGCGGCCAAACTAGTTTTACTAAGACGGTTAAGCGGGCAAGCATCCCTGTTGCAACAGTTTATGGTAACCTTGATGCTAAGGATAAGACCGTGGGGTATCTACGGGTGACAACTTTCTCAACCAACACTGCTAAAGAATTTAAGCAAGAAGTCAAGCGGTTGCGCCAAAAAGGGGCCAAGTCATTTATCATCGATGTGCGCGATAACCCAGGTGGGTTAATGACAACGGCCTTACAAATGGCATCTATGTTTGTTAAAAACGGGAAAAATATTATGCAGGTTCAAGGGCGCGATGGTCAGGTTGAAGTTTATAAGTCCAGCAAAGACTATAGCAAGGGCTTTAAGATTACTGAACCGACTGTGGTCTTAGTTAACGGCGGGTCTGCTTCCGCTTCAGAAATCTTCGCTTCCGCTTTGAATGAATCAGCTAATATTAAATTAGTGGGAACAACCACTTACGGTAAGGGAACTGTGCAAACCACCCAAGAATTTAAGGATGGAACGGAACTTAAATTAACGATTGATAAGTGGCTTACTGCCAATGGTAAGTGGATCAATAAGACTGGCATTAAGCCAACGATTAAGGCTGATTACCCGGCAGTTGCAAGTCTAGCCGCCATCAATACTAAGAAAACCTACCAAGAAGGCCAGGTTTCTAACCAAATTAAGAGCCTGCAAAAAATGCTGGCTTATCTAGGTTACTTCAAGGGCCAAGCTAATGGTTACTACGGAGCAGATACCAAGGAAGCAGTTACTAACTTCCAAAGTGCTAATGGGTTGGCTACTAGTGGTCAAGCTGATAAGCAAACGGTAGTCAAGCTTGAAACCCAAGTTGCTACGAAAGTTACTGAACATGATAATGCCTATGAAGCCGGCCTTAAGGCACTGGGTGAATAAAAAAACAACTAAAGTAACATCATCGTTGGTTACGTTTTATGGCGTAATTGACGGTGATGTTTTTATTTGGACAAACAAGAAGCACTTGAAGCTTACGAACGTACCATGACTGTAGCTTAGACCAAAAATTAAATCTGACCCTCCGCGGGCCCCAGTTAAAGCCGAAATACTTTAACTGGGGCTTGTTTACATTTACCTCACGTTAAAAATGGTCTAAAATGAAAGAGATTGGAAATTTTATTTCAGAAAGGACTGTTTTTTCATGACAACAATCCAATGGTTCCCAGGGCACATGGCTAAGGCCCTCAGACAAGTTAAAGAAAATTTGAAATTAGTTGATATCGTCCTTGAGTTGGTGGATGCACGTTTACCGGAATCCTCGCGTAACCCCCAATTAAAGGAATTGTTGGCTAATAAACCTAGTATTTTAGTGTTAACTAAAATGGATTTAGCCGACCCTAAGCAAACTACTGGCTGGCTTAAGTATTACGAAGAAATGGGGCAGCCCGCGGTTGCTGTAAATAGCACCCAGGGTAGCTTGAAAGTTATTGAAAAAAAGATTAAGGAGGTTTTAGCGGATAAATTAGCGGCCAAGGAAGCTAAGGGGATTATGAACCAACGAATCCGGGTAATGTGCATTGGCATCCCTAATGTTGGTAAATCAACCCTGTTAAACCACTTAGTAAAGAAAAACGTGGCTCAAGTTGGTAATAAACCAGGGGTAACCAAGTCGCAACAGTGGCTAAAGGCCGGAAGCAGCCTGCAATTACTGGACACCCCAGGGATTTTATGGCCTAAATTTGAAGACCCACTGGTTGGTAAAAAATTAGCTTTAACGGGGGCAATTAAGGACACCCTTTATAATAAAGATGACGTGGCCTTATATGCTTTGGAACATTTTAATGATACTAACCCCCAAGCCTTGATGGAGCGTTACAAGTTAACGCAAGCTAACTTAGACGATACCACAGTTGAATTGCTTTTGGAGCTGACACGGAAGATGGGCTTTAAGGATGACTACGACCGTGCTAGCGAACGGTTGATTTTTGAAATTAGGCGGGGCAAGCTGGGAAGATATACGCTTGATTTTGTTCCGGTTAGTGCCGCGGAGGTTAAAAATGACTGAAAAACTAACCATTAAAGCAATTAAGGACCGCCTAGCAAGTGCGGATTTAACCGCAGCTGAGCTAGCTAGCTTTCGTCAAGATGAGCGTAAAGGGGTTATTAGTGCGGTCAACAGCTACGATAAGAAGCAAGCCCGCCTAGCGCAAAAGCAACTTGAATTTGAAAAACGGTTGGAAATCGAACGCTCTTTTTGGAGACAAGGTATCGCTTACATTGCTGGGATTGATGAAGTTGGCCGGGGCCCATTAGCAGGTCCGGTAGTCTCAGCGGCCGTAATCTTACCAACTGATTTTGCCTTAAGCGAAGTTAACGATTCTAAGCAACTGAGTCCTAAAAAGCGGGAAGAACTTTATGGTAAAATTCTTGAGCAAGCCCTAGCAGTGGGAATAGGGGTGGCTTCTAATAAGGTAATTGATGAAGTTAACATTTACCAAGCCAGTCGTTTGGCTATGAAGGAAGCGGTGGCTAACTTACAAATTCAACCCCAACAGCTAATTATTGACGCAATGACGATTGATAGTACCATCCCCCAGTTAAAGTTAATCAAGGCTGATGCTAAATCCGCTTCGGTGGCCGCTGCTAGTATCGTAGCTAAGGTTTACCGTGACCACCTAATGCAATTTTATGAGCGGGTTTATCCTGGCTATGGTTTTGTCCAAAACGATGGTTACGGAACAAAACAGCATTTAGCTGGCCTGGCCAAGTTAGGTCCTAGCCCCATTCACCGCCATAGTTTTGAACCAGTAAAAAAAGCCTTACAAAAATAAATTAATTCCTCCTATTTTTGCGTATCTTAATATAGGGACAGCAAAAATTAGGAGGTTTTTTTATGGACTTACGAACATTTTTAATGCTACTCCATCTGTGTGAAGGGATTGGCAATGCCAACGAGTTGCGGGTTGCCGCCTTCTTACGTATCTATCAGCGGCTGCCGACTAAAAATGAGTTAACTCAAGTCTTGAAGCTTACACCCGCAAAAAGTCACAAGCTGATAGCACAGCTAGAGTGCGCAGAGTTAGTTGAGCAATTACGGGCTAACTTACAGGTCTGTCAGGTTGTAACCATCCTCGACGAAGACTATCCCCTTAAGTTAAGGGAGAGTTTTCGCCCCCCAACCGTCTTATTTTATCAAGGTAAGCTCGCCTTATTAAAAAAACCTTGCTTGGCAATTGTTGGTGCTAGGCAAGCAGATGCATACGCACTAGAAGCATTAACGAAGCTCTTAAAACCTGTCTTGGATAAGGGAATTGTTACTATCAGTGGCCTGGCTAAGGGGGTGGATGCCTTGTGTCACCAACTAACCTTAGCTGCTAATCAAGCTACCATTGGTGTAATTGGTACGGGGCTAGATAGTGCTTACCCTAGGCAAAATCGTAATTTGCAAACTAAGGTTGCCAAAACGGGGCTCTTATTAAGTGAATACCCCCTTGGCGCCCCACCACTGCGCCATCATTTTCCTGAACGCAACCGGATCATTGCGGGGTTATGTGACAGCATCTTGGTCGTAGAGGCCCGGCATCATAGTGGGAGTTTAATTACGGCCAACCTAGCCTTACAAAATAACCGCAATGTCCTCGCCGTGCCGGGAAAGATTACAAGCGACATTAGCTGTGGGTGTAACGAACTAATTGCGGCGGGAGCTAAGTTAGTCAGTCAGCCTGACGATATTCTTGCCGAATTTGCTAATCAATTAATATAATAGTAGAAAAAATTTTTAGTTAGCTAAGCTTGAGTAAAAAAACCAGTCTTGAAAAGCTTTCATTTTGATTTTCAGATAGTTGAAAGTATTAAATTTCCCCAAACGAAAAGTAGTCTGACTTGACAAAGAGCATTCTTATGCAATACGATAAAATGGATTTTTGAGTAAGAAGTCTTACTTACGAAGGAGGGGTTGGCTGAATGCCTACTCAAAGTGCTACTAAAGCGACAAAAACAAAGAAGAAAACAAGTAAACGTAAAGTAAAGAAAAATTTAGTGATTGTGGAATCACCATCTAAAGCTAAAACGATTGGCAAGTACCTTGGTTCACGTTATAAGGTGATGGCCAGTGTCGGTCATATTCGGGATTTACCTAAGAGTACGATGGGGATTGACATTGAAAATAACTACGAACCCCATTATATTTCCATTCGGGGTAAGGGCCCGGTTATCAAGGAATTACGCAAGGAAGCTAAAAAAGCAGCTCATGTCTACTTAGCATCTGACCCGGACCGGGAAGGAGAAGCGATTGCTTGGCATTTATCCCACTTACTGGACCTAGATCCTCAGGACAAGAATCGGGTTGCCTTTAATGAAATTACGAAGGAGACGGTCAAAAATGCCTTTAAAACTCCGCGGGCAATCGATATGGATAAGGTTGATGCCCAACAAGCACGGCGGGTCTTAGACCGGTTAGTCGGTTATTCAATCAGCCCTTTGCTATGGTCTAAGGTTAAAAAGGGCTTATCCGCTGGCCGGGTTCAGTCAATTGCGCTTAATTTGATTATTAAACGCCAAGAAGAAATCAAGAACTTTAAACCGGAAGAGTATTGGACGATTGACGCCGAATTTAGTAAGGATAAGAAGCAATTTGCGGCTAGTTTTTATGGGTTAGCGGGGAAGAAAAAAGAGTTAGGAAATAACGACGACGTAAAAGAAATCCTCGCACCACTTGATAAAAACCAACCATTTACCGTAACGGCGGTTAAAAAGAGCGAACGGCTACGTAAACCCAACCAGCCCTTTACGACGTCAACGATGCAACAAACTGCCAATAACGTCTTGAAATTTAAGACCTCTAAGACTATGATGTTAGCTCAACAACTCTACGAAGGAATTAGTCTAGGCAAGGGGGGCGCCGTTGGGTTAATCACTTATATGCGGACGGACTCAACCCGTATTTCCGACCAAGCTAAGCACCAAGCGGCTAGCTTCATTCACGATACTTATGGTGAGGAGTACGCAGCCTTAAAACCCCAAGCGGTTAAACTCAGCGAAGGAGCCCAGGATGCCCACGAAGCGATTCGGCCAACATCTGTACTAAGAACGCCGGCAGAATTAGAACCTTATTTAACTAAGGACCAGTTAAAACTTTACAGTTTGATTTGGTCACGGTTTGTGGCTTCCCTAATGACTCCGGCAGTAATCGATACTGTCCGCGTCGATATTGAACAAAATGGCCGGACTTACCGGGCTAATGGTTCGCAGATGAAGTTTCCTGGTTTTACCAAGGTTTACCAAGAGTCTAAACGCAAGGATAACCTCTTACCCGCTTTAGCAGAGGGTGATCAGGTCACACTAGTTGCTAACCAACCTAACCAACACTTTACCCTCCCACCTGCCCAGTATACGGAAGCTAGTTTAATCCGGACCTTGGAAGAAAATGGGGTGGGCCGGCCTTCAACTTACGCCCCAACTTTAAGCGTCATTCAAAAGCGCTATTACGTTAAATTGGTGGCCCGTAAGTTTGAACCAACGGAACTAGGGGAAATTGTCAACCATATTATGGAAGAGTGCTTCCCAGATATTTTAAACGTTGGGTTTACGGCGGAGCTAGAAAACGACCTAGATAGCGTTGAAGAAGGAAAGCGGCAGTGGGTCAAAGTCATTGATGAATTCTACCAGCCGTTCGCTAAGGAAGTCAGTGCTGCTGACGAAAAGTTGGCTAAGGTTAAAATTAAAGACGAACCCGCCGGAATTGACTGTGAAATCTGTGGGGCCCCAATGGTTATTAAGTTAGGCCGCTTTGGTAAATTCTATGCCTGCAGTCGTTTCCCTGATTGCCGGAATACTAAAGCCATCATCAAGGAAATTGGGGTGACTTGTCCGCAATGTAAAGAAGGACAGGTGGTCGAACGAAAATCAAAGAAAAACCGGACTTTTTATGGCTGTTCCCGTTACCCAGACTGTGACTTTGTTTCCTGGGATAAGCCGGTTGGCCGCGACTGTCCTAAGTGTCAACATTACCTAATTAGTAAGAAAACTAAGCAGGGGATGCAAGTTAAATGTAGTAACTGTGACTACGAAGAAGCAATTCAAAAATAGAATGGAGAAATTTTTATGGTAGCGACTGTTAATGTTATCGGAGCCGGGTTAGCCGGTAGTGAGGCCGCGTGGCAAATTGCAAATCGGGGTGTAAAGGTTCGTCTTTACGAAATGCGCCCAGTTAAGCAAACGCCAGCCCACCATACTGAGAATTTTGCGGAGTTAGTGTGTACCAACTCCTTACGGGCAAATCAATTAACCAATGGGGTCGGTTTATTAAAAGAAGAGATGCGGCAGTTAAATTCGGTTGTAATGCAAGCTGCTGACAAGCATAACGTCCCCGCTGGGGGAGCGTTGGCCGTTGATCGTGATTCCTTTTCCAAGGCAATTACCGCGGCAGTTAAGAACCACTCCAACGTTGAAGTAATTACTGAAGAAGTGACTAGCATCCCTAGTGGCTTAACTGTAGTTGCGACAGGTCCGTTGACATCCGACCTTTTAGCAAAGGAAATCGTTAAGTTTACTGGTGATGACGGCTTGTATTTCTATGATGCGGCTGCCCCTATTGTTGCTAAGGACTCGTTAGACATGGATAAAGTTTACCTTAAGTCACGTTATGATAAGGGTGAAGCTGCTTACCTTAACTGCCCGATGACAGAAGCAGAATTCAATGCCTTTCATAAGGAGTTAGTTAACGCTGAAATGGCCGAGTTACACGATTTTGAAGACGAAAAATTCTTCGAAGGTTGCATGCCGATTGAAGAAATGGCTAGTCGGGGGGCAAAGACCATGCTCTTTGGGCCACTAAAACCAGTCGGCTTGGAAGATCCTAAGACAGGCAAAGAACCATTTGCGGTAGTCCAACTACGTCAAGATAACGCCGTAGGGGACTTGTATAACATCGTTGGGTTCCAAACCCACCTCAAGTGGGGAGAACAAAAACGGGTCTTCTCGATGATTCCTGGTTTAGAAAATGCCCGCTTTGTGCGCTACGGGGTAATGCACCGTAATACTTACTTACGGTCGCCTGAAATGATGACGGCAACCTACCAAACCAAGGCACGGTCCGACCTCTTCTTTGCTGGGCAGATGACCGGGGTGGAAGGTTACGTAGAAAGTGCTGCTAGTGGGCTTTATGCCGGAATTAATGCGGCAAGGCTTGCTTTAGGCCAAGAGCCAGTCGTTTTCCCAACGGAAACCATGATGGGGGCTATGGCTCACTATATTACCCATGCAAGCAAGAAGAACTTCCAACCAATTAATGCTAACTTTGGGATTGTACCCCGGCTCAAGCAAAAGATTAGGGACAAGCGCGAACGGAATTTACAGCTCTCGCAAAGAGCTTTGACAGTCTTAGATGCTTTTAAGGCAGAAAAGACACTATAGATTTATTACTAACCGAGTATTGAGGGAGTTTGCCTAGTACTCGGTTTTAATTTTAAAATGAGGTGAAAAACGTGAAAGAAATTGTCACCGGCATTATCGCCAACGTTGATGCGGGTAAAACGACCTTATCAGAAGCGCTACTTTATGAAACCGGGGCACTTAGAAATTTAGGCCGAGTTGATAAGGGGGACGCCCACCTTGACACAGCTAGTTTGGAAAAACAGCGGGGGATTACGATTTTTTCGCACCAGACTAAACTTACGACTGGCAATACCAGCTTAAACTTATTAGATACTCCTGGTCACCTTGATTTTATCGAGGAAACAGAAGCTGTGCTAGCCGTTTTAGACTACGCCATTATGGTTATTGCTGCTCCGGACAAACTTTCGCAACAAACGAAGACCCTGTGGAAATTATTAGCCCACTACCAGGTCCCCACCTTTATTTTCGTCAATAAGATTGATGCAAGCACTGAGAGCCAGGCTAGCATTTTGGCTAGGCTCAAAGCGGAGTTAGCGGAAGGATGCCTTGCTTTTTCGCAGCCAGATTTAGAAGAAATTGCCCTTCAAGATGAGGCAACTTTGAGCCAGTTTTTAGAAACGGGAACTGTATCAGACAGCCAAATTCTTGATTTAATTGCCAAGCGGCAGGTTTTCCCAGTTTACTTTGGAGCCGCCCTCAAACTAAGAGGTATCAAAGACTTCTTAGCCGGCCTAGACCAGTGGACAAAGGTCAACCAAGCCCAAAGCGACCTAAGTTTACGGGTTTTTAAGATAAGCCATGATACCCAAGGCCAACGTTTGACTTGGGTCCGCATGTATGGCGGCAGCCTTCAACCCAAAGATGTTTTATTTGGCGAAAAGCTCAATCAAATTCGGGTCTATGATGGGGCCAAGTTTGAACTGCGCCCCAAATTAACCACCGGGCAAGTCGCTGCGTTAACCGGGTTAACTAAGACCTATCCTGGTCAGGCATTAAGAATTGAGAACACCCAGCCCGTAATGAAGCCGGTTTTGAGCTACCAAGTTGACTTAAAGGGGCATGATATTCACGAGGTATTGCCAGCTCTTAAGCTGCTAGAAGACGAGCATCCCCAAATTCAAGTCAGCTGGTCTAGCCAGTTGCAACGACTGGCTGTGCAAGTGATGGGCGAAATCCAACTTGAGGTTTTACAGGCCTTACTAAAAGAGCGTTTCAACCTAGAAGTGGGCTTTGATCAAGGTTCCATCCTCTATCAAGAGACAATTACCGCCCCAGTTGAAGGGGTAGGGCACTTCGAACCCCTTCGTCACTATGCTGAGGCCCACATTTACTTAGAACCAAACCCTAACGCAGGGCTTAGCTTTGCTAGTGATTGTAGTTTAGAGCTACTCGCAAGTAATTATCAAAGTCAGATTATGACGGCTCTAAAGCAAAAAGAACACAAGGGCGTTTTAATCGGGGCTGCTTTAACCGATGTTAAGCTAACCCTAGTCGGCGGTAAGGCCCACTTAAAGCATACTGAGGGCGGTGATTTTCGCGAAGCCACTAGTAGGGCAGTAAGGCAGGGACTAATGGAGTTAAGACGGCGCGGTAACTGCCAGTTGCTTGAGCCTTGGTATGATTTTGTAATTGAGGTCAACCAGGATTTAATAGGAAAGGTGATGACCGATATTAGCCGCTTAGCTGGGAAGCTAGATTCGACTAAGAGTAAGGGTAATATTTTAGTTGGGAAGGCACCGGTAGCGACTATGCGCTCCTATCCTACCAGCTTACGTTCTCTTAGCCACGGGGAAGGCCTGATTGAACTGAGTTTTGTCGGCTATTACCCTTGCCATAATCAAGCAGAAGTATTAGCGGCAAGTGACTACCAACCAGAAAGTGATGCGGACAACACCCCGCAATCTGTCTTTTGTTCACATGGAGCTGGGCATACTGTTAATTGGCAAGCTGTACCGCAAACCATGCACTGTCCTTATTATCGTTGGCAGGTAGATTAATTTAGTAAGCATTTACTTAAGTCTTGCGTGGGTGCTTGACTATCTTTGACCAATGTAAGAAAATATGTTTTAAGGGGTGATTTACTTGGAAAAAGAGTGGTTAGCAGAATTTAAGAAGTATCTCTTAGTCGAGCGCCAGTATTCGGCTAAGACGGCGCTAGCTTACGAAAAGGATTTACAAAATTTTGTGACCTTTTTAGAAGAAAGTGGGGGGGCGGCATCATTTGCGACTATCTCTAACTTAGACGTCCATGCCTATATGAGCTATTTATACGAACAAAATTATAAAACCAGCTCAATTTCACGACGAATTTCAAGTTTGAGAACCTTTTACCGCTTTTTGATGAAAAATGATTACGCTAGCAATAACCCCTTTGCCTACGTTCAGCTTAAGCGTCGACCCAGAAGCCTGCCCCATTTCTTTTACGAACAGGAAATGAATGCCTTATTTGCAGCCACCCAGGGAGATGAGCCACTAACAGTCAGGGACAACGCCTTACTTGAAACCTTGTATGCCACCGGGATGCGGGTGAGCGAATGTACCGGTTTAACCATGGATGCGATTGATTTTTCCATGGAGGCAATGCTTTTACACGGTAAGGGGTCAAAGGATCGTTACGTTCCCTTTGGCCGTTACTGTAAGCAGGCATTAGAGCGCTATTTTGAGCTCGCTCGTACCCCAATAATGGCCAAGTATCATAAGGACCATCCCTATGTCTTTGTAAATCACTATGGTGATCCGCTAACACCAGCCGGAATAACCTATATTTTAAATAGCATTATTAAAAAAAGCTCGCTTGAAACGACGATTCACCCCCACGAATTAAGGCATACCTTTGCTACCCATTTAATGAGCAATGGTGCCGACTTACGGGCGGTGCAAGAGTTATTGGGGCATAGTAGTTTATCTACGACTCAAATTTACACACACGTGACCCCGGAGCACTTGCAACGGGACTACCGCAAGTTTTTCCCACGAGCTTAGAGGAGGAAATTTATGACAGTTTCATTTCACGCAACAACCATTTGTGCCGTTAGACATAACGGGCACTGTGCCATGGCCGGTGATGGTCAGGTGACAATGGGCGAAAAGGTAATTATGAAAAATACGGCCCACAAGGTTAGACGAATCTATAACGACCAAGTGGTAGTAGGATTTGCAGGTAGTGTGGCTGATGCCTTTAACCTGGAAGAACGGTTTGAAAAGAAATTAAATGAATACAGTGGTAACTTACAACGGGCCGCCGTTGAACTTGCGCAAGAATGGCGCAGTGACCAAGCTTTGCAAAAATTAGAGGCCCTTTTGATTGTGATGGATAAGGACACCATTTTATTGGTATCCGGTTCCGGAGAAGTCATTGAACCAGACGATAATGTCTTAGCCATTGGTTCCGGTGGTAACTACGCCTTAGCCGCTGCCAAGGCGTTAACCAAGCACGCTAGCAACATGTCCGCCATTGAAATTGCCAAAGCCGCCATCAACATTGCCGGTGATATTGACATCTTCACCAACCACAATGTTATTGCCGAAGAATTATAAAGGAGGCCTTTTTGTGAAAGCAACTGATAAAACACCTAAACAAATTGTAGCTGAACTTGATCAATATGTGGTTGGTCAAGCTAAGGCTAAAAAGGCGATTGCAGTCGCCTTACGAAATCGTTACCGCCGGATGCAGTTAGACCCTGCAATGCAAGAAGAAGTTACCCCCAAAAATGTCTTAATGATTGGTCCTACTGGGGTAGGTAAAACCGAAATTGCGCGCCGGTTGGCTAAAATTGTGGGCGCCCCCTTCATTAAGGTTGAAGCCACTAAGTTTACCGAAGTTGGTTATGTCGGCAGAGACGTTGAATCAATGGTCCGTGATTTAGTGGAAGTTGCCTATAAACAAGAAGAAGATAGACTCTATAAAGAAGTTAGGAGCCAAGCCGCTCAACGGGCCGATAAGCGCCTAATCAAAGTTTTAGTTCCAGCTAAAAAGAAGGAACAAAAAGAACAACAACCTAACTTAATGCAAATGATGCGGGACTTACAAAGTGGTAAGTTACCTGATTATTTGACACAAGCGCCTGAAGAACAAGAAGAAGTAACGGATGCAATTAGAAATGAACGCCTAAGCGTCAGTGAACAACTTAAACGTGGGTTGCTGGAAAATACCGAGGTTACCATCCAAGTTGAAGAAGCTAACCAAACCTTCAGTCCTCAAAATGATATGCTAGGCTCAATGGGGATTGACTTAAATGAGACCCTAGGTGCCTTAAGGCCAAAGAAAATGGTGAAGCGGACCATGACCGTTAAGGAAGCCCGGGAAGTCTTTATCAAAGAAGAGTCAGCTAAACTGGTCAATAGCGCTGACTTAGCCGATGGGGCCATTAAACGGGCAGAAAATACTGGGATTATCTTTATCGACGAAATCGACAAGATTACCTCTAAGTCAAAGCAAGCTAGTGGTGAAGTTTCACGTGAAGGGGTTCAACGCGACATTTTACCAATCGTTGAAGGCTCTCAAGTTAAGACTAAGTACGGGTTATTAAAGACCGACCACATCTTATTTATCGCCTCAGGTGCTTTCCACGAAAGTAAACCTAGTGACTTGATTGCCGAATTGCAAGGCCGCTTCCCAATTCGAGTTGAATTAGAGGAACTCAAGGCCGAAGATTTCTACCGGATTTTAACCGAACCAACCAACGCTTTAATCAAGCAATATATGGCCTTAATTGGGACAGACAATATTCAAGTAACCTTTACTAAGGAAGCTATTCAAAAGATTGCTGAAATTGCCTACAAGGTTAATCATGAAACCGAAAACATTGGGGCCCGGCGGTTACACACCATCCTAGAAAAATTACTAGAAGACCTGCTTTACGAAGGGCCTGATATGCAAATGGGCGAAATTACCATTACGGAAGCTTACGTAACTGATAAGATTGGTTCAATTGCTGGTGACAAAGATTTAAGTCGCTATATTCTTTAAGAAAAGGGGTAATAATATGGCAGTCTTTTTAGAAAATGATTACTTAGTTGCAACTATCAAAGAACACGGGGCCGAACTAGCTTCTTTAAGAAGTAAGGAAACCGGCTTGGAATATATTTGGGCCGGTGACGCCAAGTATTGGGGTCGGCAAGCCCCCGTCTTGTTTCCAATTGTTGGCCGCCTTAAGGATGATCAGTATCAAGTTGCAGGTAAAACCTACCATTTAGGCCAACACGGCTTTGCCCGGGACCGGGATTTTGCAATCAGAGAACAAACGGCCACCAAAGTTGTCTTAGAGTTAAAAGCGGATGAAGCTAGTAAAGAACTTTACCCCTTTGATTTTTGCTTACAACTAAGCTATGAATTAACTGCTAGTGGGTTAGTTGTTGGTTACCGGGTAGATAATCCAAGCCAAGAGCCAATTTACTTTGGCATTGGTGGCCACCCTGCTTTTAAGACCCCGTTAACACCTAAGGAAAGTTTTAGCGACTATGAACTAACCTTTAGTGCCGACTACCGCTTACCTAAGATTCCTTTGACTAACGGCCTAACTGATATTGACAGTGCCCGGTTAAGTGCACCGACAGCAACAATTAGCCGGGAGTTATTCAAGGATGACGCGTTAATCTATGATTTGGAACAAAAGCCAGCCAAGGTTAGCCTAACTTCTAAGACAAGCGGTCATGGTGTGAGCTTGAGTGTCACTGACGCCAAGTTCATGGGAATTTGGTCCACTTATCCTAAGGAAGGTCAATTTGTGTGCCTAGAACCTTGGTGGGGGTTGGCCGATACTACTGACAGTAACGGCGACTTTACCCAAAAGTATGCGATTAATCGCCTAGATAAAGCAGCTAGCTTTAATCATCAATACGAAATTACGGTCTTTTAATGCGTAATAGAGCTAAAAAAACAGTCCCTAAATTTAGGGACTGTTTTTTAGTCATTATTTTACTTGTTTTTGCCGGCGGCTATAGCCAAGTCCAAAGGGAACCATACTTTCCGTTCCATTCTTAATCCGCTCGATGTTGCCCCAGTGTCTAATAAATACAAAGATGGTGAGGGCAAAGGCAACGATAATTAAAATCCAATCTCCAAAAAAGAGTGAAATAATTGCAGTTAAAGTAAAACCTAGCATGCTGGCAACACTGACCATGCTGGTCAGGTAAAGGGTAATCAAAAAGATTGCCCATGAAATTCCAAAGAAAAGAGGGTTATAAATCAATAAGACCCCCACGCTAGTAGCAACAGCCTTACCACCTTTGAAGCCGGCAAAGATTGGGAAAACATGGCCGATAATGGCGGCTAGTCCAATTAACAAGACGTTGGCGTTTGAGTGAAATAAGGCGGGCAGGCAGGCTGCTAAGGTGCCCTTAAACATGTCCATCAATAAGACAATAATCCCGGCCTTTTTACCTAAAACCCTAAAAGTATTGGTGGTTCCCATATTACCACTTCCGAATTGACGGACATCTTTACCATAAAAGATTTTGCCAATCCAAACTCCAGAAGGAATTGACCCCAAGAGGTAGCCAATGACCAACATTAAGATAATTTTTGAATCCAAAAAAGGTCCCCCTTAAAAAAACTTACCAACTAATTGTAGCACGCTAATAGGGGCTCCACAAATTAAATTATAATAATTCTTGAACGTATATTCGAATTTTGCTAAGATAAGTATTTGGAATCAAAGAAAACTTTACTTAGTGAACTTATTTAAGTTATCATAGAAACGATACTGCGCTCATTTTTAGGCGCACGAATCCTAAAAAGGAGGAAATTTAATGGCAAAAAAACCAAACTACGATGACGATTCCATTCAGGTTTTGAAAGGACTTGAAGCCGTTAGAAAGCGGCCGGGAATGTATATTGGTTCAACGGATGCACGTGGCCTTCATCACCTGGTTTATGAAATTGTAGATAATGCAGTCGATGAAGCCTTATCTGGCTATGGTAAACAAATTGATGTAACTATTCACAAAGATAATTCAATTACCGTTGTTGATTACGGCCGGGGGATGCCAGTTGGAATGCACTCATTAGGAATCCCAACCGTTGAAGTCATCTTCACGGTCCTTCACGCCGGGGGAAAATTCGGTCAAGGCGACTACAAGACATCCGGTGGGCTTCACGGTGTCGGTGCTTCCGTTGTTAACGCCTTGTCGTCTAAATTGACAGTTAACACTGTCCGTGATGGGATTGAATACGAAGAAGACTTTGTTGACGGGGGTAAACCGGTCGGAACTTTGCGTAAGTTAGGCAAGACTAAGCGCCAAAGTGGGACCACCGTTACCTTTACTCCCGATGCTACTATTTTTTCAACAACTAAGTTTAACTATGAGACCCTAGCCGAACGCTTGAGGGAAGCGGCCTTCCTCCTAAAAGGAGTTAAGATTACCCTAACAGATGAACGCACTGACACAAGTGATACCTTCTTATTTGCAGAGGGAATTAAAGAATTTGTTAGCTACCTTAACGAAGATAAGGATACGCTTGGAGCGGTAATGTACTTTGAAGGTAGCAAGGATGGAATTGAAGTCGAAGTGGCTGGTCAATACAATGATGGTTACTCCGAAACAATTATGTCCTTTGTTAATAACGTCCGGACTAAAGACGGGGGAACTCATGAAGCGGGGATGAAGTCAGCCTGGACCAAGGCCTTTAATGAGTACGCCCGTAAAGTTAACCTCCTAAAAGATAAGGATAAAAACCTTGAAGGTAGCGACGTTAGGGAAGGGTTGGCAGCCGTTGTTTCCGTCCGGGTACCTGAGGAGTTACTTCAATTTGAAGGCCAAACCAAAGGAAAACTCGGTAGCCCTGAGGCGCGGACGATTGTAGATAGCATTGTCAGCGAACAACTAACCTACTATTTAATGGAAAACGGTGAGTTTGCACAAGAGTTAGTTAGAAAGGCCCTAAAGGCAAGGGAAGCGCGGGAAGCGGCCCGTAAAGCCCGGGATGAAAGTCGTTCTGGCAAGAAAAAAAGAAAAATCGAACGGAACTTATCAGGAAAGCTAACCCCGGCACAATCTAAGAATGCCAAGAAAAATGAGCTCTTCTTAGTCGAAGGTGATTCTGCCGGCGGTTCTGCTAAACAAGGGCGTGACCGCAAGTTCCAAGCCATCTTACCATTGCGGGGAAAAGTGCTAAATACCCAAAAGGCTAAGTTACAAGACATTATCAAAAATGAAGAAATTAATACAATGATTTATACCATTGGGGCTGGGGTTGGACCCGAGTTTAAGTTGGAGGATGCTAACTACGATAAGGTCATTATCATGACGGATGCTGATACCGACGGGGCCCACATTCAGACGTTACTATTAACTTTCTTTTATAAATATATGCGGCCAATGATTAATGCGGGCCGGATTTATATTGCCTTACCACCTTTGTATAAATTACAAAAACAGGTTAAAAAGAAGGCGCAGATTCGTTATGCTTGGACCGACTCTGAGTTAGAGTTAGCTCAAAAAGAATTGGGCAAAGGCGCTACCCTGCAAAGATTTAAGGGGCTAGGGGAAATGAACGCCGACCAACTGTGGGAAACAACTATGAACCCTGAAACCCGGACCCTGGTTAGGGTTAAGATTGACGATGAAGCCCTAGCGGAAAAACGGGTAACGACTTTGATGGGCGATAAGGTTGAACCTAGACGTAAGTGGATTGAAAAAAATGTTCAGTTTACCTTGGAAGAAGACGGCAGCCTTTTAGATACAGCCGCGGCAGAAGGAGCACACCAAGAAAATGGTAGTGTCAGTTCCGCGGATTTAAAGCAGGCTAGCTTACTTGATGACTAGATGATTAAGGAAGTGATTTTTTGGCACACAATAATATTCAAGAACTCTCGCTTGAAGCAGTAATGGGTGAACGTTTCGGTCGTTATTCTAAGTACATCATCCAGGAACGGGCCTTACCTGATATTCGCGATGGCTTAAAGCCCGTGCAAAGAAGAATCCTCTTTGCCATGAATGAGGATGGAAATACCTTTGACAAACCATTTCGCAAGTCGGCTAAAGCGGTCGGAAATGTCATGGGGAATTTTCACCCTCACGGTGATAGTTCTATTTACGAGGCGATGGTCCGCCTTAGTCAAAACTGGAAATTGCGTGACCCCTTAATTGAAATGCACGGAAATAATGGGTCCATGGATGGCGATCCTCCGGCAGCGATGCGTTATACCGAAGCGCGCTTGGCCGAGATTGCCGGGGAGATGCTAAAGGATATTGAAAAAGACACCGTTGAAATGGTTTTAAACTTCGATGATACCGAGTACGAACCGACCGTTTTACCGGCCCGCTTTCCTAACTTATTAGTTAACGGTGCCACCGGGATTTCGGCGGGGTACGCTACCGAAATCCCAACCCATAATCTAGGCGAGACGGTGGCAGCTACCATCCACCTCCTAGAACATCCCCAAGCCAGCCTTGATGACTTGATGCAGTTTGTTAAAGGGCCCGACTTCCCAACCGGGGGAATTTTACAGGGGCTAGACGGCATTAAGCAAGCTTACCAAACAGGCCGGGGGCGCTCTATTTTACGGGCCAAAACCGAGATTGAAGCCATCCGGGGTGGTAAGGAACAAATTGTTATCACAGAGATTCCTTACGAAGTTAACAAGTCCTTACTGGTCAAGCGTATTGACGAATTACGCCTACTTAAAAAGGTCGAGGGCCTGGCTGAAGTTCGGGATGAAAGTGACCGAGAAGGTTTACGGATTGTAGTCGAGCTAAAGAAAAATGCTAACGCCCAAGGGATTTTAAACTACCTCTTTAAGAATACGGATTTACAAATTTCCTATAACTTTAACATGGTTGCTATCAATAACAAGCGGCCTGAGCACGTCGGTTTGAAGACGATTTTAGAGGCTTATATTAAACACCAACGTGAGGTAACCAGCAAGCGGACGCAATACGATTTAGCCAAAGCCAAAAAACGCCAACACATCGTGGCTGGGTTAATCAAGGCTTTATCCATCCTAGATCAAGTTATTAAAACCATCCGGGCTTCAAAGAATAAAGGGGATGCTAAGGCTAACTTAATCGCTAACTTTGCTTTTAGCGAAGCACAAGCTGAAGCAATTGTGTCCCTGCAACTCTACCGTTTAACTAATACCGATGTAACCGCGCTAGAAAAGGAAGCGGCAGACTTAGCCCAAAAAATTGCGCGCTACGAAAAAATCTTGGCTAGTCAAAAGGAACTAGATAAGGTGATTAAAAAAGAACTCACCGCCCTGGCTAAGAAATACGCTAGTCCCCGTTTGACCGAGATTCAAGCTGAGATTGAAACCATTCAAGTCGATACAGAGGTGACTGTTGCCCAAGAAGAAGTCATGGTCCTTGTTTCTCATGATGGCTACGTAAAGCGTTCTTCCTTGCGGTCGTTTAACGCTTCTGGGGATGGCGAAAATGGCTTGAAAGACGAAGACTACCCTGTTTTACAACAAACAGCCAATACCTTAGACCACCTTTTAATCTTCACCAATAAGGGCCATTTAATTTACCGACCAGTCCATGAAATCAGCGAAGAACGGTGGAAGGATACCGGGGAACACCTGTCACAAACAGTCGGGTTAGGTCCTGATGAAATTGTCTTGAAGGCTTACATCTTTAACACGTTAGAGACTGAGGGCTTATTCGTATTTGCAACCAAGAATGGCTTTATCAAGCAAACGCCACTAAGTGACTTAAAACCGGGCCGGACCTACAAATCACGGGCTGCTAGTTTCATGAAGCTAAAGCAAGCCGATGATGAATTAATCCTCATTGCTTATGGAAGCCAAGCTGAATTAGCTAATAAAGAGGTCTTTTGTGTTACCTACGGGGCATATGGCCTACGTTATGATTTAAGCGAGGTTCCTGTCAATGGTGCTAAGGCCGCCGGGGTTAAGTGCATGGATCTTAGGGATGATTACTTAACTAGCGTTATGCTTACAGACGAGAAGCAAGCAGTTGCTTTGGTAACGAATCGCGGGGCCTTTAAGAAGATGAAAGTTTCTGAGGTAGCTAAGACTACCCGGGCCCGGCGCGGTGTCCAAATCATGCGGGAATTAAAGCGCAACCCTCACCGGATTGTGTTAGCGCGAATAATTACTGAAGACAAGGTGCAGCTCATCACTGACCATCAAGAAGAAATCACCATTTCTTACGCTGCACACTCCTTTGGTGATCGTTATTCAAACGGTGCATATATCCTAGATATCGATAGTCAAGGTCTACCGTTAACTTGGCAACCATTG
This sequence comes from Ligilactobacillus agilis, assembly GCF_025311475.1. Taxonomy (NCBI): domain Bacteria; kingdom Bacillati; phylum Bacillota; class Bacilli; order Lactobacillales; family Lactobacillaceae; genus Ligilactobacillus; species Ligilactobacillus agilis. The sequence continues at coordinate 1,077,363 of NZ_CP104397.1, read as the reverse complement.
AGTGAAGCCAAGGAAGAGTAAGAAAAAAGTCATGTATTCACGTTAGTGTGAGTACATGACTTTTTTTATTCAGCTTTTAGGCGGGTTACTAACTCCTTGTCTGGAGTGACAAACAAGGTTTGTTGGCCTTCGTAAATCACAAACCCAGGCTTAGCTCCGTTGGGTTTACGCAGGTGTTTTACCTGTACGTAGTCAACCGCTACGTTTGCGGAACCTTGGGCCTTAGAATAGTAGGCCGCTAGGTTAGCCGCCTCTAAGAGGGTTTCCTCACTAGGATGAGGGTTAGCGATGATTACGTGGGAGCCCGGAATATCTTTGACATGTAACCACCAATAATTTTTGGCAGCCGTTTTTAGACTGAGGCGGTCATTTTGCAGGTTATTTTTACCTACCAAAATTTCGCTGCCGTCGCTAGCCTTAAACTTAGCTGGCTGACTTAACTTTGGCTTACGCTTGACCTTTTGCTTAGGCTTTTTAAGGTAACCACCGCTTTCCAATTCCAGGGCGATATCTGGCAAGTCCTTAGGTTCCGCTAATTCGATTTGGGCCTGGATACTATCGAGGTAGGCCAACTCCTGCTCGGTTAAACTAATTTGTTCGTTAATGTAGCCGACCGCATTTTTTAGCTTGGTATAGCGTTTAAAATAACTTTGGGCATTTTGTGCGGGGCTAAGTTGGGGTTTTAAACTAATAGTTACCGGCTGTTCATTAGCATAATAATTAGGTAAGGTCACCGTTTTTTGCTTAGGTTCAACCTGATACAAGTAGGTGGTCAATAGTTCTCCTTTTAGACGGTAGTCGTCCGCATTTTCGGTAGCAGCTAATTCCCGCTTTAGCTTACCTAGTTTCTTCTTGTTTTTCTTGTAATTATTCTTGACCACTAGGATTAGCCGGGCACCTTGTTGCTTAACCCGATCTCTCGTTGCCTTAGTCCCATAGAATTCATCTAATAATTCACTTAGGCTTTCAAAGCGGGTGCTAGCCGTAGCTGACGGGTAATCAAAGGCACTGAAGTTTAGTTTGGGTTCCGTTAGCAAACTAGGAGTAGGCTGAGCTAATTTGGCCCATAAAGCAGCCAAACTAGCCGCACTAACCCCAGCTTGGTGGAAATAATCGGCTAAATAAAGAGCTGAATCAAGGGCTAAGCCTTGGAAATTTGCCTGTAATTCCTTGGCTAAAACCTCACGGTTAGGGTAAGCTGCTACTAATTGCTCAAAGTCAGCCGGACTAGCCGTTAGGGGGTTTTGCTTAGCCTGTTTAGGGGGCAGGCGGTAAGTTGAACCTGGTAGTAAGGTCCGGTAGCGATTTTGATCTAAACCGACGTGCTTAATCGTATCAATAATCTTATTTTCGGCTTGGTTGATCAAAATTACGTTACTATGCCGGCCCATAATTTCAATACTTAGTAGGAGGGGGAGCTTGTCACCAAGCTCATTACGGTTGCTAAAGGCAAAATTAATCACCCGGTCGCACTCTAGTTGTTCAATTGCCACCAACCGCGCCCCTTCTAGGTATTTACGCAACATCATCGTAAAGTTCGTTGGTACTGGTGGGTTCGTATAGGGGATGGCAGTTATTTGCGCCCGCGCATAACTGGGGTTAGCAGATAGGAGCAGGGGATAGTTTTTCCGCTGCGACCTAATTGTTAAAATTACTTCGTTAGGATAGGGCTGGGAGATTTTCATCACCCGGCCCTCAACTAACTTAGCTTGCAATTCTTGGACCATTGCGTGTGTAAAAAGGCCATCATAAGACATGGTCATTCACATTCTTTCTATCTAAAAATAAGTTCAGCTTCAATTTTATCATATTGACTAGCCATTTAACATTTTGAGGTTTGGCGTAGGTAATTTAGTACCGCAAAAAATTATTGACAGACCTTAACCTTAATTTAATTTGCACTTTTGGTTATTTTCGTCCATAATTATAACTAATTGGGTAATTTTACCATGAAAGCTAGTAGCAGCTAGTTTTGTATGGTATGATTAATTTGCGAAAAATTTATAAAGTAGGTGCAAGCACAATGAAAATTGCTGTTGTTACAGACAGTACGGCCTACCTTCCACAGGAAACCGTAGAAAAATATAACATCAAAGTGGTACCTATTCCCTTTATTATTGATGGACAGGTATATAATGAGGGGGAAGATATTTCAACCGCAGAGTTCTATGAAAAATTACGTACTTCTGAAACTTTTCCTAGCACTTCACAGCCAGCCGTTGGGGAATTAATTGAATTATATCAATCTTTAGGTAAAGAAGGTTACGATACCGTAATTAGTATTCACTTAGCAAGTACAATTTCGGGACTACACCAAACTTTAGTAAATCTTGCGGATGAACTAACAGACATTAAGTTAGTTCCTTACGATTCCCAAATCACAGTAATGTTGATGGGAAACCTAGTCATCGAGGCTGCCCGCTTAGCCCAAGCAGGTGCTAGTTTAGATGAAATTTTAGGTCGTTTGGACGCTTTACGAGCTACTACTAACGAGTATTTCATCGTGGATGACTTACAAAACCTCGTTAGAGGGGGCCGGCTTTCTAATGCTTCTGCCTTTATCGGTAACGTCTTGAAAATCAAACCCATTCTAACCTTTGACGATGATAGTCATAAGATCGTCGCCTTTGAAAAGGTTCGTTCTACCAAACGGGCCTTAAAGCGAGTAGAAGATTTATTTGCCGAAGAAATGGCGCACATCAACTACCCGGTTAGAATTATTATCATTCACGCTAACGATTTACCGGCGGCCGAAAAATGGCAAGCAAAGTTAAAGGCCCAGTACCCTGACTGTCGAATTGACATCAGTTACTTCGGTCCTGTTATCGGTACCCATCTTGGTGAAAAAGCCCTTGCCTTAGCATGGATGCGCGATATTGACAAAGCTTAATAAGTTTAGAGGGTGGACCTTACGGTTGCACCCTTTATTTTTTGAAAAGAGGTTATGTTATGCAAATTCCCTTGGGGCTTAAAGCTAGTGCGGACTTGCGCCAGGTTAAAGATCGACTGCAATACAAACCGGAGGTCTTTGAATTTTTCACCGCCGAAAGTGATTTTACTAACGACGGCTTAAAGCGGCTACAAGTAGCAATTGAAGAAGTTAAGGCGGCGGGTATCAAGCAGATTGTTTTACACCATCCCATGCGCTACCGTGATACCTTTACCGAACTGATTGCTCCACAAGAACAATGTCGTGAGCTTTATTATTTTATAGATAAGTCAACTAACGACCTCTTGCAGTTAGCCTTTGATTATAATTTACAAGTCTTAGTTCATGGGTCTTACTCACGCCAGACTCAGACCTTTATCTCCATGTACCCTAACCTAAAGGCAGCACAAGCGGCGGCCTTTAAACGCCTGGATTACTTCAAACAGTTGGGCCAAGTACACATCATGTTTGAAAATTCCATCTCACCTATCTTTTATTATGGAGAACAGGACAGTGACGAAGAAATTCTGGCTAAAAATTACCGCCTAGCCTTTGATACTTCGCACTGTTTTATCAAGGTTAAAGCTAATAACGAAAAACTACTAGCCTCATTGACGAGACTAAAAGACCAAATTGTTCATTATCACCTAGTGGACTCGTATGGTCAAACTCACGATAGTCTAACCTTAGGGCAGGGGTTAATTGATTGGCGCCGGGTGCTACCAAGGCTTAACCCAGCTGCCACTAGCATTTATGAAATTAACCTAAAGAATCAGCTGGATGCTAGTGAACAGGTTAAAAGTCACGAGTATTTACTAAACTTATTATAGTGGAGGAATTTATATGTCAAAATTTAAGGAGATTATGGGCTGGTTATGGCCGATTATTCTCGGGTTATTAATTGCCTTAGTGATTAAAACCTACTTCTTTTCTTTAGTTAGGGTCGATGGGACCTCAATGTACCCTAACTTACAAAACAATGAGCTGGTTGCCTTGTTCAAACAGGGCAATATCAAGCGGGGCACGGTCATCGTTTTTGATGCTTACGGGGTCGATGCCAACGCGCAACCTAAGGATAAATACGTTAAGAGGGTTATCGGGCTTCCGGGGGATAAAATTGAATACAAAAATGACGGCAAACTTTACGTTAACGGCGTCCGGCAATCACAAAGTTACATCACAAAAAAGCAACAAATTGCTGGTACCCTAACCCTTCAAGCTAACGAAGCTAAGGGCGTAACTCTTGGTAGCGGGCAAATATTTACCGTACCCAAGGGTAAATACTTTGTTTTAGGTGATAACCGGGCCGCTTCAAACGACAGCCGCTATTACGGCTTCGTACCGACTAACAAAATTTTAGGTACGGTTAAGACCGGCTTTTGGAATGACAAGGCACAAGTGATTAACTACTTTGTACCTGCGAATTAAGTACTTAGGGATGTCTTTGGGCATCCTTTTTACTTGGAAAGGAACTATTATGATTAGAGAAATTATTAAAGACGAAGTAGTTTTACGGCAAAAAAGCGTGCCCGCAGGCCCAGGCGACCTCCAAATTGTCCAGGATTTAAAGGATACCTTGCTTGCCCATAAGGAGCACTGTGTGGGGATGGCTGCCAATATGATTGGCTTTCACAAAAATATCATTATCATTTCACTAGGGATCTTTAATCTAGTTATGATTAACCCTAAGATTAATAAGAAATTCAAACCCTATGAAACTGAGGAAGGCTGCTTATCACTGGTAGGAACCAGGAAAACTAAACGCTATCACAGTATTGAGGTGACTTACTTAGACGAGCATTTTAAACAACAAAGGCAGACCTTCAGTGATTTTCCAGCTCAGATTATTCAACATGAACTCGACCATTGTCAGGGTATTATTATCTAAAAAGCTAGGCAGTTAGCAAGATTTGCTAACTGCCTAGTTGATTTTAATTTTCTGTAAGCTAGCCAACCATTGGTTTTCAAAGTCAGCTGCTTGCCACTCATGTCTTCTTCTAACCCCGACCGCTTGGTTGAAATAGGTTAGCTGGCCGTGGGTTAGGGCAGGGTGGCGGCCGTGAACGTGTCCATAAAAAGTGTAATAAACATTGGGATAAGCCTCGAGTAAATCAGCTAGCCTTTGACTACCCAAAAAGGCGTTAACCATCTCATAAACCCGCTCGTACCGGGGCTTACTAAAGTGTGCCGGCCGCGCCCAAAGTAAATCGCGGTGGGGCACAAAGTGAGTCAAAAAGATTACCCGTTTGCCCGCCGTTTTAGCCGCCGTCAGTTGTTCTTGCACCTGGGTAATTACTAGGTTTATCCGCTCTAAGTCACTCAGAGGTTGATTTACACCGGCGTCCACCCAGTAGGCCTTTTTCCAGCGCGCTACTTCTTCAACATCTAATTGGGGACTGAAACTATAGTCATACCAACCATTGTTAGCAATCAACCGCCAAGCGGAATTGGGGAAATCATAAGCTTGATTATGTAAATAGCAGGGCGAAAGGGGGCTTTCTAACTGGAAAAAAGTAACATTTTTTAGCATGTCGTGATTACCCGCAATAAAAAAGACCTGGCCAGTAATTAAATCATTTAATTTTTCCAGGTAGGATTTAGTTTTAAGAAAATCATTAAACATATCCCCCGCAAACAAGTAATAATCCGCCTTAATTTGATTAAGATACTGGGCTTGAAAAGCTAGGGCTTCAGCTGGTGATATCCGGTTAACGTCTAAGTGATTATCACTAGAAACTACAATTTTCATAGTAATCGCTTTTCAATTAATTTTTTTAATTATACCATGATAAAAGCCGATATGCTAAAATTAACTTAAAGACAAGAAGGGGGCATTAGCATGGATTTTAAAGACCTAGATGTTGAATTATTTGATGCGATTAAATTAGAGGAAGAGCGCCAGGCTAGAAACATTGAGTTAATCGCTTCTGAAAATATTGTTTCTAAAAACGTTTTAGCTGCCCAAGGTAGTGTGTTAACTAACAAGTACGCGGAAGGTTACCCAGGCCGGCGTTATTACGGTGGCTGCCAATACATTGATATTATAGAAAATTTGGCCATCAACCGGGCTAAAAAATTATTTGGGGCCAAGTATGTTAATGTGCAACCTCACTCCGGTTCTCAAGCTAACGCAGCCGCCTACCTCAGTTTAGTTGAAGCAGGGGATACCATTATGGGAATGGATTTAGCGGCAGGGGGGCACTTAACCCATGGTTCGCCTGTTAACTTCAGTGGTAAAACCTATAACTTTGTTAGCTATGGAGTGGATCCTAAAACGGAAATGCTAGATTATGATGCCATCTTAACTCTAGCTGAAAAACACCAACCTAAGTTAATTGTGGCCGGTGCTAGTGCATACTCCCGGACCATCGATTTTGCTAAGTTTAGGGCCATTGCTGATCAAGTCGGGGCTAAATTAATGGTTGATATGGCCCACATTGCTGGTTTAGTCGCCGTTGGTTTGCATCCAAGCCCAATTCCATACGCTGATATTACGACTACTACCACCCATAAAACCTTACGTGGCCCCCGGGGCGGTATGATTTTAACCAATGACGAGCAACTGGCTAAAAAAATTAACAGCAACGTCTTTCCTGGCACCCAAGGTGGTCCGCTAGAACACGTAATCGCCGGGAAAGCCGCAGCTTTTGGCGAGGCTTTAGCTGCTGATTTCAAGACCTATGGTCAAAATATCATTGCCAATACCCAGGCGATGGCGCAAGTTTTTGCGGCTAGCCAGAAAGCCCGGTTAGTTTCTGGTGGTTCCGATAACCACTTATTACTAGTCGATGTTCGCGGCTTTGGCTTGACTGGTAAAGATGCTGAAAAGTTACTGGATGAAGTTAATATTACCGTTAATAAAAACTCGATTCCATTTGAAACTTTGAGTCCATTTAAGACTAGCGGAATCCGCTTAGGCACACCAGCAATTACTAGTCGTGGCTTTGATCAAGCTGACTGTGCTAAAGTTGCTGAGTTAATCATCCAAGTACTTGAAAATCCAACTGATGACCAAGTGTTATCTTCGGTTAAAAACCAAGTGCAAGCACTCACTGATGCACACCCAATTTATGCAGCTGATTCCTTACGCTAATTATCTAAATTAATGCTAACAACCACTAATTACTAGCTAAGTTTTAGTAATTAGTGGTTTTTTAGATGCTAAAAAAGAGAGGGGGCTTGCCCTTATTTTTTAATCTTCCTAGTTTACATAATATACATTATCGAAAGTAGGATTAAAAGCAAAAAAGCGCCCCGGCTTGCCCCCATGCCTTTTTGCAAACTTTCATCAGTAAATACTTTGGTGACTAAACTTTTTGTTTTGCAACTCACTTGATACTTTCTGTTGTCCCAGCCACCCAATTACAACTTTAATTTGAATCCAAATAAAAAGATCTCAAGTTAGCAACTAAACTTTGAGCTAACTTAGAGACCTTTTTTGAATTTTGATTTTAAAGCATTTTGACCATCAACTATTCAGCTGTAATTCGAACTCGACCTTAAAACGCGCCTCTCAGCACTAAAAACCAATCTTAAATTCGCGCAAAGAATCACCTAATTCTTCGTCCGTAATTCCAATGTACCTCTTGGTAATTTCTTCACTCGAATGGTTAAATAAGCGCATTAAGTATAAAATATCATGCGTCTTCCGATAATACCACAAACCAAAAGTCCGGCGCATGCTGTGAGTTGTAAAGCCGATATTGCCTAAGTTAGCATCAATGCGCTTAAAGAGCTTGTAAACATTATTGACGCTTTCCGGCTTGGCCCCGTGATTTTGACTTGAAGGAAAAACCCAATCTTCATCAGCTTTATCCTTAATATACTGCTCAACCTTAGGATAAATCGCATCTAAAAATAAGGTCTTCTTTTTACCAGTCTTAATTTCAACAATCTCTGGACGCTTGCTGTGACGCAAAGTTCCAACCTTTAAATTGAGCAAGTCCGAACAGCGTAACCCGGTATTAATTCCTAACAAGAATAAAAAGGTATCGCGTTCGGGATAGCGAGTCCGCCGCAAGTAAAACAAAACGTCATTAATTTGATCTTCACTTCGAAGTGGTTGTGAGTTATAAACCACGAAAACCCCGTCCTTTCAACGTTTCTGAAGGATCATAAACGTACTTTCCTAATTATTTAAATAATAGCATTTAATTAGGAAAGTATCAAATCGTAAAATTTTATATTCCGGTATTACGCAATTTAACTTTCCTTAAAATAGATAAAATGATGAAAGAACGAAAAGTAAGTAAATTAAAGAAAGTAACTAAAATTACCTAGTCATTCTTTACCGTGACAAATGCTCTTGCAACTGCTTTTCAATCGTCGTCCGATACTCTGGGTAGACTTTTAAAATCTCGGCATAGATTTTGCGACTAATTAACTTAAACCCTTCTTGGCGGCCCACTCGGTTAGCTAGCCTAGTTAGTTCAACATCGTAGTTAGTTAAGTTATGGCGGATGTAGTTAACGATATCCCAGTCAGTGGCTTCGTGATAGGCAAATTCATCGTAACTATGGTAGTTAAGTTCCCGGTACATGTACCAGTCATCTAGACTCGCTTGAGTTAAGCGCTTTAATTTTTTCTTAGGCAAACGCTCAACTCGAACCTTAATGTCAGCTAGTTCGGCTAATAAGGCGTTAGTTTTGGTAGCAACTGCTTTTTGAGCCGCCTGCTGGCGCTTAGCCCGCCGCTTAGTTGCCATCACCAACAAGAGTTGCACTTCATCTTGCGCTAAAAAATTTTGAATTAAGGACTCACTCCAGGCTGGGTAGCGCTGGCTCTTGTAGCGCCCGTACCAAATTTTGTCTGCCGGGGGCAAGTAAGCCAAACATTTGTCAGTCAAGCCAAATTCTCTTTTTAGCGCTGTCTTAGTATAAATTTTTTCCTTAGCCATAAATCTTCCTCCTAATAAAATAAAACGAACAGGTGTACCAATATCTTAATAGTACACCTGTTCGTTATAATCTGCAAATATTTGTTCTTAATCTATCAATTTAATAATTACCTTGCCGTCAGCATGCCCTGTCGCTACGTAATCACAGGCGGCCTGGATTTCTTCAAAGGGATATTCTTTGGCAACCCTAACCTGCAACCGCCCAGTAACTACAAGCTCAGCTAAGCATTGCAACTGCAGGCCATCAGGACGCATAAAGAAAAATTCATACCCTGCATGTGCTTTGTGGCTAGCACGCGTAATCTTATGGCTAGCCAGCTTAAATAAGCCCTGCCAAATAAGGTTTAACCCGTATGCCTTAGCAAACTTAGCATCGGGTAGGCCTGCAACCGAAACAACTTTGCCGCCAGGTTTGACAACCTCAAAGGATTGCAACAAGGTCTCTTTACCAATGGTATCAAAAACATAGTCAACGGGCGGACACACCTTGGTAAAGTCACTGTGGCGGTAATCAATAACTTGATCAGCCCCTAAAGTAGTTAACCAAGCATGATTGCGTTGGCTAGCCGTAGTGATAACCGTTAGCCCTTGCATTTTGGCCAGTTGAACTAAGATACTGCCCACAGCTCCTGCTCCAACATGAATTAAGATTGACTGGCCGCGTTTGGCCTGCATTTTATCAAACAGGGCTTGGTAGGCTGTCAACCCGACTAACGGTAGGGCTGCCGCCAGTTTTAAATCTAAGTTTGGTGGAAGTAAGGCCAAATTAGCTTCCTGATCAACTAGGTAGTCGCAAAAGGTCCCAATGCTTTGTTTGCTAATCCGGCCCAAAACCTTTTGGCCCACCTTAAAGTTAGTAACAGCCGGGCCTATTGCCTCAACAATCCCTACGTAGTCATTACCTAGAACCAAAGGCATGGGTAATTTCAGCAACGGCCTTAGCTTACCGGCTTGGATTTTTAAATCAACAGGGTTGACGCTAGCCTTTAATACCCTAACTAGCACTTGCTTAGGCTGAGTAATGCTAGGCTTAGGTAACTGGCCTAAGGTTAATTGTTCTTGACCATAGTGGGTGATATATGCTGCTTTCATTACTTACCTACACTTTCTAAAAATAATTGTGCCACTTTGTGACCCGACATTGGGTTTTGGCCCGTTATCAGCCGGCCGTCTTGAACTGCATAACTTGTAAACGGTAGTCGTTGGCTAAAATGAGCTCCCGCTTTTTTTGCTGTCCTTTCTGTCATAAAGGGAACTTTAAATAACTTACCACTTAAAACTTCCTCTGCGCTTGTAAAACCAGTTACTTTCTTACCCGCTATGAGCGGCTGGCCCGTAGCGTCCCGTTGAAAGATTAATCCCGCTAAGCCGTGGCAGACTGACATCACATACCCACCCTGTTGGTAAATTTGTCTAGTCGCTGCTTCAAAGTCGGCATTATTAGGAAAGTCCCATAAAACCCCGTGTCCGCCCGTGAAATAGATTCCCTGGTAGTCTTTCGGATTGACTTTGGCAATCGATAAACTTGCCCGTAAAGCGCGCGTTTGAAAATCATTCGATTGGTAAATGGCATCTACTTCCTGTGAGCGGTAAACTTTTTTCAAGCTGCGGGGATCAAGGGGGACTGCGCCGCCCTTAGCACTCGCATAGTCAACCTGAAAGCCGGCTGCTTGAACCTTGGCTACAAAATCGGTGGCCTCGGCTAACCAAAGGCCCGTTTGCTCGGCATCGGTCCCATACTGAGCTACGTTTGTTAAAATCACTAAGACCTTGTTCATCTTATTTCACTTTCCCTTCATTCAAGTATTTGAGTAACTCAACTAAATCGGTACTTAGACTAGCTAATTGTTGCCACTGGCTTCCCCCTGTTTCCAGGTAGTAATAGTTCTTCGTTCCTTCCTTACGCATCCCGACCACCCCAGCTAAGCGCAAAATTTTCAAGTGATGCGAAACGGCCGGGCGGCTTAGGTGCGTCTTGGCAGTAATCTCTCCTACTCGCGCCCCGCCTTGTTGCTTACAAGGAAGGTCAAATAGGGTCATTATTAAGTGTTGTCTAGTCTCATCACCTAGAGCTACGAATAAGTCCGCCAACTCATCAAATCCGCGTTTTAATGCGACTAATTGCTTGTCTTTATCCATCTCAAGTCACCTCTGTTGTATTGGTCAATTAAATTAAACCATTCAACTATTTAACTTACAAGTAATTTTGCCATTGAGAAAGTAAATCGAGACGAAAGCATTTGGGGTAAAAAAAGAATCCTAAGCAAACCACAATCGTTTCTTAGGATTCTTTCCGAAAAGATATGTATTTACAATTATATTAGGTAAGCGACTACTTAGATTTATTTTTCTTCCGTAACTCTTCTTTAGATGTATACGCCATGAGAAAGAAAATAATAGCGATGGCAAAGTAGCCTAAAAGCCCTAAGAAAGAAGTTCTCTGACTTAAAGCAGAATACATACCAAATATAGCTACTATAACCGGTAATACGGCAATTCCATAGCGCCATTTAATCTTGGGAGTTAGTGCATGTTGAATAACCATCCCCACAATAGTATATGTTAACGGATTTGATAGTAGTTCTTCCAAAATAACTCCTCCAGTGTTTAAAAATCTAGGTTGTTGTTTACATTAAAACGCTAATTTATCTAACTAGCACCTAAGATAATGGTAGCACTTTTTATATAGCCTTTAAACCATCCCTGTTTTAGCTTTTCTAAAGATAATTATTAGATAAGCTCTACAACCAGTTGCGGCCAAAACTTACGCCACGCTTTCTTTTTAACCCTGTTGTTATAAACTAGGCTTCTTTCTGCGTCACTAGCATAATAAGGAGTAGGCGTTACTTTAAAATTGACTAAATCCCCCACTCCATACGGTGCGTATAGTTCCAAATTATGATTGGAATTCAGTCTAACCGCTATGGCAGTACACTTTTCTGGAAACTTCGAAACAGCATCCCTAGAGCTGGTGTACTTCTTTGTATTAGGACTATGGATATGCATATAATATTGATTTTTGATTTCCCACCTGTACTCGGGGTATAATCTCTTAACCCGGGCCTCTAGTGCAAGGGTTTGTTCATATGATAGCTTCTTATCAAAGAAAATAACGTCTACATCTGAAAAGTGAGCGTCACTAAAGCCCTCTTTTCCGCTAAGAACATTCCAAATATAATTTCGAATAGTTCCCGCACAAAGCCAACAATCCTTAAGCTCAAAAAACTGAATTATCTTTAGCAGGGCCATAAACTTTTCATCATCTTCAAGGACCTTTGCTAGGTTATCCATTTCAACACCCCACATAAAACGATAGTCTGAAAAAATAGTTTCCAGTACAGCCAGCAACTATCAAATCATCATAAATTCTCCATTTTCAAAGCGAGTAATCCGGCCGATTCCTTCAGCAATGGTTTTTCCTTGCGCATCTCTCACCAGGTAAGCATTACGGCGTGCAAGTGACTCATCAGCTAACCATTTGGAAAAGTAAAATTTTTCGCCTTCTTGACATTCAAAAGACTCATCTTCTGCCAGTGGTAAACTCAATCGTTGCGGATAATAAATCTCTACGCGGTGATTTAAATCATCTTGAACGGCTAAAAGAACCGGAGCAACATAAAACGCTAGGCGTGCAAAATTAATTCCCGCAGTCGCAATCCGAGCTACTTCTGTTACCTGCCGACTAACAAATTCATAACTCATTATTAGGATTTGCTCAGTTACTTTTTCTAAGACTAAAAAATAAAGGTTACCTTGATAGTACTCCGGGACCGCAAAATTAGAAATTACCTGCTGCTCACTTGCTTCATACACTGTAAAAATTTCTTGGGTTTCTGCGTGAAATAATAGCAACTTCTTAGCGAATGGTGCTGCTTTAGACTTGCTATCTAAAAAGTTAGTGTCGTAATCATAATACCAGCCTGCCATTCCACTGATATTAGGCAAATACTCATGATACAACCCTGTTATCTTCTTCATCTGGTTCTCCTAAATTTCTAGCAAAAATATTGGATTGTTCCAATTAACCGCCACGTTACTTTCTAGCATCCGTCACCTTAACCACCACCCGGAATTGGCGTTCGGGGTGGCTTTCTAAGTTCACCATCTGAATCCGAGCTTCTAAAATATCGCCGTGGCCATAGTACAACAAGGTGCTAAACAGACCGTTATACTGAGCGGGAACATAACCAATCTTAGTATCCTTGTAAAGAATGGCCACCGCGTCAGGATCATGCGGATTACCTTCTTCCCGGACCAGTTGGACAGTTTGCCCTAACTTTAATTCCTCAATTACATCTAACCCATCACAGTAAGCAAAACCTGCCAAATGAAAATCCATAATATGCCGGCTTGGTTGATACTTTACACTATCCATCTATTTTTCCTCCTAACTGCTTTTAAAAGAACAATTATTTATCTTTATTTTAGCAAATCCCCCACCGACCAACAATCATTAGGAACATCCCTAACCCTATCTTATTTTAATAAAAACCACCTTCCTACTAAAACACTTTAATAGGCAGATGGAATTTATGAAATAAGCCTATCTGTATAAGAGCTTTGACACAACTTTTTAAAAATTACTAATTATTTCTTGAACTGCTAACGGTAGAGCATATTTCATTAAATATTCACTTAAATAAAGCTTCCCATCTTTTTCAGGCAATCTCATACTTGGATAAACTACTACTTCTTTATCATTGATTTTTAGGTTGTCTAACTTCAAACCGCGTTCTAACAAAATATCACGTAGTGGTTCTAACAGTTCTAATTGTTGTTTTTGAGGAATACTTGTTGCAACTTCTCCATCTCTTCCCCATGCTAACAATTCTAGAGCTGCTTTACGATCTAAATCACCGTGAACATATTGGTTTCTATAATGTTTTAAACAATTATAGCAAGCATCATCACAATTACATTGTTTCAATATCTTTTCAGCTTCAGCTAATACCTGTCCGATGATTTTTGAAAGGCTATTTGAGTACCCAGCGCCACTCAGTAAATCATCATATAGGTATACGTCCAAAAAGCATCCCTGTTTGTCATTACGATAACGACACCCTGTAACTAATTCTGAAAAATCTATATCTAATATTTTACCTGCAGCCAACCTAATAGCTTCAGCTAGAGAAACACCGGCACGATGGTACCATATGTTATTGTAGCTTGTGTTAATTTTTTTGCTGTCAAACTCAAATTCTAAAACTAACATATCTGTAATAAAATCATATCCTAAGTCGACATTAATCATTTCCGGATGCGAACAACGTTTTTTATCTGGAGCTTGAATATTCTGCAAGACCTTGATATCATTTCCCGGCATACTTGCTCCGCAAGCCTTACACAACATAAAACCTCTTCCATTACCACCGGTATTCATCATAATGATGCGCTGATTTTTTCTGTTAGCAATTTTTAAATGCTGATAGTCATTCACAACTTTTATATCTTTACCATTATTGGGTAATGTCGAGTATATTGGTTCTTGAGCAAAAGTCACCTCTTCTTTCACATTACTACTAGAAAGTTGTGTGCCATTTTTAGGAGCAAATCCCCATGGTCTAATCATCGGTTTCTCGCTTTTTGAAATCGTACCTTTGCCACAAAAATAGCACTTATCGCCTGCTTTTACTCTATCACCCTCTAAGCCAAACCATGAGCAATTATCACATGAGTAAACTGATTTTACATGTGTACTATCTGCTAAATATTTTCTTGTAGAGGATCTATCGGCGTTGGCGGAACTTCTTAATCCTCCAATTTGATATACTTTCTTATCAACCACAACCGTACGACCAGGTGCATACTCACTAATAGCGAAATCTAAACTTCTATCAACTTCATTATCACCTAAATAAGCGCTAACCACATTTTTGGGAAATGAATAGGATGGGATTGTTCCTTCTTCATATACTACATCCAATAGTTTTTTTACATCTCTTCCGCTGTTGTGTTTATCTATATTATAAATTTCTGGATGGTTTTGTAACTGCTGTTTAATAGTTCTTAAATCCTTTTTCAGATTATATTTAAATGAAACTTCATCAAACTTTTCATTCAACAAAATTGACGATTTTTCTACCTGCCATAAATCTAGATAGTGTAAAAAGTCAGAATAATAGCCATCTATAAAATCATTAATTTTTAATGCATCGATACTTCTTCCTTTTGCAAGTAAATATTCAGATAATATAACTAAATTGAGGTGTCTTTGAATAATCTTATCACTTTGAACATCAATCCATGGTACACGAGGGTCCCCTTCAAACATTGGAACAGGGTCATTAAAGTAAAGTGAGTCATGTGGACCATTCTCACAGAAAGTTACAATTGTAGACAATGATGCTCCGCGTCTTCCTGCTCGTCCAGCCCTTTGCTGGTAATTCTCCCTTGTCGGTGGAACATTTCTCAAACCAATTGCTACTAAAGAACCAATATCAATTCCAACCTCCATTGTTGTAGTGCTACTTAAAACATCAACACTATCTTCCCCATCCTTCAAGATATCTTGAAACCTTAATTCATAGTTTTCACTGGTAGACCAATATTTTTCACGTACATCTTTATTAGATACCTGAGCTGTATGCTCTTCGGTATCAATCAAACTTACCTTTTCATTTTGGCTAGTCAAAACTGCTATTATTGGTTTTCTCCAATAATCTAAATTCTCCAATAATTTATCCGATAATTCATGTAACTCTCCTAATTCGCAATATGGACATTTTTTGTCAATATTAAAAGGGACAACTTGAAGACATTTCTTACAGAAATACCAAGTGTGCTCCAAATCTAGACAAGGTTTAATTACGTCTAACCTCAAATACCACTCCCAAGTGGAACTCTTACTAAGATAACAATTTTTTAAATTATCTATGAAATCCTCTATACTATCTTCTCCTATTTCTATTTTCTCCAATGCGTCTCTAATAATCCCTGGTAAATTTTCTAACTCGCTTTCTTTCAATCCTTTATCTGCATACTCGCTAATTTTTAAACGCAAAGTATCCGAGATAAAACTACCTAGTGCCATGTAATTAGTACATATTAGCATCATCCAAATAGTTAGGACTTCCTTCAAGTAGTTTTTATGATTTGAAGAAATTTCAATATCATCGTCTTCTAGATTGTCTATAAAATCCTCTAAACTATCCCCAGTCGGTTCTAGCCAACTAATAGCTGTATCATAATAGTTATTGTAAGGACTACAGTATAAGCGCAAAATACTTTCTTTAACAAAATCAGGGGCCTTATCTAACTTGAATTTTTTATCAAGTGTTTTTCCTTTATCTATTTTTCTCGTAACTTTGCTATATTCCTTTCGATCATCATCATCTACTAAAATGTTTTTTGTTCCCTTTTCATAAACGGCCTTTAGATAGTATCCGTAAATATTATCTAAACTTATCTCTGTTGATTCATTATTCAAATACTTTATCGCTAAAGCTAACAGTTGTCGAGTAGCAGCACGTTGAGAAGTTTCTGACATATCTAAAGCTAATTTAGCAGCTTTTTGCCGACTATCGGAAAATAACAGTACTTTTCTTCCTTGATTAGGGAGCTCCGCACTTTTCTTTACCAAAGGTTCAGCGTTAAACTGCGACTTGACTAATTCATAAAAAGCTTGATTACCCCTTGTATCAAAATTATTTATTCCACTAGCTAAATTTTTTCTACATTGCGGACATTTTCTAAATGTAATTGAGTCATTATTAATATTATTAGTAGCTTTAGTATCATAATATAATTTTAAGTAAGATGATTTTTCTCCAGGATAGTCTTCGTTGAAATATACATACCCATTTTCTATATTAAGATAGCACGGAGCTACACCTTTTATTTTCCTAGAGTTAAATCCGTCATAAGGAATAAATAAGTTAACTTCCTTTACCGTTCCAGTCATTCCCCTGGTAATCTTCCCGGGATTATGCCATAAATATTCTTTATCTAACTCTGACTGTACATCCGTTGCTATATACCCGTGATAAAATAACGCGCCACAATGCCGATCCGAATACAATTCGTAGACTACACTATTACAATCGGGACACCGCTTTATCTCCTGTGAAACAAACAACCTTCCTAAAGTTATTCCACCTCCCTTAGTAGCACGAGTACAGTGCGGGTTACAACAAGCATATACACCTTTTATCCCTCTAAAAAGCATATGCATCCTAGCAGGAAATAAAACATCCCCTTTGTTATTTTTCGCTAAAGTAGCTATTTCTAAAAGAACGTTAGTTGCAGTTATCGCTCTATCTTCATTCTCATCAGGAAAAATTTCTTTAGCAATATCACCTAAAGATACAGCTTTTCCGCGACAAAGTGTAAATAATTGATTAAAAGGTCGATATTTATATAAATTCTCATACAGCCAATTTTGTGCAGCCTCTACATTCTCAAAATCCACTCCCCACAAACTATTTAATTGTTTCAAAATATCTACATCATCTTCTTGGTTAAATGCTTCAAGATTTATTTCTAGTAACTTATTTATTGGCAAATCATTTAATTTATCTTTAGGTAATTCTTCTTTTACACCTCTAATCATACTAAAAGATTCTCTATTATTAGCCGCAGTTAAATTACAAGCAAAATCCAAAATTTCTTCTTCGTGATGTTGAGGCATACTTGCGGTTGTTAAGATAAATTGAACTTTATCTCGGTCGATTTGCAATTTATGTAAAAATCTTCTAATTAAATAAGCAACTTCACCACCGGCTGAACCTTTATACATATGAGCTTCGTCAATAACAAAAAGTAACTTATTTTCTTTTTCTTCATTAAGCCAAGCCGTTGTTTCTTTCCAAAACTTTGCTTCTCTAGGTCTGAACAGCATATATTCTAGCATTGAATAGTTTGTAATTAGGATATCTGGAATTGTTTCTTGCATTTCAAATCTAGTTATTAACTCAGCATCATCTGCAGCAGTTATGTGTTTACCCTTTTCCAAATTATTTATAAATTCTTCTAGATTGGCTTTAACCGGAATTCTACCTTCTTTTCGCAACTTCTCAGTGTATTGCTTATCTCCTGTAATTAATTCCTTAAGTTTCTCCGCTAAAGCTATATCATCTTGTTTTTTGGGTTTAGCTCCTGGATAGGGTGTGCGTCCTGTATACATTCCAAATTGTGGTCGTCGAGTGTCGTTATTTAACTTCGAAAATATTTCAGCAAACTCATCTTTTCCAATTATATTCCTTAATCGTGTAATCTGATCAGACACTAAGGCATTCATTGGATACATTACGATTGTTCTAATCCCTCTTTTGGACCAACTTTTACCATCCTTAGCCTCTTTTGCTAACTTCACTAATAAGGGCCATAAAAAGCACTCCGTTTTACCAGAACCTGTACCGGTTGATACGAACACATCTTTTCCCTCTTCAAAAGCTTCTAAGGCTTCAACTTGATGCTCAAAGGGTTGCTTAAACACTCCCAAATTTCTATCTGCTAGCTCAGACAAAAAATCCTTCTCCCAATCAAGCAATTTAGCATGGTTAAAACCACCCGCTACTGTTTTATACGCAGGCGAAGATTCAATATAAGGTTCTTTATAAAGAATGCCTTCTTGTGACAATTCCTTCTCTAAATTTTCAGCTAAAATAGGAGTTTTTCCTAAATACTGTGTCCTTATGTAACCTTTTAAATCATTCCTCATTTCTTGTTGAATGTTACTAGCGCCATATTTCATTGAGATACCTCCTTCATAATATATCCAATTCTTTCCAATATTACTCTACAAGCATTAAAAACGCCTTTATCCATTAACAAACTTTCACTATTCAAAATTGGCCACGAATAAACCCTAAGAAAAGCAGCCTCCCTCTTAGGTAATTCAAATATTGATTTGATTTCTACATAATTATCCTTATCTACATACTCTATTGTTGGAACCATCCCTCGTTCATTCAATAAAGCTAGCCGTATCATATAGTAACCTTTTTCATTTGTTAGATTTAGTTTAGAGCTAAGTTGAAAACCTTTCGCATAATTTGTACCTCTAAACAAATAATATAATTGCTTTCCTTTAGCTGAACCAACTCTCATCAAATTTAATTTTTTATCTTTCCCTAAAAAATTATGATCCCACCATTTGTTAGCCTTAGTAGGCCACGTTACTAAAAATTCAGAGTTACTTAACAACATCTCTTTAGGAATGCTTTCCGAAAAATTCTGTTTATTAAAGTAATCATAAAGTTGCTTTAATGTATATTCAGGTAACATAAAAAGCTGTTCCGCGCTTTTAGGAAAAATAGAGCTGTCATTCTCGTTAGCGTCATAATAAGTACCTAACCCCGAAAAGTTTACCTTCTCTTTTACGCTAGCCCCTCTTACAAAGGTAACCTTCTCACTAGTAGCTTGCTCAAATGGAACCGGACAAAATTTCCCGCTTTTTTTCTTTATAAACCCAGTTTCTAGATAATCATTTAGCATCTTATCTATAAGGTCATTCTCATCTAGCAAAAAGCCCTCCGAACTCATAGTAGGAAATAATGCCCTATATCCTACCATTGTGTCGCTCAAAATGCTTGTTAAACTAGCCTTCGAAATTCCCTCTTCTGAATCCTCTTCACTTTGGTTCCATAGATTAGCTAGAAGAAGTTTTCCTAAAAAGGAATATACTAACCTAAATTCATATTGTTCAAAACTTTCATCTTCTAATTCTTCGATTTTCAGTCTATTGCTGATATCAGATCTTATCTTTCTCCTAATTACTACTTCATTCATACCAAATTCCTTTTAGTAAATCCATGCCATCGACAGCGTCTAAGAATTCATTATTTTCTGTTAAATAAGCCAACGATAACTCTAATTTTTGTAAAAGCTCCTCATTTTCACTAAATTCTATCTCTGTTAGTAGCTGTAAATTTTTCTTCATAATCGGATGTAAGCTGAGTTCAAGGTTATCTTCAATAAAACTACTTGCAACTTTTATATCTTTATATGTGGATGAACGCTTCAAATTGGTTAATTGCGCATAGTTTACACTAACTATATTTTCTACAACTAAGTCCATCAACAATGGAGTTAAATAATAATAAATACTCCTTGCTTCCATTATTAATTCTTCTTTATAGGGATGAACAAAAAATGCCGCCTTATCCGTAGTTAATATTTCACCTATTTTGCTAGTCCAATCACTTCCAAAGAATCCTTTTACTACTAGCATCTTGTTCTTACTTTTTTTAATGGATTCAAGTAATGTAGAGTTGTAATCAATGCTGCAGTCAAGCTCATCTGCCACTTGTTTATACAAACAAGCAGATAATATATTTATAGCTTCTATCCCCATTGGTCCAATTAAAAGTAGCGGCTTTTTACTCTGTAAACTTGCATATAACGCCCCCGCTAATATTAACGCATTATCATCATCCGCTATCCCATTAGCCACAAATTCATCCGCAAGTTTTTCAATTAACTTAGTACCATTCGCTACTTTCACGGATTTCTTATTAAGACTTATTTCTTCACCAGCACTATATCCTACTAGGGACTTTTCTTCTGAATTTGTTGGCTGATTATTACTATCTCCATTTAATAGTAAATACTGTGCGCGAAAATCGCTTATGTCTTCTTTGGCTGTCTGTAATCTTTGCTCTAAAGATTCACTTAACTTTGTTTTTATCGCTACTTCTTTTCTGATCTCTGCTAGCTGCTCTTGTTTTATTTTAGTTATACTTTCAATATTATCCCTCTTTTTTCTCAGCGCTTCTAACTCTTCTGAATTTTTAGCTACTTTTTCTTTGTTTTCTTGTTCCCACTCTTTTTCTATTTCTGAAGTTATCCTTTTCCTTAGTAAGTCACTATTCTTAGCAATCTCAATAATTAATTGACTATCCGCATCTTTATAATCTAGTTCATCTTGCTTATTTCTTAAAAACTCCTCAAATTTTTGCATTATTTCAGAAGTGCTTACCTCAAGCTTATTTGCCAAATAGTCAACTACCAAGGTTCTATCTAAATTATTTATGAAAGTTTGAATCACTCTTCTACTTTCTTTAGTCTTTGCTCCAATCTTCATAAGTTCTTTTCGAGAAAAAATCTTAGCTAGGGCCTTAGTAAAAGTTTCCTCCCAGGAAAACGGCATGTATACACCTTCGCTAGGCGGTAATTCTAACCGACTAACAAAAGTCATCATATCTTCATCAACTAAAATTCTTATCGTTTCATCATGAGTTATACTATATGACTCTAATGAAACGACCCCTTCATTAAGCGTAAAACCTGCTTGCGTTTTCTTTATATCTTGATTGGTAAGCAAGACTCCGCTAAATATGCTATTTTGATACCTACCAATTAGCCACCTTACATTTTTCAATGAAAATGTATTTTCATATCTCAAATCGGCTAAAACTCTTTTAATATCATTCCTAGTGTCGATAATTATTGTAGGAATTTGTATATCCTTAGCAGAATATACATCACCTTTTAATCTCACAAACCGTATTTCTCCAACTTCGCTCTTAAAGCCCATTTTCAAGTTTCGATAACCTGAAGTAGGTTTTAACCTTCCCTCTGATACTTTAGCTAAAAACTCTATTTTTTTACGACTTTCATCACCATCTTGGTGAACTATTTTTCCTAAAATCATCATTGGACATTTATCTCCTAAATTCTTTTTGTAATATTTTAACTGCTACTCTAGGAATTTCTCTCTTTATTTTACATTCCTGTAACCACCTTCTACACTTGGGATAGTCAACAAGCTTTATCCCCCAAATAGCCATGTTGCTTTTAAACTTAATCTTTTCTGAATTTTGTACACTTAGTAGCTGTTTATATAATTTATTGTCTAGATCAGAGTCATTATCTGCAAATTTCAAGCGTTTTAATAATACCAGACCATCATAAATTCTAATTTCTTGTCCCGGGTTTATCTCATCATCCCGCAGTCGTACCTTGCTACCTTCTCTAATATCGACAGGTATACTAGCCTCATAAAGTATTACAGTTAAAATTTCCTGTTTTTTTGATTCGATTACTAATTTCTTTTTGGGTAACTCATTGTATGTATAGATTTCAAATTGATACTTGTCACTGTTACGATCACTATCATAAACTGTAACTTCATTTTTAACCGACTTTCTTTTAGTCAGCTTAGTATCATCTTGCCATAAGAAAACATAGTCAGTAATATAACTATTTTTACTCGTAATTAGCGCTCTTCTTCTATCATTACTAATCAATGGTTCAGGCACAAATACATTTTCATCGATATCAGCATTTGCAGAGCGACTTGCTTGAAGTGCAATTCCATATTTTTTAGGATTATATAAGATTAACTCATTTGAATTCGGAAAATATCTATCTTGACTTCGAATAGTCTCAGGCCAAATCGGATAAACTTTGTCTAATTTATTAACCAGATTAACACCTAGGATGAAAAAGAAACTTGCAACTTCAAAATTTAATTTATTTGCTTTTATTGAAAAAACAAGTATATTTCTATTTAAATTTCCTAACTCTTTAGTAGTGGTATGTTTTGCGCCCCTTAGCCTTTTCCAATCTTGGTATTTGCTTGAACTCTTTGAGATTGCAAAATAGTATTCTTTTCCTAATTGAACCTGGCCATTAAACGGAATTCGTCTTTTTGTTTGTTCATCAAAAAAGGCACCATCAATTACTCCTAAAGCACTATGTGGAAGTCCATAATCATTAATGTCTTCATTCTCAAATTTTAGATGATACTCTTTAGCTGCCACATCTCTTAATTCAAAATATGTTACCTTGTCATAATCTAGACTCTCTAAGGATATTTTCTGCTTAATTGAACTCTTATCTGTCGTAATAATAATTCTTTCATCAGATAAACCAATATTACTATATTCAGGAAGAATCCCTAATTTTAGACTGTACTTTGAATTGTGTTCTTCCAAACGTAATGGTAATTTAGCCTCCCTAAGACTAATCTTAGTATGACCACTGGCCCCTTTATTTCTTCTATCTGGACATTCTTCTACGGACTTTTGATCTGCTCTTTTGTGTTTAAAATATGCAGGACGCTTAGTACTAGACTTAGTTAGAGTTACGTAGTCATGACAAAGCGAACACATCAAAACCTGTTCACTACTTCTAACTGTTTTTCCATCATATATTTTTTCTGCTTCCTCTACATCTATATGCTGCCAACCTAACTTTGCTTCCCAGTGAACAACATGTGTTAACGTTCCTCTTGTTGCCTTTTCCGCCATGGAACTCCTCCTCAAAATATTCTATATATCACAAATTATTTTTCACCATCCTATTACGTTATTATTTTACTTTATTTCCTTCTTACTTGTATATACTTACTGAAAACATCTAAAAAATTAACATACATACTACGTAAGCACTCCATAAAAAATCCTCCTATACTATGTCCATGTTAGTAGTATAGGGGGATTAGGAAAATATTTACATACGTCTCATTATGGAGTGCTTACCCACTAGTGTGGTGAGAAGCTTCACCCCAAGTTCGTTTCCAAGAATTGACAACAATTACCCCCACCAGTGTGGGGAGAAGAAAGTGAGTGAACAAGATGAACAAACTAATTGAGGATTACCCCCACCAGTGTGGGGAGAAGTAAGACTGCTTCACCGACCCAATTCCGCACGTTGGGATTATCCCCACCAGTGTGGGGAGAAGTTGGTATTGCAATAGCATTTCAAAGAAATCAAAGGATTACCCCCACCAGTGTGGGGAGAAGGCTCTAAGTTTGGTCCCAAGCTAGAAGCTGACAGGATTACCCCCACCAGTGTGGGGAGAAGTTAAATATTTGCGCGGTGAGTCTGTGGAACTTAGGATTACCCCCACCAGTGTGGGGAGAAGTGGTGATTGTTACTGCCCTCTTGCAATCGGTAAGGATTACCCCCACCAGTGTGGGGAGAAGAATAAAAAGGATATAGAAAAGGGGGCTTGCTTGGGATTACCCCCACCAGTGTGGGGAGAAGATATCCCGAAATCGTAGACTCTATCGAAGAACAAGGATTACCCCCACCAGTGTGGGGAGAAGTGGAAGATGACTCCGATTCTCGCTTTAAGAAAGGGATTACCCCCACCAGTGTGGGGAGAAGTCTATATATGGCTGACGTAAAAGAAAAAACATAGGATTACCCCCACCAGTGTGGGGAGAAGACTAAAAAAACGTTGATAAACCGGTATTTTTAAATCCGTAAGCAACCATTTTCAATCAGTTTGATTGCAAGTTCGTAAGTCGCTATAGAATCGGACAGAGAATTATGAGGATGAGCATTATCAATCTCATATTCTTTTAAAACTGTTGCAAAGCGATAATTATCTAAAAATTCATTATCCTTTTTTACGAGCATTGCCAAGTCAACCACTCGATTAGCGGGTGAGTCTAAGCCTGCTTGCTTGCACGCAGCATGTAAAAAATCAAAATCAAATCTAACATTGTAGCCCACAACAATTGATTTTCCTAAAAAACTTATTAAATCCTTAAGTCCATCTATCAGTTCAACACCTTCGTTGACTAATAATGTATCTGTAATACCCGTTAATTTTACAATATTTTCAGGTATAGATGTACTGATTTTTATGTACCGATTAAAAGTTTTATACTCTTTACTAACTTTACGTACGGCACTGATTGAAATAATGCTATTCTGCGTACAATCTAAACCAGTTGTTTCTATATCTATTGCTACAATGTCTGGATATACCGCCCTTGTTACTGATTTTTTAACAATCAATTTCTCTTGTGCCTTCTTAGCACGGTGGATTTTAGCTGCGTTGCTAAATCCATGCTTAATCTCTTCATTCTCAGGTGTCACCTGCATTAATAAAGGAATCCCATCAAAGTCAACGACTTTTTTGGTAGAAACAGTTGTCCTAAAATTATATCCCAACTCATTATTAGTGCTATAAACCATGGTAGCTTCACCGTTGCCTATATTTTTTTCAATACGCATCCACAGTTGTTCTCTAATACGCGCGCTAAATCGTCCAACATAGACACCTGTTTGGATTTCTTGACACCATTTAGTTAAATCTCCACGCAGTGCTTTTGGCACCTTAGATAAGGTAATAACAATCATTCTTCATCATCCTTATCTTTATACTCATGATACTGTACACCAAAGTCCACTAGCCCTTCTTTATCATCCCAAAGGCTCATCACCTTTCCATCCGCTACATCATCTTCGGCGTCTAACAAATACTTTAAATCAGCTACCATCTTAACAACTAGCCTATTCTTCTTGAATACGTCTCTCATTGCGAGTCTTGTATATGTTGAGATGTCTTTATCATTGCCATATTTAGCAACTATATCAAAGGCAATGGGAATTGAATATTGTGCTTTATAAAGGTCCGCAAAATCGTAAACAAATGATAAATCATTACCTGTATGAATAAAGCCTAACCCTGGGGAAACACCCAAAGCAGAGATTACACTATAACATAGTCCATATAAAGCTTGGTGACCAGCAGTTAAAGCTTTATTAATAGGAGTTCCTGACTCAAAATTATCAATTCTATATTCACGGTGACTCCAGGCAACGCCAGTTCTTTTAGATTCCTCTCTATACGCTTTGCGCACCCTGGATCCTTCCTTGCCACGTAAAGATTCCATGGTTAACTTAGATACATCCTCATCCGGAAATCTCATTTGATACATCTTACGAGCAACCGCCAACCGTGAACGCTTATTTGATACTAGCTTTGCTTGTTTCTCTAACAGTAATGAAGAGTGATTCAAAGCTCTACCATGAGCGTATTGCCGAACGCCGTGTTCTCCTACCCATACAACCGATAATCCACAATCACCCATTAGCTCCATAGCTCTGTGTGTCACATCTACTCCTGGTCCCAGTAACAATACGTTTACCAGGGCCGCAGGAATAAATACAGTTCCTCGACTATCCATAACTTTAATCGCGCTATCCTGCCGATTTATAACTGCATGTTCAAGGTATAAGAAACTGATTCTATCTCCTACTCGCCCTAATTCTTGTAGTTCCGCTTTTTTCAGCATCTTATCACCGCCTTCGTACGAAAACTAATCTTTAACCAAAAGGAATTACCGTTAACATTCCCATACCGTATGCCTTTTCGCGACCAATGCCTCGGGTAAGCGTCCTTTTGAACTCTTCTAAATCTGTAACAGTAAGTACACCTTCAAAGGTTGCCTTGCTTAAATTAACACGACGATTATTTTTCTTGTACAAAGCTAATGACTCGCGACCTGTAACATCAAAACTATTATTCTCAAGCAAAAATCCTAATTTCTTAGCCTTTTCTGACAGCCATTCTTTTTGATTGCTTGGTGCTACTGTACGGAGTTTACCTACCGTATTTTTTTCAGAAATAAACATCCGGTATACAGGATTTACTACCAACCTAAACCTTAACTTCTGTCCCTCTCTTAGTTTTTCTAGGAAGGGGCTATAATCTTTGGTTTGAGCCGTACCGTCAACCCCATATCTGCCTAGCATATCTAAATCTGGCTTTTCTGGACTTACAACAAGCAGGTAATCCTTGCCACGCAAATGGTCAATCCGCCACAAGTGCCGTAATCTCTCACCATTTTCAATCTCACTGGGAAAGCTCGTTTCAACCCAATTATGATATGCACCTAAATGATATAAATCTTTAATCTTTCGCCGATTAAGAGTATCAATCTCTACTCTAGATAAATACATGTTATCACTCCTCTACATAGCTTCCCAGACATCATGCTCATGTGATTGCGGATTAACTAAAGTCACCCTAGCTTTTGCGACACTGCGATAGCTAAAGCGTCGATTACGTGGATTAAAAGATTCCGCAATATCCTGCATCATAAAATTCGGATTTCCAGGTAAAAGATTAGCATCTGCATACAATTCCGCTTCAAAATTTGGTTCAGTATATTTCTTCTGATACCACTTGGAAGCTTGCCAAGGCAATTTGTCTTTTAAAACCTCTATTGGTGTGGTTGCTTCAAAAGTTTCAGTCCTAAGAACACCTGCCGGCGGATTAGAACGACGGCCTAAAAACAATTGGAATTTGGGATGATGTAATGTGAAATTGATTTTGTCAATTAAATCTATATCTTCACTGCCTAAGGCGACTACGTAAACATAATCCTGTAAATTATCTCGGTAAGTAAGCTTTCCAGGTTTCTTGGCATCGTATTTCGCAATTTGAAAATCGGTTGTTGTTGACCCTACTTGGTCAATTCTCACCGCAAAAGCCAAATCATTTAAACTAGAAATCCTAGTATCTTCCCTACGATAACCAAGTGCAGCGGCAACCATCCCCACAATTGCACTTTTAGTTGGAAACAAGTTAGTTGAACGCACATTAAAAGACGCTTGATTACCATAAGATTGAAATGGGGCGGTTAATCTAATCGTTATTACTTTCATCCGCAACCTCTTTTCTCAATACCTCAGATACCTTTTCAAGAAGTTCGTTTAAGTTGGCGACTTTTTTATCAATTTTATTTTGCTTCTTAGTTACAATTGCTGTCAGCAATGGTTCTTCAACAAATTGTAACGAGTCATTGAATTCATTTTCTAAATGCTCGATAGATGGTTCTACATATCCATTACGTGACTTAACCGGTTCTTCGAAGGCAGACACTAAGTTAACAGGTGTATCCTTTCTAACAGTTACCATAACGTATTGAGGTAAGGTCTTGTTTGCAAACGAGTTTTGTTTACCCGTAGGCATTGAAGTGATAAAGCTTTTGATAAATTGTTTAACCCCCGTAACAGCTAATTCACTGCCCAAATTGTGAGCTAGCTCATTAACATTAACATTCGCGTAGCGGTAAAGCGTTGATGAATTGTATCCTAAAGCTTCCAAGAAAGATGAACCTGTTTGATTTTCTGGCTTGTCATCATCAAGGCCTGTGAAAAAATCAAATTCAGGTACAATTTCATGAGTTGAAATAGCATGTGCAACTTGAGCCGAAGCATCTACATTAAGTTCTGAATTTCCTGCCATCATCCGACCAAATAAAGCCAAATCCAATGATTGGTTTCTACTAATAACTTCCTTAAGTTCCTTCTTGTCCCAATCATCCTTTTCATTATTAGTAGCGTATTCTGCTAATTTTTCCAATTCACCATTACTGATTAAAAACAAAGCGTCTGTCAAGTATTCACCTGACTTTTTGTCCTTGGAAGTAGCTTTAATCCCTGCTGTTTTTAAAACATCAACAGCTTTGGATAATGCCATATCTTCATCTAAGGAAGGATCCTTTTCTGATAGCTTGGTAGCCAAAACATGGGCGATCCTCTTGGTTCTGTGGCTTTCAAGCCAATCAGCGCCTTCACTGTTTGCTCTGAAATCCATCCGCATAGCATGTTTCCAACTTTGAGATGAAACACGTGAACGAAGTACCCCACCGTAAATAGCTGTCTTGGGTGAGCCACTGTCATCCCGATTAATATTTGACGACGGTACAGGTTGAAGAACATGAGCTTCTACATATAAATTATCATTAATCATTTTTCTACCTCGCTAATCCTTATCTTCATTATTGTTTACTTTTTTAGAAGGTTGCCTATAATACTGTTGGCCCCACTTTAGACATATCCTGTTAGACATTTTAAAACTGGTCTCAAAAAAGAATAAATCTTGTGCTAACTGAGCATAGTCAACTTTTAATGTACGATTATTCGCTTTTAAAATACGTGTTAACTGAGTAATTGACTTGACTGTGTTGGCGAGATTTCTACTTGCTAAAAGAGCTTGCATTCTTCTATCAAGTGCCACTCTAGTTTCATCGTTAGTTCTTAATCCAGCTAATGCATTAAAGAATGTTACTCCTTCAGGATTTTTAGTTTTATCTTTACTAAATGATTGAGCATAGACACTATCTTCCACCGCTTGTTGATGAATTGCATAGCACCGTAGTGCCGTATAAATTGCTGTTTCAGCGTAAGTCGGCCTGCCTGTTGGGTCATTGCTTATATCTTTTTCAGACATTTCTGAAAATAGCACCTGCCAAACAGCTTGCGCACGCTTGCTGTCAATCGTATCAGCGGCGCGTAAACTAGCCAACACTGCTTTGTCCGGTTCACCATTGCCATACAATTTGTTAATAATTCGAGCTGTTGTTGCAGCGATTTCATTTTCCACCTAATTCAC
Source organism: Ligilactobacillus agilis (assembly GCF_025311475.1). Lineage (NCBI taxonomy): Bacteria > Bacillati > Bacillota > Bacilli > Lactobacillales > Lactobacillaceae > Ligilactobacillus > Ligilactobacillus agilis. The sequence continues at coordinate 1,048,455 of NZ_CP104397.1, read as the reverse complement.
TTCCTTACATTATTCAAGATGTTTTCTAACATTGTTTTGCATTTGATTATATAGAGTGAAAATGTTTGTTACTTCTTTGCTTTCTTTCCGACCGATAATATCCCTAGGTGACGCTGATTGCAAGACACGATTGCCGGCTTTTGTAACTTCTTTTTTTAGAGTGTTCTTCCACCTTGTAATCTCATTATCTGGTTCCTGTCCGGCACGCAGACTTGCTAACCAATCATTAAAGGGTTTATTGAGCTGATCATAAAATTCTGCGCTTAGTTTTTTCTCAAACTCTCGTGCATCCCTCAATCCTCTTAAATTACCCAACTTACTAGCAAAGTCCTCAAAAGCATCGCCAACATCTTTAGTCATTGTCACTGTATCTTCAATCCTTTTAGGCCAAAACGTTGCTTGATTTCTATCAAACAGCACGCCTGCATTGATGCTCATATTATCGTAAACTTCAAAGTATGGAGCTTGATTTTTAGTATCCGCCTTTACAAAGTTAATGGTTTCTAAGTTTACCAACATGTCTTCTGGCAAGATGTCTTCTTCTTTCAGTTTATCTATCCATCTGACTATTCCAGGTTCATGGTCACCGTCGTTTGAACTCTTTATATAAAAGCCGAAGTTACGCCACATTCTCTCGCTTAAGTGCTTTTTTTGCTTAACCTTTGGATAATAACTAGCCTTTTTGGAGTTATAGTCCCAGGTGGTCATTGGTTCAATGAAGGCATTAGTTGTATCTGGTTTGGTTAGTTTGGCGACATAAATCGTTGGCTTACCATCTTTCCAATCAATATGCATCATCTTAGCCACATTGGTATATAATTCTGCGATATTATTTGGTGGAGTGTTATTAGCTCTATTAGAAAAGTAAGTTATTTTATCTGCTTCCCAATAAGGGTGCTGCAAAATTTCCTTCTTATCTTCAGGGCTTAGAACCAGATTAAACATCAACGTTTCAAAAAGGTTTTTCCCTTTAACTATCACGGGATCAATGTTATATAGCCAGCCGCTGTCCCCGGAGCCGGCCTTTTTAATCTTAGGAACGTTACCACCAACTTCTGCAAAGTTTTGGTAGGTTATCAGCCAGCGAACAAATTCGGGCAATGTTATTTCATCCTTACCTAAAGATGATTTGGGTGAGAAAATAGCAGGTGAATTACCGCTTTCTGAAATCAAGCGATTAATCTGTCTAACAGCCACCTTACCCGTTCCGGTTGATAGTTTGTTTTTGGCTGGAACCATCCGATCATAAACATCACTTGAGACTTGATAAAAAGCATTTTCACCAAACAGATTAAAGCCGTCTTTATACTTATCAAGATACTCAACTACTTTATCTGGAAATTTACCATCTTGATAGATATTTTCCCAGGTTTCTAGCAAGACTTCTTGTACATCATCGATATCAACTTCATCATCCGCTAAAGATGCCGTCCACGTCTCTTCATCAACGTTTAACCAATCATAAGCTTCACCTTCTGCATCAAAACGACTAAACACGGTGGTTAAAATCGCCAGTAAAGGTGCTCTTAGAATAGCAAGGTCTTGCACATGCATTTCACCAGCTGAATCTCGATAATTCTGTGCATTTTTAAACAAATCTGCCATAGATACTAGCTTTTCTTTGTTACTTCGACTATCCACGACTTTTATCCAAGGATTAGTGACCAGGTTAAAGTCTAGTTTGACCACAACTTTCATCCCCTTTCTTCAGTATGTGAGAAAGTTAGAACTTAACTATGTCTGTGTTAAGTTATTTCCACTTTAAATATTTTTTGTAAACGGTCACAAATACATATTAACTCTTTGAATTAAATCGTGCAAATATTTTTGTCCCCCACCGATGTGGGGAAAATTTTTATCCCAATCTTGATTGCCACTATAAATTGGATTACCCCCACCAGTGTGGGGAAATGGGAACTTATCCGTTGCAACAGCAATTTAAAGAAGGATTACCCCCATCAGTGTGGAGAAATGGCTAGTATAACTACATATATAAGCCTTCAGACAAAATCACGCAATCACTTTCAGCCCCATACACAATTAACAAAATTAGCAGCCATTATCTTGCTTTTCATAACGCAAACCTAACTTAGGTGAGTAAGACAGATTCCAACCGTTAAAATCTGTCTTTTGTTGTTCATCTAATACTAAGGCTAGTGCACCTTTTAGCCAAATACTTTGCTGCCAAGCTCTAAACCGACCGATCGTTCTGGTTTCTAGATCATTAATAGCATCATCTATATTTTGGGTGACCGCTACTGGCAGTCTAATCACTTGTTGAGCGATAATCTTATCCTTATTACTTCCCAAGTCAGCTACTTTGCGCCCATCTAACAAATAGTACCCATCTTTTCTTTCCTGAAGTAAAATCACCTCAATGGTTTCTTTAATATCACGAACTGTTGCTTGAGCCCTTACTTCATCTTTATCTATACCAAGTTGAGCCTTATCAAGCCAACCGTGGATAGTTTTCTTAGGTTTTGGGGTCTTGATTTGAAAACTTTTGGCTTTCTTTTTTGCTTTGTTATCGTCAGCATCAAAAACGTTTTTAGCTTCTGCAAGCTTATCATCTTGATAATCAGTATTTGTATCATACACACTTTGAACAAGCGGTGAAATGTCATCTGGCAGTGTGATTTTATCACTTAGAAAATGGTCAGTTTTTAACAAAAGGTATCTTTCGTAAATAGCTTCGTTGGCACTGCTGTACGAACCATACTCTGTCGCTCCCATAACATAAAGCTGCGGAACTTCAAGCTTTTTAGGCCGCTCAATATTATGGCGATGTAAACGACCAACCCTTTGTAAAATCAAATCCATAGGTGCAATATCAGTGAACATTACATCAAAGTCAATGTCCAATGATTGCTCTAACACCTGCGTCCCTATGACTATCAGCTTTTCTGGACGGCTGCCCCTTTTACCGATTTTTCCTTGCAACTCATCTTCCAATGCAGCTCTATCAGGTGCCAAGAAGGCAGAATGTAAAAGCATCGTTGGAATATCATCCGGTACAAGCTCCACCAAAGCCTGGGCCCTTTTAACTGTATTAACGATTATCCCTGCTATACCACCATCTTCAATTTTAGACACGGCAAAATTAATTACTGCTTGTTCGTCGTCAGTCATCCTAAAAACATCAATATCTTTGACTTCCTGTTTTTCAAAATCCGAAACTTGCACCAAATTCTTGTTATCAAGCATACTCATCAATGGATATGCTTGATTTTCCTGCCAATTACTTGCAGCTTCAAAATTCTCTGTTTCAAATTTACCTTGCGAATATGCCTGTAATAGCTTATTGCGTCGGTCTTTAGGCAAAGTTGCTGACAGAATCACAACTGGAACGTGATATGCTCCCAACCACTCTAATACCTTATCCAAATACGAAGACATATAAGCATCATATGCGTGTACTTCGTCGATTACAACAACTTTATTACTAAAGCCAAGATGTTTTAAAAACAAGTGTTTTTGCTTCAAGCCCATTAATAAGAGGTTATCAACGGTACCAATTGTAAACTCATCTAACACAGACTTTTTCCCCGAAAACCAAGAATTTATAACGACTGATTCAGAACCATCCCCATCTGAATCTATGTTTTCTGCCTTAATCAGATTTGTATACTCTTTATTAAACTGAGCTTTACCATGCATTAACTTGATGGATAATTTTTTACCTTCTTCATTTCCTACACTTTCAAGCCAATTCTTGATACGTGTAAACATGGCGTTGCTTGTTGCCTGTGTTGGTAAGCCCATATAAAGACCTGTTCGACCGCTATAAAATGCCAATTGTTCAGCAGCTGTTAAAGCAATCTCTGTTTTTCCAATTCCCATCGGCGCCTCGATAATAACTATTCCTGGATCAGTCGCTTCTCCAATAACTTCTGATATTTTTTCTTGAACAGGCCTTGGATAAAATCCCCACCTCTTCTGATAGTGACCTGGTATATCTGTAACCCGTTCAGGTTCCCAAGTGTCTTCGTGGGCTTTCCAAGTTTTAATTGCTCGCCGATACCTAGCGTTCATGTCTAAATCATCAAACGACTGGTTGATGTCAATTGTTGGAAACATCGGCTTACTCATATCATCATTTAAATACTCACTAGATGCTATCCAGTCGGCCATAATCAATAAACCGGTTAATAAAACCGCTTGTTGCTGATTAATTTCTGGAACCTCTTCTACATCAGTAAATCCTACTAACTCTAGTCCATAGTCCAATAACTCTTTTTGAACATTTTGCCAATGTTTCTGTGCTTCAAATTCATTAAACGTTTGCCAGTAATTAGATTTATACTCATCTAGTTGATTTCTTGGCGCTTTGTTTTCCGGTTTACCATGGTGACCTCCAATAATTGCCCCAACATTCTTATTTAGACCGAACTCTTCTAATAATGCCTCTCCCGCCCTATTATGTGGTGATTCTTTAGCATTGGATAAAATAAGTGAATCTAATCCGTCAAAACCATTTCTTATTAGTTTTTCAACTACTTCTTTGTCTAACGATTCATCTTGATTGTATGATTTCTTTGTTTGAAAAGCTGGCGTTGCCTTACCAATGTCATGGCTATAGCCGAGAAAGTTTACTAATTGTTGTGCTTTTTCTTCCGATAAATTTTCGTAAATAATTCCTCTTTGTCCGTCGGAAATCCAATGGTTAAACAGCCAGTTAATGACATTTTTAGTGTCAATCAGATGTGCTACAAGCGGCAACCAAAGCTGTTGACCATTATATGTTTTTTTCTTACCCCATAAGACCTTTGCAGCATTAGATAAATTCATCATAACCCTCCTTTTCCACCTTATATGAAACAATGTTACTAATCGAAGAACTATCTGAAATTAAATACACCCCCACCTATGTGGTGAATAGCGTTTAATCTTTTATTCTAATTGAAAACCCAAGATTATCCTAACTTGTAGTGAATAGACTAAAAAGCGCCTATAATAAAAGCATTTTAGAATTTTAAGTACTCAAAATTGGCTTGGTTTTCATCATCAACTTTACACAGATAATTTTACTCTATACTTTCTATATTACGCAAATCCCTATCAGGGTATCTATTACCTAATAACCTCCCCACCATTTAACAAATCATCCCACCCTAAATATCACAGTTCTATGACTATTAAACTATTACCAGCAGACCAAGAACGGGCGAAAATTTTTAAGGCTTTATCTGAGGTAAAATTTTAGACGCCACCCACAGTTATGAGCCAGTCTTCTTATTCAGTTTAATCTTAGTTGGACTGATTTTCCCGCTGCTATTTAGGTTAACCATCCCCAAAAATTAATAGCAAAACGCTGGGTGTGAACGGTTTTGCATCCGGAGTCTTTTCATTTTTTATGAGAGATTTTCTAAAAAATAAATGGGGGTAACAGACTTCTGAAGCAAAGCTAAAAAAGAACTCTAAGAAAAGGCACGTTGCTTTCTTAGAATCCTTTGAAAATGATGCACCCAAAGTTTTAATCAGAGCCGTTTTTTCCATTCTATCAGTAGCCACCGTCATCTTCGAAGAAAGCCCGGGCTTTTTCCTCAGTGTCAACTACTACGGTAGGTAGTTTTGCGACTGCTTTTAAAAAGTTTGCTTGTAGCTGGGCTTGATCATCTACTTGAACGGACTGTGTATCAGTTACGGTTTCATCTTGCTTTTTAGTTACCATAAACTCGCACCTCCACTTAGATTATGCCATAAAAGTCTCTAAAGTATGTAATTAAACACTTTAGGAAAAATGTATCTACCAGTGTGCACACGATTTCCTAACCTTACTAACCTGTGTAGCTAGAAATGACTCCAAAACTTAGTAAAGTTAGTAACTACTGTAGTCATGCTTGAATACAAACACCATCCCCCCGCACCTTATTAATAAGCAGGGGGATGGTGTTAATTTGATTTTTTTAGGCTAAGAATTTAGGGTTAGCTTCAACGCCGAAGGCCTGGGCCAATTCTTTTAGCTGGTCATCCGTAATTTTTTGCTTGATTTGCCCGCCTTGCGCCATAATTTGGCTGTAGATTAAGGCGGCCTTTTCAACGGTTTCGATTAAACCAAAGGTTTCGTCTAGGTCAGCTCCGACTGCAAAGATGCCGTGGTGGGGCCACATTACCACCCGGTAGTCGGCCATTTTAGCCGCAGTCTTTGCGCCAATCTCGTTGGTACCAGGGGTCATGTAGGGGATAATGCCGACCCCTTCTGGAAAGACCACTAAGGATTCGGCCTGCATTTGCCATAAGAGCCGGCTAAGCTTACGTTCGTCTAAAGCTTGGGTAAAGGATAAGGCAATGAAGTTAGTTGGATGGCAGTGCATGACCACCCGTTGGTTAGAATCAACTTTTAGGCGGGCAATGTGTGACATCAAGTGGGTTGGAAATTCCGAGGTTGGTTTGGCCCCGTCTTCAAAGCCCCAGTATAATTCTGCATGTAGCCCGTCTGCCGTAATCTTAACTAAGCCACTGTCGAGTTCAGGGCGCTTAATCACATTTCTAAAGTAGCGGCCGGAACCTGTTACTAAGAAGTACTGGCCGGCTAATTCGCTAGCGTCAAACCCTAAGTCATAAGTCCGCTTAACTTCAGTTAAGTCATCAAATTTGGCTAACTCTGCGGCAGTTAAGCGTAAACTGACGTTGCCACCGTTTCTTTCATCCCACCCGTGATCATAGGACCTAAAGGTGATGTCACATAAATCTTTTACATACTTTGAATCGGCAAATTTAGTCATTATCAATCTCTTCTTTCCTAATTTCTTTTAGCTAACACAGTATCTTCATAATTTTTGATAACTTTTAACCAGGTGCTTCCAACTGGAACGTCATTGCGAAGGCAGAATTCATCCCAAACGGCGCCAACTGGATAGGTCTTCAATTCTTCGGTTAAGGCCAGGCGCTTGGTAAAGTCAAAGGCTAGTTCCGCTTGCTTTAAATCGGCAATTGGGGCTAGCATTGCTTGCAAGAAGGCTTTTTGCGTTGCTCGGGCCCCAATCACCCACGCAGCTATCCGGTTGATGGTGGCATCAAAGAAGTCTAAGCCAACGTTGGTTTTAGCTAGCAAGTCATCCCTTACTAGGGAACGGGCAATCCGGACTAAGGCGTCGTCTAAAATCACCACGTGGTCTGAGTCCCAGCGAACCGGCCGGGATACGTGCAACTGCAAGCCCTTGCCAAATAATAAGAAGCTGGAGAACTTATCTGAGACATCTTCCGTTGGGTGGAAGTGCCCGGCGTCAATCGTCCATAGCTTGTTTCTAGTTAAGGCGTAGTTAGCATAAAATTCATGGGAGCCGACGGTATATGACTCGATTCCCGTCCCAAATAATTTGCCTTCGTATGCTTCAATCGTGTTTGCTTCCGGTAATTCTTCAGCTAAGATTTCATCCAAGGATTCCATTAACCTTCTTCTTGGGCTGAGCTTGTCAATAGGGTTATCCTTAAAGCCATCGGGAATCCAGAAGTTGTTGACGGCTTGAACTCCTAACTCCTTCCCAAAGTAATTAGCAATCTGACGCGACTGTTTACCAACCTTAATCCAAAAGTCGCGCACAGCTTTATCTGGCGAGGCTAAGGTGAAGTTATCCTTAACCATTGGGTGGGAGAAAAAGGTCCCGTTCATGTCGAGACCAACCCCTTGTTCTTTAGCCCAATCGACCCAATACTTGAAGTCTTCGGGGCCAATTTCATCCAGGTCCTTTTTGCGGTCAGTTACGGCGTAAATGGTATGCAGGGCTACTTTTTTCTTTGACCCAGGAATTAGGGCTAGCGCTTGCTTTAAATCGGCGGTTAACTGAGCTGGCGTTTTAGCCCGGCCAGGATAAGAGCCGGAAACCGTTAACCCGTCCTTTAGATCAGTTTCGGGGTTGATAAAGCCGTGGACGTCATCACCTTGCCAACAATGGATGGAAAGGGACAGTTGAGCTAACTTAGCTAATACTTCCTCGGTGTCGACTCCCAGTTCTTGGTACCTTTCTTTGGCTAACTCATAGGCTTGGTGGATTGCTTGTTCATTTGTCATCGTAATTCCTCCTTGAAATGTTGATACCCAACTAAAGCTTGGGCGTAATCGTGTTTAGGTTGATAGGTCTTTAAAGCAAATGAATCCCTCACTAACTTTCTAGCCGCTGGCAAGTCGGCTAACTCCCCGTCAGTAATCATGGCAACTAAGATATTACCGACTGCGGTCGCCTCACTCGGGCCGGCAATAACTTTAATTCCGGCTAAGTCGGCGGTTAACTGGTTTAATAAGGCGACGTTAGAGCCTCCCCCCACGATATTTAAAGTAGTCAGTTGCTTCCCTAAGATTTGTCCTAGCTGGCTTAGCTGGTCGGCATAATAAAGGGCTAGGTTAGAGTAAACGGCCATGACCAGTTCGCCCGGGCTTTGGGGGACTTTTTGACCATGTTCATGACAGTAGGCTTGGAGAGCTTCAATCATACTAGGTGGGTTCAAAAACCGGTCGTCGTTGACATCGATAAATTGCTGGCAGGGTTCGACCTGGCTAGCTAGCTGCGCCAACTGTGAGAAAGAATAACGACCCTGGTACTCTTTAGCAATGCATTGCACCATCCACATCCCCATAATATTTTTCAAGAAACGGTAGGTCCCATAAGCCCCCCACTCGTTAGTGTAGTTTGCTAGGTAAGCTTGCTCACCATTTTCGGGCACCCTAAGTTCAGTGCCCAGTAGTGACCAAGTTCCAGAAGATAAGAAGGCCCAGTTATCACCCGCAGCCGGCGTGCCTACCACTGCACTAGCCGTATCGTGACTAGCAACCGTAACAACCCTAACTTGCGGTAAGTCATATTTGGTTCTTAACTCGGCTTTAATGGGCCCAAGGTAGGTGCCCGCATCGACTAAGGGAGCAAACTTATCTGCCTGTAAGCCCAATTCGCTTAGCAGCTGACTATCAAATAAGCCCGCCCGCAAGTTTAACATTTGCGTGGTAGAGGCATTCGTAACCTCTGTAACGGCCTTACCGGTAAGGACATAGCCCAAGTAGTCGGGCACCAACATAATCTTGGCCGCCTGTTTTAATAGGGCTTGGTCTTCACGATACAACTGGTACAGGGTGTTGAACTCTTGAAACTGAATTCCGGTTTTACGGTAAATCTCTTCCTTAGAAATCTTAGCCGTCAGCTCGGTAATCGCGTCTTTAGTCCGGCAATCCCGGTAGGAAATCGGGTCCGCTAACTTGCGCCCCGCTTCATCTACCAAGACATAATCGACGGCCCAGGTATCAATTCCTAGGGTCACCTCGTCAATTCCGGCTTGTTTGACTTTAGCTAAGCCGGCAACAATTTCGGCTCCCAGATGATCAATGTCCCAGCGGTCGTGACCAGCCATCTTTTTAAAGCCGTTTTTGAAGCGGTGAATTTCTGTTAGTGTCATTTTTCCATTTTCCAAGTTGGCCAACATTAAGCGGCCACTGGAAGCACCAATATCAACAGCAATATAGTGTTTATTCACATTAGTACACCTTCTTTAAGTTCCGTTATCATTTTACAAGTTAATTGTAACCGCTACAAAAAGGTGCTACAATGACATATATCCACTAAAAAAGTAACAAATTTACAGGTGACTTATGATTAATAATAAACTTTTAAACCAGCTCCTAGCACTTACGCCCTTAGAGGAGCAGCAACGCAAAACCCAAACCTTTGTCGAAGACTTGCCCCAAGCCGCTTTTGACTCCAAAGAAAAAAGTAGTCGGACTTTAACCAACTACTTTTTCAAAAATCAAGATATTTACCTCAGCAAGCACAATCGCTTTGCGGCTTATCCTAACCACAAGCATACCTTCTTTGAGATGAATTACGTTTTACGGGGTCAGGCTCAGGAAGTGATTGCCGGCAAAACGGTCACTTTAAACCAGGGTGACCTAATTCTCCTAGATGTCGGCACCTCTCATTCCATTCAAGCCCTAGGAGAAAACGATTTGTTAATCAACATTTTATTTCAAAACAATAACCTAAGCGTCGACCTCCTAAAGGAACTCAAGGGCCAACATAACGTCCTGGTTAATTTCTTACTTGCTAAGGCTAGCAGTAAACCCGATTTCATTGTCTTTTCCCACCAAGCTAATCCTAAAATTAGTCAGCTCCTAGATGAAATCATTACTGAGTATTATGAGCAAGCTGAGTTTAGCGAACTAGTTATCAAATCCTACCTCAACATTCTCATCAGCCAGTTGATTAGAAGCTTAAGCATCAAGCCTAGCCCTAAGGAAAGTGCGCAAAAAAAGTTGGCCTTACAGCTTTTGGCTGACATCGCTAGCGACTACCAAACAATCTCACTAACCCAGCTAGCCAAGCGCTATTCTTATAACCGCAACTACCTCAGTAACCTCTTTAAAGCCGAAATTGGGCAAACTTTTTCCGCCGTCTTAACTGAGCAAAGGTTGATGCAAGCGCACAAACTGCTAACTAAAACTAACTTGCCGGTCAATACCATCATCGAACAGGTAGGGATTAGTAACCGGTCGTTTTTTTACAAGAAGTACCTAGCCTATTACCACGTCAGTCCTAAGCAAAGCCGCAAGCAAGCCTCAGCTATCTTTGACTAGTATTCAAGTATAAGAAAATGCACAAAAGCCCTAACCATAAAAATTGGTTAGGGCTTTTGTGTCAATTTATAAACTAGCCTATTTCTTTTGAAAAAATATTACTTACTTGCTTAATAATACGATTAAGTTGACCTTCATCATGAATATGACCAATAACTTTGCCATTTCTAGCTACAAAATCATATGTCAATAATTGCAATAATAACGCATCCCCATTAGTCCCACTTTCAAAATCAACAATTGGAAACCTAAAAGGTGAATCAACATGCTTATGTGTTATTGCTAAACCACAAACTAAATTTGAGCGTCTATTGTACTCATAACGACTAACTACCAAAAAATGTCGTCTGATATTACCTTCAACCACATTATGACCACCCATTTCTCGACCGGCATGGGATTCTGCATCAACCACAATAATATCGCCTTGATGAACTTCAATCATTGAATTTTTCCCTCCCTACCGGTCTAACCTCTCGTGGATTATATCCTAAATCAAATATACACATTAAATATACTAAAATAAGGCTCTATGGAAGAAATAAGCTTCCTCAGAGCCTTATTATATTAATCCTTATTCGGTTGTTTCCGTCGCAAAAATTAAGTTATTATCTTGACCTAAAGTAATGGTTACCTTTGAGTGCGGCATGACCTTACCGGCAATGATTTCCTTAGCCAGTGGAGTTTCGACGTGGTTAGTGATGAACCGTTCTAGTGGCCGGGCCCCGTAGGCTGGATCGTAGCCAGTCTTAGCAATCCACAACTTCGCTGGGGCACTAATTTCTAGGCTAATATCTTGGTTGGCCAAGCGCTTAGACAATTGGGTAATGAATTTTTCGACAATCTCTTCAATGGCATTAAGCCCTAGTGGGGTGAACATGATGATGTCATCGATTCTGTTCAGAAACTCTGGCTTAAAGTGTTGCCGGGCCAGCTGCATGACCGCTTGCTTGGTTTGGTCATCGACCTTAGCTTCTTCGTTAGCCCGGTCCAAGAGAATGTCTGAACCAAGGTTAGAGGTCATAATTAAGATGGTGTTCTTAAAGTCAACCGTCCGGCCTTGGCTGTCGGTTAAGCGACCGTCATCCAAGACTTGGAGTAAGATGTTGAAGACATCTGGGTGAGCCTTTTCAACCTCGTCTAAAAGGACAATCGTATAAGGATTACGCCGTACTGCTTCGGTCAACTGGCCCCCTTCTTCATAGCCAACGTAGCCGGGAGCAGCCCCGACCAAGCGGGAAACGGAGTATTTCTCCATGTACTCACTCATGTCGATTCTGACCATGTGCTTTTCTGAATCAAAGAGGTTTTCGGCCAAAGCCTTGGCTAACTCGGTCTTCCCTACCCCGGTTGGGCCAAGGAACATGAAGGAACCTAGTGGTTTACTTGGGTCTTGAAGGCCGGCACGTGCCCGCAAGACAGCGTTAGCTACCGCGTCAACCGCCTCATCTTGACCAATCACCCGCTGGTGAAGGCTTGCTGGCAAGTTAAGTAACTTGGAGCGCTCGCTTTCGACTAACTTAGCTACTGGAATCCCGGTTAAGCGGGAAATGACGCTGGCAATTTCGTTTTGGGTAACAGATTCTTCGACCAACTTGCCTTCAGCCTGGTTAGCAGTTTCTAAAGTCTGTAACTCCTTTTGTAAAGCCGGGATAACCGCATTTTGGAGGCGGGCCACTTCTTCGTAATCTGCCTCGTTAGTTGCGGCTTCTAGGTCATGGTGGGCCTTGTCCAATTCTTCTTTCTTGTCAGAAATTGCTTGGATATCCTTCTTTTCAGTCTCCCAGCGTAACTTCAATTTTTGGACTTCCTCTTTGGTCTGAGCTAATTCAGCCTGCATTTCCTCCAAGCGCTTTTTAGATGCTGGGTCGTCTTCTTTCTTAAGGGCACTTTCTTCGACTTGTAGCCGTAATAAGTGGCGGTTAGCCTGGTCCAATTCGTTAGGGACCGAGTTCATTTCAACCCTAATTTCCGCACAGGCTTCATCAACCAAGTCGATAGCCTTATCAGGTAAGAAGCGGTCGGTAATGTAACGGTTGGCTAAGGTAGCAGCGGCCACCAAGGCGTTATCGTGAATCTTAACCCCGTGGTGAATTTCGTAGCGTTCCTTTAAGCCCCGCAAGATTGAAATCGTATCTTCCACGCTTGGTTCTTGGACGATTACCTTTTGGAACCGCCGCTCTAAGGCCTTATCCTTTTCGACATACTGCCGGTATTCATCGAGGGTAGTTGCCCCAATCAAGTGCAACTCACCCCGGGCTAGCATTGGTTTTAAGAGGTTGCCGGCATCCATACTACCTTCGGTTTTACCGGCGCCAACGATGTTATGAATTTCATCGATGAAGAGGATAATCTGACCTTGACTCTTACTTACCTCTTTTAACACAGCCTTCAAACGTTCTTCGAATTCGCCCCGGTATTTAGCCCCGGCAATCAGTGAACCCATGTCCAAGGAAAAGATGGTTTTGTCCCGTAAATTTTCTGGGACGTCTTTTCTAACGATTCGTTGGGCTAAACCTTCGACAATCGCGGTTTTCCCGACCCCGGGTTCACCAATTAAAACCGGGTTATTCTTGGTTTTACGAGATAAGATCCGAATAACATCCCGGATTTCACTATCCCGACCAATGATTGGGTCTTGTTTACCGGACCGCACTTGTTTTACTAAATCAACTCCATATTTTTCTAAGGCTTTGTAACCTTCCTCTTGATTCTTTGAAGTCACTTTCTCACCCCCACGTAATTTCAAAACTAACGCCTTAATTTTGGCTAAATCCAGCCCTTGCTTTTGCAAGTATTGGCTTAATGGCTGGTACTTCAAAGTCATTAACGCCACCAATAAGGTGTCAATGGCAATGAAATCGTCACCAAACTCTTGGCGCAGTTTTTCTGCCTCCTGTAGTAGCGCATACAGGTTACTGCTAAGGTTTTGGCCGTAGCTAACGTTACCTTCAACCACCGCAATTTGATCCAACTGGCGGTCAATTTCGGCTTCCAGCTTAGCAACATCAACTCCAGCTTCATGATAAATATCACGGGCCATCTCCCCTGGTTGGATTAAAAACTTAAAGAGATGAGCAATGTCTATCTCTTGATGCTTTCTGACTTGGGCAATTCCTTGAGCTTGAGCAAGCGCGTCTTGAACTGCCTGAGTTAATTGCTCATTATTCATAAAAAAATCACCTTCCTCAATCTGTCACCCCTATTTTACCGCTTTTAGGGACTTAGATAAAGAAAGATGAATCGCAATTTATAAGTGCCATTTGGCCATTTGATCTAAGAAACGTTTAGCCTTTACGTAAACACCCACTTGTTGACGATAAATTTCATCTAAGGTCTTGCGCAAATTGACCTTTGTTTTGGCTTCTAATTCAATTGAATTAATTTTACTCAAATCAACCGCTGAAAAAAGCCGTAAAAAGTAAATCGTCCGCTGGTCCAAGTGGAGCCGGTGGGGATCTAAATACCAGTGCTTTTCACACAAGAGCCCCCCATAACTTTCAGAGTAATCAAAGGCTCCGGTGGCTTGCTGGCAGATTACACAGGTCCGCAAGTTAGGCATAACCCCAAAGCAGGCTAAAAACTGGACCTCCATAATGTTGGTAATTACCGCGGGGTCAAAGCCCTGGTCAATCAGACTTAAAGCCTGGTAGACATTTAGATACCAGCTGGGGTTGTATTGCCCCATGAAGGCTTGCTCCGCTAGCCCTAAAATGTAAGCAGCGTAAGCGTTGAGTTCAATATCCTGACTGAGTTGCTTAAACTGCTCGACTTCCTTGGGGTTGGTGATAAAGGACAGGCCTTCGTCGCTAATTGAACCTAAGTAAGTTCCGTAAGCGTAGGGCAAGATAGCTGCCCCCATGCTGAACCCCCGCTTAGCAACCCCGCGGACAAAAAAGGTTTTAAAGCCAAAGCGGTCAGTCAAGATTTTCACCAGCATGTCACGCTCACGGTAGTTTTTACGGGAAACAACAATCCCCCGAAATTCTTCTCCTTGGTGTAAGGCCATGTTATCACCCGCAATTAATAGTCGTCTTGCTTATAACCTAGTGAACGTAAGTCGATTTGCCGGTCCTTCCAGTTAGGCATTACTTTCACCCATAATTCCAGGTACACCTTGTCCCCTAACATTAGTTCAATATCCTTGCGGGCCTTGACACCAATATTTTTAAGCATCTTGCCACCCTTACCAATGATAATCCCTTTTTGGCTATTACGTTCGACAATGATAGTTGCTTGGACTTGAACCTTTTCTTCGTCTGACCTACTGATGCGGTCAACTACTACCGCCACAGAGTGGGGTACTTCTTCACGCGTTAGCTCCAGGACCTTTTCTCTAATCAACTCCCCGGCAATGAATCTTTCCGGATGGTCGGTTACCATATCGGCTGGGTAGAATTGAGGTCCGACCGGGAGGGTCTCAATTAAAGAGGCCACCAATTCGGGACAATTATTCCCCTGTAAAGCAGAAATTGGGAAGACCTCTGCGTAGTCGAGGGTTTGCCGGTAATCATCCATGATTTCAAGTAACTTGTCTGGGTGAATTTGGTCAATTTTATTAATCACCAAATAAATTGGCTTTTTAACATTCTTTAACCGTTCGATGATAAAGTCATCACCCCGGCCCCGTTTTTGGGTAGCGTTGACCATAAATAAAATGGCGTCGACCTCATTTAAAGTTGACAGAGCCGATTCCACCATGAAGTCTCCTAGGCGGGAATGCGGCTTATGAATCCCAGGTGTGTCAATAAAGACAATTTGGGCCTGGTCATCAGTGTAAATTCCTTGAATCTTATTTCTCGTTGTTTGGGCTTTGTCGCTCATAATGGCAATCTTTTGACCAATAACTTGGTTCAAAAAAGTCGACTTACCTACATTAGGCCGACCTAAAATCGCAACAAAACCTGAGTGAAATGTATCTGTCACAAAAAAACCCCTTCTCAATTAATAAAATAACATCATTACTTTAGGTAGGAAGATAACCGCGGCGACGATTAAGGCGAAAATAGCCGCCAGTAAGACTGCCCCCGCTGCCATATCTTTGGCTTTTTTGGCGAGCGGGTCGCGCTTACCTCCCGTTGTCAAATCAACGACATTTTCTAAGGCTGAATTCCAAATCTCACTTGATAAAACCGCAAAAACCGCTAGGACTAACCAGAGCCACTCGCTGCCGCTCACCTTAAAATACCAGCCTAACACCCCGACCAAGATGACGGCTAGTGTATGGAAGCGGACGTTACGTTCTTCTTGATAAGCGGTCACTAATCCGACCAAGGCATACTTTAACGCCTGATAGAAGTGGCGATTTTTCCAGTTATTAGGGCTACCGTTTGAGGCCATAAGCGTCTAAGATTTCCCTTTGGAGGCCAAACATTACCTTTTCGTCTTCAGCCTTCATATGGTCGTAGCCGTTGAGGTGTAAGAAGCCATGGACTACCAAAAAGCCCAGTTCACGCTCGGGTGAGTGGCCTAGGTAGTCGGCTTGTTCGTAAACTTTATCCATAGAAACCATAATATCCCCAATGTTTTTAGGAATCTCAAAGTCACTATCTTCCGGTAAGATGATTGGTAATTCGTCTGGATCTTCTTCTTCAATCGCAAAACTAATCACATCGGTTGGCTTATCAACCCCCCGGTATTCCTTATTAATTTCATGAATGCGCTCGTTGTCCATCAACGTTACGGACATTTCGGTATTAGCAGGTAAAGAAATGTAGTTACCCGCAAAATCTAAAACGTCCTTAATCAATTGAA
The DNA here is from genome assembly GCF_025311475.1 of Ligilactobacillus agilis. Classification (NCBI taxonomy): domain Bacteria; kingdom Bacillati; phylum Bacillota; class Bacilli; order Lactobacillales; family Lactobacillaceae; genus Ligilactobacillus; species Ligilactobacillus agilis. The sequence goes on along the minus strand of NZ_CP104397.1, from coordinate 1,032,143 downwards.
TCATCTCTGGACTAACCTTTTGCGTTTCATCGTATACTTCTAAATCCATCTAACCTTACCCTTTCTTTTCGTCAACTTGTTTTTGCTGTTCATAGGCGTTAATGATTGCTGAAACCACGGGGTGTCTAACCACGTCGGCCGCGTCAAAGTGAACAAAGCCAATGTGATTTATTCCTTGGAGAGTCTTTTCAGCGTCAACTAAGCCTGACTGGCTATGGCCTTTAGGTAAGTCGATTTGCGTCTTATCGCCGTTAACGACCATCTTTGAGCCAAAGCCTAACCTGGTTAAAAACATCTTCATTTGAGCGCGGGTGGTATTTTGCGCTTCATCCAAAATTACAAAGGCCTTGTCTAAGGTCCGGCCCCGCATGTAAGCTAGGGGGGCGATTTCAATTACCCCGCGTTCAATCAAGCGCTCGGTATGCTCAGCCCCTAGAATTGAATTGAGGGCATCATAGATGGGCCGCAAGTAGGGATCAACCTTTTCCTTTAAGTCCCCTGGTAAAAAACCTAGTGATTCGCCGGCTTCAACCGCAGGCCGGGTTAGGATTAAGCGGTCCACTTCATGGCGCTTCAAAGCAGCCACCGCCATCACCACCGCTAAATAGGTTTTCCCTGTTCCGGCTGGCCCAATCCCGAAGGTCAAGTCATTATTTTTAATCATTTGAATATATTGACGCTGGCCGTAATTCTTAACCCGAATTGCCCGCCCCCGGTTATCCTTAAGCAAGGTATCGGTGTACAGGTCTTGGAAATACTCTAAGGTTCCCCGCTCCGCCATCTTTTGGGCGGAAACAATGTCGGCGGCGCTTAAATGAATTCCCTGCATTAACAAGGCCTCAAGCTGGCGCATAATTTCAATTACAGTGGCAACGTCATCGGCCTTACCCTCAATCTTGATGCGATCACCGAAAGGCTTAATTAAGACGTCGTTTCCCTCTTCTAAAAGCCTGAGGTTACTATCATTAATCCCAAACAAGCCTAGTTGCAAGTTAGGATTAGCTAGTTGAAATTCTTTTTCCGTTAGTTTCTCTACTGTCAAAAAAACGTCTCCTCTTTAAAAACCGTACTTATAGGCTTATTTTAACACATTAATAAGGGTGACAAAAGCAAAAGAAAAAGGCTGGAATTTCTTCCAACCTCTCGTGTCAAATTATTGCAATAATTCTTTGACAGTAGCATTAACTAACTTACCGTCAGCTTTACCTTTGAGCTTAGGCATCAAGACGCCCATTACTTTACCAAAATCAGCTTTCGATGTTGCTCCAACCGCCTTAATCGTTTCTTCAACAACGGCCTTTACTTCATCAACGCTCAATTGTTCTGGCAAATAACTTTCAACGACCGCAATTTCTGCTTCTAAATCAGCAACTGCTTGGTCACGTCCGGCAGCCTTGAATTCTTCAAGAGAATCCTTGCGTTGCTTCAACTCACGAGATAAGACGCTAACTTCTTCATCAGAAGTTAAATCATGGCCAACGTTAATTTGTTCGTTAGTTACCGCTGCCTTAAGCATCCGGACAGTGCTTAACTTAGTCTTGTCCTTAGCCTTCATAGCAGCGACCATATCCTTTTGTAATGACTCTAATAGACTCATCACTTATGCCTCCTCTAGAAACTAGAAACGACGCTTGTTTTTACGCTTCCGAGCTGCTTCGGACTTTTTCTTACGTTTTACACTTGGCTTCTCGTAAAATTCACGTTTCCGATATTCTTGCAAAGTACCTGTTTTTGAAACGGAACGTTTGAAGCGACGAAGAGCGTCATCAAGAGATTCGTTTTTACGAACGACTGTTTTTGACATGGTTGTTTCCCTCCCTCCGAGCTTAAATGTAACCGTCTTAAATTGTATAAGTACACAAACTTCAACAGTTCTTTTCTATTATATCTAAACATAGTTTTAACGTCAATAATAGATTGAAAAAGATTTCAAATAAAAAACTCTAATTTAACAACTAGTGGCTAAGTTCATTATAAAACTTGCTATTAAAAAGTATTCTACATATTAACATAAAAGGATACTTAGTCTTATTATAGGTCTGCTGGACTAACAATTTTTATCTTAGCTTTCCTATAATCTTTAATATTCCTTGTTAAGATAAAATCTACTTCATTAGAGATAGCTGTTTCAACCATAACGGCATCTTCATAATCAGTTACATCAGAAGTAATAGCCTTTAGAGTATCTTTTTCTTTAGTATCAAGAATTTGATAAACTCTACTAAGTTTCAACAATACTTCTTTGGTCTTATCATTGTCATGTAAAGAATGATGCACAATATAAAAAATATCTGTCATCGCTTTAGCTGTAGTATAAACCGTATCACCTTGCCTTATTAAACTAGAAACAGCATTATAACTAGCGTCAACAAATTTCTGTCTATTTAAAAGAATTTGAACTACCTACGATTAAAATCGTAGGAATCGCGTCACGCGATTACATTACGTGTACATTAAAAAACGATACACGCTCCGAACCTAGTTATAATGACTGGAAATACCGCCATTATGCTAAATATATAATATTCACTAATTATCGCACCCGTTTTGACTCGCTCAGGGTGATACGCATAATTTTGTGCCAATAGTTCGGTAGGATTTGGTTCCGTTTCCTAAAAAAATCTTTTTAAATTATTTCTACCAAGTTACTTGCTTTTAATTTAGGATAATCTCTTAATTATACATGTTTTTCTGGGTGTAAGCCCCACTCTTTAATGTTTAAGGCTGCGTTATAATCCCTATCTACTTCTTTACCAGTATATGCTGAAACATATATGCGTTTACCGTCTTTATTAGTCGCTCTTAACTCGTGCTTTTCTTCATATTCAGTTCCATATTCTACTTGGCTAGTTTTATATGGATCCACTTTAATAAGGGTCTTGTTTTGTTTATTTACCAATGATTCAACAATCTTCGCTAATTCATAAGGTTTGATTAAAGCTAAGCGCTTATTCTTACCTGTATTTTGTGCTTTATTCAGTGACAAACTACGTTTTCTCATCTCAAAAGCATCTATTTTTTCGATGATGATAGTATCGAACTCGTCTACTAATTCGTGAACTAATTTTCTATATGTTTCAGTTAAAATATTAGCTCTTTTGGCACTTAATTTTGCTTGTTTACGTTGATATCTTTGCCATAAAGCAGTTTTACCACGCTTGTTGTATTCACTATCTCTTAAAGATTTAAATTTATCTTTTGCTGCTTCTAACTCATTAGCTTTTTTCACAATCTCCTTAGGTATCGCTATGGTTTTATTTTCAGAAGTTCTAAATACTTCATTGTTAAACATGTTCCAATCTGCGCCAACAACTTTATTTTGAGAACTACGTTTCTTTTCACGAGTAAAGGTTATCTGTAGTCTAAATGTGTTATCTGGTAACCTTTTAATCTTAGTTAAAGCTATCTCGTCAAAATTAAGATGCTTTAAATTCTCAAATACCATTATTTCTCCAAAATCGGCTACATTTAAATGGTGTGGTGAAACCAATTTGGTATTGCCCTTAGGCAATCTTTGCGAAGTAATTGTCCTAAATGAGTTATTATTTCGTAGAAAATTCATTGAACCTTTACGATACCATGAACGATGTTTAGGATTTTTATGTTTTCCATCTTTATCTTTAGTAATATTCATTCTGAGATTATATTTTTCCACAGCTGACATTTGCCCTGCTTGTTCTAATCTCTTACGATATTGAGAAAAATTAGTAAAGATTGTTTTCAAAAACTCATCAGCCGCGTGCGAAGATAATCCTAGTTTTTTAACATTCCAGCGGTTCAATTCATACTTTTCGTTGATAAACATTGCCTTAATTTTATTATTAAGGTAGTTTATTCCTTGCCCAAAAGGTAATGGTCTGCCAATATGTTTACGGCCATAAGTCTTATACAAGTATTTCAATGCAAATTGGTATAACTCATTTTGTGTTTTGATTGCCTTTTCATACAATTCTATTTGTTGATAGCTTAAAGAAATATGATATTGTCTTGTGTATCCGAATTTATTACGCTTCTTTGTAACCATTTATGTAACCTCCTTTCAAGAAATATATGTTATAATTATTGTAATACTAAAAGGGTGGTATGTAAATGATTATACATGAAGAAGGATACGTTTATAACTTCAACTTTCACTTAGTTTTCGTTACTAAGTACCGCAGAAAAATATTTGACACTCAAGAAAAAGTAGCCGCTATGAAAGCTATTTTACAAAGACAAGCAGCTATTTCAGAAGTAACTGTTAGTCAACTAGAGGTTATGCCAGACCATGTACACATGTTAATTTCTTTTAAACCTAAATACGCTCCATCTAATATTGTTAAAAATCTTAAAGGAGCGTCAGCTAGAATATGGTTTAAACAATATCCTGAAACTAAAAAATTATTGTGGGGTGGACATTTGTGGTCGCCTAGTTATTATATGGGGACTTTAGGTGATATGAGTAAAGAAGTTGTAGAAAAATATATTGAATCGCAGTATACAGAAGCTATGAGAAGGCAACTTAAAGGCTATTATGGTAAAAATAGATAAGATAGTTTAGCGGGCTTGACCCCTGATTAAAATCAGAGGTTTGCGTCCGTTTTATAATCAACTAAGACTTTTGCCATCAGATTTCACTAATTCTTTCATTTCGCAACTCATCATCTGTCATATTTATATCAGGAGCAATACCTTTTAAATCATTTAACAGTTGCAATCTACTTTGATTTGGATTGGATAAAACTGATACAATTACACCATTTTTAGTAACATATACATCTTCAAATTCTGACTTTTTCAAGTATTTACCAAGATTATTCTTTAATTCTGTTGCTGTAACTTGAACCATGTAAATCACCTCCATAAGCTAATTATATCACATGTTAGCTAATATTTATATTATAATAGATAATAGCTAACCAAAATCGAAAAATAGCTATAATCACATCGAAAAAAATCGGGTTTCCACAAAAACCCTGGCTGTGAACGATTTCGCACCTAGAGTTTTGGACAGAGCCGCAATAATCTTATGCAAAATCATAGTTTGTTCTGTCAAAGTTTGAATTTTGTCATTAGTTATCGAACTACTAGTAATCCCTGTTTCATCAGTAGTAGTCAACGTTACAGCTGACTTATCAACCTGCTTAGTTGATACCGTTTCTGAATTGTTGGCCAGCGTATTGATTGCAGCAGCTATTCAATCATTAGCAGGTATTTTATTCACCGAGAAAAATTTTATGCATAGGCTTACAACCATTTAACTACTCACTAACCTAGATTTTTCGTTTCTTACTATGCTTTTATTTACTCCTATTGTATAATTATTATTGTAAAAGCGCTTTATTACAGAAAGAAAGAGTGATTTCATGACCCAAAAAGAAGTAAATCTTTATATCATTTCCGATTCCTTAGGGGAGACTGCCTTTAACCTAGCCCAAGCGGCTTTAGTCCAATTTCCTGACGCTAAGTTCCAAGTAGAAAAGTTCCCCCTAATCAGAACCAGCTCAATTTTGCAAGGGATTTTGAACAAGGCTAAACGCAACCAAGCCTTTATTGTTCATACCTTTGTAGAACCAGAGCTGTCCGCTTTAGCCAACGATTTTTGTAAGGAAAATAACCTGGCTTGCATCGACGCTATTTCCGACTTGGTAAATACCATGGCGAATTTAACCGGACTAGAACCCCTTCATAAAGCGGGCATCAATCATAATACCGATACAGAGTACTTTAACCGCATTGAAGCGATTGAATTTGCGGTTAACTACGATGACGGTAAGGATCCTAGCGGTTTCACCAAGGCTGACATCGTCTTACTGGGAATTTCTAGAACCTCTAAGACTCCCCTGTCCCTTTATTTAGCCAACCGGGGTTATAAGGTGGCCAACTTACCTTTGGTGCCTAAGACCAAGATTCCAGATGAAATCTATCAAGTGGATAAAAACCGGATCTTTGGACTCACCAACGACGTGGAGGTCTTAAATGACATCCGCCGGGCCCGGATGATTTCATACGGATTGAATCCCGACACCGCCTACTCAAGCGTCGATAACATCAAGGCTGAATTAGACTTTGCCACCGACTTATACCGCAAGTTGGGTTGCTTACAGATTAACGTCGCTCACAAGTCGATTGAGGAAACAGCGACGCTAATCATTGAGAGTCTAGCTCAAAATAAGATTGACGCCATCGGTGACAATCAACAAGTTTAACCTTACTAGACTCACTGGGTACGAAGGATGTTCGTGCCCAGTTTTTACTTGCTATGCATGATTACTAAACCACAGCCAAATTAGAGCATGAATTTATCCGAGTCTTGGCTAATCTAGTCACTCTTAGCTGGTTACCAGCCTTACTTTAACTTAGGCAAACTAAAAAAGAGCTCATTTTTGAGCTCTTTTTTGTTACTTAGGCACCGGTCCAGTGAGCTGGATCTTGCCGCCATTGTTCTAAGACGCTGCGTTGGTCAGCTGAAACATAGTCGGCCTTAATAGCTGCGTCTAATAGTTCACCGTAATTGGTTAAGGTTACAAATTCTAATTTTTCCTTGGCAAAGTTTTCTGTGGCTGCTGCCAATTGGTAACTAAAGATACCTGCAACCCCGATTACATCAGCACCTTCGTTGCGGGCTGCCGCTACCGCCTTTAAGACGCTGCCACCAGTTGAGATTAAATCGTCAATCAAAATGGTCTTAGCACCTGCAGGTAAGACCCCTTCGATTTGCTTGCCGCGCCCATGGTCCTTAGGCTTAGAGCGGACGTAAACCATAGGTAGGTCTAACTCGGCTGCAATCCAAGCAGCGTGGGGAATGCCAGCGGTCGCCGTCCCCGCAATTACTTCTGCTTGCGGCCACTTTTCCTTAATCAAGGCCGCAATTCCCTTAGCAATCGCCTTTCTGATGGCTGGATAGCTGATGGTTAAGCGGTTATCACAATAAATGGGACTCTTGATGCCACTAGCCCAAGTAAACGGAGCTTGCGGAGAGAGTTTAACCGCCTTAATGTCTAGTAAATCCTTTGCAATTGTTTCCACTATTGTTCACCTTCCCATAATTTCTTAACCAAGTCATAAGCAGCTACGGGGTCGGCGGCCTTAGTAATGGCGCGCCCAACCACGATTGCGCTAGCGTCGTTATTAGCGGCTTGGTCAGGGGTCATGACCCGCTTTTGATCGTCCTTACTATTATCCGCCAGTCTAATTCCCGGGGTTACCCGTAAGAAATCAGGACTAGTAGCCGCTTTGATGGCGGCTGCCTCGTGGGCCGAACAAACCACCCCGTCTAAGCCAGCCTTCTTAGTTAACCGGGCGTAGTTTAGGACGCTTTCGTTCAAACTAACCGCTGAGAGCTGTTCATTTTTCACTAGGGCTTCGTCACTAGAAGTTAGCTGGGTAATCGCAACTAACTTAGGCACCTTGTAGCCAGCGGCCCCATCTAATAGCCCTTCCTTGGCAGCCTGCATCATCTGCAAGCCACCGGCAGCGTGAACGTCAGTCAAGTCGACATGCAGCTTACCTAAAACCCGCATCGCACTTTCAACCGTATGGGGAATGTCGTGGCACTTCAAATCCAAAAAGACATCGTGGCCTAAATCCTTAAGTTGTAACACCAAGTCACTACCGGCACTGTAAAACAGTTCCATCCCGACCTTGACAAAGAGCTGTTCGTCTTTAGGAAATTGCTTTAAGAAAGTCAAGGCTGCCTGGCCATCTGGAAAATCTAAGGCAATTAATGGTCGCTTAATTTTCATGTTTCAGTTCCTTTCTTACTTGGGCCCGTAATTCTTCTAAACTACTAATGCCAAGTTCGTCTAACTTAGCAGGTAATTTTTCAATTAGGTGTGGGCAAATTAGCGGATCGTAGAAGTGGGCCGTCCCGATTTCAACGGCTGACGCTCCGGCCAAGTACATTTCGATGATGTCGTCGCAGGAACGAACGCCCCCCATCCCAATAATAGGAATATCGACGGCTTGAGCCACTTGGTAAATCATCCGAATAGCAATTGGTTTAATTGAGTGACCTGAAAAACCACCCATTACGTTGCCTAAGACCGGCTTTCTAGTCTTAACGTCGATGTGCATCCCTAAGACCGTGTTAATCATGCTCAACCCATCGGCCCCACCGGCTTCAACGGCCTTGGCGATTGCCACAATGTCTGTCACGTTTGGAGAAAGCTTAACATAAACCGGCACGGTCGCTACGGCCTTAACCTTTTCCGTCAACTCCCGGGCCACCTCTGGACTGGTTCCAAAGGCCATCCCCCCTTCGTGAACGTTAGGACAAGAGATGTTTAGTTCCAAGGCGGATACCATCTGTGAGTCCGACAATTCCTTAGCTACTTGTACGTAGTCGGCAACAGTGGAACCCCCAATGCTACCAATGATTGGCAAGTCCGGGTACTTAGCTTTTAAAGCAGGTAATTTTTCATTGACCACCGCTTTAATCCCAGGATTTTGCAAGCCCACCGCATTTAGGACCCCGTTATCGATTACGGCAATCTTAGGGTCAGGGTTACCAACCCGGGGTTCGACCGTGGCGGTTTTAATTACCAAGGCCCCTAGTTGGTTGAGATCAAACTTCTTGGCACTAGGGACATCCCCAAACCCGAAGGTCCCGCTGGCTGGCATAATTGGGTTTTTCAAATTTAATCCTGGTAAGTTTACGGCTAAACGCATGATATTTCCTCCTTAAAGTGCATCTGTTGCAAATGAACGGTTTTCTAAGGCCTTCAGCAAGGCATCGGCCGTGTTAAGCGATGTTACTAACGGCACGTTGTGTTCGATGGCAGTCTGTCTAATGACAAAGCCGTCGGAAGCAACTTCTTGGTCATGGCCCATGGTGTTGATTACTAAATCGACTTTGCCGGCCATCAGTACCTCTAAAATGCCTTCGTGGTCTGCATCTGCTTGGTCAATCTTGCTTACGGTTAGGACGTGCAATCCCTTTTCGCGCAAGAAGCTTGCGGTCCCGCTGGTTGCCAAGATCCGGTAGCCAATCTTACTAAAGCGCTTGGCTAGTGGTAAGACCTCATCTTTATCTTGGTCTTCGATTGTAAGTAGGATGGTCCCGTTATCTGGCAAGGTCATCTTGGCCCCACTAAAGGCTTTGTAAAGGGCCTTTTCAAAGGTATGGTCACTACCCATGACTTCCCCAGTCGACTTCATTTCAGGGCCTAAGAAGCTGTCAACGTCGGCTAACTTGCTAAAGGAGAAGACAGGGGCTTTGACGTGAATTGTGTCGCTTTCAGGGTAAAGTCCGCTTTCAAAGCCTTGTTCCTGCAAGCTTTGACCTAAAATGACCCGGGTTGCAACTTGCGCCATCTCCACCCCAGTAATCTTACTTAAAAATGGTACGGTCCGGCTAGCACGTGGGTTAACTTCTAAGACGTAAGCTTCGCCCTTGTGGATGATAAATTGGATGTTCATAATCCCGACACACTTCAAGGCTACCGCTAACTTCTTAGTTGCGTCCACGATTTGATCTTTGACCGCCTGGCTAAAGCTTTGTGGTGGGTAAACCGCCATCGAATCCCCGGAGTGAACCCCGGCGTGTTCAATGTGTTCCATGATTCCTGGTAACAAGACGTCCTTACCATCGCAGATGGCATCCACTTCGCCTTCTAGTCCTTCCAGGTAAGCGTCGACCAAGATTGGGTGTTCAATTTCAGCGGGAGCATTTTGGGCCAAGTATTCTTCTAATTCGGTTTCGTTATAAACGATTTCCATTGCCCGACCACCTAAAACATAACTTGGCCGCACTAAGACTGGGTAACCAATTTCTTGGGCGGACTTCAAAACGTCTTCGTGAGTCGTTGCGGTCTTACCAATTGGTTGCTTCAAACCAAGTTCATTGATTACTTGGTCAAACAACTCGCGGTCTTCGGCCCGGTCTAAGTCCTCAACGGTTGTCCCTAAGACCTTGACCCCATTTTGCTCTAAGCCTTCAGCCAAATTGATGGCCGTTTGCCCCCCAAATTGGACGATTACCCCCTCAGGTTGTTCTAAGTCGATAACGTTTAAAACATCCTCTAAGGTGAGGGGTTCAAAGTAGAGCTTGTCTGAAACAGAGAAGTCGGTTGAAACCGTTTCTGGGTTAGAGTTAATAACGATTGCTTCGTAGCCTAATTTTTGGAGGGCCTTAACACTGTGCACGGTAGCGTAGTCAAATTCGACCCCCTGACCAATTCTGATTGGGCCAGAACCGATTACGATCACCGATTTACGGTCGCTGACTTGGCTTTCATTTTCCTGGTCATAGGAACTGTAGAAGTAAGGGGTATGGGATTCAAACTCAGCCGCACAAGTATCAACCATCTTGTAAACTGGCAGGATTTGCTTAGCCTTTCTGAAGGCCCGGACTTCTGCTGGGCTAACATTCCACAACTTAGCGATGGTGTAGTCGCTAAAGCCGTAACGCTTAGCTTGCTTGAGGGTCCGAGCATCATGAGGATGCTTGCAAATCTCAACTTCTAGTTCGGTAATGTGCTTCAAGATATCTAGGAAGTAAAGGTTAATCTTAGTTAACTCATGAATTTCTTCTAAGGAGTAGCCCCGTCTAAAGGCTTCGGTTAGATAAAAGATCCGGTCGTCTTGAGCGTGCACAATCTTTTCTTCTAAGGTGTCATCGCTGGCAGCACGAACGTAGTCGGCTAAGAGGTCCTTTTCGTCGATTTCTAGGGAGCGGACGGCCTTTTGGATGGCTTCTTCGGCGTTACGCCCGATAGCCATGACTTCACCGGTCGCTTTCATCTGGGTCCCTAATCTCCGGTTAGCCTTGGCAAACTTATCGAATGGCCAGCGTGGAATCTTAGCTACCACGTAGTCTAAGGCTGGTTCAAATTCGGCGTAAGTTGTACCTGTAACCGGGTTGATGATTTCATCTAGCGTCAAGCCCACCGCAATCTTAGCCGCCATCTTGGCGATGGGATAACCAGTTGCCTTGGAAGCTAAGGCAGACGAACGGGAAACCCGGGGGTTAACTTCGATGACATAGTAGTCAAAACTATTAGGGTCTAAGGCTAGCTGAACGTTACAGCCCCCTTCAATCTTTAAAGCCCGGATTAATTTTAGCGAACAGTCGCGCAACATTTGGTATTCCCGGTCTGATAAGGTTTGGGTCGGAGCTAACACGATTGAATCCCCGGTGTGAATCCCAACTGGGTCGAAGTTTTCCATCGAACAAACGACCATCGCGTTATTGGCGCTATCCCGCATTACTTCGTATTCGATTTCTTTGAAACCAGCAATTGATTTTTCAATCAAACATTGGGTAGCTGGGGATAGGTCTAAACCGTTAGCCACAATTTCTTTTAACTGGGCTTCGTTATCGCACAAACCACCACCGGTGCCCCCCATGGTAAAGGCAGGCCGCACGATTACGGGGTAGCCGCATTCCTTAGCGAACTCAAGGGCTTCAGCCACCGTTCCCACCGTTTTAGAAGGAGGAACTGGTTCGTTTAAGTCTTGCATCAGTTGCTTAAATTTTTCCCGGTCTTCGGCTTGATCAATAGCAGCAAGCTTAGTTCCTAGTAACTGAATCCCTAACTCGTCTAAAATCCCGGTCTTAGCAAGGGCAATCGCGAGGTTCAAGCCGATTTGGCCCCCTAAAGTTGGTAAGAGTGCGTCCGGAAATTCTTGGCGCATGATTCTAGAAACTGATTCGACTGTTAGTGGTTCAATGTACACCCGGTCTGCAATTTCGGTATCGGTCATGATGGTAGCGGGGTTAGAGTTAACCAAGACTACTTCATAGCCTTCTTCACGTAAGGCCATACAAGCTTGCGTTCCTGAATAATCAAATTCAGCCGCTTGGCCGATAATGATTGGACCTGAGCCAATCACCATAATCTTATGAATATCTGTCCGCTTAGGCATTCGTCTTTTCCCCTTTCTTAATGTCAATCATGTGCATAAAGTCATCGAAAATATCAACCGCATCGGATGGGCCTGGTGCTGCGTCTGGGTGGAATTGAACGGAAAAGGCAGGGTAATACTTGTGTCTAATTCCTTCCACCGTCCCGTCGTTGATTTCTTTATGGGTCACAATCAACTGGGTATTGTCAATTGAGGCAGGATCGACCGCGTAGCCATGGTTTTGGGAGGTAAAGGTAATCCGGCCGGTAGCAATTTCTCTTACCGGGTGGTTAAAGCCCCGGTGACCAAACTTCATCTTAAAGGTCTTGGCCCCGTTAGCTAGGGCTAATAATTGGTGGCCTAAGCAAATCCCAAAGACTGGCAGGTGCTTTTCGACTTCCTTAATCATTTCAACGGCGTCCTTCATAACCTCTGGGTCCCCCGGGCCGTTTGAAAGTAACACGCCGTCTGGCTTTAAGCGCAAAATATCTTCGGCCGTCGCTGTATATGGCAGCACGATGGTGTTACAATCCCGGGCCGCTAATTCGCGTAAGATACTGTGCTTGCTGCCGTAGTCCACGAGCACGATGTTGTGCTTATTGCCTGGATTAGGGTAAGGCTTAGTGGTTGAAACCTGGGCAACTAGGCGGTCAGATAAAACGGTCGCATGCAGTTGGTCAAAGGCATGTTCTAAGTTATCAGTCGCATCAATGATGCTGCCCTTCATGGTCCCGTGTTCGCGTAACTTCTTAGTTAAGGCCCGCGTATCAATCCCACTGATGCCGGGGATGTTCATTTGCTCTAAGAAATGGGGGAAACTGTCTTGCTTGCGCCAGTTAGTCGAAACCCGCGCTACCTCGCGACAAATAACCCCCTTACAGTTAGGTTCTAAGGATTCATAGTCATCTAGGTTAACCCCGTAGTTACCAATCAAGGGGTTAGTAAATACTAAAATTTGATTGGCGTAAGATTGATCCGTGACCGCTTCTTGGTAACCGGTCATCCCGGTAGTAAAAACTACTTCCCCGGTGGTAGTATTCTTGGCACCAAAGCCTTCGCCCTTAAAGACCGTCCCGTCGTCTAAAATTAAATAACGTTCCATTTTTATCTAGCCTCCTTTTGATAAGCAACTTGCCCTGCCACTAAGGTCAAATAAGTGTTGGCATAAACTGTTTGACCTGTAAACGGAGTGTTAACCCCCATTGAGAGGTAATCACTTTCCTTGATTTCCGATGCCTGGTCTAATTCAAACACGGCAATGTCAGCCAAGCTCCCTGGTAGTAGGCTGCCGGCTGCTAGCTTAAAGGCCTGCGCAGGCTTTAGGCTCATCCAATCTACTAGTTGTTCGAGCTTGAAGATGCCTGGCTTGACAAACTTAGTGTAAAGTAAGGCAAAGGCCGTTTCGCTCCCGGTAATTCCAAAGGCCGCCTGCTTCATATCACCGGTCTTTTCGTCAATACTGTGAGGGGCATGGTCGGTAGCAATCATGTCAATCGTCCCGTCTAATAGGCCGGCCACTAGCGCCGTCTGGTCTTCCTTAGCCCGCAATGGGGGATTCATCTTGTAGTAACCGTCGTTGGCAGGAATATCTTCGTCGGCTAGTAGTAAGTGGTGGGGAGCTACTTCACAGGTCACGTTAATTCCGTGCGCCTTAGCCAAGCGAACTAACTCTACGCTTTCCTTGGTAGAAACGTGGCAGACATGGTAATGAACTCCCGTTTCTTTGGCTAGCAACAAGTCGCGGGCGATTTGTGATGACTCGCTGATGCCTAAGATACCTGGTAAGCCTAATTCTTCGGCCCGCTTGCCGGCGTGCATTACCCCACCGAAAAGGAGGGAGTTATCTTCAACGTGGGCAACAATTGCCATGTCTAAGGCAGCCGCTTGCTTCATCGCTTGGTACATCACGCCAGCGGTTTGTACCCCGCACCCGTCGTTACTAAAGGCAAAGGCCCCGGCTTCTTTCATCGCCTTAAAGTCGACTAACTCTTCGCTTTTCAAACCCTTGGTAATGGCACTGTATTGGTTAATATGCACCTTGCCGTCAGCTTGGTTCTTTTCAACTAACTGGCTTAGTAACTCAGGTTGATCAGGGACCGGATTTAGGTTTGGCATCGCACAAACTGTTGTGTAGCCCCCGTGAGCTGCCGCAGCCGAACCGGTTTTAATCGTTTCCTTGTGGGTAAAGCCCGGTTCCCGGTAGTGGACGTGCACATCGACTAAGCCTGGGCTCACCAACTTGCCACTGACGTCAAGCACCTTGGCGTCGGGTGCTAGTTGACCTAAATTTTGGCCCAAAGCTACGATTTTGTCTCCTTCAATTAATACATCTTGATTAGTAAGTTGGCCGTCGTGGTAAACTAAGCCGTTTTGTAATAAAGTCTTCATTAGTTAAGCCCCCCTAACTTTCTGCCGCGCATTACCGCTTCAATCATTGCCATCCGGATAAAGACTCCGTTTTGCATCTGCTGGTAAAAGCGAGATTTATCTGCTTCGACCAGTTCACTGGCCCACTCAACGTCCCGGTTAATCGGACCGGGGTGCATGATAATTGCCTGTGGTTTCAACTTAGCGTAGCGCGCTTGGTTAAGTCCGTATTTTTCGTGGTAAGCAGCCGCGGAAAAGTCGGCTTCATTTTGATCACCAGCGTGGCGTTCGTGTTGGACCCGCAACAACATCACGACATCCATCTGGGGTAAAAGTTCGTCAACATCTAGATACTGGCCGTAGCTATCAAATTCATGGCTATACCAATACTTAGGCCCCGAGAAGTACACTTCTGCCCCTAGCCTGGTCAAAAGTTGCATGTTGCTCTTAGCCACCCGCGAATTAGTAATGTCGCCGATGATGGCTACCTTTAGGCCGGCAAAGTGTCCAAATTCTTCGTAAATCGTCAGCATATCGAGTAAGCATTGGGAGGGGTGTTGACCACTGCCATCCCCAGCGTTAATTATACCGAGATTTAAGTGTTGGTCTGCCTTAAGGTCGATTAGTTCCTGGTAGTAATTATCCTTTGAGTGCCTAATTACTGCTAAATCCACCCCCAAAGCATCCATCGTCAAGAGGGTATCATATAGGCTTTCCCCCTTATTGACTGAGGATTGGGCCGGATTAAAGGCCAACTCCTTAAGACCTAGCTTACTTTCTGCCATTTCAAAGCTAGTGTGGGTCCGGGTTGAATTTTCAAAAAACATGTTGACCGCATAGACCGGCTGACTTAACTCAAGTTGCTTGCCGGCCTTAAATTCCTGCGCCCGCTTTAGGAGAGCCATTACCTCCGTTTCGCCTAGATTTTCAACACTAACAAAATGTTTTAAACTGACCACGATTATCGCTCCTTAATTTTTGCGTTCACTAACTGCTTGTTGTGGTAAGACTAAGTTTAAGATGATTCCAAATAAGGTTGATAAAGCAATGCTGGTTAATTGAAAATCACCTAACTTGAGGTAAGTTCCACCAATTCCGACAACTAAGATCACTGAGGTGATAACTAAGTTGCGCTTTAATTCGAAGTTCACCTTATTATCAACTAAGATGCGCATCCCGTTAGAAGCAATCATCCCAAATAAGAGGAAGGAGATTCCCCCGATAACTGGGGTTGGGATTGATTGAATCAAGGCGGAAATCTTGCCGACAAAACTGAAGATGATTGCAAACAAGGCTGCCCCACCTAAGACCCAAACTGAGTGAACCTTGGTCATGGCTAACACCCCGATGTTTTCACCGTAAGAAGTTGTTGGAGGTCCCCCGACAAACCCGGCCAAGACGCTGGAAAGCCCGTCCCCTAGCAAGGTTCTGTGTAACCCTGGTTTCTTAAAGAAGTTCCGCTTAGTCAATTTGTTTAAAACCATTACGTGTCCCATGTGTTCGGTCATAGTCACGAAGGCAATGGGCGCCATGGTAATGATGGCGGCTGGGTACCATTTGAAGTGGTAGTTAACCCCGAGCACGTCAAAGGCTGGAAGTGAGAACCACTTAGCTTGCGCAACGCTTGAAAAATCGACGATGCCGACTAGGACGGCTAGGATGTAGCCACAGATAATCCCTAAAAGGACCGGAATCATGCTAGCGAACCCACCCAAGAACATGTTGAAGATGATGGTGACCGCCAAGGTAAAGAGGGCCACCGCGAAGTACTTCAAATCATAGTTGGAGTTGTGAAGCATGGCATCGTTAGCAGCGGTAGTGGCAAGTGATAACCCAATCACGATTACGATTGGCCCAACTACCACTGGGGGGAGGATTTTATCAACCCAATTTGAGCCAAACTTAGAGATAACTAAGGCGACGATTACGTAAACCAAACCGGCTGCGATTGCCCCTTGACCAACGGCTGGGTAGCCATAATCTTTCATTAATAATTGCATGGTGGCGATAAAGGCAAAGCTTGAACCTAGGTAAGCTGGAATCTTGGCCTTGGTACAAAGGATATAAACTAAGGTCCCGCAACCTGAACTAAATAAGGCGATGCTTGGATTTAAACCGATTAGTAAGGGTACCAAAACGGTTGACCCGAACATGGTAAATAAGTGTTGGATGGATAAAACCAACCAGTGTTGAAAGCTCGGCTTATCTTGCACATCCAAGATTGCCTCGTCGTTTCTAAATTCTGTATTATTCTTAGTCATAAAAACTAATTCTTCCCTTCATTTGCTTAATAAAAAAACCTAGATCAATTACTTTTGACCCAGGTTTGCACAAAGTTACCCTAACATAGTTAAGGTAGTAACCCTTTTGCTCTCTCTGGAGTCAATTAAACGGTTAGTTATTCAGTTAAATCTTTTAAATCAATGCCATCTTTACCATCGACTTCTTCAACGTATACGGCAACTTGTTCATTTAAGGAAGTGGGGATGTTCTTACCAACGAAGTCAGCCCGAATTGGTAATTCCCGGTGGCCCCGGTCAACCAACACGGCTAGGTTAATCTTCTTAGGACGCCCCTTGTCCATCAAGGCGTCTAAAGCCGCACGAATGGTCCGGCCAGTAAATAAAACGTCATCGACCAAAATGACATGCTTGTCGGTAATATCAACTGCTAACTTAGCGTCTTTAACAACTGGTTGGTCAGTAGTAGCGACGTGGCGGTCATCACGGTATAAAGAAATATCAAGTTCACCCACTGCAACGTCTGCCCCTTCAAGTTGTTTTAGGCGGGCAGCAATTCTTTTTGCCAAGTAAATTCCCCGGGTCTTAATCCCCACCAAAACGAGGTTATCAATCCCCTTATTTTTTTCAATGATTTCATAGGTCATCCGGGTTAACGCCCGTTTCATTGCCATTGAATCATAGATTTCCTTAGCCATTATGTTTCCTCCTTTAGACCTCAATCCTTAAAAAAAGCACCTTAGCCAACAATATCAGTGTGTGACTAAGGTGCCTAGACGTATGCCTTGTATTTCCGTACTCATATAAGACTCTGCCTTCTTAGCCTCACGGGACTAATTTTAAAGGATTACTTCTTTTGTTGTACTCATGTTAATTTATTTTACGGCGCTTGTCAAGTTTTTTTAGCATTTCTGCAAAATAAGGCGGTAGCGGCGCTTCAAATAAGAGCTCTTCTCCCGTAACCGGGTGCTTGAAGCCTAACTTGGCTGCGTGTAAATACTGCCCGGCTCCTGGCAAGGTCTTCTTAGGTCCATAGAGTGGATCGCCTGCCAAGGGGTGGCCAATATATTTCATGTGCACCCGAATCTGGTGGGTGCGTCCTGTTTCAAGCCGACAGGCCACTAGGGTGTAATCACCAAAGCGGTCTAAAACCTTAAAGTGGGTAATTGCCGGGCGGCCATCTGCGACTACGGCCTGTTTTTTACGGTCTTTAGGCGAACGACCTAGTGGTGCATCAATCGTGCCCTCAGCTTCCTTAATGTTACCGTGAACCAAGGCCAAGTACTCCCGGGTGTTGGTCTTATTTTTTAGCTGGGCTGCCAGTGACTGGTGAGCCAAGTCGTTTTTTGCGACCATCAATAAGCCAGAGGTATCCTTATCAATTCGGTGGACAATCCCCGGCCTAAAGGTACCGTTAATGGTCGAAAGTGGACAGTGGTACAATAAGGCGTTCACTAAAGTGTGGCTTTCATGGCCTGGCGAAGGGTGAACTACCATCCCCTGGGGCTTGTTAACCACCAAGACATCATCGTCTTCGTAAACAATGTCCAAATCCATCTTTTCAGCTACTAAATCTAACTGCTTAACCTCGGGTTCCACTAAGGTTAGCTTATCTCCTGGCTTAACCTGATACTTAGGCTTTTTTTGCTGGCCGTTAACCAACAAGTTACCACTTGCCAAGAGTTCCTTAAGCTGCGAGCGAGAAAAGTTGCCAAAAAGCTGGCTGGCCACCTTATCTAAGCGCCCGCTTTCGTTTTCTACTACTGCTTCAATCATTGAGTTGTTCATCCTTTATCATCGTCAAAATCAAGACTATTACCCCTAAAGTCAAGGCACAGTCAGCGACGTTAAAAATTGGAAAGTTTATGAAGTCTAGCTGAATCATATCGACAACGTAACCCAAACGCAGGCGGTCGATAAAGTTACCTAAAGTTCCTCCTAATAAGAGGGCTAGCCCTAAGCCATACCCCCAGTTAGTCCACTTTTTCTTTAGGTAGTAACCAATTACCGCCACAGCCACCAGTGAAATGATGATGAAAAACCACCGTTGCCCGATTAGCATGCTCCAGGCCGCCCCATAATTTCTAATGTGGGCAATCGAGACCAAACCAGAAATCACTGGTTGACTGGTATTTAGTGGTAAAGTCGTGGCGACAGAATACTTAATCAACTGATCTAAGAGGACCACGGCTAGACTTAAACAAATATAAATCGGCATAGCAATGCCCCTTTTTTAAATTATTCTTAAGTTATAATTATACCGTGTTAAGCCTTAAATAGCAATTTCCCTAAATCTCCATCTTATGCTAAAGTAATAACTGAAAAAGTTGTTTCAAAGGGGTAAAGTTATGACAAAAGAACACACACCGACCTCACTTTTAAAAAAAGTTGGGTATAGCCTGGCAGTCATCTGCTTACTACTGCTTATCTGCGGGATAAGTTTATGTGGTTACTATATTTTAAAGGCACCGAAACTGACCAGCGCTTACGTTACCAGCACCGCATCTTCTACCATTTATGATAGTCAAGGTAAAAAGCTTCTTTCCTTAGGGGTAGACGACCGTGAAGTCATCAAGCCTAATCAGCTGCCAAGTCAAACCAGCGCAGCGATTACTTCGATTGAAGACCGGCGCTTTTACAGCCACCACGGGCTTGACGTCATCCGGATTTTCGGCGCGGCCCTAGCTAACTTTAAAGCAAGCGATAATAGCCTCCAAGGTGGTAGTACTTTAGATCAGCAGTTAATCAAGCTTTCTTATTTTTCTACCAAGAAAGCCGACCAAACTTTGGAACGAAAAATTCAAGAAGCTTGGCTAGCAGTTGAGTTAGACCGGATTTACTCTAAAAAAGAAATCCTCGCCCTCTATGCTAATAAGGTCTTTATGGGTAATGGAATTTACGGGATGCAAACGGCGGCTAAGTATTACTATGGCAAGCCACTCAAGGACTTGAGCCTGGCTCAGACCGCCCTGTTAGCCGGAATTCCTAATGCCCCTTCTTCTTATAACCCGTACGCTAACCAAACCTTAGCGACCCAAAGAAGAAATCAGGTCTTAAAGGCCATGTTGCAAACTAAAAAGATTTCTAACAGCGCCTACCAAAAGGCGATGGCAACGCCAATCACTGCCGGCTTATTAGCTTATGACAGTCAAAGAAACCAAACTAGTCATAAACACGCCCTGTGGGCAGATGCCTACCTCAAAGAGGTCGTGGCCGACTTACGGGCTAAGGGCTACGATCCTTACGAAAAGTCTTTAAAGGTCTACACCAACCTCGACACCGCCGCCCAACACCGGCTCTACCAGCTAGCTAACTCCGACCAGCTAAAATATCCTAACGACCAAATGCAAGTAGCGGCTAGCGTCATCAACCCTAAATCCGGGGCGGTTGTGGCCATGATTGGGGGCAGAAAGCAAGGCGAGCTAACCTTTGGCTTGAACCGGGCCGTTCAAGCTACCAGGTCTAACGCTTCCACCGCTAAACCCCTGTTAGACTACGCACCTGCCATCGAGTACTTAGGTTGGTCTAGCCAGCACGAACTAGACGACAGCAAGTTCGTTTACCCAGACACCAATAAGGTCCTCCACGACTTTGACGGTAATTACCTCGGGAAGATGACCATGCAAGAAGCCCTGGTCCAATCCCGAAACGTCCCTGCCATCCGGGCCTTGCAGGCGGTAGGTATGAAGCGGGCCCAAAGCTTTATTGAACAGTTAGGCTTTACTTACAAGCACAAGCTCGAATTACAAAACGGGATTGGCCTGCCATCTTCTAGCCTGCAAAACGCCGCGGCCTACGCTTGCTTTGCTAACGGTGGTTATTATTACCAACCAAGCTACATCACCAGCATCGAATTACCTAATGGCCAAACTAAGAGCTTTAAGACTAAGCCTAAGCGGGTTATGAAAGCTTCTACTGCTTATATTGTAACCAAGATGCTCGAACAGGTCATTAGCTCTCCAAGCGGAACTGGCCATGATGCGGCCGTCTATGGTTTATACCAAGCTGGTAAAACCGGGACTAACGCTTACCCTAGCGACTTAAAACCAGCCAGCTTCCCCGATAATGCTTTAATGGATTCCTGGTTCAATGGTTATAGCAGAAACTACTCCATCTCAGTTTGGACCGGTTATGATAAGCCTTACGAATCAGGTCACTACCTTTCAGAAGCTGACAGCAAGATTGCCCAAAAGTTCTACCAAGATATTATGACCTACCTTGCCCAAGGTCAGGTTAACAAGCAGTGGACTAAGCCAGCTAGCGTCAAGACCATTAAGGCCAATAACCAAACCTATTACGCCCCTAAATAAATTAAAAGCCGCTAGAAATTAACATTTTAGTAATGTGATTTCTAACGGTTTTTAAATTTTAGACTTCTCCCAGCCTCTTTCCTTAACTAAAAAAGATGCCAGCTACAACGCTGACATCTTTTTTCTCTCTTAGTTAGCCATTCTTACGCTTACCACGCCGATCAACCAAGGCGGTCTTACCACCGTCGCTAAACTTCCGGACCCAAGAGTAAACTTGGGTGTAGGAAACGTTAAAGTGCTCCACCGCCAAATTATAGTTATAATGGTTATCAATCGTCCAGTTAACAATTTCTAAGCGTTCGGCTAAAGTCGTCTTACGCGATTGCTTACCCTTGGCCTGCTTATTTTTCTTAATTTTTAAGCGCTTACCGTCCGAATAAAGGTTAACCCACCGCTGGATTACCCCCTCATTGGAAATATCATAATCTTGGCGTAGTTGGCCTAGCGAAGCACCCTCCAGGTGTTTTTTTACCACTAACATTTTAAACTCAGTCGAATACCTCTTTACAGGCCGGGGTAAGAGCCCATCCACTCCGTGTTCGTCATAGCGCTCTAACCACCGGTTAAGATTATGGTGGTCAACTCCATATTCTTTTTCAACTGCAATGGTAGTGGCACCCTTTTTGACCAACTTAATGTAACGGAGCTTTTCATCAAGCGTATACCGATATCCTTTGTGTGCCACAATAATTCCTCCTATTGCAATAATTGCAACAATTCCTCTTTTGCAGGTGAAAATTTATCTGCAGCTAAGCTTAAATGCTGCTTAGCTAACCCCAGGGCGCCTTCCTCTTTGTAAACCAACCCTAGATAGTAGTGAGCTAAAAAATTATTTCGACCCGCTACTTTTACTATCGGCTGTTTGAGGGCTAAATTAAAGTATTTCTTAGCAAAATCATAGTTTTTTTCTACAAAAAAACTTAGGGCCTGTAAATAAATGTAATCGCCGTCATGTTCGTATTCTGGGTAAGTAGCCAGCCATCGTTGCGCTGCACTTACCTGCTCAGTGGCTAGTAAGATTAAAACCAAACACTCTAAACAGTTAAAAACATAACCTAAACTATAAGCTGGCTTTAACTTTAAGCTCGCTTCAAAATACTTTTGGGCTAGCTCCAAGTTCTTTTGGCTGTAATAGGACTTGCCTACCTGGAAAAGCAGGTAGGGATCATCAGGCTGCTTGGCTAATTCAGCTAAGAGTAAGTCTAAATTCCGTTGGGCCTTAGCTAACAACAACTCCTGGCTGGCATAACCATCGTGCTTGATAACCAAGGGAATATCTTGGTAGTAGACCGGACCCCCATCCTGCCTGTTGACTTGTTCGTGGATTTTTCCTTTAAAGTTAAAGTAACTTTTTAAGTATAACCTAGGTTCTAACGACTGGGTCTGACTAGTTTGATTTAAGTTCAAGCGTACTAGTCGCCCCACTGTGTGCTGCAAATCAACTTGAGCTAAAAGCGCTTCTAAGGCTGGAACATCTACCCCTGCCACCCATTCATCAGTATCTAAAAATAAAACTAGGTCGCACTTAGCCTGCTGGGCTAGGTAGTTTCTAGCCTGAGCAAAGTCCTCCCGCCACTCTTGTTGGTAAACCCTAACTCCAAAACTTTCAGCTACTTGGACGCTGTCATCGCTAGAGCCGGTATCTAAGACCAAGACTTCTGCCACAAGCCCCTGCAAGCTTTTAAGGGACTCTAAACACCGAGCTAACTTTTTACTTTCATCCTTAGTAATAACACAAACTGATACCCTCATCGTTTCATCCTCTCTTTTAGCAGTTGATAAGCCCCATACAAACCAGCCTGATTACCCAGCTTAGCAGCTACTAATTCAGGCCGGTAAAGTGGATTGTTTGGCAAGCTGCCCATAATTTCCAGGAAGGACTGGTTAAGTAGTGTGATTAACTTTTCTTCCTGGCCTAAGCCACCCCCGATGGCAATCCGTTCTAAGTCAAAGCTGACCTGCAGGTTGACCAAGACGGTGGCTAAGTTATAACTATAAGTCTGAATCAGTTCCTTAGCCAGGGGATTTTCTAGGGCGGCCAAAAAGACCTGGTGGTCCGTCATCTCCTTAGCTGCCCCCAGCAAATCCCGCAAGGCGGTCATTAATTTGACAGCCGAAGCGGACTCGGATAAGAAGCGCTTATTTTGTACCAGGTAGGAAAACTCTCCGGCTAGCTGGTGGCGACCTTCGTGGATGCGGTTAGCCAAAATAACTCCGCCCCCAATACTAGTCCCTAAGGTAACTAAGGCCCCATCAGAGACTGCTTTTAGGCTCCCCATAGTCTGCTCGGCTAACAACGCGGCCTTGGCATCATTAATTACCACTACGGGTAAGTTAAATTTAGCTTCTAAACGCTCAACTAAGGGCTGTTCATAGCCTAGTGGCGTTACCAAGCCAATCGTGCCTTTTTGCGTATTAACCCGGCCAAACAGGGCAATGCCAACTCCGCTGATAAGAAACTGGTAATTAGCAATGATGGTCATTACGGTGGCTTCAACTTGCTGGTAATTTTTAAGTTGTACCGCTTCGATTCGAGAAGCAACTAAGTTTCCTTCCTCATCAAACAAGCCCAACTTAAGGTGACTTTGCCCTAAATCCAAAGCCAAGTAGTAGTCGGCCACCAACTGCCGTTCCTTTAGGCGCTTGAGGTCACTTAGGCCGTTTAACCTGGCCGCAAAGTAATGCACCACTGCCTCGTTAGGTTTACCACTTAACTCCAAGGCGTTAGCCAACATCAACTGGCCTAATTGCCCGGAGCGGTCCGCTTGCTTAGCGTTTCCTAATGCCAGCGCTTGCCGGTAGTGGGCAACCGCTTTGTCAAAGTCATGTACCTGACTATAAATTACCCCGGCCAAGTAGGAATTATCAGCATCCAACTGCAAATCGCCAAAGGCTGTCAGTAGCTGGGAAGCAAACTCAACTTGCTCGCACTCTAAAAGTAACTCCAAGTAAGCTGCCAAGCCGGCTTGAAAGTAGCTTTGGCCAACATTAGTTTCCGCCAACAACCACCAGCGAAAATAGACTAAGGCCATCCGCTTGCGCCCGGTCTGGCGGTAAGTTTGGGCCACCTGGTATAAGACGTAAGGATTTTTAGCCGCTTCAGCCGGTAAGCCCTGCTCTTTTAACAAGAGCAACAAGTTTCTTTTAGCCTTTTGCTCAAACACTTCCGGCTTAAGGTAACCATCGTGCAAGAGCTCCAGTTCAAGCTTAACTTCCTTACGCTTCTTTTCTCCTGCCAAAGGCATTGGTCGTTCATGCAGCTTACCTTGGTAGCGGAAGTACTTTTTAGAAAAAAGCCGGGTCACCAAGTATTGGCTAGCTTGCCAACCACTTTCGGTCTGATTAAGCCGGACAAAGGAGCCCACCGCCGTCCTCAAATCTGCCTTGGCAAAGAAATCCGCAATTTGAGTCCTAACTTGTTCAAGCTTAGCGCTCGCAAACCACTCATCGCTATCAATCACTAGGATTTGATCATACTTAGCCTGCTTTAGGGCGTAATTTCGCGCCAGGGAAAAATCATCCGGCCATTCATAATAAAAATAGCGGGCAACTTCAACTCCAGCCACCACGGCTGCCGTTTCATCTTGCGAGCCCGTGTCTATCACAACAATATCAGCCACCAATTTGCTTAGACAAGCTAAACAGCGCCTCAACTTTTCCGCCTCGTTTCTAGTAATGATACAAGCCGATACCGCCAGTAAGTCTGTTTCCATGAACTCTGTTCCTTTCATTAAACTTTGATATAAAAAGGGACAGGAAAAATTCCCTGTCCCTAGTTGTAATTAACAAGTCATTATGCCCCAAAGGACAAGTTAGCCTTTTAATTAGCCGATGTTTTGTAACAATGTCAATACTGATTGTGGCATTGAGTTTGCTTGTGAAAGCATTGATGTTGCAGCTTGTAACAAGATGTTTGAACTTGTGTAGCTAGTCATTTCTTGCGCCATGTCAACGTCTTTAATCCGTGAGTTAGCGGCTGACAAGTTAGTAGTTGTTGCTTCCAAGCTGTTAACTGTATGGGATAAACCGTTTTGAGCAGCACCTAATTGAGCGCGTTGGTCTGAAACAGCCTTGATAGCTTTATCTAAGTCACCAAGTGCAGTTGTCCCAGCAAATGAAGCTGCGAATGAAGCTTGAGTACCCTTAGCCAATGAACCAACTTGTTTTACTAAAGTAGCAAGACCAAGTGAGGTTGAATCCATTGATTGGATTGTAACTGAAGTTGTTTCACCTGAGTTAGCCCCTACTTGGAATTGGAAACTAGTAGTTGTAGCAGCTGTACCTGAAGCTGCACCATCTTTTCCAAAGAGACCTAAGCCGTTGAACTTAGTGTTCTTGCTAATAGCGTCAATGTTAGAAGCTAAGGTATTCATTTCCAAAGCGATTTCTTGACGGTCTTCTGATTGTAAAGTTCCGTTTGATGCTTGAAGGGAAAGATCACGCATCCGGTTTAACATCTTTTGAGTTTCTTCAAGCGCACCTTCTGCTGTTTGAAGAAGGGAAATCCCGTCTTGAGCGTTTGAGCGTGCTTGCTTCATCCCACTGATTTGAGCAGTCATCTTGTTTGAGATTGCTAAACCAGCAGCATCGTCTGCAGCTGTGTTAATCCGTGAACCAGATGATAATTTTTCTAAGGCGCTTGCCTTGGCATTAGCGGCTGCTGAGTACTTTGTGTAAGTATTCATTGCAGCAGTGTTTGTGTTAATCCGCATAATAATTGCCTCCTAATGAGTTTGTTTGTTGTTAGCTAGAAGTTCTTAACTCCTTACATGTATATATATCGGTTGAAAAGAAAAATCTTAAAGCCCTTTTTTTAATTATTTTTGAGATTTTTAAATAGTCCAGTTTCCTAGTGAAACAAAGCACGACAAAAACAAATTTTCCACTATTATTAAAAAAGGCTTAACCGTTTTGGGTTAAGCCTTTCGATAAGTTTTAAGCTAATAATTAGCCGATGTTTTGTAACAATGTCAATACTGATTGTGGCATTGAGTTTGCTTGTGAAAGCATTGATGTTGCAGCTTGCAACAAGATATTTGAACTTGTGTAGCTAGTCATTTCTTGTGCCATGTCAACGTCTTTAATCCGTGAGTTAGCGGCTGATAAGTTAGTAGTTGTTGCTTCCAAGCTGTTTACCGTATGAGATAAACCGTTTTGAGCAGCACCTAATTGAGCACGTTGGTCAGAAACTTTCTTGATAGCAGCATCTAACTTACCTAAAGCAGTTGTCCCAGCAAATGAAGCTGCAAAGGCAGTTGACTTACCAGAAGTTGCAAGGGAAGCAACTTGGGAAGCCACACTGTATAAACCAAGTGAGGCTGAATCCATTGATTGGATTGTAACTGAAGTTGTTTCACCTGAGTTAGCCCCTACTTGGAACTTAAAGCTAGTTGAAGTTGCAGCAGCTGAAGCACCTGAACCTGAAGCTGCACCTGTACCGAAAAGACCTAAGCCGTTAAACTTAGTGTTCTTGCTGATAGCATCGATGTTAGAAACTAAAGTGTTCATTTCCAAAGCGATTTCTTGACGGTCTTCTGATTGTAATGTTCCGTTTGATGCTTGAAGGGAAAGGTCACGCATCCGGTTTAACATCTTTTGAGTTTCTTCAAGCGCACCTTCTGCTGTTTGAAGAAGGGAAATCCCATCTTGAGCGTTTGAGCGTGCTTGCTTCATCCCACTGATTTGAGCAGTCATCTTGTTTGAGATTGCTAAACCAGCAGCATCGTCTGCAGCTGTGTTAATCCGTGAGCCAGATGATAATTTTTCTAAGGCATTTGCCTTAGCGTTAGCAGCTGCTGAGTACTTTGTATATGTGTTCATTGCGGCAGTATTTGTATTAATACGCATAATGAAGTTCCTCCTAATCAAATGTTTGTTGTTAGTTAGAGTTGTTTAACTCCTTACATGTATATATATCGGCAGCAAATAATTTTATTAAACCCTTTTTTACAAAAAAAATTATTTTTTTCTTAGTAAGCGCTCTACTCCCGCCTTAGCTAATTCATATTTACCGGCTAACCGATAGGCTCCCAAGGCCTGTTGCTTATTTCCCATAGCTTCATGAATCACCCCTTGTTGATAGTAACTTAGGTAGGTATTAATGCCTAAAGAATCTGAATTAGCTAATTTTCTAGCATTCTCAAAAGCTGTCAAAGCGTCTGCAAACTGACCTATATTCATATAAGCCAGTCCAGCTGCAAACTGAAAATCAGATAGACCTTGATAATAGGGGTTAAAGGTAGTAACTATGTTAAATGCTCCTTGATAGTCTTTAACTTCTATTAAGGCCGAAATTAAATTAGTGACAGCCGTTAGCGTTTCTTCTTTAGCAAGTTCAAGCGGACCACTTAAAAAGTCGAGGTAAGCTTGACTAGCGGCCTCATAATTTTCAAAGTGGTAGTAACTTTCTGCTAACTCAAAGCTTGCAGTTGGATTAGGTTTTTGCTTTAAACTAGCTTTAAGCCTAGTTTGCTTAGCTACTTCGCTTTGGTAATAAGCTTCATAGGTCAAATTTTTAGCCAAGATTAAAGGTAACTCGACTTGTTTCAGTAACTGCCTAGGCTTTCTACTACTGATATCGGTTAGGTTAGGGCCGTTAAACTTAGAATAAGACTTAACTAAGAGTCTTAACTCATGAGTTTGCCGTCCGAATTCATCACCCTTAACCGGAACTTTAATCCGTACCCGCCCCACAATGGCGGCTTTTTTACTAGTAATTTGCTTTAAAACATCCGGGTCAGCTCCAAGTAGCTTTTCATTAGCATGAACT
The DNA here is from genome assembly GCF_025311475.1 of Ligilactobacillus agilis. Classification (NCBI taxonomy): domain Bacteria; kingdom Bacillati; phylum Bacillota; class Bacilli; order Lactobacillales; family Lactobacillaceae; genus Ligilactobacillus; species Ligilactobacillus agilis. The sequence goes on along the minus strand of NZ_CP104397.1, from coordinate 1,004,631 downwards.
ATGAGCCCATAATCCGTAGTTAACTTAGTTAAACAGTAATTCCCTAACTCATCTTCTTGCCCACTAAAGTGATATACAGCTTGACTATACTGACGAGCTAACGTAATCGTTTGCGGATTGGCTCCCCTTACAAGGATAAGATAGTTCGCCCTTAAAACCGCCAGTGATTGTAAACAAGCTGTTAGCTTGGTTGTTTCTTCATCGACCAAAACAACTACTGTCAGTTGCTGATCTAGATTTAATTTGAGCTTTTCATCCCCGACCTTAGTAAGCATTTCCTTAGCTAAAACCCACCTACCTTGACGCTCATAAATTTTAGCTAAATCCTTACAAGCATCTGCTGTGGTCCAACCAAATTCACCCTTATCTGGCGAAGCGAGCGTCAATGCTTTTTTTAAAGCTCTTATTGCCTGTTCATCATCATCGGTGACAACGTAAACCGTTGCAAAGATGCAAAGCATATCAAAAGAATCTTGGCACTGTTCCTGGCATAAGTTAACACACTCTAAAGCCTTGTCATAGCGCTTAGTTTTAATACAAAGCTTAAGGTAAGCGTCAATTCCGTCCCTCACCCACTGAAGGTGGTAATTTTTTTGCATTAAAAAGAACTTAGCAAAGTATTCAAACGACTGCTGATAATTCTTTAAAATGTAGTAACTTTTGGCTAACTGATAAATAAAATAAACATGGTCGGGGGTTACTGCCAGTTGTGCTAGTAACAATTCTACATTCCGTTGACTCTTTTTTTGCAAGAGTTTTTCATCTTGATACCCATAATGAATTGTCCTAAACTTTAACACCTTAGTATCCAATAAAGCACTTTCGTCAGCAATCAAGCCAACCTGTTCATGAATTCGATAGTAGTATTTACAGTAGCGTCGATCATAAACCCGAATTACATTGTTTATCACTTGGTTTTGCTTTTTGCCACTACTTAAAATATTAACAACCTTATACAGTCCCACCGTCTTTTTAGTATCAGTGTTAATAAAGAAATCTTGTAACTCCTCCTTGCTACCACCAACTAAGCGTTCATCGCTATCTAAAGTTAAAATGTAATCAAAGCTGGCCTTACTAGCGGCAAAATTTCGGGCGGCAGCAAAATCATTCACCCAGTCAAAGTGGTAGACCTTATCTGTAAATTGGCGGGCAATCTCAACCGTTTTATCAGTCGAACCGGTATCTGCAATTACGATTTCAAAATTATACCGATACAGAGAAGCTAAACACTCTGCTAATGTCCTTTGATTATTCTTAGTAATTAGGCAAGCAGAAATCAACTGGTCTTTTTGCCGAGTAGCTAGTTTAGCTAGCTCACCACTTGCCCTTTCATCATCACTAGCTGCAAACAACTCTTTGGCTAGCTGAACTTTGCCAGCCTGTAAAGCATCTAACCCTGCTTGGTACTCATCACTCATTTTCTTTTCCCCCTAATCCTCTTCATTAATAATTGGGTTTAAGGAATTAGCCAGGCGTTTGGCTTCCCTAAAAGCTTGCTGTGCTGCTTGTTTTTTACCTATTTTTTTCAAATAATGTCCCAAGCTAAATTGATAAATAGCAAAGTTTTGGTAAAACTGCGTCCACGTTTCTAAATAAGGCTCTAACCAATCAATTTGGTCGCTAAAAACACTCGCTAATATGGCATTAGCCACACTGTGCAAACTCTCTTCTAGTCCATAATCGCAGTCTTTTAAGTAAGATTGATAGTATTTTAAAGCATTGGTATAATTTCCTTCAATAAATAGTAAGGTGGCATAAACACTACTTGTTTTACTAAAGTCTAAACTAGCGCGGACCTCAATTGGACTTTCAATCGTTAGCGGAATTAGCACTTCCTTTGTATCTGAAGTCGCTTGTAGTAAACCAGCTTGAAATTCATGAGCTGTTCCTGTGGCTAGCCGTAACTCATGATAGAAACTCCGATACCCCAGCACCTTTACTTGATTAGGGCTAAAGACTAGTCCATAACCACTAAGAGCTAACTTAGATTCTAAAACTGCTTTTAATTTACCTAAATCTAAGTCAACTAAGCTTTCACCACTGTACAGTACTAAACTATAATTAGTCGTTTGCTTGAGGTACTCATTCAATGCGCTTGGTTCTAGCTGGACCAACTTACTCTTACCTAAAATAGCTTGCGGATAAGCTTTTTGACTCAAGACTAGTTTAGTAAAGGGAAGGGTTTCCAAACTGGTTAATGTCTTTATCAATGCCCTTTCATCCTTAAGCGTGTCTAAAATATAAACTGTTACCGCTTGACTAAATTGCCTTTGTCTAAGTGCCAATAGTTCTGTTTGAGCAGGTCCAAAGTCAGCAGAACATTGTTTATAGTAGTAACTAGCTTGCTGAAAATCTCCTAAATAAGCATAGATTTTACCTAAGTTATAGTAGGCAAAGTCCCCATCCTTTCCAACTAAGGTGACCTGACTACACTTTACTGCTCGCCTGAAAGCTTCAACAGCCTGATTGATTCGGTTTAGTTTCAAATAAAAGTCACCCGCGTCATACCAAAAATCTGCTAAATTTGGAAATTTCTTAGCAAAATAAGTAAGCTTAGCTAACACTAAGTCGGTTTGGCCCAGGTTTAAAAGAGCTTTTAAATACCCATAGCAAACATCATAGGCATAAACGTAGCTATAATTAAAATTGCGGTTAGCTAACTCTTCTTCAAAGTATTTTAGTGCTAGCTCATATTGTTCTAAGTTTAAGTAGCTCATGCCGACTTGGAAAAGCAGGTAAATATTATGTTCATCGTTTTTTAAATCCTGTAAAAGTAAAGCAAGATTACGCTTAGACTTAGCTTTAACCACCCCAGCTCCTGCATAACCATCATGGTACATCTTCAATTCAACCGTAATCGTGCGACTATTTACATCTTTCATCAAAGGTACTGGTTGTTCGTGGGCCTTACCTTCGTAATGAAAATACTTCTTAGAAAAAATCCGGGGTACCACCGCATGGTATTCACCATAGGCTAAATTGGGTTCGATATTAACCTGATAACAACAAGCAAGGGTATATAAATCTCGGCGAATAAATGACTCTAAGGCGGCCTTATTAAAAGTCATCTCCTTTTCATCTAACCATTCATCACTATCAATCACCATAATGTCGTCGTAATAAGCTTGCTCTAGAGAGTAATTTCGCGCCGCTGAAAAATCGTCACACCATTCAAAGGTAAAGTAACGGCCATTTAGTTCCGTAACTATTTTTCTAGTTTCATCATTAAAACCGGTGTCAACCACCACAATGTCTGCCTTTAGAAAGGCAAGTGACTTTAAGCAACGTTTTAACTTTTCATTTTCGTTCTTAGTAATGATACATACAGATAAGTCCATCTTTTTATCCTTTCTTAGTCGGGTACAAATTTTGCAGGCGTTTTTTGGCCGGTTCATAGTTGCGACACTTTTGGTAAGCTTTTTGTGCTAGGCCTAATTTGTTTTGGTACTCATAAATTACCCCTTGGTTGTAGTAAGATAACCAACTATTAATGCCTTCGTCCCGTGAATTACCCCGTAAAACCGTCAGCCGATAGTTTTCTAGCGCCGCCTCAAATTTTCCTTGTGCCAGGTAAATATTACCGAGCGTAAATAAATAGTCCGCTTGACCATTGAGTTCATCCTTAAAGATTAAGGCGGCCTTTAAAGCCTGATCATAATTTTTAACCTTCAAATAGGTCAAACAGAGCTGGCAAACTAGTTCTAGTAAGGTTAGGCCCTGGGGATCATGTTTTAGAGCCGCAAGGTAAAACATGCTGGCCTGCTCATAGTTAGCCTGCTTGAAATAGCTATTACCTGTCAGCATTAGGGTGTCTACATCCATCTTATCACTGGCACGTTGGTAACAGTACTCGGCTTGTTCAATTGCTTTGGCCTTCCTATAAGCCTCCCCCAACTTCAACCAGATTTGATAACCATCCGCCCTACGCTCAGCAAATTGGGAGTTATTCAAACTCAGACAGGTTTCATAATAACTAGCAGCTTGATTATACAAGCCAGCTAGGCTAAAGAGGCCTGCAATAAAGTAAAAGCTATCACCATCACCTTCATACAAGGACCGGTAAGCCTTGGCAGCGGCTACTAAGTTATTATTCAACTTTAACGCTTGATAAGTGGTCAATAAACCCTTCAAGCAGTCTAAACTATAAGTTTTAGCTTGAACTTGGTTAGCTAAGGACTTCTTAAAAGCCGCTAGGGCTAACTCATACTCCTTTCTCACTAGATAACTTCGTCCTAACTGATAGTAAATGTAGGCATCTTTAGGTTTGGTAAGTAATTCTTTTTTTAATAACTGTTCATTGCGATATGATTTAGCCGCTAGCACTAGCGGATTGTGATAACCAGTGTGCCCCAGCCCAATCCTACTTGAAACATAATCAATCTCTATCGGGGTAGCCGTTCTTAAGACTAATTGCTCATGAACTAGTCCTTGATACTTAAAATATTTCCGTGAATATAACCTAGCCTCAATTTCATGGCTGACTCCCGTTTGCTCATCACTACTAGTAAAACTTGTTCGCGCTACCGTGCCCACGGTCTTACTTAAATCATTTTCCATGAAAAACGGTAAGGGTGACCCCGTCAGTAGGTATTCATCACTATCCAGTGTCATAATCCAGTCGTACTGAGCTTGGCTAGCCGCAAAATTCCTGGCTGCAGCAAAGTCATCATTCCAGTCGTAAGTGTAATAGCTACACTGGTACTGGTCAGCTAATAACTTCAAAGCTGTCAAGCTAGGGTTAGTATTTACTAACACTATTTCTGTCCCCCACTTTACCACCGAATCTAGACACTTTTTTACCCCCCGTAACTGATTAGCAATAATACAAACTGATACTCGCATCGAATTTTTCCACCTCTTCTTCTTTAATCTCTATATTATTTTATCGGCTAAAAAAAATAAAATTTAAACAAAAACCCATAATAACCGATATATATTTTAGAAAGCATATTACGAGGGAGATTCCATATGAAAAATTTAGTCGCACTTTGCCCTTACGTGGCCTACCGCAATGAGCAGCTCCTAAAAGATTGCGTCTTAATTCCTTATACTTTTATGACCCACCTAGGCTATGATGTCACCGTGATGACTGCCCAAAAAGAAGAATTTACCTACCTTAATCAATTACCCGGGCTTAGATTCGATATTGCACCTACTTGTCCTAAAGAACAGTGGGCCGATTACCTAGTTGACTACCTTAAAAATTATCCCCACGAGATTGATGTCCTCTTCTTATTTGGCATGTACGCCACCTACTATCCGGTTGTAAAATATTTTAAGGAGCATTACCAAGGTAAGATTATTTTAAAGGCGGATGCTAATAGTTACTGGGTAGATAATCTAATCAATCTTGATAATCCTCAGTATGATTACTTGATTCACCACTGTGACATTATCACCTGCGAAGGAGTTGCCATGCAAAACTACCTTGCCAAAAAATGGCGCCGGCCCATCGACCTCTTCAGAAACGGTAGCCGGGATGTCGACTTCAATCACCACCTTACTTTTAACTCCAAAGAAGAACTCATTGTAAACGTTGGGCGCCAAGAAACGGGCAGAAAAAATACCCCCGCACTAATTACGACCTTTGCCCAATTAGCACCGTCATTTCCGGATTGGCGCTTAATTTTGATTGGAACTTATGAACCAGCCATTAAATCCTTAGTTGAACACTATTACCGGTTAAATCCTCACTTAGAAAAGCAACTACTATTGACTGGGCCGATTACCGATAAAAAACTTTTAGAAGACTACTATGCCAAAGCAAAAATCTTTGTAACCGCCTCTTATCTTGAAGGCGGTAGTCCTAACGTGGTCGCAGAAGCCCTCCGAAACGGCTGCTACCTGATCACCTCTAAGATTGATGCATGGCAAGATACCTTTGCACCTGAAGCCGGGGCTAGCTTTGATCATGATGATTTAGTAGCCTTATCCGCTGAATTAAAACAGGCAATGTCTGACTCCAAGTTATGCCAACAAGCTTTTACACTAAACCGGGCCTACGTTCAAGCTGAATTAAGCTATGAACAGCAAGTCAGCCGCTTAGAAACCCTATTAAAAGTTCGAGGTAACTTAAATGACAATAACTAACTTAGATTACTACCGCTTTGAATATTACAGTCAATCTTATTCTCCTTTAGGAAGGGTGGAACAAGATAAGCTTTATCAGCAAGGTTTGGAGTATTTGCGTCAACAACTTAAAGCGCTAACTGAATTTAGTTTAGCCAAAAGGCTAATAACACAATACTTTAGCTACCTGCGCTCCTCACCCAGTCCGCAAATTATTGTGGCTAATAGCCATAAATTCGACGCCTTGTTGAGTCAAATCGCCCACACCTTCAACAACCGAAACCTCTTTTTTCACCTAACAACTAATCAAAAGCAAACGATTGCTAGTACTAACCAGCAAACTTATAACTTGCTCCCCCAACAGTGGGATACTTTAAATCAGCTTCCCTATATTTCTAGTTTAATCTTAGGACCCGATTTTAACTTTGATGCTGCTAGCTTGGCTGCCCTAAAGGCTAAGCTCAACCGTGACGGCCACCTCTTTGAACTAACAGCTACTGAGTTACAACTGGAAAGATTGGGCCAAACTAAAGGAATTCTTGGTACGGAAAAACAAGCTCAAGAATTAAGAACCGACTTCAACAGGCGCTTAGAATTGCTAACAACCCTAACGACTAAAGATAAGTTAGCGGCTATCCTGGCTTTAGAAGCTGACTATTACCGCTATTACGATTACCTTGACCTTGCTAGTATCGAGTTGATTGAACAAATTAACCAACTAAAAAATGAGACTTTAAGTACCCTAGATTGACAACTTAGGCAAAATTCTGAAATTTGGAAAATAGTATTAAAAATTAGCTAACCATTGATTGAAATGATGTAAATGTTGTAAGTTCTAACCTATTACTCAGCCCGACTTTGATTGTTATCGAAGTTGGGCTGTTTATTTTAAAATTATGCTATAATTAACTAAATAATTTATTAAAGGGGGCTTATCCTCATGTTAGCCATGACCTTAATGTACAGTAGCCTGGCCATTATCATTTTTATATGTAGAGCACTGTTTTGGGAAAATCAAAAGCAACTACTAGCCTCACTAGTTTTGTTGCTACTAGAAATGTTAGTAGTATTTACTTTAGTCTACTTCCTGCTACCATCCAGAAACTTGCTGTCGCTCCTATTAGGCAACGCCGTTTGGGGCGGAATCTACTTAATGTTAACTTCTATTAGCGGCAAAGTTACAGCTGATCAGCAAGTAAAGAATTGGGTTGCCACCACTTTGCCAGCTAGCCTGGTCGCACTCAGCCTCTTAATTGCGGCTGGTGGCGAGTTGCATTCCATCCTGTCGGTCAAACCTACTTATGACTCGATTTCAGTTAAACAAGTCAGCTCTAAGCAGGCGCCGACCTTCAAGCGGGGAGAGACTCCAATTGCCTTAGCTCCTAAGACTGTTCTTAACCGGGTGAGAAAATCGGTTTCCGACCTGCCTAATAGTCAGTATTATAAAATTGCGGGGACTGTTCAGGCGCAATACCTCCACGGTAAGGCGGTTTACATCGTACCTGTTGAATACCAAGGCTTCTTTGCCATGCTTAAGGCTAAGACGATTCCGGGCTACTTTATGATTGACGCCACTAGTCAAAACGCCACCCCAAAATTCATCCATAAACCTTATAAATACACCACCAGTGCCTACTTTGGCCGGGATACCGAAAGAAAACTCTACCGCAATAACCCCCAGTGGTTAAAACTCGGTGACGGTGGGGCGCAGCTAGAAATCGACAACGACGGTAACCCTTACTGGGTGGAAACCGTTTATAAGTCAGCCTTTTTAAGCCACCGGATTAATTATCAGAAGCTCCGGGTAATTGTGATGAACGCCGTTACGGGTACAACTAAGACCTACAAGCTATCTAACTTACCAAAATTCGTTGACGAAGGCATTACCTCAGACGTAGCCGCCGAGTTAAATAATAACTACGGCAGCTACCAGCACGGTTTTTGGAATCAGTTCCTAGGTAAAACTGATATGAAAGAGCCAACTAATAACGGCCCGGAAGATGGGGTCACCTCCATCTTTAACGCCAACGGGACAATTAGTTATTTCACCGACTTTACTAACCCAAATACCAAATCCGATTCTGCCCTTGGCTACTCCATGGTTAACGCCCGGACCGGCCAGTTAACCTACTATAAGGCTAATGGCATCATGGATAGTTCTGGAGCCAAGAGTAATGCCAACCAAAATTATAAGGCCCAACAATGGACTGCTAACATGCCGATTTTATATAACATCGACGGCCGCCCTACTTGGATTATGACCATCCTGGACAAAACCTATGCAATTAGGGGCTACTATTACCTCGACGCCGAAGATCAATCTATCTACGGTACGGGGACTTCGCCAATCAGTGCCCTCGATGACTTCAGGCAGGCCTTAGTAAATAGCGGCACTAAGGCGACTAATACACCAGAGAGTAAGTTAAAGCGGCTTACGGGGACCATCGACCGGGTGGCCATTGTATCCAATAAAAATAAGGTAATGTTTACCTTACAAAATAGCACGGTAGTCTACACGATTGATACCGACGACTTCGCAAAGGCTAACCTACTCAGAAGCGGCGATCACGTCAGCTTCAAGGCCAACCTTGTTAACGGTCAAAGCATCGGTAACGTAAGCAAGTTTACCAACCACGATTTAAAATAAGCCATAAAAACAGCCTCGAATTGAGCTTGAATTCAATTCGAGGCTGTTTTTTTATTACAGATGGACGTAAAGCAGTTGCTTTTCAGCCTAAGCAAGAGAATAAACCTAAGTTTACACTGACACCGAATTTGTGCATTAATACACTAATTTTTCAAACCAACGCTATTGACCGTAAAAAGCCACCAAATCGGCCCGCGTGTTAAGCCCATAGCGCGCACAGGACACTTCCTGGTGTTTGAGTGGTAAGGACTCATACCAAGTCATTAACATTTGGCAAGTTGGTAGCGCCACTTGCGCTAAGTTTCCAACCTGTAAGATTAGCTTGAGCCCAAAGGCAAAGTCAGCACTAAAGTAACGGGAAGAAAAATCCGGCAGGTAACCGCCAGCCGTTTCTAGCCCCGGGGTTTTTAGCCCTTTGAAACTAGCAATCGAGCGGATTTTGGCACTAAATGCCGCCACTTCTACTTGACCATAGTGTTCCTTGAGAGACCTTATCCCACTTAAATCAAACTCACTTAAGTGCTGACATAATTCCTGGACCTCGGCATCGCATTTAAATAATAATCTAGTCGTTTCGTCATCCCAGTCTTCATAAAAAAGTGGCAAGTGCTTGTAAACTTTACCTGGTCGATAATCCTTAAAAAGCCGATACAGGCGACTGGTATGTAAGATGGGGTTAGAAGGCGTTAAAGTTAGGTTTAGGTAAGAAGCAAGCGGATAGCAGGGCATCCCTAATCCCCAACTAATTAAGCAACAACAGTCAACACTTGCTTGTTGGGGCAAGGAAGCTAAGTGAAGGCTAGGTCGGTAGCCACTGGCAACTACAATGTGCCCATATTACTTCAACCGGGCGACGCTAGGAATTCGTTGTAAGCCAAAGATTACTACGCCCTTGGCTAAAGCTTCCTTAAAGGCCAGCTTCCCACCGCCACTGCTGGGAATTAACCCCACCTTCATGCCGGCCTTTAGCTGGGGAATTAGTTAGCAAGCCTGGCCACCAAAAAAGCTGGCACGGTTATTAAAATCAGCTCACTACCACTAACGGCTGCTGCTAGTGAATCCGTCACCAACTGAGGACTGCCCTTAGCTAAGATAGTCCCCGCGTTATCAATAATTTGTAGTTCCTTTTTAAAGAGTTGGGGCTTAGAACTATAAATTTTGACCGTGGCTCCCCGACTGGCGTAATGAACCGCCAGTTGCGTGCCGACGTTGCCCACCCCAATAATTGTTACCTACATTAGCTCACCTGCTTTTGTCTAATTTGGAGTAATTCCTGGTAGCTGTCAATTTCCACAATGTCTTCTTTTTGACACTCCCTAAGGCGAACTTGATAGTTTGCCTGACACCACTTCAAGGGGACTGATTACCAAAATTGCTGGGAACCCTCTGGCTGAGCGTAAACCGCAGGTAAGTCCTGCCTTAACTGGGCACAGTCTTCTTTTGTCCAGTAAGAAATTCCGTATTCATTGTAACGATCCGTATTGCCTTGCCGGTAATCAGTCACGTAACCAGCTTGGAGCTTAAAGCACCAGTCAGTCGTTTCTTGGCAATAATAGCCGAGGATGTTACTGTCGTACTGATACTTGCTGATTATGGCTGGGTTAGTTACATATAGGTCCGCTTCACAAATATAAGTCCCCCGATCTAAGCGGTCTAAGACCTTCATCATTGAAGAAATATTATTGCAGTTGACGTAATCATCATTGGTAACAAACTTTAAAAAGGGATAGTTTGCTAACAAGCTCTTAAACTGTTGCCGCTGGTAGCCAACGATGATGGTAATATCTTTAATCTCTGCGGCAACCAAAGCGTCTAGCAAGGTCTCAATAATTCGCTTACCGTTAACCTCTACCAAGGGCTTAGGAGTATCCTTGGTGGCTGGTAACATCCGGGAACCAAAGCCGGCTGCCATAATAATAGCCTGCTTAACTTGATAAGGTTCGAGTTTTTCAATTCCAATCGGACTTATTTCAAATAAATCATCCTGCTTAACTAACAATCTCCCAGCTAATAGCTCAGCTACACTTGGAGCGGTTATTTTATCCGCCTTGATTGGGCCATTTTTTTCTAGGGCGGTTAACAGCCTAAATTGCTCACGCGAAATCATGTAAATCTTTCTTTCCACTAAACACTAAAAAAGTGGGTTCACAAAATGTACCCCACTTAAAGTCTTAATTATTTATTAGCTAAAAATCGCACTGGTATTTCAACTAGAATTATTAAGCTATTTTTAAGCTGATTAAAGGCAATTTTTAAAAGTCAAAAGTTCATTAATGTTTGTTAGAGTACAAAATTATTAGGTCAATTTTGGGTCAAAACACCTCTGCCAAAACGGTAGGGGTATTTTTGTTTAAACATTCATTTTTTATGCAATTACTTGTTCAATCTATTAAATTGCAAAAAAATAAGCCCACCTCCCGCATATCACGCAGGAAGTGAGCAATAAATATTATTAGTAGTGTAATGTTTGACCTACAAAGATTAAGTTGGCATTACGAATTCCGTTCTTACTTTGCAGGTTATAAACGCTAGTGCCTAACTTAGCAGCAATACCACTTAAAGTATCACCGTAGCGCACGATGTAAGTTCGTTGACTAGATACGCTACCTGTTACTTTCAAACGTTGTCCTGGATAAATCCAATTAGGATTGCTCAAACCGTTCAACGCTTGTAACATTTGCCAAGTTGTTCCATAGCGACTAGCAATCCCACCTAAAGTATCACCAGATTTTACTACATAGTAAATAGTACCTGTAACGCTTGGATTACTATTGGCTACACTAATAATTTCTACATCGCTAGCATTAATCCATGACATAATGCCACCTAACAATAGTTTACTACCTGATACCTCTTGCACCTTGTAAGTATTACTTTGTACCCAACTTGGCATACCAACACCGTTGGCCCAGCGTTTTACACCAAACTTAACACGAACAGTGTTGCCAACTTGAATAGCACTCTTAGGAGTGTTATCAGCTTTTTGGCCTTGCTCAATCGCTTTTGTTTCACTCTTAGGATGTTCAACGTTGCCGTTCTTATACCCATTCAAGGTAATACCTAGCAAGTCAACGTTGTAGTCATATCCCCCAACAATCGCAGTAGAAGTGAATTGCCACATGTTAATCCCGGGCATGGATGGGAAATAATTGTAATCAGGTCTAGTCATTACAGAGTAGTCACGATATGCTGCTACCCATAAACAGTTAGGAAATTCAGCCGTAATACGTTGACGATTTAAGTGAGATAAGATATAAGGCTTGTATGAGTAAAGCACTGGAGTATAACCAGCTTCTTTAACTCTACGCAACCCATACAGCACATTATTTGTGTTAGCCTCCCTATCAGCACTAGCACCACTTTCATAATCTAAAGCAACAATACTTTGCTTAGGTGTTTGTACTTTAGGCAAGTAGTAATCAAGCATCGCCTTTGTTTGATTCTGATTAGCACCGGTTTCCATATAGATATATGTGTGCATCCGCAAACCCATTGCAATCCCACTTGCCACTTGTGATTGATAAGTTCCTTGTGGAATAAATGTTCCATTATAGTAACCTCCAATTTGAGAAATAGCAAAGCTATCTTCAGGCGTTACTTTTTTTAGAGTGTTGCCTTGATACCTAGAACCATCAACCCCATAATATCTAGCAGCATTCACTGTTACTGGCATTAAAAAAAGCCCAACCAAAATGGTTAGACTTAAGAGCCACTTTCTATTTAATTTAATCATGCTTACCACCTTTCCCTTGGTGCTGAGACGCGAGTTTTAAAGCCTCGTTCGCAGTCTTGTCAATAGACTTGACTGTTTCCGTGTCAACAGTTACGCCATCGACTAGACCTAGGATACCGCCGATGGTCAGCAAAGTATTAACCAAGTCCATAATCCGCGATGGATCACCTGTGAATTTAAGATTAAAAATCGCACACAGCTGCTGAACTAAAACGATTAGCAGCAACACCAAAGAAGTAACTGTTTTTCGATTCAACTTACCTTCTTTATCTAAAAATACCTTTTTCATTTATCATCGTCCCCTTTTCCCAAATAACGCATTAATTTTTTCATGATGCCTATCAAGTCTTCTATCATGCTCATCAACTCTCTTTTCTAAACGTTCAAAATTTGCTTGCTGCTTATCAAAGCTAGCATTAAGTTTTTGAATGTTAGCATTTAAAGTTCTTAACTGTTCAGAAAAGGGCTTTAATGCTGAGTTTATATTCTTGTTGAAAGCCTTGCTACCATGATTTATCAACCAGTACACCGAACTAAAAAGGACGGAAATAACTGCCAAAATTGACGCTATTTCCGCCCATGAATATCCTAGCAATGTATGCATATAGTCACTTCCTTGATTTATATACTCTATTTTCAGAAGAAATTCTACCTCCCACCCACCGCTTAAACTTATTTTCCTGTCCTAATGTCTTCAGCTACCTTCTTAATCATTGCATAGACCAAATCACCCATTTTTTTATATCCAGAATCTGCTGGATGAGTATTGTCAGCTACTTTCTTAATCGTTGCTGCATTGTATTCGTCAATTTGAACTTCTTCATATTTAAAATCGTTGATAGGATCAACAACTAACCACCACGGCATGTAGTAATAGCCTTTGGTCAAGCATAAGTTAAGAATTTTGTCATTCCATTCTTGACGTCTAGTTTTAATATGCACATTAGCTCCTTTGTATCTAGCAGGAGTAATCGTTGAGCCTAGTACGATTTTTACATTAGGAAATGTCTGCTTAATAGAATCAATCATTTGTTGATAATACTCTAAATCTTTTGCGAACTCAGGGTCTGATGTCACATCATTATAATTTACATCGTTTGTGCCCAAATTAATAAAAACTACGTCCAATTTTGTAATATTATTTTTAGCAGCGTAATATTCAAAACTGAATTTTCCTGACTGATTTAAAAATGGATTATCGTATGTGTTGAAGTTTGTTTTGGTACAATAATATGCTGCACTCCAACCGCCACGTCCTTCATGCTTGTAAGTTTCGCCACGAGTCCCGAGTAAGGTGATAGTGGTATGTGTATCTTTAGCTGCTAATTCTCCAACTCTATCAACATATACATTTGCATTTGTTAAACTATCACCAATAATCAACACATTAACGTTTTGCCCATCTCCGTAAGCATCTGGTAATCCATATTCACGAATGGTAGTCTTTTTAGTGAAAACATCATTGTCATAATGCCAATATGAATTAGGTGACTTTCCTTTTATACCGTAAAATTCATTATTATATTGCAATACTTCGTTTCCTTGGTTAGCTGGTATTACCCAGCCGTTTTCCATGGCATTTCGTTTAATAGTATTGCTGAGGTTATCGTATAAGTATACTTGAACATTTTCAACAGAATTTCTAACCAAATTATCGGAATACAAATACAATGGCAAACTATTCATTTTGTAAATATTTTGGGTCGGAACTAACTCGTAATCACTTTGCGCAGTTGCCAAAAGTGTACTATCTGAATAATCCGACGGCGTTAATGGCAATAAAATTTTGGGTAATACCTCTCCTTTGATTAAGGATGGATACTGCTGGTCGTTATATTGTTTATAAGACATAGACCATCTTAGATAATAAGCTTCCCCCGTATTAAATTTACCATTAGAAGTTGTTTTAGTATAAATTTGTTTGATGAATTTCCCGTTTTCATCATACAAACAGATATAAACTGAATCTAACCCAACTACCTGATAATTCAGATTAGTTGAGTCTTTGGCTATAAAAAGATAGTTGGTATTTGGCCTAACCGGTGTGTAATAATTTGTATAGCACCATCCATTATACTTTTGCACTTCGTTTTTATCATCAATCCACGTATCCATCACAACGTTTTTATTATTTTTTCTTTGCCAAATTACATTTTGATTTTCGTACTTAGAAAAATATTCTTCACGAACGGCATCAATAGCTAGTTCAGATGATAATTTAGTCCAATCGCTCCAATTATTAGCACTATCTTGTGAGCGAACGTACCAATTATTATATATATCGTAAGCTAATTGACTATGCTCGTATTCACCAAAAATACGTGAAGCAAATGTAATTACATTAAATTTTTTATCAGTTGGTGTATTAGCTACAGTCTTTGCAGCAGCTGTTGATACAGACACCATTTTCCCAACCATTAAATTATTTAGGTCTGCTAAATCATCTGTCGAATTAATCGTAATATTTCCTGTATTAAATCCGCTAACACTATACCAATCTGTCCACGCATAATCACGACCAACGTATCGTACAAATACATCATTAGCAATATACATAATCTGTGCATGTGGCTGTTCAGTCACAATTAAAATAGCATTATTAAAGTAATCAGGCCACTGTTTTATTGGGACATGATACGGCAGCTCAGTTGTTCCTGCGTCAAAGTCTAATCTATATACACTATTAATCTCAGCATCATTTAAATCTGGTAAAGCTACCGTATAATTCTTTGCATTAATCGTCACCATATTAGATTTATAACCATGATCAACAATCTTTTGTAAATCATTACTAATGCCAACTGATTGATATACACCGCCATCTTTCCAAAGATCATCAAGTTCTGACCAAAAATACCAGTGCCCCGTATCTTGCACCACAAACACACCTTGTTGACCATTAGGGTACTTTTCTCTAAGCTTTTCTAAAGTGGCAAATGTATCTGTTGGTGACATATCGATATTAAAGCTATCACCTATTGATTGAATGGTTGAGTACAAGAACATTAACATTTGAGCCATCGCCTCACGTGTATCAATCCCGTAAGGTGCTGTTCGAATAGCATCTACAATATCTTGATATGAATGCAAGATATCCTTATCAAAAGAACCACGCTCTTTCCAACGCGAATTTGAGTAATTAGTCATTTTTTATTTTCCTTTCTAAAAAATGTATAAAAAATAGACTTCCAAAAAGTCTATCCACCGGCAACTATTCGTGCCATTTGGTCGTTTCTTACCCACCATGTGGGTGGATAAGCGTCTATATCCTGCTCCATGCACGATTGGCCTGGTGCAGGTTCGTAAATCATTTTTTTGTTATCTAAAGCAAGCGTGATGTGATAACTTGCACCGTGCGAACCGTAAAAGCCCATATCCCCCGCCTGAACTTGCGCGCGGGGTATTTCGTGTCCCATTGATTCAAGTGATGTAGTTACTGCATAATCAGGAATGCCTATGCCTAAGTCCTTGTAAACTTGCGCAACGAAACTTGAGCAGTCCATTCCGCTCATTGGGCTTGAACCAATAGGACGATTCCCGCCCCAAACGTAAGGAACACCTAAATACTTACGTGCTGTATCCTGTAGTTTCTTAGCTCCACCACTGACTTCCTTATTAGGAACGTCTGTATAACGTGGCGAGCCTGATGGACTCCAACCATGAGTACCTGTTATTTGTGATAAGGCATTTGGTATGTTAAAGAATGCCAGTAATTGTTCAAATCCTTTCCAAATGTCTTTATGACCATTTAAAGCGTAATAATTGAATGTTCTAGGTTTAAACTGCAATAGTCCGGACGCTCTACCGTCTGATAGTCCGTCATCTCCACCTAACGCCTTTTCATTTCCGCTTGACTCAAGGTTAATTTGAGCTTTAACTAAATTCACACCACTATCATCAATGTTGACATTCATCAATCGTGCCGCATGCTTGATAACTGGTCCCCAATCTCCATTGACTGGTTCAGTAGGTCCACTGGCCACCGTCTGCCCTGACCCTTGGCGGACTAAAGCATCACGCCTTAGCTGATTGTTTTCTTCAATTAATTTGTTGATGTCATTCTTCAAGGTGCTTATCACAGTTTTATTCTGTCTATTAGCATATTCAAGGTGCTTAATCATATCTTTATCAGCTAAGGCTTGTTTCTGAAGAATTGCATCATAAGAAGTGACATTCAATGACTGTGGTGCCAACGTGATTGAACTACTTGCTAAATCCAACAAGTTAATCGTCATGCTAGCAATTCGTTGATTGAAATCTATTCCTTGAATAATGCTTCTAACTCGAACGTCATCACCGCAATTTAGTGTTACAAATTTTTCTGGGTTTACGTATGCTAAATCGACATATGAAACTTGTAATTGCAAAGAAAAAGCAGAATGATTTTGTACCTCATTCTGCCCCTTTGATAATAAATTTCCAGGATCAGTTACGTCATCCCAGGTCTTTTGTTTAATGATAACTCCAAATTCTTTGACCATTTCTTCATCTCTGATAAATTCATTACCATTATTTACATCTTTGATTGTTATTCTAGGAATCGCGGTATTGGCATCAGTATAATCTCCATTAGGATTATCCCTATCGATGCTCGCGCCTAGGGGTTTTAGAACAGTCCAAAACTCTTCTACGCTTACGTTTCGAGTTAACGATAATAAATTTTTTGCCAAAGTTATTTCCTGTGTAGAATGGCGGCCGAATCTCTGAACGTAATCTAAAAATAACTGCCCATCCTGGTGACGAAGTTTTATTTCCCCACCTAACCTACTAACTAATTTATCTTGGATAGTGTCGTAAGTATCTTTATCATCTTCTGTATACCTATAAACATTATCAGTAGAATTTGTAACATTCACACTCCCTAACGCTATTTTCTTAAAAGAATCAACTTGAGCATTGTGCCTATCTATCAGCTTCTGCAAAAAGTCTTTAGGTGATAAGTTGTGATATTCACCAAACGACTGCATGCTATCATGTAGAAAGCCCTCTAGCCCCTCACATGTAACTTCTTTAGTTAAAACACCCGATTCATCCATACTATCGCTAATATTGATAATTCTCCCTTCAAAAATTAGCTTATCATTTTCGACCGGGCGATATACCTTTACAAATGTGCTGTAGATATTTAAGTCATTATAGTATTTATGATTAGGTAGAATTGAAAATGTAAAAGAATCATACGATGAAATATCCTTAGTTACAGTAGCAGCTAGAAGTCTATTATTGTAACCAACATTAGGACTATTCAAGACAACCTCACCATCATCCCAGTTACTTTTAAAAGTAACTAAATATCCTCCTGCTACCATTAAATTATCCCTTCTATCCAATCAATATCTAAGGTTCCGTTTCCCGAAATTTCAAATGTATTGTCTCCAACGGGTAAGGTAACTACGCTTACCATATCCCTATCAAAGATATAATTCTGATTGTTAATTTTAATCGTCAAATTACCTTTTACACGTAATGTTAAATCACTGTCGATAATTCCACTATTGATTAAACTCCCTTTAAATGGCGCCTCAGCAGTAACCTTATAATGCGTCTCTTGTGCAACATCTAAATCGAAATTGAAAGAATCCCATAAATCATCAAATTGTTCTTTGTATTTAAAAGGCTCGCATTGAAAAGTAACTGTAAGATCTACAAATACTGCATTTTGAGTAAATGCCGGTGCAGCTTGAACTTCTGCCATAAAATACCTGTCCGGCATTGCATCATCATAGAGTTTAGTTTTTTCATTTGTACTCATGAGCCATTCTTCAATTTTTGCCAACTCTGTATGCATTGCATATAAATCAGTAGTTCCAACATATACTCTACACGGATATGTGACTGTTCTTTCTTCAAATACCGCATTACCGTACGCACCACTAAGGTCTACTATTCCCGAGCGATACGGGACTGTCACTGTTACCTTACGCTTTTCCGGCAAGGTTTCTTGTTTCCCCATCAACACTTTCAATCCAAATTCACTTGAGTGATGTCCATTAAAATTAAATCCGTAATCACATGCTTGCATTGACAGCGACTCCTCTCTTGTTAAAAGTTTGTCTCCTAGTTCTAGATGTAGTTCCGTACGCTTCGTAAGCCGGAGCAAAGCTTGAGCCATCTACAACTAGTCGTTTATTCAAGATATCTTCTAACTTTTTATTGATTTTATCAAGTTTATCTGAGTAATCCTTAATTTCAATGCTAGTATTATCTTCCGAAATGTTGCTAATGTTAGCAGTCGGAGCAACCATCGCCCCAGTTTGGATTATCCGATTTAACTTAGCGCTCATACTATTAGGATTTTTAGCAGCTCTGGCCCTAATAGCTTCTACGATATGATTATCAGCAGTACTTCTTGCAGGATTGATAGCAATTTCAGGCTCTCCGTCAATTTCGCCAAAAACGGACGGTTTATCAGCCCAACCACCATTAGCATATCGACGTGAACCCGTGGGCCCCCAACCGCCTAAAGTTAGGTCGCGTCTCCACGTAGAGTCATTAAACATCGCTAAAAGCTGGTCAAATGGCTTCCAAATATTATGGTGTCCAGGCATGGCATAGTGATTAAAAGTCCTGTCAATGAATTGCAAGATCCCTTTTGAAGGGTGGCCAGCTTTGGCGTTAACGTCCCATAAGTTGATTGCTTTGGCGTTACCTCCGGATTCATGCTGAATAACATTCATAATCCGAGCAATGTCACCGCTACTTACATCAACGTGCATCTTAGAGGCTGCTCTTTTAATCAGTGAGGCGCTAACATGTCCATCACCACCAATTTCATCTAACTTATCCTTTAACTTCGTAAGTAAATTCTTGAACCAATTTTCTCCCCAATGAGGAATTAGTTTAGCTCCAGAATCACCAAAGTTATGCCAGAATGATTTAGCGGTATTCTTTCCCCTTGAGTAAATATTAAGCAACGTTCCCAACGGATTCTTTAGAGCGTCCGTGATAGCGTCAATCTTGTCGTCAATCATATCTTCTAATTTGCTGATTTTTGAAGATGCGTAATTCCAAGCTTTACCAAACCAATTACCAAAACCACCTTCGAATCTAGGTATGCCAAACATTTCAGCTGTTTCTTTAGCAGGCATAACTGAATCACCTGGTTGCAACATAGTTAATACATTACGTCCTTCTGGTATTTCGACTTTGCCATTTTGTCTAAAGATTGCTTCTCTATGTAGTGGCCCTTCTTGATCATTTACCATTGCTAGCATTGGCCTAGCCACTGGACCAGAACTACCTTGTTTGAACTTAGGTACTGAAATTTTAGCACCAAAGAAACCAGCTACTTTCTCTAATCCATTAGCACCGGTATTCCAAAAACCGCCTATAGCCTTTACGCCTTTGTGAACAATGTCCTTGATTGTTTCCCAAACTTCCGAAACTTTT
The DNA here is from genome assembly GCF_025311475.1 of Ligilactobacillus agilis. Lineage (NCBI taxonomy): Bacteria > Bacillati > Bacillota > Bacilli > Lactobacillales > Lactobacillaceae > Ligilactobacillus > Ligilactobacillus agilis. The sequence continues at coordinate 984,793 of NZ_CP104397.1, read as the reverse complement.
TGCTTAATTCCATCCCAAACGTTGTCCCACTTTGATTTAATTTTATCTAAAACTCCTGAAACAGTATCTCTAATATCGTTAAACTTACTTTTAATAACTTTCCAAATTCCACTTAGGATATCTGAAACTTTGTCTAAAATACTAGACCAAATACGTTTAGTAAGTTTCAGAATAGCACTCCAGGCGTCACCAACAATATCAACTATCCTACTGAAAGCTTTGCTTAACGGTTTCCAAATCGCCTCAGCTACATCAAGCACAATATTTTTGATACTATTCCAGGTTTTACTAGTTACTTTAGATATTACAGACCAAGTGCTACTTACTAACTTTTCTATAGCGTTTAAACTTTTGCTTATAGCTTTACTCAATGGTTTCCAAACATCAGAGATTACTTTAGTAATTCCATTCCAAACTTTGACGGTACTTTTATAAATGGATGTCCATGCTGCTTCAATACTTTTTTTAAGACTCTTGACTACTTTCATGACTGGTTTTTCTATCTTTTGCCAGGTCTTTATAATTGCAGCACTTAATAAAACAAATGGAGCAAGCACTACTACCTCAATAGCTTTAGCAGTCTTCTGCAAACCTTTTTTAAGAGAGTCAAATACTTTTAAAATAGGTTTCTTAATTTTGTTGAAAATCTTGCTTATCCCACTAACGGCTTTTTCAAAACCACTAGCTATTCCTTTGCCCATATCAGCCGCTTTTTTGGTTACACTTGTTTTTAGTTCATCAAATACCTTAACTGTATCTTCCTTGATTTTAGTAAAGTTCTTACCAATTGAGCCACCGCCTTTAGCACCGAGCATTCCACCAACAGTAGAGCCCACCAGGCTACCAACACCAGCTCCTATAGCAGTTCCAGCACCAGGAACAATGGAACCGATTGCTCCACCAATCCAAGCTCCAGTAGCACCACCGGCAGCAGTACCGCCAGTTGCTCCAACAGCTCTTCCAATTTTTTCGTTCTTATTATTTTTATTGATACCAATTAATTCAGTACCACCAGCAATTAAAGAACCAACCATTGGAATTCTAGATGCTGTTCTTGCAATGATACCTTTCTCCGCTGCTCTTACTGCTGTTCGTTGACCAACTTGTGCAGCAGTTCTAGCACCATTAGCTATTGTTCTTGGTCCCACTTTCTCAACAGTAGACTTAGCAACCGCCTCAGCTACTTCTTGGCCACCACGCTGAATACCAAATAATTTATCAGCGCCTACACCTATGCCTTTGGCCAGTCCACTTAATCCGCCTAAGCCTATAATATCTTTCAAAACTTTATAGTAGCTTGTTAAAGCAGAGACCATACTCCACGCCCTTTTAGCTACAAATAACCCCATTAAAACCTTTATAAAAGTTCTAAGTTCTTCTTGGTGTTCGATTATTTTAACTAAGATACCATTTATTTCAGATAGTACACTTTGCGCATCATCACCTTTATCGTGCGCTATCCCTAAAGCATCAGCTATCTCACCAATGACTTTTTTAAACGTATCCCATACCGTTTCGCCAATAATAGTCGCAATTTGTTTTAAATTACCTAGAATCGCAATAATTTCACCTTTATTATCATGTATAAAAGTTATTACTGATGCTACGCTAGATAACACAACTGAAAATGCATCACTTAATGCTTGAGCATATACTTTCATCATATCGTCTGAAAGTAGATCCCTAATATTTTCTAAGTTCTTCTTACTCATGTTAAAAGAAGTTTGTGTCACTTCTCCCCAGAGTGTTTGCCATCTAGACTTGATAAACATAGACATCCCTTGAAATGATGTCATGGCTTCCTCGGTACCGGACTTATATTTTTCACCTAAAAAATCAATTGCTTTAGTGAATTCATCAGCCGTTAATTTACCATGTGCAGATAATTCTAGAAGCTGTTTCATTGATTTACCTGTAGCTTCTTGGATGGCTTCACCAAACATAGGGAACCTATTAATCATAACGTTTAAGTCTTCTGCACTAGCTTTGCCGCCGGCCTCAATTTTTGCAAACATCTCAGATGCTTCAGCTAACTGTTCGTTAGTCATATGCATTGTAGATCCTAATGCAATAAATGAATTAGTCCATGATTTAGTTTCTTCAACATTGGAGCGCACATGGTAGAAAGATTGAGCCATTTTGTTAATAGTGTCAGCCGCGTAAATGGAATGCTGTGATAAGTCATTGATAAATTCAACAAGCTTTTTACCATCCTCAGGAGCTTGGGTAGTTAACGCGGTCCAAACAGTCCGCATCGTATCTTGTTCCCTATTATATTCCATACCGGCTTTAGTAGCTTCAGTTAGCCCATTTTTTATCGCTTGAATTCCAGAAACGGCTAAGCCACCTACGAATGAGCCAATCATGATATCTTTCAACCTACTAAAGCTCTCCTTAGTCTCATCGGCTTCTCTACGCAATGAACGTAGCCCAACCGATGCATTATCATTTAACTTTACATGAGTAACAATCTTGGTTGGCACCTTACGTAGTAGTTCTTCATAGTTAATAACTTCACCTTTTTGTGCTGAGGCCAATAACTCTGTTCTAACTTGCTTAGGTAATTTTCTTAAAAGCTTACCGAAGTTATCAATTCCTTGTTCCTTTGCGTCTGCTGTTATCTTAGTAATAACTTCTTTGGGCACTTTACGTAATTTAGTTTCGACTTCCTCAGTCTTACGTTTCAAAGGTGTGTCATCGGCATCAAATTTAGTCTTGATAGGAGTATTAAATTCTTTTTCAATATCATTATGCGTTTGCTTTGCTTTATCCTTGGATTTATCTAAATTATCAGATAAATCTTTTTCTAATTCATTTCCTGCATCTTTTCCGATACTTTTTACAATATCATTAATTTCCTTAGTATCAGAAATGAACTTATCCTTACCACCTAAAACAACATCAATATTAACTGTACTATCTGCTGCCATCTGATTAACCTCCTTTCTAAGACTGAGCTAAAGCTTTCAATGAATCTGCAAAACTGGCCACTTTTGCCTCTTGTGCTTCAACTGTTTTATTTTCGTCAAGTTCGTAATAATTTTGTGCCTCTATTGCACTTGTCAATTCTTTACCTTGTAAGTCACTGACATCTTTTCTACGTATATCTAGGATTTTTCTAAAATACGTATTCTCATCTAGACCATCGAATAGCGCTTTAAACACATCCCAGTGCATCTCCCCTTGCTCTGCAATTAAATCAATATTGTATTGTTGTTTAAAACTTGCATAGATTGCCCCTGCGTCTTGCGTATAAGAGAATAATTTCTGAGTATTAATTTCACTTGAAACTACATTACTTTCAACAGGATCATTACCATAAGCAGACTTAGATATGTAGCCTGTAATTTCATCAATTGCTTTCATAGCAAATTCAGCGTCTTTAGGCTCAAAACCAAAAAACATTTCAAATGCAATTACAATCTTTTCTGCATCTTGGAAAGTATCATCTTCAAGCAAGTCATACATTCTAATCACGTTGTCAAAGCTCAAATCTATTTGATACTCTTTGCCTTGATACGTGTATGAACTTTTTAATGGTTCAGTCAGAGATAACATGACTAACCACGTCTTTTCTTAGTATATTTTTCTGCACGTCTTTCTTTACGATTTTTATTAGTTTTTAATTTATCATTCAAAACATCATCAATTGCAGCAATAATCTTACTGATTGCTCTAGTAGATTGATTGTAGTAATCGTAAATTCGTTTACCTTCACCAGTACCAAAGATTCTATCCATAGCCTTAAAAATATCTTCACGTCCATCATGCATAGTATTAACCACTAATTTTTTACGTTCATCTAGCGACATTTCTTTAAACTTTTCTTCTGGCATGTCAGTTAAATCTTCAATTCGTTTGCTCAATTCAAGTTGAACATCTGAGATTTTAACGGATAATTCATCATTCAAAACTAAAGAATATTCTTTTTCAGCCACTGTAACATCTACTTTAGTATCTAGGTTTAATCGTTCATCTAAATTAATACTTGGCATTTTATTTCCTCCAATCGTCTCACATTACTCGTCTCTGTTTATTTTATTTATAATGTTGGTCCGCCTTGTTCTTTTTTAGCGTCTTCTGCACTAACATATTTAGGCTTCCCATTAAATACAGGAACTACACTAAATGTTTGCTTAGCACCTGGAGCACCACCTGTTGCTTGAATATTGGTTAATGTAACTACACCAACAATGTAAGATCCATCTGGATAAGTGAACTTAAATAAGGTCTTTAAAGAATCTCCAATTTCTAATTGCTTACTTGCAATATAGTCTTGAGCAGGATCTCCATTTAAACGGTGGCCAGCAATAGTGAATTGATATCGCTTGGACGTCACATCAGATGTACCAAAGCCTTCCCCGTCATAATACTCATCATTTGTTGTCGTATCGTTTTCTGCTGGTGTTACATTATTAATACCTGCAGCTAAACGAGCCCACTTAGCACTCTCTAAAGCAGACATATCTTTATTGCCTGCAGTATCAATTTCCATTTTTACTTTATGATTAAGAATAAAAGAACCAATTTTTTCTGGTGCTTCTGCCATAACTAATCACACTCCTTATAAGTATCTACTGTAACTTTAAAATTAAACAAATAAACAACATTACCCTCTGTATCAGCTGACACAATATGAGGGAACGTTGTTACTTCCAATTTATTGAAACTAAAACTGTTATTCTGACTAACTAAATCGAAATCATAATCTGAAATATATTTAGAGATATCCCATAACGTTTGATTAATTAGCTCTTCATCATTACTACGCATTGCAATTTCAAAGATAAATTCTTCTGTCCGATTGCCTGCATAATCTTCATCAACAGTAATTGATGGCAAGTCATATATGCGTAATTCTGGACTTGTTTTATTAGTCATATACGACTGATACAACTTAACCGGCAGATTTACGTTAGCGTTAATGCAGTCTGTCAATCTATCCTTTAGGTCCATGATATTCAACTTCCTTCCCGTCAAGTAAGCCTTGCTTAAATACCTTGGTCCACTCATTAGAATACAAGCTCTTCGCCTTTAAATCCCACCTAGATGTTGCTTGTGGATGCTCACTTGTTGTCCAGTGAGTAATCGGATGTCCGTTAATATAGCCATAGAATTGAGCTTTAGCGTAAGGTGTTGTATAGGTAATATGATTATCTTGCACATGAACTGTCTTTGATAAATGTACATGATCATCTTTTGCATGAACTGACCTTGATAAATTACCTTGCTTAAATGGAACAAAGTCATCCATATCCATTGCCATTTGATTAGTGAAATTGTAAAGCCCACGATTTAAAGCTTGCTCAGAAAAGCGTTCAAAACCTTTACCATGAACTGATACCACTACCGCCATTACAACACCTCCAATTCATAAGAATAAACATCATTACTGTAAGGCTCACGATTATCTACAATATTGGTAATTGTGTATTCCTTACCTTCAAAGATTAACTTATTTCCAACGCTATCCCTATCTAATCTAGGTAACGGATTAGAAATTTTGGCAAACAAAAAGACAATAGCATTAGCCGTAATTCTACGATTGTTGCTATCGCCTGAATAGATTGTTTGTGGTTGTACAAGTACATGTTCTACCTCAACTGCTTCTGTTTTTTGTTTACCGTATTTATCCAATTCCCCAACTGGAATTTTTAAAGTGATACTTTGATTACATAATCTTTTATCAATTCTAGGTATCATCTGTGTACACCTCGATATAATAAGCCATATCTTCCTAATAGATTACATGCTTCTGTACATAGGCCACTCTTCATAGTTGACCCTACATTACCGGCAGGGCTCAAAGATAATCTACCTACTGTGATACTGGTAAATTCATTTTGAGCTAAATCATAACTCTTACTAATACCAGTTGCATGCATAAAATCTACTTGCTCACAGATAGCCATTTTAAACGTTTCTACACGTCTTTTTGACTTATCGACTAATATATCATGAACCTTATAAAAATCGCTTGTGGCTAAATCTATGATACGTTCTGCACCTTTTACAAGGTCATTAAACACATCTTCATCCAGCCTGTAACCAAGCTCAACATATTCATTGTAAGTTAGATAAGCCATTTACATCACCTTTAACCTTTAGCTGTTTCAGCTGCAACATAGATAGATTTCTTAGCATTTTCAAAGACTAATGCGTCATAGTAAGATAATCCTTTAATTGTCCAACGATAACCTGCACGGTCATTGTCTGGAGAAATTACATCTACTGTATCGTATTTAACAATTGGAGCAATCGCGAACGTTGGAACTGCTAAGAAGTTTACTGTATCAGGAATTGTTAAACCTTGAATACGATTTTTAGCAACGGTTAAGATTGGTGTTCCACCGTCTAATTGAGCAACACGACGGTTAATTCCGTTAATTTGTTGTTGGTTAACTGAGAACGTCTTAGATACACCATCAGCATTCTTTAATGCTTTGTAGTACTTAGTAGAAACAAACATTAACCAACCACCAGGAATTTGATTATCAATCATGTAGGATTCTACTTCATCATATGCTGCTAAAGCATTCTTAGAATCAATTGTATCTGTTACTAACTTGCCGCCAGACTTAGCTGTATCATAAATCTTTTGTGCTAGGAACTTATCACGGTGTGGAATTGTGATACGTTGGTTATGTTCACGAACAACATTAGCTACTGTGTAAGCTCCGTTTTCGGACATATCCAATTGATCTAGGTCATATCCAATCCAATCTTCTTGTGTCAATTCAAGAGTTTCTTTTGTAACGTTAACATTGTTACGTGCGTTGTCTTGGTTACGTTTATATTTTGTTGCGTCTGCAAAACCATCCATCTTGTTAATACGAACTGTCTTAACCCCTGTAAAGTCTGCAGCTGTGATAGACTTAGCGCCACCTTGCAGTGGTTGCCAGAGTTGAGAATCTGCTCCAAACTCTTCATCAATCTTCAATAAATCTTTTTGATCTAAAACTACTGTCATTTGATATCATATCCTTTCTAAATTGATTTCATACGTGCTGCAATGCTAGAAACTACTGGATCAACTTTACCATCAGTTCCATTTTCACCATTGTTAAAGGCACCGCCGATATTAATCCTTGGTTCTGGCTTACCTTCATCAAATAAGTAACTGTCGCTTTGTTGAATAGCTTTAATTTGCTCATCTAACCCTTTCAAGTTATCTCCATCAACAGTTACTTTTTCAGTATCAATGAATGGTAAAACTGCCTTTACGTTCCTAGCTTTTGCTTCACGTAATGCTGTTTCGATTCTAAAGTTCTTAGTTTGAGTGGCTAACTTATTTTGCCAATCTTCATTGACTTTTTGATTATCTGCTTGTAGTTGTTTGATTTTCTCGTTTAAATCATCAACATTTTTAGAATTCTTTTGTAAATCGACTAACTGTTGATCTCGTTCATCAAGTTGTGACTTCAATCCATCACGTTCGTTAGTTAATCCATTTACTTTTTCTTGTAAGCTAGTAATATCCTTACCATGAGCAGACATTACACCTTCAATTTGTTCATCACTCAAGCCTAATTTCTTTAAATCTTCACGTTTCATGTCAATCTCTCCTATCGTTTTTATTTTACGTGGAACGCTCCACGCTGATTGATTGCATACAAAAAAGCAGTTTTACGACGTGCTCAGGTCGAAACAAAAAAGCACCAGCGAATGCTAGTGCCTTAAAGCGGATTAACATTACCTACAATATCGGATAAACCTTTGATAGAACGTTTGACTTTTGCAATCGTACTATTTTCATGCAAATAAGCAATTCCCTTAGGGCTTATCATAATATCTTGTGTGATATTTAATCCATTCATATCTTCGTAAGTTGAGTCCTTCATTAAGTACCCATCATTAACTAAATTAATCAAAATATATTGAAAGTATCTTGCATTGATTCCTAGGTATTCGGGTGTTATCTTGCTCAAATCAACCTGTTGATCACTCTTCAAACAATTGTACAAATACATCATCAATCGGTACATTACAACAAAATAGTCATTTTTCGCCAAACGGAACACCTTCCCTATCAGCATAGTCCCATGCCTCTTCAAAGCGCAAACCATCTTTAGTTAGCTCACCTTTTTCCGGGTCGATTTCGTCCATAATGACATCAGCCGTTCCATCAAAAATGATGTCGTATTCCGCTTGAGTTACCGTTTCAACATAAACCTCATCATTAACAATATGTGCTGTATCCTTTAATAGCTTATAAAACTTTGGAAATCTATTCTTAATCCAAAAATAGTCTCTTTTTCTAAATTTTAACGGTCTCCCCATGACTATCAACCCTTTCTTGGCACTAACGTAACTATTTTTCCTTTATCGTTAACTACAACATATCCATGAACGGTATGGAATGTTGTAGAAAGGCGTTCATCATTACGTTTGACACGACCTTCAGTAAACATTTCCTTCATTTCATGAATTGAAACACCAATTCGACGCTTACCATGTGGATCTTTACGGACGCCAAAGATCCGGTCAAATGTGTGGTCTGAATACGACCTAATTACTTGACCTGTTGAGGTTGTCATACCAACAATTTCTTCGTCTAACCGCTTTTTAGCGTGAATGTAATCCGTATAGCTAACCACAGGTTCCACTGTGTGCTGCTTACGTGCGTTAACATAAGCATGCATCGCCTGCCCTGTATCTTCATTATACAACAACTGTTGGTATTCTTGGGCTGTTTTTGGGAACCCATGAGGACCGTACTTCTTTTTCAACGCGGCTAATTCTTTTGCACGATGTTGGTTAATATAGTTAATATGTCTAGCGTCCGTTCCAACTACGCTTTCCCGATTGTAATCACGGGTCAAAATTGGCACATTACTATTAGCGTTAGTTGCCTTAATAAACTCCCGTAGCTTAGATTGACGTGCTCTAAGCAACGTCTTAGTTTGGTTGACCCTGTCAATATCACCAAGCTCTTCTGCAGCTTTCAAACGCTTCTTGGCATCTCTGATTGAGCGTTCATAGTAGCGTTGCTTTTGACGCAAATTACCGTTCCTAATTGCTTCTTTAGGGTTATACTGGGTCATGTTATTAACATTGACGCCTGGAGTAAACGGAAATAATTTGTGTCTGCAGTTAATTCCCAATGTTCCAGCAGGCTCACCGTAGCCATGATTATAGATTGAATCATACTTGTCATTGTAATTAGGATCATCAGTTGGAACTATATTGACTACCTTACCTTGAATATAAGCACATGCTTCACGACTGTTAGGATGACTAGACATCAAACACAAGACTTGGCCAAACTCTTGCATTCGTTTAGTTCGTAAATCATTGTAAGTCCTATTAGCTGTTGTCGTAAGTACCATACGTGTATAACCTTCAAGAGACCATGCACGTCCAGACTTATCTCTCATAACTTCGATACCTTTATCTAATTGTTGGTAAATAGCATCTTTGACTGCTCTGTCATGAGTTTTAAGTCCAGTTACAGTTTCAATCGTTGAGCGTTTTAAGATTTCCTGGTAAGTACGCATAACAGGATTAACACCATAATTACGACTAAGCAGAGTTTGATTAATCGTATTGTTTAAAGTATCTGTTGTTTGTCTAACCATTGAATCAAGCATGTTGAAACTCTCATCACTGATGGGCTGACTCTTTTGCCCACTATAGTTTAACTCTTGACTAACTTCATCTAATATCTCATAGCCATCTTGTTTTAAGATAGTTTCAATTTCACTAGGTGAGATACCGTCAAAGTCTGCCATTAAATCAATTACTCTCTTGGTTAATGCTCCCATTTGTGATAACTGCTGTGCTTGCCACTGAACAACATTATCTTGTGTTACATTCTCATAGTGCCCACGTTGTAACACTTTGATAATTTCAGTAAATATCAGGTCTTCTAAATTAGAATAGAGATTAGCAATGTTATTTGTATCTTGGTCTAGTTTCTGTTTTGAATCCATAAACAACTACACCTCGTTGCTATCTCCATCTATTGGCTCTTGAAATGCCCCTTGAGAAAAGTCTGGTTGTTCATTGTTAACTTGAGCTAACCATTTTTGAGCATTCTCTTCACTCAAACCAAAATTACGCTTTAAATATTCAAGCTTTGGCATAATTCCTGCAGCAACTAACTGCATCTCATCAGCACGTTGCTTGTCTTTATCAATAAACACACCATCATCAAAATGTACGGATAATTCAACATCTTCTACATTACCAGTCCATCTAGGCTTACCGTCAGAAAAGAACTGTCCTACACTAGCTATTTCAAGAATTGCATTAACTAACTGATTTAAAAATAATTCTACTTGAGTAAGATAACTAGAACGTGTTTGATAAGTTGCAGAATTCTCACTGACAACTTCAGTAGCTGTTTTAACCCCTTGACTGTCATAAGAGAATGTACCAGAACTAAAACCAATCTGTTGCTCAAACTCACGTAAGAAATAATCAATAGACTCTTTAAATTGAGTTGAACGAATATCAGAAGTTAAGTCCGTTACACTCAGCTTGTCTGTATCTCCATACATTCCTTGATAAACGTCTTCGTCTTTATCAAATAGAACTGGATGAGCGTCATCTACTTCATCTCCGTATAAATTGCCAGTAGGTTTCAACATTTCAGCAGGAACTGCAATTCTACGTTTTCCCATCCTGACTTCATGTACAAACATATCATGAGTTCGATTGATAGCGTCTATTACATTTCTTGAATTATCTACAATACCAACGCCAAGTGGACTATCCAAGTTCTTATTATTAGCTCCTGGTGTTCTGAAATATGCAAATAACGGTTTAGTAATAACATCAGTAAAGGTTAATTCTGGTGCTAAATTAGGATATAAAGTTTCAAGCGCTACTTGTTCTCCAATTACATCTGATTGATAAGAGCGGTATAACTCGTTTGTTATGTGATAAGTCTTAGCATCGTCCCATTCATGGAATTCAAGCAACGTATAATAAACATTTCTATCATTCTCAGTTCTAACTGTTCGACTTGCAAAAGCACATTCAGAGATATCATCAGTGTTATTACGTAATGGATAGAATTGGTCTGCATTAGCCCAAGCTATTCTAATAACATCATTATCATCAACATAGGGTCTAGCAGCTAAACCTCCTAAAGAAATAGCAGTTTCTAAGCGTTGCTCAAATCTCATATTAAACTTATTATCTTGAATTACTTTATTGATGAACTCGTTTGTTGCTTCATCTTCTAATGATAAGGAACATTGCTCATTAAAGATAATTGACGCTAATTTCTTAGATGCTAACTTAGTCACGTTTAGAGAACTCAACGGACGTTTTCTGTATTCGCCGTATGAATTACGATACTTAACTTTTGGTAAATCATCCTTGTAATACAACTTGGCCAACTTTATTCGTTCGTACTCCATTGGATCGATTGAAACTCTATCATCATCTGTAATGTTAGTTAAACTCTTTACCATTCCTAACTTGGCACCTCCTTTCCTAAACAAATCTTTTATTTGTTGAATTAATGACATCACTCCACCACCTTAATATTTCAGACCTAGCAAGCGTTCATTATCTCGCACAAAGTACTGAAATTGGTCGCATGTATGGTCTTCTTCTTTGATAACTTTAGGATCGTCACTATTTAAAGTTTTTTCATCCCACCTGTAATTTCTATGTTCTTCAATAAAAATCTTATTTGACTCAGTATCTAGATAATAAAAACGACCCTGAGCAACTATATTTTGCACACGGTCTATCATGTCTACTTTTTTCAATTTTGCTACCTTATGAAGATGTACTCCGTAATCATTGTAGAACTGATTATCTAAAGCTCCTTCAGCAGAATCTATTGTTAATTTAGTTGCCGGCTTTTTGAATTGTTTGGCCAACTTATTGATGAATGAATACAAGTCTTTAGATAACTCACTAGGCGGCTTTTTATGAGCCTTGCCTTGTGGACTGTAATAATAAGTATCCAATAAAATTACATTACCTTTTCTAGTCAATCCATAAGCACCAAATGTAGTAGCAGATACTTCATGACCAGAGTCAATAGCACAGAACCATTTTGTAATGTAATCATCACTTGGCAATTCTTTTAATGCTTTGAAATTATCCATATTGTAGATATTAGTACCAAGTCCAATAACTTCACCCAGATACAACCAACGATAATAGTCATAATCATTATTCTTATAACTCTCAATCAACTTTAATTGCTGCTCTGTTGTGAATCCTAATTCATCATCTAAGTAAGTGCTCGTATCAACCAAATATTCTGGGTCTTCTTCTCTAGCAGTTACCCAGTCATTAATCCACTCATAAGGATTACGTGGTGGATTGTATGAGAAATAAACTTTTACATCATCAACATAATCTGGCTTTTGTCTAATAAAAGAAGGTATAGATTGATCAAACACATCTACACCTTTCATATTTGCTGCTTCTTCAAACCAAACAGCAATAATATTATCTACCTTGTTAGATTTAAGCTTATGTGGATTATCAGCACCATAGAAATAAAACGTACTGCCTGTTAACTTATGTGTAATTCTTAATGGTGATTTGTAGTAATTGTACTCATCACTTAAATTAAGAATGTCTAAAGCCCACATAATTTGACTGTAAACTGTATCATGTAAATCTGACTTGTTGGCCAGAATGCACACAACATTTACTTTTTTGCGCAACTGCGTCCACTTCTTAACTGATGTAACTAACTTCAAACTAATAACAGATGATTTAAATGAACCACGGCCACCTTTAGCAATGATATATGATTTTTTAGTAGTCCATAATTTGTAGAAGTGTGGATTAACCATCTCAGTCATTTTAATAACCTTACTCATCTTCTGCATCCCCTATATCATCAACTAAAACAGTAGAATCATCTGCCTTGTTTTTGCCAGTAAGTTCATCAGCCTTCCAACGCGCGATATCTGCTTCTGCGTCTGCTTTACGTACCTTAGCATTATCTAGCTCTGGTGTGCTGTTATCAGACATCATACCTGACATTTTTAGAATAGTAATTGCAGACTGCAATTGTACCATTTCTGATTTAGCATTAATCATCAAGTAATACAAACGTTTCATTGCATCTGGGACATACTTCCTCTTAGCTGTTATTTTTATATACTGTTCTTTAGCTGCTATGATTAGATCATCATTTTTCCAATTTCTAACAGTTCGTGCTGTTCTATCTACAATTTTTCCAAGCTCTTCATCTGTTAAATCTTCCTCAATCATTGCTATTACAGCTCTTTGACGTCTTCCATCTAATTCAAAAAAAGGGCCAATACCGGAAATTTTTGGAAATTTCTTACTACTTTTCTTCACACCATATCACCCACCTCCATTCAATTTTTAAGCACAAAAAAAGCACCCAATCTCTTGGATGCTTATAGTAATATGAAGGCGGGTAAGAATTGCACTTACATCTACCAATCAACTAAATGATTGTTGTTTTCCCCTTGTTAAACTACTTCGCCTTCATTTTTCTCTATTATACCATGCAAATAATACTTTATGCATTATTTTTCTTTGCCTCTTATTTAATGAATATACTTTTGCGTCAACATGATTAGTCCCAATATGAATATGAGGAGTTTCTATTTTTTTACCATTCTTATAGTGTCCTTTCCCACTAACGTCTATTTGCCAAGCTAACTTTCCATTTTGTGTATATCCTGTAATAAATTTAACTTTTTCTTGATTGTTAACAGTTGCATATATTCTTTTTTTATCAGCAGACATAGTTTCTAATGGAGAAGTAGTACTCCCAAAATTATACTTAACAAATTTTATGTTATCCTTTTTTAACACTGAATGATATTCAGTTCCATACTTTCTTCCTTTATCACTTATACCAGATGCTGCACCTCTACCGCCCATTACCTAACCTCTTTAATCTACTAATATTTTTATTTTCATAATATTTAGTAATTATGTTTTTAGGAAATTGATAATCTACTTTGCCACCGTAAATCATTAGCTTTTTTGGTCTGCAACGCTTTATCATCTCATTTACTCCAAATTGCCACACTTTATATTTACTTTGATTTTGTTTAACTCCTATTGTACTAATTGCTAAAGTACTTTCTTGTGGTAAGCCATCAAAACAAAAATCAAAAGTTGTTTCATCTGCCCATGATACAGTTGGAATTACAATTATTCCTGCTTTCTGCATTAATTGACCAATTAATCTTGAACGATATGTATTCCAAATCATCATCGCCTTAGGCATATCAGTATATAAGCTGAAATCAGGAGTCAGCACACAGTCAAACTTACTTAACATGTTTATGTAGGTCTGTGGACTACGCCATAACCTTTCAAATTGATAATCATCTAGAAAAAAATGAATACCTGCTTCGTATTTTTTAGATGATCCGGCGTAGTTGAAACCTAATAAACCCTTTGGAACATGCTCCACCTTACGTAGTACCGGCATATCATAAATGCCGACAACTTCAAATGAATCGTAAATATCTAAATTATATTGGCGATTTGTTTCTTTACTCAAGCAACTCTACCTCCATCTAATAAAAAGAAGCCTAGCAATATAGCTAGACTTGAAATACTATTAGCAAAAGCAAGCCGGTGGATTTGCACCACGCGAGTTTTCTAACCCAGCCACCCGATGCGTTTAAGCTGGAGCTTGCATAATGCCACTATAGGGCAGTGGCCACCCGCATACATCATGACGTGCTCACATTATGCTCTATTCTCAAAGGAGGGACATCATTCATGGCGGAATGATTTCATTACGAAAAACCAACATTTTCGTGCTATCGCACACTAACATAATAGCACGTAAAACGTTCACTTAGTCTACACTGTTTCTACACTCGTTCTACACTTTTTTACTAAATTAAACTTTTGTTCCATTTACATATATAAAAAAAGACGATATACTGAAATTGCGTCTATCAGTATATCGTCTTGTTCCTAGTCGTTCCCTAGGAACTTTTTTATTTTGTTAATTAACTTTCTTTTGAAATTTTATCCAATCAAAACAAGAATTAATCCAGCTACTATTAACACAACTGATACAGATATAATGCACCCTGTAAAACATTTATCAAATTAGTACTTTGAATCTTTATTAAATACTTTTCCCATTCCAATAAACAAAGTCATTATTACTAAGTAAATAAGTATTAGGTAAATTCCACCAACTATTAATACATAACCTACATTCCCTATAGTTGGATTATCTATATTCTTTAATATATTACCAAACACTTGCACTGAACCCATTAAAGCAAAGGACAGGGCTGTAAAAACACCAAGTATTCCGACAAACTCAGAATATATTCGAGTTACTCTTGATTTCGCATTATCAACTTCGGTAGAAACATCTTTAGTAATATCATCAATATACTGTCTTTGTAAGCAACTTAAGACTATATGTCGCTCGAAGTGTTGTAAATTATCCTTATCCTTTTCATTCAACTTCATAGAATCTAAATAACCCTCAAAATTGAAACTGCTAATACTGTCATTAGAGTTAATCCCACAAAATATTTCTAATTTTTCTAAGTTTTCGGGACTCAAACTGTATATAACTTTACTTATCGCTGAGTAATTCTTACAAATATGTTCTCTTTTCGAGAGATCATAAAGGAAACTTTCTAATTTTTCACTTTTTTCACCATCGTAAAAACTGACAAACAAGTCAATTATGTCATGAATTAAGCTCTTGTGGTTCAAAATCTACACACCTAACACTTCCTGATTAGCTTTGAAACAATCTTTTATTTCTTCGTTGGTATAATCCTCAGCAGTACGACTCCTTATCTTATCTTCATAATTTTTCCAACTTGGATCATCATGCGTTAATCGAACCAATTGCCATGGTTCCTTTTTTATTATTTGTTCTACGATTTCTTTTATCTTATTTAGCAAGTTATCTGACATGCTAATTTCTTCGCAATAAAATTCAATTTTTCCACTATCCATACGCAACTGAGTACTTTTCGAATTTATTGGTGATGCCCCGAAATATTTAAATTCTTGATAAACTTCTTCTTCCACCGGTCCGTATTGCCACTTAGAAAAATTTCCATCTATTAGAGGAGAATTATATTCGGCTAAACAATACCCCTGTAAAAAGAATAGCACTTTTTGGAGTTTCAAATTCGTAACTGGATTTTCTTTTTCATTAGCAACTTCAATTATAAAATTAGCCACAGCTATGGGACTTTGTAATTCAATTTTTTCCATCGTTATCCACTCCTTTCAATAAAATTATATCACATGTTGTTAAGTAATATGCCTTGACACTATTTAGTTGTCAGCATCATATTTAGCGACAATGGCTTAAATCACCTACAAAAAAACCTTCCGTCTTCAGAACGTATCTGCCACCTAATTGTGGAACGGAAGGGATTGATCTCTATATGTACATTATAGGATATACTTTTATACGCGTCAACATAGTTACATTTTAGTCAAAGCACAATATATTGTATTTTGATAATTCAATTTAGCACTAAAATAATATACAAATTATGCGCAATACTATATATAGTGTTAAAATTTTTTTACTTAACGTATACATGCAAGTCAGGACAATTAACCTTCATCTCTAAACCGTCAGCAAACTCATTTAACGCTCTCTTCTTCACTTGATAATATCTAGTGTTTTCAAAATGAAGCTTCGCCATCGCATCGACTGCTGAAATTCTACCAAATACATTGTCCAGGACGACTTTTAATTCAAACGAACCTTTGTCATAGGTTTGACTAACGCCGTCAACAATTGATTTAGCATACAGATATTTCACTAGTTTCTCCTCGTTGCTATTGCCAACACTTCCACCGCCAGGCATGCCGCTTAAACTTGGACTTTGCAGATGATCTGGACTTGCTTGCTGACACATCCTATGTAGTCTTGGATAGTATCGTCCGTCCGTTAAGAATTGCGACACGTTATCGGCCGTTCTATCATAATCTATAATCTTCATTCCGGGTATTGTTAATTCTTCCAAGCCCAGCACGCTCCCTTTATGATATAATAAATTGTTGATATATTTGAGAACATGCCGAGGCTGCTAGTCGTTGCCTTGGCTTTTTTGTTAGGCTTCTACACTTACTTTTCTAACTTCTAATTCCGCTAACTGCTCAGCCTCTTCCCAATTCGTAGCTTTAATTAGCAGATTAGTCCAAATTCCGTTAAGCTCAACGTAAACTAAGTAATCTTTCACTTTCTCTTCCCTCTCCAAAATTTGTAATAGGCCCAGCAGCCTAAGCCAACCACCGCAGCTATAAACGCTAAAGCGTCTTTAAACATTTCAAACATAATCCGTAAGGTTATATATTCGTCAATCATCTCTACACTCCAATTCAACTTTCCTTGTGTACTTTCTTTTATGCGTTCTTCTCAGACTCTTAGAGCGTTTTTTACGGCCAGTCTTACGATTCAACTCGGCTATAATTTTGAGCTCGTAACCGCAACTTACTAGGCCGTAATCTTTATCAATTTTCATCCAATCAACTCGCTATACTCATAGTCAATGTTGGTTTTTACTTGAGTTTCAATTTTCTTAGTAGTTCCTAGCACGCCTACTCTGAAATCGTGCTTACGGAGCACTACAACTTCAACTGGCACATGATATCTCTGAGCGACTAGCTTGAATTTTAGTTGACTCTTGTCATCTATCGCATAACTGTTAAAGCCGTTTTTAACGTCATAGACGTGTTTTATTAGGCCACCGTCTAGAACTACGAAGTCCGCTTTATAACTCACAGAGCGTACGTTATGCGAGCCCAGCGGGAATTTATCGACTAGCACTAGATTCTTTTGCACTTCAAACTCATAACCGCTGTTTTTGATATAACGCAGGTAGAAGTCCAGCTCCTTTTGTGAGTCAAACTTGTAACCATCCACGGTTGATTTCTTGCCGAAGTGGCTAGCGCTCGTTACCTTCCGCCTTGCTGTCATCGCTTGCCTCCTTGTATTCTTTTTCAACTAATATAACCGCCTTTTGTGCTTTGACACTTGTCCTTGCTATCCAATCTAATAAATCATCAAAGGCATTGCGCTTGTCAACGTCTTCTTTTTGGACCATGTAAGATAAGTTTAAAGCCTTATCTTGCATTCGTACTATAGCTAGCGTTGTAATTTGCAGCTGCTTCTTTAGCTTCTCTTCGTTAGTCATCGTATTTCACCTCTTCTAAGCAATGGTCGAAATCAATTCCTCTGAAGCGACCGTCATGCCTCATCTTTTTAATTTCCAATTCATCAAAGATAGTTTGAGTATCATCTCGTTCTTCTAAATCGCCAAGGAAAATGTTATCTGATTGTACATTCAAGTAACCATTATTCCCAGGTAACACATGAACATAATTTAGCTTTTGCTCAACAATGAATTCACGGGCTGTAATTGCACTAATTATTTTTAACTTGCTTAAAACATGAAGAGTTCCGGCATGTAATATCTGCTTCATAAGCTCTACAGTTGCTTCGTCATATTCATAATTTATTCCTGAAGAAATGCTATTAAGATATTGATACTCACTAGGGCTCAACTTGTAATATGTTTCCTCAATAGTCTTTTTTGAAACCTTGCATTCTATAAGCTTTCCATATAAAACTGCATAATACTTAATCACCGTTATCCCTCCATTAATCATCTAAGTACGCCACGTGGATTACTTGGTCCAGATTCACCACACCGCTTGGCTTACCGCTCGCTTCATAATCTTCGATAAACCGGTCATTTCTGTTCCGTTTTGTAAGTCCATAACAATCACTTTTTTTGATGTAAGTAACGGTATTTACATTGCTGTTCATAAACGATAAACGTACTTTTGCTAACTCGTCCATTTTTTATTTCCTCCATTCGTCAAACATACACATCGGCAGCATGTAGGCAAAGTAATCAGGCGGACAACTCTCAACAATCATTTCCGCTTGATTTTCAGTTAGGTTCAAGTGCTCCCAACCTTGCCCTTCGCCACGCACGATTACTTTCCATTTACATCTCATTTACGACACCTCAAGACCTGCTTCTAGATCATCTATCACCGAAACAGCCTCCTCAAGCGCCGTCTGGGCTTTGTTTAAATACTCGTCAACTACTCTTAAATCACTAGCAACTAAGCTTGAGCGCAATTCATCAGACATTTTAAACTTAAAACGTTTATCGTCATAAACGCCTAGCAGCATATTCAAATCAAGACTAAAGTCATCTAAATTCGTATACATAGCTATCCCTCCTAAAATCGTTCTTGAATAATATGAATGATCTCCCTAATCACAATTGTTAAAAACAGCGTGGCCGTCAGCGTTAAAGCAACTGCGATTGCTAGTAGAAATACCAACAGCAGGTACTGGCTCACTGCTATAATCCAACTCATCATCTCAAAGAACTTCCTTCCTACGTGCGTTAATCTTAGCCATCATTTCTGCAATTTGTTTACTTTTAGCTGGATCATCAGGCGTGTCCTTTTCTTGATAATCAGGTTGAGCCCAGTCCGGTAAGCTCTCTTTTTGTACTACCCGTCGTCCGTTCTTAAAGCGATTCTGTTGTTGCTGTGCTTTCCGTTGCCGATAAGATTCATCTAACTTCTTAACGTCATCTATACTTGTTACCTTCGCTTTCTTCCAACTGGTTAGAATAGCTTTGATGTATCCCCACGAAGGGTTAGCAATCTGTGCTACAGCTCTTTCAATCGCATAAATCACTAACTTATGACCAAGCTCTTTAGTATACTTACTCAATTCAATATTAATTTTTGATGGGATGCCGTTTCTAGGTCTCAAATTAAGTTGATAAGCCGTCTGCACTTCAGCAAAGTCTATCTGCTTTTGTTCATCATCATCAACAGCAGACTCTTTGTTATTGTTGTTATTGTTATAATTAGTTATTGTTTCTTTAGTATTGTTATTATTAGTATTGTTGTTATTAGTTATTGTTAGTGTGCGATTTTCCAACGTAGGATAATCCAACGTAGGTTTATCCAACGTAGGATTTTCCAATGTAGGATTATCCAACATAGGATTTTCTAACATAGGTTGCTCAGACAACACCCATTCGTTTTCTCTAAGCAGACCCTTTTTATCCCTTTTTCTTTCACGCCTCAAATATCCTCTTGCTTCGAGTTCTTTTAACCCCGTCTTCAGACCTGCAATACCATCCGTCGAGTGGTTAACGACTTCTGACTCATAGAAGTCCCAACCGTCAGCTTGAGACCAGAGATAAACAAAGAGACCTTTTGCTTTCCAACTAAGTTCAACATCATTAAGAACCGTGTTATCAACCGTTGTGAATTTCTTTTGATATATCTTTTTGACCTTCATTTTTTCCTCCTTCCTAGGGCTTCCCACCCTTCCGGCATCGCTAAAGCATACTGGCTGTTTATTCTATCCCAAGCTAATCTGTGTAGCACCTACTAGGTTATTGCTAATCGTTGATTTACCGCGACAATATTCGCACTTACCACAACCAACTGGCTCTTCTTTACCGTCAATAACGGCTTTGATATGAGTTTGTTTTTCTTCGATTCGTTCTAAAGCTGCATCTAAAAGTGCTTGCTCGTCATCACCGTCAAAAGTAATTCCCATCAGTTCACATGGTGTCTGTTTGCTGACTGCGAAAATCAGCGGCTGACAAGTAACACCAAATGTTTGTCTAATTAGTTCTCTATAAACTGCCATTTGCAGGTCATAGCTGAAAGCTTGAACAAACGGAACCTTGATATTGCGTCCCTCTTGAGTCTTAACCCAGGCTCCTTCATGCAAATCTCTAGAGGTTTTAATGTCATAAAAGAACTCATTTTCAAGATCTAAGCTATCAATCTTCCCCATCCATGGGACACCGTGAATTTCACCAGTGACAATAACTTCCTTTTGACCTGGAATGTATAATTGATTAAAAGCTTCATCTGCTTTAAGCCGGTCAATCATCGCATTAGCAACTTGGAAATCAGCCTTTAGTTTTCCTTTGTTCTTGCCTGTCTTGGCAATCATCTTGTCTGCATTCGTACCGTTGCCCTTATCTTCGTTTAAGAATGCCTGGTGGGCTTCTGGACTCTCAAAATATGAATGTAGATAATTACCTACTAAGAGCGCTTTTTCGTCTCTCTGTGGCTCCCAGTCACCGTTCAACTTAGCTAAGGCAGCAGCTTCACATCTCTCGAAGTCAGTAAAAATACTCTTGCTTAAATAGTGACGGTTAGCTTCGTTGCTGTAGTAGTTTTCTGCTGTCAATTTCATCTGTTATTCTGCCTCCTTGGCTGCTTTTTGGCGTTCGATTTGGTCTTTAAAAATGTCAATTTGTTCTTCTTCAGAATCCCTTGGGTCACGCTTTTCTGACATTTCAGTAACGGGCACGGCCTCTTTAGCCTCAATATGCTTTGCAGGTTCTTTTTTAGTTTGAGACTTGCTCAAAGCTTTACTAATTAAAGAGCTAGCTGCACTTTCCTTCTGAGCTTGTTTGTGTTCTGCTTGATTAGGCACCACACTTGCTGTTTCTGACTTGTCATCTTCCGTATAAAGCGAACCGAGAGAATCTGGGAATGCTTCGCGTAAAGCATTGACTAAAGCTGTTTTACGAATCATATTTGCAGGCATATCTTTCCAAGTCGCTTGCTTCTTATTGAATTCGTCGAATGAGATTTCGATATGAATTGGCTCTTCGCGGTCATCACGTTTAACTTCAGCCCAACCACCTACGATGGTGTCAGAAGGCAGAGCAAAAGCACCTTGTGAGTAGATAATTTGGTTATTACGAACGACAATCACCCCAGCTTTACTTCCGCGGAAGTGTTCATTAGCTTCGGCTCGTTTCATAAATGCCTCTTTAGAGGTAATTAGTTGTGCAGGTCGCGAGCCAAACTTAACAATGTAGGCCTCATTCAAGAATGGGTTCAAGTGCTGATACTTGCACAAGTTAATGAACATCACTACTTCTTGATCTGTAACCTTACCATCTCCGGATACGAGATAATTCCTTACCGTGCTTGGCGCAAGCTTGACATCCTCGCCATTAGCTTGAAATGTGACTGAGTGTTCTTGATTAACTACTTGTGGTGTATTTGCTGTCTGTGACCCTTGTTGTGTATATTGTGCTTGTGTAGCGTAGTTTGGACTTTCATATCTAGTATTCATGTTATTTCTCTCCTTTTATTTACTTCTGACTTCTTCAATCTTCTTGAACCAGCTAACTGCATCCGTTAGATGTAAGCTTTCAGCTTCGGCCACGTCTCTAGGGAACATAATTTGTTCCCAGATGTTGCCTCTCTCATGTGTCCGGCCGTCTGCTTCTACCACACGAAAATTAAACATCCTATCAAGGTTACCGATTAGCTGCTCCTCTTGAACAGCTAGTCGTTCTTTGCCAAAACCAACATTAGTTTTAACAAACACTCTTTTTTCTTTCATAACTGCTCCTTTTCGTGATACAATAATCACGAATTTTAATGTTTTTTATTTGTTTGTTTTGCGCTCAGATTGCCCTCTGGGCGCTTTTTTATTCTCAAAGTGATTGCTCTTAGGACGTTCAAAAATCAAGCTGTAGAGCGCGCCTAGGACAATCAGGGTAACAATCGAATTAGGAATCCACACGCTCAAACACCTCAACTAAAAAACGTTTTTCGCTAACTAAAATCCTAGTCAGCTTTTCGAAAGAATCATCTGATATCTTGTCTGCGTAACATAGTCTGCTGCAATATAGTCTGCACAAGTCATATAAACTGTCAGATAACCTATCGTTTGACTCTAAAGAATACTTCAAAGCTTCAAATTCGCTTTCATCTAAAATTGGTATTTCTGATTCCGATGTCGGAGCAGTTACACCCAGTTTCTTTAAGGCGTAATCTTTATTAATGATGTAGTAGTGATAACTTTTAATGATTTTATTCATCGTCTTCACCTCCCTCTGGCCATGGATCCATCATGACCCTTAAAGCGATTAAAGCTAATCCTGCTATCAGCAAAAAGTGAGCTATATACCAGTTAGACTGGCAAATAGCCATGCCGATTAAAAACGCTGCTACAATGTATTCCCATTTCATAACTAAATCTTCCTCTCTGATTTCCTCACATATTCTTGCAATGCTTCGTCCGACCACATGATTTTGGCTACGCCTGGATATTTAACATAGCCAATCTCAGCACGTAGCTTGTCAAAGGTTGCAGGTGCTACCCCTAAGCGCTTTGAAGCTTCCTTGCGATTAAATACCAATGCCCCTTGCGGTACTTGCGGTTTAACTAAGCTCTTTTCAGCAAGAACATCTTCAACCGCCTCTTTAACAATTAACTTTATTTCAGCTTTAATTTGTTCACTCAATAAGTCCATTTGACTCACCTCCTAGGCCACATCACTAAGAAATTTATTTACAAAATAAATCTGCCCCTTACCTGTAACTTTAGGTGTCTTAGTGATCGTTACATGTCCGTCACTATGTGTAATTGCACTTTCTTTGATTTTGAACAACCCTAGCTCCATCGATTTTTGTGTTGGCATATTGTAACTTGTACCTTTTCTGCTGATTAAGTAGCCATTTTTACGTAACCACTTAAAAAGGCGATTCTGACCTACGTTAATACCGTTTTGGTGCAAAATCTTGGCTAGTTCGCCAACTAAAATAGGTGTGTCGCTAACCGATACCGCATTTGCAAATAGCACTTGTGGCTTGACTTCGTCTAGCTTGGCTTCAAGTTGCTCGACCTTAACGTTTGCAATTTCCAAAGCCCTCTTCATCACCATTTCTGGACTGTTCCATGCTCTTTCTACCTTGATGAAGTAGTCTCTGATTTCGTACCCTTTTTCAGTGCCTGCCATCATTGCAATATGCTTGGCCATCTCCACCGACAAGGCATAATCTTGTAATTCCTGCTTTTTACCATTTGGATAATTAGGATTGAAGGGTGTAGTTACAACTACGCCCTCAAAATCAATGCCATTACGGAAATGCTTGAAATTTTGCTTAACCCATTGACTAAATCTTGTTTTGACGCCTAAACCTTCATGTAAATCTCTAGCTGACACAACTTGTGTATCGCCTTTCGTTTTTACTTCAATTAAGCCTTTCATTATTCTTCCCTCCCTCTACATTTTCATGCCTGCATATTCAGCAAACTTTTTTCGCCACTCATCAGCTTTTTTCCCATGCTGAATTTCCTTAATGACTGTTCCGACATACATGCGACTTAATCCAAACTTATTAGCTATGTCCGCTTGTGTACGAGGGCTAAGACCAGCTTGCTTGTTTCTCATTAACTGTATTGTCATTTTTTCTTGGAATGATAAATTTCCCATATAATCACCTCTTTTTATCTAAAAGTCTTGATTAGAATTAGAGTTTACGCTATTATAAAGGTATAATTAAATAAGCTTACTAATAAGCTTTCGTTCTCTATTTATTTCAGCGATGCACTATATTATTTAATTACTAATCAACTTACAATGAATACTATAATAGAGTTTACGCTAATTGTCAATAGAGAACTCGCTATTTAGTTTTAAAGCTATAGAAAGGCTGATTTTATGGGACTTCTAGACAAGATAAAGCAATTAGCATCGGAAAGAAGTGTCACTATCGCAGAAATTGAAAGAGCAACTGGAATTTCAAACGGACAAATACGAAGGTGGGATGCAAGTTCCCCAAAAGCAGAAAATCTAGCTAAAGTTGCCGACTACTTTGGTGTTTCTACCGATTATCTTCTAGGGAGAGACAGCAAGAATGGAACTTCTAGCCAAGCTGAATTAATCGCAGCTCATATTGATAGTGGTGTTTCTGATGAAGAAATGACTCAAATCATTAATTTCATTGAATTTACAAAGAAAAATAATAAG
Organism: Ligilactobacillus agilis; assembly: GCF_025311475.1. Classification (NCBI taxonomy): domain Bacteria; kingdom Bacillati; phylum Bacillota; class Bacilli; order Lactobacillales; family Lactobacillaceae; genus Ligilactobacillus; species Ligilactobacillus agilis. The sequence continues at coordinate 960,038 of NZ_CP104397.1, read as the reverse complement.
AAGTGATTTTTTTGAACACATTAGAAGAATTGACTGCCAGCTATCCCCAACTAACTTATCTACATATTGAGATGCCTCAAAAGCTAGCTGGGTTCATTCACAACAATACTATCTTTATAAATAAGGATAATAGCTATAGGAAACAACTTGAAACTGTAGCGGAAGAGATAGGGCACTATGAGACTAGCGCTGGTGATATTGTCGATACTGAAAACAAACTTGAACAAGCGAAGCAAGAACGTAAAGCACGTGACTGGGGTTATCAAAAATTAGTTAGTCTATCCGGTTTAATAGTTTGCTATCGTCAAGGATTCGAAACTTTACATGAAGTAGCTGATTTCTTCGACATCAGTGAACAATATCTACTTGAATCCTTAGATATGTATAGAAGAAAATTGGGACTACATTTTAAATTTATAGGTTATGAATTCGATTTAACAAACGGATTAATAATCAAAGAATTGGAATAGGAGAAATTAACTATGAAAAAATCTATTAAATATATTACACTTTTAACTTTGGGAATTACTATTGGTACATCTAATCTAAATTCGATTTTTTATGTTACAAATGCTAATCAAGTTTCTGCTAAAAAAGTAACCAAAGACAAAAAATCTAAAAAACACACTAAAAAGAAAAAAGCAGCTAAGAAGACAAAAAGTAAATTAAGTAAGTCCTTCAAGCAAAGCGTTGAAACGATGGTAAACAATCTCAATCAACAAACTGGCGACACATTAACTATTACAAAAGTTACTTATCCGGGTGCTTACGGAGTCAAGTATACAGTAAACAAAGATCAGTGGCTTAACCTGTCCAGCACTGATAAAAAGACTTTTTCTGATGGACTAGACGACGATACTAATAAAATTTCATCATTCACAAATCAACCCATTCCTGGTGTAACCGTAGTTGACGAAACTAATAATATTCTTGCACGCTCTAAAGTTGGCGGCGGCATGAAAATCGTTGAATAGTCTACAGTTAACCACCTGAACTCAACTATATTGATTATAGCTACTACCGTATAAGGAGGTGTATGTAATGAGTTTTTTTAATATTTTAAATTCATTTTTTAGAAAAGATAAAAATGAAATTTATTTACCAAACTATTTTCTTAACATTCCTAATGAAGTATTAAAATTTATGTATTTAAAAAATGGTCCTAAGAAAAATATTGATACCTATACTGACGAACCTTCTGCTATTGATATAAAACTACCAATATCCGAAAATCTTCATAATTTAGAGAAACTGTCATATTATCCATCGTATGAGACGCTTAAACCAAACCAACGATTTTATTTTTTAAATTGGCTTGTAAAACGTAACCGCCCAAAAGATATTGGATATGCATTTCTATATCTATACTCTTTAGAAAGAAGATTATACGATGGTGAGTATGTTAAAGAAGTATTACTGGAAATAAATTCTCTTCAAAAAGTCATTGATAATGAATCTTTTATCCATTATTCCAGTACTTCTATCATATATGCTATTTCAAAATATAAACTCTATAGTTTTTTTGATACTTTAGATACAAGTATGTTTCCTGATTTTTTTGTTCTTACTAAAAAGATCGTTTATGATGGAAAATTAACTGCATCTGAAATTATAGATTTTTCTCGCGTATTAGGATACAAAGAAAAAAGGTATATTGATAACTATTATGATGTTTTTAAAGCTGAGTTATTACAAGTTTTAGAAGAGAAATACCATAGTTCTGAATTCATTTTTTCCGGAATAAATAATAAAATTCCGTCTATGAATTTAATGTTGGCCAATTTTTCTTTACCTGCCAGAGACGTACACTTCCCTGATATAGTTAATTCTGATATAGGGACAGAGTTATGCTCTCTTCTATATTTAGCACATGACAGAACTAAAAAAAGACTTAGAAAAAATAATAGTTATAGGCGTATTAACAAAACCACAAAAAAAGAAATAAATGTTAGGACTGGATATCCTGTAGCTACACAAAATTCTATCAACAACACTAAACAAGCCTTAACTGATTCAACTAAAAATAATACGTTTGATAAAAATAAAGCATTGTCAATAGCACGTTCATCTGTAAATAAAAATGGCGCTTTAAATATGTTAGAGAGATATAGATTCTTTTTGTACGATGAAACTTTTTTGAAGGGTGAGTTAGCTTATAAGTACGGTGATTGGGATGAGGCAGAAAAACTATGGTTAACACTAGTTGAGCTTTCTCCAACTCAAGTTTGCGAAAAATTATCGATAATGTATAGAAAACAGAAAAGGTATTCTGATGAAGTATATATACTGCAAAATGGTATAGATTTATGGAAAGACTCTATTTTTAATGTTTACAATGGTTCAACAGAAGATTTAGAAGTAAGGTTAAAAAAAGCATCTACTTTCTATACAAAACATACAGCATCTGATAAATCTACGGGTATAACTATCCCAAATACTAAATATGATTATCAATTTGTCACTACATTAATTAGTTTGGCAACATCTTATGATGAGTAAAGAATTAATGTAAGAAGCCCGCCTTTCTGAGCGGGTTTAAAAATATATCCAAAAGAACATCAGTTTTTATTTATAAAGGAGTGAATCATCATGGCGACAATAAAGAGTTACAAAAGTAAAGGTAAGACAAAATACATGTTCAAGGTTTATTTGGGAACAGACCCTTTGACAGGAAAGCGGATAGACACCACCAGGCGCGGATTCTCATCAGCTAGGGAGGCAAAACAAGCCTTGACTCAACTTAAGGCTGAATTTGATGCAGGAAAGTTCAAGACTAAGAACCAAGACATAACGCTAGGCGAATTGTTTGAAAAATGGTGGGCAGTATATGAACCGTCAGTGAAAGCAGCTACTTCTGGTCATCGTTACCGGACCTATTCTAATCATTTTAAAAAGTATGACGATTTAAAGCTATCAAAACTAAACGCATTGTGGGCTCAAGATGTCGTCAACGAATTAGCTAAAGAGTTCAAGTCTTATAAGACGTTATTGTCGGTTTTAAAACTTGTCACAAATTATGGTATACGACTTGAGCTGATTGAAAAAGATCCGTTTGCATTAGTTGTTTATCCAAAACCACTCGAAAACTCTACTAAGGTGCATAATACAAAAAATAACTTCTACTCTAAAGATGAGTTGAAGTTATTCCTTGATCGGGCTAAAGCTTCGTCTAACCCTGTTTTTTATCCGTTTTTTAGATTATTAGCATACTCAGGTATCCGCTCCGGTGAAATTTCAGCTTTGAACTGGTCCGATATAGATTTTAATGAACACACAATAAGCATTACCAAGACCGTATCGCGCGACTCACGCAATAACTTAAACTTTATCGCAGAACCTAAGACTGAAAAATCCACCCGTACTATCTTTATCGATGATGAAACTTTAAAAGCTCTTAAAGCCTGGAAAACAACGCAAGCTAAATTCTTGTTAGCTAGAGGAGTTAATGCCCTTTCAGACTCACAGCTAATGTTTCCGACACACGATAACCGAATAGCCGGCACAACAGTAGCTAATAGTCGAATTAATACTTTCTATAATCAGAACCCAGACTTGCGCCGAATTTCGATACACGGATTTAGGCATACTCATGCTACGCTGTTGCTTGAGGCGGGGCTAAATATTAAAGATGTGCAAGAGCGACTAGGACACAAGAATGTCCAAATAACTTTAAATATTTACTCACACGTTACACAGCAAAAGAAGCAAGAAACGGTGGAAAAATTTGCAAATTATCTAGAAAGTTAGGTCAAAAGTTGGGTCAACCGTATTTTAATGTTCACAAACACCTTTATATAAGCGCTCTTTCTGGAATGTTATGAATTAGCTAAATTCATAACATAACGATGAATGTCTAAACCAAAATGATAGTCTGTCGTTTTTTGACTATGAGTATTTGCTGCTAAACAAGCTGGCAACTTAGCCAATGGCAACTTTCCTTCCGCCAGACACTTTTGCTTGGCCAGGTGCTCTTTTACCAAGTTTAAATCAAACTCAGCTGGCACCTGCTCAGTTGGATAAGTAGGAATTTGTTTAATTACCGGTCTATTTAGCTTCCGGAATAGTTCTGCCATACTTGACATATCGCCATAAAAAGCGTCAGCGTAAGTGTAAGCTAAATAAAAATCAGGACTATCGTCATAAATCCCCAGCTGACTTTCCTTAAATTGACTTGCTAACTGTAAATAATCAGCTAGCAAGTCAGGGTGCTGGGAGCGAATAGCATCAATCAAAAGTGGATGCGGGCGCCAAAGAAGGGTATAATCAGCTTGGTGCTTCAAAAAGAAGTTAAATACATCCGCATACTTAGCTAGCATCTGTCGCCCCGAGGCATTTAAATCAATAATGGTAGTATTATAAAAAACCACGATCTTTTTACTTCCATCTGGTCGATAGATTTTTTGCTTCCATTCACTAGGTAAAGGGTAGTTGCTTGGATTAGTTTTGTTTAAGGCATCGTACTTGGGATTTCCTAAAGCCACCATCTTAGCTAAAATTTGCTCTAAGCTCTCCTTAGGATAAGTCGGATTTTCCTGGGCAAACTTTTTCCAGGCCCCTTGATAGCCAGCTTTGACCACCTCATCTTGGATAAAAACCACGTCAGCATTTTCAATTCCCTTATTTAAGGCGTATTCATAGTGCTTACGTTCATGTAAACTCACGAAGTAAGGTACATAAACTAGTAAGTCTGTGTACTGCTTCAACTTATCCGTATAAAAGGCAGGTAAGACCGTGGTGATTAAATTATCATCATCATAAGGATTATGAATATAAATAATGTCTGGCCGCTTTTTTGCTAAAGGATAATCCTGCCAGGAAGTGATTGGAACTTCCTTAGGAAACAAATTTCCTTCGTAATGAAGGTCCTTTAACTTACCATGCTCGTCCTTAGTGAAGTAAGGAATCGGGACTACATACGCCTCGCAATTTGGATCCGCTAAAGCTGCCTCATAAATCGTCGCTAACGAATCCCACATCGAGGCCTTATAAGGCAAAAAGACTACCTGCTTTTTATGCTTAGCACTTAACTTAGCAGTCAGCTTAGCTAAGCATTCTCCAATTGTTTGAGCCGGGTAGGCTAATTCACCTGCTTGACTGATATTGGCTAAAAAGTTTTGCAACAGCCTTTGATAAGTAGTCAACTCAGCTTGATAGCTTATATCTTCTCCAAATGTTTGTAACGTTTGGCTAATATTTTCACTAGCAGTCAAACAGTTAGTTATTACTTGTTTTAATAGTTCGAGGCCTATTTCTTCACTCGAAGCTAAATACTCGTTGGCTTCCTCTAAAGTTGTAATTAAATTAAGAATTTCCTTACTATCACGAGTGTTCACCAGTTTACCTTCTTTACTTATAAAATTGCCGCTAAGGCATCAATTGCATCTGGATATTCACCGCTTAGCCGATAGTGCTTTTTAGCTGTTTCAAAGTCTCCCTTTGCCTCTGCTAACTTACCAATAAAATAATGAGCAACCGGAACATAGGTGCTATCGATGCCCTCATCTTGTAAAGCTAAAATCTTAGCGAAATGTGCTTGGGCTTTAGCATCTTCGTGATGCATCCCATAAATTTCACCAGCCATAAAGTGGTAATCAGGTGAATTTACTAGCATCTTTTCATTTTCAATTACCGTTTGGTAGAGTTCTGCACCATCGCGACCTGTTGTTGCTGAAACAACTTGATTATAGATTAATTTAGCTGCCTCTGTTTGGCCACCTTCTTGGTAACAGTCAGCTAAAGTCAACAAGTACTTGTTATCGCCCGGATGAGCTTCTAAATCCTTTAAGGCTAGCCCTAACTTTTGGGCACTCTTTTTAGTACGGCTTTCTGCGGTTAAAAAGCCGTCGTGGTGGACTTTCGTTACATTGACTAAATTGAAGGCTAAACTATCAAAGCCTAAAGTTGAACTCAAGACCTCATCAACCCGAACTTCCTTATCGTAACGAAAGTAAGACTTATTAAAGGCTCGCTGCTTTAACTGACCGACTTCTTCTTCGCTGCCGTCGTCTTTTTGACGGTGATTAATGATTGTGGCTGTCCCAATAGCTTCCGCGAGGTCAGGACGGTTAAAGTATTTGAGTAACTTGGACGTGTTAAAGCCCACATCCTCTTTTGCCCACCATTCATCGCTATCAAGGAAGTAGATGTTGTTGCTAAGAGTTTGCTCTAGGGCATAGTTGCGGGCTAAGGCAAAGTTATCCGCCCAGTCATAGGGGTGATATTCGGCAGCAAGTTCCTGGCACAAGGCCTTGGTGCTTTCGTTTTGCCCACTGTCGATGACGATTAACTCGGCGCCAACGTCTTTGACAGAGTCTAGGCAACGCCGTAATTTATCGTCTTCATCCTTAGTTAAAATACAAATCGCTAGGTCCATCTTGCACATTATCTTTTCTCCCTCCTACTCAGCAATCTTTTTCCAAGAGTTAGATAAAGTCGTTAGCATATCTAACACCCTGTCTAATTTTTGCTTGTCTTTTTTAATATTAGCTTCCTGTAACTGACTGTTCATAAAGTCATATAGTGATAATAATTGTCCTGGTAATTCACCTTCAACCTTAGTGTCAACTGAGTTAGCTAATTCGTAGATAATGTTTTCAGCGTTCATAATATTATTATGAGCCTTTTCGATTTCGTGTTGTTCAATGGCAATTTGGGCTAACTTGATACTCTTAATGGCACCATCAAATAGCATCGATGTCAATTTAGCTGGACTCGCACTTAAAACCTGGGTCTTAAGGTAATCAGCCTTCCCTGCCTTGGGACCATATCCATAAACCATTTGTTTTATCCTTTCTTAAAAAGTCATTTTCATTGAAGATTTCATATGTTTACTGTAAGCATTGACAATCCGTTTTTGCTTAGGACCACTCAGCTCACTTAACTGTTTACTCAAATTTCGTCTTTCTGCTGCTAATACCGCAATCAAGTGGTTATAACCCGCTTCTAGTTGGCGCAACTCAGCTTCTGATAGCTGAGGTGGCCTGGTTTGCAGCTGGGCAAACAAGGGCTCTAGCTGGTTAACAATCTCTAAAGCCATCTGAGCGCTCCCGTCAAAAGCGGCTAGTGAGGCTAAAATTAATTTGACCGCTTGTTGTTCATCCATCGGCTACCTCCGACTATTACTTATTATTGTCGTCTGTCTTGAACCAGTCATCAATTTGTTTTAACATGGCCTCAGCTTTTTCCATAGCAGCATCAACCGCACTATACTGGTTAATCAAGCTTTCCCGTTTTGTAGCTAACCGGGTTTCAAGGTCAGTCACGTCAGAATTTAAATCCTTAATCTGCTTACTGTACATTTCTAGCTTATCATTGATAATCCCTTTGGTATTCTTAACATAATCAGGTTCGTTATAAGCCTTAATTGTTTCCAAAAAGCCGGTGACGTAACCATGTTCTTCCTTACTAATTCGACCAGTTGTATTATAAAAGAAGTTCTTAATAGTTTCAATCCCGTTGCCACTGTCAATTGCTTTAGTTAATTTTTCGGCATCAATACTCATAATGCCATCACGATCGACACTAATCCCTAACTTGCTAGAAGTCATTCCGGTATCAATCTTTTGACCAGTCTTGCTATCTGTATCGACCCCTAAAGAAACTGCTAGCCGGGCTAATTCAGACTTCAAGCGGCTAGCGGCACTATCATCTTCTAAGACCCCGTTTTGCTTTTCATCTAAGTTATCGGTCGAAGTATCAATCTTAGCATAGTCGTTTAGATACTTCATCGTCGCGTTGTACTTGTTAACGAAGTTTTCTACCGCGGCTTCGAGGTAAGTCGTATCGTGGGTTACGTTTAAGGTCGTATCGGCCAAGGTTCCGTCAGCTTCCTTAGCGGACAGGCCGGTTAGCGTAATCGTTGCCCCGTTAATGGCGTTGGTGATTGTGTTAGAGGCGCTGGTTAGGTCATAACCGTCGATGTTATAAACGGCGTCTTGCCCGGCCACACTGTGAGCTTGGCTCCCTAGTCCTAAACTATCAGCGGTCCCGTCGGTGGAAGAAACCGAAATGGTGTTGTCCTTACCAGTTGCCACTGAGCGTAAAATCAAGTGGTTAGCCACCACGGTCGCGGTGATGCCTAGAGACTTAACGACGTCTTTGCCCTTGTCATCTTTAACTGTGACCGTCAACTTGTTAATCGCAGTTGCAATGTCGTTGATGTTTTGGCTGTCGTTAATATTTAACGTGGCCGTTCCTACACTTGAAGTCAAGTTTAATGAGCCAGTTAGATTAAGCTTTTGGCTACTGTCGGCGTCGGTTGTCCCTAAGACAGCAGGAATCCCCCCGGAAATCTTCATGGAAGTTGCTAGTTGGCTAACTTTAATTGAATAAGAACCTATCCCCGACTCCGTTGAGGCACTAATCGTTGCCACATTTTGGTTAGAACTGCTGGTGGCCTTGGTATAGTATTGGTCGTCGTCTTTTAAGTAATTTAACGCGGTCTTTAAGTCACTCAAAGAGGCGCTAATGTTTTTCCAAGCGGTCGTTTGTTCATTCAAGTTCTTAATTAAATCCTCGTCGCTCGACTTTCTAGTTGACAGCGGGTCAGCTTCAATCAACTGGTCGATAACGTCTAAGGTTACCCCAGTGTACTTTCCTAAATTGTTCTTAATACTAGCATCGGTTGCCTTAGTAAGGCTTGACTTGCTAGTTGTCTTATCCGTGTCGGTTGTGCTTTTGTTAAGGTTACTAGTGGCAGCACTAAAAGCTGAACTGGTTGCCGCTGAAATTGAACTGGTTGCCATATAAATCATCCTTTCTCGTCTAACGAAATTCCCTGTTTACTAAAACTCTCTCGCCGATATAGAGCTACTAGCTCCGCTACACTTAGTATTTTGATCAATTCTTGCTTGCTTTTAACCAATAAGGCTACTTGTCTAGGCAGGGTTCTCTCTAGCCGGAGGTCTAAGTCTAAGTCCGCTAACTTAAACCGGTCCCGTAAGCGCCTGATGATTTCTAACAAGAATTCATCATCTAAGTCAACATTATCTATATCGGTTGAAGTCACTGAATGTTTAAGCCTTTTTTGGGTTTTAGTCTTTTTTATTGGCGGTTGGCTTAAACGTTGTTCGCCCACCGCTTCGTCGCGGAGCTGATTTTCGACCTGGTTATTTTGACTATCGGCAATTTTTTGAATCTTTTCAACCGCCGCAATCTCATTGACCATCCGCTCAGCCCGCTCGACTCTGTCGATATTATAATTATTCATCTGCCCACCCCACTAAAAAAGGGCAACCCCTCATGTTGCCATGAAAAGTTACCCTTTACTTCCTAATCACGGACCTTATCTCATGTAGTCCAAGACAGTTGTTTGTAAAATCTTTGTGCCGACTGCTAAGGTGGCCTTATAAGCTACCATTTGATTTTGGTAGTGCATGTAAGCTTCGGCGTAGTCCACATCTTGTTCATCCGATAACTGGGTCGACAGGTTGGTCTTTTCAGTTTCGTTTCGGCTAGCCGCTGCCTGCAAGCGGGTCTCCTTAGCACTAACGGTCGTCTGCACGGTCGTGAAGTTATCGTAAAATGCTTGTGCTTGGCTTAAGAGCTCCGTTCCTAACTTAGCTTGATCGATGCTTTGGCTAGAATTGTTGCCCAATGCGTTCATCAAGTTAGCCACAAAATCGGTTAAGTTAGTCGTTTGGCCTTCCTTATCGGTCACCTGCATAAACTTGCTGCCGTCGGCAAAGAGATCAACCGTCACCCCGGCGGAAATTTCACGGGGTAAGCCGTCCTTAGTACCACCGTAACTAATTCCAGTTAACACCCCGTTTGCATCCTTTTGCATTTCAAAGGGTTTAGTGTCAGTGTTCTTGCCGGCAAAGATGTACTTGCCACCGTAACTGGTGTTTAAGGAGTCGACAATGTTTTGTAAATCCTGGTTAATTTCATGCTTGTGGGCGGTTAACTCATCAATTCCGTTGGTCGAAGAGGCCGCAGCGGTAATCAAGGTGATAATCCGGTTCATCGACTTGGTCACCTGGTTTAGGACGCTGTATTGGTTTTCCGTCCAGGACTTGGCGTCGGCAATCGTGTTGGCATAAGCCGCATTGTTAGCCAAGGCCACCTTTGAGTCCATAATCTTTGAAACTAACAAGGGGTTATCCGAGGCCTTGTTAACCACTTTCCCAGATGCCAGTTGGTCTAAGGTGCCTTGCATGGTGTTGGCGTTAACCTGGTAGTTATTCAAGAAGTTCGTATAAGTCATGCTACTAGAAATTCTCATTTAGCTTAAACCCCCGTCTTATTAATTAAAGTATCTAAACAATCTGCTACCACCTGCATCATCCGGGCATTAGCTTGGAAGGCATTTTGATAGCGAATCACGTCGGCCATTTCTTCGTTAATCGAAACCCCGGAAACAGATTGATCTTGTTGGTTCAAACTGTTCAACAGGGTATCTTGTGCCGCCTGGGTGTTATCGGCCTTTTGCTTGGCAATCCCGTTGGTAGTCACAATGTTGTTAAAACGGGTTGCGTAGGTTGAACCACTGGTATTGGTCTTGAAGCGCAAGTTAGCTGGGTCATAGGCAGCCAAAACGCTAGCGTCACTACCATCGGTTGGAATCGGCGCCGCAAAGGCAGCCACAATGGCGGTCGCAATGCTACTATCCCCACTGGCCGTCGTCGTCCCGGTCTTTAATAGCGCCGGGTTAGCCAGTAAGCTCTTGTTAACCTCAAAGTCAACCGCCGGGTTTTGGCTGTCGGTTGCCAAAGTAAAGAAGCCGTCATAAAGACCGGCCTTACCGGGACTGATCGTACCGTTAGAATTGTAAACAAGGTTAACTGTCTTGACGATGGTGTTGGTGAAATTATTTAACTCCGTCATCGCCGAGTTAATTTCTGCCAAGGCGTCTTGGTAACCACCTAAGTCCCCTTCGACCACCTGGGCTTCCTTAGAGATACTGTAAGCTCCACTAGCATTTTGCTTTAGGATTAACAAGGTCCCAGCAGGATAATCCCCGGCTAATTCTACCTGCTTACCGGTAATGTCACCATCAACGATTACTGACGACTTACCCGCCTGGCTATTACTTACCACGCTAAGGTTATTTACCTGCTTAGTAGCTGAATCCAAGACCACGTTTTCTGCCTGAGGATTTTCACCTAGGTAAACGGATACCCGGTTATATTCATCGGTCACCGTGGAAATATCGGCCAAGCCGGCTAATTCCTTAAGAACTTGGTCCCGGCTATCTAATAAGGTGTTAGGCGTTTCCCCGATGGCATAGGAATTATAAATCTGGGTGTTTAGTTCGTTTAAGGTTTCTAATTTTTTGTTGAAGTCTAAGGCCGCCTGGGCTACCCCGTTAACGGTCGTATTCTTTAGATCCGTAATCGATGAGGCCATGTTGTGAATGGCGTCCACAAAACTTGAGGCGTGCTCTAAAACCACACTCTTAGTGGTCGTCATCTCCGGGTCGTTAGCCACTGAGGTCCAGGCCTTAGAAAGGTTAGCCAACTGGTTAATGACCCCGTTATCCGAGGGCTCGTTTAAAATGTCTTGCAGGTTACCCAAGGTGGTAGATCGCTGGGTCGCCGAAGCCTGCTTAGACGTTGCCACCCGAATCTGTTGGCGAATGTAGTCACTCACATCCCGCTTAACCCCATCAACTTTAACCCCAGTCCCAATCGAACCGACCCCGGCCAAAGTGTAAGGTAGTTTAGTATGTAAGTTAACCCTTTGCCGCGAATACCCTTCCGTACCCGCGTTTGAAATGTTATTAGCAGCCGTTTGTAAGCCAATGTCACTGGCATTTAAACCACTACTTGCTGTTCCTAATGTTCCAAATAAACCAACCATACCTAACCTCCTACGCTTGACTGTCTATGATATATGAATTAGTGGGTCGTTGTTGGTAAGGATTCTTCCGCTTTTGATCCTGGTAGACGTTAGCCTGGTCTGACTTTAAGTTAGTCCGAATTGACTTCATTAAGTTTTCACCAAAGCTAAGTGCCTGCTTGGTCAAAAGTAAGTTAGTCTCCTGTAACTCCTTGATTTCCCTTAATAATGACTTGGTTTGTTCTCCGAGTGGTCCGGTATAAGTCTGTAAGCTGGGAAGATACTTTTCTTTTTGGGGCAACAAGTCAGCCACTTTTTGGCCCTCGTTTTTAATCAAGGCTTGTTTTTCCTTAAGCAAGAGGCGCTTAAACTGACTGAGTTGCCGGTAAAATTCCTTTTCTTCCATGCTTACTTTCCTTTCATCGCTTGCAACATGCTATCAGCAATTTTTTCAGCCGATAATTCATAACTGCCGTCAGCGATAGCAGCCTTGAGCCGGTCGACTTTAGCTTGATCAAAGGTCCCACTTTGCTTTGTTTCTTGTTGGCCTAATTTCTTAGCAGTTTCAGAAAGTTCAACGTTAGCTGCTTTGGAACCCATCACAGGTTCTTGGCTAGCAGCCGTGGAATAGGCCGGCTTTGCTTTATTTACATAGAGATTGCGATAATTGTTATAATCACCACGAATATTCATATCAACTGCCTCCTTCCAAACTTTGCTACTGAATTTAATATCCTCACTATATTATATCGGCAGAATAAAAAAAAGTTAAACCCTTAAGTTTAACCTTTTTTGAAAATCTTTTGAAAAAATTATTAACGCATGTAATCAAGCCGTTGTTGGGGAGACAAAATGTCTGTAATCCGCACCCCAAAGTTTTCATTAATGACCACTACCTCACCGGTGGCAATTAACTTACCGTTAAGCAGGATTTCTAGTGGTTCATCGGTTAACTTATCTAGCTCGATAACCGAACCCGTATTAAAGCTCAAGATATCACGGACGGTCTTTTTGCTCCGCCCTAAAACCACACTTAGATTCAACGGAATATCCATGATTAAATCCAAGTTGTCGTTTGATTCAGCCGCCGGTTGGGTTGGTTCAAAGTTTTGGAACTCTGGACTTTGAACTTCTACCGGCTCTTGGTGCTTAGGCTTTGGAGTTGGTTTTGGTGTCGGCGCTGGGGCTGGACTTGAAGCTTGACTTGGAGCCTGACTTGGCGCCTGGCTAGCAGCTGGAGCCTGACTCTTGCTTTCTTCACTTTGACTAGTAGCAGTTTCCCGGTTATCAACCACGGTCGCCTTATCGGCTAACATCGCTTGGGCGATATCATCTACCATTTGGTCGGTGAAGATCTGCATAATTTCACTTTGAATCAAGCCGTCAACGTTTAAGGAGAAGGAAATCTTGTAGATAACCTCGTCATCGACGATGAAATCATACTTGGTATTACCTGGTTCATCCCACAAGTTAACCTTAGGTGGTAAGATGTCGACCTTAGTGCTAATCATGGTCGCCATCGAAGTGGCCGCCGAACCAATCATTTGGTTCATCGCCTCTGCCACCGCAGATAATTCTAACTCTGTAAACTCTTCGTTTTCCGGCGTCCCGTCGCCGCCCATCATCAAGTTGGCAATCACGTTAGCATCGTGCACTTCAAGCAACATCAAGTTAACCCCGGTCAGGCCTTCCTTAAATTCGACCGTGGTGGCCACCTTAGGCGCCTTGATGCCATCGATTAAGTCCTTAAAGCGGACCCTGGTTACCCGTGGAGTGGTGATTGACACCCGGTGGTTTAAGATTGAAGACAAGGTGGTAGCAGCTTGGGACATGGAGATATTACCAACTTCCCCGATCAGGTCGCTTTTAGCTTGTTCATCTAAACCGCTAGCCTCAGCGCTGGCTTCACTTGCTTGGACTTGACTTGCCTCTGAGCTTGCCGGCTCCTCCTTTGTTTCCGCTGGTTTTTCGGGTTCAGCTGTTGCACCGCCGTTCATCAAAGCATCAATTTCAGCTTGGGATAGGGTATCACTCATTAATCTTCTTCTCCTTCCATCTTATCTATTAATTCTACTGCAAATTGACCGTTGCTTAGCTTCCCAAGCTTAGTCGTGTAAAATGGCTGTTCACCAATATAAGTCTCAACTGGTTCAGAGGTCTTCTTATCTAGTTTAATGACATCACCAATCTCTAGGTTTAAGAAGTCGGCTAAATCCATCTTGGCGCCTCCTAAAATAGCTTCGATGGTCATCTCCACCCCATTTAAGTTGCGCTTGAGTTCAGCTGAATCATCCTCATCGTTATCCTTACTTGAGTCAAACCAGTTCCTGATACTTAGTTTATCTAAGATCCCTTCAAAAAAGATATACGGGATACAGAGGTTAATAAAGGTACTCCTATCCAACAGATCAACCGTAAAGGTCACTAGGACTACCGGCTCGTTAGGCGACATCGTCTGTAACAGCTGGGGGTTAGTGTCAATGGTATCTAAGACAGGGTTAAATTCCACAATATCTTTCCAAACTTGTTGGTAAACCCCCATTAAGTCCGTAACCACTTCTTCTAGAATCGATAACTCAATGTCCGTGAAGTTTTCCCTAATCTCAATGTCGCGTTTGGCATTTGCCTCATCACTACCAATCTCTTGCCCCCCACAGAGGAGTTCAATCAAAAAATTACACAGTTGAGGATTAATTTCAATCATCTGCGAACCCTTCATTGGATCCGAGTGAAAAAGACCAATTAGTGTCCGCCGAGCGATGGAGTGAATAAACTCATCATAAGAAACCTGTTCAATGGCTGCCACCTTAAGATTGACACTGGTCCGCAGTTGTGAAGCTAAGAGGGTCCCACTTAACTTGGCAAAATCGTCAAAGACCATGTGTAAGGTATTAATATATTCCTTAGTTAAGCGCGTCGGCCGCCTAAAATCATAGGTTTTAACTTTCGCAGCTTCTTGAGCTTCCTCTTCAATTTTTTGTTCATCGAGCGTGCCACTACTCATGGCGTTCAGCAAGGCGTCGATTTCTTGCTGGGACAATACTTGATCCACAATAACCCTCCCCATTCAATTTCTATTTCATAGTAAGTCTAGAAGATTGCGTCCGTTACGTCAACAATGTTGGCAACCTTATCTGGAAAAGCAATCACACCCTTGATATGCTTTTCGTCTTGGTCAGAACCAAGTTGAATTTCCGTTGGGTCGATGTCTAAGACCTCAATTACCTCTTCAATCAATAAGCCCTTTCGTTCCTCACCATTTTTCATGATTAAGATGTTAAGGTTATTATCAGAAGAAGGAATACCTAATAATTCGGCCAAACCGACGACCGTTACCACCGTCCCCCGCAAGTTAATCAAACCCTTAATCCAGTTTGAAGCTAGGGGTACCTTAGTGATCTGAATTGTATCAACTACTTCTTCAACGTCGTCTGCAGAGATTAAGTAATTTTGGCCCTGCATTTTAAAAAGAATCATTTGCATAATAAGTTACCCCCAAAATTAGGAAAGGGCCTTATCAATCGCTTGAATTACCCGTTCAGTGTCGAAAGGCTTCACAATAAAGTCAACCGCGCCAGCGCGAATTGCATCCATAACCATCCCTTGTTGCCCCATGGCTGAGCACATTACGACCTTGGCGTTAGCGTCACTGGCCTTAATCATCTTCAAAGCTTCAAGCCCGTCTACTTCAGGCATGGTAATATCCATCGTTACTAAATCTGGTTTAGTTGCTTGGTACTTTTCAAAGGCTTCTTGGCCGTTTTGCGCTTCACCAGCTACTTCATAACCATTCTTTTCCAAGATATCCTTTAACTTCATCCGCATGAAGACCGCGTCGTCTACGATTAATACTGATTTTGCCACTTAAATTTCTCCTCTCAAATTCCTAATGCTTTAAAAATCTTATCTAAGACACCTTCACCTGGAATCAGGAATAAAGATGCGTCTAGGCTTTCATTATTATAAGTAAATTCATTATGAATAACAAGGATTTGTTCATCATAATGGTCAAAGGCCATGTAGGCACTAGAGATAATCGCTCCAAAAAAATCATACCTTGAAATTGGCAGACTGGCAATGAGTTGAATCTGCAACATGTCTCCAATCGCACGTAAAAATGAGTTAAATAAAATATTAGTCAACTCGGTGACCGCTGAGGCAATGATTTCATTACTTGGGTTATCGTCTGAGCCAAGCATCATCTTCGCAATCTTTTGACCCGATTCATCGGCAATCACAAATAACAAGGCCCCGTCAATATCACCAACAATCTTACTCAAAACGGCGTGCATTTCGACGTCGTCGGCAATGATTTTTTGATAGAGCTCGTCATAAGCCATAACCTCTACTTCAGGCACATCCATATCCACCCGCGAGTTAATCATTTGGGAGATACTGGTCGCAGCGTTGCCGCCCCCAACGTTAACAATTTCTTTTAGGCCATCGAGTTCAATTTCTGAGTACGCCACTAGCTATTCGCCACCTTTTGTGCATTGCAAATTGCGTTTACATCTAAGATTAAGGCAATCGAACCGTTCCCGAGGATGGTTGCCCCTTGGTACTTGTTGATGTTCATCAACATTTGGTCGATCTTCTTAATAACTATTTCTTGTTGGCCAATCAAACCGTCGGCCAAGATGCCATAGTATTGCTTATTGATTTTCACAATGATTGCAAACTTTTTCTTGCTTTCAATTTCAGGCATGCCCAACAGGCGGTTGGTCCGCACGATTGGAATTAACTGATCTTGGAAGCGGTAGACTTCTTGTTGTTGGGTTTGTAAGATGTCTTCTTCTTTAATCATCACAACCCGTTCAACCACGTCTAACGGCACGGCAAAGTCTTCGTTAGAAATTGAAATCATCAAGGCTTGGATGATGGATAAGGTCAACGGCAACTTAATAGTAACCTTGGTCCCGACGTTGACTTGACTTTCCATTTCTAGCGACCCGCCCAGTTCAGAAATCTTGTTTTGAACGGCGTCTAACCCGACCCCACGGCCGGAGATGTCGGTAATCTTCTTAGCGGTTGAAAAGCCAGGGTGGAAGACTAACATTTGGATTTCGCGTTCGCTCATGCCCTCGGTGTTAATCCCCTTGCGTTCAGCGCTAGCCTTGATGGCTTCAGGGTCTAAACCTTTTCCATCGTCTTCTAAGGTGATGATGACCTTATTACCTTCTTGGTAGGCGGCCAACGTAATCTTACCCTTCCGCGGCTTGCCGAGCTTTTCTCTGACTTCAGGTTGTTCAATCCCGTGGTCGGCACAGTTTCTGAGCAGGTGAATCATTGGTTCGGATAATTCAGAAACCACCGTCTTATCCAACTCGGTTTCTTCCCCAATGATGACTAACTCCATGTCCTTCTTTAATTCGTTAGCCAAATCGCGAATCATCCGGGGGAAGCGGCTAAAGACCACGCTGACTTGTTGCATTCTGATTTTTAAAACTAAGTCTTGTAACTCTGACGTTAGGCGGGAAACTTGTTCCATCGAATCACGAACTTCATCAGCGTTGTTGCGCTTGCCAGCGTCTTCTAGTTGGTTTCTGTAAACCACCAATTCAGACACGAGGTCTAAGAAGTTGTCTAGCCGCGTTAGGTCAACCCTAATTGACTGATTACGGTTATTGTGGTGGGCATCTTTTTTAGCCGCTTTTTTCGGCGCCGCCTTAGGCTTAGCTTCCTTAGCGGGGCTAGGCGCTTCTTTTTTAGCTACTTCCTTTTCCTCGGCTTCAGCAGCTGCTGGCTTAGCTTCTAAGTCAAAGTCTTCTACAATCACCTGGTCAATCTCACTGTTGGAGTTGATGTTTTCTTCCACTTGTTCCTTGCTGTCGTGAGTTAAGTAGATTAACTTGAAGTCCGTTTCAAAGTCGCCGGCTTCTAAGATATCAGTGCTTGGCTCGGAGTGGATAACGTCGCCTTCTTGGTCTAGTTTTTCCATGACTAAAAAGACCCGCGGCCCCTTTAATAGCGAGCCCGCATCGATTCTGACCGCAATGGCAAAGGCATTGTAGCCCTCGGCTTTAGCCTTTTTAATCACGTCTAAGTCAGCTTCCTCAACCTTTTCAAAGTCAGTCGTCAGCTCTTTCAGGCCGTCACTAGCTTGTTCTTCCTTAGGCGCTTGGGCCGCCGGTGTTTTGCCTTCAACCCCTTTTTCAACTTGATCAAGTTCATTCCACAGGTCGGTGATTTGCTCTTCGCTTAACTCTTTATCGTCCCGCAAATCATCAACTAGTTCTTGCAGTTTATCCAAGCATTTAAAGATCAAGGACACGTGGTCGCTAGTCACTTTTAATTTGCCAGACTTGAATAAATCAAAAATATCTTCCATCTTGTGGGTTAACTTAGTCATGACATCGTAACCCATCGTCGCAGACATTCCCTTTAAAGTATGGGCCACCCGGAAAATATTGTTAACTAAGTCAATGTTATCGGGTTCTTGTTCCAACTCTAAAATATTGTCATTTAGTGCTTGTAAGTTGTCGTCACTTTCTTCAAAGAAGAGGTCACGATAAACACTATTGTCGTCAGCCATTATTTTTCCTCCTCGTAATCAGATTTTTTGATAAATAAAGGAATCAACCTTCTTTAAACCAAATTGCTCACAGTTAGAGATGGTCTCGGTCGCCCCGGTGAATAAAATTCCCCCTGGCATCAAGACGTCACTAAACTTTTGGTAAACCTCATCACGAGCATCTGAGTTAAAGTAAATTGTCACGTTGCGGCATACGATGATATGACAGTTTGGTTCATAACTATCCTTTAATAAATCATGCCGCTTAAAGGTTACGTACTTCTTAATCTGGGGCTTAATCTCGTAAAGATTATCCTGCTTAGTAAAGTAGCGCTCTAAAACTTTAGGCGCAAGATTTTTTAGTTCGGCTAACTTGTAGGTCCCGGCCTTAGCCTTGTCCAAGATGACCTTATCGATATCGGTGGCAACAATCTTACCCTTAATTTGATTTTGGTCTAAAATCATTGCCAGGGTATAAGGCTCAGCTCCGATAGAACAAGCGGCCGACCAAATCTTAGGCATTTTGTATTTAGGCAAGATAATTTGCTTAACCGTTTCTTCAAAACTCTCAAAAATCTCTTTATTGCGATAAAATTCCGTGACGTTGATGGTTAAATGTTCTACAAAGGCATCCCGCGCAGCTTTGTCCCTAGTAAGAATCTGGGCATACTCTTCTAAAGTCTTAGCCCCCGTCGTATGCATGATGTTACCGATTCTACGCTGCATTTGCTTTTGCTTGTAAGAATTTAATTGAATCCCGAGCTTTTTTTCCACCCAGTCATTGAAAAATTCAAAGTTTAGTTCACTCATCTGCCGCTACCTCACTAATTCCTCTAATTTTACCCGAATCTGGTCTAGGCTTAAGACCTCGTTAACCACACCTTTTTCAATGGCGCTTCGTGGCATGCCAAAGACGACACAGGAGTCCTTGTCTTGGGCAATCGTGTAACCCCCCTTAGCTAGGATGGTCCCCATTCCTTCTGCCCCGTCTTTGCCCATCCCAGTTAGGATGATGCCGACTAAGTTTTGGCCGTAATAGGCAGCCGCTGAGTCAAACAGAGGGTCAACCGCCGGCCGGGTCCCATGCATTTTTGGCTCTTGGTTTAAATGCAAGCGCCCATCTTTAATGACCATGTGATAATCACCGGGAGCTAAGTAAACCTCGTTTTTCAAGAGCATCCCGTCGCTAACCTCGCTAACCTTGGGCTTGGCTTCGGCATCCATTCTTTCCGCAAAGGTCTTGGTAAAGCCCTTAGGCATGTGTTGAACGATGATAACCGGTACCGCAAGCCGGGCCGGGAGCGCGGTAATTAAGTGTAAGAGTGCCCGTGGCCCCCCGGTTGAGGAACCAATTACGACCGCCTTTAAATTCCGGCGTAACTCAAGGCTAGACTTAACCTGGCCACTGGTCGTAGCGGTAGGTGCCACCTCCCGTCTCCGACTTAACGGCCGCCTTTGTTGGCGACTAGCCGCCTTAATCTTGGCAAAAAATTCCCTAATCCAGTCGTCTTTAATGGCCATGATGTTGGTAGGTTTTTCGACAAAGTCAGTCGCCCCGGACTCTAAGGCTTCAATCGTTACCTCCTGGTTGGTCAAAGCACTAAGCATAACCACCGGCACGCTACTGAACTGCTTAATTTGTTTTAAGGCTTCCAAGCCGTTTAACAAAGGCATTTCCACGTCCATTAAGACTAGGTCTAACTCGCTATCAGCCTTAACAAAATCGACTGCCGCTTTCCCGTTGCGGGCAACGCCTGCTAGCTCGGTGCCGGGCATCTTTGCAATTAAATCTGTAATCACCTTGCGCATGAAGGCTGAATCATCTACCACTAAAATTCTAATCATTACAATCCCCCCTATTTATAAAATGATTGAATCATGGTGCACGATACTAATTGTCGCCTCGAAGGTTTCAAGGTTAACCCGCATCGTGCGGCCAGAGTTACCGCCGACATTTTCAGCGATTAAGGGGATGTGGAGCCGACTTAACTCTGCTTCCACTGCCTCTACGTTTCTCTTGCCGACATTACCGTTTTTTAGAGTTTTATTAAAGTCAAACATGTTAGCTCCCCCAGCGATTTTGGCCTTAAAGCGTCCATAAGGAGCCTTACGCTTTAATTCTTTTACCATCAACTCTAAGGCGGTATCGGCATATTTAGCCGGATTCAAGGCTAAACTGCCCGTATAAAGTGAACTATCGGGTAACATGATGTGGCTAAGCCCGCCGACGCCAGAACGTTCGTCATAAATAAAGGTCCCCACACATGAACCCAGCCCCACTGTAATCAAACTATTCGGGGCTTTAGCTACCTTATAATCGGCAATTCCGACCCGCAAAGAACTATTGATCATCGTCCTCAGTATCCTTTGCTGGCTGGTTTAAGATTTGATCTTCCTTGGCTTGGTCCACGGAATCCATTAACTCCTGGGCTTGCTCGTTATTGAAGAGGTACTCTAGTTCAAGTGAGATAACCACTTCATCATCGAGTTTCAAAAACTTGCCAATGTAGCCGCGCTTGAGTTTAGCCTTGGTCAATTCTCGTTCGTAGTCGGTGTCTTCAAGCATCATGATGCCGCGAATTGACTCAACGTAAATCCCGATGGTTTGTTCTTGCCATTGGCATAAGATAACCTTATTTTCGGTATTTTTAACGGTGGGGTCGTTAAATAACTTGGCCTTTAAGTCAATGATAGGTAGCATTTGTTCTTCGTATTCGTAGACGCCCAAAATGTAAGCAGGTACGTCTGGAATCGGCACAAAGTTTTCCGCCTCCACGATTCTTCTAACCACCGTCACCGGTAAACAAAATAACTGGTCATGACTTGTAAACACAATGTATTGTTCCACAGCTTCTTCCCCCTTAGCCTAGTCAGTAATAAATGCGGCTGCGTTTAATTTCTTGATTTCGGATGCATCCTTTAGGTGAGCTACATCTTTTTCAAGTTCTTGGACCATCTTGTAGAAGTCATCAACGTTGGTATTAACTTCTTGGGTTGAGGCGGAAATCGAGGTCATTGAGTCCATCACTTGTTGTGAAGCTTCGGTTACGACGTCTTTTTGTTCAATCACATCAGTCATCCGACCCTTGATTGAATCTAGACTCGTATTGAAACTATTAACCAAATCAGTGATTTCCCGTGTTGCCCCGATGGCCTTTTCAATGTCTTGGCTTTGTTCTTGGCCCTTCTTGTAAGAGCGGTTAATGTCATTTGTCATGTGTTCTGACTTGTCCCGGATAGATTCAATGATTTCTCTAATATCCTTGGTTGACTTGCTGGATTGTTCAGCTAATGAGCGAATTTCATCGGCCACCACGGCAAACCCGCGACCAGCTTCCCCAGCCCGGGCAGCTTCGATGGAAGCGTTGAGGGCTAGTAAGTTGGTTTGTTCAGAAATGTCGTTGATCAAGTTAACGATGTTACCAATGCTTTGGATATCCTTGTTCATGTTATCCATTTCTTTAACAATCTGGGTTTGATTTTGGTGGTCTTCTTGCCAAGAAGTAGCAACGTCATGCATCAAATTGAAGTTGCGTTCGTTGCTTTCCCGTGATTGGTCGGCCCGGGCTACCATTTGGCTAATATCAGCGTTGATGCTATCGATATCATCTGCAAGTTGGTTGATGTATTCAACCGTTTGGTCTGTTTCGGAGTTTTGGCGGTTTGACTTGTCGGCAATATCAGCGACGCTATCGCGAATATCCGAGATGGAGGCCTTAGCATTGTCGGTCAAATTCCCCAACTTAGTGACCATTTGCTCGATTTCCTTAGTTTCTTCCTTCATCCCAATTGCCATTCCCTTAAAGGCGTTAGCAATCCCTAAAAGGGAAGTTTGCACCCGGCCGGCGATGGAATCCTTATCGTCTGTGACCATTGATTCTAGGTCGCGTAAATCCCCCTGGGAAACCTTGGCAATCTTGTCTTCTAAGTTAGCGATTGATTGGTCGGTTGCGCCCGTAAAATACATCTTGGCTAGACAAATCCCTAAGGCTTGAAGAATCAAGACGACTAGACTAAAAATCCAGAAACTAGCAGCTAAATCGGCGTTGCCACTAATCACGAAGAAATAACAACAAACCAGGATTAACAGGGTAATCCCAACCGGAATAAACGACTTTCCATTAATCTTTTTGAAACGACTAAATACATTTTGCATGGCAAAAATCCTTTCTCGTATACTTGTGTATACACGCTCAATTCTAGAATTAGTTTAAGTAATTCTTAAACAACCTTCCACTTATTTAATCGGCTGTTTTGGCAAATAGTTAAGCGTTTAATTATAAAATATAAATATCATTTGGATTTCCGAAAACGTTATAGTTTCCAGCAGCTTGGTCCCTAATTAATTTACCCTCTTCCAGTTCTAACACCCGCCGCACAAAGGTATTAACGATGGTACTATCGTGCGTCGCCATTAGGACCGTGGTTTGTTGCCGGTTAATCCTAAAAAACAAGCGCATAATGTCAATGGCCGTCTTAGGATCCAAGTTAGCAGTCGGCTCATCGGCTAGTAAAATCTTCGGCCGGTTGAGCATGGCGCGCCCGATGGCCACCCGCTTTTTTTGCCCGACCGATAATTGCCGGGGGTAAGCGTCTAAATATGCGGCTAAACCCACTAGATCTAAGGTCCGCTTGATCTTAGCCAACCACTCCGTTTCAGCCACCCCAGTCGCCCCCAAAACGGCCTGGTAGTTTTCCTTAACGGTCCGGTTTTCTAAGAACACATCTTGCTGGTTGACGATGCCTAGTTGGCGGCGCAACTTATAGACGTGTTGGGCCTTGAGCTTACTTAGATCCGTGTTGCCAATGATTACCTGGCCACTGGTTGCCAGTTCTTCCCTTGTCAACAGCTTGATGATGGTTGACTTGCCCGCACCCGAAGGCCCGATTAAGTAGACAAACTCACCTTGCTTGATTTCAAAATTGACCTGGCGTAAAGCTAAATTTTCACCATAAGTCTTGCTAACTTGTTTAAACCTAATCATCTTCTCTTCCCCCGTGCGCCCTAAAGCTAGCGACTAAAAGCGTTAATTGCTTCCCATAATTCGTCGTTGGCCTTTAGCATCTGCGTATTCATTGAATAAGACCGTTGGGCAATAATCAAATTGGACATTTCTGCCGCCAAATCGACGTTGGCACTTTCAAGGCTGCCTTGAATGACCGCCCCGACGTTAGCCCCGGTCAAATTCGACTGTAAAGTCCGCCCTGGGGCTACTTGGTATAAATTATTACCGACACTTAGTAAGTCCTCGTTATTTTGGGCTTGGTATAAAACTAACTGCCCCACCGCAGTGGTTTGATTCTGTTCTTTAATGTAGACTCGCCCGTCACGCCCAATTTGTAAAGTTCCCTTAGGCCACTGGGCTTTGGGCAGGCTTTCGTTTAGCTCCACCTTTAAGCCTTGTGCCGAAACTAAATTTTGGTCGCTATCAAAGGAAAAGGCCCCGTCCCGACTCAAGTAGAGGTTACCGTTAGCGTCTCGTAGACCAAAAAAGCCCGGGCCATTTAAGGCTAAATCGGTTTGGCGGCCGGTTTCTTCTAGGTTACCCTGCTTAAAATCAGGTGCTTGGTTAGTAACGTTAAGGCCGGCGTTTAACCCCAACGGTTGGCTAGCCGGATCAACGCCGGCTTTTATATCCTGGTTTAGCAGTTCTTGGAAAGAAGCTTGGCGGGCCTTATAGCCGGTGGTGGTTGAATTAGCCACGTTATTAGCAATAATATCAAGTTGTCTTTGTAAGCCGGTTACGCCGGTAACATTAGTGGCAAATAAGTTATTGATTCCCATTAGTTATTACACCTTCCCTAAATTATTAACGGCCTTGTCCAAAGTCTGGTTAGTGGCACTTAGGACCTGTTGGCTCGACTGAAATTCACGCACCGTCTGCATCATTTCGGTCATCGCGTCTGCCATTGAGACGTTAGAGTCGACCAAGTAGCCGGCTTGCACCTGCAGGTTTTGCACCTGACTAACACCCCCGGTGGTGGTGTAGTAAGTAGCCCCTAGATTTTGGATATTGTTATTGTCGTTAAAGGTTACCACCATCAAGTTGGGGTTAGCTGTTCCTGTTACCGCTTGTCCGTTAGCGCCTAAAACCGGGTAGCCTTCCTGGGTCACCAGTTGGTTTTGCTGGTTTAAGCGGAAGTTACCGTTCTTGGTGTAAAGTTGTTGGTTATTAGGGCCTTGGACTACGAAGTAGCCGTCCCCGTTAATCGCAAAATCAGTCGGGCGCTCGGTGTGCTTCAACGCCCCCATCGTGGTGTCGATTTTGGCACCACTAATCTGGTTGTGCCAACTAATCCCCCCAAACAAGCCATTGTATTGGTCATTTTGGGGCCCATTTTCATAATTGTGTAACCTAACGTCTGCTAGGGCCGCTTGAAATAAGTGCTTTTGCTGGTAGCCACTAGTATTAACGTTAGCCACATTACTACTTAAGTTTTGCTGCCGCGCTTGTAAGACGTTAAAGTCGGCGCGCAGTGTATCTAATCCTCTAATCATTTTCTAGCTCCTTTTGAATATAGGCCCTTAATTTAGCAATCGCTTTGCCGTGTAACTGCGAGACCCGGGCGATGGAAATGTCTAGTACGGCCGCAATTTCCTTAAGGGTGGCCTCTTCTTGGTAGTAGAGACTTAGTATTAGCTTCTCCCTTTCAGTCAACCGCTTAATCGCCTTGGCTAAGATTTGCTTTTGCTCAGCTACTAGCAGGTTTTCTTCCGCGTCAGTAGCAGTTTGATCTTCCAATAAGTCGGCTAGATGAATCTGGTCTTCTTGCTTGGAAAACATGGTTCCCTCTAAGGAGACCGAAGCCAGGTAGTGCATACTGTCGTAGACCTCACCTAACTGGTTCAAATCGATGCCCATCTTAGCGGCAATTTCTTCGTCACTGGCAGTGTGTTGGGCTTGGCTTTCTAGTTCCTCTTTGGCCCGGTAGTATTCGTTGATTAAATTCATCTTGTAGCGGGGCAACTTGGAATGGCGTCTGACTTCGTCGATGATTGCCCCCTTAATTCGAATTGAAGCATAACCACCAAAGGGGACTTTCTTAGAGGGATCATACTTTTTAAGGGAGTCGATTAAGCCAATGACCCCGATATTGTAGAGATCTTCATACTCATAGTTGGTATTTTTTACAGAAATCCGGCTGGCAATCCGCTCAACTAACGGCAGGTACTTTAAGACCTGGCTTTCCAAATCAACTTCATACATATCCATCCCTCCTTATACTTCAATCATGCCCACGGCCTCAATCGTGATTTCATTAGGAACCTCGTTTAACGAGACGACGGCTAAATCAGGGAAGTTAAAGGCAATTAACTTCCGGAAGGCTAGCCGAATCTTTGGCGAGGTCAAGATTACATAGGATTGCTCCTTGGTTGCCAGTTGCGCTTGGACCTTGTCTACCGCCTGTAAAACCTGGTTAACCGCATCTGGGTTTAAGACCGGATAAGAGCCCGTGGCCGTCTTTTGGATGCTTTGGGCAATCATTTCTTCGGTCTTAGGGTGAACCGTCACTACGTTTAAGGTCCGGCCGTCTTCTGAATACTTGTTAGCAATCGTCCGTTTTAAGGCCTGACGCACGTATTCGGTTAAAACTTCTGTGTCCTTCGTAACGGTCCCATAGTCGGCCAGGGTTTCTAAAATCGTGGTTAAGTCGTTAATTGGAATCTTTTCATCCAACAGGTTTTGCAAGACCTTTTCGACCTCACCGAGGCGTAAAATATCAGGAATTAACTCATCGATGACGACGTTATTGGCCGCCTTGATTCCTTCAAGCAAGGTCTTAACTTCTTGGCGTCCTAGTAACTCTGAAGCGTGACCGTAAATGACCTCTTTTAAGTGGGTAGCAATCACGGTTAACGGCTCGATAATCGTATAGCCTTGCAAGTCGGCTTGTTCCTTATCGGCCTCATCAATCCATAAGGCGTCGAGCTTGAAGGCCGGTTCCTTGGTAGGAATCCCTTGGAATGGGAATTCGTCTTGTCCGTTAGAGATAATCATGTACTTGTCTGGATAGACGTCACCAAAGGCCACTTCATTGCCCCGGATTTTAATCGAGTAATTATTGGCGTCCAAATAGAGGTTATCGCGGATTCTCACTGGGGCAACCAAAATCCCGAGTTCATGGGCGGTTTGCTTTCTAATCGCCACCACCTGTTTCATCAAGCTATTTTCCTGCGATTTATCGACTAATGACACCAAGCCATAGCCGATTTCGACTGCGATTGGCTCAACCTGGAAGGAGGCCACGTCTTCGTCTTCTTCCTGGCTAGACTTACGTTTTGCTAAGGCCAGCTTTTGTTGTTCCCGCCTAAAGGCCGCCTGCTTCTTTTCTTCGTTAGAAGTAATCATCGTCGAAGCTACCAGCAAGCCGACCCCTAAGACCATGAAGGGGATGGTTGGAAAACCCGGCACCAAGCCTAAGATAATTAGGATAGCAGAGGCAATCCTAAACAGGCTGGGGTTCCTGATGGCATCGGCGGCAATGTCTTTCCCAAAGGAGCCGTCATTGCCAGACCGGGTCACGATAATCCCAGACGCAATCGAAATCAACAGCGACGGAATCGATGACACCAAGCCGTCCCCGATGGAGAGCTTACCAAACTGCCCGAGAGCATCAACGATTGACATTGAGCCGTTGGCGCTAAAGATGATCGAGCCACCGATAAGGTTAACCAAGACGATTAAAATCCCGGCGATGGCATCACCCTTAACGAACTTGCTGGCCCCGTCCATGGACCCATAAAAATCGGCTTCCCTTTGCAAATCCTTCCGCCGGTTTTTAGCCTGTTCTTCCGTGATTAAGCCACTGTTTAAGTCGGCGTCAATCGCCATTTGCTTACCGGGCATGGCATCCAAGGTAAAGCGGGCAGAAACTTCGGCTACCCGGCCGGACCCATTAGTTACCACGACCAACTGCACGACCATGATGATGATAAAGAGGATAATTCCGACAATGTAATTACTCCCGGCCACCACGTCTGCGAAGGCCGCAATCACCTTCCCGGCAGAACCATCGGTCAAAATCAACCTGGTGGAGGCCATATTCAAGCCCAACTTGAACATCGTCGTAATCAACAGTAAGGTGGGAAAGGTTGCAAATTCCAAGACAGACTTTGCAAACAAGGTAATTAGTAAAATGTTAATCGCAATCGCCATGTTGGTTACGATTAAAACGTCTAAGACCGCCGCCGGTAAAGGAATGATGATTAACCCAATCACCCCTACGACTACAAATGAAATAATGATATCCGCCGCGAGGAGTTTATTACCTTTAGCTTTTTTCTTGCTTTGTCCTGCCACTTACAAACTTCCTTCCTTAAATTTTATGCTTAGCTTCCTCTTCTAATTGGTAAACTAAGGCTAAGACTTCGGCCACCGGCCCAAAGAACTCGTCCGGAATCACGTCGCCGACTTTAACTTTGGCGTATAAGCCCCGGGCCAGGGGGACGTTTTCCACCATCGGTACGTCTAACTTCTTGGCTTCTGCCTTCATTCTCTGGGCAATCTCGTCTGCCCCCTTGGCAATGACTTGGGGAATCCCTAAGCCATCTTTTTCGTATTGGATGGCCACCGCAAAGTGAGTCGGGTTGGTAATGACCACCGTTGCATCCTTAACGTTAGCAATCGCATTTTGGAGCAGCTGTTGGTACTTCGCCTTGCGTTGGGCCTTGATATTGGCATCCCCTTCATTTTGCTTAACTTCTTCCTTAATCTCTTGTTTAGACATCTTCAACTGTTTCATCAAGCTATGGCGTTGATAAATATAGTCTAGTCCGCCTAAAACCAAGAAGACCAAGGCAATTTGGAGCATCAATTCCTGGGCAAAGTGCAAGACGAAGTATAAAATCTGCCCCATTTCCATTTGGCTTAGCTGGGCGATTGTCGAAATTGCCGCCTGGTACTTTTTAACACAGAGGTAAACAATCACGGCTAACTTGGCAATTGTTTTAGCCAGGTTCATCAAGGCCTGCATGGAAAACATATTTTTAACCCCGGTTAGCGGGTTGAGTTTTTTAAAGTCCGGCTTTATGGCCTTGACACTGAAATTAAGCCGGGTTTGAACGAGGTTGATAAAAAGACCAATCCCTAGAGAAATCGCCATAAAGGGCAACGAACCCAAAACCACCAGCCAAATTGCTTGTACAGCCACCTTAGGTAGGTCATTCATCTGCGCTTGGTAAATGGTTAGGTTTTGCAGCGAAGCCACCATGTAGGGCAGGTAGTTTTGAATAACAAACTGCCAGGCCGGAATGAAGAAGCCGGCTAAGCCCAAGAGGACGGCGGCTGCGCCTAAATCTTGACTCTTGGCAACCTGGCCTTCCTTGCGCGCCTCCCGAATCCGTCTGGGGGTGGGCTTTTCGGTCTTATCAGACTTATCGTTATTCACTTACTCACCGTCCTTTTAAAGCTTTGACTAAATCGACAATGTTGGTATAGGCCGCCGGTAAGTTGGCCTGTAAAAAGTCAACGACGTTAGGGAGGGCCAGTAAAAACAAAATTAAGGCCACAATCGTTTTGATTGACATCCCCAATAACAAGACATTAATTTGTGGGATGGTCCGCGCGATTACCCCTAAGACAACGTCGACCACCAAGACCGCCACTACCAAAGGGGCCGCTAAACTGATTGCCATCGCAAAGGCTTTAACAAACAGTTTGACAATCCCTTCAATCACCGACCCGGTTAAAATGTTGGCCGTCCCTAAGGGAATCATCTCAAAGGAATACATAACCCCTTTAATCATTAATAAGTGAAGGTTTAAGGCAAAAAAGACCATAATTGCCATCCAGTTATAAATTTTCCCGTAGGTCGAATTTTGTACCTGAAAGGTCGGGTCATAGGCCTGGGCCATCGTAAGGCCGGTTTGAAAGTCAATGAAGACCCCGGACATGGTGACCGCGTCAAAGACGAGCTTACTGATATAACCCATCACCATTCCAAACAAGCTTTCCTTTAAAGCCAACAGTAAATACAAGCCACCCGAGACTGCCCGGTAACTAGTCGTAACCTCTGGAAAGGCAGCCACGGTCAGACAGACAGCCACGATTAACTTGGCCATCCTGGGAAAGCCCCGTTCAGAAAACAAGGGGGCTAAGACGATGAAGGCCGAAATCCGACACAAAATCAAGCCTAATATTTGTACAAAGTCCATCTTCTTAAAGCTGACTGATCATCCGAAACACGTACCGGGTAAATTCCAGCAAGACCGTAATCATGAAGTTGCCTGCCAGGATGATTGTTATAAAAATTGCAAATAACTTCGGCACAAAGGTTAAGGTTTGCTCCTGGATTTGCGTGGTGGCCTGAAAAATTGAAATAATCAAGCCGACAATCATCGAGACGATTAAGGCCGGACCGGAAACCACTAAAATCCTTAGTGATGCCTCCCGAATCAGTGTTAACACGAGTGAAATTGTCATCGCCTACTCCTTTCTTTCCTAATGAAATCCTGCCACTAGTGACTGGACCAACAAATACCAACCGTCGACTAGGACAAATAACAGTAACTTAAACGGTAGTGAAATCATTACCGGTGATAACATCATCATCCCCATCGACATCAAGATACTGGAGACCACCATGTCGATAATCAAAAAGGGAATGTAAATCAAAAAGCCGATGCTAAAGGCCGTTTTCATCTCGGAAATTACGAAGGCTGGAACCAAGCTGACCAAGGGCAGGTCCTGGGCCTTGCGGTAGCGGTGCTTGTCTTTGGCCAAGTCTAAAAACAACTTAATATCCTTGGAGCGGGTTTGCTTATACATGAATTTTTTCATCTCGCCTTCCGCCCGACTCAAGGCCGTGGTTTGCGAAATTTTATTTTCAGTATAGGGCTTGTATGCGTCCTGGTAGATATTAGTGTAGGTAGTTTTCATCGTAAAGAGAGTCAAAAACAAGGCCAAGCCCATTAGCACCTGGTTAGGCGGGTTGGTTTGCGTCCCCAAAGCCGACCGGGTAAAGGATAAGACCATGATGATTCTGGTAAACGAAGTCGTCATTACCAAAACAATCGGTAAAAAAGACAAAAGGGTCAGCATGACGAAGGTGTTAATCGTCGTCTTGGTGTCACTGGTACCACCTAAAGCCTTATTTAGTTCAGACGATAGTTCGTTAGTCGTTACCGCGTGGATGGCCTCAGGAAAAAGCCCCATCAGTAACAAACCTAAACTAAGTCCAAGCGCTAGGAGGTAAACCTTGCTTGGACGCGCCTTAATCTTCATCATCCTTATGATCCTTTCTGACCGTTAACTTGGCCTTAGTAAAAATTTCTTTGAACTTTTCTACCTGCTGTTCGTTTGCCGCCTGCTTTTGGGCTAGGTTAGCTTCTAGTTGCTCGATTTCCTCAGCGTCTAGCTGGCGAATAATTTCTAACTTTTGCTCAGACATGCTGACCACGTAGTAAGCCCCTAAAATCTCAACGATTCCTAAGCTAAGATTTTTAGAAAGGGCTACCCGCAAAACCAGCCGCAAGCTGTCATTATTTTGGGTGGTATACTTATTTAAATAGCGCATTAAAACGTTAATTAAAAAGATGACCACCGCTAGTCCAATAATTAACCTAACT
Source organism: Ligilactobacillus agilis (assembly GCF_025311475.1). Classification (NCBI taxonomy): domain Bacteria; kingdom Bacillati; phylum Bacillota; class Bacilli; order Lactobacillales; family Lactobacillaceae; genus Ligilactobacillus; species Ligilactobacillus agilis. The sequence continues at coordinate 929,181 of NZ_CP104397.1, read as the reverse complement.
ACTGCTAACGCCATTTCCATTTACTGACCCCTCTAACTTATTGAATTACTAAATCCGTTATATAAACCTGTTTAACAATCGTTTGCCCATATTCCTGGTTGATTTTATCTTTGATAGCCGTCTTTAAATTATTAATCCCCTCGTTAGCGTCTAACAAGTCATTGGCCGTCTTAGAATTAAGCACGCTGATGATGCTGTCGCGAACTAGGGGCATTGACTTAGTTAAGTTTTCGCTTGCATCCTTGTCGGCTACCAGGCAAGATACCTTTAAGCGAATGTATTGATAGTTATTGTTGTTATTGCCCGAAAGGTTAACCACAAACTTAGAAATTGGAACTAACACTTCATCCTTAGAGATGGTTGTCTTGTCATTTTTAGCAGCCTCCGCCTTTTTAGGCAGGATATACTTGTTTGCTAGGTATGAGCCCCCAAAACCAAAAGCGGCTGCTAATAAAATGAAGGCCAGAATCAAAACTAGCTTATTCCCCTTTTTCTTTGGTGTTGCTTCCGGTTGTTCCTCTGTTTTTGGTGCATTTTTTGCCATTTTAATCCCCTACTTTTTCCACTAAATTAGTTACCGGTTGGCGGTAAATTTTCTGCCGGTAAGTGATGATTAAAGCTACCACCTCACTAGCAGTCTCCTTAACAATCAAGTTCTTACCGTCTGTCAAGGTCAAAACAGTGTCCGGTGTTTCGTCAATTCTATATAAGAGGTCAGGATTTAAATAAAATGTCTTCCCCTTAAAACTGGTCAATCTAATCACAAGCGTCCACCCCTAATTATTTCTTAAGGTTAACTAATTCTTGCAAGATATCATCTGAAGTAGTGATAATCCGCGCGTTGGCTTGGTAAGCCCGGTTAGCGATGATCATATTGGTAAATTCAGTTGATAAGTCAACGTTTGACATTTCCAAGGCCCCGGATTGAACGGTTCCGGCCCCGTTTTGACCAACGTCACCAACAATTGGTGTCCCTGAGTTATTAGAAGCTGAATACAAGTTGTTTCCTTGCTTTTCTAACCCGGCCGCGTTGTTGAAGGTTGCAAGTGAAAATTTCCCTAAAACAAACTTTTGGGCGTCGGCATCAGTATTAGTGGTATTCTTGTATTCACCAGTTACCACCCCGTTGCTATCAACGGAGAAACTATTAAAACTATAATTTTGGCCTTGGTAGGTCAAAGTTGGGGGAATTGTAATCCCTTGAGTGGCATTAACTGTTGTTGGGGTTGTTAAACTATTTTCGTTATAGTTAGCATATAAGATTGGGTTAGCCACCGTATTAACCCCTTGAATTAAATAACCATTACTGTTAACCAAGTTACCAGCACTATCACGTTGGAAAGCCCCGTCACGGGTAAAGTAAGTTTGCCCGGAACTAGCATCCTTAGCCATAAAGAAGCCACTACCAGTAATGTAAAAGTCAGTGGCAATCCCAGTAGATTGGGTTGACCCAGATGTCATGTTGGTATCAATCGAAGCAACTTGATCCCCTAAACCGACTTGCTTAGCGTTAGTCCCCCCGTTACCCCGAGTTGGTGCTGATGCAGAAGCAACTGTTTGGCTAAAAGTATCTGCAAAGTGAACCCGACTGGATTTAAACCCGGTCGTATTAACGTTAGCAATGTTATTAGCGACAATATCTAAATCGGTTTGTAGGTTTTTCATCCCACTAACACCTGAGAAAAGTGAACGTAACATAAATTAATATCTCCTCTACTATTAATTATTTACTATAATTTACTTGGCATCGCCTACTTGGATTAAATTCCCCATTGAGTAGGCTTGACCATTAACCATTAACTTGGCATAACCCTTTGAAAATTGAACACCACTAACAGTGCCCTCGATTGTTGAGCCTTGACCGTCATTTAGCATTACCTCCTTACCCATCAGGGCAAAGGCTTGTTGTTGCTGCTGAATGGCAGCTGATTGAGCAATGGTTGTTTCTAAGTCGGTTAGCTCTTGTAAGACTGAAAACTGAGCTAACTGGGAAACGTAATCGGTCGCCCCGCTAGCACCGCCAGAAGATGAATCCCCACTAAAGGAAGGATTACTCATCGAAGCAGCCATAATTTTTAAGAAGGCTTCCATATCTAACTTAGAATTGCTCTTGGCAAGTGCTTGTTGGCTTGCCGATTTTAAATTAGGATTAGTAGCTAATGAAGCTACCGCATCACTTAAATTAGCAACATCCATAACTTTCTCCTCTATTATTTACTAAACTAAAATGCTAACCTGACCAGTAACTTGGGGATTAGCAGGACTATCTTCTACCAAAGTTACGGCTTGCTTGGGACTTGCTTTTTTAGCCTGGTGTGTTTGACCAAATTGCCGTTGTTGTGATTGACCCTGGTCAAAGTCAAATTGACCCAAAGTCATCTCACTGGCAGTTTGGCTTGGACTAACCTTTAAAACTTCGCTTGGAGCTTGCAGGTTCAAGGCCTGACTAAAAGTCGGACTCAGCTGCTTATCAATAATCTTTTGTAATTTATCTGAAACAGCTTCTAAGATGGCCTTAGTTTCCTTAGTTTCTACCTTAAATTCAAGTGTAAAGTTCTCAGCTGTCGCCTTAAATTTAACTTCCATCTTCCCTAGCTTTTCTGGTTTAATCTGCAGAGTTAAGGTCTTGTGGTCGTTCAAATTTTCACTCTTTAAGCCCGCGACGATTTTATTAGCCAGGCTGTCCAATTCCTTAGTTTGGCCGGTGGTTAAGCTAATTTCTTGAACTTGACTAGGCAGGTTAATTTTCAGATTAGTCTGACCATTAGCAACCGCTAGGTTTTCCTTAAAGGCTGCACTAGTTAAGAGGGCTAACTGCCCCAAGTCAACTTGCTCATCAGCCTGACCACTTATTTTAGTCAGACTTTGCTTAACCTTTACGGCCGTTAAATTAGGCTTTAGCTTTAAGTCAGGTTGAACTGGCTCAGCCTCTAACTGAACGGCTAACGGTTGCTCTCTTAGCTGCGTAGTTGGCTTTTGCCCTAAATCAACTGGCTGAAGGTCCGCTTGTTTACCAGCAATTGTAACTGCCACCTTAACTGGCTTCACTTGGTCATTAGTCGTAGCGGCTGGTAACTGTTTTTCAACTGCAGCCTGCTTTTGCCCTAGTTCTTCTAACTCTAACTGGGCGTTAGTCTTAGCATTAGTTAAACTGGCTAGTGGTACCACCTCAACTTCCTTAGGCGCTAGTGCATCTTTTACTTGGGCTTGATCTAAGGCTTGTTGCTGGTTAGTTGTTTCTTCTAACGGTGACGACACTGGCTTTGTTTCAGTTGTTACTTGGGCCAGTAACTTACTAAAGTCCAAGACCTGCTCACTGGTTACCAGCGGGGTAGTCTGGTCGTCATTACCTGTCGTCCCTAAAGTTTGGTTAGCAACATTTAGGGGGATATTTTTTAGCATTAACTCACCTCCTTAACTGATTAATTGCTTGCGGTTAGCTAGATCATCTAGCTGTTTTTGTTCAGCTTGCCGGAACGCTTGCTGATACTCGGCTTCCTTTTTAGCCCGGAGCTTTTCGATTACCTTGCGTTGTTGTTGGGCTTTAACATAGCCATCCAAAGCCTGGTCCAGCTTACCTTGCAGTTGGTCAACTTCAAGCTTTAATTCACTACTGACCTGTTCAAGTTGGGCCAAGTAGCGGTGCTGGACTTGCATGCGCCCCAATGTTTGTTCAGGGACAGTTAGCATTTGCGCTCGTTCCTTAGCAATCTGGTCTAACTTGGCTTCGCGCTCGTTGACTTGTCGTTGAACCGCCGCAAATTCAAGCTTAGCTTCTTGCTCTAATTGTTGCCGGTAGGTTAAAACTTTTTCTAAAGAAAACTGAAATTTTTCCATTCCGATTCCCCTCTATGCTTATAAGACTGACGTCTGATCAAATAACTGGTGCAACTTCGTGACGGTTTCTTCATAACTTGAGTACTCGCTAACTTCTTGTTTCAAGAAACTATCAATCGGGTGGTGAACTTTAATGGCAAAGTCGGTGACCGCGTTAGAGCCATTTTTATAGGCCCCAATGTCAATCAAATCCTTGGCGTCCGCATAGGCGGCTAAGTTTTCGCGCAGGGCACTGGCATCCTTACTCTGCTGCTCACTGACTAACCCCTTCATCAACCGGCTAAGACTGGTTTGAACATCGATGGCCGGGTAGTGGTTTTGGGCCGCAATCTTACGTGATAAGATGATGTGCCCGTCTAAAATCCCCCGGACCGCGTCGGCAATCGGCTCGTTCATGTCATCGCCATCGACTAGGACCGTATAAAAGGCGGTAATTGACCCCTTATCAGACATCCCGCTTCGTTCAAGCAACTTGGGTAACTCGGCAAAAACAGAGGGGGTGTAACCCTTGGTAGTCGGTGGTTCGCCAATCGACAGGCCAATTTCACGTTGGGCCATGGCAAAGCGGGTAACGGAATCCATCATCAAGACCACCTTTTTACCTTGGTCACGGAAATACTCCGCAATCGCAGTCGCTGTGTGAGCTCCCTTTAACCTAACTAACGGCGGCATATCGGAGGTCGCACAGACGACCACTGACTTTTGGTAACCTTCCCCTAGGTCTTTTTGGATAAATTCCAAGACTTCGCGGCCCCGTTCACCAATCAAGCCGACCACAATCACATCGGCCTGGCAGTATTTAGCAATCATCCCTAGCAGGGTAGATTTCCCCACCCCACTTCCGGCAAAAATCCCAATCCGCTGACCCTCACCAACGGTTAGTAAGCCGTCGATGGCCCGAATCCCGGTACTCATGATGTTAGCGATGGGCTGGCGCCTAAAGGGATCTGGCGAATCTTGCATAACCGGATAATCGACTAAAGAACTTGTATCGACATCACTTAGATCAAAGGGGCGGCCTAAGCCATCTAAGGTATGGCCAAGTAAACCATCACTCACCTTGACTTGCAGTGTCTTCTTAGTCGCCCTGACTATACAACCAGGCCCGATGCCTTCTAGGTTATCGAGTGGCATCAATAAGACCGTATCCTTAACAAAGCCCACTACCTCTGTTAGCGCGACCTTGTGGGAGTTTTTAACCTGCACTTCGCAAATCTCCCCCACAAAAACCTCTAAGCCGGTGGCCTTGATAATCAAACCGACCACCTCGGCAACCTTACCGTACTTAGAATAAAAACGGTGGAGGCGGGCCTCGTTAGTTAATTCGTCAAAATCAATTTTCATTTTGTTCCTTCTCAATTAATGCTTTAAAGTAATTCTCCAACTCTTCATGAATGTCTAAGGTTAACAAGGCTTCATCCGATTCGACCACAACCTTATCAATTCCGAGGCTATTGTCATCCAGGATGGCATAGCGGACGTTACTATTTTGCTTCATAATTTCCAAGCGCTGGTTTAAATCCTGGTGATAACGGCTGTGAGCCTTAACAATAATCACCTGGTCGGGCTTTTCTAGTTCAAACAAAATCGGCTCGAGCAAGGCCAAGATTTTACTTGAATCAGCCTTAAGTTCTGATTTGAGTAACACTTCCGCAATCTTAATCCCGTAGTTGATGATGGCCTGCTTTTCAGTTTGAACGAAGTCTTTCACTTCTTTATTAGCAGCCTCTAAATTAGCCTGGGCCTGGTTAACAATTTCGCTAGCAACCTTGTTACCCTCGGTTAAGCCCTCCTGGTAACCAGCCTCATAGCCCGCTTTTTGCCCACTTTCAAAACCATCCTGGTGGGCTTGGTCTTTAATTTGCTGGGCTTCAGCCTGAGCTTGGCTAATAATTTCACTGCGGAGTTGGTTGAGCTTAGCTTCCTGGCGTTTAGACTGGCGCTTTAGCTCTAACTCCTCCGGAGTAAGGTTGCCGTCAGCCAACAAATCGGCTTGCTGGGGGGGCTTTTTAGGCTGGGCCGTTACAATCGGAGCTTTCTTGCCATTTAAGAGTGCGCCTTGCTTAACCACGTTGTTATACAACGGCATCCTCCTCACCTCTTCCGATGTAGATCTCACCGGCTTCGTCTAACTTGCGAATAACCCCCACAATTTCTTGTTGGGCTTCTTCAACAGCAGACAAGCGGGTTGGACCCATGAATTCGAGTTCTTCTTTCAAGTTATCAACTGCCCGGTTAGAAAGGTTTTCGTAGATGAAGTTCTTAATGTCATCATTAGAACCTTTAAGCGCTAAGGCTAAGACATCGTTGGCCACATCGCGTAATACCTTTTGAACGTCCATCTTGTCCAAGGTAACGATATCTTCGAAGGTAAACAGGCTGGCTTTGACTTCGCCGGCCAAAGTAGGCTGGGTCTTTTCCAAGTCGCCCAGGATAGATTTTTCGGTGCTCCGGCTGGCAGAGTTTAAGATATCTACCAAGGCCTTGACACCCCCAACCTTTTCGGAGTCGTTTTCGATTAAAGTTGAGAACTTACTTTCCATCACCTTTTCAATGCGGTGAATAATCTTAGGTGAGGTTGAAGAAATCGTCCCGATTCTTTCGGCCACATCGACCTGTAATTCCTTGGGAAACTCGGATAAAACCCGCGCCGCCTTATCAGGTTGAATGTAACATAAAACCAAGGCGATGGTTTGCGGATGTTCATCTAACAAGAGGTTGACTAGCTGCTGTTCATCCGCCTTACGAGCGATATTGAAAGGCCGCTCCCGGTATTGAATCTGCGTGAGTAAATCAATGACTTCCTTGGCTTTTTGGGGACCTAAAGCCTGTTTTAAAACGTTTTTAGCGTAGTCAATCCCCCCATCCAAGACGTATTGTCGGGCTTGGGCGGTATTAACAAAGTCGTTTAATACTTGGTCTTTTTCTTCAGGACTAACCACATCCGTGTTAGCAATTTCGTAACTGACCTTTTGAATCACGTCAGCCGGTAAGTGCTTCATGACCCGCGAAGAGGTTTCCGTCCCCAATGAAATCATCAAAATTGCCGCTTTTTTAAAGCCGTCCATCTCTGCCATTATTTACCTCCTCTCTTTGCCTTGCGGTTAGTTTCATCCTTCATCCAGGCCTTGATTAAGTCGGCAGCAACCTCAGGATTTTCCATAGCGTAATTGCGAGCCCGTTCATCCCTGTCAAGTTGTTTTTGAACTTCTGGTGAAACCTTAGGCTCTTCGACCACTGGACTTGGTGCTGGTGTTTCAACTTCATCCGCCTGTTCAGTAGTTGCCGGTGTTTCTTCGTCACTGACATCGACATCGTAATCATCGTCATAGTATTCTTCTTCAGCGGCCCGCCGGCGTCTAATCATAAAGAAGGTTAGTCCGCCGATAACTAGGGCTAAAATAACGCCCCCAATTCCTAGGTATAACCATGGGAAGGATTTGTTATCGGTCGTGGCCTTAGGTCTCGCCGTTGTTTTACGCTTGTTATTTAAGGTCATTCCCTGCACAACAATCGCGTCCCCGCGGCCAGCATCAAAGCCAATGGCTGCTTGCACTGCCCGGGTAATGTCAGCCCGGTTCTTCCGACTCAAGCGCCGGTTAACTAAGACAGAAGTCGTCAGCCGTTTAACCGTGCCGGGAGCCTGGATTGTCTTAGTCACACTCGTGTCTAACTCGTTATTTTGAGTATGACTATAGCTAGCAGAGGAGCTAGCGTTATTGCCATTTTGTTGGTTAGTAACGTTAGCTACGTTGCTGGCTTCATTAGCGGTCTGAGCTGATGAAACCGTAGCGGCATCCCCACCGGCCGCGGTTGCTTCCGAACGAACCTGCGGGTTAGCATAGGTCGTCGTCTTATTTTCAACCGCGTTAAAATCCAAACTAGCGTTAACCGAAACGGTAAAGCTCGTGTCGCCTAAAGTTGGTTGTAACAAGCTTCTGATCTTCTTTTCTAACTGACTAGCGTATTTGTTTTGCATGGCAATGTATTTAGAGCTGCCACCCGTATTATCGTCTCCGCTAGCCGTATCGGAATTTAAGACGTTTCCGTTCGAGTCAACTACCTTCACGTTGCTAGGACTTAAGCCGTTAACGGCACCAGTCGTTAAGGAAACAATCCCCCTAACGGCTTGGTTAGAAATCGTGCCGTTTTTCAAGGTCAAGGTTATTGAGGCCTTAGCTTTGTTATTGTCACTGCTATCACTAAAGACGCTACTATTATTTGGCATTACCAAGATGACCTTGGCGGCTGAAACGGCGTCTAAGGATTGAATTGCGTTTTGCAATTCCCCTTGTAAGGCCCGTTGGTAGAGAATTTTTCTATCCTGGTCGGTCGTCATTACGCTAGTCGAATCAAACAAATCAAAGCCCTTAGACGTGTTAGGCAAATCATTATTCATCGCCAGGTTAATTCGTTCTTGGTCAATCTTTGTTTTATCAACTAAGATGGTTGAGCCATTGTCGGCCAACTTATAGGCCACGTTTTCTTTTTCTAACTGTTCGGTAATTTTGCCAGCGTCCGCCTGACTGAGGTTAGAAAATAAAACCCCGTAGTCAACCTTAGTCTGGAGGTAGTAGATAATCCCCCCAACCGTCAGGAGACTAACCAAACCTAAAATAATTGCAATCCGTGCCAGGCGACTTAAGTCACGCCACCGTTGCCCGAGGTTAGCCAAGCTATCTTTCACTTTATCCACTTACATATCCTCCCGGTCAACTAAAATTGCATTTCTTTAAGATCGTTGTAGGCTGTAATAACCTTATTTCTAACCTGAACCGCCGTTTGTAAGTTCAACTGAGCTTCGGTCATGTTTACCATGATTTGGCCCAAGTCTTCGGCCTTTCCGGAAACAAGGTCCTTAGTTCCGTCGTTAACTACGGCCATCGACTGGTTTAGACTGGCCATTGACTTATCCAAGTAGTCACTGAAGGTTTGCTTGGCACTAGTTGCTTGCTCCTTAGTTAAACCTAAACTCTGGCCTAAATTAGCCTGGTAGGCCGCCAAACTTGGATCGATTGCTCCAAGATTCATCGCTTATTCCTCCCTAATTCTTCGAAATTGCAAGGGCCTTAGTCAAAATCGATTTATTGGCCTCTTGTGCAGACACATTGGCTTCATAAGTCCGCATCGCTTGAATCATATTAACCATTTCGTCTGAGAGGTTAACGTTTGATTGCTCTACGTAACCATTAGCGTCAGCCACTTCATTAGTTGGATCATACTTTAGGTTACGGTCCAGGTTTTCATCAATCCCTAGCACCTTAACCCCTGAAGATGTCGGCCCGTTATTAAGACTTGTTTTCATATTCTCGGAAAAAACCACCGACTTAGCATGGTAGGCAGCCGAGTTTCTCGTCTGGTTAGTATTTAAGTTAGCGATGTTAGTCGAAACCGTGTCTAGTTTCAAGCGTTCGAGGGCTAGCCCGCTAGCATTAATTTGTAATCCATTAAAAATACTCACTTAAATAACTCCTTAATTGTTAATTACGTAATTGCGCATTGATAGTCGGCCTGAAATTTGCTTTTCTAAAGCTTCGTAGTAGATAGTGTTCATCGCTTGGTTAACCATCTCACTATCCAGGTCGACATTATTTCCATTTTCCTTAACTGCGCCGGTATTATTAGCAGTTACATAAGCTCCTTGGCTTGCCCCTAGGTAACCCATATGCGCCTTATGGGTCCGGTTTAAGGCTAAACCTTGGGTGGCATCGGCCAGCTGGCTTTCAAAGACAATCTGTTTTGCCTTGTAATTAGCCGTGTTGACGTTAGCAATGTTTGAGGAAATCAAGCTTGCCCGCTGATTAGAAACAGCCATTGCTTGTCTTAATAAGCTATAAGTGCTCTCGCTTGCGACCATTTAATCCCACCTTTCTTACCAACCAAAAGCTAAACAGTTTTTAGTTATTTGGTTATTTTTCTAAGTCCCCGTTATATTTTCAGTATATACAAGAAAGTTGGGTTTTACAATAAAAATCTTAGCGCAAAATCAATCTTTTTATTGACAATAATTAAATTATCATTACCATTAGTATAGTTAGAAATAGGTTTAAGCTTTTGCTTTTGATTTATCCGGATAATCCTTGATTTCATAAGGGGTTAATCGGGTTATTTTTTTACTAAACTAATTAAATAAAAGTTTATGTAGCAGATATTATCCAAAAAATAATTATATACATTAATATATTTTAGTTATTTTAGCTTTTAATATTTTTGTATTTTTTGACATTTGTATATACATTATTTTAGAACTTAAGTTTGTGTAAACGTTTTTGGTTTGCTTTTTGTTTCCGCTTTATTTTATTATTAATTTATTGACTTTTAGGGAGGAATTTTTATGCAGACTAAAGCCTATTTGGGTGGGGCTGGGTTGTTATTGTTAGCCCTACCAACCACGGTGCTTGCTAGTCCACTTAAGCAAACCATTAGTCAAAATCTTAACGCTCACCAACAGCGGCTAAGTTTTTTGACTAGCTTTCAAACAAGACTAAGCCAAACCCAAGGCTTATTAGATCCCGGGGTAGCTTACCCTAGCTTACAAGCAACTTACCAAGAGTGGCTAACAACCAGCCAGGCCATCACCAATTTAACTAAGCAAATTGGCGTGCTAAAGACCCAGCTAGCTGCTAAGCAAACCGACTTAGACCAAACTTTAGTCAACCAAGCCCAACTTAACGACCACTTAGCCGCCGTCAAGCTCCAACTCCAAGACTTAAGTGCTAACAAAGCTGAGTTGACCCAGGAACTAGCTGACCTTAAGGAACAGTTAGCAAATGCAAGCGCCCAGCCAGATGAATTAACAGCCAGAATAGCTGAGCTGACCGCTAAGCTTGCGCAAATTACTGACCAGCTAGCTGAGCTAACCAAGACCCAAGCAAACTTGGAGGCTAATTTAACCGAGCTAGCCGCCAAATTAGCTAACCTTAAAGAAGAGTTAGCGACCATGATGGCCCAGCTTAACTTACTTACTAGCCAGTTAAACCAACTAGAAGCTAAGCAAGTCCAGTTGGTAGCTCGGTTTCACAGCACATTAGCTAGCTTAATTAGTCAAGAACAAACTACCGTTACCAACTTGACTAACCAGTTAAAAACCAGCCAGCAACACCTAACTTCACAACCACTTACCTTACGGACGGCTAAGCAAAGAACCAGCGTCAGCTTTCCACCTAGTCCAAAGCAAATCAGCTTTAGCCAGCCCAACTACCAAGTCCAAGCTAGCCCCACAACGCCGCTCCCCGTGGCTAAGCAAACCAAGGCAGCCCAGACTAAAAAGCCTAGTGCCAGTCAAACTAAAGGCGACGGTAAGCTAGCTAGCTATACCGCCCCTCAGGCTAAGTTTGCTAAAAAAGAAAAGCACCATAGCGCCACCAGTTGGCTTTATTCCCTGCTAGCGGCAGCTTTTGCCCTTTTTTCGGCCGGCTTCTTTTACCAACGGACCCGGCGGGATTAAGAAAAAATTTTGTCCTATTTTTTTCTGAGCATTTGGCTTATAATTGGTAGCCAAAAGGAGGAATTTTTGCGTGCAAGTTTCAGCAAGTCAGTTGGCAACAATCACCGGCCTGTTTCCTAACTCGGCGCTTAAAAAAGATTTAAGCAGCCAGCAAGTTGCTTTTAGCCAGCAGCTTAACCAAGCCCAGGTGACGGTCAAGGCAGGCGACACCTTAAGCCAGATTGCTGCCGACCACAATTTAACCACGGAACAGCTAGTCAAAGTCAATCACATTACAAACCCTGACTTGATCTACCCTGGCCAGGTCATCAACTTAAGTTCAAGCCAAGCAAGCACTCCAGTGCAGGCTAACCAAAGTCAGGCTAGCACCGTGACTACGGTGGCTAATGCAACTACCAGCCAGGCTAATTCAACCGTACCTAGCCTGGCTAGCCAGGCCGAAGAAGAAGCTCGTGCTTGGATTGCCGCCCACGAATCAAGTGGCAGTTACACGGCGAAAAACGGAAAATACTATGGTAAGTATCAGTTAGACCTCGCCTACCTCAAGGGCGACCTATCTCCAGCTAACCAAGAAAAAACCGCTAATAACTACGTTCATAACCGCTATGGTTCCTGGGTTAAGGCTAAGGAACACTGGCTTAGCCATAATTGGTATTAATTAAAAGGCACTGAAGATTTGAAATCTTCAGTGCCTTTTTTCTATCTTATTTTGGTTGTTTAGTTTAGTCTAAAATTTTAAATTTATTTGTTTCTTTGCGTAATTCCTTAGCAATGTTAGCTAAATCGGCTACGTGGCCAGTAAATTCTTCAATCGTAGCGAGGACTTCTTCGGAGTTAGCAGAAACTTCTTCGGTCCCGGCTGCGTTTTCTTGGGTAGAAGCGGAAATATTTTCCAGGTTGGACAAGACTTGTTCTTGCGCCTTTTCAATGCTTGCACTAGCTGTATCTAAGGTGTTAACTTCAGTAGTCATTTGGTTATTACCTTGGTAAACAGCAGTGGTTGACTTAATTGCAGAGAGGATTAAGTCGGTTTGCTTTTGTCCACCCTCAATTGAGTTATTAGTTTGGGCCACCATTTCGTCTGATTTTTGACGAATAGTTTCGATAATCTTTTCGATTTCAGCCGTCGATTCCTTACTTTGTTCGGCCAACTTGCGGATTTCAGCGGCCACCACGGCAAAGCCTTTCCCGGCTTCCCCGGCACTAGCGGCTTCAATCGAAGCGTTAAGTGCTAACAGGTTAGTTTGGCGGGAAATATCGTTAATGACATTGATGATTTGGTTGATGTTTTGGACGTTAGCGCTCATGTCATTAACACTTTCCATCAACTGCTTCATCTCTGCTAATTCGTTGTTCCAGTTAGCGTGAACCTTGTCCATGGTGTCCATGTTTTCTTGGTTTAGGGCGCTGGAATCGTTAGTTTGGTCGTGTAATTGCACGATGCTTTGGCGCATGTCGTTAATTGTTTCCGCCAACTTGTGAAGCTGATCAACCCCGTGGGCGGTTTCAGCCGCTTGGGTACTCGTGACTTCGGCAATCCCAGTAATCGTTTGGGAAACTTCTTCGGTCGCCTTGCTAGTTTGTTGGGAAAGTTCTAAAAGAGAAGCGGCCATTTCATCTACCCGTTGACTTTCAGATTGCAAACTATGAACCATGGCGCTAATCCCATCAACCACTTGGTTGTAGCTAACCGCTAGTCGGTTAAATTCATAGCCATTTGCATCCGGGTTGGTAAACTTATCAACTAAACTAGCCTTGTGGCCGGCCTTAATACTTGGAATCTTAGCCAACTGACCCTTAGACGCCTTGTCAAAGAAGGAGCCAAACTTGTCAAGTATTCCCTTAATCTGTTTAGTTAAGAAGAAGGAAATGGCAAAGACCACTATTAACATAACGACAACTAAGATTGCTGAGTTTCTGATTAAAGCTCGGGTTTCTACAGCTAAATCGTCTTTATCCACAAAGGCAAAGGTCCACAATGTTGAGTTAGCTCTAATCTTGTTAAAGTAAACTGCTGATACCTTATTACCATCCTTTAGTTGAACAAAACCTGATAACTTAGGTGAGTTTTTAATTGCTTGGTAAACTTCGGAATTAGCGATGTTTGTCCCATCTTGGTACTTCTTGCCCTTCCCTTCGGAAGACATAACGTCCCCTTGGCGGGTCATCATCGTCACAGACCCAGTCCGACCGATGCTTAAATGCTTGATGGTATTGTTAATCGCACTAAAGGAAATGTCGACCCCAATCACCCCTAGTTGGTTAGCTTTGTTTCTAAAAGCTAACGAAGCAGTGGCAACGTATTGGCCACTGGCAATATCCTTGTAAGGCTTGGACCAGTAAACAGTTCCTTCTTGGGCAACAGCCCCCTTATACCAAGGTCTTGTCCGCGTATCCATGTTCTTAGGCATCTCTCGTAAACCAGAAATCATTTTCCCTTGGTCATTACTAAAGTAGACCCCGACAATCCGGTCATTCCCGGTTTGGTTGCTGTCCATAAACTTTTGAATCTGGTCTAAATCGTAAGAATCGCCGTTAAACAGCGCGTTTTTACGAATATCCTTAGCCTTTTTAAAGGCAGAGAGGCGTAAGTTAGTGGCCTCATCGTTAACTACCGTTACGGCACTTTCTTCTGACAGCTGATTTCTTTGAATCAGTAAGTCTTTAGTGCTCTTGTAAGTTCCGGCTGTCAGAATAATGATTGACAGCAAGGAAACCGCCATTAAGATGGCAATAATAATTCTCCCCACACTCTTGGTGCCCTTAGTATTCATCAACTATTCTCCTTCTCAATACTTATAATCTAGATGGATATCGTCTTGTCTTTTAGGACTGGTCTTTTGCTTTTTGAATGATAATTTCAACCCGGCGGTTCTTAGCCCGGCCGGCGGCGGTATCGTTACTTGCAACCGGCTTGGTGTCAGCAAAGGCTTCTACCGAGACCCCGTCTTCATTGAAGGCCCCGTTGTTAACGAAGAAATGCATGACCGAAATTGCCCGCGCAGAACTTAGCTCCCAGTTAGAGGCGTAGCGCCAAGTATGAGCCATCGGTACGTTGTCGGTATGTCCGGCAATGATTACGGGGTAGGTGTGCACCTTTTTTAAGGTTGGTACCAGCTTTTTTAAAGCGGCTTGGACCTGGTCAGATAGCTCAGCACTCCCCGAATCAAAGAGGATGTTAGAATCCAAGTTAATATGAATCCCATCTTTTTCCTGCTTTACAGTCGAATTACCTTGAATCCCAGCCTGGGCCAGCTCATCTTTGACCTCCTGGGTAACCTGGTTAAAGGTTTGCTTTTGTTGCATTTCCGCTTGCAAGCGGGCCTCGGCTTTTTCCGCCTGGCTAATCGTGTTGACGTTAGCCTGGCTTTTAACATTGGCTTCACCTTTAACGTTAGGTGCGCCCCCCTTACCTTTTTTCGGGGTATCCCCCAGGTCAATCACATTATCAATGGCCGTCTCTTGACTAGTCGCAATCGTGGTTGAACCTGTACTAGAAAGGATCTGACTAAAGACGCTTGAGACCTGTTGCAACTTGTGCGAGTCCACTTTGGCAATCGAGAAAAGCACAATGAATAAGGATAATAGTAAGGTCATCATATCGGAGTAAGGCAATAACCAACCTTCTCCGACTTCTTCTTCCTCGCGCTTTTTCTTTCGTCTTTTCATCTCCAATCACTCCTACTCTTCGTCTTCTGGACGTAATTTTGGTTCTAGTTTTGAATACAGTTTTTGCTTGATGGTCTTAGGCGATTGCCCAGCTTGAATATACAAGACACCTTCTAAAGCAATATTCATTACCTGAATTTCTTCTGCTGACTTTCTGGCTAAACGGGAACTAAACGGAATCATAATTACGTACCCAAAGAAGATCCCTAATAAAGTCGCCACAAAGGCTGAAGAAATTGATTCCCCTAGTTTATCGACATCACTTAAGTCACCTAAGGCCCCAATCAAACCGATAACAGCCCCCAACACCCCTAAGGTTGGGGAAGTCGTCCCGGCGGTCTTGAAGATGCCGGCACCTGCATGGTGTCTTTCTTCAGTTGCTTCGATTTCGGTGTACATGATTTCTTCAATCTGTTCGGCGTCGATACCATCAACTACCATTTCTAAGCCCCGCTTCAAAAATTCATTTTCGATTTGGTTTACCGGCTCCTCTAGCGCTAATAATCCTTCCCGGCGGGCGATATTAGACATTTCTACAATTGATTCAATCGTAGCGACTGGATTGTAATCCCGGTTAGTAAAGAGAACTTTAAACATCCCGGGAATCCGCTTAATATCGCTTAAGGGGTAGGAATTAATTACGGCGGCAAACATCCCCACGAAAATAATTAGTAACGCTTCGGGGTTAACAAAAACCATTAAGTTGGCACCCTTGACGATCATCCCCCCTAAAACGGCGATGACCCCCATTAAGATCCCAACAACAACCATAAAATCCATCAAAATTCCTCCTAAATATCCATCTCTATAATTTAAATCGGTCAAAAAAAAACTTTTTTAAGCAAAAACCCACTTCTTTTTTTCTAAAAAACGTTTTCCAGCTGTCAAGCTTTTTTCTTGGGCGCTTTTGTGTTACTGTATATTCAGACTTTTAATGGGAGTATTTTTTATCATGGAAAAAAAACCTCAACGCCAGGCTAAAAGACGGCCACAACCTAAAAAACGGCCGGTCAAAAAAAGGCGCCCTAAAAAGCGGAAGCGCAAGGTTACTTGGAAAGGAAGACTCCGCCGCCTAATTGCCAGCCTGGTCTTTTTAGCCATCGTGTTTATCTGCTTTGTCCTCGGCTTAGTTATTATTTACGCTAGACAAGCGCCTGCCTTAGACAATAACTACCTAATCAGTAGCGGGACGACTACGATTTACGATCGCCAAGGCCAGAAGATTTTTTCGCTGGGCCTGCAAAAGCGGCAACCGGTCAAGGCTAATGAAATCCCTAGCCAGCTAGCCGACGCGGTGACTTCGATTGAAGACCGCCACTTTTACAAGCACTTCGGCTTAGACCCAGTCAGAATTTTAGGGGCAGCTGTGGCCGACTTAAAGCACCCCGACCGGGCCTTGCAGGGGGGCAGTACCTTAGACCAACAGCTAATCAAGCTCTCCTATTTTTCAACCAAGAAATCTGATCAGACCTTTAAACGCAAGGCCCAGGAAGCCTGGTTAGCCTTACAGCTAGACCACCAGTACTCAAAGGCAGACATCCTTAAGTTTTACGTCAACAAGGTCTTTATGGGCAACGGGATTTACGGGATGCAAACGGCGGCTAAATACTACTACGGTAAGGATTTGGCCGACTTATCACTAGCCCAGACCGCAACCATTGCGGGCATTCCCAACGCCCCTTCGACTTATAACCCTTATAGCGACTTGCAAAAGGCAACCAAGCGGAGAAACACCGTCTTAAAGGCCATGTTGGCTAACAAGAAAATTAGTCAGCCAGCCTACCTAGCGGCAATTAATGAAGACATTAGCTCAGGCTTGGTGCCTAAAGCTAGCCATGCTCAGAGTCAAACCAACCAGAAGGCTATTTTAGCCGACCCTTACCTAAAACAGGTTTTAAGCAGCGCTAAGCAGGCTGGCTATGATCCTTACCGGAGTGATTTAAAAATCTATACCAACCTGGATATGCAGGTCCAAACTAAGCTTTACCAGCTAGCCAATTCAAATGAGCTAGCCTACCCTAATGACCAGCTCCAAGTTGGGGCCAGTGTAGTCGACCCTAAGACCGGGGCTATCTTAGGGATGATTGGGGCCCGCAAGGTTGATAACGTCACCTTTGGCTTTAACCGGGCCGTCCAAACCAGCCGGACGAACGCTTCGACTGCTAAACCTTTATTCGACTACGCTCCGGCCATCGAATACCTGGAGTGGCCGACCTATCACGAATTAGACGATGGTCCTTATACCTACGCTGGGACTGATAAAGAGTTGCATGACTTCGATAACCGCCACCTAGGTAAAATGACCATGCAAGATGCCTTAATCCAGTCACGAAACATTCCGGCTATTAGGGCCCTAGAGGCGGTCGGAATCACCCGGGCTCAAAACTTCATTAGCCAGTTGGGCTTCACCTACCCCAACAACTTGGAACTCCAAAACGGGATTGGCCTCCCTTCATCCAGCCTGCAAAACGCGGCTGCCTACGCTGCCTTTGCTAACGGGGGAACTTACTATGAGCCGCGTTACATCACCAAAATTGTCTTGCCAGCCGGTGAGACGCGGAAGTTTACCAGCAAGAAAAAGCAGGTCATGCAAGCTTCAACCGCCTACATGATTACCGCCATGCTCAAAGACGTTATCTACTCAGGAGCTGGGACCGGTCGGGCTGCCAGCATCCCTAACTTCTACCAGGCGGGCAAGACCGGGACCAACGCTTACCCGGCGGATGTCACTACTAACTTCCCTAGTGACGCCTTAATGGACGCGTGGTTTAATGGTTACACCAAAAACTTTTCGGTTTCCGTTTGGATGGGGTATGATAACCCCTACCAACCTAACCACTACCTAACCCCGGCCCAAAGCCAGTTACCTATCGAATTTTACCGCCACCTAATCGAAGCCATTTCCCAAGGCCTGCCTAACCAAGACTGGGCCCGCCCTAGCGACGTTGCGACTAAGGTGATTAACGGTAAGACTTACTACTACCTAACCGCAGACGATGACGATGCTAGTGATAGCTTTAGCGTCCCAGCGTCAAGTTCAAGTAGCCTGGGCGGCTTTGCTAGCACCACCACCAGCTCAGCAACTAGTTCACTCAGCTCTGCCAGTGCTTCTAGCGCCACTAGCAGTTTGAACTCAAACAGCAGTCAGATTAGTAGCCAAACTAGTCAAACCAGTGTTACTAGCAGCAGCCAGACTTCTTCAAGCCAGGCCAGTTTAACCCCCAGCTCTAGTAGCAGCGAGGAAACTTTAACGCCTTAATTAAATAACAGCTAAAGCTTTAAAAAAGTGCTAGCAATCAATCTTGTCCGTCATTGATTGCTAGCACTTTTTTAGTTAAAATCTAGACACAAGCCCTGGGCCTTTAAAACCTTAACTTGCTCGTCACGTTTCTTAGATGCTACGCTTAACTTCGGTCCAATAACCTGGTTAGTAAAGGAATCTATCCGCCGGTTGGCATCGCGCAAGTCGTAGTAAGTTTGAACGACTTCATCATAATCCTTGAGGTCGCTTGCCTTAAAGTCCTTGGGGTAGTCATTGCCAAAGGCGATAAATTCAAGGGGAAGACGTGGTTTTAATTGGGGGGCTTGGTCTGGGACTCCAACTTGTAAGCCTAAAACTGGGTAGGTTAACTTAGGCAAGTCCAAGACTTCGACTAACTTGGCCGGGTCGTTATTGATTGAGCCTAAAATTACCCCACCTAAGCCCATGCTTTCAGCCGCGTTTAAAACATTTTGAACGGCGAGTACAGTGTCCTCATAGGCTTGTAAAAAAATATCGGTGGTATGGACCCTACCTGCGTCATGCCCCGTTTGCTTTCTAATCTGGTAATTGCGGTATAAATCAACCATGAAAATAAACAAGTCACCGTTGGCCCCAACGTAAGGCTGAGTCGAGATATTCCGGATAGCCGCCCGCTTTTTAGGATCAGTAATGTGCATTACCGAAAAGCCCTGCATAAACATGCTCGTTGAAGTATGGCGTGCCACTTCTAACAAGGTTACTAGTTGTTCTTGGCTTAGGATTTGTTCCTTAAAGGCCCGGATGGTCCGGTGGTCTAGCTGTTTTTTTAGGGTTTCATTTAATTCCATCAAATCACCTTCACTAATAAAAGATAAGTTAATTATACAACAAAAGCAGGCAAAGCCAAATCGCCTTGCCTGCTTAACAGGTTTATTTTACGTCAATAATCTTGACTTTCATTACCCCACCGGGTGTTTCAATCGCAACTGTTTCGCCTAATTTGTGGCCGATTAAGCCAGCAGCAATTGGTGATTCGTTAGAAATCTTACCAGCAAAGGCATCTGCTTCAGCGGCCCCAACAATTTGGTAAGTTTCTGGTTCGTCATCATCTTCTTGGAAGGTAACCGTCTTACCAACGGCTACTTCGTCAGCATCGATTGCCCCGTTATCGATGATTTCGGCGTGGTTAAGCATGTTTTCAACTTCTTTAACCCGACCTTCAACAAAGGCTTGTTCGTCCTTAGCTGCTTCATATTCGGAGTTTTCAGATAAATCCCCGAAAGAACGCGCAATCTGGATGCGTTTAATGATTTCAGCCCGCTTTTCTGTCTTTAGGTATTCTAATTCTTTTTCTAATTTTTCTTTTCCTTCCAAAGTCATTGGAAATGTCTTTTCACTCATAGTTACACCTCGTTAATTAGTTTTGGAAATAATGTCGCGCACCTTAGTGACTAACAAATCGATTGCCACTTGGTTTTCGCCCCCTTCAGGAACGATGATGTCAGCATAGCGCTTAGTTGGTTCAATAAATTGGTGGTACATTGGCTTAACCGTGGCCAAGTATTGGTCGATAACAGATTGTAAGGACCGCCCCCGTTCTTCGATGTCGCGTTGAATCCGGCGGATGATGCGGATATCGTCATCGGTATCTACGAAGATTTTAATGTCCATCAAATCCCGTAAGCGGGGGTCGTTTAGGACCAAAATCCCTTCGACAATGATAACTTCCTTAGGGTCCTTCTTGATGACCTCTTTACTCCGTGTGTGGGCTGCGTAATCGTAAACGGGCACTTCGATTGACTTCCAGTTTAGCAATTCATGAATTTGTTTGATTAATAAATCAGTATCGAAGGCATCTGGGTGGTCATAGTTAACCTTAGTTCTTTCTTCAAATGGCTTTTCATCTTGTGCCTTGTAGTAAGAATCTTCTTGGAGCATCAAAAGTGAGTGGCCGTGAAGTTGTTCAAAGATGGCCTTGGATACACTGGTCTTACCACTACCGGATCCCCCAGTAACCCCAATTATAATCGGACGCTTGTTGCTTGCTTGTTGTGACATGAAATTCTTTCTCCCTTGGAATTAGTTTGCATTTTCGGTTTCGATTTTTTTAATGTTAGCCTGGTGTTCGGCGTAAGTTGCCGCGTAATAAACCTTACCCGTCTTCATATTGGCAACAAAGTACAGGTAGTTTTTATCACGGTCACTTGGATTTAGGACAGCTTCAATCGAATCAACACTTGGATTGTTGAATGGCCCTGGTCCATAACCCTTGTTCAAGTAGAGGTTATAAGGTGAATCAACCTTTAAATCCTTGTAAGTAACGTTAGCCTTCTTGACATTTAAGGCGTAAAGGACTGAGATATCAGTTTGCAGCGCCATGTCCTTGTCGAGTCGGTTTAAGAAGACCCCGGCAATTTCCTTACGGTCTGCCTCTGTTACCCCTTCGCGCTCAACCAAGGAAGCTAAAGTCATTACCTCTTGGACACTGTACTTCTTAGCGGCAATCTGGCTATAGTAAGGACTTAAAGCCTGGTTAGCCCGCGCCACCATTTGGGTCACTAAGTCTTTTAGGCTCACGGACTTAGTCACCACGTAAGTTGCCGGATACAGGTAACCTTCTAATTTATAGCGGGTATCCTTAGCATTTACCGCGGAAGAAAGCAACTCTGGATATTGTTTTGCTAACTGGTTAACAAAGGTTTGGTCATTTAATAACGCTAAGAAATCCTTCTTCTTAAAGCGAGTATTTTCCTCAACCACTGTTCCAATTTCATCGGCGGTAACCCCTTCTTTAACTAAGACCTTGCCGGTATTAATCAGTGGGGTAGAAGAGCCACCCTTTTCTAACTTCTTAGCAATTTGGCTTAAAGTCATTGATGGTTGTAAAACGTAATAACCCGCCTTAAAGCCGTTAAATTTCTTGGTTTTCACATAGTAATCAAAGACCATCCCGTTTTTGATTACATGCTTTTCTTCAAGCAAGCTTCCAATTTGTTTATTGGTACTACCTACTGGTACCTTAACTTGAATTAGCTTATGTGACTTAGGATTAAGCGGCTTTAGTGAATCTTGGACATAGTGGTAACCAAAACCACAAATCGCAATCACTAGGGCGCAGATTACCACTACTACCCCAATTACAATTCCCTTAGCCCGCTTTTTAGGTGCACCAGCTATTGGCGCCTGCTTATTTTTATCATCAGCCACGCTCTTTTTTGCCCCCTTACGGAAAAATTCATCTTTCCTATTATAACCCATGGACTTTTTAGGCGCAATACGCGCAAACAAGAAAGCCCTTCAGCTACAAGAAAAGAGACCCTTTTGGGGGCCTCTTTTAGCTTATTAACGAACGACAATGTCAAACTTAGCTTTTAGTTCGGTTACTACCTTGTCAAAGGCTTGGTTAACTTCTTCTTCAACCAAGGTCTTTTCAGGGTTGTTAAAGACTAAGGTGTAAGCAAGTGACTTAAAGCCAAAGTCGATGTGCTCACCTTCATAAAGGTCAAAGAGTTTAACTTCCTTAAGGTAAGGTCCGCCATTTGCCTCAATTGTTTCAACAATCGCAGCGTTAGAAACTTCCTTAGCGACTGCCATGGCAATGTCTCTAGTAATGGTTGGGTACTTGGAAACTGGTTGGTAAACTAGTTCTTTCTTATCTAAAGAAATCAACTTAGCGAGGTCTAATTCAAAGACGTAGGTCCGCTTAAGCTTGTATTCCTTCAAGATGGTTGGGTGGACTTCCCCGATGAAGCCGACAAATTCATCACCAACAAAGATATCAGCCGTCCGGCCGGGGTGCATTTCATCATGCGCGGCCGTTGCTTGGTAGCTAACGTTTTCTAAACCAAAGCTGGTTAAAAGGTAATCGACAATCCCCTTAGTTAGGTAGAAGTCGGCTGCCTTTTTGCCATCGTGCCAGCTAGCCTGGTGGAACAAGCCGGTAATTGCCCCGGCAATGTGTTCTACTTCCCGTGGCCGTTCTGAGCCTTCATCCCTGAAGAAGACCCGGCCTTGTTCGTAGAGGGCCACGTCTTCGTTTTTCCGGGCAGCGTTATAGGCTAAATCGTCTAACAAGCCACTGATTAAGTTCATCCGCACCGTGGTGTGTTCCGAACTCATTGGGAAGTCTAACTTAGTTAACTTGGCTGGTTCAAGCGCAAACCGCTTAGCCTTAGCTTCCGTAGTCAAGCCGTAAGAAATAGCTTGAGATAAGCCGGCCCCTTCCAAGAGGGCGCGGGCTTGGCGAATCATTTTTTGTTCATAAGTGTAATGGCCTGGGGTCGTTTCCCCGGTTGGTAAGGTTGTTGGGAGGTTATCGTAACCATAAAGGCGGGCTACTTCTTCAATTAAATCGGCAGCAATTTCAATATCCCACCTTCTTACCGGTACGGTCACCGTTAAATCTGCACCGTTAGCCACAACCCCAAAACCTAAGCGGGCAAAGATGTTGCTAATTGTCTCTACGCTTAAATCCGTTCCTAAAACCTTGTTGATTCTAGGGGCGCTGATTTCAATTTGCTTGTCAGCTAAATCTAAGTCGTTGACAGCTGCAATCCCGCTGACAACTTGGCCTGCCCCCAATTCGGCAATCAAGCTAGCTGCTTTATCCAAGGCAGTTTGAACGTCAGCCAAGTTAACGCCCCGTTCAAAGCGCGTTGATGCTTCTGAGTGAAGGTTTTCTCTGCGGGCAGTCTTTCTAATCTTGCTTGGATCAAAGACCGCAGCTTCCAAGGCCACCGTTGTGGTTTGGTCAGAAACTTCACTGTCTA
The DNA here is from genome assembly GCF_025311475.1 of Ligilactobacillus agilis. NCBI lineage: Bacteria > Bacillati > Bacillota > Bacilli > Lactobacillales > Lactobacillaceae > Ligilactobacillus > Ligilactobacillus agilis. Next base: position 906,218 of record NZ_CP104397.1, on the reverse strand, counting down.
AACCACCCATGACCCCGGCTAAAGCAACCGGCACGTCCCCGTTAGTAATTACCATGTCGGTAGCCTTTAAGGTCCGTTCTTGCCCATCTAAGGTCACTAACTTTTCGCCTTCCTTAGCCAAGCGAACGACTACTTGCTTGGAGTTAAGTTGGGCGTAATCAAAAGCGTGTAGTGGTTGCCCGTAATCAAGTAAGATGTAGTTAGTTACATCGACAACGTTATTTAAAGGCCGAATCCCGGCATTCCAAAGCCGACTTTGCAGCCAGATTGGACTTTCCTTAACCTTAACGTCCTTGATAACCCGCATCATGTAAGTTTGAGCAAGCTCGCTTGGCGCAGTTACCGTTAAGTAGTTAGCCACCGAGTCGTTAGGGTCTTCAGCAACCGTTACTTCAGGAAAACTTACCTTGCGGTCATAGATGGCCGCCACTTCATGAGCTACCCCGTGCATTGATAAGAGGTCAGCCCTGTTGGGGGTAATATCAACGTCAACAATGTCTTCGTCCATTCCTAAGTAAGAAAAGATATCTTGGCCCACCGGTGCATCTGCTGGCAAGATGTAGATTCCATCCGCATATTTCTTAGGCACCACGCTGTCGCTAAAGCCTAATTCTTGGAGGGAGCAAATCATTCCCATAGAAACGACCCCACGCATCTTGGACTTTTTAATCTTAGTGTGGTTACCAATCCATGAGTTAGGTAAGGCCACGATTACCTTGGCCCCAGCAAAAACATTAGGTGCCCCACAGACAATTTGGTAAGGTTCGTCTAGGCCAACGTCTACCTGGCAGATATTTAGGTGGTCAGAATCGGGATGAGCTTCCATGCTCAAAACATGACCCACCACGACTTTCTTTAAGCCTTCATCTAAGCGGTAATCAGCAGCAATTTCAACTGCCGTCCGCGCAATTTTTTCAGCTAAGGCACTGCGGTCTAAATCACTCACAGGCACGTATTCATTTAACCATTTCGTTGAAACTTTCATTTAACTTTATCCTTTCTGTGAGAATTGATTTAAGAAGCGAACATCATTGAGGTAAAATTCGCGAATATCGTCGACCCCATACTTAAGCATGGCGAAGCGGTCAGGTCCTAACCCAAAGGCAAAACCACCGTAAACACTTGAGTCGACCCCAGCCATTTCTAAGACGTTAGGGTGTACCATACCGGCCCCTAAAACTTCAATCCAGCCGGTTTGCTTGCAGACTGCACAACCCTTACCACCACACTTGAAGCAAGAAACGTCCACTTCGGCAGATGGTTCTGTAAATGGGAAGTAACTTGGCCGCATCCGAATTTCACGGTCGGCTCCAAATAAGGTCTTAGCCACTAATTCTAAAGTCCCCTTTAGGTCCGCCATGGTGATATTTTTGTCGATGACCAACCCTTCAACTTGGTGGAATTGGTGCGAGTGGGTCGCATCATCTGTATCGCGCCGGTAAACCTTCCCTGGTGAAATCATCTTCAATGGGCCCTTAGAAAAGTCATGTTTTTCCATGGTCCGGGCTTGCACTGGCGAAGTTTGGGTCCGCATCAAGATTTGCTTAGTGATATAAAAAGTATCTTGCATGTCCCTAGCCGGGTGATCCTTAGGCAAGTTAAGCATCTCAAAGTTATAGTGGTCTTCTTCGACTTCAGGACCGTCTACAATCTTATAACCCATCCCTAAGAAGAGTTTTTCTAACTGGTCAATCACCTGCATCAAGATGTGAGGTTGGCCTTCCTTAACCGGAACCCCTGGTAAGGTGACGTCGATTTTTTCCTTTTCTAATTTCTTAGCCATCATCGCAACTTCGATTTGTTCGGCTTGCTTAGCGATTTCCTTGGTTAATTCGTCCCTAATGGTGTTAGCAAAGCTCCCTACCTTAGGCCGGTCTTCAGGGCTTAAATCCTTCATTCCCCGCAAGATTTCGGTTAACGCCCCCTTTTTACCTAGGAGGCTAACCCGAATATCGTTAACCTTTTTTTCATTATCAGCCTTTTGAATATCAGATAAACTAGTCTTTTTTAATTCTTCTAGTTTTTGCCATAAATCCATCAATTCCGCCTTCCTTTCCTAAAACGATAAAAAAGCCCCGTCCCCCTAAAGGGACGAGGCTTCGCGGTACCACCCTTGTTTTGCTTACGCAACACTTAAGTCATGCTGATAACGGGCATGAATCCGACTGCTAAGTAAACTCGGGAAGTGAAATTCGGTTATTAGTTAGGAGGATTTTTACAGCTCCCAATCCCTCTCTGACCTAACGCCTAACTTACTAGTTTCCGTCACCGTTTTTTTATTATCAGTCTAAGTGTATGCAAAAAAAACTATTTCGTCAAGCCTTATTGACAATCTGCTAGTGAATACCAAGTTTCCGCCCAGGTATGGATTGATTCCATCACCGGTCTTAGCGCTTGGCCTTGGTCAGTTAATTGGTATAAAACCCGACAACTGTTTGGCTGGGTGACACGCTCAAGTAACCCGTCGGCTTCTAGTTCTTTCAAACGTTCCACCAAAACCCGGTCACTACATTTGTCGACCTTTGAAGCCAAATCCTTAAACCGTTGTGGCCCTTCAGACAAGAGGACATCGATAATTAAACCGTTCCACTTCTTACCTAGGATATTAAAAGTTTTTTCAAACTTAGGACACAACTTAAAGTTTGGCGCTGTTGCTACCTCGGTTGACATGCCTTCACCCCCTTATCTACAAAAAAGGTCTACCAGCACTTGCCAGTAGACCCTAAAAGCGTACAATAGTGCCTTCATACCTATGATACACTATTTACTTACTTTTGCAAAGGAAAATTTTTTAAGCATTTTCCCTTCAAACTCTTGGATTAAGTGTTCAGAATATTCTTGAGTTGCTGAATACTTATCCACCAACGAAACAATTAAGCCTTCTAACGACTTAGGTGGGCAAATGGTTGCCCCGAACATGTGGTGAATAATAATGTCTTTTTCTAAGGGACTTAGCGTGGTTAGTTTTTCTGCATTTCTAACCGCAATCCGGGGGTGAATCCAGGCATGAGTCCCGCGGTCAAACTTGGTTACACGCCAGTCGTAATAAAATAAATCGTGTAAAATTCCAGCCCGCGCAGTGGCCCTTGCATTCAAGTTAAACTTCTTGGCCAAACGGTAACTGAGATAAGAGACCGTAATGACATGTTGCAACCGGGTTGAAAAATGATGCTGGGTATAATTAGCCAGTTTTTGAACTTCCGGTTTTGCCAACAATTCACCGACATAGCTCATGTACTCTTGGTCGTTACGCCATGTTTCTTTTAACATATAAGCCGATTACCTCTATTCTTAAACTGCTAACCTACTCTCTTTCCTACACCTTCATTCTACAATATCGGCCTCGTTTTGCAAGCAGATTTATACTAAGCTAAGAAAAAATTAATCTTTTTAGGCCAGCAGTTCAAACATTAAAATTCCGGCCGCCACCGCCACGTTTAAAGACTCCGCTTGCCCTTTAATCGGGATATAAAGGTTAAGGTCGGTCAACTCTAGGTGCTGTCTTTGCATTCCATTGCCCTCGTTACCCATAATCAAAGCAAAATCTTGGTGCTTGCCAACCTGATTATAGGGCCGGGCCGCTTCATTTAATTCACTGCCAAAGACTGGGTAGTGTTTAGCTTGAAAGGCTTCAATCCAAGGAAGCAACTCCCCTTGGGCTAGCTTAATGTGAAACTGGCTGCCCTGCATGGCCCGCAAGACCTTGGATTGGTATAAATCGGCGCTCCCAGTTCCAAAGACGACCCCACTAAAACCAGCCGCATCCGCGGTCCGGACCATGGTACCGATGTTACCTGGATCTTGAATCCCGTCTAGAAGTAGCCAGGCCCCCCTTGCTGTTTTGGGCTCAACCGGGACCGTTTTAGCTAGCGAAAGAACCGCAAAAATGCCCTGCGCACTCTTAGCGTCGCTGAGACTTTGGGCTACTTCCGGTGAAATCTCAATCAAATCAATCCCACTTAAACCCTCTAACTCAGCTAGGTGTTTGAAGTCGGCGGTAACTAGAATGGTCGTGATGTCCGCTTGACTAGCCAACGCCTCTTTAACTAGGTGCCAGCCTTCTAAGAGGTAGCGGCCCGCCTTTTTGCGTCCCTTAGTGGTATGCAATTTTTTCAGGTCCTTAATCTGTTGGTTACCTGTGGCCTTAATAACTTTTGTAAATTCCATTTTAAACTTCCTTCCTGTTAGTCACCTTTCATCCTAACAGACTCGCCTTAAAAAAGATAGGCTTAACACTTGCTTTTTCGCCCCCAAACCAGCTAAACTAGAAAAGTTAAGTTTTTATAAAGGAGAAATTTTATGCCCAAGCAAAAGACCTTTTTTGCGCTCATGATTTGTTTTAGCCTGGCCTCGTCGTATGCCCACCCGGTAACCCCGACTTACTTCAAGTTACTCGGGTTTAACGACTCAATGTTTGGGCTAGCCTTTGCTTTTATGGCCTTGGGGATGTTTTTAGCCTCACCTTTTTGGGGCAAAGTTAGCGCCCTAATCAATTCTAAATTAACGATGGCCTTAGGTTCAGCCGGTTACGGGCTCGGGCAAATCTTTTTTGCCTACTGTACTAGCGCTGGCTGGATCTTGGTTGGTCGCTTAATTGCCGGGCTGGCCTGCGGTGCCTTCTTTGTTGGGGCCTTAACTTATATTACCAATAAATCCACCAACGCCAGCCGGGGTCAAAATCTGGCCATCAATGCGACCATCCAAACGGTCGCCGGGGCTTTAGGCTACTTTATCGGGGGCTTAGTTGGAGCCTGGTCACTGCCCTTAATTTTAAACCTGCAAATCATCCAACTATTTTTGACTGCCTGTGGCTTGTACTGGCTGCTAGAAACAGATAAAACCACTGACCAACCGCTGGCTTTAAGGCAGTTAGTGAAAGAGGCTAACCCTTTTCGGGCCTTTTTAGCCAGCCGCCAGTTTATGAACTGGGCTTATGTGATCATCTTTCTAGCTGCCACCCTCGTCTTTTCGGCCTACACCGCCGTCGATCAAGCCTTTAATTACTATTTAAAGGACGTCTATCAGCTTAACAGTAGCTATAACGGCCTCTTTAAGGGGGCAGTCGGCTTAATCTCCCTACTGGCTAACACCACGGTGGGACTGTATTTAATGAAGAAAACTAACATCAAAAAGTCCCTGGTGGTCATCAACTTTTTGGCTAGCTTAAGCTTGTTACTAGCCTTAGTTCTGCCAGGCATCTGGGCTTACGTTGGCCTAATCATCATCTTTTATGGTTTTTACGCCATCGTCACCCCACTCTTACAAGACGTGATTGCCATGCAAGCTACTAAGGCTAACCGGAGTTTAGTCTTGGGCTTTTACCAGGCAATTAACTCCTTGGGAATGATTATTGGCGCCTTTTTAGCCGGGGGGCTTTACGATTTAAATACCCAACTACCCTTTATTTTCGGCCTGGGCGCCTTTTTGTTAGCTAGCCTACTTAGCTTTTATTACCAAGGCTTACTAACCAAATCTGCTTAAAAAAAGCACGCTTCTTATTAATTTAAGAAACGTGCTTTTTAATAGCTATTGCTTATTTTTTCCATCTTAATTGATCCTCATTTTAATTAAGCTGTCAGCTTGCTTTTTCTTTCTGCTTCTTCAACAGATGTGGCTTGCACCAAAACATTAGTGTGCTTACCATCTACAACAAGATCGATTAAATACCATCTCATCATATTATCGCCTCCTTAAAGTTTCGTTTGACTAGCTAGGCTAGTGGTGGCAACTCTTGGAAACAACGCTTGTAATTATCTTAGCAAAGTCGCTTTTAAAAAGCAAGTATTCGCTTTCAAAAATTTAAATCAGCGTCCTTTCTGCAAAAGAATTTTACTTTTTGCTAAGCCAATAATTCATCTCCGTATTATTCAAGTAATCATTGCACATTAACTAGCTATTTTCTCGTATCCACTCGATCAATTTTGCATAACTTTCTGTTAAATTATTCTTAGGATTCCATCCAAGCGATTCCAGCTTAGTAGCATCAAGCCATAAGTGTGTTTCAGGGGCATAACCATACTTCTTACTGTCATCAGGTATATCGATGATCACTTTGCTACCTTTAGAAAAGTTTTGAGCAACTAGCTCGGCCATCCCTTTTATCGTAATATGACTATTGGGATTAGAGACATTGTACGCCTCCCCATTTTTCCCCTTTAACAATAATAATAAAATAGCTTCAATTGCATCCATAGTATAAACATAATTTCCTTCAGAAAGTCCTTCTGTATGTAATACGATATCCTTATCATCTATTGCGCTTTTGGCAAACTGAGCGAAAACCCTATTTTCATTAGACAAAATACCGGCACCAAATGTTTGCGCAAGCCGGGCAGAAGTCACATTAACCCTATATTCGCTTGCATACGCATTACACATTAGCTCACACATTCTCTTACTTTCTGGATACCCTGATCTTACGTTAGTCAAATCTACATATCCCAAATCTAACTCCGCAGCTTTTTTTGAAGAATCTACCCTACCATATATTTCCATAGAAGAAATATACACCATTTTACGAACTCTATCTCTTTTGGCTACCTCTAGCATCTTTTTGGTGCCATTAATTGCCGTTTCCATAGCCTCTACTGGTTTCTCCACTAGAATTTTTGATCTTGTAACTGCAGCAGCGTGAACTATATAATCTATCTTATCCTCTACATCTATACTATCTGTATTCAAATTAGCGGTAACAAAAGCTAATCTTTCATTATTGTATAATTCCCCAAAAACACCTTTAGCTTTCTCCAAGTTTCTTACAATTGCATATACTTTTACATTTAAGTCTTTCTCGCTATTCAAAAAAAGTATTGATTTGATTAATAAAGATCCTATCAGTCCTGTTGCCCCGGTTATAAGAAAATTTGTATCCTTAAACCTGTTAAATTCCAAATCTGAAGCTAATAATTGTTGTAAGTCCTTATCTAGTACATTCATCATCCTAATCCCCTATTCCATAAATTTGCGCATTTTCTTTTGCATCTAATAAGGCACGCATGGTATAGAAATCATCCGGCGTTGTAATCTTAATGTTTTCTTGTGGTCCATCAACTAAATATAATTTCTTTCCATAATATTGGAGCATTGAACAAGAATCAATAAAATCAAATTTATTTTCCGATATTGCTTTTTCGTGAGCAGACAAAATATCGTCTAAGTAAAAACTTTGTGGTGCCCTAGCCAATCTTGAAGTAGCTCTATCTGGAACTTCGGTTATGGATTCATCATTATCAACAATTAATACTGTCTCTTTTACCTTAACTGAAGTAATTGCAGACCCATTTTTCTTAACTGAAGTAATATTATCGAAAATCGTTTTTTGTGTAATAAGTGGACGTACTCCATCATGAATCAGAACTATATCCTTATCTCTATCCCCCAATTCTTCAGCCGCTTTTAATATATTATAAATAGACTCTTGACCACTCTTACCGCCTTTAACAATTCTTTGTACCTTGCGTAAATTATATTTACTAATTAACTTATTTAAGTAGCCAATCCAATTTTCCACACAGGCTATCACAATCATATCAATTTCCGGATTTTCTTCAAACAATTCTAAAGTGCGTATAATGATTGGCTTGTCATGAATTTTTAAAAACTGCTTAGGCAATTCTTTTGTATGCATCCTTGTTCCAACTCCACCAGCAAATATAGCAGCAATATTCAATAGTATCGACTTCCTTTACAAAGTAATATTATTCAATAGTTTTACCACCTTTTCCAAAGGATGTCCATCATCGTAAGTAACTAATCTTCTTAGCCTTATCAGGTTCTAAATCAATACTTTTCTTGGCGAAATAAATAATTCGGAACTTCCTTCTCACCGTTAGAAAATTAGCTAGCTCAACTAAAGGCTGGTGCGGTTAAGACGACTTTACCTTTTAAAAAGGATAATAGCCAGCTTCAAAAAATTGTTAACCAAACTGCCTAAACGATACTTCGGTGCAAACCTCACCAAAATTCCTAAATAGCTAAACAACCGTCCCCTGTTAAGATCGCCAACGTAAGGACGGTTGCTTTTAGATCTGGTTTTTTCAACAAACATATAGGCAGCTAACTACCATAAAATTAAAAAAACTTAAGAGTATATTGCTTTGCGGATAATTTATTTCTGGACTAGATTCTTTTTATTTATACTTGCCTCAACCCTCACTCAAATTTCGGCAACTTACCCCCGATGTAATCTTCGGTAACCATTACGCGATAACTTTCGCAGTAGTTTTGCGACAGTTTCAAAATGCACTGCTCGTATTCATTCACCTTGTCTAAATCGCCTTGGTGCTTGACCTTCGTCAGCTTTAAGAAGTCGTCTGCATCCTCAACTAAGCGACAGTCTAATTCTTTTTCGTAAAAGGCGACACTGAGGGCGTTAGAGATACTTATCACCCGTAGTTTATCAAGTTCGACTAGCTTTTTGGCCATAAAACCATTTGAATTCTTAATGTAGCTTTCTTTATTCAAGCCGTTTATTAAATTCCGGTAACGACAGGCAGAAGCCAGGTGTGTTTCTACTGCCTTGGTTACCTGTAACTTATGTTTCTTAATTAGGCGGATGAACTCGCGCGCATTTAATTGATCTTCTGGAATATCTAACTGAATTGGTAGCTTCATCCGATATTTAGCTATTGTTTCATCATTCAAATGTCATCGTCTCCCCTTTAAATTTAAAAGTTAGTTCGCCTAAACAGCCCTCCCGGTTCTTGCGGATAATCAAGTTGATCTTATGTAAATCCTTTTCTGGCCGGTATAAAAAGGCCACTAAGTTAGCATCCTGTTCAATCGAACCACTTTCGCGTAAATCGGCCAGTTGGGGCGCCTTATTTAAGCGACTTTCCACGGCGCGGTTCAATTGCGACAGCATTATAATCGGGACTTGGTAGTCAAGCGTGCACATCTTTAGTTGACGGGTAATCTCACTAACTAATAGATACCGGTCTAACTGGTACTGTTGGTCAAGCGTTATTAGGCCGAGGTAATCGATAAAAACAACATATTGCTGGCGATACTGACTAGCGTGAGCTTGAATTACCGCCAAAATACTGCCTAAAGTTCTAAGTGAGTCATACACCTGTAAGTTGCTAGCCAAAATTTGTTCTTGGGCTTGCTCTAACTTGATGCGGTCGAGCTTACGGTTAGTTGGATTGATTAAATAGCTGTGGGGAATCTGCGTTTGCAATGAAATAAGCCGTTTGAAGATTTCTAATTTGCTCATTTCTAAGGAAAAATAATCGACGTGAGCCTCGGCATTATTGGCTAAGATGGCCTGAACTAAATTTAAGCCAAAAGCTGTTTTACCTAGGCCCGGTCTAGCTCCTAAAGCGATTAACTTGGCTCCGGACAAGCCCCCGTTAAAAAGCACATCCAGCTTGGGCAAAGTCTTAATTGCCTTGGGACCCTTACCGGCTAATTGGTCGCTAAATTCTTGACTGGCTACGGTTAACTCCCCACTATCACAGGTATTAATCGTATTTAAAGCCTCAATGATACTACTAACTTTATCAAGGTGATCCTGCGAACGATTCTGGCTGTAATTAACCATTGCTTGTTGGAGGGCATTTTCTAAGTAGTTACGCTTAACAACCTGTAAATCCCGATAAAAGCTGGCCTGACCGGCAATTAATTCCTCTAAGGCTACTAAGTCATCGTAACTTATGGGATAGTTGTGCTGGTTGTAACCATTATCTAACTCATTCCAAATGTTAGCTAAAGAGCGTTTTTCAGTAGGCAAAACACACAGGGCCTCGGCTATTGCCTGGGCCCGCTCCCCCATAAAATAACGACTCTTAAAGTCGGGATCATCAGCTAGATTAGGATTTTTTAAGGCGATGCCCACTATTCGCTCTTCGATTTGCTCAGAAAACATACCCTACTAGCCCTCCGCATATAACTTACTTAAGGCCTGTCTGGTCTCCGCGCTGACTAGCGGATAGATCTTGCGCTCGATTCTGCCTAACTTAGGATCAGTAATCTTAACTTTAATTTCAATATAACCAGCCCGTACTAAATCACTGAGCCAACCAGAGATGCTTTGGCGGGTAACATGAAAGCTAGTTGCCAGTTCCATGTTATTAATCTCACAATATCCCAGAGGGTATGACTTTATTAACAGCTCTGAGTACAAGACCTTTTCATTTGGCTTAAGGTCCCGGTTGTAGCGGACTTGGGCTGGCAATATCGTTATAAATTCTTCTTCCATTTTCAGTTCCTCCTAATTTTAAGATCATTGTTAATTTATGAAAACGCTTCACAAATCACAATTTTTATAATAAAACATTTTTCAAAAAATGCAATGCTTTTTTTATAATATACATCCAAATATTTTTTACTTATAAAAAATTTTACAGGATATAAAAAAATAAATTCCTTGTATTTGTCGAATTTAAGTGTAAGATAGGAATCGTAGCCGCTACAAAAAATTATCAAGAGAGAAGGATTTCATTATGGAAAAACAATGGACAAAGAAGGGTTTACGTTTAACTACTATCAACGCAGAAGCAATCGACGGTCACCGCAGTTTCTCATCAATCGGTAAGGATGTTGATGATCAAAAGGTAATCGACTTTAGCAAGCTGGTCGAAAAGCTAACGGGAGATGACGTCAAATTCATCGCCGTTACTGAAGTTAACCAATTAGCAGAATAATTTTAACAGGAGGAAGATACCATGAAGATTTTAGACTTGAAGTTTTTAACCCCTAACCACACCGTTCGTCACCTCAAATTTGAAAACGTTAACACTAATTTAGATGCAGCCACTTTAAAGGACTGCATGGAGCAAATTATTGCCTTAAATATTTTCCAAACCACTGACGCCGACGGAATTGCCAGCCCCTTATATGGGACACCTGTTTCTGCTTCCTATATCACCAAGGATGAAGAAATTGTCTACTCCGCTGCCCAAGGCCCGGTAGACCAACCAGCAGCCTAATTTTTTTAGCTCCCAGCCTGGGGGCTTTTTCACGTGAAAGGAGGTCTTGAAGCTGACAGGAATAATCAAACTCACGCACCTCTTGCTCGGCAGTTTTTTAAGCTTGGCTTGCCTTTATGGCCTACCTAGTTTTATCATCTGCTTGCTACTAGCATGTTTGGTCAGTTTAGGGTTAGATCTACTCTTAGCTAAACTTGCTAAGAATGATTAAGCAACATACTATTACCCAAGTTAATTTTGATGTCCGTTTAAACCTCACCAAGGTTTTACAGTCCCTTGAGCCTAGTTGCTTAGCGGTATTACTGCTATTGGGACTGTTATTTATCACAATAATAAAGGCCGGCAAAACGCTAACACCAACGCCCCTGACCCCCCGGTTATTTGAACTCAGTTGGCTGACAACTTTAGTCCTGAGTTTGGTTTGGGTTAGCTTGTTAGGCCTGCTAACTTACCTTCGTTAGTTTTAGCGACCAGTTTAAACGACTGGCCGCTTTTGTCGCCCAGTTCGTCCAGAAATTTTACAGCAAGGAGCATTTTTCATGAACTTACAAACTACTTTAGACGCTACCATCCGCTACGATCACAACCTCACCGCCAACGAAAAACTACTTTACAGCGAACTAACCGCCCGCATGGACGAAAACGCCCTCTGCGCCCTATCTAACCAAGAAATCGCCACTCTTTATAACGTCAGCCTATGCACCGCCTCCCACTGGTTCAAAGCCCTAATCGACTACGGCCTCGTCAAGGTCATCAAAGCCATCCCCCGCCTACTTAAAATCTTGCCAGCTACCCCTCATCAAAAAACACCTACCCCTGAAGTCAGTCCAAGCGCTAAGGAAGCTAAAAAAGTTACCACTAACTCAGTTTCACCTAAACGCGACTACATCAGAAATCCCCTGCCTGCAGACGAATTTACCGCCCTACTTTTAGCCGGCTTCAAAGACAACCCTAACCTTGTCTCCCAGGCTAAACCAGCTCCCACTCAAGCAAATATCTCCACCCCTCTTAAAGTAAACGCTAATAAAGAATTTGCTAATAGCACCACTGCTAATAAAGCCGACTATAGAAATGAATCCAGAGTTGTTAAAACTAACTTTAAGACTGAGCCTAATAATATTAAAACTAGCTTTACTTCCAGTCCCTTTACTAGTTTTCAATTAAGTAAGTTAGCGGTAAAGAAGCTTGGCATTACCAAGCTTCTTTACCCCTTATTAAACAAATTCATAGTTGAAATAAAGAACACTATTGTAAATTTCTTTAATAGTCTCCTGCTAAAAGAAGCGGATTTAACCGCTTCTTTTAGCGAAGTATGATTATTCAAAATTTTAAACTAGTAATAACTTAGCCAGAAAAGCATGGGCTTTTCTGGCTAAGACAAATAATTAACTAAATTTTACAGGCTACTTTTCGTTCTTGTACCTAGATTCACAAAGTAAATAGCGTGGCGCTTGGGAACAGTGGAAGTTGGGGGATTTTGGCAAAGTTGCAATGAATAAGCGTATTTTTAAAAATCAGACATCCGAAAAAGGAGATGTTCCTTTTTACAAAATTGGAACTTTTGGAGGTATTGCGGACTCATATATATCACATGAGCTATTTGAAGAATATAAGTCTAAGTACCCATACCCTCAAAAAGGAGATCTACTTATTTCAGCCTCTGGAAGTATTGGGAGAATTATTGAATATAAAGGTAAAGATGAATATTTTCAAGATTCAAATATTGTATGGCTTGATCATGACGGTAGATTATCAAATTCTTTTTTAAAGCAGTTCTACCATGTAGTTAAATGGCAAGGATTAGAAGGTAGTACTATAAAAAGACTTTATAACAAAAATATATTGGCAACTAAGATATCAGTACCAGCAATTTCTGAACAAAACAGAATAGGGAATTTTCTACAACAAATTGATTCTCTCATCGCCCTTTATCAACGTAAGCCTGAAACGTTGAAACTAACTTAAGCTTGCTAAATATCTCATTACTAAATCATTATCTTGGTTCTCTAATTCACTGATAATGTGCATATAGACCTTTTGAGTGGTTGTTATTGATGAATGTCCTAACCGCCTAGAAACACTCGCAATAGAAACTCCTGCAAACATGAGTAATGACGCGTGCGTATGTCTTAAACCATGAATTGAAATTATAGGAATACCACATTTTCTGCAATGACGCTCTAGACACTTATTAGGAGTCGAATTGCAAACTGGTCCGTTAACAAAGATTGGCTTATCATCATCCAAGTTTCTGATTAATTGTTGGAATTGCATCCCTAACTGCCAGTCCATCTGTACTTTCCTAACTGAACTCCTATTTTTAGTGGGTTGAAAACCAGTGTTAGTCTTATAATCCCAGGTCTTGCTTACTGAAATAGTCTGTCGCGCAAAATCAAAATCGGCTGGAGTTAATCCCAACGCCTCAGAAAAGCGTAATCCCGTTTTAGCAATCAATAAAATTAACCAATCCCAGGTGATTTCCATCCCCAAATCCAGATCCTCTAAAAGACTATGCAACTCAAATTGGTTTAAATACTTCGGCTTCTTTTCCCTAGGTGCTTTACCTTTAAAAATGGCCTTTCTAGTGGGATCTCTATCTATCAAACCATCATCCACCGCATCTAAAATTGCACCCTTTACCTGGTGATGGAAGTCAATCACCGTTTGGCGTTCATGTGTCAATGCGTATTGATTTAATAATTCTTGGTAAGCATTACGGTCAAAATCTTTCATCTGCAACTCTGGAATAATTCTTGCAATCTGACGCTGATTATTCCAATATTTCTCAAGTGTTACTGGTCGAACGGCTCCTTCTTTATAGAGTTTTATCCAAAAACTAAAGTAATCTTTAAACAAACTTTCACATGTAAAGTTATTCGTTATCATTCTAATACCTCCATTTTTGGTAATCAGGCTTACGCTGATAAAGGGCGATGAGAGAATCGACCGACTTAAAAAGTGTAGAAATTTTTCTTTGTTCTTGAATACTTGGAATCTGAAATTTAAACTTAACAATAGTTTTTTGAGGTAAGCCTGTTAATGTGCTTCCTGTCTTTGTGCTTTCTACAAATGACTTAAAAATGTCAGAACTAAGGATCGTTAGTAAAAAATATTTATCTAAATGTCCACTTAAATCTCTAAGAACAAACAAATGACTATTTAGTGTTGCAGGTTTGTCTAAATCTGTAACCATTGCAACCTTTCCAATTGTCCCATCCTTAGTAACAATAATATCTCCATTTTGCAACTGAATCTTTTTGTCCATATCATAGCGTTCCTCTGAAACGTAGAAGCAACGACTTAAATCAACAATATGTCTGGATTCATCGATATCGGTTCCGGTTATAAGATAAAAATCACCAGTTTCCATATATTCATCTTTTTTCAAAGCTTGCCAACCAATACGAGCTTTGATATACATTTGATCCCCCAACTTCCGCTGTTCCCAAGTATAATATATCGTAATTTTGTGAATAATGCTTCAAACTATATACTTCCATCATTAAAGCAACAGAAAAACTTGTGAGCATAACTAAAAAAGCGTTGGTCTGTACCAGCGCTCTTTATTTATCAATCTTCTTCATGCAATTTCTAATTTTCAGGATATTATATGTATTAATTAGAGTAAATACCCTTCCATTCTTCTATATTAACCTCTTCTACGCTTTAGTAATTCTGCTTGAACTTCTTCAGACGTGAAAATATCACTGCTATCAATATCAGAAAAACCCTTTTGAATCTCATTATTAAATTGCTCTTTAGTTAAAGTTGAATAGTTTGTTGATACCTTTTTAGTAGTAACTTCAACCGGAATCTCCTGATAATTCACTACTTGTTGTGAAAACATGTTAATAGCCGTTGCCGTTGGACCTTGTAATTTATCTAATACAGACTCAGCTTGTTCTTTTAATTCTGGATAAATTCTAGTAACGACGCTGTTTTCTTTATTTGATATAACTTCCATAAAATCCCCCATTATTTTTAAACCTCCCTAATATTAAATAACACCCAAAGTTCTTGCTCGTCTAAAAGCTTGTGCAAGGTGTAATATGAAGGTACTTCATCATTGGTCTCTTGTCTTTTTTGCGTATACTCTTGCTGCGTTTTAATACCATTATCGTTAATAAACTTCTTGGCAGCCTTTAGCAGCTTAGCATTTTCCATGATATAGAAATTAATACTGTTATTTGGATTCAAAAATTCTCCATACTTTTCGTAATATAGACGATATAACAAACTCCATGTAACACCATGCTGACTCATCGTATTAATCCCAGCCCCCACTTCTGTGCGTGCTAATTTACGAAACTCATTAAGAACTGCTGGTCTATATTTGTGCATACACAATAAACTTTTTGCTATAATTTCCCGTTTATCTGCTTCGTCCCATCTTCTATGCTTACGTGAAATTCCGACTGTATGCTTCCCATTCGCATGTTTCTTCTTTGCAAAACCAAATTCAGCCATCAATTCTTGCCACTTCATACCAGTTCTCTTAAGAACCCCTGTTGCACTTGGGGCAATTTCTTTATTGTAACGCTTATTATACTCAGTTTTGCTTGCATTCTTTTGTAAATTCAGTCTAATCATTTCTTTCTTTAAATCGTCTTTCATAACTTCAACATCTGTATAACGCATTTTCATTTCACCCACCTTATAATGTTACTACTTCCAACAAGTAATCTGAATTGACCAATACTTCATGTTCTTCGTCATTTTTATACGTATAGATAATCCTATTATTAGGTATCTTAGCTTGCAATACTTTACCATCTTCAAAACGATTAGCAAACGATTCTGCCTTTTCTCTGCTCGTTGTCCAAGAATATGCAAATAGATAATTTTGTGACCACATATTTTCACCACGATAGATTACTGTCTCACCCTTTGCCTTAAGATCTTCATATCCCAGTTTTGACGTGAATTGGCTATCAAAATCAGCGAAGGACACATCTGCTTTCTTTCGGGTTCCAACTACCAAATCACGGAAAATTTCTTTTCTATTCGGCACCTCCCTTAATCTGTCTTCAAGCAACTCTAGTATAACCATTATTTGAGTTTTCTCTGCATTGGAAATTACTTTTGCATACAAATCATTGGCTACGTTGCTACTTTTAGCAATTATCTCCTCTACGCTTATTAACTTACTTGGTATTCGCAAAATCTCCAATGGGTTAGCATTAATAAAGGCCAATGACTCTTCATCAATGTAATACAACCTGTTGGAATCGGTTGCAAAATATAACTTTTCAAAGTACTTTTCATTTGCTTTAGCCCTCACCTCGTCATAATCGACCGGCGTTGATAATCTTGGTCTTAGCACTTGTATTGAGTTAAATAACTTTTCGCTCGTTTCTGCTACTTTAAAAATTTTTCTTGTCATCATCAGTTGCATATCAAACGCTTCACTATTTTTCAAACTTCCTACCTACCTTTAACTTATTTATAGTCATTCTTTCTTTATATGACGGATACAAGCTTTCTCGGTACCGAATGGCACTAATTCTGCCCTTCGCTTCACTATTCAAGTTGCGTTCACATTTTAGTACCCAATCGTCTTTGCGTGGGTAATTCGATACAATTGTATATTTTTCTTTATCAACACGCGAACGAACTTGCATGCCACTATCAATTAAAACTAAATCACCTAGGCCGTACTTAATAGCTTTTACGCCGTAATCACCCCTGCCGTAGTATTCTTTTACCCTGCCAGCCATCATCATCATGTCGCCGATAGATACCGTAAGCTTGTCTTTTTTGGGGTTCATGTGTAAAATTTCGTCAACGTAAAACCAGATGTGGCTGTCTAATTTTCTTCTCACACATTGCTTACCATACTTGGTAACTACCCACTCAATATACGGATTATCAATCAAGAGCCGTGTTTTATTCTGCTTAAAATTACTGCCATCTTTCTTTAAAACAAAATCTTTATCAACTACAACATCTGACACAATCCCGCTAATACAAACAATATCGGTCTTATCATAGTTATTCAGTAACATTCTTGATGATGATTCACTGTATTCTTTAGCTGTAAACATCTCTGCCTGTTTAATACGAAATTCGTTAATTTGTTTTGGCGATAACCGCCAGTCTAACATAAACGAACTTTGCCCACCTTTATCTACCAACCAATTTTCGGTCACTAATAGTTTGCTATTGCCTTTATTTCTAAAAAATCTCTCTATTTGTCTATTTTTAAGTTTTGTCATTTTGCCAAGCCTCCTTTTTCTAAAATTTCTTGCTAGTAAGAAAATAGCCATGCAGGGAATCAAACCCTGAAATCCAGTACCAACTGGCATGGCTTACCAAAATCTATAAATATTACTCTATTTAAAAATTACTATATGAACAATTAGAAAGTTAGTTGTTCAATTTTGCTTACGTTGATGAAGGGCGATGAGATTTGTATAGTTAGTTATAAAATCACTTATTGCATTCTGTTCCTCCAAAGAAGGTACGGCAATTTTGAAATTAAGTAGTGTTTTTTCATGTATTCGTTTGCTCCCCGTCCCGGTAGCTAACGCCTCTTTAGCTTTGAAATAACTAGGTCTACTAATATAATCAACAAGGTATTTGCTATTTACATTTGAAATATCTAAAGCAGGTACGTCACCAGATGTAGCATAACCTTCAGCTTCTTTGGGAATTAACGCAATAGAGCCATGGAAAAAGTTTTGTTTTCCATACAATAACTGACCCTCATGTCTTTTATAGTATTTGGTAGCTCCTAGCTTTAACGTTTCTCTATTTGCTGATAAAGTTATTCCCTCAAGATTTAATTTTAAAGTCATTAACTTTAACTCATTAATGTCTGTTATTGGTTCCTTTGTCGGGATAGAAAGATAATCCCCTAGTCTTCGCTGTTCCCATGTAGCAGCTCCTCACTAATCATAACGCAATCAAGCTGTAATTAAACACCTAGAATTTTTAATTGTTCTGCAATTTCAGCTTCTAATTGCTTGATTTCTTCATCATCTTGTGCCAACAACTTTTTGACTTCATCCAAATCAACAGGTTCTTCTTCTTCAAAAGTATCGACATAGCGTGGGATGTTGAGATTAAAATCATTTTCCTTAATCTCGTCAAGACTAGCAACATGCGCGTACTTTTCAACATCTTCACGGTTTACATAGGTTGACACAATCTTATCAATGTTGGCCTCCGACAGGGTATTTTGGTTCTTTCCCTTTTCAAATTCCTTAGAGGCATCAATGAAGAGGATGTCCTTGTTTTTCCGGTTCTTCTTAAAGACTAAGATGGTAGTTGGAATACTTGTCCCATAGAATAAGTTAGCCGGTAAGCCGATTACGGCATCGAGGTAGTTCTTTTCAATCAATGTCTTACGGATAGTACCTTCTGCCGCCCCACGGAATAAGACCCCGTGTGGTAAAACAATCGCCATAGTTCCTTCGTTATTCAAGTGATACAAACTGTGTAAGATAAAGGCGTAGTCTGCCTTTGAAGCAGGGGCTAACTTACCATAATCACTGAAGCGAGGATCCTTTAACTTGGACTTGTCATTGTCCCACTTAGCAGAATAAGGTGGGTTAGCTACCACAGCATCAAATGAACGTGGCCGATCAATCCCCCGATCATCTGGACCGTCTGGCCAGTCACTATCTAATGTGTCAGCGTTGTTTAAAGTCATATTATTAAAGTTGACATCGTGCATCATCAAATTCATCCGGGCAATGTTATAAGTAGTGGTATTTAATTCTTGCCCGTAATACTTAATAGCACCGGTCTTCTTGCCATGTGGTAATTCATTACCTACTGTTAACAGCAATGAACCCGAACCCATAGTTGGATCATAAACTGCAAAGGTTTCACCCGTTTCTTTAACACCGTGAGTCGCAATTTTAGCTAAAATCTTACTTACTTCGTGTGGGGTATAGAACTCGCCACCCTTTTTACCAGCTGAAGATGCAAATTCCCCAATTAAATATTCATAGACTTCCCCAAGAATATCCTTACCATCGTCATCTTTAAACTTAACATCATCGATCATTTTAACAATCCCATTTAATGACTTAGCCCGAGCCGTGGTATTTGCCCCTAATCTTGAGTCACCTAGGTTAATATCATTGAAAATCCCACTAAAGTCTTGTAAAGCTTCTGGATTTAAACTAGCATTCTTGTTGAAATTATCAAACATTGTTTGGTAATCACTTGGAATAACCTCTGAATTGGCAATCTTTTCACTTAAACTAGCCCAGGTATCATTAGGAGCGATGGCATAACCTAATGTAGCTGAAATATCTTCTAAATAATCGGCTAGATCTTCTCCCGCTGCTTCCTTAGCGTAAGCTTCATTAACTGACATCCCCGCTGGAACATCAATTACGTTATTAGTTACCAAGTAATCTTCTTGGTGTTCTGAAAGGTAACGGTAAAACATAAAGGCTAAAATATAGTTCTTAAATTCATTAGCATCCATGTTGCCTCTTAATTCGTTGGCCATTGCCCATAATTTATTTTTTATAGTTTGTGCTTTATTTTCTGACATGTCGCATAACTCCTTATTTTATAACGATTATTTTTTAAACAAACATTTGTTGTAGCAATCCCTTTTTCAAAAGTTCGAGGTGTTCGAGCTTACGTTGATAAAGGGCGATGAGAGAATCAATTTGTTGTAGAAAATTCCCTATTCTGTTTTGTTCAGAAATTGCTGGTACTGATATCTTAGTTGCCAATATATTTTTGTTATAAAGTCTTTTTATAGTACTACCTTCTAATCCTTGCCATTTAACTACATGGTAGAACTGCTTTAAAAAAGAATTTGATAATCTACCGTCATGATCAAGCCATACAATATTTGAATCTTGAAAATATTCATCTTTACCTTTATATTCAATAATTCTCCCAATACTTCCAGAGGCTGAAATAAGTAGATCTCCTTTTTGAGGGTATGGGTACTTAGACTTATATTCTTCAAATAGCTCATGTGATATATATGAGTCCGCAATACCTCCAAAAGTTCCAATTTTGTAAAAAGGAACATCTCCTTTTTCGGATGTCTGATTTTTAAAAATACGCTTATTCATTGCAACTTTGCCAAAATCCCCCAACTTCCACTGTTCCCAAGGGTCAGTAAATCCTGGGAAACGTACGTCTGGCACACTTTCACCATTTTTAGGGAACATCTTTTGAAGTAGACCATTTTTTTGCTGCTTCAAATGTTCCAACTTACGCTGATGAAGGGCGATGAGATTTGTATAGTTAGTTATAAAATCACTTATTGCATTCTGTTCCTCCAAAGAAGGTACGGCAATTTTGAAATTAAGTAGTGTTTTTTCATGTATTCGTTTGCTCCCCGTCCCGGTAGCTAACGCCTCTTTAGCTTTGAAATAACTAGGTCTACTAATATAATCAACAAGGTATTTGCTATTTACATTTGAAATATCTAAAGCAGGTACGTCACCAGATGTAGCATAACCTTCAGCTTCTTTGGGAATTAACGCAATAGAGCCATGGAAAAAGTTTTGTTTTCCATACAATAACTGACCCTCATGTCTTTTATAGTATTTGGTAGCTCCTAGCTTTAACGTTTCTCTATTTGCTGATAAAGTTATTCCCTCAAGATTTAATTTTAAAGTCATTAACTTTAACTCATTAATGTCTGTTATTGGTTCCTTTGTCGGGATAGAAAGATAATCCCCTAGTCTTCGCTGTTCCCAAGCGCCAGTGAATCCGGGGAAGCGGAGCTTAGGTATACCAATTTTTTCTTTGTCCATAAAGTTTGCCTCGCTTTGCTTAAATTTATGATTTTTAGTTTGCTTTTTTAGCTAAATTGGGACTGAGACCCTTATTCTGCGTCAGTCATTTGGTCAGCAAGCTTGTAGATTGCTTCACGTAGACCATTACGATACTTGATTTTGGAAAGCTTTTGAACGTCAGCGTCAAGGGCCAGCTGCTTATATTTAAGAACAGCTTGCGCTAGCAAGTCGCGGATTTGACCTGTATCGTCAAGATCTTGTTGACCGTAGCGGTGGCGGCTAAACATCGTCCGCATTTGGGCACTGGTTAGTAGGTCGGTAATGCCCCACTTATTACGGAAATCCAAGAAGAGGCGGTCCAAACTAATGTTATTGGCGGTTTGAATGATGCGTTCGCTGTTATCTAACTTGACTGGATACTTAAAGTCCATATCTTCCGGAGGAAAGTGGCCGGAAAGAATTGCCATGGCGGCGTTAAGGATTTTCTTGGCATAGGACCGATCGTCAAGCCCGTTGGCAAATTGCTTGATTTTGGCTTGGGTTTCCTCTGCCTCTTTGGTCTTGCCTTCGTGAACTTGATTCAAGAGGTCTTCGACTAACTCGGTTAAATAGTCATAGTTGACCTTGACATCCTTAATGTGAGTTAGTTTTAATTCAATTTGATAAGGGGAGACATCTTCTTTTTTGGCAATCCATTGCTTTAGTTCATTGGTTAAGACTGTGCTTAACATGACCTCTTGGTCGGGAGTCATCCCTAATTGTGTGATTAGCTCATCAGGATTGTTGTAATCAAACCCAATTTCTTGGCCATCACTTTCTTTAGGGTCATATTGCTTCAACTTAGCAATACCGGCGTTGTAATCACGTAAGTGGTCAAGCATCTCATATTTTTGCTTTTCCGAAGCCGGCAGCTGGTTGAATTCATCTGTCAACTCACTTAAGCGCGTAACCGTTTCTTTAACCTCGTTAAAGACATCCTTAAACTCTGGAGCGGTAATTCCGTCTTTTTGGTTGTTAATGCTGCGTTCCTCGTCGGTCAAATCGGCAGAATTCTTATTAGCATAGATGGCCAAGGCTTCATTCATTAACTTTTCATTTTGACCAGGCCAGCGGTAATTGACAATCCGGCCCCAAGGTTTTTCTTGCATGTCAGCAATCCGGTTACTCCGTGAGTAAGCTTGAATTAAGCCAGCTCCTTTCAAAGTCCGGTCAACATACAAGGTATTTAGTTCCGGAGCATCAAATCCAGTTAAGAGTTGGTCAACTACGATGACTAGGTCTAAGAAATTGCCGTCACTGGCACTCTTATTTAACCGGCTGGTAACGTCTTGGGTATAACCTGCCACATCGTCTAAGCCAAAGTTGGTGCCAAATTGGCGGTTGTAAACCTTGATAGCCTGGTGTAACCCTTCATTGTTTTTTACCATGCCATCCCCATTGCTGGTATTTTGGCTAAAAGTTACGGCCACCTTGAGGGTCAAGTCCCCCGTTTTTTGGTGTTCCTGGTTAACTCGCTGAAATTCGTTAAAGTACATTAAAGCCATCGGGGTGCTGGCCTTGCCCCCACCAACATGAGTCGTCAATAAGGCATTATATTTACCATCATTAGAGCGGTTGCGCCAGTTTTTGAAAATATCTGCCACCACCAAGCGAACGTGGTCGGGGTTTTCATCATAAAAACTTGGTTCCACCGCATCGTCCATGTCAGCCGGGGTTAGGTTAGCAATTTTGGCTGCGATTTGCTCGTCGCTCCACTTTGGATAATGTTCCTTGTAGAATTTTGGCAGATAATCAGCCTTCATTTGCTCTTCATCAATCGTGGTTTCAAAATCAACCTTAAAGCCTAAGACGTTATGATCAGCAATAGCTTCCCTAATAGTGTAAGCGTGAAGGAGTGGACCGAATATATCCTCTGTCCGTAACCCCTTGGTCGTTTCATCAAACATTGGCGTCCCACTGTAACCTACCCAAGCTGCGTTAGGAAAGGCCTTTTGAATCCCGGCAAAGGAATCGCCTCCGGTTGAGCGGTGGGCTTCGTCGACGATAAAGACAATGTTTTTCTTAGGAGTTTTAAACGACTTGCGCTTAACTAAGGTATCGAGTTTTTGGACCGAGGTCACAATGATCCCGTCGTTTTTACTTTTGAGCCGCCGATTAAGTTCGGTGGTTTTTTTAGTGTCCTGAACACTACCTAGCGAGTCTTCACCCGCATCAGGATCATAAGCCCGGTAGTTTTCAAAGGTTTGCCGGGTCAAAGCGATGCGGTCAACCACAAAGACCACCTTATCAATCTTAGGCATCCGACTGGCAAGCCAGGCCGTCTTAAAACTGGTAATAGTTTTCCCTGAACCGGTTGTGTGCCAAATGTAGCCCACCTTGTTATTGCCCATACTAAAGTCAACTTGCTTTAACTTATTGATAACCGTTTGGGTGGCGTAAACTTGGTAAGGCCGCATCACCTTTAACATCTGCTTATTCTTAGTTCCATCTAAGATCATGTAGTTAGTCGCCATTTTATGGGCCATCGGAATTGATAACATTGAATCGGCAAACTCCCGCCAATTCCGCACAATCCGGTTATCATTTTTCCGTTGCCAATTAAAAGCAAAGTCCTTATTGAACTTATCAGCGGTAGTATTAGCCATATATTTGACGTTATTAGGGGTCATCGCAATCAAAATTTGCAGAGTCGAGTAAATATCGTGGTACTGATTTTCAACTATGTATTGGTGCATCTGGTTTAGTGCTTCGTTAACATCATGCGTATCACGTTTTTCTTCGATTTGAATAATTGGTAAACCATTAATAAGCAAGGTCGTATCAAAACGACGTTCGGGCTTCCCAGCAATTACCGCCGGGCGCTTAATCTGATTGACGATTTGGTAGACCGTGTCCCCTGCCCCAATTTGTTTTTGATCAAAGACGGTTAAAAAGACGTGGCGGCCATCGTCTAGATCAATTTCAATTTGAGAAACTCCGTTGAGACCATACAAAAACTGACCTGCTTGGTAGGGCGTTTTTAAATCAGAAATAATCTGCTTAACCTGGTTAAACTCAACCACTGATAAGGGGTGATCCAAAGTATTTTGATTGTGCTGCTCTAAAATTGCCTTGAAGTTGTCCCATAATTGTTCTGTGGTTTTGATTTCGGGTTCGTATTTCCAAAGTTTGGTTTTGACTACGTAATCCCCAATCCCCTCATCGACGCACTCGCCACTAAGTCCATCCGGATGAGTGATGGTCCCGTGTGTTAGATATTGGATTAATTCACTTTCAAACTTAAGCTCATCCATTTTTTAATACCTCCTCTAACTTAGCTAATTGCAAAGTTAATTCATTATCCGCCTGCCTTTTTTTAACGGCCTGCAAGTGTTTTTGTTTTAGGTAAACTTGCCCAATTGCTGCCTGTTTAGACAAACTAGGAAGTTTAGGAAGTTTTAAATCCTTAATTTGCTTAACGGTATACTTTAAAACCATTGAACCCTGCAAACCTAACCACAACTGGCGGGCAATACCTTTATCCTCATTTAAGAGGTATAAGAGAAATTTGTCATCTAAGCGCTCATCCGGTTCTAAGATCAGGTAGTTTTGCGTGTAAAGGTAGCCTGCGTGTTCAGGACTAACTAAAGCCGCCTTACCGGAAATCAAACTAAAGACTAAGTCATTGGTCTTTAAGGTTGAAACATCGTCCAGGGTTTTGACCTGCTTATTTTCTTGGTGGTCACTTACCACCCCCGCTAAATCCTCTTCCAAATCTAATTGACTATACATCTGGTAAAGCGGCGCTTCCTTAGCCAACGTTTCCTTAATCCGAAACTGCGGTGAGCCCAGTTTAAAGCTAACTAAGTCCGTCATCTTCATGTTATCACCGTGCCTTTTTAAAATTACTTTTTTAAGTTTTTCCAACTTACAATTTTAGTATACCAGGTCCGTTTCAAAAAACAAGTATTTTTTAAATGTAATTTCAAAAAATTACAAAAATAAGGTTAGGAGATATTTCCTAACCTTCTAACTAACTAGATTCACTTTACACCTACTCTGCCCGCGTTTCACCCAAATACATTCCCACTTCCTTTAACTCAGTCGGCAAATCATAGACTGACTTGCCTTGATAATCAGCTCGTTCAGCCTTACCCGGGGTCTGTGCGCTAAAGGTATCCCAGGCTGTTACTAACTGGTTGACCTGAAAAATTTCGTGGGCTGCAAAAAAGTCAGCGTAATTTTCTAACTGTTGACTGTAAATCGTCACCACATTGTACTGGCCTAACATTATTTCATCTTGACTTTGGTGGCAGCCAAAACCAAACTTGCTCATGCCATCGTTGATTAACAAGTCCCCGTACCGTTCTAGCAGCCACAGGCAAACTTCCTGCGAACAGCCATCGAGGTAATAAACGTCCCGGTGGCTTTCAGTTAACACCCCGGGCGCGACTTCTTCTTCCCGGTCAGCTGTTACCGGCAACTCCAAGATAAAAAATAGGGGCTCAGGGTGAATGGCGATAAAATGTTGGCAGACCTCAACTAGCTTTTTAACCCCAACATTTGCTGTTAAATAGGTCTCACTCGTTTGTTCATAGCCCTCTGCTAAATCTTGAACAGCCGCGACCTGGTAACCTTTCCCTAGTTCTAACATAGCACCACTCCCTTTTAGTTACTAAGCCTTCGTCATTGCCAGCTGGTAGTACTCTTGGGCTTCATCTTCACTTAAGCCCAGTTCTGTTTCTAAATAGGTCATGATTTCCGGCTGGGTCTGTCCATCCTTTGCTAACTTTTGAACGAAGAGTAGCACTATTTCCTTACGACCTTCTTCTCTTCCTTCTTCCCTGCCTTCTTCCCTTCCTGCTTTTCTTGCATCTTCCCATACATTCTCCCAAAATTCACCTGCTAAAGCCATATATTTTCCTGCTATATAAAATGTAGAATAACATAGAAAAACGTGTAGCTTCTTCTACATTATCAGAAAGAATATAGTTTTCCTTTCCTAATTTTACTTACTACCGTCAACACCAGTATTCCCATATCCCAACTTGGGGGTAATGACAGTGACTGACTCTTGTAGCTTAAGGGTGTAGCCCACCCCGTTTATTTTTACAGTAAAGCAAGTAAGTTTCTCACGGCATTTTTGTCTCGCTCCATAACTGCCCCGCACTCATAACAAATATACTCGTTATGTTTTGTTCCGTGTTTCTTGTTGCCGTCAAGCCCGACTTTATCTGCGCCAGTCTTAACATGACCACACTGAGAACAGCGCTGGGTACTTGGATAGTAACGGTCCGCTAAGATTAACCCCTTGCCATACCATTCACACTTATATTTTAAAACCTGCTTGAAATAGCCAAACATTGACCGGTGTAAGCCTTTAGACGCGACGTGACTCATCTGCATCTGCTTAACTGCTAAATCTTCAATGGCAATGCGGTCATAATTATTGACTAGCATGGTGGTGAACTTTTGAACAATATCATGTTGGATATTAGCGACTTTGCGATAATCCCGTTGTAACTTGGCTCTCGTCTTAACGTAATTATTTGCTTGCGTCGCTTTCTTTCCATTTACCACTCGTTTTCTAGCTAAGAGGCGTTGGTAATGCTTAATGCGTTTGTACAAAGCTTTTAAACTGTTAGGCAAGGTCTTGACTTGACCTTCAGTATAGTCAAAGTGACCAACATTAACGTCAACGGCTGTCTTTTGTCCGGTCTTAGTTTTCTTCGTCACCTTAACTTCAAAGGGTAAGCTCGCCCAGTACTTACCGTTTTCACGGTAAATCGAGACAACTTTTAAATCACCATTTAGGTCGTCAGCGCCCTTAAAACTAATATCAGCCCAGGCTTTAACTCCAGGCGGCTTATCCAACCGTAACTTACCGTTAACAATCTGAGCCCGGTCCGTCTTAAAACCTTGGCGAGCCGTCTTTTTAGACTTAAATTTTGGTTTACCCCAATCGGGTAACGACTTCTTGAAAAAATTACTCCAAGCTTTACCTAAGTCAGAAATAGCTAGCTGTAAACAGCGAGCCGACAGTTGGTACTGCCAATCTTCCTTGTTGGCGACTAACTCATCGCGAACCTTACGTACGCTTGGACGTAACTTCTTGTCGCCTAAAATTAAGGAAACATCATACATATCATTCCATAAAGCTAAGCCTTGATTCCAACAATATCTGCGATAATCACATAAATCATCAAGAACTTGTTTCATGGTTTCGTTAGGGTACAGTCTAACTTTTTGTACGCGTAGCATTAAGCCCACCTACCATTACAGAGATGATAACACTTTCTTAGACAACGTTCAAAACATAAGTTCTATAATCCGTCAATCCTACATTTTTTATTTTCTGATTGACTATAATCCTATTGTTTTCCACAATATTCTATATTTTTGGTAACAGTTAAACTCCTCCTCCCGCTTTACTTTCCTTGAAATTTTTAAGATACTTTTGGGGCGTCACCTTAATGTGGTCGAAATCATAGGCTGGTAATACCGCCTGTAAGAACCGCTTACAAATTTCGGGCTGAGACATTATTAAACCAAACATGACGTCATCAGTAAAGTCCGCCTGGGCAAACTTTTGCCTAAGGGCTTCTTTTTGTGAGAGCATTAGCTTTCCTCCTTATTATATAAAAATCTGCAGGGGAAAGAAATATTTTCCCCTTCACTATTTAAATACGCAAAGCAGTTAGCCAATTAATGCAAAATGAGAAAAATTTTATAAAAAAAGATGCCTGCCAAACGGCAAGCATCAGCCCAAAGCTAAGTTATTTCAAACTTAACCCTCATCCAGCCAAATTTTTACAACAATCCTAGCAAATCTTCTTTACTCAAGTTAGAACTATTTACTTGGTCACTACCTAAGATATTATCTGCTAGTTGTTGCTTATTTTCTTGCATCTCTAAAATCTTTTCTTCAATCGTACCCTTACTTATCAAGTTGTAAACCGTCACCTTATGTACTTGGCCAATCCAGTGAGCCCGGTCGGTAGCTTGATTTTGCGCCGCCTGATTCCACCAAGGATCATAGTGGATAACTACATCAGCTCCAACTGGGTTCAACCCTGTCCCCCCTGCTTTAAGCGAAATTAAAAAGACTTGGGTTTGGTCATTATTAAAACGGTCTACCAATTCCAGGCGCTTTTGGAGCTTAGAAAAGAAATTGCCTTAAAATGGCAACAAGCAACGATTAAAGACCACCTTGTCTTTGTCCAAAAAAATTGTTTATAATTTTTATTTTTCTGACCTAAATTCGTTCTTAACTAAAAACACCGCCGCTTAATTTGAAGATTAAGCGACGATGTTTTTTTAAATTTCTACTACCTGACCGCTAGCAACTAGATACAAGTAGCGGTGGGTTACTTTCTTGTGCTTGATACTTTCTAAAGCTAAGCTATAAAGGTTTAACTGACCCCGGTAACGGGCCACCACCTTTTCAGGCGTTTGGAAGTCGTTGATGGCATCGGTTTTGTAGTCAAAAATCACTAGCTGCCCGTCTGGTGTTTCAAAACAGCCGTCGATAATCCCGTGAATCAAGATTGGGTCGGAGCTAGCCTGGTCTACCCCTTCAAATAAATGCCCCGCTGGGTAAAGAAGTGAAAACGGCAGCTCCCGCTCAAGGCTAGCGCGATTTGCAATTACCGCTTGCCCCAGGTCACTTTCATAAAAGCGCCCAATGGCTTTTTGATTGATTAAAGCAGCCACTTCCGTGGTTATTAACTTGGCTAGGACCAATTTATCGATGGTAGCCGCTACTGCGTCAAGAGTAACTGGCTGACTTAAATCAAGTTCTTGGAAAACCAAGTGGGTCGCAGTCCCTACGGCAGCCGGACTGACCTTAACTTCTGTTTGCATGAATTCAGGTTGCTTAAAGTTGGCCTGGCCGTAAAGGTTAAGGCTTGCCTGCCCTTGCTCTGCTTGGCGGTAGTTAAGGCGCGTCGCGGTCACATCGGTAATCTCGATATTTTCCATTAAGTTGTTGTCTGGATCATCGAACAAGCGCTTAATGTCGGTAACCGCCTGGTAGGCAGTGGTCTGTGTCAAAGCTTCATGCGGATAGGTAAAGTCGGCTACCTGTTTGACACTAGCGGGCTCTTGACTTGCTGCAGCAGTTTGCTTAGCTAGCCATTGATTTAAGGAAAGCTCTTGGTCTACTTTTGGTTGGTCACTTGCTACTAAAATTTGGCTGAGCTCTGCTTCGTTCCAAAATTCAAGCTTGAAGTTAACCTCCTTAAAGTCTGCTAACACTGGGCTAGGAGTTGGTAAGTCGAGCTGTTCTTCCCGTTTACCCGCAAAGCTAATCCGGTCGGCTAAGTTAGGCATCCGCATTAGACTCGCCCCAATCCAATCCAAGTAAGTCCGCCCCTTAAGCCGCTGAGCTTCTGCCAGTAGCTTTTCATCACTTTGGCTAGCCAGTTGCCATTTGCCTAAGGCATCCTGCGCATCCTTAACATGTCCCACCAAGTAGAGCCGCTGTTCGGCCCGGGTTAAGGCCACGTAAAGTTTACGCATCTCTTCGGCCAAAGCTAACTTCAACTGCCGGGCCTTAATCAGTTCATAAACTGGGGTCGGGCTGGTCACGTTTAAGCTTTCCGGTAAGTCCGCTTGCTCATTTTGCTTTTCATCAACTAAGGCTAAGCCCAAGCCTAGTTTGTCATCTAGAATGTAATTATTTCTTTGCACACTACCGAGGTTAAAACTCCGACCAAGGTCCATGACAAAGACAACTGGAAATTCCAGCCCCTTACTCTTATGAATCGTCATAAAGGAGACCGCGTTGTCGTCGGCCTTAACCTCTAGTTCAGCCAAATCCTGGTCATTTTTTTGCATCTGTTCGATGAATCGGAGAAATTGGAAAATCCCCTTATAGCTGATTTCTTCGTACTGGCTAGCTCGTTCATACAGGGCGTGGAGGTTGGCTACCCGCTGAGGGCCCCCAGGCATCCCACCCACATATTCTAAAAAGCCAGTCTGTTCGTAAATTGTCCAAATCAAAGGTGCTAACTCACTACTGCGACTTAGTTTTCTAAAGGCTTCCAGCTCGGTCAAAAAATGGTTAACCTTTTTAGCCAACTGGTCTTCAAAGGCAAAGTCATTATCGAGTTTAAACCTAAACAACTGGTCCTTAGCATTTTCATAGGTTTGCTTAAAGCCCACTAGCGTCCCGTAAAAATCGCTCCCCCTCGTGACAATCCGCAAATAGGCTAACTCGTTTTCGTCAAAGCCATAAAGCGGCGAGCGAAGGGTGGCCACCAAGTAGATATCTTGGTGGGGGTTATCAATAATGCGTAAGAGCGACAGCATGATTTGGATTTCCGTCGTCTTGAAATAATTGTCGGTATCGCTGACCTCAACTGGAATGCCGTAACGTTTAAATTCTTCGGCAATCAAGGTCCCCTGGGCGTGGGTTGAAGCCAAAATGGCAATATCCTTGTAGGTAAGGGTTTCTGTTCGCCCACTGTCCCGGTTATAAAATTCCTGCTGACCCACCAATTCCTGAATTTTATGGGCAATCAAATTCACCTGGGCCTGTTCTTTTGAATCGAGTTCAAAGTCGCTTGCGATTGGACTAGCACTTTCGTCTTGCTTAGTTTCGTACAAGAGCAATTCCGTTGCCACCTGGCTAGTTTCTTTTGAGTAAGCCTGGTTAGCAGCAATTAATTGGGCTGCCTGGTCATAGTCGATTTCACCTAGGCTTGCATCCATAATCTGGCTAAAAATTAAGTTGGTAAAGCCCGTAACGTTTGCGGCCGACCGGTAATTTTGGGGCAGAATAATCAACTCATCAGCAGCCGCCTCGGCTTGATAAGTCTGGTACTTATTGATAAACAAGCTTGGGTCCGCCTGCCTAAAGCGGTAAATCGATTGCTTAACGTCTCCCACCATAAAGTAAGAACTATTAGGACTGGCAGCAATCGCTGTTAACAGTGCTTCTTGCAATTCATTGGTATCTTGGTATTCATCAACCATTACCTCTTGATAGTGGGCCTTGATTCCGGCTTGAATCCTAACTTGTTCTGGCTGGCTACCAGTTAAGAGCTTCAAGGCTAAGTGTTCCATGTCACTGTAATCTAAGAGGTGGCGTCTAGTCTTTTCCTTAGCAAACTCACTTCTAAATTCAGTGGTTAACCTAGCTAGCTCGCCAATAATTAGCTGGCTTTTAGTCAAGATTGCTTTGAAGTCGGCCTGAGAATAAATAAAGTAGCTGGCTTTAATCTTGGCTACCTCTGTTTTAAGCTCATCTTTCTTAGCCTTGACTTGATTCCATTTGGCAGCTAAACTTTCGGGAAAATCCCCCGCCGTTTTGCCCGCCTGGCGCAAAATTGGCTTAAAACTAAAGTTCAAGTCAAGTCCACTTCGTAACTGGTCGTAATTAGCCGTCGTAAGCTGGGCTTGGTAAGCGGTTAAGGCCTGGCTGGTAGCTTGATAAGCGGCTAAAAGGTCGGCAAATTTTTGCTCCCGCTTAGCTAAATCGGCGCTAAATTTCTTTTCCTTAGCTGCCCCTTTGCCCTCATAGTAGAGTCCATAAACGTCGGTTTGCCAAAAATGTTTGGCGGCTTCAAGAAAAGCTGTTAACTCAGTTAATAGCTCCGTAAACTCACTACTTACCTTGGCCAGACGCTTATTCAGATCAAGTGCCAGATAATTTTGCCATAAATCACTTTGGGTCAAATCTGCCTGGGCATCGAATTGATAGAGTTTAGCCAGGTTAGCTAACCAAGCTTCGGGGTTGGCGCTGGCGTTGGCGTAAGTATCGATGCTCATCACTACGTCCGTTAACGCCTCGTCACCCTTCCCGTTACTAAAGGTTTGGTAAACAGCAAAAAAAGCACTTGGCTGCTTTTGGGCCAGTTCTTGCCCCATCTTAGCGTAGGCCTGTTCCCGAACACGCTCCCACACGTCGGCCTTAATCATCTGACTTTCTGCCTGGTCGGCTAAGATTCTAAAGTTAGGATCCAGGTCCAAGGCGTAGTAGTAGCGCTTAAGCAGGCGGGAACAAAAGGCATCCATGGTGGAAATATCCGCTAGATTTAACGTCCGCAGCTGCTTTAAAATATGCTGGCTGGCCCGCTGCTTTTTATGGGCGGGAAGTGAGGCAGCCTGCACCTGGCTTAACCGCTCCCGTAAGGCTTTTTCCAGCCGGTCCTTCATTTGCTTGGCAGCCTTATTAGTGAAGGTTACCACCAAGAGGTTAGCCACTTCTCCTAAGAGGCTCTCGTCGTCTGCTTGATCATCAGCCAGGTAATGACCAATAACTTGGTATAAAATCCGTTCAACCAAAACCGCCGTCTTACCCGACCCAGCTGAGGCGGAGACCAAGATATTTTGGGCCTCACTTTTTACCGCTTGAATTTGGTTTTTGGTTGCATATCCTTCAAATTTACTTTCCATCGCTTATCCTTTCTGCAGTTCGTGTTTGATTTGAGCCCAGACTTCTTCCGTACTTAAGGTTTTAATCTTACGATATTCATTACCAACCATAGGATCAAACAACATGATTGGCAGGTAATCAGAATACAGCAAGCCATCGGTCTGACTGTCTAACTTATAAGGCTTCAAGTCGATAATGCCCCCAAAGATTTCTTGTCTGGCCTGTTCAATTTTTTGGAGGTTTAACTGCACTAACTGCTCCAACTGCTCAAGGGTTAGCAACTGACTGCTCCCGTTGGCCTTAAATTTATCGCTACTTTGGTGACTGATATTATAAGGCAAACTCTTAGCCGGCTTAGCCTTTAATTTTTGGTCTAAGGCCAACAAAAAGTCGGCATCTTCTTCCAACCTAAATAAGCCCTTGTATTGATACTGTTGCATAAAGAGGTCTTCAAAGGTCTTCTTCTTTTCCAAAAGCGGTTGGTAATCTTTAAAAGCCAAGCGGCCACTAAAGAGGTTGAGGTAAGTCGTGGCTCCAACCTCTAACTGCTCTGCCGGTGGAAGATCCATTTCTAACAGGAGTTGTTTTAGCTTAGCCTGGTTGCTATCCTTTTGCAAAACGGCTAGGTAGGTTAATAGTTGCAGCGACAGGCCGTTTAATGCCTTAGTCAAAAAGTCCTTTAACTTAAGGTCAGTGTTACCGGACTTGTAGTCAACCACACTTAGGTAATGGCGGTTTAACTCACTGATTACGAGGTCTAAGCGGTCAATTCGCCCCTGTAAGTTCAAAGTTTCATCCTGGGCAAACCTTTTTCCGGCTGGAAAGACTAACCCATCTAGTTGGGCGTTAGCTTGAAAACCAAAGGTGGCCTCCGTTTCCAACGTGTAGATTGCTTGATCCTGGCGTTGCTTCCAAATGGCTTGCCCTACTTGGTACGCACGGCTTTCTAGTTGCTGGCGCAAGAAATCAAGGCGCGCACTAGCATCAAACAAGTAACCTTCCTGCTCCTTAGCCTGTTGTTGAACGTTTGTAACCGCCCGCTTCATGTAGTGGTCGAATTCGCGGCTGGTCAAACGTTTGAGGTAAGTCTTATCAGCGTGAATTAGGCGCATAAACTCGTCTAATAAATTATGGAAGTAGGTCCCCGTGTCAGCCGGACTTAGCATAAATTCCTTGCGCTTTTCTAACTGCAAACCGTACTTCAAGAAGAATTCATAGGGGTTAGCATAAAAACTTTCCAACCGTGAAACCGAACCAAACAAGGCAGCATTTTTACCCCGACGGTAAAGCTCCTTTAAGAGCTCCTTAATAAGTCGCTTGTGCCCATCAGCACTTGGCTTAGTGTTAGGCAAAATCTCGTTGTGATAATCTAGGCTGTTAAGTAACTTTAAGGTCAAAGTTTGGTTAACAGCTAACTCATAGGCTAAAATTGCCTGCCACTGTGAATCTAAGTCGGCTTGGTTTTGGAAGGCTGCCCGGCTTTGCGTTAATAAATCGGTCAGCAATGTCCGCGGCGTCCCTAAAAAGGCAGCCAGCCTATCTCTAACGTCTGTCTCCTTCAGTCCAAAGGCCGCCATGATTCTTTTGACATAGGGCGAACAAGCTAGTAGCTGGCCGTCAGCGTCATTTTGGGGGTAAGTAAAGATTAGCCGGTCTTTAGCCGTCAAAAAGCTAAGGTAAGCCTGGTAAGGTTCGTCTGCCATGGCCATTTCTGCTCCCGGTGCTAAAAATTGGTCGCGCGCTAGCCAGTCACCGCTTGCCAAAAGTTGGCGCTCCTCTTCGGAAATTAAGCTATTATTTTCAAACCGAGCTGGTAAGGCTTGGTCACTAGCCCCTAAAAAGAAGAGCACCCGCCGGTCACGGCGCTGACTTAAGTTAGCCTTAGAAACAGTCACCTGGTCTAGCGTTGTCGGAACCTGCTTGTATTTAGCCGCCTTAAAGCCCGCGTTTAAAATTTCGCTAAAGTTACTTAGGCTAAAGTCCTGATCACCTAAGGCTAAGACATATTCATCTAGGAGAGCGCACAGGGTGTTCCAGACCTGTTCTGGCCTCGTGGCGTCCTGGGCATTAATCCCCACTAAGTTTAGCTTACCTTCCTCGAAACGCTTTTGCGCCCGGGCTTGGCTGGTAGCTAAACTTTGATCAACCCCGGCTTTAATTAGAAATTGGTAGAGAACCCGGGCAAAATCCCGGTTGGTTTTGACCTTAGCTAGTGCCCTAGAGAAGCTGGCCAATAACTTAGCCACCTGGGTTTTAAGGAGGTTAGCATTTTGGTTGTGGAGGAGTTTTCTTTGGGCAGCCTCATGCTCAGCTTGACTTTGGTTAGGTTTAAGGGGCAGCCTTTCTACCAGCCAAAAATCGTCTGCCTCGAAGCGCTTGCGGCTGCTGATACCTGTTCTTAACAAGTAGTTTTCTAACCAGTCAAGCTCATCTCTAAACGTGGCTAGATCTTGCTTTAAGACCAGCTGACCGGTTGCGTCACTAACGTATAGTTGCGGAATAAACAGCTCCGTCTTTAAAAGCCGCATCAAATCGTGATAGCTGTAAAGATTAGGGTGCTTGGCCAAGCTGAACAGCGCATTTAAAAATTCCACCAGCGGGTGGTTACCCATCCCCTTACTTAAGTCTAAGTAAAACGGCAGTTGGTACTGATTAAAGATTGGTGCGATTAAATTTTCATAGTCAGCTAAATCAGGTGCTAGTACCATGTAATCGCGGTACCTCCGTTCTCCTTTGGCAACCTCCTGCCTGATTTGACTAGCTACATAACGGACCTCTTCAATTCGGTTGGCCAAGGCTACCACTGACACACTCTCCTTTGAGCTTAAAGGAGCTGGCTTATTAGCTTTTAAGCTGACACTAGTCTGCCAATATTTGCCTAGCCGCTCTAAATCCGGACTAAGCCGCTTAACTGTAGGCCAGCTAAGCTCTGCTAGCGGCAAGTGGTTTTTATCAGCCCAGTTAGTCAAAGCCGTAAACAACCGCTTAGGCCGGTTAAAGAGATTATCGTCCCCACTAGCCTGCTCCAAGCCCTGTTTAGTCAAAACCAGGCTAATCCGGACTTCCTTAGCCCTTTTAACCAAGGTCTTTAGTAATTGCAATTCGAGGGCGGAGAGTTGATCAAAGCCACTGATGAGAAAAGAAGTTTGACTCAAATCAGCTTCTAAGAGGTAATCATTTAGGCTCTGTAAAACCTTGCTGCTTTCAACATACTTGTCGCCTAGCTCTAGTTCAAACTGACGGTAAACCAGGGCCATATCGGCTAATTTAGCCCGTAAATCCATGCTCTTAGCTTGATCTTGGGGCAAGTTAGCCACCAAATTGTCTAAATCGTCGGGACTAATTCCCCCTTGTTTTAATTCCAACAACTGTTGCGCTAGTTTTTGTGCAAAGCCAACTTGATTTTTTTCAGCCGCAAAAACATGTAGGCTGTCCAGCCGGCTTAAAATGCTTTGGACCAGCATGGTAAGTCCCATTTGACTCAGATGTCGTCCCTGAACACTTTGCTGGTCCTTAATAAAGTACCAAGCCAAGCGACTAAAAGAAAAGACCTGGGTCTTAGTTTGGGCATACAGGCCCTTAGCAGAAGAATAGTGTTGGCGTAAAAACTCTAACACCTTAACTTCCGTTTCAAATTTAATGTGGTCGGGCACAATTACAAAATAATTTTCACTCGGAGCTTGTTTTTGCCAGGCTAATAACTGTTCTAAGATTGCCTGTTCATGGTCAATTTCAGCTCCACCTAAAATAAAACCTAAAGCCATTTGCTCACTTCCTTATAAATGGTAACTAACGGTACTCTTGCCGTTGCGGTTATTAATCTCTAAGCGGTCGGGAATACTTTCTTGCAGTTCGCGAACGTGGCTGATAATGCCCACCATCCGGCTGTCCCCTTCCTTAGTCTGCAGGTAATCAAGGGCCCGGGCCAGGTAGTCAGTATCTAAGGACCCAAACCCTTCATCAATAAAGAGGGCTTCAATTCTAACCCCGCCATTTTCTGCTTGAATCGTCTCCGCCAAGCCTAACGCTAAACTTAGTGAGGCCACAAAACTTTCACCCCCAGACAGGGTTTGAGTCCGCCTTCGCTCACCGCTAATCTTATCAACAACATCTAAGACCAACCCCGCCTTGGTCCCACTTTTGGCTTGAGTGGTCGTCATTTGAAAGAGGTAGCGGTCTTGACTGAGCGTTTGCAAAATAACGTTAGCGTTGCCTAAGATTTTTTGGAAATACTGTTGGAGCACAAAGCGCTGTAAGTCAATCTTACCGACCCCTTTGCCGCTAATTGGAGCCGTTAATTGGTTTAGGCGGTCCAGCTTGGCTAAAAGGGCTTCGTTCTTGCTTACTTCCCGCTTAACTTGCACGTAACTATCATGCAGCCGTTCTTTTTTCCGTGTTACTTCCTCTAAAGCAGTCCTTTTTACTTGCAAGTCTTGTTTTACTGTGGCTAGCTTATCCCTTAGTTCTTCTAAATCTAAGACCGTTACGCCTGCTAATTGTTTTTCTATTGCCGCCAGCTGCTCAGTTACTGATTTGACCTCATTTTGGTAAGCAGTTACCTGGGCTTTTAAAGCCTCGCTTTCAGCCGCGTGACTAAGCAAATAGCCTATGTCATCAAAATTAGACACAAAGTTAACTTGGGCGATAGCAGCTTTTAGGCTGGTCTGATAGTTAGCGACTTGAGTTTGCGTCTTAACTAAGTTTTCTTCCAGATTAGAAAGGTTAGTCTTAGTGGTTAGGAGCGCTTCTTTCACTTGATTTTTGTTACGCTCAAAGTTAGTTAGCTCTTGGTCTAGTTGCGCACACCTTAACTCTAGTTTTTGGCGTTCACTAAGGACTTGGTCTTTGGTTTGGTAATCAGGAGCTAACTTGGCCTTTAGTCCGATTAACTCGTCATTAACTGCTTGAAAATCTTGTTGAGCCTGAGTAACCGCGGCTTGGGCTTGCTCTAATTTTAAGTTTAACTGGTCAATTTTTTGTTGACTGTCAGCTTGCTTAGCCTTTAGTTCTGCTTCCCTAGCACTGGCCGCCTTGAGGTTTGACTCTAAGTGCTGCTTTTGGACTTGGAACTGATTTGCTAACTGCTTTAACTCCCCCCCTGCTTGCAAACCATGGTTGGCTAACACCTGCTTGAGCTCTGCTTGATAGTCGGCTTGAGCAGCAAGATGAGTTTGCTTTTGGACTTTAAGCCGGCCTTCAAGCTGATTATAATCGCTTTGAAGGCTAGTTAAGTCTGCTTGGGCTTGTTCCAAGTCACCTTCAACCTGCTTAACTTTAGCTAAGTCGGCCACCTGACCCTGGCTAACTAACGGGTGGTCTAAAGCCCCGCAGACTGGACAAGGCTGGCCCGGTTGCAACTTCTGGGTTAAGCGGACAATCTGCAAGCTGGTATATTCCTGGTCTAAGGTGGTGAATTTTTCCTTAGCCACCGCTAACTTGGCTTTTTTACTAGCCAGTGCTTCTTTGGTATTAGTCAGCTTAGCCTGGGCGTCTAAGTAAGCCTGGTAAAGCTTTGTTAGCGAAGTCCGCTCTTGAGTCAGGTTAGCTAGCTGGCGCTCAGTTCGATAAAATTCTTCCTGAAGTTGCTTAAGGTCAGGAAGGTTACTGATTTGCTGGCGGAGTGCTTGTTCGGTTGTTTGGGCGGCTTTTAGGTCAGCTTGTAAGTCAGTATAGTGAATCTGCTTACTGGTTAGGTTTTGCTTTAAAGCTAGTTGCTGGGATTGCTTATTTACATAGGCTTCGTAGTGGGGTTCAATTTCTTTTAAGTAGCTAACCTTTTGGCGTAAAGCTTGCAAGTCGGCAGTATTTTTGGCAACTGCTGGCGCCTGTTGGTCTAAGGCAGCTAACTGAGCTTGCAAATCACCTTGAGTTAACTCTTCTTTTTGGTGCCGCTCCTTTAAAGTTGCTAACTCCCTTTGATTTTGTTGGAATAATTGCCAGTTACTCAGCTGGTCTTTAGCCCAGGTGAGCTGATCTAAGCGGGTCTTGTTAGCCTCAAACTCGGCTTGCGTAGCTGCTAGTTCGGTCTGCCTTTTAACTAACGTCTCCTTAGCTTCTAGCTGGGCGTGTAACTGCTCTTGAAAGCCTAACTGTTGGTTAAGCTTGGTTTGCTTATCTTCCAGCCCGGTAATCACACTAGCTTCTTGCTGACTACTTTCCTCTAACGCTGCCAGAGTCTCAGTGACTTTAGCTAGCCATTCCGGGGCCGTTTTTACCTCATATTCCGGGTATGCTGCTAGCTGATTATTAATTAGCTGGTTACTGCTTTCCAACTGAGCCTCTAATTCCTTACTTTGGGCCAATAACTTTTCTTCTAGGCGCTTATAGATTGCGGTATCAAAAAAATGCTCTAGGAGTGCTTCTTTTTGGTTGGCATCAGCTTTTAAGAAATTATCAAACTCCCCTTGGGGTAAAACAATTACCTGGCTGAATTGCTTGGCATCTAGTCCAATCAAAGCAGTAACCTGCCGCTCAACTTCCCTAGTTTTAGCAGCTAACAGTTTAGCCGGCTTAGGTTCGATTAAGCTCAACTCGACCTTGGTGTCCAGGGTAGTAGCAGTCTTTTTTTCCTTCATACTCCGTTCGACCTGATACACTTTTCCCTGGTGGCTAAAGGTCAAGCTAACCTTAGTTTGAGCCTTAGCATCCGCAAACTTAGACCGCATCTCCTTGGCATCACGCCCGGTTTTTCCAGCGGCGGAAGTGGTGCCATAAAGGGCGTAGGTCATTGCATCAAAAATTGTTGTCTTCCCGCTACCCGTTTTACCATTTATCAAAAAAAGCGGGCTGGCTTCAAAGCGGGTAAAATCTATTTCTTCGTCTAGGTAAGGACCAAAATTTTTTAAGATTAGTTTTAGTGGTTTCATTATTCTTCCTCGATTTCTGCTAGTAGTTGGGCTAGGTAATCCTTTTGGTTGGCACTTAAAGTCAGCCCCTGGGTTTGTTCAAAAAAGGCCGCCGTCATCTTTAGGGGACTGTTTGCCTCCTTTAGCAACTCAACGCTTGGGGTTTGGACGATACCTTCCAAGCCATTTTGCCGTTCAATATGTACTAACCGGGGATAGCAAGCCCGTAACTTTTCGACTAAATTAGCAATCACCTGGCGGTCGGTCAAATTGACAAAAACAAAGGCTTGATCAGCCACTTCATTATACTTAGCTGGTTGACAGAGTTCATCTAGACTGCCTGTTAGTGAAACCATCGGCGTCGGATCTTTCAGGGGGACAAATTCCCGGTCGTTGGTCTCTGTATCATAAATGTAGACTCCCTTTTGATTAGTTAACTCTGACAAGGAAAACTTCACCGGGGAGCCAGCATAGCGCGCGTTATCTGCCAATAAGGCTTGGTGGTTATGTAGGTGACCTAAGGCAACATAATCAAAATTTTTAAATAAAGAAGCCGGCACTTCGTCTAAGCCCCCGACAGTTGAACTAACCTCAGAGTCTTCGCGGCTGGAGCCAGCTACAAAGCAGTGGCCCACCAAGATATGGGCCAACCCTGGCTTAAAGTAACTCTCACATTCGGCCACAACTTTAGCCATTGCCTGCGCCATAGTACTAATGCTATCATCTTCAAAATAAGCGCGACTGGCCTTAGGGTTAAAGTAAGGCACCAAGAAAAACTGGCAGTTGTCTAGCTCCACCGGCTCTAAGGTCCGCCGCCCCTTCGCGTCTATCCCTAATTCCGTTTTTAAAAAATACTGGTTATGTTCAAACCACTCATCGCCAACCCCTAACCGCCGGGCAGAATCATGGTTGCCACTAATAGCTAGCAGGGGTAGTTTGTCTTCAATATTTAACTTAACTAGCATCTGTTTTAAGACGGACACCGCCTCTTCGCTCGGAACACTCCGGTCATAAAGGTCGCCGGCAATTACAACTGCGTCAACCTTTTTTTGGCGCGCAATTTGTCGAATCTGTTCAAAGGCTGCTACTTGCTCCGCGTATAAATCGTATTCATATAATTTCTTACCGATATGCCAATCGGCTGTGTGTAAGACCTTCACGAACTTCACCCCGCAAAATAAAATTTCTACTTAAAATTATACACCATCCAAGCGTGAAATGAAAATATGTTCGCTTTTAGCTATTGTTAACTTTAAATATGTTTCGGGTTGACAATAAATCTACGTTAGTTTATGATAACTGCATGGAGGTGATGCTAATGATTAAAATTTACGGGGCCTTAACCGACCAGGCTGGACGTTGTCGCCACTACCACAGCCAATTAGATATTGTGGCCTTAAAGTGTGCCGCCTGCCAAAAATACTACGCCTGCTACCGCTGCCACGATGAAGTTGCCGACCATCATTTTGTAGCTAGCAGTTCAAGTGAACCCTACCCCGTCTTATGTGGCAACTGTTCCTGCCTTTTAAGCAAAAGTCAATACCTACTTGGGAATTGTCCATATTGCCAGGCTGCTTTTAATCCTAACTGTCACTTCCATCACCAGATTTATTTCAAAGCATAAGTTAAGAAAAGAGGATGTTTATGACTCGTAGCACTAATATTACTGCCATTCGTTTAACTAAAATTGCCTTAATTACGGCTGTAGTCGTTGTTTTAGGCTTCCTACCACCAATTCCCTTGGGCTTTATTCCAGTCCCAATCGTCCTGCAAAATTTAGGGGTGATGTTAGCCGGGGTTATCTTAGGGGCTAAGGACGGCACGATTTCAATCTTGCTCTTATTTTTAATTGGGATTATTCTCCCCGCCTTTTCTGGTGTTAATACCCAAGGGGTCTTGGTTGGGCCAACCGCTGGTTACGTGATTGCCTGGCTCTTTGTCCCTGCTTTAATTGCCCTTTGCTTAGCCAAGTTACCTAAGCAAAGTATCATCTTTCAATTTGTGGTGATTTGGCTGTTTGGGGTCTTGTTCATTGATGCCTTTGGTGCAATTTACCTAGCAGTTTATAGCCACATGCCAATTTTAAAATCACTTTTGGCTAACCTAGCCTTTATTCCTGGCGACACCTTAAAAGCCATCATCACCTTGATTGTAGCTAACCGTCTCACTAAATTAAAATAAGTTGACATTCAGCCCTCCCGCGCTTATGCTAAAGAAAAAAGCGCGGGAGGGATTTTTATGGCACAATCCAAATTTGAACAAGAAATGTATGACGAAGCTTACAAGGTGGCTAGTTACCTGAGACAAACCGGTCAAGACTCTGTTTTTCTCCGTTTAGTTAAAGAAAAAGGCAGTCGCTTCTTTTTAAACGCGACCGCCTTAAGCCTAACTTTAGCTGGGATGAGCATGAAGTTAGCACTCCGCCTCACCACCTTAGTTCTTCGCTATGGTTTACGAGTAGTCACTGCTATCCTAGACATCCTTGATGGTAAAGCCAAGGGGATTAAGGTTACGATTGAAACAAATAAGTAAGTAGCATAAAGTCCCGTTAGCCTAACATTCGTTAGGTTAACGGGACTTTTATCATTATTAAGCTTCCTTAGCTAAGGTGGCAATCCGCTCCTTAGTTGCATCTAATTTAGCTTGGTAGTCAGCCAATTTTCCTTTTTCAGCATTAACTACTTCGGCAGGAGCATTGGCTACAAACCGTTCGTTGCCCAATTTCTTTTGGGCCCGAGTTACTTCCGCCACTAACTTAGTTTCTTCCTTTTGAAGCCGAGCGACTTCTTCTTTAAGATCAATTAAGTCACCTAACGGAATGTAGACTTCGGCGCCAGTAATAACAGAAGTCATTGCTAGCTTAGGTGCAGTTACGTCAGCACTAATTTGTAATTCCTTTGGATGGCAGAAACGGTCAAGGTAGTCCTTATTAGCTTCTAACATGGCCTTAACTTCTTCATCCTTGGTCTTAATCAACAAGTCAATTGCAGAAGACATTGGGGCATTAACTTCAGCCCGGGTATTTCTAACCGCCTTAATTAATTCAATCAAGACACTCATTTGCCGGTCAGCATCTTCGTCAACCAATTCTTCCTTAAAGACTGGGTAAGCTGCCGTTACCAATGATTGCCCATCATGAGGCATGCTTAACCAAATTTCTTCGGTAACAAATGGCATGATTGGGTGCATCAAGCGTAAGGTTTGATCTAAGACGTAGCACAAAATATTTTGGGTGTTAGCCTTTAACTTAGCATTGTCACCGTAAAGGTTTTCCTTAGCCATTTCGATGTACCAGTCACAAAGGTCATTCCAAATGAAGTTATAAAGGGCCCGGTCCGCTTCCCCAAATTCAAAGTTGTCAAATAAGCGGGTAACTTCAGCAACAGTCTGGTTCAAACGGTTTAAAATCCACTTATCGGCTAATTGCCATTCGCTCTTAGGAGGTAAGACAGGCTTGGTGTCATCAGCTAGGTTCATGATTACGAAGCGACTAGCGTTCCAAATTTTGTTGATGAAGTTCCAAGCTGAGTCCATCTTAGTGTAAGAGAAGCGAATATCTTGGCCAGGAGTGGAACCATTAGTTAAGAACCACCGCAAGGCATCCGTTCCGTATTTATCGATGACATCCATTGGATCAATCCCGTTTCCAAGGGACTTACTCATCTTGCGCCCTTGTTCATCCCGAATTAACCCGTGGATTAAAACGTGCTTAAA
Organism: Ligilactobacillus agilis; assembly: GCF_025311475.1. Taxonomy (NCBI): domain Bacteria; kingdom Bacillati; phylum Bacillota; class Bacilli; order Lactobacillales; family Lactobacillaceae; genus Ligilactobacillus; species Ligilactobacillus agilis. The sequence goes on along the minus strand of NZ_CP104397.1, from coordinate 863,650 downwards.
CGGCCGGCGACCAGTAAATTCCAATGATTGGAAAATCATCCGGGAAACCCAGAAGAAGATGATGTCATAACCTGTTACCAAGGTGTTAGTTGGGAAGTAGCGTTCAAAGTCAGGGGCCTTTTCATCTGGCCAACCCATTGTTGAAAATGGCCATAAAGCACTTGAGAACCAAGTATCTAACACATCAGTATCTTGTTCCCAGTTTTCAATGTCGCTCGGAGCTTCTTCGCCAACATAAGTTTCCCCAGTTTGCTTATTGTACCAAGCTGGAATTTGGTGACCCCACCATAATTGACGGGAAATTACCCAGTCATGAACATTTTCCATCCACTGAGTAAAGGTATTTTCAAAGCGGCCAGGAACAAAGTCCACCCGGTCGTCTGTCTTTTGGTTAGCTAGCGCAGCTTCTGCTAAGGGCTTCATCTTAACAAACCATTGGGTTGATAGGCGGGCTTCAACTTGGACCCCAGTTCTTTCTGAGTGACCAACTGAGTGGACAATTGGTTCAATCCGGAGCATGTAACCTTGATCTTCTAGGTCTTTAACAATCGCCTTGCGGGCTTCAAACCGGTCTAAGCCTTCATACTTGCCGGCATTAGCATTCATGGTTGCATCTTCATTCATGGTGTTGATGCGTTCCAAGTTGTGGCGGTTACCAACCTCAAAGTCGTTAGGGTCATGGGCAGGCGTAATCTTAACCATCCCGGTTCCAAATTCTGGATCAACGTATTGGTCAGCGATGATTGGAATGTGGCGACCTTGGAGTGGCAATACTAAGGTCTTACCTACAATATCTTTGTAACGTTCGTCATCAGGGTGAACCGCTACAGCCACATCCCCCATCATGGTTTCTGGACGGGTGGTGGCAATTTCGATGTAGTCCTTGCCATTAAAGGTTGTCCCGTCAGCAAATGGATACTTGACGTGGTAGAAGGCACCCTTGTCGTCTTTATGAATAACTTCGATATCAGACAAAGCGGTCCGCGCCTTAGGATCCCAGTTGATGATGTATTCGCCCCGGTAAATTAAACCCTTCTTGTAAAGGGAAACAAAGACCTTGCGTACAGCTTTAGATAAACCTTCATCAAGGGTAAAGCGTTCCCGGTCGTAATCTAAGGACAAGCCTAATTTAGCCCACTGGTTATGAATAATGTCGGCGTATTCGCCCTTCCATTCCCATACCTTATCAACGAATTTTTCTCTCCCCAAGTCGTAACGGGAAATTCCGTCTTCGGCTAGGCGGGCTTCAACTTTAGCTTGAGTAGCAATCCCAGCGTGGTCCATCCCTGGTAACCATAAGGTATCAAAACCTTGCATCCGTTTTTGACGAATAATTAAATCTTGTAAGGTCGTATCCCAGGCATGCCCCAAGTGTAACTTACCCGTTACGTTTGGAGGGGGGATTACGACTGAGTAAGGGTGAGCATTTTTATCAGCGTTTGGCTTGAATAGACCTGCTTCAACCCACTTTTGGTAACGTCCTGGTTCAACTTGACTAGGATCGTATTTAGTTGACATTTCTTTAGCCATCTTGATCTTCCTTTCTTGGGCAATAAAAAAACGGCCCTGCCATCCGACTTAGGACGACAGTGCCGTGGTACCACCTAAATTGGGCTTTTATGCCCCACTTGTTTCTAGTTAACGAATAGATATCCGGCTAACCCTACTAAACTTTCAGGCTAACAGCTCCCAAGCTACCAACCAAGATGATAACTAAGTCCTCGCAGCTAATGGACTTTTTTCTGGAAGTTACCTAGTTCTTGGTTGCTCTTGTTCAATGCTTATAAAAGTATTTTAGACGTCAATCACTCCGCCGTCAAGCTTTTATAGCAATTGGGCAAAAGATTCTTCTTCCTGGTTCAAGAAGGTATTGCCAATCTTGATTTCAGTGATTTCAACTCCAGCCAAAGCTCGCTCAATCAAACCATCAACATCTAACTTGGCTTCATAAGCCCGCGCTTTATCAATCTTAGGCTTGGTCTTAGGTGAAGGTGGAGCAAAAATTGTACAGCAATCTTCAAATGGCATGATGGATAAGTCAAAGGTATCAATATCTTGGGCAATCTTGATAATTTCGTTTTTATCCATTGAAACCACCGGCCGTAAAACTGGCATGGTAGTTACGTCATTAATGGCCGCCATACTTTCAAGGGTTTGAGAAGCCACTTGTCCTAAGGCTTCTCCGTTAAAGATTGCCAACCCGTGCCGTTTTTGCGCAAGCGCTGCAGTTAAGCGTAACATGAAGCGCCGTTGAACCGTCATCAAGTAACCAGAAGGTACATCGTGTTTAACCGTTTCTTGAATTTCTGTAAACGGTACTTGGATAAACTTAATGTGGCCCCCATAAGGTGTTAACTTGGCGGTTAATTCCTTAGCCTTATTCAAAGCTTGTTCGCTCGTGTAAGGCGGACTAAAGAAGTGCACCATTTCAATGTCCACTCCCCGTTTTAAAGCGAGGTAACCGGCTACTGGTGAATCAATCCCACCAGATAGCATCAACATTCCCTTACCAGCAGTCCCTACTGGCAAGCCACCAGCTCCTTGAATTGTTTCGTAAGAAAGAAAAATCCCATTTAAGCGGACTTCTACCCGCAAAGTAATATCGGGGTCCTTCATCTTAACTTTAATTCCAGGAACGTGTTCCAAGATGTAGCCACCCAGCATGTCATTAATCTCGTTAGTATCATACATAAAGCGGTGGTCCGAGCGACGGGTATTAATCTTAAAGGTCATCCCGTCAAAAAACTTTTCTTGCATAATTTGGGCGGCCACTTTTTTGACTTCTTCCATGTTCCGGTCAACCTTAATCGAAGGAGAAAAGTTTTGAATCCCAAAGACTTGGCGGAGCCGTGCCATTACCTGGTCTGCATCCTCACCATTTAAGTGCATGTGCATCCGGTCTCTGTGGGCCTTAATTACCAAGTTAGGAAAATCATGAAAACTTTGGCGCACATTAGTAGCCAGACGGTCAATGAAGTTCCGCCGGTTTTTACCCTTAGTTGAAAGCTCGCCATAGCGAACCATAATTTCAGTGTATTGCATCGTCATACCCTTTCTACTTATGAATTAATTTTTGCAAAGCGTTTGTATAAAATGTCAAAAGCCTTAATGAATTCCGCAGCCTCTTTGTCGTTATTAGCTTCATCCAGGCTGATTCGTACGGCTGAGGTGGCAATTTTTTCAGGAATCTTCATTGCCGCCAAAGTCCCAGAAATTGTCCTCTTCTTGGATGAACAGGCACTGGTAGTTGAAATATAAATTCCAAATTCTTCAAAGGCGTGAACGATAGTTTCCCCCCTAACCCCATCAATCGTAAAGCATAAAATATGCGGGGCAAAGTTAGGTGTCAGCTGTGAAAAAATGGTTACCTTGTCAAACTTAGCCAAGTGATCATAAATCATCTTTCTGACCGCTTGTTGCTTGGCAACCTTTGCCTCTTCATCCGTCAATAACAACCTAATAGCCTTAGCCATGGCTGCAATAGCTGGCAGGTTTTCGGTCCCAGAGCGTTGGTTTTGTTCTTGGCCGCCCCCAGCCATTAAGGCAGCCAATTTCCGGCCAGCCTTAGCGTAGATAAAACCAATCCCGCGGGGGGCGTGGAACTTGTGACCCGAAAAGGTCAAAAAGTCAATCCGGTCTAGGGAAAGAAGCTCACCTAAACCCTTACCTAAGGATTGGACTGCGTCGACATGAAAATGAACCCGTGGATAATCCTCCAGGATGGCAGCAATTTCTCTTAGCGGTTGAATTGCCCCCACCTCATTGTTAACCGCCATAATAGATACTAGGATGGTATCCTTACGCAAGGCGGCCTTTAAATCAGCCGGGTTAACCTGCCCGTTTTTATCGACTGGGAGGTAAGTTACCTCATAACCTAGTCTTTCTAGTTGGGCCATAGTGTTTAAAACCGCTGGGTGCTCAACTTGGGAAGTAATCAGGTGGTTACCAAAGTGGCGTTTTTCAAAGGCCGTCCCCTTAATGACCCAGTTATCTCCTTCAGTGCCGCCACTAGTGAAGAAAATTTCACCTGGCATTACCCCCAGTAAATCGGCAATTTGCTTACGCGCTTGTTCTAACAAAAGGTAGGCCTGCTCCCCCATCTTGTGTAAAGAAGAGGGGTTACCCCAAATTTGTTGGCTAACCTTTGTGTAGGTCTCTAATACTGCCGGTGCTACCTTGGTTGTAGCACTATTATCAAAATAAATCATAATCTACCTTCTCATCTATTCTTATCAGAGTCATAACACATTCTAACTAGAAATAAGTAAATTGGCAAGAAGAAAGGACACAACTTAGTAAAGCTAGTCACTAACTTATGTCCCTTTAAACATCATTCTCAAATTCACCGGCCGTTATCCGCCTAGCTAACTGGCGTACCTTAGCTTCGATTGTAGCGATAACTGCCTCAAAGGTCGCGTCGTCTTTGCCGGTGGGATCACTTATCCCCCAATCTTCGCGATAACGACAGGGAAGCGCTGGACAACTTACATTACAGCCCATTGTAATCACAATGTCTACTGCTGGTAAAGCCGCTAGTGTTTTAGAAGTTTGGCTTTGCGTCAAATCCAGCTGATACTTAGACCTCATTAATCGCACAGCATCTGGATTTAAGGCTGTTTTAACCGTCCCAGCCGAATAGCTCTCAAATACTTCGGAAGCTAGTAATTTGCCTAAGGCCTCTGCAATCTGACTGCGACAGGAATTATGGACGCAAATAAATGCTACCTTGGGTTTGGCCATCTTAATCACCCCTGTTGGCGCTTATGATAACGAGCGCTGACCTTGTCATAAGCTCCCGGTTCCACTTTATCGACCGCTTGGGCAATCGTATCTAAAGCCGCTACGTAATCATAGTCTTCGCTAAAGAGCTTCTTAGCCTGTTGGTATGCTTGCGCCACCTCCGGATAACGATTACGATACCGGTTAGAATATTGGAGCATTTCTTCCGTGAGGCTCGAACTGTCGACAATATCCTTGGTCTTTTCTTCTAAGACATCTAAATCGGCCTGCGTATCTATTAAATCCTTGGTAATCGCAGCCATGTCAATTTTAACGTGGTCTAATGATTGGTAAACAGCCTCTACTTCATCCTTAACCCGGTAGTAGTAGTCAAGGTATTCGGTTTGTAGCCCCGGCAAGTTCAATTTTTCTAAATCGCGCCGGTACTTGGCCAAATCCAAGTTAAACTGGTTAACAGCCTCCCAGGCCTGCTTTTCTTCCTTCCATAAGTTAGCGACCCCATCATTAATCCGGCCTTGTTCCTCTTCGATGGTCTTTAAGTCATTAAAAGCTTGTTCCATTTGTTGCCAAATTTGACTATAAATAACCCCGTCAGTCATTAGGGCCGCTTGGTAACTAGTATAGGCTGCGTGAATTTCTTTTAATTGTTCAGCTAACTGGCGCTCCCTTGCCTTTTCATCATTGTTTAAGGTGTAATTTTGCCCCAGGCGATCCAATTCTAACGATAAGCGCCGTTCTTGTTTTTCTGCATGCTCGATAAAATCTGCGTAGAACTTGGTCTTAGCTTCGACCTTTTCGCGCGCGGTATACTCTTCTTCAAAAACAGTGTAGGCTGCTTCAATCTGGTGGCCGAGCTCTTTTTCTAATAGCTTCGCCGTTTCCAAGTCTAACTTGGTTAAAGCTGTGGTCAACGCCTGGCTTTGTTGATCTAAGTCCGCCAACTTAGCCGTCATATCCTCTTTAAAGAGGTACTTTTCTTCCTGCATCTTAGCTAAGGCATCCTTTAAGTCTGTTAGTTGGTCTGGGTAAACGTTATGTAGTTTTTGATAAATAGGCGGAATCTGCTTTAACGCCACTTCTAGTGTTTTGGTGTCATCTTTTAATTTGGCTAAAGCCTTATCAGCCTTAACGTAATCACCATTTTCGGCAATATTTTCATATTCTTTAAAATCCTTTTCCAAATCAGCTAAAGCTGCTTCTAAGCGCGTGATTGCCGGCCCATAGGAAAAATTCTTGGCCAATAATTTCTTACGAATTTCTTGATACTTGGTCTGCAGGCTGTCGATATTTTGTTGATGTTGGTCAGTTTGTTGTTTGATTTGTTTAATCTGCTTGATAATCTTAGTAAAGGCCATGTTAGCAGCTGTCCCCTTAGCTTCAAGCGTTTCCAAATCTGACTTAACTGTAGGAAAACTAAAGTGCTGATTGGCCTCCTTAACGTCTTTTAAGCGTTCAACTAAAAACGGTAATTCCCGGTTGATTAAGGCCCGGTAAGACTTATCTAGTTCTTCAAAGGCCGCCAAACTTTCCCCGGTCAAATTTAATTTACTGATAGCAGCTAGCTCGTCTTCTTGCGAATTAGCTTCTATCTTGGCAGTAATATCTTCAATGGCACTAATCCTTGCATTATTAAGTCTTTGAAAATATAGTGCCCCTAAGTATATGACAACCGCCAAAACAACGATTGCTACTAAAGCTGCTACCATCACAATCCCATCCTTCACAAATTATTCTGCACTTATAAAACATATTTATTGCCCATAAATTAAAAGCAGTATACAATATCCTAATATATAGATTATAACATATCTTCTATAGTAAAAAAGCTTAATCTTGGGGTGAATTTTTATGACTCAATCACTACTTGCACAACAAATCGATGCCCTTTTAACTGGGGAAACAAACCAAATGGCCAACCTAGCCAATGCATCCGCCCTCTTAAATGATAGCCTAACAGATATTAACTGGGTTGGTTTTTACCTTTATCAAGCTGACGCTGCTGAATTAATTCTCGGTCCCTTCCAAGGTAAGGTAGCCTGCATGCATATCAAAGTTGGTCAAGGTGTCTGTGGTACGGCTTTTGCCAACAAGGAAGTGCTACGGGTAGCCAACGTCCATGAATTTGCCGGCCATATTGCCTGCGATTCAGCAAGTAATTCCGAAATCGTTCTTCCATTACACAACGCAGCCGGTGACTTAATCGGTGTCTTAGACATTGATTCACCTAGTCTAGACCGTTTTAGTCAAGCAGATGAAGCCGTTTTGGCCGAATTTGAACAAGCTTTAGCAAAACATCTCTAAAAGACTTGACAAAGCAAGCACTTCTTGTTATTCTAACGTTTGTGTAAAATAATGCAGCAGTAAGTGGTAAGCTCGTCAACAGTTTATTGCCAATTGGTTCGGTTAGTAACCCTTCGGCTGCAAGGGTGAACTCGCAAAATAAACTGCACGAATACTAAACTTACAAGGATTATTTTACTCCAAAACAATTATTGGAGGAATTTTTAATGTCACGTTATACAGGTCCTAGCTGGAAAGTTTCACGCCGTTTAGGTATTTCTCTTTCCGGTACAGGTAAAGAATTAGCTCGTCGTCCATACGCACCAGGTCAACACGGTCAAAACAACCGTCGTAAACTTTCAGAATACGGTTTACAATTACGCGAAAAGCAAAAGCTTCGCATGACTTACGGTGTTTCAGAACGTCAATTTGCTAACCTTTTCAAGAAGGCTGGTAAGATCCGCGAAGGTAAGCACGGTGACAACTTCATGATTCTTTTGGAACGTCGCTTAGACAACGTAGTTTACCGTTTAGGTTTAGCTACTACTCGTCGTCAAGCTCGTCAATTAGTTAACCACGGCCACATCACTGTTGATGGCAAGCGTGTTGATATCCCTTCATACGAAGTAACACCAGGCCAAGTTATCTCATTGCGTGAACGTTCAAAGGACTTAACTGTTGTTAAGGAAGCTTTAGAAGCAGTTGTTGGGCGCGCACCATTCGTTTCATTTGATGAAAACACAATGTCTGGTTCACTTGTTCGTTTACCAGAACGTGATGAATTAGATGCAAACATCGACGAAGCCTTAGTTGTTGAATACTACAACAAACTTTAATTTTTAGTATTAATGGGTCAAGAGCTGTTCTTGGCCCATTTTTTGATAGAAAGGATGGTTTTATGTCAGATCAACTAGAAGACCGCCTCACCCAAAGCTTAGCCGGCACCTCCCACTTAAAGCCAGATGAGCAAAGACGCTATCTCGGCACCTTTAGGGAACGCGTTAGCCTGACGCTAACATACGACCAAGCCCAAAGTGATTTTTACCTGGCGCGACTTAAAGATGAAATGCTAGCCCACCCCGACTACCAGTTGGCAATTAGGAGCGACTTAAACGAAACACCTCTAAACAAACTCCTCAGTTTTGCTAGCCAACACGAGTTAAAAACGGTTTTAAAGGCAGACGAAGCTAGTCAAAACCCTAGTCCCTATGCCTTAGTTTTGGCTAGCCCAAGTCAAGCCCTACACGTTGAAGTCATTGACGTTGCTGAAAAGTATCCGCAGGAAGAAACTGCACCAATAAAGCCTAGTCACCCTAGTTTTTGGCAGAAGTTATTTGACTAAAAAGAGGCGCACCCCCATCAGGAGTGCGCCTCTTTTTTAGTTAGCTTTTAATAATTTATCTAAGATTGTAGCCGGTAAGTCTTTATTAGCAGCCATTAACACCTGCAAGTGTAAGGCAAGGTTAATTTGCCGGTGGGCCCCCAAGAAGTATAACTGCCCTGGCTCTTGTTGATAAGCTTGGTAGATATTAGGGATAATTAAGTCAATTTGCCCTTCACTCATGCCTAAAATCTGAGCGATTTTTTCAATCGCAGTACGGTAGGATTCATCTAGGTCGGCCAAACTTTCCACTTGACTGGCCCCCGTATTCTCAGTTGCATCATAACGTAAGAGCACTTGAATTCCCCGAGCAATTACATCATTTAACCCTATTCCCTGGCTAGCCAAGGTTTCACGTTCTACTGGCCCCAAAATTAAGTGCTTACTTGCGATTAATTCCTTTAAGCTAGCCCGGCCATTACCGACTACGTTAGCTGGAATCCGTTCAACTAAACTAACCAGCTTACCCTTGATAATTAACGCCCGGTAGGTAGAACCAGGAGCCACTTGTTCAAGGAGGGCTTGCTTTTGCTCCTTCAACACGGCTTGAACACTGGCCTTTAACTGCTTTGAACTAGGAGGCAATCTAAAGAGTCGGCTGGCTTTAGCAGCTTGGTCACTGACACTCTTAATTGCAAGGGCCTTATCAGCTAACTTAGGCGCTAAGGTCTCTAGTTCTTGCAGACTCTTGACCTGCCAAGCCTTTAAGGTCTCAAAGCCTCCAGCAGAAACTAGTTGCTTACTTACCTGCTTATTTGCCCACATTGCTTCCAACAAGGCACTATTTTCCTTGGTTTTAAGCCCGGCTTGTAAGATGGTCTCATCAATTTGAACGAGGCTTAGCTCCTGGTTTAAAATTCGAAACTTATGGTTAGTCATAATCACGGCTGTAAGCATTGTTTGGAGTTCGTAACTTAACGTTTGCTTACCTGTTTCAGTTTTAAAGTCCCCACTTAAGGCCAGACTGTATAAAGAATCAGCCTCGCCTTGCGCCCTAAGTAAGCTAGCACTTAGACTAGCCTTAGGATCAGCAAGTCGTTTTCTTAACTTAGTGTAGGCTGGCTGCCAACCTGGATAGTAATAGGCGCTCGCAAAGTGATTTAATTCCTCTAAAAACTTGCGTAACTCACCGGCAACCACACTGGGGGCAAATGGATTTTCGGAAGCCACGGTTTGATTTAATGCCCGGGCCTGGCTCAAACTTGCCTTTAAATCCTCCGCCCCGATTCCTTCGGTCATTAAGAAATAACCTAGACAGACATTTAAAAATTCTAAAGCGGGTCCTTCGATTAAGGTTTCGCTGACGGGATTAAAATCAAGGCCTGTGATTTGTAAGGCTTCAATCGTCTGCTTGCCATCAATTTCGATTAAATTCAAATTAACATTATCGCTCGTTAAACTAGCACTGCTTTTACTTGCTAGATAGCTTTCCAGGTTAAGGTAATCTAGGGCATTAGCTTCCTTTAATTCGACTTGGTTTAAGCTGTTAGTCACACTTCTTTTTGGGGAGCTTAATTCTTCACTAACCCCTTCTTGCCAAGCAAAGGGTGTGGCCCCAAAAAGATAAGTCATGTAAGCACGCTTAGCCACTAATTGTTGGGCTAATTTTAGGTAGACCTGGTTACGAAAACTAAGGTAATCAATCTTGGTTTCCTTAAATTTACTTGTATACAGCAATTTAAATAAATTTTCTGGTAAAACTACTTTCAGACTATAACCCGGCTGTCTACCGTGGTGTTTTTTACTTGCCTGACTAAAAGGAAATACCTTTTGGCCCCTCGTTAATTGCTTATTTAAGGTCTCAGTGAGTAACCTTAATTCGCTTTTAAGCTCAGCTAAGTTTAAATTAGGATTAGTTGTTAGACTGACACTGTGGCGGTTTTGCTTTAGGTACTGGTTTTCTTTTAGGCTATCAGCTTTCAGCCACTGACCATTAGCCTCTAAAACTTCAACATTTTTAGTTAATTGGTAGGAGATATTTTCTAAGACATCCGTTAAATTATCAATTTGGATTTGGTTTCCGATTGCATCTACTTGCACAAAATCATCCCTCGCTATTCTTTTCTCTTATTATAAAGAAAGCTAAAACCATAGTAAAGCAAGTCAGTAACAGATTTAGCCAAGCTATGCTAAAATAATAAGTAAATTCTCAAAAGGAAGTGACCTGTTTGCAACCACTCGCCTACCGTATGCGCCCGCAAAAAATTGAAGACGTCGTCGGGCAAGCTGACTTAGTGGGGCCAGGTAAAATTATTCGCCGGATGGTGGAAGCCAAGCTTCTATCCTCGATGATTTTATACGGCCCTCCTGGAACCGGTAAAACCAGCATTGCTAGCGCGATTGCCGGCTCAACTAAATACGCTTTTCGGACTTTAAACGCCGCCACCGATTCTAAAAAGGAGTTAGAACAAGTTGTCTTGGAGGCCAAAATGTCTGGCACCGTCATCTTACTTTTAGACGAAATTCACCGCTTAACCAAACCTAAGCAAGACTTCCTCTTACCCCACTTAGAAAGTGGCCGGATTATTCTCGTGGGTGCGACAACCGAAAATCCCTACATCTCAATCAACCCAGCCATCCGCAGCCGGACCCAAATCTTTGAAGTCAAACCTTTAAGCCCGGCAGACGTCAAAATAGCCATCAACCGAGCTTTGACCGATGAGAAAAACGGCCTAGGCAAACTTAAGATTAACTTAACCCCAGAGGCGCTAGAGCATTTAAGCCAAGTCACCCATGGCGATTTAAGGAGCGCTTTAAACGGCCTAGAACTAGCGGCTAAATCGACGCCGCCGGCTGCTGACGGCCTAATTACCATCGACCTGGGTGTAATTGAAGAATGTGTTCAAAAAAAGGCCCTGGTTCACGATAAGGATGGCGATGCCCATTATGACGTTATCTCCGCCTTCCAAAAGTCAATTCGTGGCTCCGATGCCGACGCCGCCCTTCATTATATGGGCCGTCTAATCGAAGCCGGAGACCTCCCCTCTATTAGTCGCAGGTTGTTGACCATCGCCTACGAAGACATCGGGTTAGCTAATCCCCAGGCGGCAGCCCGAACCGTCCAAGCCGTTACGGCAGCAGAAAAAATTGGTTTTCCCGAAGCAAGAATTCCCCTCGCAGTGGCCGTAATCGATTTGTGCCTTTCACCGAAATCAAATTCCGCCATTACTGCCATTGATGCTGCCTTAGCGGATTTGGCTAAAGGAAATTACGGTGAGATTCCTAGCCACTTAAGAGATAGCCACTATCAAGGGGCAGCTAAGCTCGGCCGGGGTGTAGATTATAAGTACCCCCACGACTACTTACACGACTGGGTAAAACAAGACTATTTACCAAGTAAACTAAAGCAAAAACACTACTACCAACCTAAAGATAACGGCCGTTATGAACAAGCCTTAAAGGAACAGTACTTAAAACTGTGTCAGGCACAAGGTCGCCCTTTTAGTTAACGCTTTCAAAGTAGTTTGAATTTGTTTGAAAGCTATGTTATGATGATGGTAGTAAATCTGCTGTGTACGCCTTATCCTTTACGTATGGTTGACCGAACACTTACGACTTAGATATCCGGAGTTTGCTTGGTGGCTGTTAGACCATTTCACTTGGGTAACAAAAGCCTAGCTAGGGATATATTTTCCTGCGACAGCGGGTGCAACTACTGGGATGATTAACGGCATAAGCGGATTTTGGGAGCCAAGCAATTGGCTCTTTTCTTTTGGATTTTTTTGAAAGGATTTTTGATTTTGAAGATACTTGCCATTATTTTATTAATCATTGTCAGTTCCATCTTACTTTTTATGGGCGGCTACTTACTTGGCCACCAACGTAAGCCCTTTTTAGTCTTTCACCCTGAAAGCACCCCGACCTTAGGGGGCGTTTTAAAAATTTGTGGCCTAATCTTACTGGCACTGGGAGCCCTTAGCCTTTTCATCACCATCATTGGTCAGATTCTGTGGGCCCTACTAATTGTACTTTGTGCCGCATTTTTTGTGTCAATTTTGTCTTTTATCATGCTAACTTACCTTTAAATCGATAATTTTTTATGATTTTGTAACTGGTTTCACTTTTCATTTATATCAAAATGAAGTAAAATATAAGTGAGGAAGACAGAAAGGGTGAGTCTTATGTTACAAAGATATAAAAACATTTTAGTTCCCGTTGATGGTTCTTACGAAGCTGAATTGGCCTTCAAGAAGGCAATCGATGTTGCTAAACGGAATGGTAATGACACTGCCATCCACCTTGTTCACGTCGTTGATACCCGTGCTTTCCAAAATATCTCTAGCTTCGACACTGCCATGGTTGAACAAGTTACTGATACAGCTAAAAAAACAATGGCTGGTTACGTTGAAGATGCTAAAAAAGACGGCTTAACCAATATTGATTACGCTGTCGAATACGGTGCTCCTAAGGTAGTAATTGCCAAAGATTTACCTAAGGAAAAAGACATCGACTTGATTATGATTGGGGCCACTGGTTTAAATGCCGTCGAACGGCTCTTAATCGGTTCCGTAACCGAATACGTAACCCGGGTAGCCGATTGCGATGTACTTGTTGTTAGAACTGATCTTGAAAATAAACCAGCGCTAAGCAAAGCCCAACGTAAGGCCCAACAAAAGAAGAACTAAATATTATTTAATTGAGATGGTATCAAAAAGGACCTCTGAGCTAGAACTCAGAGGTCTTTTTTTACGCAAAATTATAAGTTTCATCTTATTTAGATACTTAAATTAATCCTTTTTATCCCTATACTCTTTTTATTTTCAAAACCTATTTTTTGTGCCTCGCTATCACTAGTAGCAAATTTCCGAACACTCTTCATTAATTTACCTATGTCATATCTAGGATTGATTGCCTTTACTAAATAGACAATCATCAAAATAGGTAATGCAACCTTATTAGTGTATACGATTTTCTTTCTCTCTGAGTGACTATATAAAAATGGTTTTATTTTTTCATTAAGTGGTGGTTTAGTTCTAAGAGAAAAATCTATAAAATTTCTATTGTGACAACAAATATTCCTAATTAAGTTAATAGTTTCTAGCCATTTTATTAAATCATATTCACTTAACTTAAAATATTTAGCCACTTCTTTCCTCAGTTCTTCATCCATTAACTTTAAAATTCTTACAGAGCCACCAAAATCTAGCATGCCTACCATCAGCCATACAGAAGGGTATATATTTTGAGTTGTACCAATAAAATCAATAATGTCAGGATTACTAGACTTTCTTACTGCGTTTGCTAGTTTCTTTTTAAATCTAAGCTCCTCATCTTGAAGCAGATATTTGTTAACCTTTTTATTTTTTCCTAAATATCCATTTATTCCACTAAGCTGACACCAATTATTAAAATCTAAATAACCAAACGCCCCACATCTATTTCCCAAAATATGCGCTATTTTAGCATTCAGAGCAACTTCTATTGTTTCTATCGCTTGTAGTACATGTTGTTTTAGATGTTTATCATAAAAATATCTATTGACAATATCATCAAACTTAATGCCGTTATATCTTTTACCATTATAAAATGGATTTGCATATTCCTTAATCACATAATATCCTATACTCTCAATGGACCGTAATTGTCTTTGATACGATAAATACCGTGTTTTATTTAATCTTAACTTTGATAATTCCACATAATTTAAGTTTATCTCAGCTATTCCTCGTAACTTAAGCAAAGCTAATTGTTGCTCATAAGATAACTGCCATATATTCATACGAATATTCTCCTAAAAAAAAAGCCCCACCTTTTCGTGGGGGGTTTGATCTACCTATTTTATACTACAATATAGGTAGATTGTCAATAAGTAGACACTGGATCAGTAGCACAATTTAGATTTCCCACTCAATTATTTTCAAATCACCACTAGTTACTAGGCTTCCTTACAGGGACACGACTCTAAATGGTCATTAACCATTCCACTAGCCTGCATAAACGAATAAATCGTAGTCGGCCCCACGAACTTAAAGCCCACCTGCTTTAAATCCTTAGCCATTTGGCTGGCCAAATCCGTTTGAGCAGGCACTTGCTCGCTTGACTGCCAGTGATTGATAAGTGGTTTTTCATCCACGTAAGCCCAACATAGCTTGGCTAACGATAGTTGCTGATCATAAATCAAGCGGGCGTTGGCTAAAATTGCTTCTAGTTTACGCCTATTTCTAATCAGGGCCGGATTGGCGAGTAGTTGGGCTAAGTCCGGCTCGTCAAAGTTAGCCAGCTTGGCAACCTCAAAATTAGCCAAGGCTTCCCTAAAGGCTGGTCGTTTTTTTAGGACGGTTTGCCAACTTAACCCAGCTTGCAGTTGTTCTAGACATAAGAGTTCAAATAAAGCACGTTCATCATATAAAGGCTTGCCCCATTCTTTATCATGGTAAGCCTCCATTTCTGGACTTAGGTAAGCCCACGGACATTTCAGCATAATTATCACCTCATTATCTATATACGCAAACCGTAGCCAAATTCATTCAAAATCACCCTAAATTTTGCTAATCTTAAACTTTTCTTATCATTTCGCAAGCGCTTTATTTCTCTTTTTACTTGGCTTGAATCGTCGCTAATAACTCCGTCTACTCCTTTAGCCAGCACCCGCCTAATGTCAGCTGGCCGGTTAACCGTCCACACGTAAACCTGCTGGTGCCTGTGATGGAGTTGCCAAACCAAGCCCCGGGTTAAGGTGTTTTGCTCGACGGAATAAAAATCAAGGGGACCCAAAACCAAGCCCCACATGTTAATCGGTAAAACGTAGCCCACCGAAGTCCTAGGACTTACCGCTTTTAACTGCCACAAAGCCCGCAAACTCATGCTATGCACTTGATCTCTAGCTGCCAGCTCATTAGCAAAGGTTTGCCCAAATTCTTGGCCACTGTTAGTTTGCCGGTAATTTTTATTTGGGACCTTTAGTTCGACTAACAGTGGTTGGTCCAAGCGCTTGGCTTCGCTTAAGTAAGTGGTAAAACTAACCAGCTTGGCTTGCTTACCTGCCTGGCGTTCCCGGAGGCCCGTTAACTGTTTTAAATTACTTTGGTCAACCACCAGTGCTTTACCAGTTAATTGTTTCAAATCCTCATCATGACTAACAATAAACTTGCGGTCCTTAGTGGCTTGGACGTCCATTTCTACTAGATTAGGTTTTACTTCCCGCTTAGTTTTTTGCAAGGCCAAGGTGGAGTTACCTAAGGCATTATCTTGATTCACGCCCCGGTGCGCAATCACCTTAACTCCCCTTGCTAACGGTTGACTTAGATAAGTCCTTGTTTGCCAACCAACTAAGCTTAGCGCGCAGACTATCCCTAAGAGTCCTAATTTACCCAGCCTTAACCTAACTAGGTGACCCGTCAATAAGAAACTATAAAAAAGATAGACCAGCCCTAGATGCAAAACCCAAGCAGCACTCGCTAATAAGGTTAGGTAAGCTAGACTATCTTCAACTTGACCTAATTTTATTAATAGAAAAGACAGAATTAATTGGCCACTAACCACTAACAAGGCGCCCGTTAAGTAGCGTTTGGCTAAGGTTTGGGGGCTAAATTCGCCTAACCGCTTTACCCAAATCAAACTGGCCAAGGTGAGTAGGCCACAACCTAGTCCCAACACCGGTACCATCAAGCGCCGATTATTGGTGAAAAAATCCAGCCAGTGCCAACCTAAGCGTAAATGGGTTGTTAAGTCAAAATAAGTACTAAGCCCTAAAAAAGGCAGGCCGATTATCCCTAAAGCTAGCATTGTTATTAGCCAGCTGATGTAATTGACCTGCCGCTTTTGCCTAAAATTAACTGCTCCTACTAACAATGGACTAAAAATTAAAGCTACCCCTACCGCTAAGACAGAGCAAGTAAATAGCTGGCTAGCTACAAGAACAATTCCTAAGGCAACTCCAAACAAACGCTGGTTCACCCTAAATTCAGCCACTTTTACCACCTCACTTACTAACTATCTTAGCAGATTAACCGGCTAAACGACAGTCTCTAAACTAGCTAAAATTTTGGCTACCACTTCCTTAGGGGTCAACTTATCCGTTTGAATCGTCAAATCCGCACACTGCTGATAGTGACTTTGCCGGGCTTGCTTTAAGGCTAGTAGCTGCTGTTTAGCCATTTGTTTAGCTAGTGGGCGTGAGCAATCTGTTTTTAACCGTTCTAAAATCGTCTCACCACTGGCTTCCAGCAAAATAACTTTTGCTCCAGAAGTCGCTAAAATTTCTGCATTATCCGCTCGAAGTGGGGTGCCACCACCAGTTGCTAAAATCCCACTTTCAGTAATAATTCTTTTTAGCGAGTCATGTTCTAGCTGCCGAAAATACTGTTCACCATGGCGGTTAAAAATCTCCGTAATTTCACTACCTGCTTGCTTAACAATCGCTTGATCTAAATCGACCACTGGTTTAGCTAAAATTTTTCCTAGGAGCTGACTAATCGTAGTCTTGCCACTTCCCATAAAACCAATTAACACGATTTCCATTACAATCACTCCCGTTCAACTAGTTCATACTCACCGGCTAATAAGTTGCGCGCAGTTTCTAAACTGGCAGCCTGCCCAAACGTTAGGTGTAACACCCCGTTAACCTCTTCTCGTACTTCTAGGATTTGGATATTAACTAGGTTTAAATTTGCTTGCGCTAATCTTTGCGTAATTTTAGCAATCTCACCCGGACGATCAGGGATATTTAAAAATAAATCGTAATATGGGTGACTGCCCTTTTCAGAGTTATGCTCTAAATTCCGCCGTACTTGCTGAGCTTGTGCGAAAAAGTTCTGGATTGCTTTGCCATCACGAAGCACTAACTGTTGCTTGATTTGCGCT
Source organism: Ligilactobacillus agilis (assembly GCF_025311475.1). Taxonomy (NCBI): domain Bacteria; kingdom Bacillati; phylum Bacillota; class Bacilli; order Lactobacillales; family Lactobacillaceae; genus Ligilactobacillus; species Ligilactobacillus agilis. Next base: position 846,447 of record NZ_CP104397.1, on the reverse strand, counting down.
AACGTTTCTTGATAAGCTGCCAGCTCTTTTAAAATCACAGCCTGATTATTTAAACAAATGGCCGTCCACATCGTGGGGTCAGCAGCCGCGATTCTCGTAAGTGACTTAAAGCCTCCTGCCGCTACCTGCAAGCCAAGCGGTTCATGCTTAAATTGCTCATTGGTTTGGTTAACCAAGCCAGCCGCAATAATATGAGGCAGGTGACTAATCTGACCGACAATCAAATCATGCCGTTGGGGGGTAATTTCAAGCCACTTGGCCTTAGTCGGTGCCAGTAAACTTTTTACCGATGCCAATTTGGCTTGGCTTTGCTCATTTGTTGGGAGCAAAAAGAAAAAGGCGTTCTCAAATAGGTCACTTCTCCCAGCACGAACCCCACTTTTATGGGAACCAGCCATAGGATGACCGCCTATAAAAGTAATGGTGGGTGGTAAAGTAGTGGCAGCTTGCATAATACTTTGTTTACTACTACCAACGTCTAACACCACTAACCCAGCTTTAACCTTAGCATTCCTTAAGCTATGTATATCTTCGATAATCACCGATACCGGTCCGGCTAACAGCAAGTAATCAATCTCGCTTAAATCAGCTAAGCTTGTTAAACATTCATCAATGATTCCGTGACTTAAGGCAAAATCTAAACTAGTTTGCTGCTTGTCTAAGCCATATATCTTTACTTCCTCAGTCTGTTTTTTTAATGCTAAGGCCAAAGAAGTACCGATTAACCCTAGACCTTTAATTGCTACCTTAATCATCAAGTCACCCCACTATCAAACTCGCTAAGTCAGTTAGAAAACTCGGGTAAGAAATCCCAAGTGCTTGTGAATTTTTCAGTCTAAACTGCCCCGGATTTCTTAAAGCTGCCACCGCTCCCAGCATCCCCAGCCGGTGATCTCCGTGGCTATCCCAACTAATATCAGCAGTGACCCTTAATTGTGGCTGGCCTTCAATTACCATCCCATCCTGCAATTCTTTAACATTAACCCCTAGCTTACCTAGCTCCTGACAAACGGTCTTAATTCTGTCCGTTTCTTTAAAACGTAGCTCCGCGGCCCCCCTAATCTCACTAATTCCATCAGCATGCGCCGCTAATAAAGCCACTAACGGTAGTTCGTCAATTAAGGCCGGAACGTCTTTGGGCCCAATTTTGATGGCCGTTAACTTACTACTTTCAACAATAATGTCCCCTAAGGGTTCACCAACACTTTGCCGGGCTTGAATCGTCATGTTAGCATTCATTTTCTCTAACACCCGCAAGATTCCCGTTCTAGTAGGATTTAGACTGACGTTGACTAACTTTACCTTAGAATTAGGTGTTAACGCTGCTGCCACCATAAAGAAGGCCGCTGAAGAAATATCCCCCGGCACCACTAGCTCTTGGCCACGTAATTCCTTAGTCGGTTGAACTTTGATAGTCAGTCCATCAGCCAAGATTTCAATGTTAGCCCCGAATTGTTTTAACATCAACTCCGTATGGTTACGCGTTGGTAGTTTTTCAATAATTGTAGACTCGCCTTTTGCCTGTAAGGCGGCCAAAATCAAGGCACTTTTAACCTGCGCGGATGCAACTTCCAATCGAATCGTCGTTCCTTTTAAGCTGCTAGGTTCTATTAAGGCTGGCAGTGTTTGCTGCGAACTAATTTTTATGCTGGCCCCCATCTTAGCTAGCGGTTCGGTCACCCGTGCCATTGGTCGCTTACTTAAAGACGGATCGCCCACTAAACTCGTCTCAAAGCTACTAGCAGCTAAAATTCCCATCAATAACCGGGTGGTCGTGCCAGAATTGCCCATATCTAAAGCTTCCTTAGCCGCCCTCAGACCATGAAAGCCCCTCCCATTGATGACTACTTTTTTGGCCTGGGTATCAAAATCAATCTCTACTCCTAATTTTTTAAATGCTGCTAACGTAGTCAAGCAGTCCTGACCATCACTAAAATTTTTAACTGTCGTTACTCCCTGGGCCAATGCTCCTAACATAATGGCCCGGTGTGAAATGCTCTTATCCCCTGGAACTTCTAAACTGCCCCGCAATCCTTTATTAGCTTGTTGTAACGTTACTTCCATTCTCATTCACCCTTTATTCGATAAAGTGCCCAAATCATCTTGACATGATATTCTTGTTCGACAACCTCACCTTGACCTAAGATAAGGTTGTACTTGTTTGTCAAAGCGTAGCGACCATCCACTAAATAACGTTGATACGCCTCGTATTTAGAGGGGGTATACACCACTTCTAATTTTCCTAGCGGTAATGCATGCAACAGTTCTTTAGTCGCGCGGTGAGTATAGACCCGCTTACTAGTCGTTGCTATTTTCCTAACCAACACCACCGGCTCTAACTCATACACAAAACTATCCAACAGGTCTAACTTTTCTAAGAAGCGATAATGAATATCTCCCCAGGAAAATGAACCAGTTGCTGCTTGAAAAGCTGTGGGAATTAGTAAAAGTTGCCCACCTAACCGCTTTAAATTACCTAACAACTCTTCGTAACTGCTATGAAGCTGTAACCGGCCCGTAATCTTTTTTTGGTTCAAATAGTGCTGCCCTGCCCGGTAACTATCCGTTTGCTTTGGCCCTAAAGTATTGATTACCTCCACCATTAGTAAGCACCTAATTCCTGGCGGTAAGCGGCCACTGCTTTTTGCAACCTAGATAGATTAGCCCCCTCAAAGGTTGCCAAAATTACCCGTGCTAGTTCGATTGCCACCGTTTTTTCAACCACAATCGAAGCAGGCACAATCGCAGTGGTGTCAGAACGCTCAACGTTAGCCTTTACTAACTCCTTGCTATTAATATCAGCTGTTTGTAAGGCCTTGTATAAGGTAGGAATAGGTTTCATAACGGCATTTATAACCAGTGGCATCCCGTTAGTCATTCCCCCTTCAAACCCACCTAAGTGATTACTTAGGCGACTCCAGCCTTGCTGTTCATCCCAGGTAATTTGATCCATAACTTGACTGCCCTTTTGATAACCTAAGTCAAAGCCATCCCCAAAGCTGACACCCTTGATAGCATTAATCCCCATTACCGCTTGGGCTAACTTAGCATCCAGCTTATTATCCCAACTGGTATAACTACCAAGTCCTACCGGAACATTTTCTACTACAACCTGAATAACGCCCCCTAAGGTATCACCCGCCCGCCTGGTTTCATCAATCAAGTTATGAATCGAGTCTACTTGCTCTTGGGCTAAAATGCGTAAGTCATTAGCCTCGATTTGTTTTTTTATCGTAGCTACGTCTACTGCTCGGGCTGTTCCTAAATCATGCCCCCCAATTACTTTGACATAACCTACTAACTCTATCCCTAATTGACCCAATAATTGTTGGCATACACTACCGATAGCCACCTTCATTGCCGTTTCCCGGGCGGATGAACGCTCTAACACGTTGCGCAAATCCCGGTGACCGTATTTCATTCCGCCAACCAAGTCGGCATGGCCCGGCCGTGGTTTTTCCACCCGCCGGAGGGTATTTTTCTCATCGGCCGGACTAGTTGGATTCATTATTTCACTCCAGTGAGAGTGATCTCGGTTCTTAATAGCCAAAGCCAATGGGGAACCCAAAGTTTGGTTATGGCGCAACCCACCTAAAATTTCTACTTGGTCGTGCTCAATTTTTTGCCGGTTCCCCCTACCATAGCCCCCTTGCCGGGCGGCCAAATCACGGTTGATTTGTTCAATATCTAACTTAAGGCCGGCTGGCAACCCACTTAAAATTCCTGTTAGTTGCGGGCCGTGTGATTCTCCTGCGGTTACATATTCCATCATAAGTTTTCCTCCTGCTCCTTCGCTTGATCCATAAGCGTTTGGTAAATCACCTGTAAACTAGTAACTAAGCTTTTGTCTTGACATAAGCTAGCCACCTTTTGTAAAACCACCGCCTCACGTTTTTCATCTAAAATGGCTAAATGGCGGGCGCGTTTATACTCACCAACTGCCCGCACTAATTTGAACCGTTCCTCTAACAAGCTAACTACTTGCTTATCGACTTGATTAATCTGCGTGCGTAAAATATCTAGCTCAGTCATTTTAGCCTTCCTTTCGTGCTGTTAATCTCAGCAAACCTACAATTACCAGCCCAACTGCTGCAATTACTAAGTCACCTCCAAAGGCAGTAGCAATTCCTTGATCTGATAACAGCCCGGTAATCAAGGGCACCGTGAAGGAAGCGATACTACCAAAGAAGTAGTAAATCCCCGTGACTAATCCACGGTGCTTAGGAAATAGATCCATAAAAACTGTCAAGCCTGTCTGCATTACCCCACCAGCAGCACAAAAACCAAACAATAAGCTGGCTACTTGAATAGCTAGTAGATTAGGGGTTAATAAGAGGGCTACCAAGGCAAGTAACGCTCCGCCATTTAAAACCAACATCAAATTTAATTTACGTTTAACCTTTTGCAACAGGAAGAACAAGACTAACACCCCGGTGATTGAACCTACACTATACAGTGACATCATTAATTGCGACTGCGTAATTCCTAAGTTCAAGCTTTCCTTGGCGTATAAACTAATCCACTGTGTAAACCAAATCATCAATGCCATGGAAGTGTATCCGTAAACTAAGAGCAAACCTGTTTGAAGGTTACGCTTCGTTTTACTTTCTGCTTGGGCAAATTCCTGTTGGGCACTAGCTACTTGGTTAGGTTGAGGGAATTTTAAGGGGACAATTAAAATTAGGTTAACAATAATCACTGCCGCCATCACAATAAATGACCAACCATACCACCAAGCTTGTTGTTGAATTGTTGCGATGATCAATGGTAATACGAATTCACCCAGTGACATAAAAGCCTTGATTAAAACCGTTCCGTGCCCCTTACCGTTATTCATTTCTACTAAGGTTGTGTAAGTCCCTGCGTCTAAAGCTGAGTTAGCTATCCCAGCTAGAATTGCTAGGCCGTAAGCTACTATCAAGTTAGGGTGCATTACCATGCCTAATGCAAAGGTTAAGTATGACAACATGCCAATGTAAATAAATAACTTTCTACTCAAAGCGTCGGCCAAGGGTCCTGTAATTAGGTATGCTATTAACCGCCCAATTCCAATGCCAGAAATGACAAAGGAGACAACTTTTAAGGGCGTTCCCCAGTCTTGACTTAAGGCCACCATATTTTGGGCTAAAATAATCAAACCAAACCCATGAACGAAATAATTCAAGTATAAACTGAGCGTCAACCGTAATTTCTTAATTTTAATTTCATCATTACTTAATTCTATTTGCATAATCAATTCCTCCTTTACAAGCTAAAAAAACAGGCTAGCTTACAAGAAGTTCTTATAATCTAGCCTGTTTGTCTAAAATTTATTTACCGTTTTCTAGGTTTTAATGATTTTGACTCATGCTAGATTACCTACCTAGCATGGACATCTCTAATGATAGCCTTGCCTAGGTACGAACTCCTTGCCCGTACCTAAAGCAGATACGAGCCTACCTAAAATAAGCAAAGCCAAAATAATATGATTGAGATGATCTTAAAGTAGTTAAAGTCATAGTCATTAATTCCTTTCCTCTTAACTTGTAATCATTAAAACATGATTTGAAAATATAGTCAAGTTCTAATTTTAAAATAAATCATTCGCAATTTATCACTTAAGAGCGTATCATATAAGGTGAATCTTAATTATAAAGGAGGGTTTTTATGGGACAAGTTGCTCACTTATTAGACGTTTTCGTTCCTAAAAATTACCAACTCTATTTTGACATCAATCGTCAAACCAAAAAGATTAGTGGGGTCACTAAGATTAGCGGACGCGCTTTAAAAACTGATTTGGCCCTACACCAAAAATTTCTAAACATTAAGACCGTCAAGGTTAATGGCCAAGCAGTCGCATTTACTAGTAGCGATGACAGTGAAACCGTTAATTTTACTAGTCCAACTACCGGACCCGTTGAACTAGAGGTCAGCTATGATACCGCCTTAACGGATACGATGATGGGAATTTATCCTTCCTACTACGAAGTTGATGGGGTTAAAAAACAATTAATTGGGACTCAGTTCGAAACTACTTCTGCCCGCCAAGCCTTTCCTAGCGTTGACGAGCCAGCTGCTAAAGCCATTTTTGAGATGGCAATTAAGTTTGATGAACAAGCCGGTGAAACGGTCCTCAGCAATATGCCGGAAGTTCAAGTGGAAGATGGTGTCCACTACTTTGCACCTACCTTAAAAATGTCAACTTACTTAGTGGCCTTTGCCTTTGGTGACTTGCAGGCTAAAAAAACGGAAACTAAGTCCGGGGTAGAAATTGGCGTATTCGCAACTAAGGCTCACCAAGCTAAGGAACTCGATTTTGCCCTAGATATCGCTAAGCGCTCAATCGAATTCTTCGAAGATTACTATCAAACTCCTTATCCCCTCCCTCATTCTTGGCAGCTAGCCTTACCAGACTTTTCTGCCGGGGCCATGGAAAACTGGGGACTAGTCACCTACCGGGAAGCTTATCTGCTCTTAGATCCTGATAATACTCCCCTGGCTACTAAGCGGGTGGTCGCAACGGTCATTGCCCACGAACTAGCTCACCAATGGTTTGGTGACTTAGTAACCATGAATTGGTGGGAAGATTTATGGTTAAACGAAAGTTTTGCCAACATGATGGAATACGTTGCCATCGATGCCCTCGAGCCTAACTGGAAGATTTGGGAAGCATTCCAAACCTCAGAAGCACCGTTAGCATTACAACGTGATGCGACTGACGGGGTTCAATCAGTCTTTGTTGAAATCAAAGACCCCGCAGAAATTGACTCCCTCTTTGATGGGGCTATCGTTTACGCCAAGGGCTCCCGACTGTTGGTAATGGTGCGGGCCTTAATTGGGGACCAAGCTTTAAGAACTGGACTTAAAAATTACTTTACCGACCACCAATATGCTAACTCGGTTGGTGCTGACCTATGGGATGCCCTTGGCCAAGCTTCTGGTTTAAACATCGGTGCTATCATGAAGTCCTGGCTTGAACAACCTGGTTACCCTGTCTTAGACCTAAAAGTCGTTGACGGCGACCTAATTGTCAGCCAAAAGCAATTCTTTATCGGCCAAGGTCAAGACCAAAACCGCCTTTGGCAAGTACCTTTACACGCCAACTTTGACGCCCCACAACTCTTGACAACTAAAGAGCTTAACCTTGGTTCTTACCAAGAGTTGCGGGCTAAAGCGGGCCATGCCTTACGCTTGAATCTCGGTAACACTTCTCACTTGGTTGTCGATTACAGTGACGAATTATTAGCTGATATCTTAACAGAGGTCGATACCCTCAGCGCCATCGACCAACTTCAATTGCTTCAAGACCTACGCCTCCTATCTGAAAGTGGCCGCAAATCACACGCTGAACTGTTGCCATTACTCTTGAAGCTTAAGGATTCTAAGTCAGCGATTGTAACCGAAACCTTATCCCAAGTTATCGCTAAATTCAAGTTCTTCGTTAACCCTAATAGTCAAGGAGAAAAGGACCTTAAAGCCTTAGTAGCAAGCCTAAGCCAAGCTCAGCTTAAGCGCTTAGGGTTAGAAGCCAAGGCCAGTGACAGCAATGATGATTTATTAGTAAGACCGTTAGTCTTAGACGCCGCTTTATATGCCGAAAATGCTGAGCTCATTGCTGCTGCCCATGACCTATTTTTGGCTAACCAAGCTAAACTAGTAGCCTTGCCAGTAGCCGTTCGGGCCTTAGTCCTAAAAAATGAGGTACTTAACTTTAATAGCGACCAACTCTTTGACAACTTACTGGTAAGCTACCAAAAAACTAGTGACAGTAGCTTTAAGCAAGACTTATTGGCCGCTTTAACTAAGACTAAAAAGCAATCTCAACTCGAAAAATTAGTCAGTCACTTTGAAGACGCTGACGTTATCAAACCCCAAGATTTACGGGCTTGGTATGTCAACGTTTTGGCTAACCCTCGCGGGGAACAATTAGCTTGGGACTGGCTTAGAAACGAGTGGAGCTGGCTTGAAGCCAAGGTGGGAGGAGACATGGAATTTCCAACCTACTTAACAGTTACCGCTAGGGTCTTGCACACAGCAGAACGGTTAGCCGAATTCAAATCCTTCTTTGAACCTAAGCTAACTAACCCCGAAATCAGTCGCGAAATCACCATGGATACCAAAGTAATTGCTAGTCGGGTCGACTTAATCCAAGCTGACCAAGCTAACTTCTTGGCTGCACTTGCTAAAATTACTGCTTAAGCTTTATCCAACTCCGTTCTAAAAACAAAGCGCTAAAGATTTACGTTGAAAAACCGTAATCTTTAGCGCTTTTTAAATAAAATACTTAAGCTAGTTTAGTTAGAAAATCTAAGACAGCTTGATAGTTTGGTTCATTAGTTTGCTCAGTAATTAATTCACGGTAGACAACCTTACCAGCCTGGTCTAAAACCCACACACTACGGGCATCAATTCCCTTGGCCTCGATATAAAGTCCCGTTGCCTTCCCAAAATCCTTGGCCTCATCAGAAACAACTTCCATCTTAGCCACTCCTTCGGCTGCACACCAGTCAGCTTGTTGGGCCACAGTATTAGTTGAAACGGTGTAAAAAGCAACTTGCTTAAATTTATCTACCTCTTGGTTGAACTTCTTAGTTGAAAGGCTGCAGACCCGCGTATTGATATCAGGTACCACGCTAATCAAAGTCACTTTGCCCGCTAACTCATCCTTAGTCAAGGTTTGACCAGCCTTAGTTGTAAGTTTAAATTGCGGAAAGTCACTGCCAACTGCAACTGGGGTGCCACTAGTATCTAAAGCTTCGCCATGAAATGTTACTTGCATAAATCATCCATCCTTTCTGTTCTTCTCAAGTATATGACTCTAACTAGATTTTATGCAAGTTATCTGCACTAAGCCCATAAAAAATAAGCATCGCATTGATGCTTATTTTTTTCACCCTTATTTTAAAGCCTTGACTAGTTCTTGATACCAAGCCTTGATTTCAACAGGCAAACGTTCAATTTCAGCAGCTGGGATTTTTGCAAAAACTTCCTTAGCCCGCTTGGCCTTGTCTTTATCAGCTAGTAGCAGATTCTTTAGCCAGTATAAGGCGTCAGCAAATGAGGCTTGCAGACGTTCATTATCTTTTTTGGCTAACCCACCTGATTGCATCAAGAAGTCAAAGAATGGTAAGACGCTTTGATAGAGGCAAGAAACAACTCCAATCATTACCGCCGGTTGATTGCTGTTTAGGAAATATTCCCCCTGCTTATAAACATACAGAGGAAAATCAGCCGCGTTAGTCAAAACGGTCCGCAACTGATTACCTAAAAACAACTGATCATTTAGGTAACCTTCTAGGTAACTTCTGACTACCTTTTTACCACCCCAGTCCTTAAGGTGACTGGCGTTTAGGGCAATAAACTGGTTAATCGCCTTCTTGTTGTTGGCCATAATTTCTTTTTTAACGCGTTCAAACCCAAATTGGTCACTGCTTAAACCTAAGTCAGCTTCCCAAGTCGTAAAGTCCTTATACTTAGCAGCTAAGGTTACGTAAGAAAACTTCTTGTTAGGTTTTTTCATCTTGATTGGATAGTAATTTCCTAAAACCTGGTTAATCGTAATCTCACCTAGGGCTTCCTTTTCAGTTGCAAAGTGACTTAACCAGTAACCCAATAAAGCACAATAGCCAATTTGAGCATCGCGGCTCTTAAACTCAGCTAACTCCCCTGGCAAAAGGCGTTTTAGTTTAGCTTCATTTGCAGAGATAAATGCCAATTCTGGTTCACTAGCATTTAACATTACTTCAACGCCCCGCCCATTAAAAAGGCCTGCGTGCATTTTTTCCACTTGTTCACCGGTAACCGCTAACCGTTGTAAAATGAACCTTAAAATATCTTCAAAGTAATCGCCTAATTGGGGCGTAAAAGGTATATAAAGTTTAGCTTCTGGTTGCACCAAGAGATGATACTCACGTCCGGCTATTTTTTGACTAGTAAGGTACCAATCTAAAAGACCAGCTTTGCCCACCTTTCTTTTAGCTGCCAAGTCACGATAGATATTATCCTTAGCAGCGGCTAAGTTAAGAGCTAATGGTTCATAAGCTTTAACTGTATGTAACTTCATAATTTCCTCCCACTTTCTTTCTTAACCAAAATATTTTACCACGAATAATTCTTAAAAACAAAAAAGCGGGCTAATCCGCAGATTGCCCGCCTCAGTAGTTAGTCTTATTCAGTCTTGCTACCGTCTTTTTTGATTAAGCCCTTACCAACTTTTTCTTGGCCTAATTCAACGAAGTCATAGTGCAACTTAGCATTATCATTGAATTCATCAATCGCAAGTTGGATTAACTTATCAATTAATTCAGCGTATGAAATCCCTGATAAGGCCCATAATTGTGGGTATAAGGAGATGTTAGTAAAACCAGGTAAGTTATTAACTTCCCCAAAGTATGGCACGTCATTTTCATCTACCAAGAAGTCCATCCGTGCTAGCCCCCGGTTGTCTAAAACTCTAAAAGCGTCAAGGGACATTTGTTGGATTTCCTTAGTTAATTTTTCTGGTAGGTTGACTGGTAATTGGAAGACCACTCCAGATGCATCAACGAACTTGTTGTTGTAGTCGTAGAAGTCATCGCCTTCAGGAATATTGATGGCCCCTAATTGGGAAGCATCTGCCTTACGGTTACCCAAAACAGAACATTCTACTTCACGTGGGTTCTTGATTGCTTCTTCAACCATCACCTTAAAGTCATAGTGGAAGCCATCTTGAATCGCCTTGTCATATTCTTCCTTATTACGAACCTTATAAATCCCCACGGAAGAACCTTGACGAGCTGGTTTTACAAATAATGTTTCACCTAAATCGGCTGCTACCTTTTCATATGGGTATTCAGCTTGGTTTTCAGGTGTCACCACTACGTAGCGGGTATTTCTAATTCCGTGTAAGGTCAATAATTGCTTAGTTAAATCCTTATCAAAGGAAACGGCTGAAGAAGCAACCCCACTTCCAATCCATGGCTTGTTAAGTAAGCGGAAGAGGCCTTGCACCGTTCCGTCTTCCCCCATGTTACCATGAATAACTGGGTAGAAGACATCAACGTCTTTAACCTCAGATAAGTTTTGCACGTTTGCCAACGGATTAGAGAAATCAACGTCCTTAATCGCTTGTGCAACTACTTCATCTTCGTTTTCGCCATCGAAGATGCGCATTGAATCCTTATTTCCTAATAAGAAGCCATCCTTAGTGAACATGAAGACTGAAACTTCATACTTGTCCTTGTCTAAGGCATCATAAATATTGTGGGCAGAACGTTTTGACACATCGTGTTCTGATGAATTCCCTCCAAATAACAACGCAACATGCAATTTTTTAGCTACCATTTATATATCCGTCCTATCTCATAATGATTTTTATATTATACGGCCTTCTCTATTATACGATAAGTTATTGATTAAAGCACGAAAAATTTTTCTTTTTCGCCCGTTGTCTAAGATTTTACCATGAAAACCCTGCCTTTTTCCAGTTGTTAAAAAATCCTTTAAACTTTTAAAACGGCATCCCCACGTTCAATCGTAGCTAACATTTTATGGGCCATATCCCCAAATTTTTCCTTATGGTGGCTCAAATGGAATTCACAAATTTCAAGGGCAATTAAAAAGAGAAGCGCGCGCTGTAACTCGCTACGCGGAATTTCAAAGTTCATTACCTGCTTATAACCTTGGATAAAGGCGTGGCGTAAATCAACGTTATGGACCTCGTTGTAAAAAATCTTGATAAAGTCCTCATAGGCAACCCCGATGTGAGCTCGTTCAAAGTCAATCAAGATTTCCTTACCTTGGTAACCCTTAATGTTTCTTAGGCTATAATCCCCATGTAAAACGACCTTAGGTAGTAATTCATACTCACGATCTGCCGTCGGTAAATCGGCTAACAATAATGCATAGGCCTGATTAATGTCATCTTGATACCGGCTTGCTTGCAAGGCATCAACGTAGGCTTTTATTCGTTGTGATAGCTTGCGTTGGTCATGGTAGACACTAACATTGCCGGTGAGTTTTTGGTGGAAATTGGCTAACAAGCGCCCATACTCTTCCGCCTTTTTTTCGGTCACCTTTACCTCATTACTATCAATGTCCGTCAACTGCCGGTCTTTTAAAACCACAATATAGTTATCTTCAAAAATTACACTGTCTAAATAAATTTCTGGGCAGTAAACCTGGTTAACGTGTTGTTCAGCATAAAACATTGCTTCCGCCTTAAAAATTTTAACAAACAAATCACACCGATAAAGCTGACTATAACCAACTAGGTGCTGGTTACCCGCTACATCATGAATATTTGCTAGCTTGGCTTGATAATACTCATTTAAAAAATCCACTAACATATTACTTTACCCCACAATCTTTTTCTTGCTTAAATTGTACAGTCAAACAACAACTAATAGCAAGTTTTTAGCCAAAAATCAGGCTAAAAAAATGCGCCTAGACTTAAAGTCTAAACGCATTATTTACTAGCAAGCGACTGTAAAAAGGCGGTCGATAACACCAAACAGGCGCCTAATATTCCAATCAAGGTAAAGTGGACCGTCCCTAGGCCTAGACCGACTAAAGAAGCTGTCAAAGGCTCAAAGGCGCTTAACATACCGGTTGTAGCGGGAGCAATATAGCTAGTACTCTTCAAATAAAATAGGTAAGACAGCATTGTTCCAAAGACGATAATGAAGGCTATTTCCGCCAAATTAAGCCAAGATAACGCGGCCACTTTGGTTGTTATCAGGGTAGGAATAAAACATAAGCCCCCAATAATCATGGCCCAACCAACCACTAGCTTAGCATCAAAGCTAGCTAGCAACTTGCTAGGTAGCAGGGTATAAGAGGCTTGCGAGACGCCGGCCATTATTCCCCAAAATAATCCTAGTGGTTCTAAAGCTAACTGGTTTAAGTTACCATTAGTTACCAATAAAGTCGTACCTACTAGTGCGACCACAATCGAAATGATATCAACCCTGCGTGGCCACTGTAACTGTTTTAAAGCCAGGTAAATTATTATAAACAAGGGTCCTAAAAACTGTAAAATAGTCGCACTTGAAGCATTACCGTGTTTGATTGCCAAAAAATAGGTTAACTGGGAGGGAATCATTCCCAGCAGTGCAAAACAAACCAAGCGGGGTAAGTACGCCCTCGTTTTTAGGGCTTTAACCTTAGCCGTCGGTAAGGTTAAGTGTGACCAAGTAACTAATAAGGTCCCCGCTCCTAATAAGCGGATTCCGACTAACCACATCGGTTCTATGTGGGCCTGTTCAAACAAATCCTGGGCTACATTTCCTGACAAACCCCAAAACATACAGCCAATAATAGCAAGACTAAATCCTTTCTTTTTCTCACTCATACCGTTTTCCTTCTCATCAAGAATAGCAATAACTGTTAAATTATAGCACAATTTAACTTGGACGCTACCTATTATTGCCAAAATTTTTGGTCAGCAAAAGCAAAGCTGAGAAATTCCTTAAAATGCTTAGCCCAGTAGTATTCAGAGTGAGTCTCATTAGCCAAAATTCGTAACCAAATCTGAGTTAGCGGTAAGCCGGCCTCAAGGGTTCGTTGGTAGTAGCTTAAAGCACAATCAATGTAGGCTTGGTTCATATCGGAAATAAAGGCTGCGTCCGCTTCATCGCCTTCCTTAGTTCCCGTTTGAATATAGAGTCTGGTCTGCTTATTTAAGGGGTGACTCGCAATAAACCGTAAAAAATCCCGCTGACTAAACCAAGAACAAAGTGAAAAGACCCCTAAAGTTCCAAAAACTTCCGGGTAAGCCGCCCCCATATAAGCCGTGATTAAGCCCCCCATAGATGAACCAGCTAATAAGGTACTTTGACGCTCAGGCTTAGTCCGGTATTTATGGTCGATAAAGGGTTTCACCGTGTTAACTACCCAGTCAGCGTAAGCCATGCCATCGCCACCTGCTTGTCCTTCAGTTGGTAGGTCACTTTGCCAGGGGCCGTATTCATCCAAGCGCTTCTCGCCATGATTATCAATTCCCACAATAATCATTTTGGGTAAATCTATATTCTGCTTAATGGTTGGAATTAGTTTCCAAGAGTAGCCGGCAAAAGCTTCCCGACTATAAAAAACATTTTGCCCATCATGGAGGTATAACACCGGGTAAGTTGCCCAGGTTTCCTTGTGGTAATCCTTAGGTAATAAGACCCGCACCCGCCGTTTTTCATGGTAATAAGGCAAATCCAGCCAGTGGGTTTTTAATTCCAAATAGTAATTATTAGCTTTCCGCGCCATCATGACTCCCCCTTAGTTTTTTAATAGTATAGCAAACCTGGAGAATTTTTTCCTTAATGTTGTTTAGGTTGCCGCCGGCCAATCAAGTACATTAACCCTAACGCAACCAGTGCCTGAATAAAAATCCAGAGCCCTCTTAAAGCCAGCTGGCTACCGCCTAACCAGACCCCTAGCGTAATAGAACCTAGGCACAGAATAATTAAACTATTTCTTTGCCACCTATCAAAGGCAAGGCCGTATTTAACTTCTCTAGCCCGAATGGAAGGCAAAATCGCTCCTAGTCCGATCAAGACAACGATGGCCACAATATTGATGATTAATTCGTACCACCAAGTCGAACTAAACTGGCTAGTATCTTGGGGGAAGATTCCAAAGACGGTCGCAATAGCTGTCACCGCTAGTAATAAGAAGCCACAAAGCCAAGCTAGCTTATCATTTTTTATGAAGACGTAGCTAGAAGGATATTTAGCTGAATTAGCCCGGATTTTCATAAAGGCATAAAAGATCCAGCAAGTAACTCCTGGCGAAATAATTCCGTTAAGGTTTAAGAGCCAGTTGAAAATATCGTTCATTTCAGGTAAAAAGGCCCCTAACAGCATGATAAAAGCCGACAAGAAGCAGGTTAAAAAGTAGCCATTGATTGGTAACCCTTCTTTATTAGTCTTTCTTAGAAACGCAGGCATATACTGGCTGCCAGTATCGGCAATCAACATTCTGGTCATCGCGTCTAACAAGACCGCTAGTAAAGCACACATGTAAATAACTGATGTCCAGGCGTAAAGGTACATGAAGAAGTTACCTAAACCATACAGCTTTCCTAAGGCTTGGAAGGCGTAGTAATCCCCGTTCATCTTCATATCGTTAGGAAGGTGGTTAGCGTCAAAGAAGATTCCCAGGGCAAAGGAACCACAAATAGTCAAAAAGGCGGTCATAATCGACAAGGTAATCATTGCCTTAGGAAAATCTTTTTGAGGCCGTTTCATCCTCGTAATAAAGGGGGCCACCAACTCGCTTCCGTTAACCGCATAAATCAGCATCCCAATCGTGGTGAGGTATTTCAAGTCAAATTTAGGGACAATGGTATGAATATTCATCGGCTGAGTTGCCATGTGGCCCCCGTTTTTAATTAACCCAGCAAAGGCCAAAAGCACAAACAGTACCGTCATTCCAAACATTGCAAAGCCCCCAATGGTACTTAAAAGTTCCATCGAGTGAGCTAGGTGACGTTGGACAAAAATAAAAATTACAAAAATCAGTGCAGATAACAGCATAAAAGTACTGTTAGACATTGTGTCTTGGAACTTGCCACTGCCGGTAAAGGCCCAACCAAAACCAACTACCACCGAATTAGCCGAATCAACTACGTAAGGAACCGAAGCAGCCCAATAAGTCCAGGCGGTAAAGTAACCTAAAAATTCTCCCTTGGTCCCCCGAATCCAAGAAGATAAGCCGCCACCTTCATGATTAAAAACAGACCCCAATTGGCCGACCATTAAGGCATAGGGAATAACGTATAAAAAGAGCATTAATACCCAGGAAGTAATGACCCCCATCCCTTGGTTTTTGAAGTTATACATAATATCTTCAAACCCAATTACAGTGACAAAGGCCATCATTGCCAAGATTGGCCACGAGATATACTTTCCGTGCGTTTCATTAGAATCCATTGAAATTTCCTCCATTTGTTAAATAAAATTTAAATTTTTACTTAACAAATAATAAACTAAAGCTATAGTTAATGCAAATTAAGTTTTTAAGCTACGGCAAATAAGCCCATAATTTCACCAACAAGAACAGAAATTATGGACCTAATTACTATTTAGTTTTGGCTAGGGTTGCTTTAGCATCGGGCTCAAATAGTTGCTGACTTAATTCAGTCGCACTAAGAATCTGTTCACTGTCAAACCCAGCAAAGACCTTTAAGGACTGTAAGGCTGCATCCTGATAGCGTTGAGCTCGCTCCAAGGCGTAGGGAACTAAGGACCCATCTTTTAGGTGCTTTAATAAGCGGGCACTCGGAGTAGTTGAGGGATTTTCAATTCGATCTTCTAAATCCTGTAAAACTTCTTGATACTCTGGACCTAACTGCAATTTATTGGCAAAAATCTCCAACCGCTTCATAAAGGCCCGCGCTAAGGCCTGGTATTTACTTACCGCTTCTGGTTCTTCTAAGGAGACTTCCTCATTCATTTTGTCTGCCCGTGCCACCACTTCGTTAACATCAGCTGGTTTTAAAGCTGGCGTCATTACAAAGTAACTAGCTAGTAACCTGACAAACCGTAAGGTATCGGACCTAACCCCAACCGAACTAGATGGGTCTAAATCAAGCATCCGTAGCTCAATATAATCGACACCTTCTGCAGGCATTTTTTTAGGCTGCTGCCACCCTTAAACCTAACCGAGCCATGAAATTCATAATCGGAAATCAACTTACCTTCCTTAGCCCCCTGCTCGATTCGATCAACGTAGGCTTGAACACTACTATAATCCCCACTAAAGTGGGTGCCAAACCCATAATGACTCTGACGCAGGCTCCGGACCGGCTTAGTTGGCCCCTGGTTTTTTTCGAAGAAATTCTCCTCAGCCACCGGACTCGCCCCAAACAGGTAGGTTAAAAACCAGCGGTAACGGATAAAGCCCTGGGCGATAATCGTGTACAGGTAAGTTTGGGCTTGCATCCGGTTAGCAAACTGGCCCCTTAAATTATTATAGACAGTATCTACCACCCGCGGATTTAAACTCAAGTTGATATGCACTCCACAAGGTGTTCCCGAACTAAAATTTCGTCTCTTAGCCCATTCCTTTAGGTAGGCATCTTTTTCCGGAGTGGTTTTGGCCAACTGAATGGTGCTTTTATCAGCCGGTAACTTAGGTGGCATTGATAGGGGCCACAGCAATTCTCCCGGCGCTAAGGCCGACCTGAGGGAATTATTAATGCGGTAGAGATAGTGTAACGCGTCTAAAGCAGTAGCAGCTGCGGGGGTTACACTCTCAGACATTGCTTCTAAAAAATCTTTGGTTAGCCAGGGATTCTTAGCCCCGTCACCAATCGTAGCCGGATAGGGTTCTTGGCTTAGATAACCCTGTTCATCTACACGGTGTTGTTCAATTTCAAGCCCCATATTAAAATCTGACGTTTTAGCGACTACTTCGTTTTGAACTACCTACGATTAAAATCGCAGGAATCGCGTCACGCGATTACATTACGTGTACATTAAAAAACGATACACGCTCCGAACCTAGTTATAATGACTGGAAATACCGCCACTATACTAAATATATAATATTCACTAATTATCGCACCCATTTTGACTCGCTCAGGGTGATACGCATAATTTTGTGCTATTAGTTCGGTAGGATTTGGTTCCGTTTCCTAAAAAACTTCGTTTTTTTAAATTATTTCCACCAAGTTACTTGCTTTTAATTTAGGATAATCTCTTAATTTTACATGTTTTTCTGGGTGTAAGCCCCACTCCTTAATGTTTAAGGCTGCGTTATAATCCCTATCTACTTCTTTACCAGTATATGCTGAAACATATATACGTTTACCATCTTTATTGGTCTCTCTTAACTCGTGTTTTTCTTCATATTCAGTCCCATATTCTACTTGGCTAGTTTTATATGGATCCACTTTAATAAGGGTCTTATTTTGTTTATTTACCAATGATGCAACAATCTTCGCTAATTCATAAGGTTTGATTAAAGCTAAGCGCTTATTCTTACCTGTATTTTGCGCTTTATTCAGTGACCAACTACGTTTTCTCATCTCAAAAGCATCTATTTTTTCGATGATGATAGTATCGAACTCGTCTACTAATTCGTGAACTAATTTTCTATATGTTTCAGTTAAAATATTAGCTCTTTTGGCACTTAATTTTGCTTGTTTACGTTGATATTTTTGCCATAAAGTAGTTTTACCACGCTTGTTGTATTCCCTGTCTCTTAAAGATTTAAAGTTATCTTTTGCTGCTTCTAATTCATTAGCTTTTTTCACAATATCCTTAGGTATTGCTATGGTTTCATTTTCAGAAGTTCTAAACACTTCATTGTTAAACATGTTCCAATCTGCGCCAACAACTTTATTTTGAGAAATACGTTTCTTTTCACGAGTAAAGGTTATTTGCAGTCTAAATGTATTATCTGGTAATCTTTTAATCTTAGTTAAAGCTATCTCTTCAAAATTAAGATGCTTTAAATTCTCAAATACCATTATTTCTCCAAAATCGGCTACATTTAAATGGTGTGATGAAACCAATCTTGTATTGCCATTAGGTAATTTTTGTGAAGTAATTGTCCTAAATGAGTTATTATTCCGTAGAAAATTCATTGAACCTTTACGATACCATGAACGATGTTTAGGATTTTTATGTTTCCTATCTTTATCTTTAGTAATATTCATTCTGAGATTATATTTTTCCACAGCTGACATTTGCCCTGCTTGTTCTAATCTCTTACGATATTGAGAAAAATTAGTGAAGATTGTTTTCAAAAACTCATCGGCAGCGTGTGAAGATAATCCTAGTTTTTTAACATTCCAGCGTTTCAATTCATACTTTTCGTTGATAAACATTGCCTTAATTTTATTATTAAGGTAGTTTATTCCTTGCCCAAAAGGCAACGGTCTGCCAATATGTTTACGACCATAAGTCTTATACAAGTATTTCAATGCAAATTGGTATAACTCATTTTGTGTTTTGATTGCCTTTTCGTACAAGTCTATTTGTTGATAGCTTAAAGAAATATGATATTGTCTTGTATATCCGAATTTATTACGCTTCTTTTTAACCATTTATGTAACCTCCTTTCAAGAAATATTGAATCGCAATATACAGAAGCTATGAAAAGGTAACTTAAAGGCTGTTATGGTAAAAATAAGTTAGTTTAGCGGGCTTGACCCCTGATTAAAATCAGAGGTTTGTGCCCGGTTTATAATCAAAAATTACTTTCCCTACCTTACTAAACATTGCTCTCATTCCCTTCCAAACAAACAACTAGTGCGCCCGCTGCGAACGCGCAATCAAATCATTAAACAATGCTTGCGAATAATCATAGTGCTTATACATATTTTCTGGATGCCACTGAACGGCCAGAATTTGATCAGAAGCAAGGGACTCAACTGCTTCAGGAACTTGATCATCCGCCCAAGCTGAAACTACTAACCCGGGTGCAACTTGGTTTAAAACTTGGTGATGGCGGGAATTAACGTAAGGCCGTTCACCGACAAGTTGCCTAA
The DNA here is from genome assembly GCF_025311475.1 of Ligilactobacillus agilis. Lineage (NCBI taxonomy): Bacteria > Bacillati > Bacillota > Bacilli > Lactobacillales > Lactobacillaceae > Ligilactobacillus > Ligilactobacillus agilis. The sequence goes on along the minus strand of NZ_CP104397.1, from coordinate 827,000 downwards.
TCCGGCTATTTTCTTTGGTGGAAACATGGTGGGAGGGCATATTACCAGGAGCAATTTGTGAGTGCTTCAAGTAGGCTTTCTTATCTTCAGATAAATCCTGATACAAACTTCCTCCTAAGGCCACGTTAATTAATTGCATCCCCCGACAAATTCCCATGATGGCCTTACCAGCAGCTAAGGCTTGTTTGCATAATTCAATTTCAAACACGTCCCGCTTATAATAAGTAGCCCCTAAATTTTGATGGGGTTCTTGTTGGTAGAAGGTAGGATCGACATCAACCCCACCAGCAAAAATAATCCCGTCAAATAAATCCAAATAATCTTTAACATACTTGGGAGCTACGCTTGGAAAAATAACTGGTACACCTCCAGACTTAACAATCGCTTCAATAATTGGTCGCGGTGCAAAGGCCGCGTTTCTCATATTGATAACGTTAGTTGCATCAAAAATGGTATCTGCAGGTACCGCTATTCTTGGTCGCATAAAAACACCTCTTATTGCTTACTTGCGTGCACGTAGGCACTAATTTCTTTTAATTGTTCAACTGTTTTGGTATTAAAGATAAACCCGATGTCTCCCATAATATCGGCAAAGCCCGCTGGTACTTCTTGGTAATCCTTTAATTCAGCCGCATACTTTGTCTTAACATCTGCTACCGAGTGTAAATACTCAGGTCCCTTCCGGCGGGAAACGTAAACACTGTTATAAGGACAATCGTTGCCATAAATAAAGTGATTTTCCTTAACTAGGACTGCGTAGGCCTTAAAGAGATCAATTTGGTGTGCATGGTTCATCAAATCGATTGATGGTCCTCCAGGTGGCCGGCAGTTAAGTTCTAAGGCATATAGTTTTTTGTCCTTAGTCCGGAAAAATTCAAAGTGAAAGAAGCGCTCGGTAATTTTGAAGGCGGCCACGCTCTTTAAGCCTAATTCCTTTAGGTCGGCGGGAATTTCGCGGGCCTCGTAAAAATACATATTACATGCATCTAGGACCGTTTCTAAGGCTGGTTGCCCGTAAACCATGGACGAATAGAAAACCACTTTGCCATCTTGGTCCGTTAAGCCATCAAAGGTAACAATCTCTCCTTCGAGGTACTCCTCTAAAAAGTAGTCCACCCCTGGCTGCTTTTTAGTAAAGAATGACTCTAGTTCAGCTTGGTTGTTAACCTTATAGGTGTCACTGGCCCCCACGCCACTATCGGGCTTAATAATGACCGGGTAACCTACCTGGCTGATAAACTGCTCAGTTTGTTCCTTATCTTTTACTAACTGACCCTTAGCCGCCGGAATACCGTTTTTTACAAAAACTTCCTTCATCTTAGACTTATACTTAATGACGTCTACGTCGGCATTTTTATAACCAGGAATGTTAAAGTCAGTTCTGAGTTTGGCGTCTTGGAGTAACCAGTATTCGTTATGCGACTCTAAGCGGTCGATTTTGCCGTATTTAAAGGCAAAGTAGGCCACCGCCTTATACATTTGCTTATAGTCTTCCATATCATCCACCCGGTAATATTCCGTCAAGGCCGTCTTTAAACTCGGACTCAATTGATCATAAGGACAATCGCCAATCCCTAAAGTCCTGAAGCCAGTCTCATGTAACCGGAGGGTAAACGGTTCAAAGTTAGGCGGAAAATGGGGTGAAACTACAATAAAATTAAGTGGGGCTGTCATTAATCATCACTTCCATTCTTATAATTTGCCAGCAGCTCTTAGTTCGGTTAGAAAATACGGCATCTGCTTACGCCACCAAGGCCAATCGTGGTCAACATCAAAGCCCCAGTAATCAAACCAGGCCGGAATTTGTTTAGCGTTGAATGCTTCTTCTAGTTTCCTAGTGTCAGCCACTTCTTCCCAGGCTCCTTGACCAATACAGATAATGTAGTTATTTTGCCGGTATTGATCTAAAAACCAAGAATCAGCTAGGTTCCATAAGTAGTCAACCGGAGAATTATGGTAAACTAATTCGTCTCCGTAATAATCCCCCGTAAAGAAGCGGGCATCGTAAACCCCACTTTGAGCAATTACGGTATCAAAAACATCCGGGTGGCGCAATGCAAAGTTAACGGCATGAAGGGCCCCCATCGAACAACCAGTTACCCCTAAGGCACCATAATAGTTGCGGTCGTACTTAATTAGCGGCACCAGCTCTTCCACAATGTAGCGGTCGTAAGCATCGTGAGCAGCCGCCATTTCATGCGGGCTCTTATCCTTAGCTAACCAGGATTCATTATCAAAAGAATTAGGCGTATAAAAGGTCACCAACCCTTGGTCAATGAAAGTTTGACAGGCACTTACCAGGCCAAAGTCAGCATACTCATTTTGGCTACCACCACTGGAGGGAAAGACTAAGAAAATTTTCCCACCGTGACCATAAACATTAAACTCCATCTCCCTACCTAAGTTACTACTATAATGACTGCGACTTTCAAAGTGCATCCTTATCCCCCCAGTAAAGTTTTTTCATTTTTCTCTTACAGTTTTTTAATTATAATAGCACATACTTAGGGCAAAATCTAATTTTTAGAAACTTTGACCGCATAAAATTTTTGTGGGTTATACTCTCCTAACGTTGATTTATCAAGGTTAGGATAATTTTATATTTCAGATGTTATGAATCAGTGTTTGTAATCTTGGATTATCAGTAGAAACCTTGACTTGAAGGGCTTCGTGGTACTTGGTATTTTGTGTTTTATACTTCTTTAGCTTACGCCTATCTAGCTTTATTAACCTATCGTTACGTAACTTTTTACGTGTGTTTACTAGCTATTTTCTACGAAAATCTAAGATATCTACCCCGTTGTAACACATCATTCGTACCATAATTAGCGCATCTATTCCTTTTTGACTCCACACCATAGGTCGGGAACTACAACGCGCAGATAGACAATGGCTAACGTGTCCCTCAGTTGAGTCTCCTGGGGTTATATCTAAATTATATGGTTGTAAATTCTCTAAATGTTCCTCTATGTATAAAGCCTGTTCATTTATCGTTTTCTTTCGTTTATCACTAATATTTTCTCTATTCAAAGATTGGTCAACAATTGCCTGAAATCCTGTTAGATCACCGTGCAATGCACATAATAAAGCAGGGTTCTTATCTTCCGTCCATTCAAGATTATCGACTCCTTTAGTAATCTTACTACAGGCCTGGGCTGCATGAAAAAGGTCTAAAACCTGCGTGCAGTTAGGTAGCCAGTCTATTCCCGCTTTAAGCCACCTACCACCGTCTCTAGAATAGATAACTTTAACGTCATTTCCATATCGAGTAGTAATATAGTTTGAAACCTTCTGCCATAACCGTTCGTTAGCTCTTCCTGGATAGAGTCCCGCTATAAACCATGGATTACGTAACTTTCTTCGCCCAGAACTATCCTCTTCATATCCTTCATGAACATAAACTAGTTTTAAAAACTTAGATTTACCACCTCTAAACTTAATATGATCTTCGTCGGCTTCCACATAAATTGTCTTAGGACAATTTTCTGCCTTTTCAACAAAATCAATTTCATGTGATTCTAATTCGTCATGAATTTCCAAGACAAAATTGCGTATCGAAGTCGGGCTAATGCCGAAGGCACATTCTTGCGCTACTTTATTGTATGAGCCTAACATAGCTGCCTTTTGCGCTAAATCACTTCTGATTCCAACATCAAAGCGTTTACGCTTAGGAATCAAGAATAGGGTATCTAAGGGAGTAAAACTTTCTTTAGTTTCAGAATCTAACCAGTAACTACGCGTAAAAGTAACCGCACCGTAAGTAGTTGTAAGAGTTCGACTGCGATAATCTTTTAAGGTATAGCCTTCACGTTGAAGTTGACCATTTTTACATAAATCGTAGTCTTTGCGCTCTAACAAGACAGTAGTGGCATCTCTAGCTAATTCGTTGGTAATTTCGTTGATACTGTGGAAAAATTTACTAATTTCTATATCTTGGTTTGAAGAAGTTTGGAGATATAAGTTTTCCATATTTTCAACTAATTTTTCAATTACAGGTTCTAAATATTAGTGTATAATTGAATTAGTCATAAAAGACACCCCCTAGTGGTTGACGAGTTGGATATTTTCTACACCCTCATCATACCACTAGGGGGGTTTTTACGTTAAAATTTTAAGCGTCCGCTATAATAATAAAGAAGTTTCAGCTAAATATGGATTTTCAGTCAAAATATCGCCTCATTTTTGATAACAGTTACGCTTTTTAATCGGTGAGCAAAATAATAAGATTTTAGCCTTACAAAAAAGTTCCCCGCTGTTGGCATAAACACCAACAACGGGGAACGTCTTTTTACAAATATTTCTAAAAAAATGATGATTTAATCCCTAATCATATCAACAATGGAGCCACTATCTTTGACCAGTTGCCCCCACATATCCATTATCATCAATAGATTGGTATGATAACCCTTGATATAGCGGCATTTTAAGTATGAAGGATTTTCTAACCCACAGACCCTTCCAATGGAAATTTGGGAGATAATTAACTAATAAAAGCAATAATATCAGCACTCTCTGATTAGAAAATACTGATATTATTGCTACATGATATTGCTTGATAGTAATCAAAACGTACCCAAAAACGAATCCAATTTTGCAGGTAGAGAAGTTGTTTGAAGTAGTGGCAAAAATTTTCCCACCCCACATAAACAATAATTCACCTCTTTTCCATCCTAAATATTTTCAATTTTTTAACTAGAAATTTACCAATATTTAATGATTTTTGTATAGAATCATTTGCTTCCCAATAATCATCTTCTTTTAATGTATGTAATTCCTCTGATATATTGGATATATCATTTATTATATATTTTTCAAAAATTTTTCTTTCATTTTCGGATTCAAATACTGGGACTACACTTAGAAATCTTCGACGTGAATAATAAGCTTCTTTTGAAGAATCGTCAAACATAAAAATATGTAATTTGAATAATATTGAATCTTCTAAAAAATATACGTGAATTGCTAGTTTGTAACATTGCCATTGCCTAAAATTCTCAGATTATGGGCCATGATAATAGATTCAATTTGAGCTCGCAATCCGGCCAAACTTCGAGTACAAGTATGCTCACTTCCTGCTGCAGTGAGCTTTGAAAAGGTCGTCTCAATTAGTCGTCTGGTCCGTTTTAAAACTGGATTATTGTGTTCCTTAGCTCCCTTCATATTTGATCGATATGGTGTCCAAAAGGTATAACCTCTTTGTGCAAAGGCGGTACGCAAATCCTTGCTTATATAACCAACATCAGCCAAAATATTTGAACAAGGACAATCTTGGGTTACAGTCAAAGCTACCTTGACATCAGACACCGAAGCGGGTGTTACAACATAATTGAGGATTAATCCACCTGGTGTTGCGACCATATGGACCTTAAAACCGTAAAAATGTTGTTTCTTCGTAGCGTTGTAGCCCAGATCAGCATAGCCAGCAAATACACTAGCATGAAAGTTGCGAACGTATTGGCATAACGGTAGAGGATAACTGTCAATGATTGCGACTGATCCCGGATTTGTCCAGGATAATAATCCTTGACGGATAACCTGTAATACAGGTCCCATCTGTTTAATGCGTCGGGTGAAGCGAGAATACTCAATCATTGTTAATCCAGGTAAGATATTCTTAACCAGACGATAGAGAGCCATCCACGTTGTAAGTTGATAATGAACTTTAAGACACATTAGAGCTAATAAACCTTCATCAGCAAGCTTAGTGTCAATAACATTACGACGATCGATGAAACAATGAGGGACGAACCGATTAATTAGTATTTTAAATTGAGCACGTTGATGATAAAAACGGACTTGAAAATCAATACAATTAGGACTAAACTGAGATTGGCTTAACATGGTTAGGACTCCTTTTTTTAATGTCACTTTGAGTCTAACTCTGTTAGGCCATTTTTGTTAATTATTACGAACTAGCAATTCGAGTAAAAAATATCTATATTTTAATGAATTTCGATTATATTTATCAACAGCAATAAATCCAAATTCTGGAATAGGCGTATGATAACGGCCAGAATCAAGGCTTATAGTTTGTGTATCATATAAAGTAGTCCCATGATATTTACACTCATAATGATAATAGGAACTTGATGAATTCATCTGATTATATGCATAAAAAGGCATCGAACTATTTTCATATGAATTTGTTAAATTTACATTTTCAACGACAGTAAATTCAGGTGCTTCTCGAAAATAATATCCCTTTTTATTTCCAACCCAATCCGTTTTCACTTCTAACATTCTTTTCATTTGATTTAAAGGATTGGGTAATAATCCAAATCTAATTTTCCATAGTTTTTCAGTATTTAACGGATCAGCAGTAGAATTAATTGAAGTATTTTGATCTTCAATTCTCAAATAAATGCTACCAGCAGAAATGATTGTTTTACCATCTTTATATTGTTCAGATAAATAGAAAGGAACTTTATTTGATTTTTTAATAGTTAAAGCATCAACTTTGTGTCCATCAATAGTTAACGTTTTCAAAAAAACATACGGTATTACCCCTCCTGAAAATTTTTTCCCATGTAAAAAAGATATAAAATGTTCTTGGTTTTTTCTATTCTCATCTGATTCAACACCTACTATTGATCCTAAATCAGATATTCCAAATATTAAGTAAGCATCCCTATTTTCTATATTATTAGCTAAACATATAATATCATGTAATAGTCTTGCTTTATTTTTGTGGTATTCCTGTTTAAAATCCCAATAGGTTCCTTCTCTTTTTTCAGATATTAGATTAGTATTTCATCCTCAAATAAAATAATATTCACCTCTATTTTCTTAGTCCTCTATAACTATTAATTTTTCCACCATCTTTATAAAACTTCTTAACATTTTCAAAAATTAATTTAATTTCTTCTTTTGATTCTCCAAACACTACTTCCCTTGTATACAAGACTAATGCTGCATTTCTAAAATATCTATAACAAGATTTTCTAAAATCAGCTGTTTCATCCAATCCATTCTTTAACTTAAATTCTAAATAATTTTTTAGATGAAACTTTTGACTGTAGTCACCCTTGTTATAAATATCTGCTATAACAAGCCAGTCTCTTCTATTACCAGTTTTACTATTTATAATTTCTATATCTTGCTTGCCTTCTTCATAAGCTTTGAAAATTTCTTTAGAATACTCGGTATCATTGTCCGCTTGATTTAATATATCTAAAACTTCTTTTATTTCCATTTTAAATTACCCTTTCTTAAACAATAAGTTAACATTTATCGAACTAAATTTCATTATAAAAATTATTATTAAAAAAATGAAACAAGTATAGCTCAATAAAACTATACTTGTTTGACTACATACTCAACCCTCTAAACTCCCCATCAATTGCAATTTGAGCGAGTTGTTTCAGGGTATTTCTACCGTCATTGATTGTGTAGAATTTAAGTCCTTTAATTTTAACATCGTCTATTTCATCTTCAAAGGCTAATTCTGCTTCATGCTCGTTGATATACAACAACAAGTCTTCTTTCCATTGTTGTTCTTCGATTTTACCACCTTTTGGTTCAATAAAGACTTGTAAGAAAAAGTCGGCATTTTGAAGATATAGAATGAAGTCTGGTTGGAAGCCTTCAAAGTGAACATCTTTAGCGTTAGGGTTAAACTCATGTAGCTTCATGTTTTCACTTTTAGCTGATTCTCTATGCATGTTTTCATCCATACGTATCAAGTAAACTTCTGAATAATGCTCTTTTAATTCTTGTACCCGTTCCCCAATACGATCAATCAATTGTTTTTCTGTTAAGTTAATAATCGCTGATTCGTACACAAAATAATCATCATCAATCACAAAACGTTGTACTGTTTGAGGGTTTTTATCCATGAATAATTTAGACGTATCATAGTTAGGAATACGTTTCTTATAATCCGTCATATAGTCTTTTACTGGATAGCCAATGAATTTATTCGTCCCCCTATGACTGTTAAAGTTCTTCTTAATTTTTTGAGCCACTTCTGCTAAATATAATTCAACAATTCTCAGCTTTTCTTGTGCTGTTAAATCATGACGTGTCATTTTCATTGGAACGTTTGCGTATATTGTACGATTGGTAATATTTAACCATTTTTCTCCTAAAAAATCTTCTCTTGAATTTAATAATGGCATATATTTTTTAAGGTTATCAAAATGGAAAAATGTTAAACGATTCATAGCTTTTTCTATGAATCGTCTATCAATTTCAACAGGTATTTGGTGCATATCTGTATAATCTTCATACACCATATCCGCTTTGTAGCTTACTTCTTTTGCTGAAGATAACCAATTAATGACAATATCTTCTTGGTTATCTAGTGAATATTTAGTTAAACCGTCATAGTAATCATCCGATAACTCAATAGATTGGTTATAATACAGTTTACCGTATTTCTAGACATCCGTTTTCTTGAATTTGGGTTTAACTTTAACATCTAATAGCGGGTTTTTCTTATCTTCGCCCGTTGGTAAGTTCATTTCATCTAAAGCAGCTACTAAGTTTTTCAGATACTGTGGTTCATTGATTGTATGATAATGTAATGTTTCTAAAATCAAACTTGGATTGCTATCATCTTCAAATCGTCTTTGATAAGATTTTTCGCCATCTAATTCAAACGGATTATACCTTGCCCCACGTCCAATTAACTGGGCTTCAGCCATGGTTGTTTTCTTATCCCCTTTTGTATCTTTATAATTACTGATTCTGACAATATCATACAGATTTAAAACATCCCAACCTTCTGTTAATTTCGCTACCGCAAACACGACACGATATAAGTTATTAGGACTTTCTAAGCTATTTAACGCTTCATATTGTCCTTTTTCAAGCATTCCCGCCCCACGATCACTATCGTTAGCGTTAATAATGCGACTTGGTGAGAACTCACGCTTCATTTCTTTGACAATTTGAGGTAAGTCTTCTTTACTTTTTAAGAAATAATTATAGGCAAAACCTAACGTCTCGCTTTGATCTTCAGACATGACTTTTGCTTGTCTTTCAAGAAACGTTAAAATATAGTCTGGTGTTAACTTGTCAATCAGTTGATTAAACAGGTCGTTTGCTTCATTTGACGCATCAATTTTTTGTGATTTAAACATAATCACTGGTTTGATATAAGTACCATATAATTCAAAGGCATAGCGACGTCTAAACTCACTTAATAACACGACATTCAGCATGTTTTCTTCATCTGTATTGCTGGACTGAATTCGTTTAACATTCTTAGAATAACGGTCTTGAATAAAACGATCTAAACCATAGCGATATAACACCTTATCTTTGTATTTCTCATAGACTTTCTTGTTTTCTAAATCAATTGTCGCTGTAAATTCTAACAACTTATTGTCTTCATTAGCATTTAATATGGTATTAATCGCTTTTTCCCATGATTGTTCTGCTTCTTTTTCAGACTTAGTAGACGCTGAATAGTGATGCGCTTCGTCTCCTAAAATAGCCACTTTATTTCTAGCGTAATCTTGTGCTCCCATTGAGTTCTCACTTTGCGTGAAAATATCACTCGCAACGGATTGCACACTGGCTAATTTAATATAAATCGTATTTTTACTTTGATTTTTCGGAAACTCATCAACTTTTACAAGCGACAAACGTTCCCCATCTATTTCAATCACTGACTTGTATAAATACTTATTAGATTGCTTATTCGTTAAGTTATCAATCGTTTTATTTAAGACACTGTTCGTATTGACAATAAATAAAAAGTTCTGGTAATCGTGTTCTTGATACAAATACAAGATTAACCCAGCCATCAAGTCTGTTTTACCTGAGCCCGTTGCCATGTTAAACAATGCATGGTTAATTCTGCGGTACTCGAAAACTTTATTCGTCATGGTGTAGTGGAAATAACGTAAAGCAGACTCCTGATAATCACGAAACGTATGCACCATATTTTCAGCTAAATACGTTGGTGTGGTCCATCCTAACGCTTCATTTAGTAAACTATGATCGAGTTGAACAAGTTCATCATATAAAGGCAGTGATAATGGTTTAAACGTTTCTTTCGTCTTCTTAGCCATCTTGATTCACTTCCTTGTAAAAGCTCTGATTAAAGGCATAATCTGAGTCAGACACTAATTCTCGAACGTGTGCATCATCTATTTCTGAATAGTTGAAATACAACTGATTTTTATCTAGTATTTTAATCAAGGTTTTCTTTTGTTCTTCAAGTGAATGTTCCCACAATGTCACTTTAACCTCTTCTAAATCTACTCTAAAATCAATATCAGGTGATTGACTCATTCGTTCAAAAATAGCTTGTAGTTCTTGCATAGTATCTGCTTCGATAATTTCTATTAAGAAACCTGTGTTCTTTTCCATTAATTCAGCATAGATGAATGAACCACCACCTTGCCAATCAACTTCTTTAGAAATCCCACCTTGTTCTCCTTCAATGACTTTCTGTAATCTAGGAACGGACACTGTATTAATATAATCCATTTGTTCAATCCCAATAAAACGACGATTCATTTTCATGGCTACGGCTTGAGTAGTTGCTGAACCCATGAAGAAATCCAAAACCAGATCACCTTCTTCAGAAGAAAACTCAATAATTCTTTTGATAAGATTCTCATTTTTGGGATTATTAAATATTTTCTCACCAAATAATTTCGTTAATTCTGAAGTTGCACTTGAAGTCAAGAAGTTCTCATCCCACCAAGTAGTAATTGTTTTCTTTTTCTTCTTTGCATCCTGTAAATAATATTTTTGCGTCAGTGTTTTCTCTTTCTTAACGATTTTACCTTGTTCAAAAAGATTTTGCATTTTCTTTTCAGAAAATCCCCAATATCCCTTTATACCTAAGAATTCATAATGCGGATTCCCCTTTTTTGCACCGCCTGGTCCATCAACAGGAACTAATTTATATTTATCTATTTCATCTTCAAGTTTAAAACCGGATAAATCATTTTCAATTCCATAATCATGTTTATTCTGAAAAACAATTCTCTCATTTTTAGCGTACATCAATATGTGATTATTACTTGAGGAAATAATCTTATCATTAGATACTGATGCTCTTGATTTATGGGCTATATCCGCAATAAAATTTTCTCTGCCAAATATTTCATCTACCAATACCTTACAGTAATGAGCTTCTTTATCATCCAAACTAATAAATACCACTCCATCCTGTTTTAAGAGTTCATAACCTATTAATAGTCTATTATAAATAAATGTTAACCAAGTAGAATGATTAAATTTATCATTGTACACAAAAGAATCCCCACCGGTATTATAAGGTGGATCGATATAGATCAATTTAACCTTGCCAGCATAACGTTCTTTTAAACTATGAAGAGCCAATAGATTATTGCCTTTTAAAATTAGATTATCCTCTTCTGTTATTCCAGAAATATAATGCTCACCTTCTACATCATATTTTTTAGCGTTAACTAATAATTTTTTATCTAGCAGAACATCGATTTCTTCTTTAGCAATCACTTCATTAAGAAATGGCTCATCTGGTCTCAAATCATCTTTCGCTAAGTCTTCTTTAGTCATACCAGCTTTTAACACCGTATCTTTATAGGGAAAATCTAATACGACTTCTGTTGCTTCATCAATAAATTTCCCATTAGCTGTTAACCCGATTTTTTGAATATTTTGTATAAGAATCTTGCCAATAGTCATTCGTTTCAAATAATTCTACTAATTTATTCACATTAAAAATAATGGCATCACTAATAGCCATTGTAAAATTACTTTTCACAACGTCATTTGACAACATTTTTGTCATTAATTCTTTATCATAATTATCTAAGTCCTGAATTACTTTTTGCTTATTGATGATCTCACCAATAAAATATTTGTCATCAAACATCAGCAATACTGATTTAATGGCTTGATTTATTTTTGTTTCCATAATTCCTCCTACATAATGCATGTCTAGTGCTTTTATAATAACATTTTATGGTAAATATTTGGTTATTATTTATAGCAATTCTTGAGTAATCTTTGCTTTTTAGAAGAGTTATAATTATTGAATTCACATTATTCAAAGTAATCTTCAAAAAAAGATAACAATTCGACTACAGTTAAAATTCTCAAGTAGTCAGAAAAAGTATAGTTATTAGGGTTATACTTCCAATATAAAACAGCATATCTATTCACCTCATTAATTTGGTCTTTCTCAAATGAAATATAACTAAAATAATTGCTAACTAATTCTAAAGTATTGTAATGGATTAGCATAAACAACGATAGATCATTTGTAACTAAAGAATTTTAGAAACAAGTAATACCTACTTAATATTATTATCAGCAAACAAAAATGAAGCTAGCATAAGTACTAGCTTCATTTTTTATTATCTATTCCATTGAACATATTTCTAAATATTTTTCATTATCTTCTGCTATCATTGTCACACATCTATTCCCTTTATGATTGGCAGTTACTAAATAAATTAGTCCTGCTCTCATTTCAGAATACCCCACTTCTACCACAAAATGATTAGCTCTTATTCCACAATAATACCAATTCACCCGAACAGTTTGTTTTTACCACTAAGGATAATAATTTATATTACCCTCAAGCTGTAAATGACTGGCTAAATTGGATTTACAAAAAATCACCAATGGATTTACAAATTACCCCTCATGGATTTAGGCATACTCATTGTAGTTTGCTATTTGAAAGTGGTGCTTCTATCAAAGAAGTTCAAGAACGTTTAGGGCATAAAGATATAAAAACAACCATGAATATTTATGCTCACGTCACACCACAATCCATCAAAGAAACTGGGGATCGATTTGCTAAATTCATGGGCATGTAACTCAAACGTACCCAAAAGCGCATCCAAAATAATTTTAGGCAAAAAGAAAAAGCTGTAAATGTTGATTTAACAACATTTACAGCTTATATATAGAAATTACCCCACAGACCCTTCCATTTGATATTCGATTAAGCGATTAAGTTCTACGGCATATTCCATTGGCAATTCCTTAGTAAATGGTTCAACAAAGCCCATGATAATCATTTCAGTGGCCTTTTCTTCAGAAATTCCCCGGCTCATTAAGTAATACAGCTGTTCTTCTGAAATTTTTGAAACCTTGGCTTCGTGTTCCATTGAGACATTACCGTTGAGAATTTCATTGAAAGGAATGGTATCACTAGATGATTTATCATCCATGATGATGGTATCACACTCGACGTGGGCAAACGAGCCGTCGCTATCGCGCTCAAAGCGAACCTGGCCACGGTAGTCAACCCGGCCCCCATCCTTACATAAGGACTTGGAGACAATCGATGAAGATGTGTGCTTAGCGTTATGAATCATCCGAGCCCCGGTATCAGAATCGACTCCCTCACCCTCGGAGGTTGCCCCAGCAAAGGCGATTGATAGCATCGTCCCCCGGGCGTGTTCACCATTGAGGTAGACGCTTGGGTACTTCATCGTTACCTTAGAACCTAAGTTACCATCAACCCATTCCATCGTGGCATTTTCTAGTGCCTGGGCCCGTTTGGTTTCTAGACTGTAGACATTGTCGGACCAATTTTGAATGGTGGTATAACGGCAGTAGGCATCCTTTAAAACGTTAACCTCAACTACAGCCGCATGGAGACTATCCTTAGAATAGTTAGGAGCCGTACACCCTTCTACATAGTTGACGCTAGCACCTTCGTCAACAATAATTAAGGTCCGTTCAAATTGGCCTGAATTCCCCTCATTAATCCGGAAGTAACTTTGAATTGGAACATCAGTTTTAACGCCCTTAGGCACATAAATAAAGGTGCCCCCGGACCAAACCGCTGAATTTAAGGCTGCCATCTTATTATCTTCTGGCGGAATTAATTTACCGAAGTATTCCTTAACTAACTCGGGATACTTTTGGACAGCATCATCCGTTGACATGAAGATAATCCCCATTTTTTCAAAGTCTTCTTTGATATTGTGATAAACAACCTCTGATTCATATTGAGCCGAAGACCCAGCTAAATACTTACGCTCAGCTTCAGGAACCCCTAAGCGATCAAAGGTCTTCTTAATATCTTCGGGCACATCATCCCAATCTCTAGCCACCTTATCGGTATCACGTCTGAAATAATTAATGTGTTCAAAATCTAGTTTGGATAAGTCGGGTCCAAACTTCGGCATTTCTAACTTGCGATAAATTTTATAGGCATTGAGGCGAAATTCTAACATCCACTCTGGTTCATTTTTAGCGGCTGAAATTGCCCGCACAATTTCTTCGGTTAAACCTTCACCCGTAGTAAACACCGGGGTAATGTCATCTTTAAACCCATACTGGTATTCGCCACCTAATTTAGGCATTTCTTCTGTCATCATTTTCCCTCACTTTCTAGAACTTGGTAGACTGCTTTCCAAGCCAAGGTTGCACACTTTATCCGCGCTGGAAATTGTGCTACCCCCGCTAAAATACTGGCATCTCCTAGCACTTCATCTAATTGGTCTTCATCCGTTACCTCACCGGTAACCATTTTTGAAAATAACAGCACCTGTTTTTCAATTTCTTTAGGGGTTTTTCCAATTACCTCATCAGTCATTAATGAAGCAGAAGCTTGTGAGATGGTACAACCGGTCCCACTAAAAGCCACTTCACTAACCTTGCCATCTTTTAAGGCCAATTCGACGGTCAAAACATCTCCACAAGTCGGATTACGTAACTCTAAACTTTTGTCAGCCCGGGGTAAATGTCCGTGGTGATGCGGATGCTGTGAGTGTTCTAAAATAATTTGGCGGTAAAGGTTATTTAATTTAGATAGTCCCATTGCCAAAAAACTCCTTTGTTAAAAGCAAGGCCTCAACCAAACGGTCGGCATCTTGCTTAGTATTGTAAAAGTAAAAACTAGCTCGGGCTGTGGCAGCAACATCTAAATAGCGCATTAGCGGTTGGGCACAGTGGTGTCCTGCCCGAATGGCTATTCCTTCCATATCTAAGGCAGTCGCAACGTCATGCGGGTGAATCTGATCGAGGTTAAATGAAATTACCCCAGTATGCTTTTTAGGATCCTTAGGGCCATAGAGTTTTAGGCCAGGAATTGCTTGGAGCTTAGGTAAGACATAGGCTACTAGCTCCTGCTCATAAGCCGCTATCTTGTCCATTCCTACTTGTTCTAAATAATCAAGCGCTGCGCCTAGACCAATCACCCCTTCAATATTTTGGGTGCCCCCTTCAAATTTAAGGGGAGCCTTTTTATAACTTGATTGCGTTAATTCAACCCAATCAATCATTTCGCCCCCAAATTCTAAGGGCGCCATTTGTGCTAATAACTCACTTTTCCCCCACAAAATTCCGATGCCGGTTGGCGCCAACAACTTGTGCCCAGAAAAGGCATAAAAATCAGCCCCCATCTTTTGAACATCAGTCACCATATGGGGCGCACCTTGAGCGCCATCTACTACTAAGATTGCACCATTTTGGTGGGCTAGCTGGGCTAGTTGCGCTAGTGGGTTAGCTACCCCTAAAACATTAGAAGCTTGGTTAACGGCTACAATCGCTGTTTTAGCTGTAATTGTTACCTCAGCTTTAGCCAAATCCACTGTCCCGTCTGCCGTTAGCTCTAGGTACTTTAGCGTGGCGCCGACTCGTTTAGCCAATTCCTGCCAAGGTACAAGGTTACTATGGTGTTCAGCATAGGAAATAACAATCTCATCTCCAGTTTTAACGAAACGTTCACCGTAACTTCTGGCCACCCAGTTAAGGGCTTCGGTTGTTCCCTTCGTGTAGATAATTTCTTCACTAGTCGGAGCGTTAATAAACCGCGCCACCTTTTGACGCACCGCTTCAAATTGGGCTGTTGCCCGCTCGGCTAAAGTGTGCACCCCGCGGTGAACGTTAGCATTGTCGTTGCGGTAATAATTAACTATGGCATCAATGACTGCCTGGGGCTTTTGACTAGTGGCAGCGTTATCGAGGTAAACTAAATCTTCGTCATTGACCGTTTGCCCTAAAATTGGAAAATCAGCCCGATACTTACTCATCTCTTTGTCCATCTACGAGCTTCCTTTCAATCATGTTTTCTAATTCAATTTGAATTGCTCGTGACGGAATAGCTGCTAAAACTGGGCCTAAAAAGCCACGAATTACTAGTCGTTCTGCGATTGGTTTAGGCAAACCCCGACTCATTAGGTAGTAAAGTTGTTCTTCATCGACCCGACCCACACTTGCAGCGTGACCAGCCGTCACATTGTTATCGTCAATTAAGAGGATGGGGTTAGCATCTCCCCGAGCATGTCTTGATAGCATTAAAACTCGACTTTCTTGTTGGGCATCCGCTCCCGTAGCGCCCTTCATAACGTGCCCAATCCCATTAAAAATTAAATTGGAATTTTGCAAAATTACCCCGTGTTGGAGGATGTGACCAATCGAATTTTTACCGTAGTTGGTTACCCGGGTATCAATCCCTTGAACCTGCTTACCGGTTGAAATCGCAATCACCTTAGTTTCGGCATGTGACCCGGTTCCAACTAATTCTGAATCGTAATCACCGACGATGTTTCCATCGCTCATCATCCCTAATGACCAGTCAATCTTAGCATCACGCTTTAGATAACCACGCCGATTTAGGTAAGCCGTAGTCTTTTGACCTAAGCGATCAATACTTGAAAACTTCACATGGCTACCGTCCAAGGCAATTACTTCAACGATGATATTAGCGGTACTTTCACTTTGGCCTACAGTTAACATATTTTCTAGATAAGAAACTTCACTATTGGTATCGGCAATCAACAAAACATGGTGAACGTAATCAGCCCCGGTCGTGGCGTCTTGAACAAAATAAGTCACTAACGGCTCCGTTAAGACTACATTTTTGGGAACATAAATCAACAAACCGCTCGTCAACTTGGCAACGTGTTCTGCTGTTAGGCGATTTTCTGTCGATTTAATTGCCTTCTTCATGAAGTAGGCTTGAATTAAATCAGCGTGTTCTTTTAAAGCCGTTTGCCAGTCGCAAATAATAACACCTTGTTCCTTTAAAGCCGGACTCAAATTTAACAACTTAGTTGTTTGCCCCACTTGAACGGCCGTTGCCTTAGCTTGATCAATTTCTTCTGGCACCTCTAATTTACTTTCTTCATAGGCCAGTTGCTTGGTTAAGTTAATCGGCCAGTGACGATACTTGATTTTTTGAAAACTAGGCATCTTTAAAGTTTCACTTGCCTGTAGAGCTAATAACCGTTCTTCAGTGAACCAAGCAGGTTCTGCAACTTGCTTAGCATAAGTTGCTAGTTCGGGATAGTTAGTCAAATCCATCGCAATCCCTCCTTTAAGCATCTTCATCGGTTAACTTGATGTCAAGACCTAATTCATCACGCAAACCCGCATAACCTTCGTCTTCTAAGCGCTTAGCCAATTCAGGGCCACCTTGCGCAACGATTCTACCATCCATCATCACGTGAACTACGTCGGGAATGATATAGTTCAACAACCGTTGGTAGTGCGTGATAATCAAAGAACCAAACTCTGGTCCCCGCATCTTATTGACCCCTTTAGAAACAACTTTTAAGGCATCGATATCTAAACCGGAGTCAATTTCATCCAAAATTGCAAACTTAGGTTCAATCATCATTAACTGTAAAATCTCATTACGTTTCTTTTCACCACCGGAAAAGCCTTCGTTTAAATAACGGTCAGCCATTTCTTCAGACATGTCTAAGAAATCCATATTTTCGTCTAGTTTCTTTAGAAACTTTCTAATTGAAATGGGATTATCTTCGCTTCGTCTAGCGTTAATTGCTCCGCGAATAAATTCGGCATTAGTTACCCCTGGAATTTCGGCTGGGTACTGCATTGCCAAAAATAAACCGGCCCGGGCACGTTCGTCTACTGGGAGTTCTAATAAATTTTGGCCATCGAGTAAAACTTCCCCTTCTGTTACCTCATAAGCTGGATTACCCATGATTGCTTCCGACAAGGTCGATTTACCGGTTCCGTTTGGCCCCATAATTGCATGGATTTCACCTGTTTTTAGGGTCAAGTTAACCCCCTTGAGAATTTTCTTACCGTCAATTGTTACGTGTAAATTTTTTACTTCAAGTGTAGACATAAAATCTAGCCCCCCTAATTCTTCTAATATTTATAATTTTAGCTCAATCAAACTCAGCTTGCAATCGCAACCAATGGCTAAAAGGCGCGCTAAGGCGGGTTTGATAGGCTTTTATCACCCTATATAAATAAAGTTATAGTTATATGGTTAAATCAATCTGATTTTTAAACAATTTTTACTTGTAATTTTTTTAAACAAACTGATTAATGGTATTTTTTAGCTTCTTCTTCTATAATTAAGCTACAACTTTTCTTTTTGGAGTGATTTTTCATGAAACCATTAATTGGGATAATTGGTAACAGCTTTGATAACCCCATTGTCGAACACGCTAACCTGCCAATCAACTATACTCCCAAGGGCTATACTAACGCCGTCCACGCTGCTGGGGGACTGCCTATTATTATTCCTTTGGTCAACGAAGATAATATCACTGAGATTGTTGCTCGCTTTGATGGCTTAGTCTTTGCCGGCGGGCAAGATGTCTCCCCTATCTTTTACGGTCAAGAACCTCACCCTAAATTGGGTAGCCTTAATTATCAGCGAGACCTAGTAGAAATTGCCCTTATTAAAGCGGCCCTTGCCAAAGGACTACCTATCTTGGGAATTTGCCGGGGTTTACAGGTCATCAACGTTGCTTTAGGCGGTAGTTTATACCAAGATTTAAGCGAATATCCAAATTGGTCGGTAAAACACCAACAATTCGGAACTGCTTGGGTAATGCCAACCCATTCAATCAAAGTTGAGCCTGCTAACCCTCTCCATGATATCTTTGGCGATACCGGCTTAGTTAACTCCCTCCACCACCAGGCTATTAAAGACCTGGCCCCAGGCTTACAGGCTTTAGCAACCAGTGCCGACGGGTTAGTGGAGGCAGTTACTAACAAGCAGCAAAATCTTCTAGCCGTACAATGGCATCCTGAAGCCCAATTTGAAGACTTTCCGGAAGCTTTAGCTATCTTTGCCTGGCTCATTCAAGCTAGCCAAGCCAAGGATTAATTATTAAGGTTAACAAATAAGCCACCCCAGTAAGGGTGGCTTATTTATTTATGGTAACTTAGTTAACCGTCAACTTATCAGTTTCAGCCTTTAATTTAGCCGCAATGTCATGTAAGTCAGCAACGTGAGAGGTAAATTCCTCCATTGTTGCTAAAACCTCCTCTGCATTTGCGGAGACTTCTTGGGTCCCAGCTGCATTTTCTTCCGTTGAAGCGGAGATATTTTCTAGGCGACTGAGAACCTTACCTTGGACTACTTCAATTTCAGCCGAAGCATTGGCAACTTGGGCGACCTGTTCAGTCATTGTTTGGTTACTCTTATAAACTTCAGCCGTTGATTTAATAGCTGCTTGAATCAATTCTGACTGTTTTTGGCCACCTTCAATCGAGTTATTGGTCTTTGTGACCATTTCATGCGATTTATCCTTAATTTGATTAATGATTGCTTCAATTTCCTTAGTTGAAGCAGCACTTTGCTCAGCTAGCTTCCTAATTTCGGTTGCCACAACCGAGAAGCCTTTCCCAGCTTCACCAGCGCTGGCAGCTTCAATTGAAGCATTTAACGCTAAGAGGTTGGTCTGCCGTGAAATGTCATTGATAACCCCAATTATCTTAGTAATATCTTGAATACTTGTATTCATATCCTGAACACTTTGGGATAAATCCTTCATCTCAACTAACTCTTGATTCCAGTTGGTGTTAACTGAATCCATCGTCTCCATGTTGGCTTGGTTGAGACTAGCAGATTTATCTGCTTCATCATTCATCGTTTGCGCATTAGCATGTAGGCGCTCAATAATTTCGGATAGATTGTGTAACCTCGTGACACTTTCCTGAGTTTCTTGGGCCTGTGAACTTGTAACCTCAGCAATCCCTGTAATGGTTTGTGCAACTTCATCGATAGCTTTATCAGTTTGAGTTGACAATTCCAACAGTGAGTCTGATTTTTCAGCCACATTATTAGCCTGGCCCTTAACCTTCTTGACCAAGCCCCCAACGGCCGCAATCATTTTGTTGTAGCCATAAGAAATTTGGTTAAATTCACTGCCGTGTTCATCAGGGGTGTAAAGCTTAGCTGCTACTCTAGCCTTAAAATTCCTGCTGGTTGCTGGCTTAACCTCAATTGGATTCATCTTTCCTTTTTCTGCCGCCCTGAAGTAAGACAGGATGTGGCCAACAATTTCCTTGAAGATGCCATTGATAATAAATGCTAAAATCAAGACAAGTACCGCCACTACCAAGGCGATAATAGAGGCACTGATTAAAACAGAATGTAATTCCGCTTTAAGGTCATCTTTCATTACGTAAGCATAAGCCCAGTACTTACTACCGACGGCTCCCTTATTAAAGTAAATATCCATGACCTTAGAATTACCCTTAACATGAACATAACCTTTACGTTTACTTGAAGCAGCAATTGCTTGGTACATCTTATCGCTGCTTAAGTCGTTCCCCCGACTGTAGTGAGCATCGTCGATTGCCCCTTTAGAAGCTAGCGCGATTCCTTTGTCGGAAATTAAAGTTACCCGCCCTGTTTTACCAATTTTCAATTGGCCTAATGGCCGTTCAATATCGTTAAAGGAAACGTTGCTACTGATAACGAAGAACTTACCATTAGCTGCCTTATAGCCATAAGCGGCTGTGATTACAAAGACGCCTGACTTAGGATCTTTATAAGGTAACGTCCACACAACGCGATTTAAGTTTTGCTTTGCCTGGCGGTACCAATTTTGCTCAGTCACTTGATAGCCTTGCGGATAGTTAATAGTGCTAGCAAATTCACCGGCCTGATCAGCCACGGTTGCCCCCAATAACGAGCTGTTAGCACTAACTAGCTTTTGCATTTCCGTCTTCAACTTTGGTTTATCAAAGTTGCCGCTGGTAAATTCGCCATACTTAGCAGTAGCAATCAACATCTTTTCAGTTGATTTTTGGAGGTGAGTCCGTTCCTCTTGAATCATATCAACCGCACTAACCTTCGAGAGGTTATTCCGCTCGATTAAGACGTTTTTGGTAATTATGTTAGATGCAGCTAACATCGTAAATAACGGCACTAGGCCAACTACAATTAGAAAAAATAAAATCCACTTACCAATAGATTTTGTTTTCAGTACTTCCTTATTCATACTCATTCTAAGCCCTTTCATCTTTTTGTACATTATCTATATCGGCCAAAAGTAAAAATATTTTAGCCTCTTTAGACAAAAAAATAGTAGTGCTTATTTCAAACGGTTGAAAAAGTCACTACTTTCTTTTGACTATAAAATGCTGATTATCCGTTAAACTAGCCAAAAAAATAAAATTATAGGATAGTTCCCACAAATGGTGGTCAATCGCAGCACTCAACAAGACTAACCCTAGGCCTATCAAGAGGCTGTAAGTTCGTTCTGCTTTAAACCGCCAGGCTAGAAAAATTAGCATGATAACAAAGCAAGTAAACAATAAAATTCCTTGCATAGCTAGCAGGCGTACAAAGGAGGAATCAATGAAAAAATACGGTTGGTGGGGGTTAAACTTACCATTACCATTTTCCCTAAAGTAACGTCCAAATAAGGTCAGCGGTTTTTGCAAGGCTAGCTGTCCGTAAGTTAGGCGGTGAGACAAAAGTTCATCCACCCTCCTAAACCAGGTCCACTTAGGCGTAAACAAATAATTTATAGCTAGGTTAAAGCCCAAGTACACTAGCATAATGCCCCCTAAACTCCAACCATCAAGGTAGTTAATGAGTTTCTTTAGCTTAGGGTAGCTAACAGCTAGAACTAGCGTGACCGCCATTAATATTAAATCTAACCTGGTCCCCGTAAACCTAAACACTCCCCAGGTAGCCACTAGACTGACTAGATATTCTATCCAACTGAGCTTAAAGTTGCGGTAACAAAAATAAGCTACTAGCCAGTGAAACACGTGGGCGGCAAAATCTGAGGGGGTAACGGAACCAAATGACATTCGTAACGTTCCCCCAGGTCTAACCATGGTCATATCATTAAGTATTCCCCCAAAAGTCAGGAGTGCTAGGCTAAGCATTATCACAGCTACTTCGATTAAGTAACACCTTAATAACCAACGATAGTCTTCATCTTTAGCCGCCACTAAAATCACAAAGTAAAAAAAGATATCCAGTGAGTGGGCGTTAGAGCCTACATAGTACAAAAATAAGCTCATAGCTAAAAAGCCGGCTTTAAACCGCCAACTGTTGGCATCAATAAATAGAATTTTAATTGTGGCTAACCCAACCCCTAATTGAGAAATTCTAAATAAGATTAAGGGACTTAAGCCGGAAACATCTACCGGCAGTTGTGTTCCCCGTAAGTAGTTTCCTAATAACGCTAACCCTAAAGCGACTAGCAGTATCTTCCTACCCCAATTAACTTTAGGTGTCACTTTTAATTGAGCCATGTTGCTTGATAGACGTCTTCCTTAAAGCCACAAGTTACCTTAGTTCCTTCCACCATCAGCGGCCGCTTGATGAGTTTGCCATCACTAGCCAGCAGTTCAGCCGCTTCAGCAACCGACATCTGGGCCACCTTATCTTTTAACCCCAACTGCCGATAATGTTGGCCACTCGTGTTAAAGAAGTAACGCAAGTTTTGGTCCGAATTACTAATCCAGGTTAATAATTCCTCCTTAGTGGGAGGAAGTTCCACTAAATCCTGTTGTTCATAAACTACCCCATGCTCATCCAACCATTTTTTGGCCTTCTTACAAGTTGAACACCGAGAGTAACAGTAAAATTTCTTCATAGGTATCACCTCATTAGAAATTATACTGTGTTTAGCTTGAAATTAAAAGTAACACCGGTAAAGTCAATCCTTAGGCAAGTTAGTCAAAGGGATATTTTAATCCCCAGTTAGTCCGAATGCTATTTAAAATTTCGGCGACATCTCGCGAAAGCTCTAACTGACCTTCATCATGACCCTGTTCAATAAACTTTTGCATCGCAAAAACTTCATAATTCAAGGCTTCTTCGCTCTTGCCTGCTGTTAAAGTTTGATACTCTTCTTGGTGGGCATCCTTAGTGTAGGTGATTTCTGCTTTAGTGGCCCGAGGATAATTACTGATTTCAACATAACCCTTAGTACCAGAAATTACCCCCCGCTTAGGTTGCTTAGCCCGCATCGAAAGGGCCATGACCGCTAATTGTTCATCCGCATTCTTCAAAATAATTCCAGCTTGCTCATCTACCCCGGTTTCAAAAAACTTAACTGTCGTTAGTAAGCTATTTGGTTGTTGCTTTAAAAACATCCGGGCAAAGGCAGTGGCATAACCCCCAATGTCTAGCAATGCTCCCCCAGCCAATTCTTTATTAAAGAATCGATTGCTAGGATCATAATCCTTCAAGCTTCCAAAGTTAACTTGAACTAACTTAATTTCGCCTAACTTGCCTTGCGCAATTAAATCAGCAACCTGCCGATAAATTGGCATATGGTAAAGAGTAAAGCCTTCCATTAAAATTAAATTTTGCTTACGGGCTAACTCATAAACCTCATTGAACTGTTTCAAATTGACGGTCATCGCCTTTTCGGCTAGGACATGTTTACCCGCTAAAAGCGCCTTTTTAATATATTCATAATGATAGGTATGCGGGGTGGCAACGTAGACGATGTCAACTTGGTCATCGTTAATCAAATCATCCGCCTTTAAATAAGCTTTACTTACCTGCTTTTCTTTTACGAATTTTTCTAACTCAGCTTGGTTAGGACTTGAAGCAGCATAGATTTCACCATTAACTGCCTGTAATGCATTTGCCATTTCGTGCGCAATCCAACCAGTACCAATTAAACCCCAATTATACTTCTTTGCCATTGTCATCACCTCGTAAAAATTATTCCCTGTCCATTTTCTTCGCTAGCAATAATCCCAGTAACTAGTCCCTCAAAATAAGAACTAGCAACTACCCCTGGTTTAGCTAACAGTTGCTCATTATAATCTTTTATCTGTTGCCAATCGGTGGCAAAACAGTCAATTAACACATTACCTAAAGGGGTCCGAGCATAGCTTGCAACAGCTTGGCCTAAACGAATTTCAGCTCTTAAACCTAATTGTTGGGCTGCTGCTAGGATTTCAAAGCACCTTTCTAGTTTAACTTCCAAACTTAAAGCTAACTGCGCATCTAACGTTTCGTTAAGGCGTGTTTTTGGTGTCAAAATAAAATATTCATCACTCTTTTGCGCAGCCCTTTTTTCAAAGTAATGAATTCCCCCCTTACTTTTTAAACAGTTAAATTGATAATCAATACTGTCGCAACCATCAAAAGCAAGATCAAAATGCCGTCCTTGTTCACTAGCTAAGATTTCTAAACCTAATTTTTGGCCATAAGCTCTAGTTAACTCAGACGGGCTATAAAGCTTCAAGTTTTTACTTGGTTGTTTGGCCAATTCTTCAGTCAAAGCCAACACATTTCTTCCGCCCCCAAGACTAACACTCATTTGGGGCCTTAGCTTTTGGAGCGCTAAGTCAACGATTGTTTGCATCGAACACACTTCCTTTGTAAAATATTTTCTTAAAATAATAAAATATGAAATTTTTTTACAACATTATAATAACCATTTGCCCCTAAACTGTCAATTATTATTTTCTTGTTTTTTAAAAAACGGAAAAAAATTTTCATGGAACTTGTTATTCTTAGCAATTTTTGCTAGGATCGAGCCTAGATACTTTTAAATTAAGGAGTGATTTGCTTGAATTTTAATACTGATATCATCGATAAAATCAATAGCCACCTCCCATCAATGTCTGAAAGTGACCAAAAAATTGCCAACGTTATTTTAAACAATCCCCAGGCAATCGTTAATTACACCATCACTGAGCTAGCTAACAAAGCAGCAGTCAGCACTGCCTCTGTTTCCCGCTTCTGTAAAAATCTAGACCTGGTTGGCTTTCATCAACTAAAGATTCTCCTAGCGCAAACCGATTCTAAGCGTGACGACTACTTTAAGGAGGTCTCCCTCGATGATTTTTCTGCCAGCCTAAACAAGATTAGCGCTAATAAGGTCGCAGAAATCCGCCATACCCTGCTGCCACTTGACTCAAAAAAAATTTTACCCATCCTTGAATTAATTAAAAAAGCGCGTTTAATCCAGATTAGCGCAGAGGGGGCTACTTTTCCCGTAGCTGAAGATGCCGCCTACAAATTCAATCAGATTGGTTTTTTAGCTATCGCAACCGCCTCATACGAAACAGCCCTTGCTCAAACCATCAACTTGTCAGAAGCTGACTTGCTAATTGCAATTTCTAATTCGGGTGAATCCCGCGAATTATTAAGTCAAATTACGATTGCCCACCAAAAACATGTGCCAGTACTTGCGCTTACCAATCGACAAGACTCCCCGATTGCCTTAGACGCTGACTTCCATATTAAAACCGCCGTCCGTCAACGCGTCTTGGAATCTCAGTACTACTTTTCACGCCTAGCCGCCCTCAGTGTAATTGAAGTATTATTTTTACTCTTGATTGCCGACGACCCTAAGCGACTCGCTAAAATCGAATTTCACGAGCAATTAGTTGCTCAAAAGAAAATTTAATTTAAGCCAATAAAAAAGCAACTTTTGAACCGGACTTGATTCAAAAGTTGCTTTTTCCCTAAAAACATCCATACGAAAACAAAGTGAATTATTTTGTTTTTTTTCTGATTAATCTCAATTCTTGTTCTTGAAATTTACCTTCATAATTTACCTATACTTACGCTCAAAAAGAAACAATGCCCCCATTAGTAAGAGACAACCAGCCAAACTTAACCATAAGAAGTGTTCACTACTCTCACCAGTCTGAGGTAATTTTACTTGCTTTTGAGCTGATTTTCTATCTTGTCGTGGTTTGCTAATAACTTGGCTGTTAGTTGGCAAACTCTTTTGTGTAACTACCTGCTTAGCATCCGATTTAGCTAACTTTACAGAACTTGACTTATTCCCGCTACTTGACATATCTTCAGAATGGTTAACTAAATTCTCGGTGCTAGAATTAGTAGTGCTTACCGAGCTGGAACTGCTTGAAGATTCAGATTCACTGGAACTTGAGCTGCTTGAGCTAGTACTACTTGACGTTGTACTACCGGAGCTAACCGTTGGTGTGCTACTGCTACTTTCTGCTTTAGTTATCAAACTAGAACTACTTGAAGATTCACTGGAACTAGTGCTACTTGAGCTAGTACTACTCGATGCCATGCTACTGGAACTAACCGTTGGTGTGCTACTGCTACTTTCTGCTTTAGTTATCGAACTAGAACTACTTGAAGATTCACTAGAACTAGTGCTGCTTGAGTTAGTACTGCTTGACGCCATGCTATTGGAGCTAACCGTTGGTGTGCTACTGCTACTTTCTGCTTTAGTTATCGAACTAGAACTATTTGAAGATTCACTGGAACTTGAGCTACTTGAGCTAGTACTGCTTGACGCCATGCTACTGGAGCTAACCGTTGGTGTGCTACTGCTACTTTCTGCTTTAGTTATCGAGCTAGAACTATTTGAAGATTCACTGGAACTAGTGCTGCTTGAGCTAGTACTGCTTGACGCCATGCTACTAGAGCTAAACTGTGGGTGCTCAGGTAACTTGCCAAAACTCGTTCCTAACAAATCTTGATAACTACTGTCATCTCGTACATAGATATTCAAATTTAAATTGACTGGCACCAGATTAGTTCCCTGTATCAATTGATGATATACCCATCTTTCTTGTGGAGTTAACTCAGACTCATCAACATTAAAAGAATCACTGTAATGCCAAATTGCAAGCTGGGTTAATCTTCTAAAAGCACCATCAGATAAAGAGCCTTGCAGATTAGTAGCGTTTAAGGGGTAGCCATTATAAATTATTCTTTTAATAATACCTGGCAATAATTCCCGTGATACCAACGGTTTGTCTAACGCCATTAATCTCTCCGAAGTTGCATCAAATCGGTTATAAATAGCAGAATAAGGTAGCTTTTTTGATTCGTTGATACAATAAGCCACATCCACTTTACCTGTTTTTATATTTTCAACATAAATAGGCATTCCGAATGAATCCTGACTTTGACCGACATAAGCCAAATAGCGGTCATTGTCAGCAGCTAAAACTCGTTGTTCTTTAAAACTAATAGCAAAACCTAATAATAATAGTAGTCCAATAACAACCTTCCCCTTGATTTTCATTATGGAAAATCCTCCTTTTCTTGAAATTCAGTTGTTATTATAGCTAAAATTTTAAGCTTACTTAATATTTCGCACCAATCGGTTATTTTTTAGCACTAAACGGTCTCAAGCTAATCTTCTATAAATTTAGTCTGTAAAATTTCTCTTAGCTTTGCAAGCTTGGAACGCGAGACTAGACAATACGTATTATCATTAAAATAAAGTTGGCGTTTTTTTCGATCTAATTTAATAACATTATCTATATTAGCAACAAATGACCGGTGCACTCGCATAAACCTCTCACTCTTAGCTTCGACTAGCTTTAAATTTCCCTTAACAATTAGATGTTGAGATTTAGTATAAAGCGATAACTTTCTTTTAGTGAAGTCGTCAATCGTTTCAAAAAAGTAAATATCAGAAATGGGCAACCGTAAAAAATCATTCTCACTTTCCAAATCAATCATTTTTGTCTGCACACTCAAAGCTTGACGCTCTTTAATCAAGCGAAAATCACTTAGTAATCTTTGTCTAATTTCCATATCCGTTTGGAATTTATCAATAAAGTCTAAAGCAGCCACCCTGTACTCATATGTTTTTCGCATAAATTCTGAGTGAGTTGTAACAAAAATAATTGTCCCTAAATTATCAATACTTCTGAGCAATAGTGAGGTTTCAAAGCCACTATATAAATCTTTCCCAATCTCAATATCTAAGAGATAGACATTATCTTTAGCGGGTTGACTAACGTGAGCCAATAATTGCTCTGGCTTTTTAAAACTTTGAACTATAACTTCATCTGTAATACTTGCTAAAATTTGCTGTAAACGTAATGACTGTAATGAATCATCTTCTAAAATAAATACCCGCATACTATTCTTCCTTACTTAAAATTAACTCTTGAGTGAATTTATAATCATGGCTACTAGTATTCAAAACCACATTAGGATAGTGACTAATAAGTCTTTTAACTGTCGCTAGTCCTTGCCCCCTATCACCACTTTTACTCGTGTAACCTTCTTTAAAAATAGGAGCTAGCTCGACTCTTTCCAAGGCAATGCTATTTTCAATGATAACTCTTTCAGTATTAGCATCTTTTATGTAGGCCACTAATAGCTTAGGAGTATTACTTTCTAAGGCTGCTTCAATCGCATTATCTAGTAAAATCGATATTATCCTAACAGCATCCAATAATTTAGTACGTTGAACTTTGACATCATCAATTATTTCAATTTCTAACTTAATACCTTCATGGGTTGCATAGCTGAATTTATTGTATAGAATACTTTTGATTGCCGACGTTTTTATATGATTTAACTTACCAAAATCATAATAATCCATATTAATTTTTGCTTTACTAGGTGCTAGTACTTTGTCATAAGTTTGTCTAATCAATCCTAGATTGCCGCTTTTTATGGCCTGATCTAAACTAAGTAGAATATTCAAATAATCATGCCTAAATCTTCTAAACTTTTGATAGGCTTCTTCCATTTCATTTGCATAATTCTCAAGATTTTTCAATTCAAAATTTCTCAATTCAGCCAGTTCACGTTTGGTTTCTAGTAACGCCAGTGCCCTAACGTAACTCCAGAATAGAATCAATCCCACTACATAAGCGCTAATCCACCAGTTGTTATAATCATTATCAAAGGTAGAACCATACACTAAATATACGGCTAAAATGACGATTGCAACTATCTCCGCCCCCTTCTTTTTATTTGAGGGAGATAGTGCTAAAATTTCTAAACTATCTCTGAATAAATAAATAACACCTAATTGGATTAGTAAAACTACACTTTGGCAAACGAATGTCCCTAAATAATTATTGTAATTAATCCAACTAGCAAACTGACTCCCATAAAAATTCAAAATGACTTGTAAAATCCAAGTTGTAACAAAAGCATACATCACAAAAAGCGTATACCTTAACCATTGGTTCTTTCCTTGATCTTGATGATGGGTAATCAATACTCCCCCTAAAATCATAATTAAGTTGCTAATCTTAATTGGAATACAACCTAACATCAATAAGGTAAAACAAAGAATATGTGCTAAGTCAAACTTTATCTTACTCACATATGTCACAGTTATTATCGCAATTAATAAAGTCGAAATCATTCCCAAAACATAGTTTCCCATTTAAATCACCTTAACTAAAGATTTACATTTTTATATTTTAAACAAAAACTTTTCAATTTACAAACCATCAAAAAAGGGGTTATACCAACCATCTTGTAGTTAGTATAACCCTGTACTGTATTTCTATTTAAAATCACTCTCGTCTTGGTTACTAAACATGTAGCTCTTGTAGTGATAGCGCATTGACATAATAAAGCCAATCCCCATCATATTTCCTAATAGAGCTGACCCCCCTTGACTAACGAAGGGAAGAGGAATCCCAGTTAATGGCAATAGCCCAATACTCATCCCGATATTTTCAAACACGTGGAATAAAATCATCATGATAACCCCAGTTGAAATATAGGCATAAAATTCATTTTTGGTATCAAAAGTTACCTGAATCATTTGGAAAATCAGTAAGAGGTAAATGAAGATCAATAGACAACTACCAATGAAACCAAAGTTTTCACCAATTACTGAAAAAATCATATCTGATTCCCGCACCGGAACGTAAACTTTGGAAACATTGAAACCTTTTCCTAAAAGCTGCCCCGAACCAATTGCCTTCATGCTTTGCCACAACTGATAACTAGTTCCGTTAGTTGATGCAGAGGGATCTAGCCATGAATCAATCCGACTGAATTGGTAGGCCTTGAAGCCAATTTTCTCTAGGATTGCGCGGTTATAAACTACTAGGAAAATCGCAGTCGACCCTAAAACTGTAGCGATTGCGATTACCGGGGCAATAATCCGCCAAGTTAGCCCGGAAACAATTACCATCCCCCCAAAGATTGCGAAGAAAACAAGCATTGTCCCAAAGTCATTTTGCAATTTTAATAAGACTGCCACCGGAATTAACCAGGCAATCATCTTGCCCAACAGCAACCAGTCCGTTCTCATGGTGTGCTCATAATACTCTGAATTATGTTGGGTAATAACCCGCCCCATCATCAAAATAAAGGCTGGCTTCATAATTTCTGACGGCTGAAAGGTAAATGGTCCCAGTGCAAACCAACTCTTAGCCCCGGTTAGGGCTGCATAGGAACGACTATAAAAAATCAGCACCATAATCAAAAGAAAAATTCCGATTCCATAGGCTACCGGCGCTACTTTCCAAAGTTGTTCGGCATCAAATTGCATCAAAAAGATAACGATAATCGCTCCTAAGGTGTACCAAATTGCTTGTGATAACATTACCCTGGTGATGCTGGCAGTACTAGTATCATGCTTAACCGCAACGTAGATGGACACCATCCCAATTACCGCCAAGACCAAGACACAAAAGATAATTCCCCAGTCAATCCTGGCATCATCGTCAGCTTTCATGCTTAAAAATTGTTTTTTTAGCATGGAAAAATCCCCTTTAACTAAAATTTGAATACTACTTATTATAGATAATTTGCCGACTGAAGCAATAATCAGCCGGCAAATTTAGTGCTTTTTTAGCTTTTAACCCCGATGTAAGTGGAAGTCACGAATCAATAGGTCAAGTGCTTCATTTTCTGTCTTCACATTAAAGCGCTCGCCACTTGGTAACACGGCAATAAACTTATCTTGGTCAGCAATTACTTGCCCCAACTTACTTTTCTTAGCCGTTAATTCTGTGACTAATTGACCATTAACCATCTTTTCTTCTTCAGTAATTTGAATATT
This sequence comes from Ligilactobacillus agilis, assembly GCF_025311475.1. Classification (NCBI taxonomy): domain Bacteria; kingdom Bacillati; phylum Bacillota; class Bacilli; order Lactobacillales; family Lactobacillaceae; genus Ligilactobacillus; species Ligilactobacillus agilis. Next base: position 796,119 of record NZ_CP104397.1, on the reverse strand, counting down.
TTTATCTTTTTTTGACACGAGATTACTCCTTATCGCTCTTTATTTCTCTGTAAGTTTTATCAGGATTACGCCTTAAGCTAAATTTATCAGGAACATAATCTATTCCGCCAGGAACAAAGGGATTACACCTTAGAATACGGCTAAATCCCATAATCAGCCCCAATATGGGTCCATGCTTTTCAATCGCCACAATAGTATAGGTTGAACAAGTCGGATAATACCTGCAACTAGGCGGAAATAAGGGAGATATCCACCCTTTGTAAAATCTTATCAGCCCAATTAAAATTCCTTTTAAAAGCTTACTTACTGTCATTTACCAGTTTGTTCCACCTTATCTAACAAGTAGCCTGTCCCTACAGCTACATCATCTAACGGTGAATCTGCTACCACCACCGGTACTTGTAATTGGTTAGAGAATAATTCGTCAATTCCATCTAAGAGTGCACCACCACCGGTTAAAACGATTCCCCGATCAATAATATCAGCCGCTAATTCAGGGGGAGTTTGGCTTAAAACTTCATGGGCAGCGATAATAACGGACATCATTGTGTCATGCAAAGCTTCTTCAATTTCGGCAGAAGTAACCGTAATTGATTCAGGCATTCCTTTAACCACGTCACGCCCCCGCACTTCCATTTCCTTATCGCGGTGGCCTTTAAGTACCGTCCCAATTTCAATCTTAATTTTTTCGGCCGTATGTTCACCGATTAAAAGCCCCCGTTTCTTGCGTAAGTAGGTAACAATATCTTGGTTCAGCTTATCACCTGCTACACGTAAGGACCGACTGACTACAATGTCACCTAGTGATAGGACAGCAATATCACTAGTCCCACCACCGATATCAATTACCATGTTTCCCTGTGGCTTAAAAATATCTAAACCAGCACCTACCGCTGCTACTTTGGGTTCTTCTTCCAAATAAACATTGCCCCCGCCAGATTTCTCTGCAGCTTGGCGAATGGCTTTTTTCTCAACTTCAGTGGTATTAGTTGGGCAACAAATCATAATGTTAGGCTTAGACATAAAGCCTTTTACATTTAATTTCTTGATGAAATAAGATAACATTTGCTCGGTCATATCAAAATCCGCAATTACCCCATCTTTTAAGGGTCTAATTGCCCGGATATTGCTTGGGGTCCGTCCCACCATTTTATATGCCTCAGAGCCAACTGCTAGCACCCTATTACTCATCGTATCTACCGCCACAACTGAGGGTTCATTTAAAACGATTCCCTTACCCTTAACGTTTATTAAAACATTGGCAGTACCTAAATCGATACCGATATCTTTGGCCATACTAAAACTCCTCTTTAATACTTTAATTTTACTAGGATTCACTTGTCATATATTTTTATGCATCGAAAGTATTATAACATGAACCAATACCGCTTGAAAAGTCAATCAAAAAGGTGTTTAACCACTGAACTTGCCTTATTTCAGTGGTTAGACACCTGTTTTTTTTACTTAATCAAATCACGTTGTAACCGGTACTCTACATCACCAGTAACATCATTTATCCGTTTAATTTCGGCCCCTAAAGCTGCTAGCTTTTGGTGGAAGTGATAGTAGCCCCGGTCTAAGTATTGAAGGTGGGTTACTTGGGTAATGTTTCTTGCCACTAAGCCGGCTAAAATCAAAGCTGCAGCTGCCCGTAAATCAGTTGCAGCCACTTCAGCACCATTGAAGTCAGTTGGTCCATACAAGATAACCGTATTTCCCTCCACCTTAAAGTCAGCGTTCATCCGTCTCAGTTCTTCTAAGTGCATAAAGCGATTTTCAAAGACTGTTTCTGTTAATAGACTCGTGCCACTAGCAGCCAACTGAAGAATGGACACCTGCGGTTGCATGTCCGTTGGGAACCCTGGGTGTGGCAAGGTTTTCACTACTACTGGCTTTAACTTATCCGGGCCAATAATTCTGATTCCCCTTGCCTCTTCTTTAACGGTAACACCCATTTCTTCTAATTTAGAAATTAACGGGATGTTGTGTTCAGCGATGGCATCCTTGATAAGTACATTTCCCTTAGTCAAAGCCGCTGCCACCATGAAGGTTCCTGCTTCAATCCGATCCTGAATAATTGCATGCTCAGTTCCGTGAAGCTCATCTACCCCTACAATCTTGATGGTTTCTGTTCCGGCGCCTTTTACATTAGCCCCCATTTTATTTAAAATGTTAGCCAAATCAACAATCTCAGGTTCACGGGCAACATTTTCGATTACAGTGGTTCCCTTAGCCAAGGTGGCGGCCATCATAATATTTTGCGTAGCCCCAACACTTGGAAAATCAAGGTAGATATTGGCCCCCACTAAACCATCTGTGCTGGCCTCAATGTAGCCATCATGCCGTTTTATCTTAGCACCTAGAGCTTCTAAGCCTTTTAAGTGCAAATCAATTGGGCGCGAACCAATTGCACAACCACCGGGCATTGCAACCTTGGCATGATTTAGCCGTGCCAAAAGTGGACCCAAGACTACGATTGAAGCCCGCATTTTAGAAACATACTTAAAGGGTGCTTCATAAGATAGTTTACCGGTTGCATCAAGTTCAATTGTTTTACTTGCCTCATCCATGCCAACTTCTACGTTCAAAAAGCGAATAACGTTATTCATCGTATACACATCAGACAAAATAGGTACGTTTGTTAACACAGTCCGTCCCTTGGTTGGAAGAATTGCAGCCGCTAAAATAGGCAACACCGCATTCTTAGCCCCTTCTATTTCTACTTCGCCTTCCAACCTACGACCACCACGAACAATAATTTTTTCCAAGATAATTCCTCCATTAACACAGCACTAATACTGGCTTTTACAGCTTTTTGTAATTAAAATTTACCGACAGCCAATCTAGCTAATGAGGTAGACTAGGTTGCGTGCGCTATCAATAAAATTCAAGAAAAATTCACTACAACCAAAACCAACTGCTACGGATAGCATTACTATGACCAATTTAAATTTACCTTGACGTTCTGGTGTAATGTAACGATCTAACCTTAATGATTGAAACCCCATAAAGGCTAACGTTATAAAAATAAAGTGGCTCACTAATGTAATTAGCGCCAAATATCCATAATATTGCATAACATTACCTCGTTAAGAATTCGTGATAATCATAGCATAAACTTTACTTTTAGTCACTAAAATTTTCTAATTTAAGTAAAGACTTAAACTTTAGTAAAAAAGGCATCGACCCGGAAGGTCAATGCCTTTTAGCTAACTATCTATGACTAGAAATACTAATCCGGTTAACAGCACGACGCAAGGAAACTTCCGCCCGCTTCAGTTCGTCAACATTGTGACTTTCCTTAGCTTGTGCAATCCGCTTTTCAGCGCGTTCCTTAGCCCGTTGTGCACGGTTAGTATCAATATCTTCACTTTTTTCTGCAGCTGAAGCCACAATCGATAAAGTGTTATCGGAAAATTCCATAAAACCCCCGCTAACGGCGATTTCATCAAACTTTTCTTCACCTTTACGAACACGAACCCTATCAATCGCAAGGGCAGCTAAAGTTGGAATGTGGTTGGGCATAATCCCAATTTCACCAACCGTTGTCTTGCAAACAACTAGGTCTGTAGTCGCATCATAAACACTGCCATCGGGTGTAACGATATTTACGGTAATAACAGATTTAGCATCCATCTTACGCTACCCCCTTTATTGGTTTGCTAATTTCTTGGCTTTTTCAACTACATCTTCGATTGGTCCAACTAAACGGAAAGCTTCTTCTGGAAGGTCATCGTACTTACCTTCTAAGATTTCTTTGAAGCCCTTAACCGTTTGTTCAACTGGAACATATGAACCTGGCAAACCAGTAAATTGTTCAGCAACGTTGAAGCTTTGTGACAAGAAGAATTGGATTCTCCGAGCCCGAGCAACGATAACTTTTTCTTCATCAGAAAGTTCATCCATCCCTAAGATAGAGATAATATCTTGTAATTCACGGTAACGTTGCAAGATATGTTGAACTTCGGTTGCAACTTGATAGTGTTCTTCCCCAACAATTTCTGGAGAAAGGGCACTAGAAGTAGAAGCCAATGGATCCACGGCTGGGTAAATACCTTGTTGAGTCAAGGCACGTTCCAAGTTAGTGGTTGCATCCAAGTGGGCGAATGTAGTTGCAGGCGCAGGGTCAGTGTAGTCATCGGCAGGAACATAAACCGCTTGAATAGATGTAACTGAACCCTTCTTAGTTGATGTAATCCGTTCTTGCAATTGACCCATTTCAGTTGCCAAAGTTGGTTGGTAACCTACGGCAGAAGGAATCCGACCTAAAAGGGCAGAAACTTCTGACCCGGCTTGAGTAAACCGGAAAATGTTATCAATGAACAAGAGCACATCTTGACCTTCAACATCACGGAAGTATTCCGCAATTGTCAACCCTGTTAAGGCAACCCGCATCCGGGCTCCAGGAGGCTCATTCATTTGTCCGAATACCATAGCTGTTTTTTCTAAAACGCCAGATTCTTTCATTTCAAAGTACAAGTCATTACCTTCACGGGTCCGTTCACCAACACCAGTGAACACTGAAATCCCGTTGTGTTCTTGGGCAATGTTGTGAATCAACTCTTGGATCAAAACGGTCTTACCAACACCGGCACCCCCGAATAACCCAATCTTACCACCCTTAATGTAAGGGGCAAGTAAGTCAATAACCTTAATCCCAGTTTCAAGGATTTCTGTACTTGTATTTAATTGATCATAGGCAGGAGCATCACGGTGGATTGGATCACGCCGGTGATCTTCTGCAAATTCTTCGCCATTATCGATGGTTTCACCTAAAACATTAAATACCCGTCCTAAAGTATCTTCCCCAACAGGAACACTAATTGGTGCGCCAGTATCAACAACTTTGGCTCCACGTTGAAGCCCGTCAGTTGAATCCATGGCGATTGTTCTCATAACACCGTCACCTAATTCAAGCGTAACTTCGATGACCAAGACAGAGCCATCTTCACGCTTAACATGTAAGGCGTTGTTAATGTCGGGTAAAGCTTCGTTAAGAGGGAATTGTACATCGACAACAGGTCCGATAATTTGAACTACTTTACCAAGACTCATTTCGTTAAATTCCTCCTGTTATTCTTATTCTAAGGCAGCCTGTGCACCAGTAATTTCTGTGATTTCTGTCGTAATTGCACTTTGACGCGCCCGGTTATATTGCAACTCTAAACTTGCAATTAAATCCTTAGCGTTATCAGTAGCAGACTTCATGGCCGTTGAACTAGAAGCATGTTCCGATGTTTTCGCATCTAAAATTGCCCCGTAAACCAAACTTTCAGCATATTGAGGTAACACTACCTCTAAAATTGCATCTTGTGAAGGTTCCGTTTCATAATCTGCCATCAAGCCATTTTCATCAGGAGTATTAAAATCATCGCTCCCCATGTTTTCAGCAGAAATTGGTAACATCTTTTCTGCACGAAAGGCAGATGTTAAGGTGTTAACAAAGTGGTTATAGCAAACATACAACTCATCGTATTGACCATTACTATACATTGTAACGATTGCATTAACGATTGGCCGTACCTCCCGGAAAGTTGGAATATCCTTTACTCCCCGGTATTCGTAACCTACTTCATAGCCACGTTTCTTAAAGAAATCAGCACCAGTACCACCGATTGCTAGAATAACTACGTTATCCTTGTTGCGTTCTTCACTATTAACCAATGACATCGTTTGCTTAATAACATTGCTGTTATAACTGCCCACTAAGCCACGGTCAGAAGTGATAACCACAACCCCTGTTTTTTTGACGGGACGTTGCTTTAACATTCCCAAAGTATTGATTTTGCCATCTTGACTAGTCTCACTCTCGCCGGTTGCAGCAGAGTCTAATAGGTGAGACTTAGCCAAATGAGTGATGACACTACGAATCTTTTGTGCATAGACCTGGTAACTGACAGCGTGCTTTTGAATTTGACTCAATTTAGCTGTTGAGACCATCTGCATGGCTCCGGTAATTTGCCCGGTCTTTTTAGTTGATTCGATTCGACGTTTAACTTCTTGCAAAGAAGCTGGCATCAGCTCTCACCACCCTTTCTATTTAGCACTAGCTTGAAATGTTTGTGCAAAATCTTTGATAGCGGCATCAAGCTTAGCTGTATCAGGTAACTGACCACTAGTCTTGATTTCAGCAAGTAAATCTTGATGGTTAGCATCAAAGAAATCAAAGAGTTGGTCTTGGAATGGTAAAATATCGTCCACAGCCACAGTATCTAAGAAACCGTGTGTTAAGGCGTATAAAATTACAACTTGCTTTTCAACTGGAAGTGGTTTGTGAAGTGGTTGCTTCAAAACTTCCACTGTCCGCCGACCACGGTTTAACTTACCTTGAGTTGCTTCATCCAAGTCAGAACCAAATTGTGCAAATGATTCCAATTCACGATAAGAAGCAAGGTCCAAACGTAAGGTCCCGGCAACTTTCTTCATTGCCTTAATTTGCGCTGCCCCACCAACCCGGGAAACAGATGTCCCGGCATCAATTGCGGGCCGAATTCCTGAGTAGAAACTATCACTATTCAAGAAGATTTGTCCATCGGTAATTGAGATAACGTTAGTTGGAATGTAGGCAGAAACGTCCCCGGCCTTAGTTTCGATAAATGGTAAGGCAGTCATAGAACCGCCACCTAATTCATCACTTAACTTAGCTGCCCGTTCTAGTAAACGAGAGTGTAAGTAGAAGACATCCCCAGGGTAAGCTTCACGACCAGGAGGACGACGTAAAATCAAGGAAAGTTCCCGGTAAGCATCGGCTTGTTTTGATAAATCATCGTAAACAATCAAAACGTGCTTACCGTTATACATGAATTCTTCCCCCATGGCAGCCCCTGCATATGGTGCTAACCATAGCATTGGTGCAGGAGATGAAGGACCAGCAGAAACAACGATAGTGTATTCCATTGCTCCGTAGCGACGTAAGGTTTCTACCTGTGTTCTAACAGTAGATTCCTTTTGACCAATCGCAACGTAAATACAAATCATATCTTGGTCTTTTTGGTTTAAGATGGTATCGATGGCAACAGAAGTCTTACCAGTCTTTCTGTCCCCGATAACCAATTCACGTTGACCACGACCGATAGGAACTAACGCATCGATTGCTTTTAACCCTGTTTGTAATGGTTCAGCAACAGATTGCCGTTCCATAACACCAGGTGCCTTTCTTTCAACAGGACGGGTCTTAGTGGTCTTAATTTCACCAAGTCCATCCACTGGTTGTCCCAATGGGTTAACAACCCGGCCAATCAATTCTTCCCCAACTGGGACTTCCATGATTCGACCTGTCCGCTTAACAGTATCGCCTTCACGAATACCTTTATAAGCACCTAAAATAACAATCCCGACATCGTTGGCTTCCAAGTTTTGAGCCATTCCGTATGTGCCGTTTTCAAACTCTAGCAATTCACCAGATAAGGCATTATCCAACCCGTTGGCCCGGGCAATCCCGTCACCAACGTATGTTACAGTACCAACTTCAGCAACTTCTAATTGGTCTTGATAACCAGCAAGCTGTTGCTTGATTAAAGCACTGATTTCTTCAGCCTTAATGCTCATAAAAGTCTCACCTCTTTTAAAATTACTTATTTCAATAATAACCGCTTAATGCGTTCAATCTTTGTTTTAATCGAGCCATCATAAATATAGCTTTTCGATTGTAAAACAACTCCACCGATGATACTCTCATCAATTTGCGGATTAACGATGACTTTCTTAGCACCAACAAGCTTGGCAAATGAATCACTGAGTTTGTCTTCTTGTTCTTTGTCTAATTCAATCGCAGTAGTGACCTTAACCCTTACTACTTTTTCATATTCATCGTATAAATTATTAAATGCATCAATAATTGCAACTAGGTTTGCAATCCGACCGTAATCATAAGCCATCATGACTAAATTCTTAGTCAAAGCAGATGCTCCCTCAGTCATAGCATTTATCATAGCCAGCTTTGCTTCCGGTTTAATTGCCGGACTGGCCATAAAGGTCATAAATTGTGGTTGTGCAAGTAAACCCCTCTTTAACTCATTAAGCTCCAAACTTAAATCTTTCAATTGCCCTTTTTCTTGAGCAACTTCAAACAAGGCTTGGCTATAACGACGGGCTACTGTTGGATTATCTAATGCCATTTTGCTTCCCCAACCCTTCGATGTATGAATCTACTAGTGCTTTTTGATCAGCCGCACTCAATTCTTTTTGAATGATCTTCGAAGCAATTTCAATAGATAATTCAGCCACATCATTTTTGACACTGGCTAATGCTTCTTGACGTTCTTGTTGAATATCTTTCTTAGCATTGGCCTTCATTGTGACAACTTCATCATGAGCCGCACTAACGATGGTAGCCTTTTGTTGTTCACCGTTTTGCTTAGCACGGTTAACAATTTCAGAAGCTTCAGTGCGTGAAGCTTGTAAGGCTTCTTCCCGCTTTTGAGCTAAATCTTCAGCCTTCTTGCGTGATTCTTCTGCAGCATCAATATCAGTTGCAATCTTAGTGGCCCGTTTTTCCATCATTTCGGTTACAGGTCCCCAAGCAAACTTCTTAATTAGTGCCATCAAAATAATAAATAGTACTAGGTAAAATAAGAAGTCACCCCAAGCAAAGCCTTCTTCAGCAGCTCCTAAAAGAAATGTTGAATTCATCTATTGACACCTCCTTACTTTAGTATTTAAAACAAGTCCTTTGTTTATTGGAACACAAGTAAGAATGAGATAACAATTGCCATGATAGGAACAGCTTCGATCAAACCAACACCGATGAACATGTTTGTCCGTAATTGACCTGATAATTCAGGTTGACGTGCCATACCTTCAAGCATCTTTGAAATAACTAAAGCATTACCGATACCTGCACCAATTGCAGCACCTGCAGCTGCTAAACCTGCACCAATTAATGTTAATGAACCCATTTGAGAATCCTCCTCATTATTCTTTTTCAATCTTTTGTGAAATGTATACCATTGTTAACGTTGTGAAAACAAAGGCTTGGATACTTCCGATGAAGACTGAGAAACCTTGCCAGATTAATTCCAACACGGAAGCTGGAATAAAGACAAACGCATTAATCTTTGCTAACTTATAAATCAGGGTTAGCAAAATTTCACCGGCGAAAATATTACCATAAAGACGTAACGCCAAGGTAATAAAGTTAGTAAACTGCTCGAGAATGTTAATAGGTAACAAAGCTTTCATTGGACTCATGAACGTATTCACAAAGTAACCTTTAAAGCCGAACTTCTTAACACCCATGTAATGAGCTAGCAAGAATACGATAAATGCTAGCGTCATTGTCGTCATTGGCATTGAGGTCGGACTTTTCATAAAGTTATAATCATTGTAAGAAACTTCAATTGCCAAGCCCAACTGGTTTGCAACAAAGATAAACACAAATAGTGTAAATGCTAGCAAGCCATAGCTTTTTCCCGCTTCATCCGGAATCGCACTTTTTACAATGCCATTTGTAAAATCGATAATCCATTCTAAGAGATTCTGTCTCCCACTTGGCTTCATTTGAATATTACGTGAAAGCCAAAAAACCAAACAAAAGACAAGGATAGCCGCAACAGTTCCTGAAATAATGTTGGACAAGTTAAACGGAATCCCTAGAAAAGTCACGATTTGGGTCTTTTCATCCACCGGGGTTTCACCTCTTTTCCTAAATTGTCAAAAATGGTTAAACATCAACCAAAATAAGATAGAAAGATTCAAGTTTGAAAAGCTTGAATACAAATGAAATAATACCACCATTTCAATGAAAATACAAAGGCAAAATTAGCTTTCTGTCGCTGTAAACCGGTTATTAATTGGGCTTTATTTAGAATTAATTAAAAAACTAAACTTGTATATCCCAGTCATAAAAAGCCATCATTCGGCTTCTTATAGCCAATTACTCCAGTAAGCATAATCTATTTTTATATCCTAACATAAGTAAATATTTTATTTAATTTACATATTATAGTTAGCATATGCTTTAGCTTTATAAAAATATTATTCTAGCCGTCATCGCCCTGTATAATAGTTAATAACTAATAGAAACCATTACCACATTCTTAAATAAGAGCTTGGTTTCGTTTTCAAAAAATTTCATTTTTTAGCAAATAAAAAAGCCACAAACCTAGTACGGTTTGTAGCTTTAAACCTCAACTTAGATACTTACTTAGTCCCGAATAAACGGTCACCAGCATCCCCTAAGCCAGGGATAATGTAACTATTTTCATTTAGCTTTTCATCCAAAGCGGCTGCAAAGATATCAATATCTGGATGAGCTGCTCGTAAAGCTTCGACCCCTTCTGGAGCGGCCACTAAACAAACAAACTTAATTGAACGTGCGCCCCGCTTCTTCAAGGCATCTACGGCCATGATAGCTGAGCCACCTGTTGCAAGCATTGGATCGACGATAAACATTTCACGATTTTCTAAGTCATCTGGCATCTTGACAAAGTATTCGTGTGGTTTCATTGTTTCTTCATCACGATACATTCCGATGTGACCAACCTTAGCGGCAGGAATTAATTCTAAGATGCCATCAACCATCCCTAAACCAGCCCGTAAAATGGGAACAATTACCACTTTTTTACCGGCTAACCGCTTTTGCACAGTCTTACCCATTGGGGTTTCGATTTCAACATCTTCTAAAGCCATGTCCCGCGAAACTTCATAAGCCATTAATTCAGCAATTTCATTTACACATTGACGAAATTCACGCGTCCCACAGTTCTTGTCCCGAATGATTGTCAACTTATGTTGGATTAAAGGATGATCCAAAACTTCAAATTTTCCCACGTTCAACACTCCTCAAAAAAATTTTAAACCATAACTATTTTAGCCGATAGCGCTAAACATTACCAGTTAAAAATCCCTAATTATGCCTCAAAAAATTGATTACCCGCTGCCTTTTTCAACCGGTTCATGTAAGCTTCACCCAGGCCTTCTTCTGGATAGGCTGGCGCTAAAATCCATTTAACCTCGGCCTGGTCATCAAAGTAACGCAAGCCAGCGAATAAATGCTGACTGGCAGTAACTACATCGGCTCCTAAATCATACGTATTCAAACCAGGCGCCCGGCTAATAACTTGCGGGCTAGCCATTATCCCAACTGAATTTGCGTGGTCTTTTGCCCAAGCCAAGGCGGCATCCCACTTGTCTTGAGCCACAATCAACACTTGGGCTGCCGGTGCATAATGCTTATACTTCATCCCTGGAGCCTTAGGCACCTCATTTTGACCTACATGGTGTTTATCAGAAATAACCTCCTGACCCAAAACAGCCGCGATTTCTTGCGGACTGACTGCTCCCGGCCGTAAAATTGTAGGTTGCTTGCTAGACATATCTAAAATAGTCGATTCGACCCCTACACTAGTCGGACCATCATCTAAGACCCCGGCAATTCTTCCTTCTAAGTCATGGTAGACATGTTGAGCAGTTGTCGGGCTTGGCTTACCAGACGAATTAGCAGATGGCCCTACTAACGGCACCCCGGCCTCAGCGATTAAAGTCCGCGTCAACTGATTAGCTGGACACCGAAAGGCAGCCGTCTTTAAGCCCCCAGTAACCGCTTTGGGTAAACTGCCGTCTTTAATTGGAAAAACCATCGTCAGCGGTCCCGGCCAAAATTTATCCATTAATTTAACCGCAGCTTCGGGAAGTTCACCGGTATACTTCTTAACCATTTCGCGTGATGCAACCGTCACAATCAAGGGATTATCGGAAGGACGGCCCTTAGCTAAATAAACCCTTTTTACCGCTTGTTCATTAGTTGCATCAGCTCCTAACCCATAAACCGTTTCAGTTGGAAAGGCAATTAGTTCTCCTAAGGTTAATTCTTTTGCAGCTTGTTTGACCTCACTTGGTTGGTATATTTTTGTAATTAACATGTTGATCCCTTCTTTTAAAATTCTACTTTAATCATCCGATCATGCCCGGTTATATCCTGCTTAACCGTAACTTGTGCCCGTGGAAATTCCTGTAAAAATAGTGCCTGTACTTGCTTAGCCTGGCTAAAACCTATTTCTAAGTATAAACGCGCCTTAGGCTGCAAGTAAGGTCGGATTTCTTTAGCCAAACGTTCATAAATTGCTAGACCATCTTTAGCCGCAAATAAAGCCAACGCGGGTTCATAGCGTTTAACACTTTCGTCCATTAAATCCGCTTCGCGTTTAGGAATGTAAGGGGGGTTAGACACAATCACATCGTAGCGTCCAACTAACGGTGTTAATAAATCACCTTGTTTCAGTTCAACGTCTAACCCCAAGGCATGGGCATTATTTCTAGCAACCGCCAAGGCAGCTTCGGAAATATCAGTTAAACTTACATCCCAACTTGGTTTTTTTGACTTCAAAGCTAGTCCAATCGCCCCTGTGCCAGTTCCAATGTCAGCTACCCGTAAGTCTTTTTTAGCTTGCAAATCCGTTAGGATAAAATCAACTAGTTCTTCTGTGTCCGGACGGGGAATTAACGTCGCCGGAGTTACTTGCAATTTAAGCCCATAAAAACTGGTACTACCTAGCAAATATTGGGGCGGGTAGCCCTGACACATCTTTTTAACGTTAGTCTGAAACTTTTCCCAAGCGGTAGCTGGCATCTCACGTTGATAATTACTCAGTAACTGGGCTAAGGTCCAATTCAGTTGCCCTAGTAACAAGAAGTCGACATCCTCTTTTAAGTACCCATGCTCCGCACTAAAAGAAAAAGCCCATTGCTGAGCTTTAAAATAGGTCATCTTAGGCATCTTGTAATTTCTCCAAGGCCTTAGTTTGGTCAAAGAGGATTAAGGCGTCAATAACATCCTCTAACTCACCGTTCATAATCCGGTCTAACTTGTTTAGCGAAAGACCAATCCGGTGATCAGTCACCCGGTTTTGAGGGTAGTTATAGGTTCTGATTCGTTCGGAACGATCCCCAGTCCCAACGGCTGACTTTCTGTTTTCATCATAGGCATCTTGTTCTTGAGAAGCATAGTAGTCATAAACCCGGGCCTTTAAGATTTTCATTGCCTTTTCACGGTTCTGTTGTTGTGATCGTTGGTCTTGCATAGCCACCACAATCCCAGTTGGTAAGTGGGTCATCCGGACGGCTGAAGACGTCTTGTTGATGTGCTGTCCACCAGCACCGGATGAACGGTAAACGTCGACCCGAATATCCTTTGGATCTAATTCAATCTCAACGTCTTCTGCTTCAGGCATAACTACCACTGTTGCCGTTGACGTGTGGACCCGTCCAGCTGATTCAGTCACAGGCACCCGTTGGACCCGGTGAGCGCCACTTTCATATTTCAACTTAGAGTAAACATTCTTACCGTTAATCAACATGGCTACTTCTTTAAAACCACCAACTTCGGTCATATTACGATCGATAACTTCGATTGACCAACCTTGGCGTTCTGCATACTTAGAATACATATTAAACAAATCACTAGCAAATAAGGAGGCTTCGTCACCACCGGCAGCCCCCCTAATTTCCATGATGATGTTTTTATCATCATTAGGGTCCTTAGGAATCAACAAAATCTTGATTTCTTCTTCTAAGGCTTGCTTTTCGTCCTTAGAATCAGCCAATTCAGCCTTGACCATTTCTGTCATTTCATCATCGTCAAGTCCTTCGTTAAGCATTTCTTCGTCGTCGCTAATTCGTTGGCTAACTTCTTTATATTGGTTATACTTTTCAACCGTCTCACGTAAATCGGCCATTTCCTTAGATAGTTCTGTAAAACGCTTAGTATCAGCGATTACTTCTGGATCCGACAATAATTCACCTAATTCTTCATAGCGGTCTTCTAGCATTTGTAACCGGTCAAATAATTTATCCATTTTATTCTCCTTTACTCATCATTTCTAAATCAGGGTTAAAATAATGCCGACGGCAAACTGGATAATAGGCCTCATTTCCCCCAATTTGAATTTGTTCCCCAGCATAGACTGGCTGATTGTTATGCACCCGTAAATTCATCGTTGCCTTCTTCTGGCAGAACCAGCAAATCGTTTTCATTTCTTCTATTTTATCGGCATACAACAGCAAATATTTTGACCCCTCAAATAATTCATTACGGAAATCATTTTTCAAGCCAAAGGTCATAACAGGAATTCCCAATTCATCCACGATTTTAGTCAGTTCTAGCACATGATGCTTTTGTAAAAATTGCGCCTCATCAATTAGAATACAATCTGCATCAGCATTATGTTTAATTACTTCGTCATAAATGTTAGTTTGACTAAAGACCGGCAAGGCTTTGCGCTTCATTCCAATCCTACTTGAAACATAGCCAACCTCGTCACGATCATCCAGGCCACTTGTTAATATAATTACCTGTTTGTCCTGTTCTTCATAGTTATGGGCAACCTTTAAAATCTCAATCGTTTTACCACTATTCATCGCACCATAACGAAAAAAAAGCTGTGCCACTTTTTTCACATCCCAAATTTAGTCTTTCCTTTTTAGTATAGCTTAACCTTTCTGTGAATACAAATAGAAAAAATCCCCTAAGAAACACCGCTTTTTTAAAAATAGCTAATAATCAAAACTTTTTGCTAGCTTATTAATTAAGATGTGCTAACATTTAGATATTAAGTTAAAACAAGATGAGGAATGTTTATGTCTATCAAAAGTTCACTAGCAATTAGTGCTGGTAAAAGTTCATATTGGTTTTTACACAAATTTTTGCACGGCGGAACTGCCTTACCCGGAAAAATTACCCTGCAACTTGATCCGGACGTACTAAAAAGTTTAGCCAAAGATTATGAAATCGTCATTATCACCGGAACCAATGGAAAGACTTTGACAACCGCTTTAACCGTTAAGGTACTAAGACAAAAATACCCTAACCTATTGACTAATCCCAGCGGTTCTAATATGAAACAGGGAATCGTAACTGCCTTTTTGACCCATAAGAAAGCCAAAAGTGGCAAAAATTTAGCCGTCCTAGAAACGGATGAGGCTAACGTTCCCCTTATTTCTCAATACATTAAACCAAGCGCCTTTGTGCTGACTAACTTATTTAGGGACCAAATGGACCGTTATGGTGAAATCTACACGACCTACGAAAAAATCTTAACTGGGGTGAGGATGCATCCAGACGCCACCATCATTGCCAATGGGGATGCCCCTATTTTCAATAGCGTTGAGTTACCTAACCCAGTTATCTACTATGGTTTTGACCACCACGCTGATTACGACCAAAAGGCCCCTGCCAATACGGATGGCTTACTGTGTCCCAAATGCCAACGCATCTTGGCCTATAAAAATTTGACTTACAGCAACCTAGGTAAGTACTACTGCCCTAACTGTGGTTTTAAACGGCCCGAGTTAACCTATAAAGTTACTAAGCTAATCAGCCAAAGCCCACAAGCTTCCAAGTTTGAAGTAAACGGCCAGCCGCTTACGCTTCATATCGGTGGGACCTATAATATCTATAATGCCTTAGCCGCCTTTGCGGTTGGAGCTCACCTAGGTGTTAGCCCAGACTTAATTCAAGCCGCCCTAGACGATCCTGACGAGAAGGTTTTTGGACGCCAAGAAGTTATTAAGCTTGCTGATAAGGAACTGACTTTAATCCTAGTCAAAAATCCCGTCGGGCTTGATCAAGTCTTAGAAATGATAAAAACCGACCCCGAACCCTTTTCTTTAGCGGTCTTATTAAATGCTAACTATGCAGACGGAATTGACACCTCCTGGATTTGGGATGGTCGCTTCGAAGACCTACCGTTTGAGCGGATTCCCGCCGTTTTAACCGGGGGTGAGCGGTATAAAGATATTACTTTTAGAATGCGCGTGGCCGGTGTACCTGAGGCAAACTTTGACCAAGAGCCTAAATTAGAGGCCGTTTTAGCCAAGGTTAAACAGATGCCTACTAAACACGTCTATGTACTTGCAACCTATACCGCCGTCTTACAGTTACGTAAACTACTAGCAAGCGAAGGTTATATTAAGGGAGGGATGGAATAATGACTTACTCATTACACGTTGCCCACCTATACGGTGATTTAATGAACACTTACGGAGACATCGGGAATATTTTAGTTTTAAATTATTACGCTAAAAAAATTAACGTCACCCTAACTTCAGAAGTGGTCTCCCTAGACCAAACTTTTGACCCCACTAAATTTGATTTAGCCTTGTTTGGCGGCGGTCAAGACTACGAGCAAGTGATTGTTTCTAAGGACATTCAGAGTAAAAAAGCTGCCCTAACCTCTTTTATTGAAGATAACGGCCCCGTTTTAGCAATTTGTGGTGGTTATCAGCTTTTAGGCCAGTATTATATTGGCGCTAATGGTCAGAGAATCGAAGGTATCTCAGCCTTACCTCACTATACAAAGAGCCAAGACCATAACCGCTTTATCGGTGATATTGATATCAAAAACGAAGAGACTGGTGAAGTTTACGTTGGCTTTGAAAACCATAACGGGGTCACTTACCTCGGTGCTGGCGAACGGCCTTTAGGTAAAGTCTTAACCGGCCACGGTAATAATGGCCAGGATCAAACTGAAGGTGCAATCTATAAGAACACCTTTTGTTCATACTTCCACGGGCCAATTTTAGCTAGAAATCATAATCTAGCCAAACGAATTTTGTTACTAGCATTAAAACGTAAATACCCTCAAGCTGATTTTAGTCAAGCGGAAGCTACGCTAGCGCAAATTGACTAAGGCATTCCCCTAGGTTAACTCGCTAACCTAGGGGATTTTTAGTGCTTAAACCCTAGCCAAACCGTAAAAGATGTGCGATAATTTATGGACTTACCACTTATAATTACGCGGGGGAAAGCGCATGGAAAATAGGTTAATCGCACATAGTCTCATCAAAGCTCATGGGAAATACTTAGTAATTAGGCGAAATAAGATTAAACGCGGACAAAAAAATGTTTACCCTGCTCATTGGGACATTCCTGGCGGCCGGGTCGAGGTTGGTGAATTACCAAGAATGGCCGCCATTAGAGAATGTCGTGAAGAAGTTGGATTAGAGATTGAACTCGAAAACATTCTCCATGAAGATAGCAACTTAGACGGACAACTAGTGTTTACTAGACTGGTTTATGCCGCCCACCTACTGGTAGATTCAAAAACTGATGTCAATCTAGACTTTGAAGAGCATGACCAGTACAGATGGATTACCGGGTTAGGCGACTTAGCCGGTGAAAATGTTGTTCCTTATTTACAAAGCCTGCTCAAATAAAAAACAAAGCAACCTCTGACGCAAGCTAGAAGTTGCTTTGTTGTGCTTACTGGGCACGCTTAGCTAATTCCATAATCGTTTCAAAAAAGCTATCATGATCAACATCGTATACTAATTTAGCCTCACGCCCATTTTCGCTTAAGTAGGTCCGACCATCACTAGGTGCTTGGGTCATAACGTCACACTTAATTTCTTTTTCCTTAACCAAATCAGGCTTATATAGACTGCAAGTCGTCAAAACATCCCAAAGGTAATAGGTTGAGTTAGTAGGAAAATCGCGTAACTCCGGTACAAAGGCGTAACTATTTCCAATAAAATCAAGGCCAATGTAGCGCCGGTTTTTAGCCCAGCTAAGGCGAATATCATTAGTCAAGGGTACATTATTAGTGCTTTCTAGTGCCACCATTGTTAGGGGAATCTTGGAATCAAAAACTGTTTTAACAGCCTCTGGATCCCAGAAAGCATTCCATTCCTGGGTACCATCACAATCGGGTTCGGCCACATTACCTTCCTTCAAAAACGAACCTCCCATCCAGCGCAATTCTTCAATCTTATCGGCAATTACCGGCTTTAATTCTAAAGCCATAGCTAAATCTGTTAAGGGGCCGGTAAATAGTAAGGTTACCTTTTCTGAACTAGCCTCTAGTTTGTCAATTAAATCCAAGTGAGCCGGCTTAGCTGCTACCGGAGTTACTATCTTACCGCTCTCGTTTAAAATTGGCAATGCATTCTCCGAGTAAGCATCTAATCGCCATTCCTTTGGAAAAGGATGAACTGCCCGGGCATTTGAGTTAGCTACTGCTAATTTCTTAGTTGGTGCAAAGCGATCAATTACTTTGCGACTAGCTTCACTAGCTGGTTGCAAGTAAGAATCAGCTCCCATAACACCAACCCCGATTAGGTCAACTGATTCCATCTGCAAGAGTAAAAAGAGAGAAATAATGTCGTCAACGCCACCATCATGACTAAAATATACTTTTTTCATCTATAATTCTATCCTTTCCTAAGCTAGGCCTTCTTACCTGGAACGGAAGCAATTAGCGTTAGCGTTCCTTCTAGCTGCCACTCTTTGACATCATTTGGCAAGATAAAGTGTTGCCCCTTTTGTAACTCATAGTCTATACCGGCTACGGTTAGCTTGCCACTACCAGCAATCACAGAAACCAAGGTATAAGGTTCATCACTATTGCGGATTAGACTTCCGGCTTGACCAGCTAATTGCCAACGCTGAACCTTAAAGAAGTCAGTATCTACAAAGGTCGTTACCTCAATTCCAGCCACCTGTTTCACTTCACAGTTTAGCTTAGGGTCAACGTGGGGAACGTTGATAACGTCAATTGATTGTTGTAAGTGCAATTCACGCTTTTGGCCCGTCTTTTTATCAACCCGATCAAAGTCGTACAGGCGATAAGTTGTATCAGAACTTTGCTGGGTTTCTAATACCATAATTCCCTTACCGATTGCATGCACGGTCCCACTAGGAACGTAAAGAAAGTCGCCGGCTTTGACTGGGACCCGTCTTAATAAGTGTTGCCAGTCTCCAGCTTCAATCAGTTGCTTTAACTCTGCTTTAGTTTGGGCGTGGTGACCATAAATCATTTCTGCTCCCTCATCAGCAGCTAAAACATACCAACACTCCGTTTTGCCCAACTCACCTTCATGTTTTAATGCGTAATCATCATCTGGGTGGACTTGCACAGATAAGTCATCACGTGCATCTAAAATTTTAGTTAATAAGGGAAAAACATCACCCTTGGCGTTTCCAAAAACTTCCCGGTGTTGTTGCCAAAGCTCAGCTAGATTCAAGCCTTGGTAGGGGCCATTTTCAATTACAGCCGGTCCGTGAGGGTGAGCCGAAATTGCCCAGCATTCCCCGGTAGTGTCACTAGGAATTTCATAGCCAAATTCCGTTTTGAGGCGCTTACCACCCCACATTTTTTCTTGAAAATAAGGTTTTAAAAATAGTGGTGCTGTCATTTGCTTCCATCCTTTTCATAAAAATATTTTTCACGTAAATATTGTCCCAAAAGTAATTCACGCTGGGCTAAAAAAGCCTGGTTGTTACCAGCGGGGTGTACCCGGTTAGTTAGCAAAATTAGTGCATCTTGATTGGCCTGGTCTATTAATAGCATCGTCCCGGTATAACCAGTGTGATAAAGGCAAGCTTGGTTTTGCCAAGTGTACCGTAAATCCCAACCAAGCGAACGACCATCGTGCCCACTAGGAGTCCAATCCTTAAAAAGAGCGCTTACCATTTTAGAATCAAGTGGCCCTGGCGTAGAGTCTGGTTGTAAGAGCCACTGGCTAAACTTAACCATATCATGTAAGGTCATGAACAAGCCAGCAGAACCACAATGCTCTTTTAGGGTGTAGGCCTTAGGGTCGTGCACCTGCCCTCTAATTAAACCACGTTTAGCCGTCAATTCAGTTGGAACCGCTAAGCTTAGAGGTGGATTAAAGGTACTTTGACTCAATCCTAACCTAGCTAGAACTTCTTTTTCAATCACCCTTTGGACCGGTTGCTGATAAAAGCTCTCTATGATTTCTCCTAAAAAAATCAGCCCAATGTCCGTGTAAACGACCCTTCTCCCTAAATCGCTACCAACTTTAAGTTGATGCAAGGCTGCTAACAAGGCAGCAGGACTTAGTTCATCACGATTTTTTATGTAACCACTAATGGCCGAAGTGTGCGTTAATAAATGCCTAATGGTAACCCGGGAGTCCTTAAAGGCCGGTAAATATTTGGTAACCGCATCATCGACTCCCAGCCGACCACTGGCTATTAACTTTAAAATTACGGTAGTAGTACCTATGACCTTAGTCAAAGATGCTAAGTCGTAATACATGCCCGGTCTTAACTTTTCTTTGGTTGGTTTTAACTGGGCTAAACCAAATACCCCGGTTTGAAGTTGGCCTTGGTGTAAATAGGCATAGCTTACCCCAGGAACTACCTGCTTTGTGACTAGCTCGTGAATTAATGCAGTGGTTTTAGGATATAGCATCCTTAGCCATCCCCTTATCATCTAACTTCATTCTGTTAACGTATATAACCTTAAACTTGCCATTTTCATAGTCAACCCGACTAGCCCGTGAATTATCTAATAAAAAGAGGGGCACCTCACCTTCCAGACTCTCAATAAAGTTGGACAAAATCAACCCGTGGGTAACAATTAAGATGTTTCCTCCCTTATCTTGGTACTGATTTCCAATATTGGTTAGTGCACGGGTCATCCTCAAAGTAAGGTGATCAGCATCTTCAATCACTTCATTCCCATCTAGGGAACGGAAAAGCTCTGTCAATTCAGCCACATGTTCTTCATTAAGTAGCGCTTGCAAAATTCGCCGTAACCCCAAAGCTTTTAAGGCCTTGGGAATCATCTTAGTATTCTTAGCCTCTTCAAACTTACCAAAGCTAATTTCACGTAAATCAGGATCTTGATAAACGGGCGGGTAATAGGCCTCGTTTTCATCGATAATATACTGAGCCGTTTTTTGTGTTCGCTTCAAATCACTCGTATACACCGCTTCAAACTTAATCTGCTTTAACTCTTGACCTAACCTTTTGGCCATCCTAATCCCCTTTTTGGTTAACGGCGAGTTGGTCACTCCTTGGAGTCGTCTCTTCTTATTTAGCTTGGTCTGTCCGTGCCTTACTAGGTAAAAGTGTACTACCGCCACTAAAAGCCCCCCTTTCTTCTTACACATAATAATTATATACTTTGCCTTAGATGGTTTCAAAATTTATTTCTTTAGGTTAACCGTTTTCAATTTTAGCTTTACCTAAAAAAATGTTACAATTAAGAAAAACTAAGCACGTATAAGGGGGAGCAACCCGTGGCAAGTAACTCTGATTCTATTTTTTATGTCCTCTCTTATTTGAGACGACACCCTGAGGCTTTCTACTTTGCTAAAAATAAATACGATAACGTCGTTCAAATTTTTATTAAGGATGATTTACAGATAGCAGACGCTGACATCTATTTTCCACAAAACCGCTTGATGGTTAACCGCCTGCAAGACGACTTTTTAGCCCAACACGGTAATTTATTAGATCATTTTTGGGAGCAAAGTGGTCACCGACCAAGTGGCTACCATGAAGTTTGGGCAACAAGCAGCCACTTAATCGACAGTAACGTTTTCTTAATCGAATTATCCTACGAATAAAGCTTAAACTAATAGCGCTGAAGGTGACATCAATATCACACCTTCAGCGCTTATTTTCTTCACTAACTCACTTACAAACAATCACATTCCCCACTTACCGCCGTGAACCTTGGTTACCTGCGAGGTTACTATAAAGGCCTGCGGATCGATTTCGTGGATACTAGTAATCAACCGCCCGTAATCCTGACGATCTACAATTAACAATAGCTGTTGGCGTGGGGTTTGGCTGTAACCACCAACCACATCGTAAACAGTCAAGCTACTATTTTCTGCTAACAACGCTTCCTTAATTTGAGGAAGCAAGTCGTTACTTAGAATCTGAACTTGATATTTCAAGTCCAAACCAGCTTCCGTATAGCGCATCACTAAGGCAGTCACCACTTGGGAAAAAGCAGCCAAGAAAAAAGCATTCAAGCCGGCTACAAAAACGTTCATTAAAATGACGGTTAGATCAATTAACATTAAGCTAAAAGCCGTATCTAAGTAAAAATATTTTTTTAAGATTAATGGTGGGACCGTCGTTCCCCCACTAGAAGCGTTTACTCGATACAGCAGCGCGACCGCAAAGCCCATTAGCACCCCACCGATAATAACGGCTAACAACTCATTATCGGTCACCTTAAAACTCGGGGTTATTTTCATTAGTAACGGTAATAATAAACTCCCTACCGTAATATTTTTAACCACTTTCCGCTCTAAGAACACCCCCGCCAAGACAATCATGGCCAGGTTACAAACTAAGACTGTTAACGACCTGTCAATTTGCCAGACTGCTTCCACCAAGATGGCAATCCCAGTCGTTCCCCCCGCGGCAATGTCTATAGGAGCGTAAAAAAAGTTAATACTTAAAGCAATAATCTCTAAGGCAACTAAAAACACTAACCAGCGTCCCCAGCGGTATTTCCGTATTCTATTTGTCATTCAAACATCCTTTCAGTCTGTCCTTTTAGAAACATTTCTTATAATAAGCATAACAAAAAACTGACCTTGTGTAAAATTTAGCAAAGTCAGTTTGAAAAGATTTTATTTAGTTTTAATTTGTTGAACCTTAGCTCCAGCTACCAATAATAAGTTAACAAACACTAAGCTAGCAGTCACTAAGAAAACATATTGATAATCTAGCGCACTGGATACGAGCGAACCCATCAAAGGTCCAATCACCCCACCCGCAGCTTGAAAGGACTGGTTGTAACTAAAAATTCGGCCAAATGATTTGGCGGGAACATTAATAGTCAGCGCGGTTTGAACAGCCGGTAGCAAGGCTGCATTAGCTACCCCTAGTAAAAAGCGCCAAAAGGCCAATAGCCAAGGGGAATCCGTCGTAAACATTGGAATAAATAGCAGAGTAGCAGCTAATAAACCGACCATCAACACCTTCAAAGGACCAACTGCATCCATCTTATGTCCTAACCAAGAAGCCACTAATAAGGTTCCAAACCCTGGGGTGGCCGCAACAATCCCACTCACAAATGAAACGTTGCCGTGATTATGCATTAATTCTTTCACCAATAGACTAATAATTGGCGAAATTGACATCAGTGACGACTGTACAATCAGTGTCGTCAAGAACATGATAATAATTAAGCCCGGTTTTTCCAGGTCCGCAAACATTTGTCTCATTGGTTGCATTTCCTTTTTAGAAATAGGCTTAAAATGCTCCGTCGTATTAAATAGTGTCATCAAAAAGGCCAAGGCCATACAAACTCCGGTAATATAAAAGGGAATTCGGTAGCCAAAGGTATCGGCTAATGCCCCTCCAAATAAAGGGCCTAACAGGTTACCGGTCACACCCGCTGTCATAATCATGGTCATCACAGACCCAGACTTACTCCGCGGTGTTTCTCCCGCGATAAAAGCAGTCGCATTATTGATATAGCCAGAAAATAGCCCTTGGGTTAGTCTCAGTGCGATTATCATCCACACATTAACTGCCATCCCCGTTAAGAAAATTGTAATTGCCATTACTCCGGAAGCACGCAAACACATCAACTTCCGCCCCTTCCGATCCGCCAGGCTCCCCCAATAAGGCGAAATTAATGCCTGGGTTAAAAAGGTTCCCGCAAAGGCAATCCCAGAATAGATATTTAGTTGCCACCGACTAAAGTTACCAATTGACGAAATAAACAGTGGTAAAAAGGGCATCGTCATTGAAGCACCTAACCCAGTCATAAAGCAGCCAAACCAAAGGGCGATAAAAGTTTTGCGCCAGGTCGAAGGCATCTTTTCACCTTCAGTTACCATAAAAACATATCCTTTCACAATAAATCTGTCGATAACTACTATCCTAACACCAATTAGTTAACCTTGCACGCTACTTTTATAAATTTTTGTTAAACACTACTAAAGCTAAATTAATCATCCAAATCACGTTCAATATCAAGCCCATATAAATTACTTACCGGGTGGTCTTCATCGGCTTGATGAACTACTAGAATTGCAATTGCGCCCTTGCTAGAAACGTAGCCCGCAAATTGAGCCACCTCTTCTACCACATAGGCTAACCCATCCGTGTTGTAGATATATTCACCGACTTTAGGCATACTTTCAAAAAAGGTCTTATTCATCTTGTAGTAATCCCCGTTTTGATCATGCATCACTAAAATTACCTTTATCATGCAAAAAACTCCTCTCGAAAAAAGGCCACCTCCCCGTAGGGTCCGGCAGCCTTATTACTTAAACGTTAATAACTTTATCTAGGAACGCTTTCGTCCGGTCATGTTGGGGATGGTCGAAGACTGCTTCTGGCTTGCCTTCCTCTACTACGTAACCATCAGCCATAAAGACAACCCGGTCAGCCACTTCTTTAGCAAAGCCCATTTCGTGAGTAACTACCACCATCGTCATCCCATTTTTGGCCAATTCTTTCATAACCTCTAATACGTCGCCAACCATTTCCGGGTCAAGCGCACTAGTTGGTTCGTCAAACAACATCACATCCGGATTCATCGCTAAAGCCCGGGCAATAGCTACCCGTTGCTTTTGTCCCCCAGAAAGAGACGCTGGCATTGCATCGAATTTGTCGGATAATCCAACTGTTTCTAATAACTGCCGCGCTTCAGTTTCAGCAGTTTGCCGGTCCATTTTTCCTAGTTCGACTGGGGCTAACATAATATTTTCGCCTACAGTCATGTTATTGAACAAGTTAAAATGTTGGAACACCATCCCAATATTTTCGCGCGCCTTATCAATATTAGTCGATGGTAAACTAATATCTTGACCATCAATCACAATTGAACCGCTGGTTGGTTCTTCCAGCTTATTTAAGCATCGTAGCAGCGTACTCTTCCCCGAACCAGATGGCCCGATTAAAACGACCACTTCGTTATTGGCAACTTTAAAGTCAATCCCCTTTAAAACATGGTTCGAACCATAACTTTTTTGTAAGTTTGTTACATCAACTTTATATTCCGTCATTAGTTCTTCATCCTCCGTTCAATCCATTTTGAAATCAATGTCAAGATAGTTATCATTAGCAAGTAAATAACGGCAATGATTGCCCACATTCTGAATCCTTGTAAGTTTCTAGCGATAATAATCTTACCAGTTTGGGTTAATTCTAAGATTCCAATTACCGATAGAATTGAAGTATCTTTCAGGGTGATAATAAATTGGTTAATAAATGATGGAACCATCAATTTAATCCCCTGTGGTAACACAACCTTCTTCATGGCTTTACCAAATGGCAAACCTAAACTACGAGCTGCTTCCATCTGTCCATGGTCTACCGACTCAATTCCACCTTTTACGAAGGCGCCGATATATGCTCCTTCATTTAAGGTCAAGGTAATAACCCCCGCAATGAAGGCTGGAACCTTAGTACCGGTTAAACTTGGAACCCCGTTATAGATGAAGAGTGCCAACACGATTAATGGTAACCCACGGAAAATGTAGATTACAGTGGTAGAGATACCTTGAGCTAACTTATTAGGAACTACCCCTAATAAACCGATAATCACCCCAAAGATAGTTGCAAACACAATCCCAACAATTGTTAACCAAAGGGTTTCCAAAACCCCATGCCATAACGTGGTTTTATTTTGCTTTAGTAAGCCCATAATTGTATATTCGCTATGTCCACCAGCTGCATTTTTCTTATCGGCCAAGGCCTTCTTACCCGTATACTTGGCAATGATCTTGTCATAAGTACCGTTCTTCTTGAGGGCAGCCAAGCCATGATTGAACTTGGCTAGTAATTCCTGGTTGGCACCTTTTTTAACAGCAAAGCCATAATCACCTGTATTAGTTGGCTTTGTCACGATTTTTAGTCCCAGGCCAGTCTTAACCCCGTATTCTAACACCGCGGAATCTTCAAAACAGGCGGCCGCGTTACCTGTTTTAACATCATCGTACATATTGTCTGAATCATCAAAGGTTACCGTCTTAAAGCCGTACTTCTCTTTAATTGAGTTAGCATAATCGGCTCCTGAAGTCCCGGTCTTAATTGCAACTTTCTTCCCCTTCAAGTCTGTTAGCTTAGTAACCCCACTACCAGGCTTGACTGCCATCACAATTCCAGATGAGTAGTAAGGCGTTGAAAAGTCAAACGTCTTCTTTCTTTCATCGGTAATAGTCATTCCGGCAATCATTCCGTCTACTTGACCAGCTTGGACTGCTTGAATAGCAGCGTTAAACCCGATTGGTTTAATTTCAACCTTAAACCCTTCTTCTTTAGCTACCGCCTTAATTAAATCCATATCAATCCCGACATATTTATTGTCTGCATTTGCGTAAACAAATGGGGGAAAAGTCACATCAGTTGCAATCGTATATGTTTTTTCGGCCGCTAAGACTTGCTCGGGCTTGGCAACAAGCGTTGTAATAAATGTTATTCCCAGCAAGAAACTAAGCCAAATGAAAAATTTCTTCATAATTCCATGTTCCCCTTGTCTTTCATTAGTATATAAAATATTATAGCACACCTTTGTAATAAAATGGTACATATTCTCATTTTATCACTCTTTAAAAAGTTACATTTCAAGCGAAAATCCCATTATATCAACGTTTTATCAGCAAGGGCTTTTATTATTTTTTACTAATTTTAAGCGTAACAACCCTTAAAAAACTCAATTCATGTTAGGTCACAATTCGGCATAAATCCTTTAAAATCAAGGTTTATACAGGTTAGTTGTGTTTACATATAAAAGTCATAAAATATAACATTAAAATAAAATTAATTTTTCTTATTAACCCTTCTTAGGTAAAACAAAAAGACCCTAGCCTCTTTCAAAAGCTAGGGTCTCAAAATATGAGTCATTGGGCATACAGGGTTCGAACCTGTAAATTATGGATTCAGAGTCCACTGCCTTACCAATTTGGCGAATGCCCAAAATTATCAACTCCATTATTATAGTATCTAACAATTCGTTCGTCAATAAGAGATTTTAGATTTATTGACGAACACTTACCTCAAATACTTACTTGCCTCCCGCAGACTCAGTTCAGCCAAGCCATTTTTCCTACTTGCAAGAAACTCTTTGACCCATGGTGGGTTAGTTTTAGAATAATCACGCAAAGCCCAGCCTATCGCCTTATTAATAAAAAACTCTTCCCTATTCAAATTGTTATCAATAATTTTGGCCAACAGTTCTTGCTTAGTCTTTTCCTTTCTGCCCCGTTGGTGATCAATCGCTATGCGTCGCAACCAAAAGTCGCTAGCCTGGGACCAGTCCAACATTAGCTGGTCTACCCGCTTATCACTAAGCCCAATTTGTCCAATGACAGTATCCAAAACATCAATCGTATCCCACCATTGCTTGGTTTGCACATACAACTCCAACCGCTTTAAATCAGCGTAAACCAACTGCCCTTGCACCGCTTTCAAATAGTCGCAAACAAAGTATTGGTATTCTCTTTGCTCGGCTAACCAGCATTGATCCAAAAAGTCCCACTCAACTTTAGCCGCCCGCTTAGCAGCCTTGATTAAATTTTGGGTTAGGCTCCTGCGCTGTGGAGTCTTAATTCCGTAGAACTTGAATTGATTGCGCATATACGCCGCTTGACCACGCGCTGTTTCCTTATCGGCATTAGCTTCCAAAAGCGCCTTTAAGTCTGCAAATTGTCCCATCTTTTCACCTCTTAGAAATTGCTTTTCTTTTAGTATAATACCAAAATAAGGCCACTAACGTAGCAAAACTTTTAGCTACATTAGTGACCTTAAGCTATTTTTTACCTATTCAAAGGTTACAAGTTGGTCGTTAACCTTAACTTGATAAGCGTTGGTTTTTAGGTTAGCCGTTAGGACCGCCGTCCGTGTTTTGGCCTTATTTTGCCGTTTAATCACAATTTCACTTGAACTTGGACAAGTAACATCAATTGTACCCTCCAAGTCAAAGGCTGCTTCACGGTTACGGAAGCTAAGGAGTTTTAATAACGCAGCTACTACCGGCCGCTCAATCTCAGCTTTAACCTCGGCGCGACTATAGTAATGGCGGTTAATATTGCGCCCTTCCTTGGTCTTTTCCAATAACTCGATGTCATTTTCACCCGCTAGCAATCCAACGTAGTAGACTTGCGGAATTCCTGGTGCAAATACCTGCAACAACCGGGCTAAGAAATATTTTTGGTCATCATTTCCCAAGGCAGAATAATAAGTAGTATTAATTTGATAAATATCTAAATTATGATATTCAGCGCTAGAATACTTCTTTTTAACATTAGCCCCAACTTGGTAAAGTTCTTGACTAGTATACTCGATTTCAGCAGGACTTAAAATATCACGGGCATCTACCACCCCAATCCCGTCATGGGTATCCAAGGTAGTAAATTGCTTCATGGGACTCATCTTTAACCACTTAGCTAACTGGGCTGTTTTCCCACTATAAAGTGAATACAGAGTCACCATAGGTAAGGCAAAGTCATAGACAAAGTAACCATGCTCTGCAATCTTAAATGGTAATGAATAATGCTCATGAATTTCCGGTAAAATCTCGCCGTGCCCTGCAAGATCAGCCTTAACCTTAGCCAGCAAATCCCAAATTTCTGGCTCAACAAAAAAGTCATTGCTATCTAATTTTTTAACCGCGTATGCAAACGCATCTAACCTAATAATGTCTGCACCTTGTGCGCATAAAAAGCGTAACGTGTCTTTGATAAACTTCTGTGTGACTTCACTAGTGACATCTAAATCAATTTGTTCTTCACCAAAGGTGTTCCACAACTTCTCACGTTGCCCATTAGCAAAGGTAATTTCTTGATAAGGGGCCCGGTCCTTACGCTTATAAATCAAATCAACGTCTTCTTTGGTTGGACGTCCTTCGGGCCAAAACTTATCCCAACTTAAGAATAGTTCTGCGTAAGCACTAGCCGAACCCTTAGCTTGAAAATCTTTGTAATAACGCGATTGCCGGGAAATATGATTGATCATAAAATCAAACATCAAGTAGTAACGTTCACCTAACTTTTTCACATCCGCCCAATCACCAAATTCAGGGGCCACTTGCTGATAATCAACCGGCGCAAACCCGCGGTCCCCGGTTGATGGGAAAAACGGCAGTAAATGAACCCCACCGATTGCTTCGCCAAAGTCATCTGTCAATACTTCAGTTAACTCTTTAATGTTCTTACCCAAGCTATCTGGGTAGGTAATCAACATTACTTTATTTTCTAGTGTCATTCAACTATTCCCCCGTCACTGCTTCAAATAGGTAGGTTTGACTAGCAAAGTCATGCCGAACAACGGGGTCATAAAAACCTAGGTTCATCAATTCATCGCCGCCATAAACCTGACCCGTCGCCAAATTGCGATAGCATTTATCCTTATCTAACCCAGCTAGCTTAGTCTTAGTTAGGTATGGTTGAGCTTGGGCTAAGACGTTAAAGACCGCCACAAAAACCTTCTTTTTATCAGCGGAAACAAAGTTCCAAGCGGCTTGATTACTATCTAGTGGACTCTTAAGGCGATAGAATTTACCTTCAAGTACTAATGCGCGCATTTGGTTATAAGCAGCAATCTGCTCTTTAACCGCAGCTTTTTCAGCAGAAGTCAACTTAGTTAAATCAAGCTCATAACCAAAGACCGCACTCATTGCAGCCGCCCCACGTGTTTCAAATGGGGTAACCCTGCCAGTCTGATGATTAGGCACTGCGGAAACATGAGCTGTCATCATTGAAGGTGGGAAGGCTAAGCTCGTTCCCATTTGAATTGTTAGGCGGGCTAAGGCATCGGTATTATCACTCGTCCAAATTTGTGGCATGTAGTAGGCTACCCCTGCATCGAAGCGGCCGCCCCCACCAGAACAACCTTCGAATAAAACATCTGGGAATTTAGCAGTCAACCGTTCCATCAAGTCATAATAGCCTAAGACATAGCGGTGGTAAACTTCGCCTTGCCGGTCTGCAGGTAAGCTTAGTGAGTAAATATCCGATAAGTGCCGGTTCATATCCCACTTAACGTAATCAACTTGACCTTGACTCAGAATTGTCGCTACTTGTTCGACCACGTTGTCGCGAACTTCTGCTTGGCACAAATCTAAGATATATTGACTTCTTGAAGGACTTGGAGCCCGGTTAGGAACTTGCATCAGATACTCTGGGTGTTGGCGGTATAAGTCTGAATCGTAGGAAATCATTTCTGGTTCAAACCATAAGCCAAATTTAAGCCCCTGGTTGTGAATATAATCAGCAAAGTGGCCTAACCCTTGCGGGAATTTTTTAGCAAAAACTTGCCAGTCGCCCAAACTGCTGTAGTCGTCATCGCGATGTCCAAACCAACCATCATCTAAAACAAACATTTCAATCCCGAGTTGCTTAGCTTCAGCTACAATTGGTTTAAGTTTCTCTTCGTCAAAGTCAAAGTAGGTAGCCTCCCAGTTATTAACCACAATTGGCCGCTTTAAGTCACGATACTTAGACCTAACCACCCGCTTGCCGATTAATTGGTGGAAAGTTTGACTCATCTTGTTTAACCCTTGGTCAGAGTAAGCCATCAACACTTCAGGTGTTTGGAAACTTTGGCTAGGCTCTAGCTTCCAAGTAAAGTTATAGTCATTAATTCCTACTAATAGTCTAAGTTGAGCTAGTTGATCTTTTTCAAGGCTAAACTTATGGTTCCCCGAATAAACAAAGTTAAAGCCGTAAGCATCACCGCTAAATTCATCGGTTTGTTTATCAACTAAGGCAATGAATGGACTCATCTGGTGACTGGAAGTTCCCCGCCGGGATTCAAAACTTTGCACTCCAAAGGAAACAGGACGCCGTTCTGGATGTCGCTCGTTAACATGCGCTCCCGGTAAAGAAATAACTTCAAAATCGCGGTCAACAAAATCCAACTGCATGGAGGCCACTTTTTCTAACTGTACCGCTTGGGTCCCATTGTTTACCACCTTAACGGAACGGGTAATTACAGGCAAGGCCCGGTAAATAGTGTAACTTAATTGATAGTCCAATCCAGTTACTTCGTCTCGTAAAGTGATTACTAACGTTTCAGCTTCGGAATCGTCTTCAACGTAAGCGGCAGGAAGGCCAGCTAACTTAGGCTTCCCCTCTAAAACGGCGTAACCTACGTACTGTAAATTTAATGCATTAGCTCCGTCTGCTTGCCGGACCACAGTTGCCGGCAGGTGGTAATCCATTTCACCTGCACTACTGTACTCCCTTGGAAGGGTATCCTTAGAAAAAGTCCGGTCATCACTTCCCGGTAAGTTACCAGAAAAGCCACGATCTACCCGGGGATAAGTTAATTGTCCGTGATAGCCCCTAACCCGCTTACCAAAATACAAGTGGCTTAAAGTTTGGCCAGCTTCTACCGTTAGTAAATAAGAAATTTGCTCATTGTGTAAATGAAAAATTTGTTGTTGTTCATCAACTTCAATTAGTTTTGTCATTATCCTTCACCTCGTTTAAGTTCCATTACCGTAGTTAAAGCTTCAACTGAACTTGCTGGTGCAAGTGTTAATTCAAAGTCTGTAAAACTTTGACTATTGGTTACCGTCACAATTACCGTGTCGTCTAACCCTGCTTTTTGAATGGTTGGTTGCCAGAATTCAAGTAATTGGTCACCTTTTTTCACCCGTTGATTCGTATCAACATAGGAGATAAAACCGGTTCCTTTCAAAGCAACGGTACCTAACCCAACGTGGATTAACATTACCACGCCGTTGTCACCAACCAAACCAACAGCGTGTCTTGTCGTAAAGACCTGTCTTACCGTAGCATCGAATGGGGCGTAAACCTTACCATCACTTGGTTTAATTGCAAACCCTTGACCAAGACCGCCCATGGCAAAGGTAGGATCGTTAACCTCAGCCAACGGCATTAATTGCCCGGCGATTGGACTGGCAAGCTTAAGTGTTTTTGAAGTAACTTGGCTTGTAGCTTCAACATCAGCTTCCTTTAAATCTTTCCCCCAAGTCTTTTCAAGTTCAGCCACGATTTCTGCGTGCTTAGCTTCGGTTAAGATGATTTTCTTCCAAAAGATTATGATAGCAATTACCATCATTAAGGCGGGCACCGCAAACATCATCAACTTGAAGTTGGTTCTTCCGGCAGCCGTAATTGTCGAAGCGCTAGCTCCGGTTGTCATCCCAGCCATGATTGCAATTTGACCAACAACCCCGTTAGAAACAGCTCCACCAAATTTATCAATTAAAGGACGAATTGATAAGGAAAGGGATTCATCACGGTGACCTAACTTCCATTGACCGTATTCAACTGAATCAGTGATAATCATTAATACTACTAAGAAAACAATTTGTTGCGGAAAGGCAAATAACACTGCTGAAGCCAATACCATTAACAAGTTACTACCCGAAAGTGCAAATAATCCAATCGCAATCAACATAGTGGTTAATGAACCTGTGAAGACTGCCCGTCTTGAGAACCGCTTTGACAAAACTGGGAATAAGGCTGCCGCCATCATCCCTAAGAAGATATTAATTGTTGATAAAATTGAAAATGAGGTTGGTTTGCCCATAATGTAGGTAAAGTAATATACCTCTAGAGAACATAAAATATTATTACCCACTCCATAAAAGAGGTACGCAATCGCAATCCATAGTAATTGGTCATTTTGAGCAACCGCCTTTAAAACGCCAAAGACCCCGACAGTATCTTCTTTATTTTCCCGAATTTCACTATTTACTTCCCGAGTAAATAAACCAACACACCAAGCGGATACTAAGGCAATCGTACAGATAATCGCTGCAAAGACAAACCAGCCTTGGTTATCCCCTGAAGTCGTCTTGGTAGCTGAAAAGTAGATAACCGCTGGCATAACTAGCACACCAACAAGGCCCCCACCAATTGTAGAACCAAAGCGCGCAAACGTTGCTGTTTTTTCCCGTTCCCGTGAATCAGTTGTTAACGATGGTAACATTGACCAAAAACCAACATCCTTAAAGGAATAAAAAATATCCATCGTAATGTACATAATGGCAAAAACAACTAAGTAAACAAAGGCGTTCTTAGCGTATAATCCACCTAAGCTCGTAAATAATAGCAATAATAATACCGCGGAGATAGTCCCACCAATAACAACCCAAGGTCTAAAGTGGCCCCACTTGGTCTTAGTCCGGTCGATAGCGTTTCCAATAAAAGGGTCAATAAACAACTCAACAATACGCAAGATCATGATAATCAAAGTTACCAGTGAAATCATGTGGTTATCCAAGGCTTTATTACCGGTGTTAAATAAGTGTGACGTGATAAAAACA
This sequence comes from Ligilactobacillus agilis, assembly GCF_025311475.1. Taxonomy (NCBI): domain Bacteria; kingdom Bacillati; phylum Bacillota; class Bacilli; order Lactobacillales; family Lactobacillaceae; genus Ligilactobacillus; species Ligilactobacillus agilis. Next base: position 763,156 of record NZ_CP104397.1, on the reverse strand, counting down.
ATTAAGTAACCTGACAGTAAGCCATAAAAGGCGTCATTACCAAATGCCCCAAAAGCATAGGCAAGCCGTTGCCCCATACTCATCTTTTTATTAGTTGTTGACATAACTTAGCCTCCAAATTTAAATCTAATTTCCTACTCGTGATCACACTTATAATATAACGGTTACATTTAACTAAAGCCATGGTCGTAAATTTCTATTATTTGCCAATTTACCTAGTATACAAATTGACATATTAGTTGTATAATCCTTGTTAATAAAAGAATAGTTTACTGGTGATTTAATTATTTTGACATTTTATAGATAGTAATTTTAATAGTAAATTTTTAGTTAAGGAGAAAAGATGAATAACGAATACTACACTCTTAGTCAAAACGGAATTGAAAGTAACATCTTGTTTTTTGGGCAGGAAAAATGTCAACCTGGCTACGCCTTTCGCGGAAATAATATTCGAGACAACTATGTCCTCCACTATATTTTAGCCGGTCAGGGGGATTTTTCGGTCGCTGGCCACAAGACCGTTAGCCTAAAGGCGGGCGACTTTTTCTTACTCCCTAAGGGGGTGGCCTGCTTTTACCAAGCTAGCTTTACCAATCCTTGGCACTATGCGTGGATTGGGTTAACTGGGATTAAGATTGCCAATATTTTTGCAGCTTCTAAGCTAGCGGGAAACTACTACCTCAAAGCCACCAGCCAATCTAACTTTGCTAAAAGCTTTCAAAGGTTGTTTGAGGTCCTCCACCAAAAAACTAGTCTGGCTAACAACCTACTAGTTGAAAACTTAACTTACGAGATGTTTTACCACCTCGTAACCGAATTTCCTCACACTAACACCGACCCTAGCCAAAATCGACCCGCCCAACAATTTGAACTTGCCGTCCGTTACTTAGAAAATAATTACACCTATAACTGCACCATTGAAGACCTTTGTGTCTCCTTATCGCTTTCACGTAGCTATATTTATAACTTGTTTCAAAAATTTGCACACACGAGTCCCCAAAAGTTGTTGACCCAAATGCGGATGGAAGATGCCAAAAGTAAATTGACCTCCAGTAACCAAAGTATCCAAGAGATTGCCGACCTCGTTGGCTACCATGATACCTTCACTTTTTCTAAGGCCTTTAAGCGTTACAGTGGTTACAGTCCGTCCACTTACCGTAAGCATTTTTCTTAATTTATGGAGGGAATTTAAATGAAAATTACAGTCGCAGGGGGAACCGGCCTGGTTGGCCAAAGCATTTTGACAGAGCTTAGGCACCACCCCGAATATGAACTACACAGCCTGTCACAAACTGGCCGGCGACCAACCTCTATTCCAGGCGTTACTTACCACGCCGTCAACTTACTAGCCGATACGTCATGGCAGCAACTAATTGAAACTTCTGACTGGGTTATTGACTGCGTCGGCATTTTATTTGAGAATCGCCGTAAACAAATAACCTACCAGACTAGTAGCGTCTTACCTGCTAAAAAACTCATTGACACTCTTGCTAACACCTCCGGTAACTTCCTTTATGTTTCTGCTAACTACGCCCCCTTTTTCTTAAAGGATTACCTGGTGACTAAAAAGGAAGTTGAACTTTACGCTTACAATCGCTTGGGTCAGCGGGCCGTTTGTGTTTTTCCTGGAATTGTTTATTCTAAAAAGCGGCTTAGTAATTATTACCCGGCCCTCATCATCGCTAACCTAATACGGACTGGGTACTTTAACTGGCTAACTAAGATTCGTCCTATTAGTAGCCAAGCCTTTGCCCACGAAATTTTAAGAATTATCACCGGCTTACCTTCACCCTTACGCAATCGAATTCCCTAATTTCCCGGGAAATACTGATTAACCTTAGTGGCTAATCATGCTAAACTTAGTTTAGATTATTATTGAAAGGAAGTTTTCACTTTGAAAAATACCGACCCAGTTGCTAACACCAAAATTTACTTGGCTACTAGCTTCTTCAACGAAGAACAACGGGCCCGCATTCCCCAAGCTTTAGCCCAACTAGAAGCTAACCCGACTGTTGGCGTTGTTCACCAACCATTCGATTTCCAATATAAAGACGCACGGATAGACTCCGATCCTGCTGGTGTCTTTGGCAGCCTCGAATGGCAAATTGCCACTTACAATAACGACCTCAACGCGGTAGGAACTTCCGATGTCTGCGTTGCTTTATACGACATGGATCAAATTGACGAAGGAATTTGCATGGAAATTGGCATGTTCGTCGCCCTCCATAAACCTATCGTCTTACTCCCCTTCACCAAAAAAGATAAGTCAGCCTATGAGGCCAACCTAATGTTAGCGCGGGGAGTAACTACCTGGTTAGAGCCTAATGACTTTAGTCCCCTAAAAGATTTCAACTTTAATCACCCGATGGCTCAACCTTTCCCACCATTCAAGGTCTTCTAACTAGCCTAAAAAATTACCCAGTAAGAATTTAGCACCATTCTTACTGGGTAATTTTTATTCAGCTAATCTAAACCAGCCTTTACGGCTAAATAAGGCATACATATCGTTCAAAAAGAACACACTGTAACTAAAAATCAACGCAAAGTTGCCGTCACCTTGAAGCATCGTTTGAAACCACAATGCAATCGTAAACAGGGATGCTAGCGTCCACACAAAGAATTGCTCCCTTTTCCGGTTTAATTCTAACAAAGAACCGGTAATTGCCATTGCAAGGTTTAAACTATCTAAAAAGACCCGCGGATCACTTGTCAAACTAAAAAGTAAGTAGGTTATTAACCAAGTTACGAGGAAAAATAGGCCATATTTAATCCACTCAAGTCCTGATTCAAATTTTTCCACTTGAATGTCATCATTCCATTTAGGATCTAAGATACAAAATAAATCCAAAAAGATTAAATACCCTAATTGTTCAAAGGCTGTCGCGTAATTACCGGCAATAAAGCCCGTCGTTGCAATCGCTAAGGCAGAAATTGCCCCGGCCCAGCCCTGAATTCCTGACCGGTTAGAAATTCCGATTACACAAGCAACTGAGAGGTTCCCCCCAATAAAAGCAATTACAGCTAGTAGCGGCGTTTGCTTAAAGGACTGTCCTAAAGAAATAACTTGCAAGATAAAGTTAAAGCCTAACAACCCATAAGAAAATCTTCCCCATCCTTGGCATTGTTGCCATAACCACGCAAAGTAGCCCTTTCTAAAAATATTTTTTGAATAACTGCTAAAATTAGTTAAAACGTCATAGTAACGTGCAAACATCTTCTCTTACCCTTCATGCTAAATTTGATCAAGCTTAATCTAGTTTTGCAAAACAACGTGCTTAATTATACCCAAGGTTTAGTGTAAATACAAGCCTCTTCCCACTACATATTGTATTCTATTTTTAGAATGGCACTATATTTTGTGCAAAACCCTTTTACTAAAATCCTTATTTTCCCTAGACAGACCAGCAATTTGACCTTATACTTTTAACTAGAAACTTTTAGCAAACGAGGTTAATCATGGCAAAAAAGAAACTCAGTAATAAAAAATTACTTCACCAAAAAAAGGCTAACGAACGGAAAGTAACTGGTATTAAAAAGACGGACAGTGCCATTACCCCTATGAACTTTATCTCCCAAGAACAGTTCATAAATGAGGCAACTAAACTGCTACAAAAGGTTAAGCAAAGTGATAATCCGACTAACATCGCCACTTTCCCGGCCCAACTTTACCCTGAACGCAAGGCTTTGGCCCGGCTTTTGCAAGGCTACATCTTAGCGGATGCTAACTTAAAAGCTACTGACCAATTAACCAACCTTACCGACTACCAAAATCAAAACATCCTCGTCCGCGGCTTAGTCGTCGACTTCATTCCAGGTGCTAGCGACGAAGAAGGTCGTTTGGTTATTCAAGCTCCAACTATCATTGCCCACAACAAGGACGGTCAAACCAGTTGGAATTATTTAACGGAGCCACTAGCACTAGCCCCTAGCTACCAATTGGCTTTAAAGGACATTCTCTCAGCCAGTGACAATGTGCGTGTAAGTATTGGGGACTACATCATTTTAGACACCCTTGTTACCGCTAAAGAAACTCTTAGTCAAATTGCAATTGTCGATAGTGGGCTAATTATCACCACTAAACACGGTTTCAACACCTTGGATAGCATTTCGAGTGCCTTTCCGCGTAAGAAGGACTTCCTCTTTGAATTTACCGACTTACCAAATAACCCTGGTCAATGGGGCTTAGTCTTGAATAACGAAGGCCTTACCTACTGGAGTCCCCTTGCCTCTAGAAGTGAACAGGTCGACCCTAAACACCTAGCTGAATTCAATAACTAAAAAAAACAGGCTGTAAAAGTAAGCAATGTGCCCTTACAGCCTGTTTTAATTTATTAATAATCACGTTTTTTATAGTTCAGCTAAGAATTTAGCTTAAGCAATGCTTACAGCCAGTCTACCTTTTCATCCCTAAATTGCGGTCTATCCGCCGCCACTTGGTAAGGATCATAGTTATCACTTTTGCAGCCATATTCTTTTAGAAACTGAACCTTATTATCTTTAGTCCACTTAAGCAGCGAAATTCCATCGAATTCCGTGACTTCGCTGTTTTTCATTTGACATCTAAACTGCCATTCAACCACAGTTTGATTTTGTTTATGGAAAAACTGGCCAATCTCCCAGGAAAGCACGGTTCCACGCGTGTTCCATTCATCAAACCAGTGCTTAATTTCTGCATTACCGTGATACTTAGGTCCCCAACTTTCAACATAAATGGCATTAGCCGTAAAAAGCTTCAAAATTCCTAAATCTTTCTTTTGCAGCCACATCTGAAACCATAACCGAATGAGTTCTTCCCTTTGATTCACAACTAACCACCTCATTAAGTTAAACTCGCCAACTAATCTTACAATTAGTACGGCGCCGGTATTTCTAATGCAATTTGGGCTAATTAATCAAGTAAATCATATTTAAGTTGCATATGTGCATGTCCTTCTTCAACCATCTTTCCCAAAAGCTCAACCGTATTAGCAAAGGTTAAATCTGCCATCTCTTGGTTAGCCTTAGTTAGGCAAGCTTGGAGTTGGGTGCCTTGTAATTCTCGAGCCAGTTTATCTGTTTGGTGTTGAACTTGATAGCAAGCAGCTACGGTTTTTTGTTCAAATGCACTCTCTAGCTCACCGTAAAGCTTAAAGTTAGTATCACCCAACTGCGACATTAACTTATTCAACCAAAAAATACTTTGCAAATTGAATTTTGAGCCTGTGTCCCTAAAAGAAGCAGGGGTATCCACAATGTTAGTGTAAAATGGCACCATTGCATTAAATGTGTTAGGCCCAAAACCAAGCCACTGCACACCCGCTAACCCAGCCGGCACATCATTACGGATTTGTAAAATATGCGTTTCAAAATTACGGTTGATTCCAATTGGGCGAAAACGTTTCTTTTCCGCCGCTGTACCTTGGTCTCCATAGACATCGTACGGCGTATTTTGATAATGAGAAGCCATCAAAAACATAATGTCGTCAACACTAATTTTACGATCGGCATGTACAATAAACGGCTGGTCCTGATCTAGCGGGGTGGTTTGTGAGTTAGGATCAAAGTAGTGTTGAACGTACCAAGCACGCGGATTGTTATAATGAGTGTCCTTGACGGTTGCACTACCAAATATGTGACGTAAATTATAACCTTCGAAATCTGGATTAAGCTTATAGTCAGCGATTATAGCCTGCAAATCCGCAGAGGCCATAAAATCAGGTGACTCAAAGTCAAACTCGTCAATATTAAAGCGGTTAGGAGCCACAACGTAAGCATCATCTGGAATTCTTCTAGCCGCCCAATGATGTCCACCAATCGTCTCCAAGTACCAAATCTCATCTTTGTCAGAAAAGGCCATACCGTTCATTTCATAGGTTCCATATTTTGCCAGTAACTCACCTACACGCAAGACCCCCTCACGCGCACTATGAATGTATGGAAGCGTAAGGGTAACAAAGTCTTCTTCGCCCAAGCCGTCATCGACTAAGAGTGGGTCAATCCCTTGAATCCGCGCATTAGTTGTAATCGTTTCAGTCGCCGTCATTGCAACATTTTCTTCATTAATTCCAGCCGCGGCCCACACGCCATACTTGCCATGTACATCTGGAACACTGGTATACCGCAAAGGTTCACCGGGCAATTCAACCTCACAGCCAGTAAGGACACTCTTATAGTGGCGCGGTTGATCCTCAGGTAAGACCACCTTAAAACTTTCAGGTAAGATTTCTCTACCCCCATCTTCACTGCGCGCAATCAGTGTCGAGCCATCAAGTGAGGCCTTCTTTCCCACTAAAATTGTAGTACATTCAGCTGCTTTCATAAAACTTCACCTCTTATGGATATTCACTTACTCATTATACACCCATTCACTGATCCTACTTAAAAAATAACCGAACCCTAGGTAATCATTAACTGGTTTAACCTAGGGTTCGTTATTAATAACTAGCTTACTATAATTTGAATACGTGTTTACCCGCGCTCAACTCAAGCGGTTGTTTATTTACTTGCGCTAGCTCTAAAATAGCACTAGTCCCTTGGGAAACTTCAACTACTAATTGCGTTAGTTTTGAGGACGCTTTTGCCGCCATTAACAGTGCTAAGGCAGTATCAATCAGCATTGATTCAGCTAACGAACTTTAGCTTAATGTAGTAAAACTATTAACTCTAAAGTTGCTTTTTGGCTGAAATTCAAATCTAAAGTCGCTTTTTCTAATAGTTTTTCGCCCCCAATTATCTATAATTAGATAGTGTAATAGGGGTTAACCTTACTACCAGATAATTTCTTTACAAAAAATAGTCCCAAGCGCCAATAAATTAATACGGCGCTTGGGACTATTTTTAATTTAAAGTTGTCAGTAGCATAATTAATTACTCGAATTGCTAGTTCGTAATAATCAACAAAAATGGCCTAACAGAGTTAGACTCAAAGTGACATTAAAAAAAGGGGGTCTCCACAAAACTCTGGGTGTGAACGATTTCGCACCCAGAGTTTTTCATTCTTTATGAGAAAAAATATCAAAAAAAGCCCATTCTGAGCTTTCTCCATTTATAATATAAGCGACCAAACAAATATTAAAGGGGATGCACAAAATAAACTTCGAAAATTATTATAACACACTTTCATCACACCAGGACGAAATCAACCAAATTAATCATCTCTACTTAAATATAACTTCTAAAGAACTAATCATGGATGAAATGCCACATGTTGAGCCTTATAAAAAGTTTGATAGAGCCTTATTTGTTCCGGCTAAACTTAAATTTCCCCAAAGACCTACTTGTATTTTTTGCGGCTCTAAAGCCGTTGAATATCACGGTTACACCCCTTCTACCGTTGTGAACGTCCTTAATGAGTCAGTTACACTCTCTAGCTTCACCCTCCATGATTCACTACCCGAACATCTATGTTTTGATGAGGTTAGAACTAACGACAACCAACTGTCTTTTATCTGCATTGATGCTGTGAAACATACCTTGGTCACACTACTTCCTGGAAAGTCTAGCTATAATATCGGAAAATTTTTTAACGGCTTTTCTCTAGCCCAAAGGGCTAGGGTTAAAACGGTCACTACCGATTTAAATGCTTATTACTCTAGTGTTGCCGAGCGCCTCTTTCCTAATACTGAAATTATCATAGATTGTTTCCATATCATCAAAATGGTTAACCAAGCTTTTAATCATGAACGCATTAAGAAGATGAAACTCTTTGCCAAACCTTCAGTTGAATACAACCTGTTCAAATGTCATTGGCGTCTTTTCCTTCTTGACCCTGCCAAGCTTAACAATGAACATCCACGCTATCGCAGACAGCTTAAATGTTCAATGACTGATGCGCAAATTGTTAGTGAAGCTCTTGAATTATCAGAAGAATTACTACTATCACACAATGTTATTCATAAACTTCATCGTGCCATTATCTGTAATGATGTCCTTACTTTAGCTCGCTGCCTTCGTGCCTTTAAACAAAGTTTTAAGCAAGTTAGCGTTCAAAAGGCTCAGTGGACTAAGAAACACGGGGGCGCTTACCCTAAAAACATTAAGAATATCGACAATAATCACTTAATTCAACCCTTAAATACCTTAACAACAGATAAAAATCTGGCCCACGTTTTGAATGCCGCTAATCCTAAATTTGCTAAATACTCAAATGGCCCGATTGAAGGAATCAACCGTAAAATCAAGTTACTTAGACGCCTTAGTTTTGGTATGCCCAATTTCACCAACATGAAGAAACGCATCATTCTTTGGTTGAACTTCAAGCCAAAGAAAAAGAACTCTAAGAAAATCGCGCTGATTTCTTAGAATTCTTTGAAAATGATGCACTCAAAGTTTTGGGCAGAGCCAAACATTGCAAAAGTCGCCCCTTATGCTGATTGATTCAACATAAGGAGCGACTTTGTGATATTTAGACTTACTACATATTGTCCTTAACTTTGTTAACAAACCATTCATTAAACGCGTCTGTATCAATGTCTAAGCAAACCTTGACATTGGTTTCTTTGTGATAGGCTGCTCTAACATCCGCAACAGTTGCGCCTAGGGCTGGTCCCTCAGTCACAACATCTACCCAGTAATCTTTGGTTGTAAAAGCCTCTGGATGTTGGAGGTAAAAGACAGTTTGGAGGTCATGGATGGCCGTCCCAGCTTCCGTCTTATCACCATCAGCACTGATAATACCATCAAGCATTTGCCCTGCTGGCCCACACTTAGCAATGGCTTGTTGACTGGCTTCAGTAATTCGACCTTTTAAGGTGACGTCTAAGCCGACCATTACTAAATCAAGGCCTGACTTAAAGACAATTTCAGCTGCTTGGGGATCGCTATAAACATTAAATTCGGCCACACTGGACATATTGCCTCGTGAAAGGGTCCCGCCCATTAAGATGACTTGCTTAATCTTCGCCTTGTCTTCAGGATATTGTGCCAGTAAGAGGGCCAAGTTAGTGTAAGCACCGGTGGCTAGAATCGTCAGTGGTTCCGGGCTAGCTTGAAGCAATTCGTGCATAGCCACCACTGCATCTTTGGCCGTCACCGTCTGCTGAGGTTCAGGGAAATCATAGCCATCCATTCCAGATTGGCCATGGATATGACTGGCATCTTCGTATTGCTTGATTAATGGCTTCTTAGCCCCCGCGGCTACAGGGACTTCCTTGTTAAAAAATTCGACTAATTTCAAAGCGTTCTTGCTTGTTTTGTCAACGGTTACATTTCCAGCAACAGTTGATATCAATTCGAGTTCAAGCGCTGGGTCTGTTAGAGCTACTGCTAGTGCAACCCCATCGTCAATGCCTGGGTCACAATCAAAAATTATCTTGGTCATACTAACTACCTTCTTTATTTGATGATTTGATGAATTAGTTGTAAGTGCGTCCTCTCATCACTAATTTTGATACTATTATATAAAATATCCTTAATATTATCAACGTTTTCATTATTACTGTAAATAGTTAAAATACTGTCACCACGTTGAACACTATCGCCTACTTTTTTATGCAACTCAAGTCCAACTGCGTAGTCTATTTTATCTTCCTTTGATTGGCGTCCACCACCTAAAAGCATGGCAGCTACTCCAATATCATCCGCCACCATTTTGGAAATATATCCTGTTGTCTTAGCAGGTAATTCAATTTTATACTGCGCTTGTGGTAACAGCTTATAATTGTCAACTACAGCTGAATTTCCACCTTGCGCGGTAATCATCTTTTTAAATGTCGCTAACGCTTCGCCGTTATTAATTACCTCAACTAACATCTTCCTAGCAGTTTCTAAATTATCGGCTTTACCAGCTAAAACAACCATCTGGCTCCCTAATGTTAAGACTAAGTCAGTAATATCTTTAGGCCCCCTCCCCTTTAGAATTTCAATAGATTCTTGAATTTCTAGCGAATTTCCAACCATATTACCTAAAGGTTGATTCATATCCGAAATTACCGCCATGCACTTCATTCCTACACTCTTGCCAATCTCTACTAAGGCGTGAGCTAAGGCCGTAGCATCCTGCTCCTCTTTCATAAATGCTCCGCTACCCGTTTTAACGTCTAATACTAGTGCATCTGTTCCTGAAGCAATCTTCTTACTCATAATGGAACTTGCAATTAAAGGAATAGAGTCAACCGTATCAGTTACATCGCGTAAAGCATAGATCTTTTTATCGGCGGGTGCCACGTTCCCTGTAGCTCCTACAATAGCTACTTTTATTTTAGCTACTTGTTCTTTAAACTCACTTTCACTGAGTTCCACCCTAAAGCCAGGGATTGCTTCTAACTTATCTAAAGTACCACCAGTATGACCTAGCCCTCTACCTGAAATCATTGGAACCGGAATTCCCAGTGCAGCTATCATTGGAGCCAGCGGGATACTAGTCTTATCACCCACACCACCGGTTGAGTGCTTATCCACCTTGATTCCAGGAATATCTCTTAAATCAAGCTTATCACCAGAAGCTAACATCTCCATGGTTAAATTAGCTTGTTCTTCTGAGGTCATTCCGTTAAAGTAAATTGCCATCAACAGTGCACTAGCCTGATAGTCTGGTATCTTTCCTTGAGTGTAACCTTCCACAAAAGCCATAATTTCTTCTTTACTCAAAGGGTGTTTATTTCTTTTATGATCAATAACATCTACCATTCGAATCATTATAATTCCTCCCGTGATTTAGGGAGATATCTATTCACTAAGTAAGGTTTTAGCTGTTTCAACATCTGTAATTAAACAGTTCGCATATCCACCTATAAGTGCACCTTTTATTGCCTGATATTTTCGTTTACCACCGGCAATTAAAATTGAGTAATCTTTATTCTTTAGGTCTTCTAACTTAATTCCAACTGTTCGATTATTGATCTCTTCAACAGCTATCTGCCCTTGTTCATCATAAAAACGAGAACAAATATCTCCACAAGCATTAGCTTGGATTTTTCTTATTTCTGCTTTGTTAAAATAACCAGTTTGGAAAAGTAAAGCATCATCTCTGACGGTTCCGACCGTAAATAAAGCTATGTTAGCTTGCTTTCCTAACTCGATTAGCTGTTTTATATAACGATCTTGCAAAACAATATCATGCGTCTGTTTATTTTCAAAAACAACCGGTAATGGCATTTTATAAGCCGTGGTATTAAAAGCCCGTTCAAAATTTTTTAATACCCGTTCAATGTAAATCGGAGTGGGTGTATAGGTAATACCACCTTTTAGTTCTACAACCTTAACTCCCGTCGCACTTTGAATTTTCAGCGACCTAGCTACTTCGTTCATTGTTTTTCCCCAACTAACGCCAATAATGTCGTCATCAGTGACTATTTCTTCCAAATAGCTGGCTGCTTTTTTCCCTAGTTGTTCTTGTAAATTTTTTTCATCTGCATAAACTATTTTTACTTGCTTTAAGTCGTATCTCTTACATAATTGTTGTTCTAACTTACTAATACTGAAAAAAGGATCCACTACTTTTATTTGAACAATTCCTTCTTCTTGAGCAAACTGAAGCAAGCGTGAAATTGTCGGCCGTGAAATTCCAAGTTTTTCTGCAATCTCGACTTGACCTAGTTTGGCTTCATAATAAAGCCTTGCTACTTCTAAAGCCTTCTTCAATTTCGACTTATCATCAGTTTTACTCATGTTCATGCACTCCTTTAAACTAAAACAGCATTACAAATTAATTCGATTAAAAATAGACTTCCTAATAGATAAAGTATCGGTTCTACCTCAACGTGTTTACCTACAATCAATTTAACTAGTGGGTAGCTAACAAATCCAAAAGCTAAGCCTGTAGAAATTGAACCCGTTAAAGGTATCAATACAATTATTAAAAACGAAGGAAACCAATCTGTAAAGTCATTATAGTTTATAGAAGCTAAATTTTTCATCATTAATGCCCCAGTAATAATAATTACCGGTGCAATAGCTGCTTCAGGTACATATGCCAGTAAAGAAATTCCAAAAAGTGATGCTAAGAATAATAACCCTGCTGTCAGCGAAACTACTCCACTCTTACCACCACTTTCTATCCCTGAGGCACTTTCTGCTGCAGCAACAGTTGGGCTAGTTCCAAGAAAACCTGACATGAACGTGGCGACCGCACTGGCTTGAAACGAACGTTTAAACTTTGATTTGTCAGTCAATAGTCCCTCTAAAATTCCCATTGACTCAAAAACTAATATCATCGTCATGGAAAAAACCGCCAATAAAAATTTAAGTGACAAAAACTGACTAAAATCCCCTTTAAAAAGAAGTTGTCCATAACTGCCCAGCTGGCTAAGGCTTATATCTGTCGTCTTTTCCTGGCTAATATTTAAAACAAGGGCAATTAAACTCGTGCTGATTATCCCTAAAATAAAGCCACCTGGAATTTTTTTTAAAAAGAAAATCAAGGTTATTATTAACCCAGCCAAAGATAATAGTGCCGTCGGATCAGTTAAATTACCCGGAGCTAATAGAGCTTGCTTACCCCCCGACTTTATTAGGTGGGCTTTTTCTAAACCGATTGTTACTAGGAATAAACCAATCCCAACGGTAATACCCGTCTTTAAGCTAGCTGGGATTTTAGCCGCCAAATAATCACTAACCTTACTAAAAGCAATTAGGAGGTAAATCAGACTTGAGAAAATCGAAATTGCAACAGCCTGTTGCCAATCCAACTTCATCCCCACTACAACGGTATAAGTAAAAAATGCATTAACTCCCATACCAGGGGTTATAATTATCGGAGAGTCAGCCCATAGTGCCATTATCAAGCATCCCAACACCGAAGAAAAAATCGTTGCAAATACACTTAAATTGGCAGGAATTCCTGCGTCGCTCAAAATTAATGGATTGACAATAACGATATATGAAATTGCAAAAAAACTAGTAATACCAGCAATAATATCCTTTTTTACAGTTGTTAAATTAAGCTTTATTCTCTCTTTAATCATCATAATTACCACACAAAAATTCCGACTGTAGCTGCGGATAAAAGCGATACCAAAATACCTGATAACAAAAGATAGCCAACATTTTTAGCAATTAGATTATTCTTTTCTTTATTGACTAAGCCTTTGAAACAACCAATGATCATTCCGAGCGTTGAGAAATTTGCAAATGAAGTTAAGAAGACAGTCAACACTGCTTTATAATGAGGTGCAAAGCTATCAATAATATTGGTTACTTGTCCCATGACCACAAACTCATTTGTAACTAACTTAGTTCCCATATACTGAGCAAATTGGAAAGTATCATGAACATTCAAGCCCATCAACCATGCTAGTGGGAACATTACTACTCCCAAAATATTTTCTAAACTTAGGTGAGAGTTTATTAAGCCCAATAACTTATCAATTAGTGCAGCTAAAGCGACAAACGCGATAACATTTGCTGCAATGATTAAAATTAGTTTACCAGCGCCTAAAATTGAATCCCCAAGAAAAGAGAAGAAAGGCTCGCGTTCTCCTGTACTATCTTCGCCCTCACTCGCTGAACCACCAATTTTAGCGATGGTATCTTCAGCGGGAGTTACAGTTACCGGATTTAACATATTTGTTACAATTAAAGCATTGATAACATTAATTGGAATCGCTGTCAAAATAAACTGACCAGGCATCATGCTAGTATAAGCACCAATGATAGAAGCAGTTACGCATGACATTGACATCATCGCTAGCGTTAGGTTTCTTGGCGCACTCATCTGTTTTAGTTGCAATGAGGATACCGCCAATGCTTCCGTATTCCCTAAAAACATCATCTCCACAGAGAAGAATGACTCAAACTTTGGTTGCCCGGTAATTTTGGATAACCCACGTCCAATCCACTTAATAATCCAAGGTAATACCCCTATGTAGGTTAGGATATCAAACAAAGGAACAATCATTAAAATGGGTAACAATGAACTAGTGAAGAAATTCATCTGCTTAACATGTACCCAATCTGGAAAGGCAAAGGCAATCCCTATGTAAGAAACCTGTACTAAGGCATTAAATCCATCCGAAGCTCCCTTAACAATCATTCGTCCAATTGGAAATCCTGTCAAAAACCAGGCTAAAACTAAATTTAACGCAACCATAATTCCAATAGATTTCCACTTAATATTCTTACGATCCTTTGAAAATAAATAACCAATTGCTAAGAAGACAATTAACCCTAAAATATTAATAGCTAAATACATAATTTCTGCCCCTCCTATAGAGTAGCTTCTAAAGCCACTTTAATCATGTCATTAAACGAACGCTCTCTTTCCTGTGCACTAGTTTCCTCACCAGTCATAATGTGATTACTTACAGTCAATACAGCACAAGCAGCTACCTTGTTTTTAGCTGCTATTGTATATAGAGCAGCTGCTTCCATTTCGGAGGCCAAAATTCCATAATCAATTAACTTTTGCCGATCTATCTCATCATTATAAAAGCGATCTTCTGACAGAATATTGCCAACTTTTACCGCAATTTGGTTTGTTTGTGCTGCTAAATATGCCTTTTGAACTAATTCGAAGTTAGCAGTGGGGGCATAATAAATATCCCTTCCAAATATATTTTTAATAATAGCTGAGTCTGTGCTAGCGCTTTGTCCAATTAAAACATCCCTAACATGAACGTTAGGATCCATTGCTCCACATGTTCCCACCCGGATAAGAACTTTTACATGGTATTCATTGATTAACTCATTCGCATAGATTGAAATAGACGGAATGCCCATGCCAGTTGCTTGAACAGAAACTCGCTGGCCTTTATACATCCCCGTATAACCAAAAGCATTACGAACAGTGTTATAACAAACCGCATTTTCTAAAAAGGTTTCCGCAATATATTTAGCTCTTAAAGGATCACCTGGCAACAACACGATCGGAGCAATATCTCCAACTTTAGCTTCAATATGTGTACTCATTTAAAATCGCCCCTTACTTCAATTCATCCAAAAAGCTTTTACCAATTCCATTACCCTCAACGCCAAAATTAGCTAAAATAGTTGCTCCTAAATCAGCATATGTTTGTCTAATTCCTAAGGAACCACTTTTTACCAAACTTGGGCTGTAAGCCAACAACGGTACGTACTCTCTAGTATGATCAGTCCCTCTAAAACCAGGATCATTTCCGTGATCAGCAGTTATTATTAATAAATCGCTTTCATTTAACTGTTCAATTAGATTCCCTAAATCCTGATCAAATTCCATTAACGCCTGGCCATAGCCTTTACAATCACGCCGATGTCCATACATCGCATCAAAGTCAACTAAGTTAGTAAAACTAAATCCATTAAAATCTTTCTTGGCATTAGCGATGGTCATTAACATTCCTTCGTGGTTACTGCTCGTGTGTACTCCTTGAGTAATACCATGTCCTGAAAAAATATCATTAATCTTTCCAACTGCTAACACATCAAAGCCTGCATTTTTTAATCTATCTAAATCTGTTAAATCAGTTGGTTCAAGGGTGTAATCATGGCGGTCTGCCGTCCGCTTAAAATTGTCCTTGTTATCACCAACATATGGTCTAGCAATTATTCTTCCAATCCGGTATTTAGACACTGTTAAAGACCGAACATACTCACAAATTTTATATAATTCATCTAGGGAAATAACCGCTGTATTAGCCGCAATTTGTAAAACAGAATCGCCTGAAGTATAAACAATCAGTGCACCTGTCCTTAGCTGCTCTTCGCCATAATCATGGATAACCTCTGTGCCGGAATATGGTTTATTTACAATTACCTTGCGACCACTAAATTTTTCGATCTTATCAATTAATTCAGCCGGAAAACCTTGGGGGAAGAAACCTAATGGCTCTGTTACTGGCAAACCCATCATTTCCCAATGGCCATCCATACTATCTTTTCCAACCGAGGTTTCGTGCATCTTACCGTAGTAGCCCATAGGATTGGTAACTACTTTAATTCCCTTAAGTGGATTTTCACTTCTAATATTACCCAATCCCAATTTTTCTAAGTTAGGAAGTTTTAAATTCGTTTGCCAAAATTCTCCAATATGTCCTAATGTATCAGCACCTTCATCGTTAAATTGAGCCGCATCACTTGCTTGACCAATACCAACTGAATCTATGACTACTGTAAACACTCTCTTAAATCTCATACCCTTACCTCCATTCTTTAGCTGTTCATTATCTTAACCCCAGAACTAGCACCTAATCGACTTGCACCGGCTTCAATCATTGCTAGCGCATCTTCTTTGCTATGAATTCCACCTGAAGCCTTGACTTCTAAGTCATTACCAACCGTTCGCTTCATTAGTACTACATCTTCTACCTTGGCCCCTGCTTTTGAAAAACCAGTTGAAGTTTTAACAAAATCAGCCTGAGCCTTTTTGCAAAGTTCACAAGCTAAGACTTTCTCATCATCTGTTAGTAAGCAGGTTTCAATGATTACCTTCACCTTCTTGCCTAGATTGTGGCCCGCAGTAACAACTTCTTTAATATCATGGTAGACAGCATCATTATTTCCAGCTTTTAATTCACCCACATTAAGAACCATGTCAATTTCATCTGCACCGTTTTTTAACGCCTCATTTGCTTCAAAGACTTTAGTGGCCGTTGTATTAGCACCCAAAGGGAATCCGATTACCGTAACTGTATTAATTCCAGTTCCTTTGAGTTTATCAGCTACATAAGCTACCCAATACGGATTTACTACAACAGAAGCAAAGTTATATTCCTTAGCTTCTGCAATAATCTTATCTACGTCCACCTTAGTAGCATCTTGCGCCAAAATAGTGTGATCAATGTACTTTGCTAAATTCATGAAAGCATCTCCTTTATTTTGATAACGATTTCATAATAACTCATGTTTGAACTTTTGTAAACTTTTATTTTGAAATTTTGTAAAAACAAAACTAGTTATTTTAATGGTAAAACCTTTTAAAAATAGAGCAAAAAAATACACTTACTCCAATTTATTCTTGATACTACAGGTTATTTAAGTTGTGCCAAAATCTCCTCTGCACTAGGAATCGACGAAGCCGCCCCCATCTTTTGAACAGCCAAACTAGAGGCCTTTTGGGCATAAGTTAAGGCAGGAACAATATTACTCAAGTCTTTGCTTAGTTGGGATGCTAATGCCCCGATAAAAGTGTCACCGGCCGCGGTCGTGTCGAGTGCTTGCACCTTGAAAGCTGGAACTAAGCCTTGAGAACTTGGGGTAGAGTAATAAACACCCTTTGAGCCCAGCGTAATTAAAAGCGTACCTACCCCCATTTCTTTAAAGGCGTTCGCAGCTGCCTGCATACTTTCCTCATCCGTAATTTCACTTCCTGTTAGTGCTTGGCACTCAGTTTCGTTAGGAATAATGATATCGGTGTATTCCAAAAGAGCCGGCATAATTTTACCTGCTGGCGCTGGGTTAAAAATAGTTGTCACTCCTAGACTCTTAGCTAATTTAAAAGCCGCTAGCGTTACTTCTTGGGGAGTTTCATTTTGTGCTAGCAAAAAGTCGACTTGTGCCAGCACTGCCTCACTTCCGGTTAAAACCTCGGTAGTCATTGCTTGGTTGGCCCCACCGTAAACCATGATGTCATTTTGTCCGGCTGAGTTTAAAGTAACTAGGGCCGTCCCGGTACCAATTTCTTTATTTTGGCTGATTAAATCAGTATTGATTCCCTCTTCTGCTAAATTTTCTAGCATAAATTTGCCCTCATCGTCAGTTCCGACCATCCCAATGAAATAGGTCTGCGCTTCTGAGCGAGCAGCAGCTACTGCTTGGTTATTGCCCTTGCCTCCACCGGTTGAACTCTTACTTAGAGCTTGGATAGTTTGCCCTGGTTTAGGAAATTCGTTAACCCGGTAAGTGGTATCGATATTAATACTGCCTAAAACTGCAATCTTGTTAGCCATTCTAATCACTACTTTCTACTTAATAAAACTACGTAAAACCTTTTAATTATTACAAACTAATGGTAACGCTTTCTTAAGATAAACGCAAGTCTTTTTCGGAATTATAATTAAAAAGACTTTGTCTAAAACGCTGGGGCAATATTTTCAAAGGACTCTACGAAATCAGCGTGCCTTTCTAGGATCTTTTTGCTAACTTTGAATCTAAAAACCTTCCTTTTAGAAAAATTCTCACAAAAAAACTCCGGGTTCGAAGTCATTCGTACCCAGAGTCTGGCGAAAAAACAATAAAAGGTTAGCTTTAGCAGGAATAGTTAGTGTTTAGTTAAGCTGTAGCCGTGGCTTGATTATAGGCTTGGCTAGCCTCTTGTTGATTTAGATTAAAATTTTAAATCAAAAAATCAATGATTTGTTCTTTGGTAAAATTAAGTTTGACTAAACCCTTGATAGTTTCCATGCGCTCTTCAGCACGTCCTTCTTTGCGTCATTTTTAACTTCTCTAACAGCTCGGTCTAAAGCGGCACTAAATTTACCGGTGACGGTCCCGTCATTAAAGTAGGTCAGCATTTCTTGGTTAAGGGTGGCCTGCCTACTAGCGTTACCTTTCAAATTTACTATAAATTTTAGAAAGTAAATTAAAATTATCCCCGCTATAATAAGCTTTTAACGGAAACAAAAATCATTGGTAGCGTTTTAATTTCAGAGTGTTTTTTAACGCTTGTATATACATTTAAATAGGCAAGTTGACTTTCAGTTCATTTTTTCACTAACAGATTTTAGATTTGCCACAACTTTTAGGCTACCTAGCCTTTCGTATGGTATCTATAATTTAAATTTTATAAATTTCTTTGTGGCTATCCTTGTATATTCAGCTTAGGATTATTTTTTCAGTTTTAAGGATTTGATTCGTTTTTTAGCCTCTAAATCCTTAAAATAACTAACAAATCCTTTTTTAACAAATTTATTACAAAAAAATGAGCCACCCTCAAGGATGACTCATACTTACTAATTTACATTTCGTCAGGAGCACCGACACCTAAAAGACGAAGGGCTTCCTTCAAGACAGTCGCCACGGCGGCAACCATTGCCAACCGTGCTTGCTTTTGCTCATCATCGGCTAAAATCCGTGAGTGAGCATAGTACTTGTTGAAGGCCTTGGCTAAATGAATTGCATACTTAGCCACAACAGATGGTTCATATTCTGTCACCGCCCGTTTAACGATTGCTGGGAAGTCTCCTAATAAGCGGAGTGTTTCCCATGCTTCAGGGTCGTTTAAGTCATATGAACCTGTTACGGCATCAGCATCCACCCCTGCTTTTCTTAAAATACTCATAGCCCGTGCACGTGAGTATTGAACGTAAGGACCTGTTTCACCTTCAAAGCGCACAACTTCTTCCAAATCAAAGTCAAAGTTATTCAAGCGTTCATTCTTAAGGTCGTGGAAGACAACCGCTCCGACCCCAACTTGGTGGGCAACTTCAGCCTTGTTAGCCAAAGTAGGGTTCTTTTCTTCAATTTGCTTAGTAGCCAAGTTAACCGCATCGTTAAGCACTTCTTGCAGTAAGATTACCCGTCCAGCCCGAGTCGACAACTTCTTCCCACCAGAAGTAATCAAACCAAATGGAATGTGGTGGATATCGTCGGACCAATCATAACCCATTTCCTTTAAAACTGCCTTTAATTGCTTAAAGTGGTTAGTTTGTTCATTCCCTACTACATAAAGAGATTGTGCAAAGTCATAAGTCCGTTTCCGGTATAAGGCAGCTGCTAAGTCCCGAGTGATGTAAAGGGTCGCACCATCAGACCGCTTAATTAAAGCTGGGTTCAAGTTGTACTTGTCTAAATCAACAATTTGTGCCCCTTGACTTTCCTTAAGTAGGTGCTTTTCTTCTAACAATTCAACGATTTCATCCATCCTGTCGTTGTAGAAGGCTTCCCCATTGTAGGAATCAAAGCTGATTCCTAATTCGTCGTAAACTTCCATGAATTCCTTGAGGGATTCTTCCCTAAACCACTTCCATAGGCGGGTAGCTTCTGCGTCCCCATCTTCTAGTCGCTTAAACCAATGACGTGCTTGGTCATTTAATTCAGGCTTAGCTTCTGCTTCCTCGTGGAAACGAACGTAGTATTTAAGTAAGGTTGCAATTGGGTCAGCCTTAATTTCAGCTTCGCTTCCCCACATTTCGTAAGCACACATTAACTTACCAAATTGGGTCCCCCAGTCACCTAAGTGATTAATTTTAACTGGCTTGTAGTTAACCTTAGCCATCAAGTTAGCAATTGAGTTACCAATTACAGTTGAACGTAAGTGCCCCATTGACATTGGCTTAGCAATGTTAGGAGAAGACATATCAATCGGAACTTGCCGCCCGGCCCCTAGGTCTTGGTTACCAAAGTCTTCTTTAGCAGCTAAAACCTCTGCCAAGATTGCCTTAGCGTAAGCTTGCTTGTCTAAAAAGAAGTTGACATAAGGACCAACCGCTTCAATTTTTTCAAAGCCAGTTTGATCGATTTTTTCTACCAATTCAGCCGCGATTGCTTGGGGGGCCTTTCTTAATACCTTAGATAAGACAAAGGCTGGGAAGGCATAGTCACCCAAATTCAATGCCTTAGGAATTTCAATTTTACTTAAAATTTCATCTTGACTTAATTGACCGTCAACGGCTTCGCTAATTGCATTAGCTACTTGTAACTTATAATCTTGCATAAAATCCTCCTTAAAAAATTGACCATAAAAAACGCCCCTCACGTTAAACGTAAGAGACGAGAATTTCCCGCGGTACCACTCTACTTGATTAGCAATCCACTTTCATTATCTACTTGTAATTCTAAGAAGCGCGCTTGGCCTAGTTGGCTTATCTGGCTTTCACCCTCCCAGACTCGCTAAGAAGTTACCTAGGTTACTTTTCTTCTATCATCGAATTGTTAATAAAAAACACCCCCGTAAAACGGAGATGTCAGTTAAGCGGGTGACGAGAATCGAACTCGCGACATCAGCTTGGGAAGCTGGGATTTTACCACTAAACTACACCCGCATCAACAAGAATAACTATAGCATAGATTCTTGTTAATGTCACGTTTTTTTTTTAATTAAGCAGAAATTTTTTTCATGCAGTCAAAACGGACAACTGCTCGGTTATGAAAATCAGTTACGGCCACGTTATCTTCGTTATCATGTTCCAAGATTGCGACTACGGCTGAATTTTCATATTTCTTTTCGACTGAGCCAATGAAATCATGCTTTAGCGAACCAAATTTTTTGCATTTGACCTTATCGCCAACTTCAATCTTTGTTTCCATTATGTCACCTCGCGTTCAACAATTTCCCATGAATATTAACAAATTTCTTTTCCAGATGCAAGTAAAAAACGGGCTAACTAAGGAAAAATTTAAAAATAACAGTAAATTAGTTAGCTATTAAGCATATCGTTGCTTGATATACTCTTGAACCGTCTTGATGAAGGCCTTGGTTGAAGGAGTTTGTTGACTTTTGGTATGGGCCACTAAACAGATTGTCCGGTAAAATTCCTTAGAAAAAGGATAGGTCTGCACTTTACCAGCTAAATTTTGCAAGGCTAAGTCAGGTAAGATTCCCAGGCCCAAACCACTTTCGACCATGGCAATGATAGAAGCGTCATCGATACTGTACTGAATCGAGTTGACGGAGACGTTATAGGCATCCAGCGCCCGCTTGGTATCACGGTCATAGTCAATTTGCTGGAGGATAAATTCCTCATTAACTACGTCTTCTTGGGTAATTGTTTTGCCATTGCGAGGTTTAAAGCCGACTGGGGCAATACAGTAGATTGGATCTTGGTGTAAGGCTATTACTTCTAAATTCTCTTTAATAGGTAAGGCACTAAACCCAAGGTCAAGCGTCCCCAAGCGGACTTGTTCAACCACCTCGTTAAAAGTCCCTTGGCGGACACTGATTTCAATTTCAGGGTAGGTTTGCTTGAAGCTATTGATAATATCGGGCAACCAGTTAATGCAGACACTACTGAAGGCCCCAATCCTAATTTGCCCTTGGTTAAGTCCATTTATCCGGGCCGCTTCTTCGGCCAGCTTAGCCTCCGTGTTTAATAGTTCTTGAACAATCGGTAAAATTTTAGCCCCATCGGGTGTTAGCTTAACCCCGTTACGGTTGCGTACAAATAAGGGAAAGCCTAATTGTTTTTCAAACCCCGCCAAGGAGTGACTAACCGCCGACGGCGTCACCTGTAATTGTTTGGCCGCAGCCACTAACGTTTTTTGCTTAGCTACTTCACTAAAGACCTGGTAGGTAAAATCTGCCATTCTATCCCTCTTTTCTTTTATCTAATGTCACAACCAATTATAGCAAAAATAGCAGGGGCTTAAGCATATCATTTTTGCTAGTGGTGGTATAATTAAGGCGTGAAAACATTTGCACAATATATTATGGGGAGTGATTAATTTGACTAAAATTCCTACTAAGACCTTAAATGACGGCAACCAAATCCCCGTACTTGGGTTTGGAACCTACAAACTAAACGGAGCTCAAGGTGTCAACGCTATTAATAGCGCCTTAAGCAACGGCTATACCTTACTGGATTCAGCCTTTAATTATGAAAATGAGGGGACCGTGGGGGAAGCCATCAGACGTTCTAGCATTAAACGTGAAGACATCTTCGTAACCTCTAAACTGCCGGGCAGACACCAAACATACGATCAAGCCATCCCCACCATCCAGGAATCCCTTTACCGGGCCGGACTAGATTATTATGACCTCTACCTAATTCACTGGCCTAACCCTAAAGAAGACCACTATGTCGAAGCTTGGCAAGCCTTAATTGCTGCTCAAAAATTTGGCCTCGTTCGTTCAATCGGAGTCTGCAACTTTTTGCCTGAACACTTGGAACGCTTGGTAGCTGAAACTGGCGTTACTCCGGCTGTCAACCAAATCGAATTGCACCCATACTGGTCCCAAGCTAGCCAACGGGCATATGATCAAGCCCACGGAATTTTCACTCAAGCGTGGAGTCCCTTAGGGCGGGCCAGTTCTGTTTTACAAGAACCTGTCATTAACGCTATTGCTGACAAACACCATAAATCTGCTGCCCAAGTTATTTTACGCTGGGAATTCCAACTAGGGGTAGGGATTATTCCTAAAGCCAACTCTCCTAAGCACCAATTGGCTAACTTAGATATTTTCGACTTTGAGTTAACCCTTGAAGAACTGGCAGCCATTACTGAGCTAGACAAACCTAACGGTCGGCTTAAAAACCAAGACCCTGCTGTTTACCAAGAATTTTAAATTCCCAAAAAACTCCTCCGACTGGAATGTAGATTCGCACCGGAGGAGTTTTTTACACTATCTTAAGTTGTTTTAAAATGAAGCCTTAGTCGCCCTAAAGCCAATATCCTTACGGTAGAATGTTTCCGCTTGAACTTGACTATTGAGGCATTCGTAAACTTTCAATTGAGCTTCTGCTAGCGAAGGCGCACTTGCAAGCACGGTCAAAATCCGTCCCCCAGCTCCTTTCAAGTCGTCTAGACTGCCAGTCACGTTAGCATAGTCGATGTCTAAGCTTTCGTCAGCCAACTGTAAGGAAATTGCTTGGCCTTTAAGGGGCGCTTGCGGATAACCTGCCGCTGCCAAAACAACCCCTAAACAAGCGTTAGGTTTAACCTTAACCTCTGGAAGATTAGCTTCAGTTACAAAAGCATTAATTAACTCAGCAAAATCAGTGGCTAAGCGGGGTAAGACCACCTGGGTTTCCGGATCACCTAACCGGACGTTATACTCAATTACCTTAGGACCCTGGGCGGTTAGAATCATCCCGATGTAGAGCACCCCTTGATAATTAAGGTTAGCTTGCTTCAAACCAGCAATCGTTGGTTCGACCACCTCTGTTAACATCCACTGGTAATCTACTTTTGCTAGTTGTGGTACCGGACTATAGGCACCCATCCCACCAGTATTAGGCCCCTTATCTTGATCAAAAGCCCGCTTGTGGTCTTGAGCCATTGGTAAAATCCGGTAACCAGATTTACCAATTAACACAAAGAGTGAGTACTCATCCCCTGCTAAAAATTCTTCTAAGACAATTTGCTTTTGGCCTTTTTTAAACATCAACCTAATCTCAGCTTCAGCTTCGTCCTTGCTAGGAGCAATCACTACCCCTTTACCAGCAGCTAAGCCATCAGCCTTAATTACGATTGGTTCACTAAAATCCTTAAGACCTGCAATGGCAGCTTCTGAAGATTGGTAGGTTGCAAATTTAGCCGTTGGAATCTGGTATTGGTCCATAAACCGCATGGCGTAATCTTTAGAGCCTTCAAGTTGGGCTGCTTCCTTGTTGGGGCCAAAAATCTTTAAGCCATCGGCTTCAAAGGAATCTACGATTCCGGCTACCAAAGCATTTTCCGGCCCGACAAAAGTCCAGTCAATTTGTTCTTCTGCTACTAAACCCTTTAAGGCATCGAATTCCAACTCACCAATATTGACAACCTCAATCTTGTCACTAGCCATCCCCACGTTACCAGGAGCGCAGAAAACTTTTTCTACCAATGAACTTTGTGCTAAGCTTTTAGCGATTGCATGTTCACGTCCACCAGCACCTACTACTAATAAGCGTAATTTTTTGGTCATCTTCCTACCTCATTAATGTCTAAAGTGACGGACACCCGTTGTTACCATGGCAATCCCATACTTGTCGGCCATCTCGATTGAATCTTGATCACGAATTGAACCACCAGGTTGAACGATGGCCTTAATCCCATGCTTAGCAGCGTATTCAACGCAATCATCCATTGGGAAGAAGGCATCACTAGCTAACACAGCATGTTCGTCTAAGGCAGCCCCCGCATGCTTGATGGCAATCTTGGTTGAATCAATCCGGTTAGGCTGGCCTGCCCCAATTCCTAGTGTCCGTTCACCGTTAGCAACCACAATCGCATTGGACTTAGTGTGCTTAACTGCCTTCCAAGCAAACATTAAGCTAGCTAATTGTTCCTCAGTTGGAGCCACCTTGGTGACCACCTTCCAATCCTTGACGTCTTCTGCTAAAACATCTTGGTCTTGGACTAATAAACCACCTAAAACAGAAACCACCTCTGGTTTTTGGGCAGTATCTTTTTGGTCAAAGTCTAATTGAAGTAAGCGTAAGTTCTTTTTCTTAGCTAAAACTTCAAAAGCATCTTGGTCAAAGCCTGGGGCAATAATAATTTCCAAGAAGAGCTTGTGCATCTTTTCAGCAGTGGCCAAGTCAACTTGACGGTTGAGGACAATTACGCCCCCAAAGATTGAAATTGGGTCAGCTTCATAGGCTAAATCCCAGGCTTGCTCTAGGTTATCAGCTTGGCCAATCCCACATGGATTCATATGCTTCAAGGCCACCACAGTTGGTTGACTGAATTCTCTAGCAATCCTAATGGCTGCGTCAGCGTCCTTAATATTATTGTAAGATAATTGTTTACCATGAAGTTGTTTAGCTTGGGCAATGGAGTAAGCTTCTGGTAAGGCATCTTCATAGAAGTAAGCTTTTTGGTGACTATTTTCGCCGTAACGCATTTCTTCTTTAAGGTCGTAAGTTAAAGTCAACTTTTCGGGTGCACTAATTCCCGCTTGCTTAGTGAGGTAGTCAGCAATCAAGGCATCATAGGCGGCTGTATGCCGGAATGCTTTAGCCGCTAATTTTTGACGGGTCTCCAAAGTTGTATCCCCGTTAGCTGCAATTTCTTCAGCAACTTGCTTGTAGTCAGCTGCATCCACCACGATTGTTACTGCTTGGTAGTTTTTAGCTGCGGACCGAACCATGCTTGGACCACCAATATCAATGTTTTCAATCGCATCAGCTAAGGTCACACCTGGTTTTTGAATTGTTTCTTTAAATGGATAAAGGTTGACACAGACCAAATCAATCGGCTTAATCTTTAACTCAGCCATTTTTTCTAAGTGAGCTGGCAAATCACGCCGGCCTAACAAGCCCCCGTGAATATATGGGTTTAAGGTTTTTACCCGGCCGTCTAAAATTTCGGGAAAACCAGTTACGTCTTCGACCGAAATGGTTTTAAGACCAGCTTCGTCTAACACCTTCTTAGTCCCACCAGTTGAGATAATTTCATAGTCATTGGCAACTAAGGTCTTAACAAAATCTACTAAGTTACTCTTATCAGATACGCTAACTAATGCTCGTTTCATTTTTTATAACCCCTTTAGTTATTGGCTTGATTTGCTAAAATTGTTTGTAGAACTTGCGGATACAAGCGGTGCTCACAGGCATGAATCCGCTCTTCTAGACTGGCTAGACTATCAGTTGGAAGAATAGCTACGTGTTCTTGGGCAATAATTGGGCCCGAATCTAGCCCGGAATCAATATAATGAACTGTTACCCCAGTTTGCTTTTTCTTATCGGCAAAAGCCCGTTCAATCGAGTGGAGTCCAGGGTATTCTGGCAAGTAAGCCGGGTGAAGGTTGATAATTCTTCCTTCATAATCGGCTAAAATAGTAGGTCCAATTACCCGCATATAACCAGCCAAAGCGATAAAGTCGACTTGATAATCCTTTAAAACCTGTAAAATTCGCTCTTCATAAGCTTGCTTTCCCCCACAAGCTTTAACCGTAAATGTTTCTACTGGAACTTGGAACTTCTCAGCCCTTTTTACTACATAGGCATCAGGATGGTCACAAAATAATAGTACCAATTCACCAGCCATTTGGCCTTGTTGAAATTTTTGTGCCAGCACTTCAAAATTGGAACCATTTCCCGATGCAAAAATTGCCACCCGCATAATCCTACCTCGATTTCTCAATTGAAATTTTATCTTCATCAGCCTGCCGTTCGACTAGCTGCCCGATTTGATAGTGAGCTTCACCAGCTTGACTTAGGGCTTGGCTTACCTTAGGATAATCTGTTTGCGAAACGGCCAAGACTAAACCAATTCCCATATTAAAGGTTTCATAACAATCTTGCTCACTAAGCTGACCTAACTTTTGCAAGTAGGTGAAGATTGGTAGCTTAGGCCAGCTAGTCGCATCCACTTTCGCCTTGAGATCATCCCCATACATCCGCGGCAGGTTTTCAATCAATCCACCCCCGGTAATATGGCTGATGCCCTTAACTAAGCCCGCTTTAACTAAAGGTAAAATTGCCTTAACATAAATTCTAGTTGGCTCGAGTAACACTTCACCTAAGGTCTTGCCTGAAAGCTCTGCTGGCTTAGCAGTTAAAGCTAAACCGGCACCTTTAAAGATGATTTGTCTTACTAGCGAGTAACCGTTGGAGTGCAGGCCCGAAGATGGTAAGCCCACTAAAATATCGCCTGCTTGGGGCAAAGCGGCCGTTAAAAGCTGACTTTTTTCAGCCACCCCAGTTGAATAGCCCGCTAAATCATACTCGTCTTCAGCGTACATATCAGGCATTTCGGCAGTTTCTCCCCCGATTAAAGCACAGTTTGCTTGCCGACACCCTTCGGCTACCCCCGCTACAATCGCCGCCATTTTTTCGGGGTCATTATGCCCGGTAGCGATATAATCTAAGAAATACAAGGGTTCTGCTCCTTGCGCTAAAATGTCATTGACACACATAGCCACACAGTCAATTCCGATTGTATCGTGCTTAGCTAGCATTTGAGCTATCATCAGTTTAGTACCAACGCCATCTGTCCCCGAAACTAAGACCGGTTCCTTGACGTTAAGGCTACTAAGATCAAACATCCCCCCAAAGCTACCCACAGTCCCCATGACTCCCAAACGGGCGGTAGACTTTACATCCGCTTTAATCTTTCTGACTAATTCATACCCGGCGTTAACATCAACGCCAGCTTCTTGATAACGACTCATTTTTTACACCCTTTCAGCCTTGTCTTAGCGACTTTAGGTAATCTTCCTCATAGTCATATAGAGGCGTTGGATAATTACCATCAAAATATGCAACCGTTAAGCCACCATTAGGGGCGTCACCCGCATCCGGTAGGTCAATTGCTTTAATCAAACTCGGAATCGAGAGGAAGCCTAGACTGTCAGCCCCGATAATTTGGCGCATTTCTTCAACACTGTGATTAGCCGCCATTAATTCCGCCCGGGTCGACATATCAATCCCATAAAAACATGGAAACTTCAAAGGAGGTGAAGCAATCCGCATATGAACTTCCTTAGCACCGGCATCCCGAATCAATTTCACTAACTGTTTTGAGGTTGTTCCCCGCACAATCGAATCATCGACCACCACTACGCTCTTACCTTCAACTACCCCGCGCACAGCCGAGAGTTTCATCTTAACTCCCCGCTCACGTAATTCTTGAGTTGGTTGAATAAAGGTCCGGGCAATATATTGATTTTTGATTAGACCCATTTCATACGGCAAGCCTGCTTCTTCTGCGTAACCCGAAGCCGCGGATAAGGAAGAATTAGGCACCCCGATAACCATGTCAGCTTGCACTGTTGGCTGTTCTTTAGCTAACAAGCGGCCCATTTTCTTTCGGGCGTTGTGAACAGTTACTCCATGAATAATTGAATCTGGACGGGCAAAGTAGATATACTCCATTGAACAAATTGCTAACTGGGTGTCTTTAGTATAGTGGTCAATCTTTAAGCCATCCTTGTCGATAATGATTAACTCACCTGGAAGCACGTCGCGGACGAACTTGGCCCCAATAACATCTAAAGCACAGGTTTCACTAACGACCACGTAAGCTCCATTTTCTAACTGACCAATACTCAAAGGGCGAAACCCATTGGGGTCTAGGGCAGCCACTAAGCAGTCCTTCTTTAACAATAAGAACGCAAAGCCACCCTTGACTTCATTTAAACTCGCCTTTAATGCATCTATAAAGCCTAATTCCCGTTTTTGCCGGATAAGGTGAATTAAAATTTCTGTATCAGAAGTTGATTGGAAAACGGCCCCTTGGTCTTCTAACTGATATTTCAATGACTTAGCGTTAGTCAGGTTGCCGTTATGAGCTAAGGCAATATCACCATCATGGAATCTAAATAAGAAGGGTTGGATGTTAGCAACTGAATTATTACCACTGGTTCCATACCGAACATGGCCAATTGCGGATTGGCCCACTAAGCGGTCAAGGTCTTTTTGATCTGCAAAAACTTCTGCCAACAAGCCCCGATTCCGGTATTGGTGTAAACGCTGGCCATCACTAGAGACAATCCCGGCCCCCTCTTGCCCACGGTGCTGTAAACTATGAAGGCCAAAGTAAGTTAGGGCACTAGCATTAGGAGTTCCAAAAACCCCAAAGATTCCACACTCTTCGTTTAAGCCTTTGATTTCATAAGACATGGAATGGCCTCCTCCCAAATTTTTTGACCCTCAGCTAAATCGAGTTGCAACTGACCATCACTTAACTTAGCCACTAACTTGTGCTCTGCTGTAACTTGTCCTACTAAGCTAGCTGCTTGTCCCAACAATTCTTCAAAGGCTGCTTGTTTTTCCTTGGCAACTGTTACTACCAACCGACCAGCAGTTTCACTAAATAATTGTGCCTTAGTTAAGGCTAAGTCTAAGTCTAGGCCTAAGTCAGTCTTAAAGGCTGTTTCGGCTAAGGCTACACCTAACCCACCTTCGCTAAGGTCATGGCTACTCTTAACCAGTCCTGTTTCCATTGCTTGCAATAACTTCTTAAGGTAAGCGTTAATCTCAGCCAAATCAAGGTCAGCTAATGAACCACTAATCTTACCGGTCAATAACTTTTGTAATTCTGACCCGGCATAATCATCACCAGTTTGACCTACTAAGTAAACCAAGTCACCCGCAGTTTGAACAAAGGATGGAATCACGTAATTAACATCCTTAATCAAACCAACCATTCCGACCATCGGCGTTGGGTAAATTGCTTCCCCATTGTTTTCGTTATAAAGGGAAACGTTCCCAGAAATAACGGGTGTATCTAAAGCTAAGCAAGCATCAGCCATTCCTTGAACCGATTGGTGTAACTCATAGTAAATTTCTGGATCGTTAGGGTCACCATAATTTAAGCAGTCAGTCATCGCTAGTGGTAAGGCCCCACTTGAGATAACGTTAGTGGCTGCTTCAACAACCGCCATCTTACCACCAACCTTAGGGTCAAGGTAGACAAAGCGCCCATTACCATCGGTTGTCATCGCTAGGGCCTTTTTCGTTCCCCGAATCCGGATAACCCCCGCATCGCTACCAGGTCCTACCACCGTACTAGTCCGCACTTGGGAGTCATAGGTTTGAGTAAACATCTCTTTAGAGGCAATAGTTGGTTGGGCCAATAACTTTTTCAAGGTCTCACTTGCATCGCTAATTTCTGGTTGCCACTTTTCAGTGTCTGCGTTTGCTAACCGTGCGGGTACCCGTTCTTGGCTAGGTTCTTCCAAAACATCATCAGTTAAGGTTGAAACTGGGATGTTAGTTACTACTTGTCCTTGGTGCTTTAGCACGTAGTCATGTCCAGCTGTTACCCGGCCGATTACGACTGCTTCCAAGTCATAATTCTTAAAGATAGCCTGGACGTCTTCTTCATGCCCCTTTTTAACACAAAGAAGCATCCGTTCTTGAGACTCACTTAACATAATTTCGTAAGCTGACATGTTAGCTTCACGTTGGGGCACGTAATCTAGGTTTAATTCGAGGCCACTATTAGCCTTAGAGGCCATTTCACAAGACGAAGACACAATCCCGGCTGCACCCATATCTTGAATACCCACTAACCAGTCAGCGTGTTGGCTAGTCAATTCTAAGCAAGCTTCCATCAAAAGCTTTTCCATAAACGGATCGCCCACTTGAACAGCAGACCGTTGTGTTTCCTTATCGTCAGCAAAATCAGCGGACGCAAAGGTGGCCCCGTGAATGCCATCACGACCAGTCTTAGCCCCAACGTACATTACGGCGTTGCCAACCCCTGTTGCCCGGCCTTTTTGCATATCCTTTTGGTCCATCAACCCAACACTCATCGCGTTTACTAACGGATTGCCAGTGTAACACTCATCAAAAGTCATTTCCCCAGCAACGGTTGGAATCCCCATGCAGTTACCGTAGCCACCAATCCCAGCGACCACTTCGTTAATTAAATATTTAGTTCGGGGTCGGTCAATTTCTCCGAAGTGCAGAGAATCTAGGGAAGCAATCGGACGGGCCCCCATACTAAAGATGTCACGTAAAATTCCCCCAACACCAGTCGCAGCTCCTTCGTAAGGTTCAACAGCAGAAGGGTGATTATGACTTTCGGCTTTGAAAACAACTGCCTGGCCATCACCGATATCGACAATCCCTGCACCTTCACCAGGCCCTTGTAATACGCGTTCATTCTTATTAGGGAACAACCGTAAGACCGGCTTGGATTTTTTATAAGAGCAGTGTTCACTCCACATTACCGCAAACAAGCCAGTTTCAGTGTAGTTAGGTAAGCGTCCTAACAATTCAGTAGCAATATAGTCGTATTCCTTTTCTGTTAAACCCCATTCTAAGTAAGGCTTTTGATCTTTAATTTCTTGGGGTGTTAATTCTTTAGCCATTTACTACTTCCTCCGTTTGGTGCCCATGTTTTAAAATTGATTTAAAAAGGCGTAGTCCGTCTTCGTTACCTAGTAAAGCTTCCACTGCCCGTTCTGGGTGAGGCATCATCCCTAAAACATTACCCTGCTCATTTACAATTCCAGCAATATCATGCAAGCTACCGTTAGGATTTTCGCCATGATAGCGGAAGGCAATTTGATTGTTAGCTTCTAGCTTAGCCAGAGTTTCTTCATCAGCATAGTATGAACCATCAGCGTGCGCGATTGGTAACTTAATCACTTCTTTATCAGCGTACTCAGAGGTAAACATCGTTTGGTTATTCACCTCTAAGGCGACCGTCTTGCAAACAAATTTCAAGCTGTCATTTTGCTTCAAGGCACCAGGTAAAAGCCCAGCTTCCGTTAAAATTTGGAACCCATTGCAAGTTCCAAACACGGGCTTACCCGCCTTAGCAAATTCAATCAACGCCGGCATGATATTAGCAAAGCGCGCAATTGCCCCACATCTAAGGTAGTCTCCATAAGAGAAGCCTCCTGGAACCATCACCGCATCAAACCCAGCCAAACTAGTTTCTTTGTGAGAAACATATTCAACTTCGGCGTGACAAACCGTCTTTAAAGCTTCGTATAAATCAATATCACAGTTAGAACCTGGAAAAACAATGACTGCAAATTTCATTAAGCTTCCTCCATCACTTCGTAACGGTATGTTTCAAGGTTAAAGTTAACCAACAATTGTTCCGAGATTTCCTTAACAGCTTGATCAATATCCTTCTTACTTGGGTCAAGGGTCACATCAAAAAACTTACCAACCTTCACTTTTTGAACTTCATCATGTCCGAGCGCATGAATTGCGTCAGTAATGGTTTCACCTTGGGGATCAAATACTGATTGCTTATATGTGACGTAAATTCTAACTTCAACCATTTTTAGTTAGCCTCCTTAGCTAAAACTTTTTCTAACCGAGTTAATACTTCTTCATAAACTGGAGTCAAATCACCTAAATCTCGACGGTAGACATCTTTATCCATGTGGGCTTTAGTGGTTAAATCCCACAAGCGACAATTATCTGGTGAAAATTCATCTGCCAAAACAATCGTCCCGTCAGCCAAGCGCCCAAATTCTAATTTAAAGTCGACTAACTGTAAATTTGCCTTTGCAAACAAAGGAATGAGTAACTGGTCAACCTTCCGAGACAATTCCCACATGTAATCAAGTTCTGCCTTAGTGGCAATTCCTAAGGCCAAGGCCTGTGATTCATTCATAAAAGGATCGTCTAGTTCATCACTCTTATAGTATGTTTCTTCGACTGGTTGCTTGAAAGGTGTTCCTTCTTTAACACCAAACCGGCTTGCAAAGTGGCCGGCGGCAATATTTCTAGTTACAAATTCTAGGGGAACGATAGTCACTTTTTTGACCAGCTCTTCTGTTTCAGAAAGCTTCTTTATAAAGTGAGTTGGAATTCCCTTAGCCTTTAGGTAATTAAAGATTAAGGTAGAAATCTGGTTATTAACTTGTCCCTTACCTTTAATTTGATCTTTCTTCTTACCATTCAAGGCTGTAGCTTGATCCATATAAACAACTCGTAAAACATCTTCATCTTCTGTGGTCCACATTTGTTTGGCTTTGCCAGTATAAATCAATTCAGACATGATTTTTCAGCGACTCCTTTGTTCAAAAAGCGAATTTTAAATCTTTAACGAAAGTAAACCTTCGTCATTTCTTCCTAAGATTATCAATTTTAAAGCCCGCCGTCAAGAACAAAACACGAATATTGAAAACTTTTTTGTAGTTTTCAAACGCTTTTAACTAAAAAATAATAATTTTACACAACCCAAACCACTATATCAACCTATAAAAAAGGAACAATCGTCAAAAACGATTGTTCCTTTATGCTTTATTTGATAAACTTACTCTATCTAAAAACTACAATGCACGCAGTACTATTTCCCCCGTTCCAATCCTAAGTCCTGCTTATCCGTTACCACTAAAATGGTATCTCCCATGATGAAGGTGGCATCGGGGCCAATATCCGTCAACAATTCTCCATCACGTCGGACAGCAATAACGTTTAAGCCGTAACGCGAGCGGAGGTTTAAGTCAGCTAAGCGCTGGTTAAGCCATTCTCGCTTAACGTTAATTTCAACAATCGAAATTTTATCCGACAGTTCAATGTAGTCTAAGAAATTCTTGGCTAATAGGTTACGTGCAGCCCTAACGGCTCCGTCACGTTCTGGAATCACGACGCGGTTAGCGCCAACCTTTTGAAAAATTGTTCGTTGGGTATCATCCGAAGCCTTGGCAATGACCAAAGGCACCCCGGCATCCTTAGCGGCCATAATCGCCATAATCGAAGCCCCGAGGTTACCAGACATCGAAACGACCACGCCGTCCATATTATTAAGCCCTAATTTTTCATAGGCCATTTCATTTAAACAATCAATTGCCACGGCCATCGTAACGTCATCTGCAATCGCAGTTGTTTGCGCTTCGTTTCTATCAACCGCTAAGACATCAGCGCCTAGTTCCATTAACTCGTGGCAAACACTCCGTCCAAATTCTCCTAAACCAAAAACCGCATATGATCTATCCATCTACTCTATCCTTTCTTCTTTAACCTACCCGAATATTTCCGGCTGCATACTTAATGTCAGCTTGATGTTCCCGTTTAGTTAGCGCCAGTAAAATTGAGGCCGGACCAACCCGTCCTAAATACATACAAGCAATGATTAAATATTTAGCAGCGGTCGTCAAGTCTGGGGTTAAGTCGCGACTAATCCCGACCGTTCCCAGGGCACTATAAACTTCAAAGATATTGTCGGTCATATCACCAGGCTGGATGAAATACATTAATAAAACCGCCATCACACTAACAATCACACTAATAACGGTAATTGCAATTGCCTTTCTGATTGTTTGGCGTCCAATCCGGCGTCTAAAGCAAATCACATCTTCTTCACCCTTAATGATTGCCTTGACTTCTAACATAATTACTGCCAAGGTGGTCGTCTTCACCCCACCGGCGGTCCCCGTTGGCGAGCCCCCGATAAACATCAAAAAGACGGTCAACATTACTGAAGGAATCGTTAAATCAGCTTGGGAGATTGTTACAAACCCAGCCGTCCTAGTAGTTACTGACTGGAATAAAGCTTCTAACATCGCCTGAGCGGTCCCAACTTTACCTAAAGTTGCTGGATTATTGTGCTCGAATAGGTAGTACAAAACAGCCCCACCCAAAATTAAGATAGCAGTCGTTAATAAAACTACCTTACTATGCTGAGAGAGAGTTGTTTTTAACCTTTTTCCCCGACCTTTTTTTCGATAACGATATTGGTTTACCAAACCATGGCCTAATTCATTCCAAACAGTAAAGCCTAAGCCACCACAAATGATTAAAAACATCGTCACAAAGTTTAACCACCAGTTACCAGCATAGTTTATTAAACTATTAGGGGCTAGTAGGTCGATGCCGGCATTACAAAAGGCCGAAATCGAGTGAAAAATAGCATACCAGCTTCCTCTCCCCAAACCAAAATGAGGAACAAAATAACAGGCATAAGCTAAAGCCCCAATTGCCTCAACTATTAAAGAATCACGAATGACGTGAATGACAAAGCGCACAATACCTTGGTTGTTATCTAAATTAAAGGCATCAGCCATCAGCAAGCGATTTTGCAACGAAATTCGCCGCCCGGTTGCAAAAAATGCTAGTGACATCAAGGTAATCGTCCCTAGACCACCTAGCTGAATCAACAATAAAATCACCAAATGCCCCAGTGCTGACCAGTGGCTTGCAGTCGTAACCGTCACCAAACCCGTCACACAAACACTGGTTGTGGCCGTAAACATTGCGTCAACAAAAGGGGTCGCCTTGCCAGTCACACTCATTACAGGAAGCATCAATAAGCCGGTTCCGATTAAGATTGCTACTAAAAAGCTAAGCGTGATGACCTGTACCCGCGAAAAAATATGCTTTTGTTTCGTTTTTCTTCTTGAATACATGCTATCTTCCTATCTTCAAAATATCTTCAATATTAACATTATAACAAATACCGCCCCTAAAGTTTGGGTTACGGCTTGCGAATCAATAAAAAAGCACCTAGCAGCTTTATGCCACTAGGTGCTGGGTAGTTATTCGCGATTATCTGGGTATAAGTGGATTGTTGCAGGCTCATCTTGAGCTAGCCAAACTCTGGCCAATTCAACCCAAGCCGCTAGGTTAGGCTGAATATCACTAGCAAAGACTGCACTGGTCCGGTCGGCCAAAGCTAAGCCGTGACCACCCGTTGCAAAGAGATGGTATTCACAGGCAACCCCAGCCTCTTGAAGTTTCACCACAAATCTACTCGTTTCAAGTGGGCTGACCGCTAAATCTTCGTTACCTTGCCAGATGAAAGTCCGGGGCATTTGCGCATTAACCTGGGTCACTAAGTCTAACTGTGCTAAACTTTCTTTTGCCATCAGCTCGTCGAAGTGCGCCTGTTCTTTAACGTGCACTGCGTTTGCAGACAACATTGGGTAAGATAATAACAAGCCACGAATTTTAAAAGTTATTTTTAATTGAACTTCCCGGCGCCACTGCTTATCCAAGTATCGTTCCGCCAAACTCGTTACTAAGTGAGAACCAGCCGAAAAACCAAGTAAATAAACACGACTAGTGTCGATAAACCACTCCGCAGCATGCTGTTCAACTAAATTCAAGCTAGCAACTAAATCTAGTAAGGAATCTTTTACACGATAATCCTCATTAACAATTGCGGGCTGACTTTCATCCGGTCTTTGCTTGAAGTAAACAGAATAATTAACCAATGCTACGTTAAAGCCTAACCCTAAAAAGCGGGCTACCACTGGCTCACTTTCCTTGTGTGCTAACGACAGGTAGCCTCCCCCTGGACAAATAACCATTAACGGGCGGTTACGGTGTTTTTTATGGGTAATTTCTTCGTCAAGCAGATATAGTTTCATCCCAGCTTGCGGGTTGTCCGGACGTAAATTGATTTCGTGATAATACATTAAAAAGCCCCCTTTAGATTTTATTTTCATCATAAAATAAAACATATCGCTTAACAAGCCGTTAAGCGATATGTGTAAATAGCTATTCTAGTCCTACTCGTTTGAAGATATCATCAACATGCTTTAAGTGCCAGTGATAATCAAAGGCATCGTCTAAATCTTCCTTGGAAAGACGACCAGTGATTTCTGGGTCTGCTTCTAATAACGGCCTAAATGGACGTTGTTCATCCCAAGCTTGCGCGGTCTTAGGTTGAATCAAATCATAGGCGGCTTCCCGACTCATTCCTGTGTCAATTAATTTAAGTAAGACCCGGCCACTGTAAATCAAACCAAAGGTCCGGTCCATGTTGCGCTTCATATTTTCTGGAAAGACGGTTAAGTTCTTAACGATATTTCCAAACCGGTGCAGCATGTAGTCAATCAGGATGGTTGTATCTGGTAAGATAATCCGTTCTGCTGATGAATGAGAAATGTCACGTTCGTGCCATAAAGCAACGTCTTCATAAGCTGTTACCATGTGGCCTCTGACTACCCTAGCAAGACCACAGATGTTTTCGGACCCGATTGGGTTACGCTTATGTGGCATAGCTGAGGAACCCTTTTGTCCCTTGGCAAAGTGCTCTTCCACTTCACGTGTCTCTGATTTTTGCAAGCCACGAATTTCGGTTGCAAATTCTTCTAGGCTAGTTGCAATCAATGCCAAAGCTGCAAGGTATTCGGCATGTAAGTCACGTGGAAGGACTTGACTTGAAATTTCTTGTGGGCGAATCCCTAACTTCTTGCAAACATATTCTTCGATAAAGGGATCGATGTTGGCAAAGGTTCCAACGGCCCCACTAATTTTACCAGCTTCCACTCCAGCAGCCGCATGTTCAAACCGTTCAATATCCCGCTTGATTTCTGAATACCACCGGGCTAACTTCAAGCCAAAAGTGGTTGGTTCTGCATGCACCCCGTGAGTTCTCCCCATGCAAACTGTATTCTTGTACTTTCTTGCTTGGTTAGCAATAATTTCCTTAAATTCTGCTAAGTCTTTACGGAGGTGGTCATTAACCTGTTTTAGTTGGTAACCGTAGGCTGTATCAACCACGTCGGTACTTGTTAAGCCGTAGTGAACCCACTTCTTTTCATCACCTAAAGATTCAGATACTGTCCTAGTAAAGGCAATTACATCGTGTTTAGTGACAGCCTCAATTTCTGCAATGCGGTTAATATCAAACTTGGCATTCTTTCGTAGCTTTTCAACATCTTCAGCCGGAATGTGGCCTAATTTGGACCAAGCTTCATCAGCAGCTAACTCCACTTCTAACCAACATTCATACTTCTTTTCATCTGTCCATAAGGCTGCCATCTCTGGGCGGGTATATCTTGAAATCATTGTGTTCTCCTATTCTTTATCCCAAATTTTAGTTGCTTTAATCTCAGCTAGGGTTGCTTCCAGGTCATCAGTCAAAATAGTAATGTGACCCATCTTACGATCAACCCTGCTTTCGGCTTTACCATAATCATGGAAATGCCAAGCTGGCTTTTGCTTAATTAACTGCCGGCTAGGCTCTAAGTGTTGCCCCAAAACATTAACCATCACTACCGGCTTTAATAATTTGACCTGTGGCAACGGCCAATTACAAATGGCCCGGTTATGAATTGCAAATTGTGAAAAATCACAGGCTTCAATCGAATAGTGGCCTGAGTTATGTGGCCGGGGCGCCAGTTCATTTACATACAATTGACCATCTTGACCAACAAACAGCTCTACTCCTAAAATTCCACACAAATTCAGTCCCTTAGCAATCGTTACCGCCATCTTTTGCGCTTGTTCTTGAAGAGTAGTGCTAATTCTAGCGGGGACAATACTTTCATGAAGGATTTGGTTCCGGTGAATATTTTCGCTAACCGGAAAAACTGTCACCTGGCCTAACAGATTGCGTCCAACCATTACAGAGCACTCTTTTTCAAAGGCAACCCATCCTTCTAAGATACACTGCCCTTTTTGTAAAAGTTCCTGTGCTTGGGCATAATCGGCTTCAGTTCTTAATACAACTTGAGCCTTGCCATCATAACCACCCTGACATGTTTTCAACACACTTGGATAGCCAATGGCTGCCAAAGCTTGTTTTAAATCAGTTTCAGTAGCAACACTTCTGAAGGGAGCTACCTTAAGCCCATGCTCCTTCAAGAAGGTCTTTTCCCGCAATCGATCCTTGGTAATCCGTAAAAGCTCCGTCCCTTGGGGGATTGATACCTTATCTGCCACATCTTCTAGGGCGTTTAAATCAACATTTTCAAATTCATAGGTCAAAACATCGGCCAATTCAGCTAGCTTTTCAATGGCAGCAATGTCATCGTAAGCAGCCACAATCTGCTTATCACAAACTTGCCCGGTAGGACAGGTTTCGTCTGGATCTAAAACAATTACCTTCATTCCAGCTTGCTTAGCATCAAAAGCTAGCATCTGACCTAACTGGCCGCCACCTATAATACCAATGGTTTGTCCTTGCTCAATATAATTAGACAAGTTGGTCACCACTTTCTTGAGCTTGATCGTGCATTTTTTGGCGGTAGTCATTAATTTGTGCTTGAACTGCGGAATCACTAATCCCTAAAATTTGTAGGGCTAGTAAGGCCGCATTTTTAGCACCGGCTACCCCAATAGCAGTTGTAGCTACTGGGATGCCAGCCGGCATTTGCACGATTGATAACAGCGAATCTAAACCGTTTAAAGCGCGGGACTGAACCGGCACCCCAATTACTGGTAAGGGCGTGTTAGCAGCTACCATCCCCGGTAAGTGCGCAGCTCCACCAGCACCTGCAATGATAACCTTAACTCCAGCAGCCACTGCTCCTTGCGCAAAAGCAAACATTTCCCTAGGCATTCTGTGTGCGGAAATAACTTGTTTGTCGTAACTAACATTAAACTGATCTAAAATTTTGGCAGCTTCTTTCATGGTCGCCCAATCAGAAGAACTTCCCATAACAATTGCGATTTGTGCTGACACAACAATCCCTCCTACTCGTCTTAAGAATAACAAAGCCCAACTTAATTGTCAAAGAAAATTCGAACTATTTTAATTTAATTTTTATATTCGTACGTAATTTATCTTGACGAACGTTCGTGTTTGGTTTGTTCATGCCAATAAGTGCGAACTTTACCACAGATAATAAATATTTAATTAGATGGCTTGTGTTTAACACTTAAGCTCTGTAAAATTATTGTTAGTATGTCTTTAAGGAGGCTTTTTTGTGATTACCTTAGCCGGAATTATCGGATCAGGCAAATCAAGTTTGACCGAACTACTCGCCCAAGAACTAGGAAGTCGGGCCTTTTTTGAACCAGTTAGCGACAATCCCGTCTTACCCCTCTTTTACAAAGGAAATGAGTTGGCTGCTAAAAAAAGACAGGCTGGTCAAAAGGATGCAACTAATCCTTACGCTTACCTACTTCAAACATTCTTTTTAAATCGT
Source organism: Ligilactobacillus agilis (assembly GCF_025311475.1). Taxonomy (NCBI): domain Bacteria; kingdom Bacillati; phylum Bacillota; class Bacilli; order Lactobacillales; family Lactobacillaceae; genus Ligilactobacillus; species Ligilactobacillus agilis. The sequence goes on along the minus strand of NZ_CP104397.1, from coordinate 723,453 downwards.
CGTTTTAAAATGATGAAGGAAGCCCGTGCTAGTCATAACGCTATTTTAGACCGTTCCATTTATGAGGACGCCATGTTTATGAAGATGAACACTGATATGGGCAACGCTACTGCCATTGAATACGAAATTTACCAAGAATTGTTGGCCAACATGTTAGCCGAACTAGAACAGGTCAGCCAAGAAGAGGCTAGTGATTTAACCGTTTTTATCAAGGTTTCCTACGAAACAATGATTAAGCGGATTGAAAAACGTGGACGTGAATACGAACAGATTTCTAGTGACCCTTCTCTCGTCGATTATTACCAACGACTACTCAAGTATTATGCTAAGTGGGAACAAGATTTTAAGGGATCTCCACTTTTAATTATCGATGGCGATAAATACGATTTTGTTGAAAATCAGTCAGACCGCAACTATGTCTTAAATTTAATTGAAACTAAGTTAGTTGAACTAGGCCAATTAAGCGAGTCTGAATTTGCACGCCTAAAAGCGGCCCGTGCTTAGCAATACAAAAGCGGATTCCATGTCAAAAACATGGAATCCGCTTTTTAGCGTTCTTTAATATTACTGAGGTGCTTACTTGTCCGTTGTTCTAGTGGTGGTAATTTCTGATAATTACCATACATTTGAGTTAAAATGGCAGCGTAACTTTGCGGGGCTTTAAGCTTTAAGCCTTCAAAGTCGAGTAACACTAATTTTCTTAATTCCGCTTTAGCAAAAACTTCCTTCTCATAGCTATACTGAGAAGCTAGATTCTTTACTTCTGGCAACAAGTCGTCAACATTATACTGGCGCATAAGCTCTTCTCGTTTAGCCTTTAGTTGCTCAATTTCATCTAGTTTACTAATAACCTTTTCCTTAGCCGAATTAACCATTCGCTCTGGCATCGGAATTAGACTGTAATTGAGTTTTAACAATAATTGATCATTGGCCACCTTAAAGTTAACCATCTGTAAGCTTCGCTCGACTTTTCCCATTGGAATAGTATCAAAGGGAAAAATATCAATAAATAAACCACTTCTCGCATTATTATAGTTAAACCGTTCTTGAATGATAAACCGTTCATCTAGTAATTTGGCATAACTTAAAGCGTAGTGAGGATCAGACCATGGTGTTTGCAAAAAATAGTAATCTTTACTCAGTTGCTGGGGCAAAATTTTAAGTAGCTTATCATAATCACTCCGTAACATCCCAATGTCAACGTCGTCATCCCAAGGAATAAACCCTTGATGCCTAACTGCCCCCAATAAAGTTCCCCCAATTAAAAAGTAGTTAAGCTTATTTTGATCACATATGCGTTTAAACTCTGCCAACAAAGCCAACTCAACTTCGTGCACCGCTGCAATTTCCACCTAACAACATCCTTTCATTTGCCTAAGCTTGACTAGTAACTACCAGCGTATCCCGCTTGGAGGCCCTAACCACATAACTTGCGGTTGACCCAATCATGACTTGTTCAACCCGATTTAAGCCGGTGGCCCCGACAATGATTAAATCAGCTTGATATTGCTGTGCCAAATTCTTTGCTAATTCTTCTTTAGGTGAACCAATCACTACCACCGTCTCAGCAGTTACCCCTGCTTGGCTAGCCTCCTTTGCATATTTTTGTAACATCTCTTCCCGATGCTTTCGCTCTTCATTAGTCATTTGATCATCTGAATTAGAGTCAACTTCTAAGCCAGGACCACCAAACCCAACAGAAACATAAGGTTTTATGACTGAAGCTAACACCAACTTAGCATCAGAATATTTAGCTAGTTCAAGCGCCTTGTTAACTGCTTCCTTGGCATTCTTTGAGCCATCAACTCCGACTAAGATAACTTGATATTTTTTCATAAAGACCGCTCCCTTTACAAATTAGTTACCTTACTAACCAGTTCTGTTTCTCACTTGTATTATAACATAAAATTAGTTCGATACAGCTTTTCTAAGTACGCTCTAACTAAAAACCTTCAAGCATCTAACTTTTCACTCTAGATACTTGAAGGTCAAAATAATAGCTACCTAGCTAACGCTTGCACATCCCTTGCAATTACTAATTCCTCGTCTGTCATAATCCGCATCACCTTCACCTTAGAATCGGGAGTAGAAACAAAGGTATTTTTACCAAAGGTTGCATTTGCTACTACATCCTCTTTAATCCCTAAGTAAGCTAAACGCTTCATTACCAAAGAACGAACTGGCTGTGAATTTTCTCCGATTCCAGCCGTGAAAACAATCCCGTCAACGCCTTGCATTTCAGCGATATACTGGCCAATATATTTAACAATGTTCTTAACAAAAATATCCACTGCTAATTGCGCCCGGTGGTTACTAGGAGCCGCAGCTAATACGTCCCTCATATCCGAAGAAACTCCTGAAATGCCCAGTAAACCAGCTTCATGATTGAGCCGGTCAACCATCTCATCCATGTCAGCTATCTCAGGGTCCTTTTCAATCAAATACGATAATAAAGATGGATCCACATCTCCAGAACGCGTAGCCATTGTTACCCCTGATAGGGGGGTAAAGCCCATTGACGTATCAAAAGACTTACCATCCTTAATGGCTGTAAGCGACGCCCCCGCGCCCAAATGACAGGTAATCAATTTTAAATCTGCGAGTGGCTTTCCCATTAACTTAGCCGCTTCTTGCGCAACATAGCGATGACTTGTGCCATGGGCCCCATAACGACGAGCATTATATTTTTGGTACCATTCGTAAGGCAAACTGTAGATAAAGTTTTCTTCTGGCATAGTTTGGTGAAAGGCGGTGTCAAAGACGCCAACCTCTAAAGCTTGGGGTAATTTTTTCTTAAAAGCCCTAATTCCCACCAAGTGAGCGGGGTTATGCAAAGGAGCGAGCGGAATTAGCTGCTCAATTTTAGCTTCCGCTTCGTCATCAATGATTGTTGATTCCTTAAAGTACTCACCGCCAGCCACAATCCTGTGACCAATTCCAGTAATTTCACCGTAATCTTCAATAATCTTAAACTCAATTAATAAATCCATTAAAAGGTCAACCGCCACACGGTGATCACTTACCTTTCTAGTCTCGGTATATACCTGACCAGCTCCGTATTTAAGGGTCACGCCCCCATCCTTAAACCCAATTCTCTCAATTAAACCCGCTGCTAGAACTTTTTCCGCAGGCATCTCAAATAATTTAAATTTTAAACTAGAACTTCCAGAGTTGATTGCTAGAATTTTTTTCACATATACTCCTCCAAAATAGTAGCACCTTTATAAAAATTACGATTCTATCTAAAGTGCTAACCCATTTTACATAGTTTTAATATAGCAAAATTTGCTCAGTTTTGCACGTTTTTTATCAGCATCCTTCCCTTTAGTTATCGTTAAGATAAGCATTATTTGTTGATTGTTAATTATTTTCAGAAAATCATGTTACTGAATTTCAAAAATGCTACAATAAAGGGTAAGAGACGACAGAAATAGAAGGGAATTATCTTCACTAATGAAATATCAAGAACAACTAGAGCAATTACTTATCAATAACCCTGAAATTAACGAAATTTTTGCAATCCTCCGCAAATTTCACCTAGGACAAGCTTACCTCTGCGCAGGCTCTGTTAGGACTTTGGTTTGGAATTCACTGATGCAACGGGAAACTAATTTAAAATTAGGTAATTTAGATATTTTCTATAACGCTCAATTTGAAAGCGCAGAAGAACACCAAGTACTTACTACCCGCTTAAACCAAAGCTATTCAAAGTATCTTTGGAGTCTAAATAACCTCAGTCAAATCAATCCCCACGCCGGTTATCACCATAACGGACAGGCTCTCCCAGACGTGATTGCTGCCTTTCCCGAAACTGCTTCAGCCGTTGGGGTTAACCTTGATTTTCAAGGTAAGGTCAGTATTATCGCTCCCTATGGTCTTAACGATTTGTTCGAGTTTAAACTAGTTGCTAGTCCTAACTTCTTAACCGACCCAACTAAACTAGCTCAATTTCATAAACGGGTCGAACGTAAAAACTGGTTAACTATTTGGCCACAACTTACCCTCGCCTAAAACTGACCCACTAAAAAAGCTACGTCTTCGTCAAGAATCACGAAGTACGTAGCTTCTTTTTTAACAAGTTTTAATTACTTTTTCTTAGCTAGGATTGAATGTGACATCCCATAACTAAAGTAGATAATCACACCTAAAATGAACCAGTAACCAGCGTATTCCTTAGCTTCAATATCTAAGCCCCAAAAAACTGCTAACGCTCCTAGAAAAGCAACTGCAGGTAAAACTGGGTAAAATGGCATCTTAAAGCCTGGTATCTGTAAATCTTTTCCTTCACGGGGCCGAATTGCGTAAATTCCTAGTGAAACAAACATGAAGGCAATTAAAGTCCCGGCAGAAACCAACTGAGATAAAGTTTCAAATGGGAAAACCGCCCCTAAAATAACCGTAACTACAGTTAAGGTCAATAAGGCATTATTAGGTAACTGGTTTTTATTTAACTTGCCTAACCAACTAGGTAACATTCCATCACGTCCAAAGGAATAAAGTAACCGGGAACCAGCTAACATCATCCCGATTAAGGCAGTAAACATCCCTAAAACGGCGATGGATGAAACAACTGTCGCTACCACCGGATGACCCGCATTACGTAAAGCCCAACCAACCGGTTCAGCGTTATCAGCAAAGTTAGTATACTTATACATTCCTACCAAAACTAAGGAAACTGACACGAATAATAACACCGCAATTAATAAGGAACCTAAAATCCCCCGTGGCATCGTCTTAGACGGGTTCTTAGCTTCTGCAGCATTAGCAGCGATTGAATCAAACCCAATGTAAGCCAAGAAGATGGAAGATACCCCTGCATAGATACCTTGCCAACCCCCAAATGGTGTTCCATCTGGGTTAGTGTGGTGGACTGGAATAAATGGTGTATAGTTACTAAACTTGATTGCAGTTGCACCAACAACGATAAATAATAAAATAGCTAAAACTTTCAAAATAACTAGTGCATTTTGAACCCGGGCCGCTTCAGAAACACCCCGTGAAATCAAAAACGCAATCAGTAATAACACTACCACCGCAATAATATCAATTACCCCACCATTACTACCAAATGGGTTGGACAAGGCGGCAGGTAACTTAAAGCCTAACGGTTCAATTAAACCTCTAAAGTTAGCCGACAGCCCTGAACCAACGAAGGCAACCGCAATAAAATACTCGGCCAACAAAGCCCAGCCAGCTACCCAACCAAAAAATTCTCCAAAAACAACGTTAATCCAAGAGTAAGCAGAACCAGCAAAAGGCATGGTTGAAGCCATTTCGGCGTAAGCAAAAGCCACTAAAGCGGCGACGACGGCAGCTGCTAGGAAGGATAAAGCAACAGCTGGACCAGCATACTTAGCCGCTACTACCCCAGGTAAAGTGAAGATGGCAGTACTGACGATTGTTCCGACCCCTAAAGCTAAGAAATCCTTAGTGGTCAATACTTGTAGCAAGTGAGCATCCTTGGCTTTATAAACCGACGGATCCTCCTTAGCCATCATACGTTTCCAAATATTTTTCATTTCAATCAAGTCCCTTCCATAATTTAAAACTAACTTGTAAATTTATTAAGTTATTATAGCAAGTTAAATAAAATGAGTCAACGGTTAAAAGTTTCAGTTTTTTTCTTATAATTATATATTTTTCAAAACTAAAACCCTTACTTTAGTAGTCATAACCCTTCTAGGAAGCTCTAATTTTTCTTTGATTTACAAACTAGATTGAAATTAAGTTCGAAATACCTGTTACCTTTATCTTTGGGAAACATCCTGCCACTTATTGGCTTGGTGATACTCGAAGTTTTTGGCTGCCGCTAAACCCGCCGTAACCTCTTCAACCACAATCAAGGCATCTAGGTTGGCTTGGGGCATAAATCCCTGTTTGACACTATCTTTTAAGAAGGCTAATAGTTTATCATAGTATCCCCCAATGTTAACTAAAACGATTGGTTTAGTCACCAAGCCCAATTGAGCCCAGGAGTAAACCTGAAAGAATTCTTCCATTGTTCCTAACCCACCTGGAAAAACAACGAACACATCCGCTAACTCAACGAACTTCTGCTTGCGTTCACTCATATCTTTAACGTGAATGAGGTTTGTATTTTTATCCGCTACGACTGCGTGTTTTTCTAAAACTGCAGGAATAACCCCTATCACTTTTCCACCAGCAGTGACTACATCTTGATATAGGGCTCCCATTAAACCTAGTCTTCCACCGCCATAGACTAAAGTTTTCTTATGTTCAACCAAATAAGTCGCTAATTGCTTTAGCTGCTGTTCAAATTCAGTAAGTTTACCTAGATTAGAACCACAAAAAACACAAATATTATCCATTAGAATTCACCAACTTCGTTTGAAAATAATAAACCATAGATAAATAAGCCTGGGGCCACTAGTAACAATAAGAGGTGCTTACCAAAGGCTAACACCCAACTACTTAAGATTTCGCTAGCCTTATCACCAGCAGTCCTATCATCATGGCTTCTTCGTAACCCTTCTGATGCCGGCTTGCTTTTGCTCCGTCTTAGCGGTTGTTCTGCCGGTTGCTCATTTTCAAGTGGCTTAGCTTGATTTAAATTATATGGATAGAAGGTTAGATAATTACAAATCACATAATAATTTAAGAGATACTGCCAGTTACTTGCATTTATTAAATTAACTAACGCAATTGCCACCACTAAAGGTAATAATCCCTTAGCCAGCGCAATACCATAATCCTTTAAACTTAACATCTTTCTCACCTAATTATTTTTTTAGTTTGATTATACCTAATCTTTAAGAGCTAAAATCCTAAAAATTTGATAAGTTAGCTTGTTAGTTACAATGGAGGCAACCGTATATAAATCTATAAAAAAGGCTACTTCTATTTGTTTACCCTTAAACGCCATAAAGATGGCTATCAAAAATAAAGTCTGTTCTAGCAATGACCACTTTCGTTTAGTCTTACTTAGTTCAGCTATCATTTGTGTTTCCATTTGCGACAATTCTTCTACTGAGCGAACTAAACTCCTGCGTTTAAACTTGGTCATCTCCACGCTTAAATAAATATTATAGCTCAACAAAACTACTAATAAAACATAAATTATCCATTTGATAACTTCGCCTAACATTATCTCACCTACTACGACAATTTTTCATATTTAATGTTACCACATTTAACCTAAAAAATAAGGATAGGCACCATAAATGCCTATCCTTATCCTAACTAAGTAATTAGCGTGCAATCATAACGTCACAAGCAGCTGTCCTAATGACATAATCACTAACTGCTCCCACCAACACTCTTTCGACTGGATTAAGACCAGTTGGTCCCATCACAATCAAATCTGTCTCATGATCATTAGGGAAATCACGTGCAATCACATTTCTTGGTGAGCCAAAGCGAACGTGGATAGCAACATCCGTCACGCCTTGTTCCTCCACATGCTTCTTTAAACCTTCAAGATATTTTTCTACATCCTCAAATGATTGGTAAACAACGTCCCCGTTAGCATCAATCATGCCCCCAAAACTAACAGAGAATTGCTTTAAGTCAATAACATTTAAGATATCGAGGTGGGCATTATTTCTTTTTGCAATTTCAGTTCCCGTAACCAGCGCCTTCTCTGCAATTGCAGACCCATCTACAGGAACTAGAATGGTTTTATATTCTTGTCTTAACATAATGTAAGCCCCCTTTATTTAATTAACTATCTACACCTATAGTATATCATTAATTAATTTAAATATCTAAGCATAACTATCAATAAATTTTTGACAAGCCGTTCTAATATAAGTTAACTCCAACACTAGCTCTGGCTGTTTTTGACTATAAGTCTGAATGGCTTCCAGTAGCTCATAATAAGCGCTTATCTCCGTCGATAAATTTGCCAACTCAGCTGTTACCGACCGCAATAACGTCTTTTTGATGATTTCAGCCCGTTCGTATTCATCTAACGTTGTGCAAGTAATTGCTCGTTGCGCTTCATCTCTATATATTTTTGCTCTTTGAACATAGTAATGTAAGAAATCCTTGGCCATAATACTCCACCCCTCGTGTTTACGCTTTCATTTTAACTTAATTTTATGCTATTAATTCTAAAAAATCAATAATAGCCCTCATAAATCTATTATTTTTTATATTATTTACCAAGATTAGGCTTGTAAGATATCCTAAATTCTATTAAAATTTAACTTAAGGTATTTTTAAAGAATGGAGGGTGTTTATGTTTCTAACCACCGGGGGAATTAATCGGACTTATGCCATCAAAGGAATTGTAAACGCTACAATCAAGAAAACTTTGCTCGCTGAAGAAATTGACAAGGTTGATCAATACGATGAACTCTACGAAGAAATTAAACGACGCTTGGCCAAACGAGCCACCGCTTTAAATGGGGATGCCGTTATCGAAGTGCGCTTTATCCCCGAGATTGTCCGCGTTTCAGTTGGACCAAAATACATGTTGCTTCATGGATACGGTACCGTTATTAGTTTTCCACGCAAAAAATAACTTAGGACCCTTTTCTTTTGTTTAGCTTTGTAGTATATTAAGTAGGTAGTCTTTTTAGACACTTGCATTTTGCCGCTGTGGCGGAATTGGCAGACGCGCAACGTTCAGGTCGTTGTTCGGTTTATCCGAGTACAGGTTCGACTCCTGCCAGCGGCATAATTTAGTTTTTTTTACCGGTACTAACGGCGATAATCCCCGCTAGTACCGGCTTTTTATTTTTGCTTTGGCACTCAAAAACAATAATTTTAAAAATTCCGCGACGAAATGGCGACGAAATTAAAGTAAGCCACTTATCTCCGTGAGACATTAAGGACTAAATATAATTTGTAGGTATCATGTATATTATTTTTCACTACTTCAATCCTAACTTTATGCAAGCCAATTTTGTCTTCAAAATATAAATGTTGTCTCGTTGTTGTCCTCATGATGCAATGTCATTTTAGGGTAAAAAAAACGCGCCCCCGCAAGGACGTTGAGTGCCAGTTACAAAAAAATCCGGTAATTTTTCAAGGTGATATTAACTATCTCTTTTTGCGTTGACTTAGACCGTTTTCTAATTAAAGTCCGCACCATCTTTTCCAAATGGTTAGTAGCTAATAATTTTTCGGTTACACGATTATCAATCTTCAATGCCAACTGCTCCCTTTTACTAGGAACCGCATATGTCTTACTTAACTCGTCACTAGCAATCACATTATCTAATAATTTCTTGATAAAAGTACTCTTACTTTCAGCCATAATTGCAACCCCTTTCTTAGCTTTCATCTTCATGATACAACTTTCAATTCCTTTTTTCAAAAAAAGAAGCCTCACTCGACTAGAGTTTGGCTTCTAAAAGATTATTTAACTAATTCTGCAATGGCTTCGGCATAAATTGCTGCTGCACGCAAAACATCATCAACAGGGATAAATTCGTTAGCTTGGTGCATTGTATCAGGAACCCCAGGGAACATTGCCCCAAAGGCTACCCCACGCTTCATCAAGCGACCATATGTCCCGCCACCAACGACCATTCCATGTGCTTCTTGACCAGTTTGGCGTTCATAAACACCCAACAAGGTCTTAACCAATGGATCTTCAGGGGAAACATAGTGTGGCACTTGTACACGCCCTTGATCAATCGTTACATTCATCGCAGCCGTAGCCTTAGTTAGGCTAGCCTTGATATCATTTTCATCCATCCCCTTAGGGAAGCGGAAGTTCAAAGTGATTTTACCGCCCTTGTTTTCATCAAATGCAAAAATCCCAGAGTTCATTGTCAAATCACCCATGATTTCATCACTAAAGGTAGCACCTAGAGCGTTCATCCGTGAATCTTTGTGTAAGTACTTAGCGGTAAATTCAATGAAGTTTTTAGCATCGCCGGCTAAGTTATAGTTAGCTAGGAAAGTTGCTAAGTAAGTTCCGGCATTTTCACCATTTCTTGGTTCTTGGGCGTGTGCAGCCTTACCAATTAATTCTAAGACAACATTACCAGCTTCTTTGTAAGCTTGGCCACTAACTGGATTAGCAGCTACAAAGTCAGCAAATACAGCTTCAACATCTTCTAACTTAATTCCAGCTAAGACAGCCTTAGCATCACGGGGAACCATGTTTTCACGTAAGCCTGCTTCAAAGTGGACAAGTTTAACTTCCGCATCACCATTAGAACCAGCAAAATTAATGAAGAAGGATACATTCCCCTTTTCCCCATTAATAATTGGGAAGAAAGCATCTGGTGAAAAACCAAAGTCAGGAGCCGGCATCTTTTCAAAGTAATGGCTCATTCCCCGCCATTGACTTTCTTCATCAGTTCCAAGAATAAAGCGAACCTTCTTATTAACTGGTAGTCCTAATTCCTTAACAATCTTTAATCCATAATAAGCTGCCATACTTGGTCCCTTATCATCGGAAGCACCCCGTGCATAGAGACGTCCATCCTTAATAACTGGTTTAAATGGATCAGTATCCCAGCCCTTACCTGCAGGCATTACGTCAACGTGACCTAAAATAGCCAAAGTTTCGTCCCCTTGACCATAAGCGATGTGACCTGCAAGTCCATCTAATTCCATTGTTTCGAAGCCGTCGCGCTTCCCAATTTCTAAAAATTTGTCTAATGCAGCTTTAGGTCCTGGACCTAACGGAGCATCTGCAGTCGCAATACTTTCATCACGAACACTTTCAATTTCTAACATTGTTTTTAAGTCGTTCAATAAATCGTCTTTACGTTTTGCGACTTCAGCTTGCCAATCAATAGCCATCTAATCACTCCTTTAAAAGTCTACAGAACATATTTTACCACATTTTCCAAGACTTGCGCCTAAAACTAGACTATACTTATCTTGAAACGGAGGATTTTTTATGGAACAAATTAAACAAACTATCTTAAATAAAGTTATTCGCCCCCGCCCCCTGCACAGCTATAAGGGAAATTACGGCCGTATTATCACAATTGGTGGTAACTATAACTTAGGTGGAGCAATTATCATGTCAGCTAGTGCCTGTGTTTATGCTGGGGCTGGGTTGGTAACATGCGCCACGGATAAACACAACCTAAATGCCCTGCATACTCGCCTCCCCGAAGCCATGTTTGTTGATTATAGTGATTTTTCAGACCTCTTAGAGAACCTAACCAAAGCCGATGTTATCGTTCTTGGCCCTGGTTTAGGCTTAGATAAACTTGCCCAAAATATTTGTCAGTTAGTCTTAAGTAACCTCACACCAGACCAGTTGATAATTATTGATGGTTCAGCTATTACTCTGTTGGCAGCTAATCCTGGCCTACTAACCTATTTAAAAAAGGGCCAAGCCATCTTTACTCCACATGAAATGGAATGGCAGCGGCTGAGTCAAATCAAAATTGCTGACCAGATTCCCTTAAAAAATAAGCAGGCTCAACTTAAATTAGGCCAAACCGTAATTCTAAAAAAATACCATACTGAAATTTATCATTCCGAGTGCGATACTCCCCACCAATTAACGATAGGTGGCCCATATATGGCTACTGGTGGAATGGGGGATACTTTAACCGGGATTTTAGCCGCTTTTTTAGGACAATTTAGCAGTGCCCCCTTAACAGACGTTATCGATGCAGCTGTGTACACCCATAGCGCTGTCGCTAGCAAGTTAGGCGTAAATAACTACGTAACCTTACCTAGCGCCATTATAGCGGAACTACCCCACTTTATGAATTGCACAATCAAGGGCTAAGTAAAATGGTGCTAGAAGTAACCGTTAGTTGTTACTTCTAGCACCATTAATTATTACTTAGTCAGTGAGGCTAACTCTTCTTTTGTCAGTGGTCGATACTGGCCAGGCTTTAAGTCTGCTGGTAATTCTAGTTGTCCCATCTTTAAACGGTGTAACTCCAAAACATGCATCCCCACCGCCGCAAACATCCGCTTTACTTGGTGATACTTTCCTTCTGTAATTTCAATTATTACCCGGGAAATATTTGCGTCTTTTTGACTGCTAATTACTTCTAACTTAGCTGGCTTAGTAACCTCTCCATTTTTTAGGGTTAATGGCTTAGCAAACCTAGCAACCGTTTGGTCAGTCACTATCCCTTCAATCTTAGCTTGATACACCTTACTTACGTGCTTTTTGGGTGCTAACAGCCTATGGGCTAACTCCCCATCAGTTGTTAATAATAACAATCCCGTTGTATCTTTATCTAATCGTCCCACTGGAAAAAGGCCTAATTTTTGTTCCTCCGCTCCTAATAAATCTATAACCGTCCTTTGGCTCTTATCAGTAGTGGCGGTGATTACCCCCTTGGGTTTGTTCATAAGCAAGTAGTAATTTGTTTGATAGTTAACTGGTTGATGGTCTAATTCAACCTGACTATCTGCTTCGACTTGGATTTTGGGACTAGTTACTACTTTGCCAGCCACGGTTATCCGCTTTTGCTTTAAAAGCTGCTTTACTTCTGACCTTGACCCAACTCCACTAGCTGCTAAAAACTTATCTAACCTCATATCACACCTACCTAATTCTTAAAAGCTGTCTTAGTCTTGCTACCCGTGGACCTAAAATTTTGTCGGCCATATGTGTTTTCAATGTAAGGTATACGTAGACATAACCACCACTGCCTGCAGTTACTATTAGTTCTAATATAGCTACTATCCGACTTTCACTATCAAACAGGGTCGTCCATAAAAAGTTTAAACTAACTACTACTACAAACATAGCCAAACTTAAAATCATCAAAGCGTTAAAAGTATGCTGAACCCGTTTAAAATTCATGCCATAGCCACGCCGTAAATAGCGTAACATTAAGTAAATAGAACAACTCATTCCAATTCCACTAGCAACTAAGGGCCCAAACGCTTCCAGTTTGGCGGTCAAAGGAAATTGAACTACTAGCTTAACAATTAAGCCACAAATAGCGTAGGCCACGGCCCGTTTATTTTCATATAAACCTTGTAACAGGCTAGCAAGCACAATTAACAATCCCTGTGTAATTGCCGTATACGCAGCAATCTTTAAGACTGCAATTCCATATGCACTATAACCATAAAAAACAATGTACAGTGGCCTTGCTACGGCCGCCATTCCCAAAGCGCTCGGTAGCATTATGAAAAAGAATAATTCTAACGAGTCGTCCAACTGTTTTTTAGCATCCCGCTTTTGGCCCTTGGTTACAAATTCTATTAATAGGGGGATTGCCGTTGCGGCTAAGGCTGTTGCTAGGGAAACAACAATCATTATTAACTTATTAGCGTTAGCAGCAAATAAGGCATACATTTCATCAATGTAATTACTGCTATAGGTGCTAACCTTAGACATTACCCAAGGAAAAGTATATTGATCAATTAAATTATATAAATTGGTGGCAATCCCAATAAAAATAAAGGGCAGCGACTGGGCTAGTAATTCCTTTATTAACTGCCCATCAGAAACCTCTAGTGAATTACTACTATTAGCACGTAAATAGTCAAACTCCCCCTTCTTTTTTAAATAGCAGTAAGCCAATGTTAAAATACCACCAACGGCCCCAACAAAGGCCGCAAAGGTGGATTGAACTACCCCCGTTTGGTAGGAACCATTTATAACCTTCATAATAATAAAGGCAGTTACCAGCATATAAAAGACTCTGATAACCTGTTCAACCAACTGGGAAAGAGCCGAAGGGGCCATATCTTGATAGCCTTGAAAGAAGCCACGCGTTAAACTCATCAGTGGGATAATTGCCAGCGCCGTCGCTAATGAGCGAAAAACTGGTACAGTCCTCATATCCCCGGCCGCTAACACCGGAGCTGCTCCCCATAGAATTCCTCCCATAATTATTCCCAGCAAAAGCATTATTACAAAAGATTTTCTATATAAGCGCCGCCCAATCTCATATTCATTCAACGAATTATAGTGTGCAACTTGCTTAGCAACCGCAGAGGGAATCCCCGCTGTCGAAAGCATTAAAAAAACAGCGTAGACCGTGTAGCCCTTTGCGTATAAAGCATTAGCTTGCAGGCGGTGTTCACCAAACCATGCATACCAAGGAATAATATATATTGCGCCTAATATTCGTGAAAAAATACTCGCGGCTGTCATCCAGGCAGAGCCACGTAACATCTTCTCTTTGGCACTCAGTGTTTGTTTATTTTTCATAAAAAAGCCGAGCCTACTTTCTTAGATATATACTAGTCAATTTTACACTCTTTTATTTTAGCTAGCAATAAGCGCTTCACTAGCCCTAAATAAAAAACATGGCAGGGATTTCTCCCAACCATGTTTAATTTGGGTTAATTTAATTTTTTCTTTAAGATGCTATATGCCACTGCTAGCGCTAAAAACCATACTAGAGAAAACAGCAGCGAAATCAACGTACTCGTATTAAATGCCAATAGCACTAAGACTCCGATAAAGAAGATGATTGTCAATACGTTAGTTATTGGGAAAAGCGGCATAGGAAAGACCGTTTTTTTCTTTGGATTAGCTTTACGATACTTATAATGACACCATACTAGGGCAATCCAAACAAAAACAAAGCTAACCGTTGCCACACCGGAAATAATCTCAAAAACTGTCGCAGGCAAAATGTAATTTAGAATAACAATCAAAAATAGTACGCTAGATGAAAATAGTAACGCTTTAACTGGCACACTCCGATTATTAGTAACCCCTAGCGCTTTAGGCGCCTTTTTACCGTTGGCAAGCACAAATAAAGTCCGACTGGTACTAAAAATGGCACTATTACATGCAGAAAGTGCCGCCGTCAAAACGACCACGTTAATAATTGCTGCCGCAAACTTAATTCCTATTCCCTCAAAAACTTGAACAAACGGACTTGAACTAGTTACAATTTCGTTCCAAGGATAGATGCACATTAGAACAAACATTGACCCAATGTAAAAAAGGCCAATTCTAATTGGTAAATTGTTAATTGCCCGTGGCAAATCATACTCTGGATTAGCCGTTTCCCCAGAAGTTAAGCCAACCATTTCAATACCGGTAAAGGCAAAGATAACCATTGGAAATGCTGCCAGTAAGCCCAAGGTTCCTTTAGGGAAGAAGCCGCCATGATTAACCAAATTCATAATTGTCACATGGTGCCCGCCAATATCAGCAGAAGTGAATAATAAGATTAGCCCAGTTACAATCAAGGCCATAATAGCTAATACTTTGATGCTGGAAAACCAAGTCTCTAATTCTCCAAACAATCCAACGCTAAAGAGGTTAAAGGCTAACAAGACTAGGATAATAATTAAAGCCGTTAACCACTGGGGCACTTGGGGAAACCAATAACGAATATAGATTCCACTAGCCGTTAAATCAGCCATCGCTAAACTAATCCAACATAGCCAGTAGGTCCAGCCAATAATAAATTCAAATCGACTTCCTAAATATTGCCTGACAAATTCGATAAAAGATGTTTTGGTTGTATCTGATAAGACCAACTCACCAATTGCGCGCATCATAAAAAAGCAAAAAATACCAGCAATTAGGTAAGCTAAAATTAAAGCTGGACCGGCCTTTTGAATCGCCGATCCTGACCCTAAGAATAACCCTGTTCCAATTGCACCACCAATTGCTATCATTTGCACATGCCGGTGGGTTAGAGCTCGTGATAATTCATTTTTCATGGAAAAGCTCCTTTATAATTTGGGATTTTCAGAAAATTTTTGTATTGTACCTACCATTTTATAAAAAAATAGTCCCAGTGGCAAGCATATTTCCGAATAAATATTTTTTTAGGCATAACAATATTCACTTTTTGTTGCACAACTTATTTTTGACTAACCAGTCAATTCAATACTTGACTAATTAGTCAAAAATAATTAACATAAGGGTATGGGAAGAAAAAAGAAATTTAATCAACAAGATGTCCTAACCGCTATTGGTGAGACTTTTATAACTTATGGCTACGAAGGTACTTCACTTGACGACTTAGTTAAAGCAACCGGGCTTTTAAGAGGTAGCCTCTATTCTACGTTTGGTAGTAAACGGGGAATGTTCGTAGCTGTACTCAAGCAAAATATCGAGGTGAAAGCAAATTTCAATACCACTCTTAATCTCATCATTATTGCGTTAATGGAATTAACTGCACATGACTTAGAAATTAATCAACTTGTAAGTGAATGGCTAACTACTCAAACTTCAACTAACCTCCCAACTTTAATTGGTGAAGCCGTTCTTACGAAAGGATGTGTCCCTCATAGAAAATAATCTCACTTTTCAAAATCAGACTTTAACCATCTCCCCCCGTGGAATTAGTAAATTGTTAGCCCTTAAAAGCAAGCTAGCCATTCCTTTTAACCATATCGTTGGTGCAACCATCGACCCAGGAATTTTAAAAGACTTTAAAGGTATTAGATCTCCCTGGACTGCCGTTCCTGGCCTTTATTACACCGGAACTTTCTATAATCAACAAGAAAAATTATTTTTTAACATTAGGACCTCAAGTACGCCAGTCGTTATTCAACTAAGAAATGAGGAGTATGATCGGATTGTTATTGGGGTTGAAGATCCCCGCAAATTGGTCGAATACTTAAACAATCTTATTTACTCTAACTAAAAAACCACCGCAGATTACGGTTACCCCGTTTCTCTGCGGTGATTTGTATTAGTAATTCTTGTTATTTAGCGACTACGATTGAAACTAGCTTGCCAGGAACAGCAATTACTTTCTTAACTTCTTTTCCAGCAAGTTCTTGCTTAATCTTGTCGTCATTTAGTGCTAAAGTCTGTAATTCTTCCCGGCTAGCATCCTTAGCCACTTGTAAGTGTTGTCTTACCTTACCGTTTACTTGAACCACAATTTCGACTACATTTTCAACTAATTTGCTTTCATCATAAGTTGGCCACTTAGCATAAGCAATGCTTCCAACGTGGCCTAACTTCGTCCACAATTCTTCAGCAATGTGTGGCACGATTGGCGCAATTAATTTAACGAATCCTTCTACATATTCCAATGGTAAGGAATCTGCCTTATAACAATCATTTACGAAGACCATTAATTGGGAGATAGCTGTATTAAAGTGAAGGGCTTGGTAATCTTCAGTTACCTTCTTAACCGTTTGGTTATAGACTTTATCTAACTTACCATCATTAATGGTTGTGATGCGGTCACGTAATTTATCCTCATCATCAATAATCAAATTCCAAATTCTATTAACAAATTTGTAAGCTCCGTTTAAGCCGTCTTCACTCCAAGCAATTGAAGCATCTAATGGGCCCATGAACATTTCGTATAACCGAAGAGTATCTGCACCATATTGTTCTACAATATCGTCTGGGTTGACTACGTTTCCTTTTGACTTGGACATCTTTTCGTGGTTATTTCCTAAAATCATTCCTTGGTTAACCAACTTTTGGAATGGTTCTTTAGTAGGAACAACTCCTAAATCATAAAGGAATTTATGCCAAAAGCGAGCATACAACAAGTGCAAGACCGCATGTTCAGCGCCACCAACATATAAATCAACTGGAAGCCATTTTTCTAATTTAGCCTTATCAGCGATTGCTTCGTGGTTATGAGGATCAACGTAACGCAAGAAGTACCAGGAACTACCAGCCCACTGTGGCATTGTATTAGTTTCACGTTTACCCTTACGTCCGTTTTCATCTACCACATTAACCCAATCTTCAAGGTTAGCTAGTGGGCTTTCACCTGTTCCAGATGGTTTTATGTCATTAGTTGCAGGTAAGTACAATGGTAATTCTTCTTCAGGGACTAGTGTTGTTTCGCCATCTTCCCAGTGAATGACAGGGATTGGTTCACCCCAATAACGTTGGCGTGAGAATGTCCAGTCACGTAGTCGATAGTTAACCTTCTTAGCACCGATACCTTTTTCTTCCAACCATGCTATTGCCTTGGCAATCGCATCTTCTTTATTTAAGCCATTTAAGAAGTCGGAATTAATGTGCTTACCTTCACCAGTGTAAGCTTCTTGTTCGATGTTGCCTCCTTCAATAACAGGGGTAATTGGCAAGTCAAATTTCTTAGCAAATTCATAGTCGCGTTCGTCATGAGCAGGAACCACCATGATTGCCCCTGTACCATAAGAGGCCAAGACATAATCAGCAATCCAAACAGGAACTTTTTGGCCGTTAACCGGATTGATTACGTAACTACCAGTAAAGACCCCTGTCTTGTCTTTAGCTAAGTCGGTTCTTTCCAAATCAGATTTATGAGCCACTTCATCGATGTAAGCATCTACCGCTGCTTTTTGTTCACTAGTTGTTAGCTTAGCTACTAAATCATGTTCGGGAGCTAAAACCAAACATGACGCCCCAAAAATAGTATCTGGTCTAGTTGAGAAAACTTCAATCTTGGTTTCGGCGTCATTTTCTAAAGTAAACTTAATACTTGCACCAACTGAACGCCCAATCCAATTTCTTTGTTGCTCCTTGATTGCTTCCGGCCAATCCAAGTCATCCAAATCGTCAATCAACCGGTCTGCATAGGCTGTAATTTTCAAAACCCATTGCCGCATAGGCTTTCTGATAACAGGAAAACCACCACGTTCTGTCTTACCATCAATAACTTCTTCGTTAGCAACAACTGTTCCTAAATCTGGACTCCAGTTAACAGGAATTTCTGCTTCGTAAGCTAAGCCACGCTTGTACAATTGTTCAAAAATCCATTGAGTCCATTTATAGTAGGCAGGGTCGGTGGTGTTAACTTCACGATCCCAGTCATAAGACAACCCCAAGGACTTAATTTGGCGCCGGAAATTATTAATATTTTTCTTAGTAAATTCCCGCGGAGAATTACCAGTATTTAAGGCATATTGTTCAGCTGGCAGCCCAAAGGCATCCCAACCCATTGGGTGCAAGACATTATATCCTTGCATCCGCTTCATTCTTGAAATAATATCCGTTGCTGTATACCCTTCTGGGTGACCTACGTGTAAGCCTTGGCCTGATGGATATGGGAACATATCTAACGCGTAGTAATTTGGCTTGGCTTCTTCTTCGGTCGTTTTGAAAGTCTTATGTTCTTCCCAATAACGTTGCCACTTTTTCTCAATCTCTTTATGATTGTAAGACATTTGTACTCTTCCTTTCACTTTCTAAATTCCTAAACGCAGCTAAAAACAAAAAAGTCCCATACGGGCCTAAAACCCATATAGGACGAAATTTCGCGGTACCACCTATATTCCAGCCTTCTCACAACTGGCACTCAATTTCATAACGGGAAATACCGTCTAAACTTACTTAGGTTCAGTTTAGAAACTCTAAGGTGAGTTCGTTAAATAACTAATGTGTGTTCTCAGCTACCACACACTCTCTGGGATTAGTCCATTTAACTACTAGTCCTTATCTACGTTTAGTGTTGTCATTATCTTAGCAAAATCAAGTTGCAATTGCAAGTTAATTTAGCCGTAGATGTTGGCCAACATAAATCAAATCTGAATTCAATTTATTCAAGGCTTTTAGCCGGTTAACTGTTGTGCCGTGTGCAGAAGCAATTTGCCATAGGGAGTCACCGGCTTTAACCGTGTAACCCTGAGTTGGGGCTTTAGTAGTTGGGATGACATCATTTACAGATTTTTTCATAGTGACAGTCAACTTTTGATTTACGTAAATCGTGTTAGAGGTCAAATTATTCAATGACTTCAGTTGAGCAATCGTTAACCCGTGCTCAGTGGCAATCTTCCACAAGGAATCGCCAGCCTTAACCGTATAGCTACCGCTTTGGCTACTGTTGTTTGTACTCTGAGATGCACTTGGCTTGCTTACCGTGTTACTTTGATTACTACTTTGGCCTACCTTTAATACTTGGCCCGGGTAGATGAAGTTTGAGCTTAGGTTGTTTAAACTCTTTAGACCATCTATACTCATCCCGTACTTATGCGAAATCCCCCACAAGGAATCGCCAGCCTTAACCGTATAGCTACCGCTTTGGTTACTGCTGTTTGTACTCTGGGATGTACTTGGCTTGCTTACCGTGTTACTTTGACTACCGCTTTGGCCTACCTTTAGTACTTGGCCCGGGTAGATGAAGTTTGAGCTTAGGTTGTTTAAACTCTTTAGACCATCTATACTCATCCCGTACTTATGCGAAATCCCCCACAAGGAATCGCCGGCCTTAACCGTGTAGCTACCGCTTTGGTTACTGCTGTTTGTACTCTGGGATGTACTTGGCTTGCTTGCCGTGTTACTTTGACTGCTACTTTGGCCTACCTTTAGTACTTGCCCTGGGTAGATGAAGTTTGAGCTTAGGTTGTTTAAACTCTTTAGACCATCTATACTCATCCCGTACTTATGCGAAATCCCCCACAAGGAATCGCCGGCCTTAACCGTGTAGCTACCGCTTTGGTTACTGCTATTTGTACTTTGGGATGCACTTGGCTTGCTGGTCGTGTTACTTTGATTACTACTTTGGCCTACCTTTAGCACTTGCCCTGGGTAGATGAAGTTTGAGCTTAGGTTATTTAAACTCTTTAGACTATCTATGCTCATCCCGTACTTATGCGAAATTCCCCACAAGGAATCGCCGGCCTTAACCGTATAGCTACCGCTGTTTGTACTTTGAGATGCACTTGGCTTGCTGGTCGTGTTACTTTGATTATTACTTTGACCTACCTTTAGCACTTGGCCCGGGTAGATGAAGTTTGAGCTTAGGTTGTTTAAACTCTTTAGACTATCTATACTCATCCCATATTTATGCGAAATCCCCCACAAGGAATCACCGGCCTTAACCGTATAGCTACCGCTTTGGTTACCGCTGTTTGTAGCCCCGTTATTATTTGAAGTTTGCGAGCTAGTTTGATTACTTTGGTTAGTAGAAGTTGTTCCACTCACCTTCAAAGTTTGTCCTACATGAATTAGGTTAGAACTCAAATTATTCAACGCTTTTAGCGAAGCCACTGAAAGTCCATAACGACTGGCAATGGCATACAGCGTGTCACCAGCCTTAACTGTATATGAACTTGTTGCCACCACGTTATTTGGCGTAGAACTTGTATTACCACTATTACTATCACTGGTAGTGCTACCTGGCGTATCATATTTTGTCAAATCATACTGCTGGATTAAGTTAATCAGGCTAGAAGCGTAGTTAGGTGCAGTTGCATAAGTTCCATAAACCCCATTGCGTAAATTGTTGGCAGCTACTGCATAGGACGATGCGTTTGCCTTAGTAGAATTTGGAAAGTGACTCACAATTAAATTAGCGTAGGCATTTAATGATTCTGCATAGCTTGAATACCGTTGAAACTTCGCATAAACAGTGTGATAAGCACCGCCGTAAAACTCTTGGGTGGGCATATTAATGTAGGCGCCATAACCATTCCACTTTACCCCAAATAAATTGTAAGCATTAGTTGAAAGACTGCTTGTTCCCCAGCCACTTTCAAGGGCGGCTTGAGCAATCATCATTGAGGCGTACAGTCCCCTTTGCGCAGCTATTGCTTGAGCAGAAGGAGCAACGTTATTAAGGAAATTAGCCACCTTAGAGGAGTAACCTGAATAGTTACTTGCTAAGACCCGTGGTGCAGCTACAACTGGCGCTTGCGACACAGCGCTACTTGCCTGGCTACTGCTACTCTCAGTAGTCACATTACTGCTTGAGCTTGCTTGAGAGCTTGTAGCTTCATTGTTCGTAGTCGCAGTCGTCGTTGTTACTGAGGAGCTTGTACTACTTGCATTAGCGGCGCTTGAACTACTCATCGTAGTAGTTGTACTAGTAGTATTAGCGCTACTTGCATCGGCTTGAACTACTGTATCAGCCGCAGCTTTCGTCTTACTCAAAGCTAGACCCGCAGTCCCCATAATAACTGTGGTTCCAATGTAAGTGGTCGCCTTTTTGATTGATTTCAAATTTTTGGCTAGTTGTTCATTTTTAGCTGCCAAAATCCGATCTTTTCTTGTTTTCATACTCACCAAACCTCCATCTAGTCAACTACACTCTCGCATTTTAAATTATCGTCTCAATTCCTATTATATCTGTCTAAATTTCAAAATGTTTAAAAAACGTTTACTTGTAATAAAGTTGTAATAAAGTTAACAAAGTAAATTTTCCCTTTTTATAATAGCTATAAAAAAGGATTCTAGGAAACCCTAGAATCCTCTAATAGCAAGCTTCTAATCAGAAGTGCTGGCGCTTATTTTAATAATTCTTGTAATTTAGCAACCTTGTCTGTCTTTTCCCAAGGTAAGTCAATATCGGTCCGACCAAAGTGACCATAAGCAGCCGTTTGTTTGTAAATTGGTCGTTTTAAGTCCAACATCTTAATAATCCCGGCTGGTCTCAAGTCAAATGTCTTTCTAATCGCTTCAACTAACTTATCGTTGGCAATATCGCTAGTGTTAAATGTATTAACTGCGATTGAAACAGGCTGCGCTACTCCGATAGCATAAGCAATTTGAACTTCAACTTCCTTGGCTAAACCAGTAGCAACAATATTTTTGGCAATGTAGCGAGCCGCATAGCTAGCAGAACGGTCAACCTTAGTTGCATCTTTACCAGAAAAGGCACCACCACCATGATGGGCCGCACCACCATAAGTATCAACAATTATCTTACGCCCAGTTAGACCTGCATCACCCTGAGGACCACCAATTACAAAACGTCCAGTTGGGTTCACAAAGTATTTTGTTTTTTCATCAAGTAATTCAGCTGGAATAACCGTCTTAATTACTTTTTCAATTACATCTGTCCGAATTTGGTCTAACTTAGTATCCTCATCATGTTGTGTTGACAGCACAACTGTATCGACCCGTTCAGGTTTATTATCTTCTCCGTATTCAATTGTTACCTGCGCCTTAGCATCTGGTCCAAGGTAAGGTAATTCGTTACTCTTTCTCAAAGCAGCAATTTTACGCATTAGCTTATGACTAAGTGCAACTGCTAATGGCATCATTTCAGGAGTTTCATCGGTTGCATAACCAAACATCATTCCCTGATCACCGGCACCAATTTGGTCTAAAGGATCAACTTGGCCATTCTTTGTTTCCAAAGAGGCGTCCACCCCTTGAGCTATATCGGGTGATTGTTCATCTATTGATACCAGGACCGCGCAATTATCACCATCGAAACCATACTTACCATTAGTATAGCCAATATCCTTAATCGTTTGTCTAACAACTTTTTGAATATCGACATAAGCGCTAGTTGAAACTTCACCAACAACTACAACTAATCCTGTTGTTACAGTAGTTTCAACGGCTACGCGTGCATCCGCGTCCTTGGCCAATAAAGCATCTAAAATCGCATCACTAATTTGGTCAGCAATTTTATCTGGATGTCCTTCTGAAACGGACTCCGAAGTAAATAAACGTCTTTCTGACATTATATATTCCCCCATTAATTAAAATTATTTGGTTACAAGGCATCTTCACAATAATTATGAATCCTATCGGGAATTGTATTGTAACTTCATAAGTTTAACATACCATTAAATAAAATTAAAGCATAAAAAAAGTCACCCTCAATGAGGATGACTAAAAATTAAAGTCACAACGGTCCATGACGGATTTGAACCGACGATCTTCTCCGTGACAGGGAGACGAGATAACCACTACTCCAATGGACCAAATATCTAAGTAATTGCGGGAGCAGGATTTGAACCTACGACCTTCGGGTTATGAGCCCGACGAGCTACCAGACTGCTCCATCCCGCGATAATAAAAAGTGACCCGTACGGGATTTGAACCCATGTTACCGCCGTGAAAGGGCGGTGTCTTAACCACTTGACCAACGGGCCATACGGAGAAGGAGGGATTTGAACCCTCGCGCCGTGTTACCGACCTATACCCTTAGCAGGGGCACCTCTTCAGCCACTTGAGTACTTCTCCAATATATGGGCCTAAATGGACTCGAACCATCGACCTCACGCTTATCAGGCGTGCGCTCTAACCAGCTGAGCTATAGGCCCATAATAAGCGGGTGACGAGAATCGAACTCGCGACAACAGCTTGGAAGGCTGTGGTTTTACCACTAAACTACACCCGCATGTTAACGAATAACACCATGTTATTATATAACATTTTTTAAAAATAAGCAAGTTATATTTTTTAATTTTTGAATATAACTTACGGTCCATGACGGATTTGAACCGACGATCTTCTCCGTGACAGGGAGACGAGATAACCACTACTCCAATGGACCAAATATCTAAATAATTGCGGGAGCAGGATTTGAACCTACGACCTTCGGGTTATGAGCCCGACGAGCTACCAGACTGCTCCATCCCGCGATAATAAAAAGGAGGATAAGAGATTCGAACTCTTGCGTGGTTTGACCCACCTGACGGTTTTCAAGACCGTTCCCTTCAGCCAGACTTGGGTAATCCTCCATGATGTAAAATAAGAAACAATGGACCTTGTAGGACTCGAACCTACGACCGGACGGTTATGAGCCGTCTGCTCTAACCAACTGAGCTAAAGGTCCAAGCTCTATTGGATATCGCGGCGGAGGGGATCGAACCCCCGACCTCCCGGGTATGAACCGGACGCTCTAGCCAGCTGAGCTACACCGCGATTCTAATTAAGTATCCTATCGGGAAGACAGGATTCGAACCTGCGACCCCCTGGTCCCAAACCAGGTGCTCTACCAAGCTGAGCTACTTCCCGATGAATGCACCCAGCAGGAGTCGAACCTGCAACCTTCTGATTCGTAGTCAGACACTCTATCCAGTTGCGCTATGGGTGCATATATAAAAAACAAAATGCCGAGGACCGGAATCGAACCGGTACGGTGATCACTCACCGCAGGATTTTAAGTCCTGTGCGTCTGCCAGTTCCGCCACCCCGGCATAATGTAAGAGCGGAAGACGGGATTCGAACCCGCGACCCCCACCTTGGCAAGGTGATGTTCTACCACTGAACTACTTCCGCATATGCCGACTAGACGATTCGAACGCCCGACCCTCTGATTACAAATCAGATGCTCTACCAACTGAGCTAAGTCGGCATCAATTAACTGACCATATTATATTAACAAATATAATTTCTTAAGTCAATAGTTTTTTTTATTTTTATGAGTCGTGACAGGCTCGAACTGTCGACCCTCTGATTAAAAGTCAGATGCTCTACCAACTGAGCTAACGACTCAAGATGGAGGATACAGGGCTCGAACCTGTGACCCTCTGCTTGTAAGGCAGACGCTCTCCCAGCTGAGCTAATCCTCCATAAGTGACCCGTACGGGATTTGAACCCATGTTACCGCCGTGAAAGGGCGGTGTCTTAACCACTTGACCAACGGGCCATTAACTCCGGTAGGCGGACTCGAACCGTCGACACCCTGATTAACAGTCAGATGCTCTACCAACTGAGCTATACCGGAATAATACGCACGGCAACGTCCTACCCTCACAGGAGGCGTTCCTCCAACTACTCTCGGCGCTATGAAGCTTAACTTCTGTGTTCGGAATGGGAACAGGTGTAGCCTTCATGCCATCGTCACCGCACTATTTTTTAAGAGAACTTGTTCTCTCAAAACTAGATTTTATTCTCTTTCTTTGAACTTTCCGAAAAAACTTACGTTTTTTACTTGGTTAAGTCCTCGACCGATTAGTAATGGTCCGCTTCATACGTCACCGCACTTCCACTTCCATCCTATCTACCTGATCATCTCTCAGGGGTCTTAC
This sequence comes from Ligilactobacillus agilis, assembly GCF_025311475.1. Taxonomy (NCBI): domain Bacteria; kingdom Bacillati; phylum Bacillota; class Bacilli; order Lactobacillales; family Lactobacillaceae; genus Ligilactobacillus; species Ligilactobacillus agilis. The sequence continues at coordinate 697,953 of NZ_CP104397.1, read as the reverse complement.
TTCCTTACGGAATGGGAAATCTTATCTCGAGGCGAGTTTCGCGCTTAGATGCTTTCAGCGTTTATCTCATCCATACATAGCTACCCAGCGATGCCCTTGGCAGAACAACTGGTACACCAGCGGTATGTCCATCCCGGTCCTCTCGTACTAAGGACAGATCCTCTCAAATTTCCTACGCCCGCGACGGATAGGGACCGAACTGTCTCACGACGTTCTGAACCCAGCTCGCGTACCGCTTTAATGGGCGAACAGCCCAACCCTTGGGACCGACTACAGCCCCAGGATGCGATGAGCCGACATCGAGGTGCCAAACCTCCCCGTCGATGTGGACTCTTGGGGGAGATAAGCCTGTTATCCCCAGGGTAGCTTTTATCCGTTGAGCGATGGCCCTTCCATGCGGAACCACCGGATCACTAAGCCCGACTTTCGTCCCTGCTCGACTTGTAGGTCTCGCAGTCAAGCTCCCTTATGCCTTTACACTCTGCGAATGATTTCCAACCATTCTGAGGGAACCTTTGGGCGCCTCCGTTACCTTTTAGGAGGCGACCGCCCCAGTCAAACTGCCCACCTGACACTGTCTCCCGCCGTGATTGCCGGCGTGGGTTAGAGTGTTCATACAACGAGGGTAGTATCCCACCAGCGCCTCTGTCGAAACTAGCGTTCCGACTTCTACGGCTCCTACCTATCCTGTACAAGTTGTACAAACACCCAATATCAAGCTACAGTAAAGCTCCATGGGGTCTTTCCGTCCTGTCGCGGGTAACCCGCATCTTCACGGGTATTATAATTTCACCGAGTCTCTCGTTGAGACAGTGCCCAGATCGTTACGCCTTTCGTGCGGGTCGGAACTTACCCGACAAGGAATTTCGCTACCTTAGGACCGTTATAGTTACGGCCGCCGTTTACTGGGGCTTCAATTCGCACCTTCGCTTGCGCTAAGCACTCCTCTTAACCTTCCAGCACCGGGCAGGCGTCAGCCCCTATACTTCATCTTACGATTTTGCAGAAACCTGTGTTTTTGATAAACAGTCGCCTGGGCCTATTCACTGCGGCTGAGCTTGCGCTCAGCACCCCTTCTCCCGAAGTTACGGGGTCATTTTGCCGAGTTCCTTAACGAGAGTTCTCTCGCTCACCTTAGGATACTCTCCTCGACTACCTGTGTCGGTTTGCGGTACGGGTAATTAAACTCTAACTAGAAGCTTTTCTCGGCAGTGTGACATCAATCACTTCGCTACTTTAATTTCGCTCCCCATCACAACTTGTCCTCAGTCGGTAAGCATTTGACTCACCAACAGACTTATTGCTTGGACGCACATATCCAACAGTGCGCATCTCTAGCCTCCTGCGTCCCTCCATTGTTCAAACAAGTTTAACTAGTACAGGAATCTCAACCTGTTATCCATCGCCTACGCCTCTCGGCCTCGGCTTAGGTCCCGACTAACCCTGGGAGGACGAGCCTTCCCCAGGAAACCTTAGTCATACGGTGGGTAGGATTCTCACCTACCTTTCGCTACTCATACCGGCATTCTCACTTCTAAGCGCTCCACCAGTCCTTACGGTCTGACTTCACCGCCCTTAGAACGCTCTCCTACCACGTGTCCTTACGGACACATCCACAATTTCGGTAATGTGTTTAGCCCCGTTACATTTTCGGCGCAGGATCACTCGACTAGTGAGCTATTACGCACTCTTTAAATGATGGCTGCTTCTAAGCCAACATCCTAGTTGTCTGTGCAATTCCACATCCTTTTCCACTTAACACATATTTAGGGACCTTAATTGGTGGTCTGGGCTGTTTCCCTTTCGACTACGGATCTTATCACTCGCAGTCTGACTCCCGGATATAGATATGTGGCATTCGGAGTTTATCTGAATTCAGTAACCCAAGACGGGCCCCTAGTCCAAACAGTGCTCTACCTCCACTATCCTTTACTCCGAGGCTAGCCCTAAAGCTATTTCGGAGAGAACCAGCTATCTCCAAGTTCGTTTGGAATTTCACCTCTACCCACACCTCATCCCAGCATTTTTCAACATACACGGGTTCGGTCCTCCAGTGCGTTTTACCGCACCTTCAACCTGGACATGGGTAGGTCACCTGGTTTCGGGTTTACGTCAACATACTAAAGCGCCCTATTCAGACTCGCTTTCGCTCCGGCTCCGGGTTTTCCCCCTTAACCTCGCATGCTAACGTAACTCGCCGGTTCATTCTACAAAAGGCACGCTATCACCCATTAACGGGCTCTAACTACTTGTAGGCACATGGTTTCAGGAACTCTTTCACTCCCCTCCCGGGGTGCTTTTCACCTTTCCCTCACGGTACTGGTTCACTATCGGTCACTAGGTAGTATTTAGCCTTGGGAGATGGTCCTCCCGGATTCCGACGGAGTTTCACGTGTTCCGCCGTACTCAGGATCCTGGACAGAGGAGACTTAATTTCGTTTACAGGGCTCTCACCTTCTCTGGCTGATTTTCCCAAATCATTCAACTATCAAATCTCTTGGTAACTCTAAAGTCCAGTCCTACAACCCCGAGAAGCAAGCTTCTCGGTTTGGGCTCTTCCCTCTTCGCTCGCCGCTACTGGGGGAATCGAATTTCTTTCTCTTCCTATGGGTACTTAGATGTTTCAGTTCCCCACGTCTACCTTCAACTAAGCTATGAATTCACTTAGCGATAACAGGCCGTTAGGCCTGCTGGGTTGCCCCATTCGGAAATCTCCGGTTCACAGTTTACTTACAACTCCCCGAAGCATATCGCAGTTAGTCACGTCCTTCATCGGCTCCTAGTGCCAAGGCATCCACCATGCGCCCTTAATAACTTAACCTCGCTTAATAATTTAAGCTATGAGTTTGCGATTAAGAACTAATTCTTGTTTTAACTCTTTAAAACGCGGTGTTTTCTCGGTTTTTCATTAAATAAGAAATAGAATAAATATCTAGTTTTCAAAGAACAAGTTCGATAGCTTACGCCATCAATGGAGCTTAACGGGATCGAACCGATGACCTCCTGCTTGCAAAGCAGGCGCTCTCCCAACTGAGCTAAAGCCCCATTTCAAGAGTAGAACTCTCAAAACTAAACAAAGTTTTAAACCCCGTGTAGGTTTCCGTAATTTTCCTTAGAAAGGAGGTGATCCAGCCGCAGGTTCTCCTACGGCTACCTTGTTACGACTTCACCCCAATCATCTGTCCCACCTTAGACGGCTAGCTCCTAAAAGGTTACCCCACCGGCTTTGGGTGTTACAAACTCTCATGGTGTGACGGGCGGTGTGTACAAGGCCCGGGAACGTATTCACCGCGACATGCTGATTCGCGATTACTAGCGATTCCGGCTTCATGTAGGCGAGTTGCAGCCTACAATCCGAACTGAGAACGGCTTTAAGAGATTAGCTTGCCCTCGCGAGTTTGCGACTCGTTGTACCGTCCATTGTAGCACGTGTGTAGCCCAGGTCATAAGGGGCATGATGACTTGACGTCGTCCCCACCTTCCTCCGGTTTGTCACCGGCAGTCTCGCCAGAGTGCCCAACTTAATGCTGGCAACTGACAACAAGGGTTGCGCTCGTTGCGGGACTTAACCCAACATCTCACGACACGAGCTGACGACAGCCATGCACCACCTGTCATTTTGTCCCCGAAGGGAAAATCTTATCTCTAAGATGGTCAAAAGATGTCAAGACCTGGTAAGGTTCTTCGCGTTGCTTCGAATTAAACCACATGCTCCACCGCTTGTGCGGGCCCCCGTCAATTCCTTTGAGTTTCAACCTTGCGGTCGTACTCCCCAGGCGGAATGCTTATTGCGTTAGCTGCAGCACTGAAGGGCGGAAACCCTCCAACACTTAGCATTCATCGTTTACGGTGTGGACTACCAGGGTATCTAATCCTGTTTGCTACCCACACTTTCGAACCTCAGCGTCAGTTACAGACCAGAGAGCCGCTTTCGCCACTGGTGTTCTTCCATATATCTACGCATTTCACCGCTACACATGGAGTTCCACTCTCCTCTTCTGCACTCAAGTCCTCCAGTTTCCAATGCAATTCTTCGGTTAAGCCGAAGGCTTTCACATCAGACTTAAAGGACCGCCTGCGTTCCCTTTACGCCCAATAAATCCGGACAACGCTTGCCACCTACGTATTACCGCGGCTGCTGGCACGTAGTTAGCCGTGGCTTTCTGGTTAGATACCGTCAATACAAGAACAGTTACTCTCTCGCATGTTCTTCTCTAACAACAGAGTTTTACGATCCGAAGACCTTCTTCACTCACGCGGCGTTGCTCCATCAGGCTTGCGCCCATTGTGGAAGATTCCCTACTGCTGCCTCCCGTAGGAGTTTGGGCCGTGTCTCAGTCCCAATGTGGCCGATCAACCTCTCAGTTCGGCTACGTATCATTACCTTGGTAGGCCGTTACCCCACCAACAAGTTAATACGCCGCGGGTCCATCCAAAAGTGATAGCCGAAACCATCTTTTACATAATGACCATGCGGTCATCATGGTTATGCGGTATTAGCACCTGTTTCCAAGTGTTATCCCCCTCTTTTGGGCAGGTTACCCACGTGTTACTCACCCGTTCGCCACTCAATTTTCAATCGGTGTAGCAAGCTACGATGATTGAAAAAAGCGTTCGACTTGCATGTATTAGGCACGCCGCCAGCGTTCGTCCTGAGCCAGGATCAAACTCTCATTTTAGAATTTGTGACTCATTTTTATACTAGCGAATTGACTTCGCAAATGTTTTGCAGTTGTTTCCAACTGACCCTACACATTTGGTTTGTCTAAAACTTTGTTCAGTTTTCAAAGATCTACTCATTAACAATTCGTTATCGCAATGACAACTATTATATGATATCAATCATCATTTTTAATGTCAAGCATTATCTTTTAAAAAATAATTTCTTAATAGCGACAACTTCTATATTTTACTTAAAAGCAAAGCTGATTGTCAAGAACTATTTTTACTCAAAACTAATTATTTCAAATCAGCAACAAAAAATATAATAGCAAGATTATTTTGGCCCGTCAAGCATTATTTTAATAAAAATTACTTACCTGCATCAATATCAACCAGTGCTTGTTTCACCCAACCATCTAGCCTTTCTGCAATTGGAGCAAATCCCTCTTGGGCATGCTTGTTTGTCCAAAACTTTTTATGTTGGTAATGCACCCTCTTGTTGGCTTTAGAAAAATCAAACGGCTTTTCTAAACACCGAACAGATAGGGAAATTTTGCCAGTGTACTCATCGATATCTATGATGATTACCCGAACTTTTTGCCCTACTTGTAAAAAATGTTCTATATTGTCTACATACCCATGATGACATTCTGAAATATGAATCAAACCTTGCGTCTGAGCATCCAATGAAACAAAGGCACCGTAAGCTTGAATCCCGGTTACCTTTCCTTCCAATATCATCCCAATTTTATAATCCACGTGTTCCACCACCTATCAAACTTAGTCTCCAAATATCATAATAACATAAAATTATCTTGAATAATAAAAAAGGCAGCTAACAATTGTTAACTACCTCCTTTAAACTAACTTCTAAGTAAATTATTCGCTAACTTCAATCGTCTTAATCACAACATCTTCTACAGGCTTATCTTGAATCCCCGTTTCAACATTTGCAATTTCATCAACAATTTCCATTCCCGAAACAACTTGACCAAAAACAGTATGTCTGTGATCAAGCCATGGGGTCCCACCTTGCCGATAAGCTTCAATAATTTCTTTAGGATAACCAGCGGCTACCATTTGTTCTTCCATTTGAGCAGGTATATTTTGGTTTTGAACTATAAAGAATTGACTACCATTTGTCGCCGGGCCGGCATTAGCCATTGAAAGTGCCCCCCGAATATTAAATAACTCATTAGAAAATTCATCTTCAAAAGGCGCACCCCATAAACTTTGACCACCCATTCCGGTTCCAGTTGGGTCCCCACCTTGAATCATAAAGTCTTTGATTACACGGTGAAAAATAATGCCATCATAATAATTTTTAGCTACTAAACCTAAAAAGTTTTCAACCGTTTTAGGGGCTTGCTTAGGAAATAACTTAATCGCAAAATCCCCTTTATTAGTCTTAAATGTTGCTACTGGTCCTTCAACTGCAGCTAAGTTCAATTGTGGATACATAAAAATCTCCTTCCAATTATAAATACCTAATTAGTATACCATACTTTACGTTTTCCTTTACTTACTTTTTATGCTAATCTTATAGCGTATCTACTATTTTTACGAAAGGAATGTTTTCTAGATAATGACTGAAACTGCATACTACGATATTACTATCATCGGTGGCGGCCCCGTTGGTTTATTTGCCGCCACTTATGCTCGTATGCGTCTAGCAAAAACCCAAATCATTGAAAGTCTCGATCAATTAGGGGGACAAGTAAGTACCCTTTTCCCTGCTAAAAAGATTTATGATATTCCTGGCTTCTATGAAATTAGTGGCGAGGACTTAATTAAAAACTTTGAAAAGCAAACACTAGCTTTTAAGCCTGATATTTTCCTGGGCGAAACGGTCCTTGGCTTTGAAAAAACTCCTGAAGGTTTTCTGATTAAAACTAGCAAAAGAACCACCTACTCTCGCTCAATTATAATCGCTGCCGGAATCGGTGCCTTCGAACCCAGGAGGTTAACACTTGATAATGCTAGCCAACTAGAAGGCAAGCAGCTACGCTATTTTGTCACAGACCCGACAACTTTTGCTGGCAAAGACTTAGCCATCGCTGGTGGCGGGGATTCTGCGATTGATTGGGCTTTAACCTTATACCCTCAGGCCAAATCAGTACATTTAATTCATAGGCGTGACAAATTTAGGGCACTCGAAAGCAATTTAGCCAAGTTAAAGGAAACTAAAACTAACTTTGAGACTCCTTATACCATTAAAGAACTCTCACCAGCTGCAACCGATAAACTAACTATTACCTTGCAAAAAGTTCGCTCCCAAGAAACTAAAGCCATAACGGTTGATCATTTACTGGTTAATTACGGTTTTGTTTCCGATAATAAAATTATCTCCTCTTGGGGGCTTGAAATGCAAAACCGCGCAATTAAGGTTAACCAAGCACAAGAAACTAATATTCCAGGTGTCTATGCTATCGGTGACAGTGCTTATCATGAAGGTAAAATTGACCTAATTGCAACCGGCCTGGGTGAAGCACCCAATGCCATTAATAATGCTCTGCTCTACGTCTATCCAGAAAAACGACAACCCGCCCATAGCACTCAGCTTATTAAAGCATTTAACCAGGCTCAGAAAAAATAAGAGAAACTTAACTTATTTTTGGCTAACTTTCTAGTAAACTTAAAAAAGCAGTAACTGCTTAACTACTATATCAAAGGAGTACTTAAACCTTGAATATCATTCAACTCTTTATTGATTTCGTATTACACATTGACACGCACCTCGTTACTATCGTTAACACTTTTGGTAGTTGGACCTATCTAATCGTCTTTGCTATCATCTTTATCGAAACCGGGGCGGTAATCATGCCATTTTTACCTGGTGATTCGCTGTTATTTGCAGCCTGTGCACTATCCGCTAACCCAATTTACAACTTGCACACCGGAATCTTCGTTGTCCTTTTTTGGGTAGCTGCTGTTGCTGGGGATTCATTAAACTTCTTTATTGGCCATACTATTGGTAAATCCATTACCAGCCACCCCTTCTTTGGGCGTTTTATCAAAGAAGAAAATATCACCAAAACCGAAAAGTTTTTTGAAAGACACGGGGGCATCTCCATTACCTTAGCCCGCTTCATGCCAATTATCAGAACCTTTGCTCCCTTTGTTGCCGGAGCCAGTGGTTATAAATATAGCCAGTTTATTCGCTATAACTTGGCAGGTGCTACCGCTTGGGTTGCCCTTTGTTGTGGGGGCGGTCATTTCTTCGGTAACTTCCCGCTAGTCAAAGAACACTTCTCAATGATTGTCTTGGGAATCATTCTTGTTTCCTTACTACCAGCAGTTATCACCTTTATAAAAAGTCGACTTGGTCAAAAAGCCTAATTATTAAAAAACCTGTGCAGCTCAATGATGCACAGGTTTTTTTGTTCTATAGGTGTTTTAACTGGTATCTAGCAATCCCGATAATTCCTACTAAGGAAATAAATACTAACAAGATAAATAAACTAAAAGCGGCCAAAAAATAAGAGGCAGGCAACGCATTGATAATTGGGTCTAACTTAGGGTCAAACAACCAATCATTATTTGCAAAAAGTAACCGGTGAAAGGTAACAAAAAATTTATTAAAGTTAGTAACCATGAGTGTCAATACGACCACCCCTAATGAAAGCAAGTAATAGCATGGGGTAATCAAGATAAATAACCGTCGCTTTTGCCACAGGCCTTTTAACCACCAACAACTAACTGGAAAACTAGTAGCTAGAATCAGATAATTTTTAAAGAACAAGGCCTTGACCTCGGTAAAGTGGTGCATGGCGTTAAAAGAAGTTGGCAGACCTAAATCTAATTGCTGCACCCACGGATAATTTAAGTAAGCTAACAGGCGTTGATAAGTTGTTATTAACTGGTGATTGCTGAGCCCTACTTTTGAACCTAAATCTTGGTGCCAAACAAAGTAGTAATATAAGCCCCTAAAGTTAATGGTAATGGCAATACAAGCACTGAAAATTGCTAAATAAAACACTACCAATAGTAAGCCCTCTGTTAGTTTTAATTTATTCATCAAAACTCCACTCATCCAGGGAATCCAGTTCATAAGTCGGCTTAACGTCCATTTTGGCAACTTGTTCTTTGGTAGAAACTCCGGTGTAGACTAAGAGCGTATCAATGCCAAAATTAATTCCCGCCTTAATGTCAGTCATATAGTTATCGCCTACCATAATTACTTCATCTTTGGACAACCCAATCTTTCTAAGGGCCTTTTCCATAATAATTGGTTCAGGTTTACCAATGTAAGTTGCCTTTTGTTGGGTCGAACATTCAACCAAAGCAATAACTGACCCAGCACCTGGAACCAAGCCCCGTTCATTTGGTAAGTTAGTGTCTGCGTTAGTCCCAATAAACTTAGCCCCCCGCTTAATGGCTAAAGTTGCTAATTCAAATTTGTGGTAGGTCACGTCATAATCAAGCCCCACAATCACATAATCTGGCTGGTATTCCTCAAAGCGAAAACCCTTATCTAATAGGGCTTGCTTTAACCCTAATTCACCAATCGGATAAACTGTTCGCTTCTTTTCATCTAAATCAGCCACATAATCAGCTGTCGCTAACGCCGTTGTATAAATGTTTTCAGGGCTAACATGAATATCGAAATTGGTGGCTAAATTAGTAGCTACTTCCTCCGGACTTTTAGTACTATTATTGGTTACAAATAAAAAGTCCTTCTTTCTTGTCTGGAGTTGCTCAACAAACCGTTTAGCTGCCGGTATCTTAATTTTTCCTTTATAAATTGTACCGTCTAAATCAATCAAATATCCCTTGTAATCTCTCATTATGCTTTTTCTTAACCTTTCTGTCTAATTGTAAAATGCCGTTTTTTACCTGGTTTCTTGACATTATTAGCCCTTGCTGGCTTAAATTTCCGGGGCCTCTTCTTTAACGGGTAAACCCGTTCTTCTAAGTAGGCCTTATCCTTATAGCGTCGTTCACGCGCCTTGCGGTTAGCCGGCTTCTTTTTGGCACTTGCCGGAATCGGTTCAGGCTTTTGAACATCTAAATTTCGCAAGACAAAGTAGGCACAGCCAAAATTGCAGTACTCATACAAGTAATCCTCTAAGCGGTCAATATTTTGACTAGGGCTGCCCTTCTTGCTACCGACCTCATAAAAACCATGCAAGCGTAACTGATCATAACCCCAGTCACCAACAATATAATCATATTTAGTTAAAATTTGGCTAAACCGTTCTTGAAGCTTTTCAATTTGAAAGCCCTGACGATAGTTTAACAATAACACATAAGGATGACCGTCTATCGTCATTTCTGTTTCGCTTTGCATCCTTATTTCACTAGCAAAGGCTTTGATTGTCTCGGCTTTTCTTGCTAACTGCGCTTCACGCCGAACCTTCTTTTCAGAATTCAAACACTCACTTCCTCAAATAATATTTATTTTCAATTTTACACCGAATTTAGGCTAAAAAAAAGCGCTCCGCCTAAAATGCCGAACGCTCCCATATTACAGTTTATTTTGTCCTTTGAAGACGGAGTGCCATATACAGGCCGCCAAACCAAATTAATGCCGCCAATAGCGCATAAAAAGTAGTTTGATCAAAGCACATGATGACCCCTACAAATGCTAGGAATAATAAAATTAAGTAATTAGCTACTGGAAAGAGGGGTAACTTAAAGCTAACTGGATTTTCTAACCCTTGTCTTTGCAAGCTCTTCCGGTAGCGCAAGTGTGCCAAGACAATTGCTCCCCAGATAAATAGGAAACATACGGTCGCCACGCTAGAGATAAAGGTAAATACCACACTTGCGTTAGGGACAATAAATTCTGCAATTACTGCTAATGCAATTACCGCCGCAGAAAATATCAACCCGTTTGCAGGCACCTGTGTTCTGGAAAGACTACTCATTTTTCGCGCGAACTTTCCTTCTTTACCATAATTCAAGGAAAATAGCATCCGCCCAGTTGAAAAGAGTGAGCTATTGCAAGCGGAGGCTGCCGCTGTTAGGACCACAAAGTTAATCACCCCGGCAGCCGCACTAATTCCGATATCACCAAAAACCTGAACGAAGGGACTATCAGTAGTGGAAATCTTAGTCCAAGGATAGATTGACATTAACGCTAACAGTGAGCCAACGTAGAAAATAATAATTCTAGTTGGAATTTCATTAATTGCCTTAGGAATTACCTTAGTTGGATTTTCTGCTTCAGAAGCAGTAACGCCGATCATCTCAATCCCGATAAAGCCAAACGTCACCATTTGAAATGACATTAAAAAGCCCTTGATACCCTTTGGAAAAAAGCCACCATAATTAACTAAATTGCCTAAGCTAGCGTGACCTAGCGGTGTTTTAAACCCTACAATCACCATGACAATTCCCGCCATGATTAAGGCAACAATAGCCAAAATCTTAACTAACGCGAACCAAAATTCGGTTTCCCCGAATAAACCAACTGTTATCAAGTTCAAGCCTAACAAAATAGCAATCGCAATTAAGCCTGGCAACCATCTAGGTATATCGGGAAACCAATACTGAATGTACATCCCAGTTGCGGTAACATCGGCCATCGCAATAGTAATCCAGCAGATCCAGTAAGTCCAGCCAGCCACAAAACCGACTTCTTTTCCTAGATACTTAGCAATAAAGTCAATAAAAGAATGGGTTTTTAAATCCGAAAGCAACAATTCTCCCATTGCCCTCATTAATAAGAAGCAAATTCCCCCAGTTAATAGGTAAGCCAAAACAATCGATGGTCCGGCTAAGTGGATAGATTTACCTGATCCTAAGAACAAGCCGGTTCCAATCGTTCCCCCTAAGGCAATCAACTGAATGTGCCTACTCTTCAATTTACGTGCATATTCTTCTTGTGCCATGATTTCTCCTCACGTTTCATCTTATATACAAAAAAACTAATAGTTTTAAACTCCGGCGGACAAGCAAGTCCCTTGAAGTTTACAACTACTAGCCTAACATAGATATTACGTGTAGTAAAACTCAACTATTTCATCTATAAGTGAATTTATTTCATCAAACTATTTCTTTCCCATTGATCAATCTGCCCTAAGAAGGCTTGGAACTGCTCCTTGTGCTTAAAACTAGGGAAGTCTCCTAATAAGATTTGCTTAGCCTGCTTAGCGCCACTTCCATGCTTTTGCAATAATAAAATCGCCTTTTGCCCCCGCTTACTTGCAAATAAATCTTGAGGTAAGTTCAACATCCCTTGCAAATAGGCATTAGCTTGAATATAATCTAACAACCCCTTAGCCTCAGGACTTTCAAATAAGCCTTTAGGCACCACAAAGATTCCAAAGCCAGCCGGTTTCAACTGGTTAACAGCTTGCTCAATCAGCAAGTGATGCACGTATGAGTGACCCTTTTTTGCCCGCGTTTTAAACTGAGTTACCCGTTCATCCAAGGGATAATAGCCCACTGGCAAATCACTAACTACTACATCAACCTTCGGTAACAATAAGCCATCTAATGCATCTTGGTGAAATAAATCAACCGAGATTTGTTCAATCTGAGTGGCCATGCTAGCTAAGGTGATTAAAGTATCGTCATTATCTACTCCGTAAGCTTGAATCTTAGGCCAGCCATTTTGATTTAACTTTGAAAGAATGGCCGTTAAGAGGTTGCCGGTACCTACAGTTAAATCTAACAAAGCTAGCCCTTGTTTTTTAGGCAAGACCTTTTCCAAAAGATATTCCACCAAAAAGCCAATCGTGTCCGGAGTCATTTGGTGGTTAGCTTGAATTTTTTCTTGCTTGTAAGCTTGAAGTAGCAGTAATTGCATTACTTGCCGCCGCTGTTCGGTAGTTAGACCGGCCAATTGAGCGTTAGCATATAACTCTTCTAGCCGCGTTTTTACTTCAGCGGTAGGAAGGCCGTCTTCGACGTGAACTTCTTTGGCCAATAAGTTGTCCCCTGTTTCAATTAAAGCGTCCAGATAACTAACTTGTAGTTCCTTTTTAAGTAATGCCACCGCTTCTTTTAAGCTCGTAAATGTTTGCTCGATTTTCTCAATTCCCACAATTGTCACCTCATACAAATTTTCCTTGTATAAGTTTAACGATTATTGCCTTGATTTTCAAGAAAAAGCCCTAGTCGGCTGCAGGATAAGTATAAATCCACCCATTCTTCAATGTTATTCGATAATCGTTTCCTTGGTTAGCAGCCCTCCCTAAATTTGTTTGTAGCTGCTCCTTTGGTTGTAACCGATTAATCCTGGCCAAATTATAAATCGACCTTGCTTGGCTCTCATAGCTAATTTGCCTGTAAAGTTGTATTTGAAACTGATAGTACAGGCACTGTCCCAATAATAAGCTACTGATGAGCATTAACAGTAACGCCCCGCTTAACAATAGATTAGCCTTCATTTTTAGGGGCCTGTTTTTCTTTGGGAGGCTTAGCTTTTGCAAAGACCACTTCACGTTTAATCACCTTTCCGTGTAACTTAACCTCTAGATCAAGCGTATAATTTTCATCATGCCACTTAGTTTTAAAAGCTTCTACATCAAACAACAGGGGCATATATCCTTGTCCATCTTGATTTAGCCAAATCTTATTGCGCTCATACTTAAGTTGGTAATTAGCTTGACGAGGGGGACTGTAAAAAACAACGTTACCAAACGACGTTCCTTTATATTCCAAGGACAAGCCGCGAGTCTTTAACACGCTCACTAATTGCTCGACTTGGGCTAAATCATCTTGGCGGACACTACTTAGGTTGCTTTTTAGGTTAAGCATAAATCCCATAAATAAACTCAAACCAATACTAGTGACCACTAAGGCGATAATAGTTTCCAATAAAGTAAAGGCCTTATGCCTCTTTTTGGACCGTAACTCCATTAACCACAATCTTATCTAGCCCCCCTTGTTTACTGGCTAAATACTGCTGTTCACTTTTATCAGCTAAACTTTGATAGTTAATTGCCTCACGAACCGCATCTTTTCTGAGTGGTTCAAATTGAGTTTGCACGCCGATAAAGATGCTCATCCCTATAATGCCTATTAATAATCCGACTAAACTATCCGCTAAAATGAAACCTTGTTTACTTCGTAACTTCAAGCCGATACCTCCCTCCATATCCCACCTGTGGGATTAATGTATACTTTACTTGGTGAAGCTTAGAATAAAACACGACCTTCATGAACTTAGTCCCCCCATTTTTATAAAAATCAGCGTAAGCAAACTTAGTCAAAACCTGGAGACTAGGAGGCAATGTTATAATTTGACTGTGCCGCTTTTGCCCCCTAGTATTTTCAGCATAGTCGCTAAACTCTATTTCCTTACTATGAAATGCTACTTCCGCAACACACCCTTTCCTCTCGGCAGTTATAGCCGTTTTAGACCAAGCCTGGTTAAATGTCCGCCAAAATTGTTGTTCTTGATAAGAAGCTATCATTGTTTTGACTGGAAAAAAGCCAATCAGTAGTAGCACTGAGACCAAAGCCAGAACAATTATCATTTCAATTAGGGTGAAGGCTTGCTTGTTATGTTTAACCTTCATCTAACTTATGCTCCCTAATTTGTTTTACCTGATTAGCAGTTAAATAATTAGCCGCTTGTAGTTCTTCAAGGCTTACACTAGTGGCTTCGGGATTATCACTTAAATACAGCTGCCTTTGCGTGGTCAACTCTGTTTTTAAGGCCTCATCGCTAATGCTACCCGCGTGCTTCTTTTGGTTACTAACGTTTGGAATCACAATCAGTAATAATAAACTGATGATAAATAGTACCACTGCCATTTCAATCAAGGTAAAAGCTGATTTTGTAGAATTTTTTCTCATCTGTAAAGTCCTCCCATATTCCGATATAAAGGTAATAAGATTGCTAGGTAGGTGCCAATAATAATGGCTGCAATCACTAAGAATAACAAGGGTTGTACTAGGTTAATTAAATTATCCAACTGTCTTAATAACTTTTGATACGCTAGCTGTGAATAAAGTAAAATCTCCTTACTCAACTCCGCTTGGGTTTGCCCTTTACTAAAAAAGAAGACTAACTCTGGCGGGATAAACGGATAAAGAGCAATAAATTCCCTTAATTCATCTCCTTTTTCTAACCATAACCTTAATTGCAAACCTAATTGATACAGCAACGACTGCTTATCAAAGTCTCCTAAAAAATAACAAATTTGTTGAAAGTCCATCCCACTTTGTAAGAGCAAACCTAAATTGAAGCTCAAGTAATAGTAACTGTACTGGCGGTAAAACTTACCTATCAAAGGGAGTTGACTGTACCAATGGTGCTTAGTTAACGTTGGTTGCTTTTTCCACCACCAAAATAACTTGCCTAAATACACCCCAACTATTACTAAAATCACCGCTAAACAATACCCACTTAGCTTTACCCAATTAATTTGGCCTGCAGGATTAGGCATCATCCCAAATTGTGCAAGCTCCGGTCGCAACCAAACATGCACAGCAACAATTATCAGCACTAATAAGCCCAATAGTAATAGGGGATAGATTAGTAGGGATTGCAATTTTGCCCTTTGAGCTATCCGCCTTTTTAAAAGTTTACCTAACTGAGCAATGCTTTCATCTAACTGCCCATGTCTTTCAGCTATCAATAACTGGTAGTAGGTTGCCTGGGACACATAATCCTTTAAAGCTAAACTCAACTGCTGCCCCTCCTCTAATTTGGCCAAGATTTCAGTTAAAGCCGAGCCTTGCTTATTATTTAAAATCACTAAGTTACTCATTGCTTGTTTTAAGGAAAAACCCGCCGCAAGTAAATCGGCCAAGAGACTGAAAAAATCCGCCTGCTTTTTTAAAGTCCAGCGCTTAACCTGCTTGGTACTTCTTTTTGGTTTCCAAGCTAATCCATTTGTTTTGGTAACACTTTTCAAGACGTTGCCCCCATTCTGTCGACATCCTTTGGGTCGGTTTAGCCGTTAACAGTGTCTGATTATCGACTTGATCAAATAACACCTTGACGCTCCCATCACAAGTCGGTATCAAACGTTGGTACGAAATTAACTGTACCGTTTGGTTTAAATCGGCGCGACTCAACCCTAGATTTTCTAAACGTTCCACTACTCCTAAGGCACTTTGCGCGTGAACCGTCGTTAAAATTAAGTGCCCACTTAAAGCTGCCCTAACCACCGCTTGAGCCGTCCCTTCATCGCGTACTTCTCCAATGATAAACACGTCTGGGTGGTGGCGTAAGGCTACCTTTAATAAGTCGGCATAACCCATTAAGGCCTTGTCATTTACTTGCAGCTGTAAAAAATCGGGCTCGTAAATTTCAATAGGATCCTCGATACAAAGCACCTGCTTATCTTGCAGCTGCCTTGCAAAATAATACATTGCCGAGGTCTTACCAGAACCCATCGGCCCCGCAAAAATAATCATCCCCCGCTTTTGACAAGCCGTCCTAACCAGCTCCCACTGATCTGAAAAAAAGTAGCCTTGTTGTTGCTTAACTCCGTCATATATCAACCTAATCACCAGCGATTCCCGGTTCAAAAAATCACCCACCGTAGATAAGCGGCAAAAAATCACCTCCCCTTGCCACTTGTACACCCAGGCCCCTAATTGAGGCCGCCTTTGCTCACTTAATGACATATCCGCCTTAAACTTCAGGTAATTCAAGCACTGTTGGCCAACAACTAATGGCAGCTTGCTTTGGAAACAATACTTGCCGGCTAGTGAAAAACCAACGCTAAAGTAGTCATCTTTAGGTAGAAAGTAAATATCACTAGCCCTTTGCTTGATTGCCTTTGCCAGAATTGTTCTTAATTCACTCTGCATATTTTTACCCCCTCACTATTTAGATACGCAAAATAAGCGCATTTTATCCTTAAAAAATTAATTAATTATTAATTATAGATTTCTAATTATGTAGATTGACCTTTATTTTTCTATTCTTTTAGCCGATATAAAAGTATGTAAGTAGATATTATTTTTTAGGAGGCGGCAAAATCTTGATGAAAAATAAAAATTTCTCTATCAAGGCTAAATTATTACTGGCAATTATTCCCATCACCTGTGCAATGATTGTCGCCTTAGTCATCATCGCCTACAATGTTTCCGCAATGATGATTAAGCAAAATGCCACACAACTATTGGAAACATCCGTTGCTAAACAAGGGACTAGCATCGAAAATTGGATGAACGAAAACCTCTCATCCTTTAACGCTGCTAAAAGGGCGATTGAACAAGCTCACCCTAAAGACGCAGAGTTGCAAAAAATTGTTAACGGTTACTACAATTTCAACACCAATTCCCCTGACGGCCTTTACATTGCTGATCAAAATGGCACTGTTATTAAGGCGACTAAGTCAACTAAAAACACCACTAACGCCGTTAACAGTCCCTGGTTTAAGGAAGGGTTAAGCCACGTTAACATGACTTTTGGCGACCCTTACGTTGCTGGCGGCCACAAGGTCATCAGTGCGACCGGTTTAATCGATGATGGTTCAAATAACCTCCGGATTTTAGGAGCAGACTTTACCCTTGACCGGATTTCAACCATCGTCAACTCAAATATTTCGATGGAAGGCGCCCAAGCTTTCTTAGTTAACAAAGATACTATGAAGGTCATGGCCGACCGTAACTCAGCCTTCGTTGCTCAAAAGGTCGGAAGTAGCGACCAACCTGCCATTTATAAGGCAGCGGCTAAGCAAATAGACCATGGTAACTATAACACCCAAACACTCGGGGCAGACTTTACTGCCTTCCACACCATTGCTGGAACCAACTGGGTCTTAGTTTCTTACATCCCTACTAAAGTTGTTTTGGCTAACCTCTCTAAGTTACGCTTAATCATGATTGCCATCAGTATTGTGGCCTTAATTATCATGTGTATCGTCGTTGAACGAGTTACTAACCGGACAATTAAACCAGTCAAGAAGATGACTAAAGTTATTACCGCCATGGCTGACGGTGACTTTACAGTCGACGTAGATACTAAAGGAAATGACGAAATTGCAGAAATGGGCAAGAGCGTTGATAAATTCATCGTTTACATGCGGCAAATGATTAAAGCTATTAGTCAAATTTCTACCAGCCTACAAACCCAAGCAACTGGTAGCGAAAAGGTCGCTCATGAAATGAACGATGCCTCTGAAACTCAATCAAAATCTATGGATGAACTTAACATGACCGTTGACCAGTTATCCATTTCCGTTAACGATATTGCCAAAAACGCTAGCCAACTAGCCGAAGTGGTGACAGATACTAAAGACAATAGTGACTTGGTTAAGGTCAAAATGGAAGATACCGTTTCAGTATCCGAACACAGTCGTGAGGATATGAAACAAGTTGTCGTTGCCCTCGATAACATCCAAAATTCTGTTACTAACCTGCAAGAATCTATCAATAAAGTGGGGACTGCTTCCGGTGAAATCGTTAATATCGTCAAAATTATCGGGGAAATTGCCCACCAAACTAACCTCTTATCACTCAATGCTTCCATCGAAGCCGCTCGGGCCGGGGAAGCAGGTAAAGGTTTTGCGGTCGTAGCTACCGAAATTAATAACCTGGCTAAGAGTAGTGCTAACTCCGTGTCACAGATTTCTGATTTAATCAAGGAAGTCAACGACCTCGTAGGCGACACCGTTAAGCAAGCTGGCGATAGCGTAAACGACATCAATTCCAGTGCCGTCCTAATCAATACTGCCGTTGATAGTTTTGATACTATTTTCCAAAATATTCACGAAACAAGTAACATGATTAGCCAAGTGGTTGAACGAATTAATGGAATTGAAGAAGTCGCCACTAACGCGGCCGCTATTTCCGAAGAACAAGCGGCTAGTTCAGATGAAATTTTAGCTACTTCAGAAACCACTCTCGCCCAAGCTAAGAACATCTCAGGTAATAGCAAGGTTGTGGCTAAGGAAGCTCAACAATTAGCTCAAACTGCTAAAGACTTGGCTAACCAAGTTAAACATTTCAAAGTTTAAGAGGTGAAGATAACAATGCTTAAGAAATTTTTTAGTCTCTGCTTAATCCTGACTTGTGCTAGTTTCTTCTTAGCTGCCTGTGGTCATGACCAAGCTGACGGAAACGGTAAAAAGATTGCGATTATGACTTACACTAAAAACGATACCTTTAGTAAAAAATTGATTGCGTCAATGAAGGAAAATGCTCAGGCAAATGGGATGGAAGTCGATATCTACAATGCCAATGATTCTAGTGATACCCAAATTGCTCAGGTTAAAAAGGTTGCCAAAATGAATTACGCGGCCATCTTAATCAGGCCTGTTGAAGCCAATAATTCTCAAGAAATCACTGCCATTGCCGGTAAAACACCCGTTATTTTTTACAACTTACAGCCAGAAAAAAGCGTACTTAAGCCTAACCAAGATATCTATGTTGGTCCTAACGAAGAACTGGCCGGTAAGCTGCAAGCCAACTATGTCTTAAAACAAACGAGTGATAAAGATACTATCAACGTTGCCATCTTAAGGGGACCTAGTGGTTTGGCCGCTGAAAAGAGAACTAGCGCCTTTCAAGACACCCTACGTAAGGCTGGTAAAAACGTTAACTACGTCTTTTTAGACAATGGTAAGTGGGATCTTAAAACGGCTCAGCATTTAACCGAACTCTTCTTAAAGACCAACCAACCATGTGATGCTTTGGTAGCTAACAATGATGATATGGCCTTAGGTGCGATTGCCGCCTTTAAGCAAGCTAAGCGTAAATTACCAATCGTCTGCGGGGTCGACCTTTCTGCCGCTGGTAAAAAGTCGATTCAAGACAACCAGCTAGCCTTCTCGGCCTACCAACCTGCTGACTCCCAAGGAAAGACCATCATCAAGGCCGCCTTACTATTGGCCAACAAGAAAAAAGTCACCGACCTTAAAGGGGCCAGTGATGATGACTTGTATGTCTATACTAGTTTCGAAGGTGTAACAGCCGAAAATGTGGCTAACTATTAATTAGCCCATTAATAAATTAAAAATGCGGATTCTTTGTAAAAACAAGGAATCCGCATTTTGGTATTATCAACTAAATTAGTTATTGGCGCTAATTTCAGCGTAGGTTGGAATTGATGGAATGGCCCCTAATTTTTGGACCGCTAAAGAAGACGCCTTATTGGCAAAGCGAATCGCAGCTTCAATGTTAGTAAAATCAGTGTCTAGCTGTGAGCTTAAGGAACCTAGGAAAGTGTCTCCTGCCGCGGTAGTATCGACTGCTTGGACCTTAAAGGCAGGAACAAAGCCGTGGGTGGTTTTTGTCTGATAGAAGGCCCCTTTAGAACCAAGGGTAATAATAACATTTTTTACCCCTAATGACTGTAATTTTTGGGCGGCTTGTTGACAAGACACTTCGTCTTTAACCTCAATCCCTGTTAGGGCTTGCGCTTCGGTTTCATTTGGGGTTATCAAATCGGTTAAGCTTAACATTTCAGGTGGAACCTGCTTAGCTGGGGCTGGGTTTAAAATCGTCTTTACCCCTGCCTTTTTGGCCAACTCAAATGCGTATTCACCCCCGGCTAGCGGTGTTTCAAATTGCGTAATTAAAAAATCACTTGCGGCAATTTTAGCCTGAGCTTGGTCAATATCTTCAAGGCTTAATTCTTGGTTAGCCCCCCCATAAACAAGAATGCTATTTTCCCCGCTTTCTTGGAGTAAGATGAAAGCCTGGCCCGTTCCGCTGGCAGAATATGTAATAGCGTCCGTGTCAATTTCTGCTTCCTTTAGGAGCTCTAACATCATCGCTCCGTTTGCATCATTACCAATTTTACCGATAAAGCTTGTCTTGGCGCCACATCTTGCAGCTGCAATCGCTTGGTTAGCGCCTTTACCACCACCAGCATTTTGCTTAGAGTTCATCTGCATCGTTTCGCCTGGCTTAGGTAATCTGTTTATTTTCAAGATGGTATCAACATTTAAACTTCCTAGAACCGTTACCTTATTCATGATAATCCCTCCCAGTCTGACTCTATGTAAAAGGTATTACTTACCTCTATCTTATCCTATTGCCCATATTGACGCTAGCAAAATTTAACTTTAATTAAAAGGAAATTAAACGGATAATAATTTAATTACACTTAAACAGTTTTAAACGTTGATTTAATGCAATTCCTAACACTAACTATTAACTTAAGTGGTTTTGAATTGACTTAAAAAAGAGACCCAAAAAGAGCCCCCTTAAATAGTTCATTACCTCGTTTATATAAATTTAGATCTGATACATAGGCCGTTAAGTTGACGCCTTTTTTTATTGTTTTCTCACTCGTGCAGAAAGTAGTAAAAAGTAGTATTGAGTTTTTCTGATATTGTAAATGTTAGTCTTTTGTTGATGTATCAAGCTTGGCCATAATTTTAACGTTCGTAAAATGTTAAGTTTTGATAAGTTCTAACCTTAGTAATTCTTAGTATTCTACCAAGTTTTACCAAGTAATTAATTTCCGTTGCTCCAGTTTTTTGCATGGCTTGCAATTATCTATATAACGGCCTTTTGAGCATGCTTTTTAATTTTAAATAACCCTCAAAACCGGAAATTTCCGGAAAGCATCCCCCGGGTAAAAATTTAAAAAAGTGGTGATTTTAAAAAATACGGCTACCCCCCCTAGGGTAAAAATTGAAAAAGTGGTTGTAAAACACAAAAGAGGGACTGTGTGCGCTCTTCTGATTTAGGTAAAAGCCCGGGGGTATAAGATTTAATGTCAGGTTTTAACAGGTTTTCAGACCTTACTACCCTGTTAGTCAAATTTGGCTAATAGCCCCAATATTTCCGTTTTTTCGGAAAAACCTTGCTCGTGTTTCTCTTTTTTGAGAATTACGGGGATAGCTAGACTTAAAAACGTTCTTTTAGTTGCTCGTTAGCAAATTCAATTAGGGCTTGAATATCTTCCTTGGTTGCAACTTTCAAAAAATGCCAACATTTGCCATCATTTACCATCATTTTTAGGGTGCAAAAATAACTCCGATTGTTAAATTAGTAAAACGTATAATTAAAAATGCCTTAACCGCTCTAAACATTGATATATAAAGCGATATAGTCATTTCAAAACTCCCAAAAACTCCGATTTTCTCCGGTTTTGCTCCGATAATTTAACCGGGTTTTAGGGTGCAAAAAAGGGATGCAACCCGCTTTAATGGGTGCATCCCTTAATTTATTATCAAATCTATATCGCTAATCATGGCTAAAGTAGCAGCAAAATTAATACAAGCTTTGTGGTACAGTTCGTAAATCCTAGTTGAGCCGTACCCTATTTTCTCCTCTATTTGCCAATTTCTTAGATTTTTTATTAGTTTATCCTCCAGAACAATTTTTTCAAATTCATTCAGGCAGCTAATAGCATAGATTACTAATTTCAATTTATTTTGTGCGTCTACTCTCTTTATTGCTAGATCCTCAATGTAATTACTTTTTGACCTGGTAACGGGTGTTTTATCATAGCTAACGCCTTGTAAAACTGGTGCATTAGCTAGTAATTTCATTCGTTTATAATCATCCCTAAAAAAATCTTTAACCCGCCTAACTGTCGCTTGCTCGTCCACGTTAGCCATCCCCTAACTTACATGATATTATTAAGTAAGTCATTCTAATAACTCAGTTCTTGGGCCGTGCTCTTCGGGGTAGGGCTCTTTTTTCTTTACTTTTGGGATGGTGTTAATTCATCTATCCAGCTTTTGAACTCGTTTAAGGTGCTGTATAGTTCCTTGGTCCTATCACGCAATGATTGGGCTAAACACCTATAAGCGCCGTTGTTTGATTGTTTTAGCTCGTATAGTAGTGCATCCATAAACTTAGCTAGATCTAACACCCATAACATAGTTTCTTGCAAGATTTTCCTAAACGTTTTAACGTTCTTGGTGTTGTCGCTTGCCTGTATGCCTGCTTGTAGCTTAGCCAATGCGATTACATTAGTATCTAGCCTTTGACAACCTTGGTAAAAGATTGTTATTTTTTGAAGTGTTTCCCTGCTGTTATTCACTTTATTCTTCCTCCCCGTCTAGCACTACTAATTCATCCCTCAAGCTAGAAATGGCTTCGGTTTGATTTCTTAGGCTATCTATTACAGTGCTTAACGTTGCATTTATGAAGAAATTTTTTACTTGGCTGTTGCTAATGTCAATTAGTGCCATCATTCCAGTTAATGCCTTTAAATTCTCCGCTATGTCTGTTAATTTTCTAGCTGCTTCTAAGTTTTCCATCTTGTTTATTCCTCCGTTTTGGTTCTTGCCTGGTTGCCTTTCTAACCTAAACCGACAAATACCGACAAATTTATTTTTATGTCTGTACCCTTAAACCCTTGGGGCTGTAAGATTTACCGACAATACAGACAAACCGACAAAATTTTCTAGTTCTTTTTATATAAATATACGTATACACGTTACTTATATATTTTTCTTTATGTTAATTTTATTTTTATGTCTGTTTTGTCTGTTTTGTCAGTATTCCTTTATTTATCAAGGGTTTAGCATACCGACAAAGTAAAAAATAATGTCGGTTTTTTGTCGGTAAATCATATTTTATAAACAATCGGCTGGTAATCTTTACTTCTTTTTTCCGTTCTCTTGTACTCGTAAGCAATAGGGCTAGAATACTTTTTCAAAGTTTCTAAATCCTCGCTGTTCCAGCAATCACCTACATACATATTTTTGCGATCGTACCCCCAACCAGCAGGCAAGCACTTAGTTAGTTTTCTTGTAAATCCTCTTTGCGTGGTTGTTCCCGTTCGGCCTGTTTCGTATTTCTGCGTTGCTTGAAAGAACTTAAATAAAAATGCTATTGGGATGCGGGCGCTTTTTAGTTCAGTGAAATAATTTTCTATGAAGTAGGCTATTGGATCGTTTTCAGTGCGTATTTTTTCCACCTCTGAAACACTTTCGCTTGTGTCTACTAGGTTTTCTATATCTACCTTAACGGCTTCTTTTAACGTCCATTCAAGCACTTCACGGCGCTTTATATAGTCATCTTTGACCCGGCGCCCCTCGGGTGTATCTTCGTACTGGTGCAAGAACTTTATAATTTTAAATCGTCTTAGATTTCCCCCGGTAGTGTCTAGCAGCTTGGGCCTACCGTTCATTGACTGAACTATTAGGGCGTGACTTTTGGCCGTGTATGGTGGTAAGCCTTTAGGATTAATTAGAACAATGTCCCCGGTTACCATGCTTTTAAATTTGCTGTTGTCTTCGTGAAACTCGTTCGGGTTGTTATCGTCCCCGATGATTAGGGCGGTACCGATTGCTTGAGCAAGCTTAAAATCATTTTCAAACTCAATTAATTTCAAGCTTGCATAGTTACCAGGGCCAACTAAAGCCATTAGAAACTCTTGAAATGTACCCTTACCGGTTCGGCCGCGTCCGTCGTCAATTAAGAAAAATGCGTAAGGCTGTAAGTAATTACTGTTAATCGTGCTTGCGATTAGTTGCCATAATAATTTTAGTTTAGTTTCATCGTCCCCGGCTATTTCGTGAAGCCATCCCCTCACGCTCCAGCCATTTATAACCGGCTCTTTTGCGTCCGGGTTGTAGTTAGTCTTAATCTTGGCCGTAAAAAAATATTTAGGGCTAAACGGTTCTAGCTGCCTTGTTTTTGTATTGTAAATGCCATTGTTGCAAACTATTTTAGTTTTGTCGGTGGTTAGCTCATTTCTGGGGGCTTCTAGCCTTACATACTCGATAGCTTCGCGCCGCTCCTTAGAATTGGCCCGACGTTCTACCGCTAAGCATAGCTTTTCTAAAGGCCGCGCTAAACTAATATAAATTCCTTCGTCTAGATCGTAAAAATAAGGGATGGCTTTGTCTATCTCTTTAGAACTACCACCCACCAGGGTTAAATTTAGATGCTTTTCTAAAATATCGGCTATTATTCTAGCTGGTACTTGGGGCGCTTTTATTTCCCCCGTGTTATCGTTTATTTTGGCGTGTTCATCCCTCCAAAGTTCCCCCTCGGCTTTTAGAATTTGTTCTAATTCTTGCATTGTTTCAGGGGTTCGGGCGGTTTTGGCGCTGTTTTGTAAAATTCTTTCTTGGCGGGCGTTCTCCTCTTCGGCTAGTTTCTCATATAAGCCCGGGTTAGTTCCGTACCGTTTGGGATGCTTTTTCTTTAGCTGCTCTAGAATTATTTCTTTACTCTCAACCCTTGGCATCAGTTCATTTAATTTTTGTTGTGTTTCCTTAGGTAGTTTTTTTATATCAACTTTAACCATCCGTGTTAGTCCTCCTTGTTAACTTGATAGCACTTTTTAAAATGCTGGTTAGTTCCTTATTATCCAAAGGGGGAGTAATGTAATTAGCATTCATGACTTGCAAGAAATTATAAATGTTGTTGCTGTTGTCTAAGCCTATGCAAATTAAGTAGCTCGCTAGCTCCAGCATTTTATTATTTCGATTGCCTTCGGTTATTCCCTGGATAAAGTCGGTTAGCAGCTTAGCGGTATACGTCTTTTTCTTGCTGCTTATTCGGCCAACGCTCGGGCTATAACTTGAGCTTGCTTTTATTCCCTCTGTTTTTAGAAAGTCTTTGAATGTTGCCAACGTCTCCCCGTCGCTTGGGAAAAGTTCCCCGGGTTTAGATCTCACTAAGTCCAAACTAGCCGGGTAATGTTGGTTAGCAACGGGGAGCCCAAAGAGTTGGGCCCAAGTCTTATTACTAGGGTCCACCCTGGTTAAAATGCCTTTTTCTTTTAAAGCGTAACTAACTAACGTTACTAGCGTTTTATAATCATCTTCGCTATTAATTGGCGTTGCTAGCGGTATAATTAGCCTGTATCTTAAGCCCTTAAATCCGTTTGAAATAGTCGGGTATAACCACCAGCTAAAATTTAAATTGAGTTTTAAGCTATCGTATAATGTGAAGTCGTCTAGTCCTTCAGCAATAAAATCTAAGTCAATAGCTACCGCCGTTCTATTTACTACATTGGCATTTTTTCGGATGCTGTTCTTTAGTTCTCCAGCAAAGGCGTAATAAATACAATTTGCCTTGTATTTGTTTAAGCCATCCCCTAGGGTAATTCTTTCGGGCTGGTAATGATCTAACAAGTAGGCCAACCCCTTGGGGTAGGGTGTCATTACGTTAGTTTTAAGGCCTCGTTGAGTGTATAGCATGGGTTCACCTCCTAAACTGGTTTTATATTTCGCTAGTGTTCAGCTACCAGCGCACGGGCTTTTTTGGTAAACTCGTTTATGTCTATCCACTCGGGGACCGTTAACCGACTATAAACCAAATCGTTAGGCGTAATGTTTTCTAACTCTTTTAATGCCTGAATAATCTGCCTATAATACGCCTTGTGTTTGTCTAGTAAGGTGTTATATTTGCTTGCTAGATTGTCCCTATAACGTATTTTTGCAATAAACGACCAAGGCCCGACCAACGTTACACCATCACAAATTAAAGTATTAACCCCCTTTATTTTGCTTGATTTTACGCCGTGTTTTTTCATCTCAGATTTAAAGCATTCTAGCGTGTAACGGCCCTTAAGTCTGTAAAATTTCGTTGTTTCTTCTTCCTGCTCCAGTTCAGCGGTTAACTCATCCACTACGCCCCCAAGTTTTTTTATTTGCTTATAAAGCTTTTCCATCTCCTCTAAACTAAATAAAATGCTCGCAACCTTGCTAGTAATGTTTATCATGCTTAAAACCTCCGTTTTTATATGTTATAATCAAGAAAAAGTGTTACTATATGCTTTTTATCTAGACTCTTTTTCTTTACCACTTACGGCGGCGGCTAACCTTGTAAGTGGTTTTTTGTTGTCCTTATTTTTTTAATGCTGTTATACGCTTGTTCATGTTGTTAATTTGTGCTTGTAAGGGCCTAACCGCTATTTCTATTTCTTGCTTAGTCGTTGCGATGAAATAGCCTTGCTCCCTCCCCGTCCGTATAGCTCCGATTTTAAAGCCTTGGTATATAATCAGATTAGAAATGTTTTCTCTGATTGTTCGCACGTCTAAACCCGTTTTAGCTGCTATCTCTTTGGCCTTAATCGGTGCATTAATTCCACGCGGTATTAATGCTAGTATTTGCTTTTGCTTGTCTGTTAGCTTGTTACTCATGCTTAATACTCCTAATATCGTTTATAATGTCCTTGCTTAATGCGTCTAATTCGTTTGCTATTTGGTGCGTGTATTCTGTTAAGAATGTAATTCTTTCTAGTTCGTTGCCTTTGCTAATATCTGAATTAGCTAAGTTAATGCCCATTAAACTTGTAATGTTATTTAGTTCTGTTGCGTAATAAGCTATTTTGTCCGCTGCGTCAAAAGTATCCATGCTTTAAACCTCCTCTAATAGCTGTTCATGTTCTTTCATGAATTGCTTAAATGTTTCTTTGCCGATTGCTTTAATAGTCCCAACTTGCGCAACTGGTAAGCCGTTTTTAATGAATTTCTTTATTGCACTTTGTGAGTAGCCCGACCATTTAGAAAAGTCGGTTTTATTTACGTAAGGGGCGCACGCTTTTTCTTGCTTAATCTCCTCTTTTACAACGGCCTTAATTAATTCAGTGTTCAAAGTTGCAAGCATCCCATTAAGAAACTTGTTAAATTGTTCATCAGTCAAATAAACCGCTACGGGTGTTACTTGTTGCGCTTGTGGTGCTTGCTCTGGTTGGGGTGGTGTTAGTTTCATCATGGTTAAAGCCTCCAATCTAAATTTATATAAGCGGGGTAATCCATCCCAAAAGTTAAGTTTTGTTAGGTTTTAGGGATGCTTGTTATTTGGCCGTGTTGCCTTGTTCTTGCTCTCTGTAATCAGGTTGGAAAGCATGCCAAAGGCCTATTAATGCCAAGCCTATAAAAGCTAAAAATAGGCCGGCTGTATCATTTCTAGAAAAGCTAAAGCCTAATATAAAAATGCCTATGTTCTTAACTATGTTCATGGTTTAACCCTCCTCGCTGTTGAGCGTTAAATTAAATAAAATGATTGTCGCAACCATAAGCGCAAGCCTTAAATAAAAGTTATCCAAGGCGGTTAGACTCCCCAAGCAAACAAGCCCGGAATATTTATAAATCTTTTTATAAACTTTTTGCATCCCTAAGCCCCCTTAATCTTTTAAAAGCTCGTCAACAGTTACGCCCAACAAGTCAGCAACTCGCTTTAATTTCCTAGCCGGTGCATTGTTCTTCTGTCCCCAAGCTCTCAAAGTCCCATTACTAAAGCCCAAAATACTTTCAATCTTGCGCACTGAATAACCTTGCTTAGTTGCTAGTTGCCTAATGCGTGTGTATAACATTTTTCTTCACTCCTCTAAAAATTTTAGCTATATATTGTAAAATGTAGCGTATTATTCTACAATGTAAGTAAAAAGAATAGCTATAAATTGTATAGCATGTAAAAAAATATAGTAGTTTGACCGACTACACTAATAATATATAGCCTATTTTTCTACATGTCAACAAAAAGTATAGCTTATTTTTCTTAATTAGAATGAAAGTAGGGCGGTAGATATGACTATATACCAGAGAATAAAAGAATTAGCTAGGCTTAAAGGTGTTTCAATTAGAGAATTAGAAAAGCAATTAGGCTTTAGCAACGGCGCTATTAACAAGTGGGACGTAAAAGCCCCTAGCGATAAACTGGAAAAAGTCGCAAATTATTTCAATGTCAGCACTGATTATTTACTTGGTAGGGATGCAAGCCCAAGCAAGGGCAAAGACAAGGGCGCCAACGTGGTAGACCTGAAAAACGATGACGTTATTTTAACCTATGAAGGTAAGCCAATACCTCCAGAAGATTTAAAGCTAATACAACGGCTTATGAATAGTACCCGTAACGATTTATAAAGGGGATGCTTGTTAAATGGATAGTGATTTAATGGCATACTTGAAAAATATTTGTGCTAAGAATGGCATCCGGGTTATTTTTGAAAATCGTCTAAGCGCCTTTACACCCTCTAGCGCTAGCCTGAAAGCCCGGTGCATTGTCTTAAACATGAATTTCCACAATGGCAAAGAGTTGCCTTTACAGTTTGCGCACGAAATAGCGCACGTTCTAAACGGCTCTAGCTATGATCTAGCTTTCTATCATGCTAGCTTTTCCAGTCATTCCAAGATAGAAAAGGTTGCCAACGTTGGGGCGGTTAAGCTGTTGTTAGATTATGCTAATAGCAACGATATACCAGTAACAAACATGGTTAATTTTATGGCTAGTTTTGGCATCCCAACGGCCCTAATTGAAACAGTAAACGAAACGCTAGGCCTGTACCTATCAGCCAAACACGGCTAGTAGGTTAACGGGTTTAAAATCCTAAAACCTCAAATTATTTTAACTTGGCCAACCCAAAGCCGGGCCAAAATGTTAACAAATGCTAACCTTAAACGGCTTTAAAACTGACTTTATCCGGTATTAACTCGGCTGAAAATTCAGCTTAGCACTTTAAAAATTAACTCAGCGTAAAATTCCGTTCAGTGCTTAAAGGGTTTAGGCATTTCAAATCGCTAAACCCCCAAAACTCTAACCCGGTTTAGTACAAAAATGTTCATAACTAGGGCGCTCAAGACTTTTCGACAAAAATGTCGAAAAGCTTTACACCCTTGGCCAAATACTAAGTTTTGCTAAGGTTTATTTTAGTAGTGCATCCCTAAAAAATACCAAGATTTACCAAGCTCCAGGCCGTACATATCTAAAAAATACATGTCCTATCTAAGTTTATATAAGCGGGGTAATGATCAATAAACAGTGAAGGACTGAAAGAAAAATGACTAAGATAATTAAATATAGTAATGCTAAAAATGAAGTGCGTTATAAATTTAGATATTATGCGGGTATAGATGAGTTAACAGGTAAAAAGCGGTATATCAAAAGAACAGGGTTTACAAGCACTAAGGACGCAAAAAAAGAGCTGCTAAAGCTAGAATACCTAAACAGTGTCGGGGAGCTAACCAGGCCGACTAAACGGGTTAAATTTGGGGAGCTGCTAAATGATTGGATGCAACTATACAAGACAACAGTTAAGCCCTCAACTTATGCAATGACTAAAATTAAGGCTAAAAATTATATAATGCCTTACTTTGGGGGGATGCTTGTAAATAAAATCACCTTGCAACAATGCCAAGCCTTTACCAACGAAATTTATAATTATGCGCCTGTCATTGTTGGCCAAATTAATAGCATTGTAAAGCGGGTGCTAGATTATGCTATCAGGTTAGGCATTAGGGATAATAACCCAATGCAATACGTTATTAGGCCCAAGCAACAAGCAAGCATACCAGATTTAAATAAACACCCTAATTTCTATGATCGCAAAGAGTTAGCTAAGTTTCTAAGCACGGCCAAACCGTTAAGCTTGAAATATTACACCTTGTTCCGGTTGCTCGCTTATTCTGGTATTCGTACCGGGGAGCTTATAGCTTTAACATGGCAAGACTTGAATTTTAAAACTAATGAACTAACAATAAATAAAACATTAGCCGTTGTGGAAAACAAGCAAACCATACAAACACCTAAAAGCAAGGCGGGGACTAGGGTTATAAGCTTAGATGATGAAACAGTAAGCACGCTTAAAGAATGGCAACTAAGGCAAAGAAAAGACTTTCTAAAGCTAGGCATTAACACCCTAGGCAACGACCAATTAATTTTTAGCAATCGCAAAAATAGCTATTTGCGAAATGATAACATTAGAAAACATAGCTTAAAAATTGCAACTAAAGCCAACTTGGCAACAATTACATTACACGGCTTCAGGCATACCCATGCAAGCCTATTATTTGCGTCCGGTGTTGACGTTAAGCAAGTACAAGCACGGTTGGGGCATTCTGATATTAATACAACGCTAAACATTTACACCCATGTAACCAAAGAAAAACAAGACCGCTTAGGGGATGAGTTCGCTAAGTATGTAAACTTAGGCAGTTAGAGACCCTAAAAGAGACCCCCAAAGCAAGGCAGCCGCCAAAAAGCCTTACTTTGGGGGTGTTCTATAAAAAAAGATAATTAAAAGGAAATTATCTTTCTTTCATTAAACTAAAAAGCACCAAGCAGAGCAAAATAAACTCTCCTTAGTGCTTAAATAATTAATTAATCTTCTGGAAATTCAGCGGCAGTAAAGACTTCTGATACGTCGTCTTCATCTTCAAGCCGATCAATTAAACGTTGTAATTGTTCCACTTTATCTTCCGGAACTGGAACTGTATTTTGGGGAATCATTGTTAATTCAGCGGTTGCTAAATCATATTTCTTTTCTAAGGCGTCACGTACTTCTGCAAATGACTTAGGATCTGTATAGATTTCAAAAACATCATCTGAAGCTTGCATATCTTCAGCCCCTGCTTCTAAGATATCTTCAAACATTTGATCTTCGTCAACGTCTAATTCTTCGCGTGCAATCGCAATGTAACCCTTACGGTCAAACATAAAGCTAACAGAACCTGTTTCACCTAAGGCACCGCCATTACGGTTGAAGTCTGTCCGTACAGCAGAAGCAGTCCGGTTGCGGTTATCTGTTAAAGTGTGAACTAAGATAGCTACCCCACCAGGACCGTAACCTTCGTAAGTAATTTCTTCGTAGTTTTCACCACCGGCACCAGTAGCTTTGTCTAGTGCCCGTTTAATGTTATCTTTAGGCATGTTGGCAGCACGAGCCTTATCCATCATTAAGCGCAATTGTGGGTTAGAGTCTGGGTCAGGACCACCACTCTTTGCAGCCATATAGATTTCTCGTGATATTTTTTGGAAAATTTTTCCACGTTTTGCATCTTGGGCGTTTTTGCGGCCTTGGATGTTATGCCATTTTGAATGTCCTGACATTTCTAATACCTCTTTCCGATTATTTCAAATTTGGCTATCATGCCAACTTTCATAATAACAAATTAATGACGCTCATGCAATCCTTAATTAGCTAAAGACAATTTAATAATTAGTTTTTTTAGGCTGGTACGTTCCAGTAATTGTAAGAGCACAAAACCTAGTAATACCCCTAATGTGTTGGCACACAGATCATCGATGTCAACTACGCGCTGAAGATTGACCGCCATATCACTTATAAACTGACAGCATTCAATCGCTAAGCCAGGTAGTAATGCCCAGCCAATTAATTGGACTGAACTTAACTTGGGCTTGGCTAGTCGCAAGTATACTCCCGCGGGGACGGTCATCAAGACATTTTCTACAAACCCCCCGTCAAAATATTTAAGTGCCACGAGGTTGTAAGCTACGTTACCAAAATATTTAATTGGTTTATAGCTACCAGCAAAAAAGGCCATCCCAGCTGGATAAAAAGTTAGCCACACCACCGTGATACTGTAAACTAGCGCTGAGTATAAAGTTATTTTTTGCCAACTCGTCCACTTTTTAAAAAAATAAATTCGGTTAAAACTTACTATTACCAGCAAACATAAAACTAAGACTGGTATCCACGTCATCTTCTTTCACCTCATAAACATTATGACATAATCTTTAATCCAAAACTAGCCGCTGATAGCTACGAAGCAAGGCTGCCACCTGAAGTTGGACCGCATTATTATTGTTTAGGCGAGCAAAGGCGCGGGCATCTTCTAACGCTTCTAAAATCACTTGGCTATCTTTTTTCAAGTTTAAATTATTTTCTGCTTCTAATAGTT
The DNA here is from genome assembly GCF_025311475.1 of Ligilactobacillus agilis. NCBI lineage: Bacteria > Bacillati > Bacillota > Bacilli > Lactobacillales > Lactobacillaceae > Ligilactobacillus > Ligilactobacillus agilis. The sequence goes on along the minus strand of NZ_CP104397.1, from coordinate 665,869 downwards.
TTAAGCGGGGCAAATAGTAGGTTCTATGGCTACTAGCACACTTAGCTAAAGCCAATTTGATCAAGTGGTTACTTTCCTCAAAGTCGGCCATTAATGAATGGTATTCCGCTAAAAAGTAAGCCATCGTTAGGTACGCGTAGGTCAACTCGTCCCCTAATTTTTTAGGTAACTTATTAAAGAAGCGCTCAACCTTATGAAAAAAGAAGTGCGCCTGCCTAGAAGCATCGTGGCGCATATAAAAAATTCCTTCACCCAAATAAGCCAAATAAACGTACAGACTCAAATTTTTAGTGTCTAACGCCTTTAAAATTGGGTTAAAGGAAGCTGTTACCCGTCCCAAAGGTTGGTTAGTTAACACGTTAGTCATTCCCTCTAAGAGATAGTAACGTAGTACTTCTTCCTTAGTCTTTATTTGGCTAACATCAATCTTTTTTAAAAGTTGCTTAACTTTAGGGAAATCTTCAACCATTAGGTTTTCTTCAATCTCTGCTAGCCTAGCCTTGATTGTCCTTAAAGTCAATATTTCGCTGTCATCTAGGTCATCTAACCCCAGGCCTAGCCTAGCACACAGTTGGGTCAAAATAGCCAGAGAGGGGAGTTGGCTCCCCCTTTCAAATTTGCTTAAGGTCGCTTGAGTACAGATTCCTTGACATAAAGTTACTTGTGTTAGTCCTAATTTTTTCCTTTGTGCAACAAATTTCTGAATATTCATCATGTCACCTACCTAGAATCCAATTATAGCCAAAAGTCGCTAGGTAAGTCTAACAAGTTATCTTTGACTAAACTAAAAAAACCTAGCCCCTAAAAACTAAGGTGCTAGGTTAATTACTAGTATTATAAGTCTTCTACCACTAAGTAGGTACAATCCAATGGTCCGTGTACCCCTACTACCAGTTCCATTTCAATGTCACCGGAATTTGAGGGACCAGAGATAAAGTTAATCGCTGATGTTTTTAAGCTCCCCGCTGCCAAGCGTTGTTCATACTTAGTGACCGCCTGCCTAGTTGAAGCAACTAAGCCACTCTTAGGAACCAAGGCCAAATAATGTTCTGGTAAGAAATTAAAGCCCCGTCCCTGTTCAGGACTAACAACCACGGTGATTGTGCCTGTGTTAGCAATTAAGTAATCCGCAAAGCCGACCGCTAAATCAGCTTGATTAGCTAGTTGTTCATTTTCCATTCGACTCAACTCGGTGGACCAACAATCTGTTTGCTCAATCCCGGTTGCCTTTGCCCAGTGGTCTAGCTGATATTCTTGCCATTTAGCCGGTGTAACCCCCGGTAGCAAGAGCCGTTTAGCCCCAATTTCTTGGGCATAATCCTTCAGAAAGTCTTCCAATTCAGCCCGCTTTTTCACAACTACCTTAGCATTAACTTCCTCGGCGTTTTCTTTAGCGATTGTTAGCAATTCTACTCCACTTTTACCTGCTAAAACTTGTTCGGGGAGATCATTTAACGGAGTGAAAGCTTTAACCTGATGACGAGGCCGCCCAGCTTTTTTCGCAATCCTATCTAAAAAAGCTTCACGATTTTCTTTGCTATTAGCTTGGCTTAATAAATTAGTCATCACTTTCATCTCCCTTTTGCTTAACCCTAATTGCTACTTCAACTGGTTGGTGCTTCTTATACCAGTTGCGGAAATTGTCCTTATTTTTAGGTGGTACTGGAATATCACGAATATCAGACCAACCCTTAACTAACTTAGGCGCTACCTTAGGTAAATGCTTAATTTTACCATTCTCATAGATAGTCCCACTGACATCTTTTTCATCTTGGGCCTTACCAAACATCCCCAACCCAAAGTGCTCCATCTTTAAAGCAGATTGGAATAAGAATGGTGAGCCCGTCCCCGTTCCAATCACCTTCATGATTAAGTTAGTCATACTATGATCTAAGTGTTTGTCATCCATCTCAACAATCCGGTGTTTTCTAATCAAATTGTGTAACGGAATCTTTACTGGGCAGGTCTCGCTGCAAGCAGCACACAAGGAACAAGCGTAAGGCAGGTCTTCAAATTGGTCATAACCACCCAAAATTGGTGATAACACCTTGCCTAAAGGCCCAGGGTAAATCGAGCCATAACCTTTTCCCCCAATATGTCGGTAAACGGGGCAAACATTCATGCAAGCACCGCAACGGATACATTGTAAAATTGGCTCAAATTCCGTGCCTAAAGCGTTAGAGCGCCCATTATCTAAAATAACTACCCAAAAGTCTTCCGGACCATCGACTTCACCGGCAACTTGTTTACCAGAAAAAGTACAGTAAGTCGTTAACTTCTGACCTACAGCTGAACGGGCAAGCATATTATCTAAAACTTCGGCTTCCTTCATAGAAGGAACAATGCGTTCCATCCCCATTACGACCACCTGTGTCTTAGGTAAAGCCATGGTTAAATCCGCATTTCCTTCGTTAGTATCTAGATTAATAATCCCCTTATCCGCAACCGCAAAGTTACAGCCCGTAATACCGAAGTCGGCTTTCATGAAGTAGTCTCGCAAATAGCCCCTAACAAACCGGGCTTCATGTTGTGGGTCGTTATCACCGGTGTAACCTAATTTTTTAAATTCGGCTTGAACTTGATCACGATTTTTATGCAAGGTTGGAAAAACAATGTGCGTTGGTTCATCCCAATTATCTTCTTGGAGGATAAACTCAGCCAAGTCACTTTCCAAAACATTGACTCCCTCGATGTCTTGCAAGGTCTTATCTAAATCAATTTCAGTTGTCACCATTGACTTAGACTTAACAACGTTATGAGCTTGCTTTTTAATTACTAGCTCCTTAATAAAGTCACGCGCTTCCTTTTCGGTTTGGGCAAAAAAGACGTGACCCCCTTGTTTTTCAACGTTACCCGCAAATTCTTCCAGGTAATCTGGTAAATACTTTAAAACGTGTTGGCGAATTTGTTCTGCTAAATCGCGCCATTCGTTCCAGTTCCCCATCTCACGCCGCGCTTTTGTCCGCTTAATGAATTGGGCATCTTGGGCCTTAGCAACAGCAGCTTGCATGAACTTATCGCTCTTAGCGTCCGCAATTCTTTCTAGGTAAGGCTTATTGCTTGTTGAAATTCCCATTTAAAACACCCCTTCTCCATTAGCTGGAACCACAACGTGGTCAGTATCTGAGATATACTTAATTCTACTTGGATCGACGTTGTGGTTCAAAACCTCGGCAATATGCATAGCCTTAATTTGATGCCCCAAGCGATTCATCCGGCCAGCGATATTCATCAAGCAGGATTCTTCGGTTCCAATTAAAATTTCGGCATCGGTATCCATGATATTTTTTACCTTTTCGTCAACCATTTCTACAGACAATTCTGGCCTTTTGGCGGAGAAAGTTCCCCCAAATCCACAACATAGTTGCACATTTTTTAAAGGAATCCGTTTGAGGTCCTTAACGTGGTCTAATAGGACAAAGGGCGCGGTTCTCTCTCCAATTAACCGAGTCATGTGACAAGAACGGTGAACCGTTACCTTAGCATCTAATTGCGCCCCGCAATCCAAAATGCCTAATACCCGGTAGATAAATTGGGTAAATTCATAAATTTTACTATCAATTTCTGCGGCCTTAGGTCCATATTCTGGATCGTCTTTAAAGATATCCTTGTACTCTTTAATCATAAAGACGCAGGAACCTGAAGGGCCCACAATATAATCGGCGTCGATACTTAACAAGGCATCAATTTCATTTTTAAAGGTTTTTATACTTGCTTTAGAGTAGCCACTGTTATAAGTTGGTTGTCCACAACATATTTGTTTCTCCGGTAAGACGGTTTCACAACCTAGGCGTTCTAGCACTTCGACCATCGCAATCCCAACTTTAGGAAAGAGTAAATCAACTAAGCAAGTAGAAAAAATACAAACTTTTGGTTTCTTCATGATTATCTAGCCTCCAAATAGAAGCTAGTCACCCCCTTTAGAATGATTCTAACCTAAATGCAACTTTATTATAACTCTTAAATTCACAAGTGTCATTAAACTTATGCTTGTTATAACAATATTTTCTACCCAAAAAATATTCCATATAAGAATATTTCACATTAGACTACTTGCTTTTTGAAACAATTTATTAGCTTGGACAAAAAAATATGGATTGAAAGCCTTAAAAAACTTTCAATCCATAATCTAACCTTAGCTATGCTTATTTAGTTGAAGAGCGCTTGATAAAGCCATATGGTAATTCAATCGTCTTTTCTTCAACCGTTTCCTTGTTCATCATCTTAGTCAAGAAACGCATTGCCACCGCCCCAATATCGTAAAGTGGTTGGGTGATGGAAGACATTTGTGGCCGAATGATTTCAGTCAACTTAGAGTTGTTGCTGGTAATAACTTCAAATTCATCTGGAACCTTAACCCCAGCATCTTGGGCACCGTTGATAACCCCGGCAGCCAATTCATCGTCACCTACAAAAGCGGCTGTTGCTTTAGCAGCTACCATCGCAGGCCATAAAATTTCGCCAGACCGATAGCTATAGTCTGTTTCAAAGACTAATTCTGGATCATATTCAATCCCATGCTTAGCTAAAACGTTCTTGTAACCTTTAAGTCTGTATTGACCATTGATTGGGTCTGAAAGTGGTCCAGAAATGAAGGCCACCCGCTTGTTACCATGATTAATCAAGTCAGAAACAGCTTCTTCGACGGCCGCCACATAATCAATGTGTACACTTTCAACTTCTTCTTTAGGGTCCACAGAACCCGCTAAAACAATTGGCGTCTTAGAACGTTCAAACTGAGCGCGTAAATCATCAGTAATGTTATTACCCATAAAGATAATACCGTCAACTTGCTTAGCCAATAAAGTGTTCAACACTTGAATTTCTTTTTTAGGATTACCGTCTGAGTTGGCTAAGATAATGTTGTACTTGTACATTGCAGCCACATCATCAATCCCGCGAGCTAATGATGAGAAGTAAACGTTAGTCACATCGGGAATAATTACCCCAACAGTAGTTGTCTTTTTACTTGCTAATCCCCGTGCGACTGCATTAGGCCGGTAGTCTAAGCGATCGATTACTTCCAAAACCTTTTTTCTTGTAGCGGGCTTAACGTTAGGGTTACCGTTAACAACCCGAGAAACAGTTGCCATTGAAACGCCTGCTTCATGCGCAACATCATAAATAGTGATGGTTTGCTTTTCCATGTTAGCTTTCCTCCAAAATTTATTTTTCATAACTTCTTTCATAATGCCTTATTTAATTTATCAAAGTTCACCATAAAATGCAAGCGTTTCAAGCCAAGTTTTCATAATTATTTTCAAAAAATTCGGCTAGCTTTTCAAAAATTAACGGGCCTAATGCTAGTGTGCTATAATGAGGTAGTTAGTAAAACTTACATAAAAGGAGTGACCCTCATGTCACATTTAACTAAGGTCCAACAATGGCTGGCTGAAAACGACTATGATATTGCTTACGTCAGCGATTACAAGAACATCCAATACTTTACAGGTTTCGGCAGTGACCCCATTGAACGGGTGTTAGCCCTCTTTATCTTCCCTGATAAAGATCCTTTCATTTTTGCACCTGCCTTAGAGGTCGAAGCTGTAAAAGAAGTGGGCTGGAAATATCCTGTCTATGGTTACCTCGACCATGAAAATCCTTTTGCTTTAATCAAGGACCACATTCTTCAAACCGCTGGTAATCCAGTTAAGTGGGCAATTGAAAAGGGTAACTTAACTGTTGAACGTTACGAGGCTTTCAAACAACAATTCCCTAGCGCCGATTTTACAGGCAATATCAGTCCTTTAATCGAACACGAAAAACTCTACAAGACCCCAGCAGACATCGAATTATTAAAAGTCGCTGGTAAATGGGCTGACTTTGCTTTTGAAGTGGGCTTCAATGCCTTAGCCCAAGATAAGACAGAACAAGATATTGTGGCCGAAATTGAATATGCCTTGAAGAAAAAAGGTATCCTCCACATGAGTTTTGATACCATCGTTCAAAGTGGCGCTAACGCTGCTGACCCACACGGCGCCCCTAAGGCAGACAAGATTCGTCCTAACGAACTTTGTTTATTCGACCTTGGGACCGTCTATAAGGGCTTTGTATCCGATGCTTCAAGAACTGTAGCCTTTGGTCAAATTGATGCTAAGTCAAAAGAAATCTACGATGTTTGCTTAGAAGCTCAATTGACCGCCCAAGCTGCTGCTAAACCAGGGATGACCGCCGCCCAGCTGGATAAAATTGCCCGCGATGTGATTGACAAAGCTGGCTATGGTCAATACTTTATCCACCGACTTGGTCACGGAATGGGCCAAAGTGACCACGAATTTCCATCAATTATGGAAGGAAATAATATGGAATTAGAACCTGGTATGTGCTTCTCCATCGAACCAGGTATCTATATCCCAGGCGTAGCCGGAGTTAGAATTGAAGACTGCGTTTACGTTACCGATACCGGGGTAGAACCGTTTACCCACTATCCTAAGGACTTAATTACCCTACCCGTTAAATAATTCAATTAAGCATTATTGAAATAACCTCAAACTAGCAAGCCAATGCTAATTTGAGGTTATTTTATTTTTCCCTTTACAAACACAAATCATTTGGTATAATACTTACAAAAAGTAAGTAAAAGAAATGAGGGATTAGCATGTCCATGACTGACTATCGTATTAACCCCAAAACTGGACTGGAATTTGGCCTTTATTCTCTAGGTGATCACATGCCTGATGCGCTCACCGGCGAGCGGGTTTCAGCTAAAGAAAGGGTTAATCAAATTATCCAAGAAGCCAAGTTGGCAGAAGACGCTGGCCTTGATTTTTTTAGTATCGGCGAAAGTCACCAACAATATTTTGTGGGCCAAGCTCATGCCGTTTTATTAGGGGCAGTCGCTCAAGCTACCTCTAAAATTAAGCTTGGTTCAGCTGCTACTATCGTGTCAACTTCAGATCCGGTAAGAATCTATGAGAACTTTGCAACCATCGACCTTTTATCTAACGGACGGGCCGAGATTATCGGTGGCCGGGCCTCGCGTTTAGGCTTATTTGAACTGTTAGGCTACAACGTTAGTGATTACGAAGAATTGTTTGAAGAAAAATTTGAATTATTACTAAAGATAAATCAAGAAAAGAAGGTTACTTGGAAAGGTAATTTTCGCGCACCACTCCATGATGCAGAAATTCTACCACGCCCGTTAAACGACAAACTCCCTATCTGGCGGGCAGTCGGTGGGCCGGCAGAAAGCGCCATTAAAGCAGGGATGCAGGGCGTGCCTATGGCCATCGCAATGTTAGGCGGACCTGTTGCCATCTTTAAACGCTCCGTTGATGCTTACCGCCAAAGCTTGCGCCTTAGTGGTTATCAACCAACCGATTTTCCGGTTGCTACCACCGGACTTTTCTACGCGGCCGCAGACACCAAGACCGCCTTACGCGAATTTTACCCTTACGTTGATAAGGGCATTACCCTCGCTAATGGAACCGGCTTTAACAAGCGCCTATTTGCTAACGGAGCTAAAATTCAAGATGTAATGGCTATCGGTAGTCCCCAAGCCATTATTGAAAAAATTCTCTACCAATATGAACAATTTGGACACCAACGTTACATGGCTCAAATTGATTTTGGTGGTCTTCCCTTTGAAAAAGTTATGAAAAATATTGAAATTATTGGTAAGGACATCCTACCTGCCATCAAGAAATATACGAGGAAGTGATTAAAGTCAACTACCCCTCACTAAAGTGAGAGGCTTGTAGTTCACGACCTTACGGTCAGTGGTCATAACGCAATTGATTGCTCCCACACTATGCGTGACTACATCATTGGGTGGTTGACAGCACCCACTTAACTAACACGTTTACGCGTTAGTTGTTAATTCAAATTTAGGTTGTTCTTGCCCACTAATATATTGCGTACCCAATAATTGGATATTCATTGCGCCTAAGCGGTCATCATTAGAGCGATAACCACAATTAGAGCAGTGATATTCATGTAAATCGTGATTCCGGTTAGTTTTTTTAATCGTTCCGCATTTAGGACAACGTTGGGAAGTATACTTAGCCGAAACTTCAATCACTTCACTATTATTTAAGTGAGCTTTGTAAGTCAAGAATTGTGCTAATTGGTAAAAAGCCCAAGATTTATTTTGATTACGTAAAGCTTTAGGTAAATCAGTGCGTTCAAAAGAAACACCTGTTAAATCTTCTAAGACAAATAAGGTGTTAGCACCAACTTTTTGGACCAGTGTCTTAGACAGCCGATGATTAGCATCGGTCATCCAACGGTTCTCTCGTCCGGATAATTTCTTTAAACGCCGTTTAGCTGACTTAGTGCCTTTAGCTTGTAATTTAGCCCGTAACTTTTGATATTTAGCCCGTTTACGCATCACAGCCTTGCCGTCAAAAAAGGCAGTTTGACCTTGTTCGTCATAAGTAGTAGCTAAAAAGCGTAAACCACGGTCAATACCAACTACGTGCTTTACAGTTTGGTTATCAAAATCAGCCACCGTTTTAGTAGCTGAAATGTGTAAATACCACTTACCACCAGTTTTAAGTAACTTGGCTAAACCAAAGCTCCAAGTGCCATCAAAGTATTGGTCAAAGCCGTGACAAATCGGGTTAACTTTAACCCGACCATCAAGGGTGTTAATCGATAACTGACCGCTACTCAAATAGGACCAATCGCGATTACGTTGTAAATCTACTTGAGGTCGGTTAAAGGCGATTGGTTTTTGTAACCAGGTTAAATCTCGCGTTTCACGATACCATTCACCAGTATTAATATCTTGGTACTTATAAGGGTTACGTATCATTTGAGTTTTAACTGTTTTATAACGGGTAATTACGGTTCTAATTACAGATTGAGCCATTTGCGATTTAAGCATAAATAGACTACGTAAATTAGTATACAAAACTTTGTTTAATTGGCTTTGTTTCATATCAAAATCATGATTAAAAATGTAATCAGAAACGTAATTACAAGCCAAGCGATATTGCTCCATCGTGTTAGTAAAACTCGAAGCAATATCTGCATTGGCAAGATTTAATTTTACTTTAACAGTAACTTGTGTTTCCATTAGGTTCACCTCACTTTCTTCACTAATAATTATAGCACTTTTGTTCGGTAAATACACATCATAAGGAGGCGAAAGGGTAAAAAGTAGATTCTAACGAATCTAAAGTGAGGGCTATCCCTCCAGTGGTTAAAACCACTGGTATCCCGCCCTAAATTAATGAAAATTGTAGCCCTTGCTGGTTCAGTCGTTGGTAAAAAAACTTTAACGGTCATGAACTACGTCGCCAAAAAAAATGGCCACTGATTTTAGTGAAATTGACTTTGAGCTAATCGAGCTCGCTAAAAAAGATATCCAATTTAGTGACGGTCGTAACTACTTAGAGTACAGTGGCGACACCCTAGAAGTTACCACTAAGATTATGGCCGCAGACGCTTTAATTATTGGCAGTCCTATTTTTCAAGCTGCTATCCCCGGCTCCGTCAAAAATATTTTTGACCTCCTACCTGAAAAAGCCCTTAGGGATAAAGTTGTCTCCCTAGTCATTACAGCCGGCTCTCCTAAACACTACCTAGTAGCTGAAATGCAATTAAAGCCAATTCTATCCTACATGAAAGCCCAGGTTTTACCTGAGATTGTGTTTGTAGAAGGCCAAGATCTCTACCGGAATGAAATTATCAACCATGATATTATCTTCAGACTGGATAAATTGGTAGAAGATACTGTCTTGATGGTGGAGACCTTTAAAAGCCTCCGCCAAAAACAAGAGGATGCCCTCTTTTAAAAAAGAAGCACGCTTACTGCAATCAGTAAACGTGCTCTTTTTAATTCACTTAGTCTGTTACTTCAGTACTCTTTTTAGGATAAAAGACCTCGGTTGGGTGCTCGCTTTCAAAATCAGCAACATCTTTAGCTTCTCCAAAAGCTGAACGACCATCGATTATGATGTCGTCTTGCATATCCTCTGCTAAGTCTTCCTCTGCTAACTCTTCCTTAGCAGCTCTTAAATGTTCGCGCAATTCAGTAGTTGCTTGCTTCAAAGAAGTAATTGCGTCCGTCATTTTCTCATTTTCCTTTAAAGCATCAGTCTTGGCCAAAACCTTATCTTTTAAAGGAGCAAAATCTAAGCTGTTAGCTTGTAAGAAGTCGCGCAAATAGCGATCGTACTTGAGCGCTTTTTCTCGTCCATCTAGCAATGCTTCATCCAGTTTTAGGGCAATCTTTTCACGTTGTTCTTCCGTAACCTTTTTAGAAAGTAAAAAAGATGCACCTGCAACCGCACCTAAACCTAGTAAGAAAGTTTTCTTCATCATCAATTACCTCCACTTCTAGTCTGTCGGATTCTTCTTATGTTTATTATAAAACTTAAGTGCTTGCTTTCCTAGTCTAAAAGCCATTGAAGCCTGGGTCGCAGCCTTAGCCGAACCACTTACCCTTTCAGCCACATTCCGGCTAGCAGCATTTAAATCTGAAACAGATTCGCTTAATTCTGCCATTGTTTCAAAAAGTGGATCTAGCTTGGCACTTTTTTGATTAACATCATCCATCAAAGTATTAGTTTTATTTACTAACTGTTCCAACTCTTTAGAGATGCCGTTAATATCCTCGGTCACCGCCCCAATGCTTTTAGTTGTTTCTTCCAGGGTCTTAATTAAACCTTTGAGCACAAAGCATAAGGCGATTACTAGTATTAAAAATGCTCCTGCAGCAATTAAACCTGCTAATTGTCCAAATGTTAAAACCATACTTTTTCCCACTTTCCGCATTTTATTTACCTATTTTAGGATATCATTCTTACCCTAAAACTTCAAATTGCAGCCAGTTAGTTTCTCAAATTCTTAATGTTTCTTCTCGCCCTTAGATTTGCTATCATTAGAATTAAGATTATTTTTAGGCAGGTGTCATTTGTGCAACTTAATACTATTCTCTTAACAGCCGGAGTAACTAGCGACGTTAGTAAACAAGTTAGTAAGCAAACCAACATTCTTTCTCGGTATGTTGCTAATATTGATTGGGACGCTATTATTGGAAAAGTCGTCTCTACTACCATCGCGCTACTGCTAGTTTCGTTACTCTTCATCTTGCTTAACCTCATTGGCAAAAGCATTATTAAACGAAGTTTTAGACACACCCGTTTTGTCCAAAACCTGGCTAGCAATCGTATCGAAACGGTCTATTCGTTGACCCGCAATATTTTCCACTATACGATTCTCTTCTTTTATCTCTACGCAATCCTATCAATTCTAGGTGTCCCTGTCGGAACCCTCCTAGCCGGGGCTGGAATTTTATCAGTTGCCTTAGGTTTAGGGGCCCAAGGATTCGTCAGCGACGTAATTACTGGGGCTTTTATTCTCCTAGAACAACAACTAGCGGTCGGAGATAGCGTTAAGATTGGAACCATCGAAGGTACCGTTCACTCAGTGGGGCTAAGAACTACCCAGATCTTAGGCTATGACGGTACTTTGAACTTTATTCCTAACCGTAGCATTACCATCATCAGTAACCTCTCGCGTAACGATATGCGGGCTTTAATTGAAATTGGACTTGATCCTAAAAAAGAAATTAAGGAAATGATTGCCTTAGTAACCAAGGTGAATGAGGAATTAAAGCCTAACTACCCTGACATTACCAGTGGTCCTAACATTTTAGGCACCTTTGACAGCGGCAACGGGCGCATGGTCTTAAGAATTGCCATTTATACTAAAAATGGCGCCCAGTTTGCAATTCAAAGTGCCTTTTTAGAGCGCTATCTAGAAGTGTTAAGAAGCAATGGCTTTGTAATTCCCACTAGCCCCTTAAACTTAGCCGGTAAATAAAAAACCTGACCCATCCCCACAATGAGGATGGGTCAGATTTTTTATAGCCTAGTATTTGGCCGCAAAAACTTCGGTTTGGCGGTGTTCAATGTAAGCCACCATTGCCTTTACCCCTGCAAAAATTGCCTCTTCCTTAGGAGCCAAGTATTCAGAATGAAGTGAGTAAGGACTATCCACCCCTAGCCAAAACATGGTTCCCGGAATTTTAGAGAGTAAAAAGCCAAAATCTTCCCCGGTCATAGCCGGTTGGGTTTCCACAAAGTCGACCTCTGGGTTGGCTTGCATAAAGTCGATAAAAGCCTTAGTCGTCTGGTCATTATTTTCAACCGGATAATAGCCACCTTGTTCTAATTTCAAATCCAATTGGCAGTCAAAGGCTTGGGCAACCCCCTTGGCAATTGCTTCTACTCGCTTTTGAATCAAGCGATTATTTACTTGGGTCAGCGCCCTAATCGTCCCATCAATTTGGCACTTACCAGCTATCACGTTACCAGTTGTCCCAGCTTCAAAGTGGCCGAGAGTCACCACCCCGGCTTGAATTGGATCAACATTGCGGCTAACGATTGTCTGAATTTGGTTGACAAATTGTGCCCCAGCAACAACCATATCATTAGCCATGTGTGGGTAAGCAGCATGACCACTCTTGCCGGTAAAAGTGGCATGAATTTCACAAGTGCCTGCAAACAAGGTGCCCAACCGACAACCGATTGTCCCCGCAGGTAATTGGGGGTTATCGTGAAAGGCATAGATTTCATCAGGCATCCATTCATCCATGACCCCACTTTCATAAACCTGCTTACCACCACTTAAAATTTCTTCGGATGGTTGGAAAAGAAAAGTTAGGTTACATTCTGGTTGAACCTCCGCAAAGTGGCTTAAAATCCCAAGCGCCACCGTCATGTGGATGTCATGACCACACGCGTGCATTCGGCCTGCGTGTTTGGAAGCGTATGGCAAGCCGGTTTGTTCTGTCACTGGTAGCCCATCAATATCAGTCCGATAGCCAATCGTCTTGCTAGGATTCTTTCCTTGAACATGAACTAAGATTGCGGTCTTCCAAGTCTTAATTTCCAAAAAAGTTTGTGGCAATGACTTGATGATTGCCATTAACTTAGCGGAAGTTTCAAATTCTTCCATCCCAATTTCTGGAATTTGGTGTAGTTGTCGTCTAATTTTAATTAGTTCTTCAGCTGTAAATGCCATCATTAACCCTTCTTTATTTAAAAAAAGTGGGACTGCTTAACATCCCACTTCTAGTCTTAAAGTTTCCGTAAGTCGTCAACGATTTCCTTCTTATCGCCGGCAACGTCTTTAACATCCTTAATCTTACGAGCAGGAGTACCTGCAACCACAGTGTGAGGTTCAACGTCTTTAGTAACAACTGCACCAGCGGCAACAATTGCACCCTTTCCGACCCGAACACCTTCTAGGACTACTGCGTTAGCCCCAATTAAAACATCATCTTCGATTGTAACTGGTTGGGCAGAAGGTGGTTCTACCACGCCAGCTAAGACCGTGCCGGCCCCAATGTGGCAGTGCTTACCAACTAGGGCCCGGCCACCAAGGATAGCCCCCATATCAATCATTGAACCTTCACCGACTTCGGCCCCAATGTTGATAACGGCCCCCATCATAATCACGGCGTTATCTCCGATTTCAACTTGGTCACGGATAATTGCACCTGGTTCAATCCGGGCATTAAATTGCTTTTTATCAATCATAGGCACCCCAGTGTTGCGCCCATCATTTTCAACCCGGTAATTAGTAATCTTAGCTTGGTTAGCCTTTAAAAAGGCTTCAACTTCTTGCCAATCCCCAAATAAGACCCCAGCTTTATCGTTTAGATAAGCATCGATGCTTGCTGGTACCTCTAATTCATTTAATTTGCCCTTAACAAAAACCTTAACCGGCGTTTGCTTTTTAGATTCCGCAATCGTCCGAATAATTTCATTAGCGTCTAACTTTGGCACTAGAACTCCTCCTCTTGGGAACAACTAGTTTTACCTTAGTCCCCGTGTTTTTTGTTTCCTCTAGATAGCCTGCCTTAGGTTCAATTAGATATTGCTTTTCTAAATCATGAGCAAAGTAATTGACTTCCTTCATAATTTCCCGCCGGGTAATAATTCCTAAAAAAACGCCCGCCTGATCAACTACCGTTAAGAAGGGTTGATCCACCAACAGGTGCAGAATTTCTTCAATATCATATGGCGCCTGAATCTTAGGAAAATCGGTCTGCATTATTTCTTTAACAGTCATCCGGTTTAGCCGGCTAGGGTCAATCCCATTTAAGCCTAGCATGGTCTCGGTTATCATCGCTAAGGAAAGCAAGCCCGTAACCCGTTGCTCTTTATCTAAAACCGGAATCTTTGCATACTTCACCTTGGTTAATACCAATAAAGCATGATTTAAATTATTAGTTTCAGAAACATTAGCCACTATTTCAGCCGGGATTAAATATCCTCCCTTGCGCTGGCTGAACATTTCTTCTACCGCTTTCGCTATCATCTAAAAACCCCCTTAGGCTACTACTTTATATTCTATGGTATTTAAATAAAATTACAAGTCTAAACACCTTGCTTTTCTATGTTAACAAGATCTTTTTCAAAGTTTTTTGTGAAAATGTTAACTTTTTCTCGAAAAACTTTGCAAATAATTTAGAAAGCTTATTGACATTAACTAAGTCCCTTATTATGATAGTATGAGTAATTATTTCATTGTTACATAATTATCAAGTTTATACATATTTATATAGGAGGCTCATATGCATTTCGCATTAACAGCAAGATTAGCTGCCGAATTCTTTGGGACAGCTATCATGGTTATTTTAGGTAACGGTTCTGTTGCCAACGTTGAATTAAATGGTACTAAGGGTTCCAGGAGTGGTTGGATGACAATCGCTGTTGGTTACGGGTTTGCGGTTATGATTCCCGCTTTAATGTTTGGATCTGTTTCTGGTAACCACATCAACCCTGCCTTTACTTTAGGGTTAGCTTTTGCCGGCGACTTCCCTTGGTCCGAAGTTCTTCCTTACATCGCCGTTCAGTTCTTAGGGGCAATGGTCGGCCAATTAGTTATTGTTGCTTGCTTTAAACCTCACTACGACCTCACAGAAAATCCTGAAGCTATCTTAGGAACTTTCTCAACTATCGACGCTTCTAAGAGCCGCTTAAATGGGTTTGTGAACGAATACTTTGGGACTTTCACATTAGTTTTTGCTGCCTTAGCAATTACCCACTCACCAATTTTTGCTCACGGTAACCAAGGTGCAGGCTTCATCGGCATCGGTCTATTAGTGATGGTATTAGTTACTTCATTCGGTGGTCCTACTGGTCCAGCCTTAAACCCTGCTCGTGACCTTGGTCCCCGGATTGTGCACGCCTTACTTCCACTGAAGCACAAAGGTTCTTCCCAATGGGATTACTCATGGGTACCAGTGCTTGCACCTATTTGTGCCGGTATTAGTGCCGCTTTACTTTACAAGGCTGTTTTTGGTCTTTAAGATTTTAATTTAACCTACTAAAAGGCCCACGCTAGAAATTAGCGTGGGCCTTTTATTTATCCTAGTTTAAAGGATCACCGTACCATCTTTGATAGAGGTCTTCGATGACTGTTAATGCCTTAATAGTTTGAGCAGGCGTTACAAGTGGACTAGCAACTAATCCCTTAGCTAAACACTCATTGAAGTGAGCTAATAGGTAAGCTAAGCCTGACTGGTAGTTTTGATCTACTAACTGGTTTGTCCCACTAGTTGTTTCAACTGTAGCAACCTTAGCTTCAGTATAATTAGGAACGGTAATCTTTCCGTCTGTTCCCACCAAGGTTAGCTTATCTTCACCGGTTAATTCGGTGGTGACAAAGGCATTGACTAACAAGTCAGCTACCTTAAAAGTCAAGCTGGCGGAGCGGTCGGCTTCACCAATATTATTTTCAGCAAACCCAGCCCACTCTGATACTTCACCATCAGTTAAGTAGGCCGCCAGTTCTAAGGGGTTACTCCCACCTACATTTAAAGCCCCACCACCAGCCGCTAAGTCTTGGAGCCAGTCGTTATTGTTAGCGAGCTTAAGGTAACGTTTAATTTCGATAAACCGCAGTTTACCAATCGTCCCCTTAGCCACTTCCGCCTTAATCCGTTGCATTAACGGCAAGAAGAGTACACTTTGTTCTTCCATCAATAGCAAATTCTTATTGGCAGCTAGCTGGAATAATTCTCCGGCCCCCACCTTGTGTCTAGTAAAGGGTTGTGCCATCAAAACATGCTTACCATGCTCGAGCGCATACTTAGCACAAGCGTAGTGGGCCCGGTTATACTTAGGAATGTAGATTACATCTACATCACTTACTTCACATAACTCTTCATAACTACCATATGCTCGCTCAAGTCCCAACCTCTCAGCTTGTTTTTGCGCATCGGCAAGACTCCGGCCGGCAATGGCTACCACTTTAGCTTCTTCAACTTGTTCGATTGCCTTGACAAATTCTGTTGCCGGCTGGCTTGCACCTAAAATGCCATAAGAAATTTGTGCCATTCTCGTCACCTCTATAATCCTTTATTAATCTCTATTGTACCAAGCTAATCGCTAAAAGCCTAGTAATTTCAAGTCTTTTCTTTGCCAGGTCAACTAAAAAAAGCCCAAGCCAAAAGCCTGAGGACCTTTAGCTTGAGCTTTAAAAGCAGCTTATTTTTCTAAACGCTTAGTCAATTCTGCAGTTAATTCTTCATAACCTGGGCGACCAAGTAAAGCAAACATGTTCTTCTTGTAAGCTTCAACCCCTGGTTGGTTGAATGGGTTGATGCCATTTAAGTAACCTGAAATAGCAACAGCAATTTCAAAGAAGTAGATTGTGTAACCTAAAGTGAAAGCTGTTTGGTCAGGAATATTAACGATCATGTTAGGAACATCACCGTCAGTGTGAGCTAAAACAACCCCTTGGAAGGCCTTAGTATTAACGAAGTCCATTGACTTACCTTCTAAGTAACCTAAACCATCCAAGTTTTCTTCTTCCTTAGGAATAGCCACGTCATGGTTTGGCTTACCAACTTTAACAACAGTTTCCATTAAGTTCCGACGTCCTTCTTGGATGTATTGACCTAATGAGTGTAAGTCTGTTGAGAAGTTAGCTGATGAAGGGTAGATACCTTTTTGATCCTTACCTTCTGATTCACCCATCAATTGCTTCCACCATTCTGAGAAGTATTGTAAGGATGGTTCGTAGTTTTCAAGGATTTCAGTAGTGTAACCCTTGCGGTATAAGATGTTACGTAAAGCTGCGTATTGGTATGCTTCGTTCTTTTCTAAGTCAGCATCAGCGTAGTCTTCACGAGCTTGGGCTGCCCCAGCCATTAATTTATCAATATCTGCGCCTGAAACAGCAATTGGTAATAACCCAACTGGTGTCAATACAGAGAAACGACCACCAACATCATCAGGAATGACAAATGTTTGGTAACCTTCTGCGTCAGCTTCGGTCTTCAAAGCTCCACGTGCCCGGTCTGTTGTAGCATAGATCCGTTCGCGTGCACCTTCTTGACCATACTTTTCAACCAATTTTTCCTTAAAGACACGGAAAGCGATTGAAGGTTCAGTAGTTGTACCAGACTTGGAGATTACGTTAACTGAGAAGTCACGGTCCCCGATTAAGTCTAATAAGTCATGAACATATGATGATGAAATTGAGTTACCAGCAAAGAAGATTTGTGGTGCATTCCGCTTTTCAGCTGGTAAGTAGTTATAAAATGAGTGGTGTAAGAATTCAATTGCTGCCCGGGCACCTAAGTATGAGCCACCGATACCGATTACAACCAAAACATCTGAGTCTGATTGAATCTTCTTAGCCGCTTCTTTAATCCGTGCAAATTCTTCCTTATCGTAGTCAACTGGTAAGTTTAAGAAACCACGGAAGTCGTTACCTGCACCAGTACCTTCACGTAATTCTTTATCAACTGCTGTAACTAAAGCTTGCATTTCACCAAGTTCGTTAGGGTTAACAAACTTAGTTAAATTTGAGCTATCAAATGAAATATGAGCCATTTAGATCTCTCCTTAGTAAATGTTATCTACAGAAGTAATTATACAATTATACCCACAATTTTTAAAGCACAAATTGACGATAAATTATTATTTTTCCTTAAAAATACTTAACAACTAAGAAAAAAGAACCCCGCTACACTTGAGCGGAGTTCTGCAACTTTATTTCAATTGTCCTAAGATAATCCCACCGGCAATTACTAGAATTGAGCCTAGACATACGTATAGCCATTCTTTTTTCGTCTTATGTTCACCTAATAGGAGGATTGAACCGAAGGTGGAAATGACGATTCCCATTTGGGAGAAGGAAAAACTAATTGCTAACCCGACGGCCGCAGTCGCCATGAACATGAAGAAGTTCCCTGTTCCCCAAACTAAACCGGTAATAATATTTTTGAAGGTAGCCACTTCGAAGGCATCTTTACCTAAAGCAAAGACCGAAGCACCAGCAACCATCCCTAAAGCCTGTGGTAACACCATTGCCTGAGTATCAACGCTTGCCCAAGTTACTACTACTGTATAACCCAAATAACCAAGGGTAGATAGGACTAACGCCCGGCTACCTAAAGCCCAATTTTCTTTAACGGTATTATCAGTTGCGACACTCTTATCCTTTAAGGCTGTTAACGTTGCCCCTAATACCAATACCACTAAGGCGATTGTCCCTAGCGATAGTTGCCGGCCGGTTGTCCATTCATGGAACAACAAAGCCCCGGCCAAGGCGTTAGACACTAACTGGGCCCCCGTTGAAATTGGCACAGCCTTAGAAATTCCGACCGCCTTCATCGCGTGGAATTGTTGGTTTTGACCTAAACTCCAAAATAAACCTGAAACAATTCCGACCAACCATAGTTTTAAACTATTACTACTAATAAAGTGTTGCCAGGAAAATAGCGTCATTAAAATTGAGAAGACCAAAGCCCCCCAAGTCATTCCAAGTGTTTGTTGGTTGGCATTTCCACCTAATTTACCGGAAATTAAGCCAACACTTCCCCAAGCTAAAGCTGGAATTAGCGCAATTAACATATTAAGTTCCTCTCTTTTCTCTTCTTATGCATTCTCTCTTGTCATAACAAAAAAATATTTTATCAGTTTCTGCCCCCTAATTTCAAGTCTTAAATTTACCGCTTTAACGCTTTAATGACGCACAAGAAAGTATTTTCAAGAACTTTCTTCACAAGCGTTTTAAATAGCCCTAGTTTACCAACTGTCATTTCTTGTGACTAATTCACATTTATTTAAATCGACCCGCAAAATGAAAATTTATCATTTGTTTTCATCGCTAATTTTTTAAGACTTCAGTAAGTCCCCCAAGCTTAATTGACTTAAAATTCTTTTTTGGTTTAAAATTAGGTGACATTCTTTTGGAAAGGACGGTTTATAACCGTGCGTTTAAAAAAAATTAGTGAATTTCTAAATACGCGCAAGGGCTTTTTTACCTTCCTAGTCGGACTTTTTTGGTTAAAAACCATCATTGTTTACTGTATGGACTTTAAGTTAGGGGTAGCTACTCCCTACCAATGGTTGGTCCTTTTAATCAACCCCCTTGCAACCACCATGCTGTTATTCGGATTGGCTTTGTATGTACACCGAACCTTACTTTCGTACCTAACCATGGTTTTAATTTACATTGCCAACAGCGCCCTCATCATTTTTAATGTGATTTATTACCGCGAATTTACCGACTTTATGACCTTTAACGTTATTTTCGGTTACTCGTCAGTTTCAAATGGGCTGAGTACTAGTTCACTAGCTTTACTGGAACCGGCTGACCTTATCTTAATTTTAGATTTAGTGTTGATTTTAGGGGCATTAATTACCAAGAAAATCAAACTCGACCC
The DNA here is from genome assembly GCF_025311475.1 of Ligilactobacillus agilis. Lineage (NCBI taxonomy): Bacteria > Bacillati > Bacillota > Bacilli > Lactobacillales > Lactobacillaceae > Ligilactobacillus > Ligilactobacillus agilis. The sequence goes on along the minus strand of NZ_CP104397.1, from coordinate 646,227 downwards.
TCAGCCCGTAGCACGCAAGACGGCCGTGGCTATCAGTTCCTTGGGTTGTCTAATGTTTTTTTTCAACTTGACTTTGGCCGAGATCTCGCGGCCCCAGCTATTAGGACGGACCTTTGACCGGGTTTACCTCGTTAAGTACCTGGGCCTTGACGCCTACACGGTTTACGATGGCCTTAAAACCGTTAAGACCAACCAAGCTAGAAGCGACGCAGAGAGTGCCGATTTAAATAAGGTTTTAACTTTTACTAAGGAACATTACGCCAAACCTAACCCGGACTTGTTTGGCATTGCCCGGGGAAAAAACGTGATTGTCATCCACTTAGAAAGCTTCCAGCAATTTTTAATCAACTATAAGTTAGATGGCAAAGAGGTTACTCCTTTCTTAAACAGCCTCTACAACGGCAACGAAACTTATAGTTTTGCCAACTTCTTTAACCAAGTGGGGCAGGGAAAAACTTCCGATGCCGAAAATATGCTTGAAACTAGCACCTACGGGCTGCCACAAGGCTCCTTATTTACCACCCTCGGTAGTGATAACACCTTCCAAGCAGCCCCAGCGATTTTAAACCAAGAGGGTAACTACAGTTCCGCCGTTTTCCATGGTAATGTGGGTTCATTTTGGAATCGGGACAATACCTATAAGAACATGGGCTACCAATATTTCTTTGATGCCTCTTATTACAATACTAATTCTAATAACCTCACTGAGTATGGTCTCAAAGATAAACTGCTCTTCCACGACTCGGTTAAATACTTAGAAAGATTGCAACAACCTTTCTATGCTAAGTTCATTACCGTTTCAAACCACTTCCCGTTTGAATTAGACAAGAAAAACACTAGCTTCAAAGCAGCTAACACCGGGGATAGCACGGTTGATAATTACTTTGTAACGGCCCATTATCTAGATCAAGCTGTAAACGAGTTCTTTAACTACCTAAAGGAATCAGGCCTCTACAATAACTCCATCATCGTTATTTACGGAGACCACTACGGCATTTCTGATTCCCGCAACCTAAAACTGGCCCCACTACTAGGCAAGTCTGCCACCACCTGGTCCGACTATGACGATGCCCAAATGCAACGCGTACCATTTATGATTCATATTCCTGGTATCACTACCGGAGGAATTCAAGAGCAATACGGGGGCGAAATTGACGTACTACCAACCCTTCTCCACCTCCTAGGAATTGACAGTTCGAAGTACGTCCAATTTGGAACCGACTTATTCTCACCAAACCATGATCAAGTAGTAGCCTTTAGAAGCGGGACTTTTGTCACCCCTAAGTACACAGTTGTTGGCTCTACCATTTATCAAAATGGGAGTGGGACCGTAATCACCCACCCTACCAATAAACTTAAACAGGAGCTCAAGGCCGATAAACAAAAGGTCCGCACTGAGTTAGCTTTGTCTGATTCGCTCAATAACAAAAACCTACTGCGCTTCTATGTTCCAGCAGGTTTTACCCCAGTAAATCCGCAAAATTACAACTATAAAAAGCAGTTAAGCCAACTCGAAAAGCTCCAACAAATCCTAGGTAATAACTCTACCAGCCTTTGGAGCCAAAAGGGCAACCAAACTACTGCCAACCTTTATAACTCTGATGCCCCCGAGTTAAAGACCACTGATCAAGAAGCAAGCGACACTAGTACTGACGCTAGCGCCTCCACTGCTAGCAGTCAGGCTGCTGCACAATAAGTAAAAAGAAGGAATCCTAAGAATTGCTCTTAGAATTCCTTCTTTTTTGATTGCCTAATTACTTAGGACTAGGGAAAGTTAAGCTAAAGGTCGTCCCCTTTCCCTCTTGACTAGTTACCTCGATTTTACCTTGGTGTAACTGCATTAGCTGGTGAACAATCGCTAAGCCCAAGCCGGATTCTCCATACTTGGTATTATTACGTGATGGGTCAGCCTTGTAATAACGCTCCCAGATATTGCGCAACTGCTCTTGGCTCATTCCAATTCCAGTATCAGCAATCCGGATTATGACTTCATTAAAGCCACGTTCAGCGCTAATATTAATCACCCCATCATCGGTAAACTGGACCGCATTTTGCATCACGTTAAATAAAATTTGCACGAAGCGGTCATAATCAGCGTAGACCTCTAACTGCTTAGGCAAGGCTAACTCAAAGCGATCATTACTTTCTTGGGCCTTTTGTTGTAACTGCTCAACCAGGTTATGAATTACGGTAACCGCATCAAATTTAGATTTCGATAGGCTAATCGCCCCACTCCGAATCTTTTCATAATCTAAATTTTCGTTAACTAGCCTAATTAAGCGCTTGGTTTCATTGCGCATCAACTCGATACTCTGACCCTTGCTTTCTTCAGGAATGGCATCGTAAGCTAATCCTTCTAGGAGACCGTTAATCGTAGTTAGTGGGGTCCGCATTTCATGGGCCGCGTCAGCCATAAACTGGCGCCGCCGTTCTTCTTGCCGCTTAATTTCTTCTTGCGACTCCTTTAATGAGCTAGCCATTTTATTGAAATCGGCGGCCAAATAATCAAGCTCATCACGGCCGTTATTTTCAATCTGAACGTCAAAATTACCCCCGGCAATCTGGTGACTGGCCTTACGTAAGCGGCTAATCCGTTTGGTACTATAGTGAGCCAGGATATAACTAATTAAAATCCCTAGAAGCGCCGAAACTAGCAGGGCATAAATCAAGCTCTTTTGGATTTCCTTAATACTTGATTCGATATTAGAAACCATTGCCCCGACTGAAATAACTGCCACTAACTTACCTTGCGAGTTAAAACAGGGTACGAAGACATCGGTTGTGATAACTTGCTTACCCCAATTAGGGAGCTGTTTTTGGGCAGAACTCAGTTTCTTTTGGGACGTGCTCAACTGTTTTTGGTTAACCTTTTTTCGATCCCCAATATCCTTGCGCCGCCGCAAAATTTGCCCCGCCTGCAGTTTTTGCCAATCAGTTTTAGAAATCACTGACTGAAACCCGTCCAAAGGGTACAGGACCTTATCACGTCCGGTGTAGATTGTGAAGTGAACCTTTTGGTTTTGAAGGAGTAACTCACTGATTTCCAAGTTGCTAACATTTAGGGCGATTTGTTCACCCTTAGAAGTGTCGACTAACTTCAAGGAAGTACTCTTCAGACTATAAGCGTAGGTCTCCATTTGTTGCCAAGTAGATTGGTAGACATTTTCTCTCATTAAATGGAAAAATGAGGCCCCTAAAATTACCAACAAAGTAATAATGACCACAAAGAAGGCCAACATTTGTTGATAGATTAATTTCATTTAAGTTTTACCTCAGAATCATCGAATTTATAACCGACCCCCCAGACGGTTTGGATTACCTGTGGACCAACCTTTTCTAACTTCTGCCGTAATTTCTTAATGTGGGCATCAACGGTCCGTTCATCCCCATAGTACTCATAATCCCAGACCAATTGTAATAGCTGTTCGCGGGAGAAGACCTGTCTTGGTTTTTGGGCTAAGGTCTTTAATAAATCAAATTCTTTGGGTGTTAAATCATTAATCTGTTTATCAAACAAAAAAGCTTCACGCGTCTTCGTATTAAGCTTAAAGTGATCTGTGACCACGTCGTAAACCTCGGTGTCATTAAGAACGTTAGCCACTTTGACACTAGGAATTTCAGCCCGCCGGTGTAAAGCCTTAATCCGCGCAATTAAGGTAATCGGTGAGAAGGGTTTGACTACATAATCATCAGCCCCCATTTCCAAGCCTAAAACTTGGTCACTTTCCGAATCACGGGCAGTCAAAATAATAATCGGAACCGTTTTGGAAATTGCCCGAATTTCAGCGTTCACTTGCATCCCGTCTTTTTTAGGTAAGTTTAGGTCAAGCGTAATCATGTCCCAACTATCTGGATCCTGCTTAAACTTTTCGACTGCTTCTTCGCCATCATAGGCGTACTCAACATCCCATTGTTCCTTTTTAAAAAACATCGACATCATTTCAGAAACAGACTTATTATCTTCGACCATTAATAATTTCATAAACGTCCCCTCTCTTCTCTATCTAGCTTATTTTAGCCAAAAATTATTAAAAATATATGTCTTTTTTAGGAAATTTTACAACCGTGGTTGTTTAAAACTGGCTAACTTCTCAACCGTCAAATCCTCAACGATTGCTAAGGCCAAGGCCAGCGAAGCTTGATAATCCTGATAAGAAGCAAAGCAATATGGTGAGTGTTCATAGCGAACCGGAATCCCAATTACAATCGTAGGTGCTCCATTTTCGTAATAAATGGCCGCTCCATCTTGACCGCCCCCAGTTCTTACAGACCGGGTGTAAGGAATTTTTCTTTGGTCCGCTAGCTCACACACATACTGTTGGAAAATCGGGTTAGGGATAAAGGTTTTATCCATGTCCCTTAACATTGGCCCCCGTTTCATTCCCGTTTGTGATAGCCAGTCTGGCTCAAAGGTATCGTCAGCTGGGCATGATTCTAGCACAATGGCTACGTCCGGCTTAATCTTTCGAGCGGTTACGTAAGCTCCTCGTAACCCGACTTCTTCTTGGGAGGAAAGTGCACAAACTACATCTAGGTTGGTTTGCTTACCTTGAAGTTCCGCCAATAAATTAACCATGACGGCTGCCCCAAAGCGATCATCGAAGTCCTTACCAAAAAAGACTTCGGTTTGTTCGTTGTATTGGCAGTCGACGTCCACAAAGATTGGACAGCCAGTATCAATCTTGAAGACTTCCAGCGTTTCTTTGCGCGACGACGAACCGACATCGATTTGCATTTCCGCAATCTCTGGAACCTTATCCCCCTCTCCGGCCGCCATAAAATGCGGTGGCTTAGTGGCCACTACCCCCGGAATATAGACGCCCTCTTTATTTCTAACCTTAACCTTAGTCCCAGGAATATTGTACTTTACCCAACCACCTAGGGGGACAAATTTCAATAAGCCGTTAGGACGTACGGCTTGGGTCATAAACCCGACCGCATCCGAGTGGGCATCTAGCTGGATTACCGGCCGCTTGCCTTGATTTTCCTTCTTGCTGGCATAGACGTTAAGCATGCCGTCAATTTCGATATCTGCATAGGGTTCGATGCGGTCAACAAACATCTTAACAAATTCATGTTCAAAACCAGGAACGGCATTAGCATTTGAAAAGTCCGTTAACATTTGAATTTGAGCTGCTTTTTCCATTTGCAAAAACCTCACTTTTAAATTAAGTCACCTAAATTATACCATGAAGAAACTTAAGCAAAAAATGAACCTCCGCTCAAAATGCAAGAGGTTCATTCAAACTTAGTTATTTTTGCCGGCCATGCTTAACATAGTAAAGCAATGATAAGCCTAATAAAAAGACCGCCCCGACGGAAACAGACACCCGGGTATCTGGGTTAATAAACATAAAGAGTACGATTACCAATAAGAAAATAATCGCTAAGTAGTTAGAGCAGGGATAAAGTGGCATCTTGAAAGGATGATCCACTAGACTAGCCTGATTTTGGCGTCTAAACCGTAATTCAGACAGTAAAATTACAAACCATGGCACTAACCCTGGTAACACGCTGGAACTATAAACAATCACAAAGAGGTTTTCAGATGACTTGCTTAGTAACGACAATACAATGTTGAGGACAAAGCCAATCAAAATCCCGCCAGAAATGGTTAAGATTGCTACGTTAGGAACGATATGCTTAGATAATTTAGCAAATACTCCCGGTGCCTCCTTATCAAGGGCTAGCTTATAAAGCATTCGGCTGGAACTATAAATCCCTGAGTTGGCCCCTGACATAGCCGCTGTTAGTACCACAAAGTTGATAATCCCGGCCGCTCCGGCAATCCCGACTTTAGTGAAAGTTTCTACAAACGGTGAACCCACCGCGGCTAGCTGGTTCCACGGATAGATAGTTACGATTACAAAAATTGCCCCAATATAAAAGATCAAAATCCGCCAGACAATCGATTTAACTGAAGCCACGATGGCATGCTTAGGATTTTGCGCCTCACCAGCAGTAATCCCTAATAATTCAATTCCTTGATAAGAACCAACAATGATTGACAAGGAGAACATAAAGCCCTTAAAGCCACCGGTAAAGAAGCCACCATGTTGCCATAGGTTAGCCAACCCGACTGGATGCCAGCCATTTCCCAACCCTAAGAAGATAACCAATAGGCCCAGGATAATCATTAAGACAATCGTAACCACCTTAATCATCGCAAAGTAAAATTCCAAGGTCCCGTAGGCCTTAGCTGAAGCTAGGTTAGCCAAGGTCAAAGTTACGACAACCACCAGCCCGGAAACCCAGTCAGGCAAGTTTGGCCACCAATAATTCAGATACTGAGTAACCGCGATTACCTCACTGATACCGACCACCACGTACTGAAAAATATTGCTCCACTTGGTCAAATAACCGGCTAACGGGTGGATATAGTGGGTAGCATAATCGGCAAATGAACCTGTACCAGGGCTAATATAAATCATTTCTCCCAAGGCGCGCATCACTGCATACAAGACCACTCCGACTACCGCATAGGCTAATAGCACTGACGGTCCCGTCCACTTGATTGTCGAAGTCGAGCCCATAAATAAACCTACCCCGATTGTTCCCCCGAGCGCAATCATTTCCATCTGGCCCGAAGATAAAGACCGATTTAAGCCGCTATGGTTAGCGACCTTTTTATCCTTACTCATAGATAATTCCTCATTTCTCTAAGTTGAAATACAAAAAAGCCAACCAAAACCTCCACTTAATTAACTTTCCTTGGCGGTTTTCGTTGACTTGGTAATTTCTATTTAAAATCTAAACTCCAAAATAACTCAACCAGCCTTAAATTGTGGTTGAGGTGGTGGTTGTATTAACTTTAACTTTATAGCGATATGACATTTGCACAACCTCCGTTACTTTGAATACCTTATTAGAATAACATTAAAATGTAATGGCTGCAAGAATTATTTTTTCTCAGCCAACTATAAAGTCATAACAAGGCTGACTAACAAAAAAGGACCGTACCTAAAACATACGGTCCTCACCAGGGCAAGTTATTATAATTGTTAGGATACTTTTGGCATACTTTTTCCTAAAAAAGCATTACATTACCAAACGTTTATAAAACCTAAAGCTTGATATAACAACGTTTAGAACGTCTCAAACCTCTAAAATGGAGATGGCGGGAATTGAACCCGCGTCCAAGCATATCGCCACTTAAACGTCTACGCTCATAGTTACTTCATTTAAGCTTCACCCTTAATTCCGCCAAGCAACAGGGCTAACATTAAAAGCTAACCTGATTAAACTCTTCTCAACACTTCAGGTGGGAGCATTAAGCGTAAGTCCACTAATTATAAAACCCAACACTGACACATGGACGATGGCAGGTGGATTTACGCAACTGCGATTAGGCAGCTAAAGCGTAAGAGTTTGTGTTATTTTTTGCAGTTATATTTTAACTGAGCACATTAGGTGTGCAAAACCAAACGCAGTTTAAGCTCGACCTATACCTGTCGAATCCAAAACATCCCCGTTACAAGTAGTTATTATACCCTAATTAGCACGGAATGCAACTAAAAAGCCCTAGCACAAAAATAGGACTCAACATAATCTGTTAAGTCCTAGTGTTTAACTTAGTAAATAATTACAGCTTCTTTTTGGCTGAGATTATTATAGATATTAGGCATCTCGCTTGGCTTTACGTTCACACAACCACCGGAACCATCGCTAATATAGGCATCTTTAGCCCAATTTTTCCGCCAACTAGCATCGTGAAAACCACAGCCAGAATTTGTAAATTGTGCCCAGTAGTTAACCTTTACTTCGTAAGAACCAGAACCGGCACTGCTTCCGCGTAAAACAGATGGTGATTGCTTGTACATAATGTACCAAACACCTGTCGGAGTGTCTTCGCCGGTCGACTTCTTACCTGTAACTACGTCAATGGATGCCACTTGTTGGCCGTTCTTATATAACCAAACGTGTTGATCTGCAATAGACACCTCGGCGTAGGTATTACCTAAGCCCCCGTTAAGGGTGGTATCATACCCCGTCCCATAGGTCAGGTAGCCGATTCCATAAATATCATTAACGGCATTTAAACTCGTCTTGCCGGTTTCATAAGCCTTGGTAATACTTGCGATTGCATCGCTATCCCGTAAGGCCCAGCCGTAAGTCTTACCCGGCACCTGAATCGTCTTGCCCGTGCTGGTGGTAAAGGTAAAGGTCTTTCCTAAAGTAGCCTGGGCTTGGTTAATCTCATTAACCTTATTCTTTAACGCGGCTGTATCAAATTGATACTTCCCATCAACATAGCGAGCTGAGGTTAACATTTCGTTAGCCTTCAATTCATAATGCTTATCTTGCACCTGGTAGTCCACTTTGCGCCCAGCTAATTCAGCTAACTTAGTTTGTTCGGTCTTTACTTCCTGACTCTTAGCACTGAGTGGCTGTAGGTATTGCACCCGCAATTTTAAGTCGGAACTGTAACTAATACGGTCGTATTCCTTTAAAATCTTGGCAACATCATATTGATTTCCCTTTTTAGCTGGCACCACCGAAACCTTGCCGTCTTTTAGGATTGCATAAGCATCTTGAGCCTTAGTCCGCTTTAAATTTTCACTTTCTAACTTTGCCTTAAGCTCTTGTTTTAAAGTAACCTTGCGGTAATTACTAATCTTGCTTGGAGCTATTTCATAGTCTTTAGCCGCCTTAGTTGGAAACAAAGTTACCTGCTTTTTTAAGACCTTTTTGACCGCCCCTAAATCACTGGCGGTAAACCCGGCCGCCGTCTTTTGGCCTTGATAAAACAACTTACCATCTAGATAAATCGCATTCGTCAATGAAACCGAGCGTAACTTCTTTAAGGCAGCGTCAGCCGTTAAGCCCCCCACTTTCGTGCCGTTGATTGTAACTTGTGAATTAAAATGAGTGTGCTGGTACCAAGTTAGGCCCCCTAGAGCAAGTACAACTAAAGCAACTATACTAGCACCAATAACTTTAACTTTCTTATTAATAATCTCCACCCTCTTTAGCATTAGTAGCTACCCCATATGTTACAATATTTTTACAAAATAAACAAGCGTTCTAATCACTGTTCTTGCCTATGTGTTACCCGCCAAACATGTAAAATTAAATAGACCCGATCATCTGGGTTAAGGGTCCACCCCATCTTAGTCTGTAAAAAATTATCAATGCGGGTAACCGTAACAGCTGCCTGGGGGTATTTTTGTTCCATTAAGGCTAACAATTCACCGTCTAACTCTGCCCCGTATGGACGTGCGTTACTTAACCTTTGGACCATAAAGGCCCGCAAATGACCGATAAAGCGGGTGTAATTAAAAGACTCCACATCCAAGGTCAGCCCATACTGATATTGGACAATATCTACAATGCCAACTATTAGCTTGGTAATCTTCATCGTATCTTGAACCTTAGCCCCATCGGATTCTGCATTAACCAGGTGATAGGTCATCAACACCTCTTCACTTGCCGGTAAAGACGCCCCCGTTAGGCCGTTAATTAGTTTAACCACCCGTTTAGCTAGGCTATATTCTTGCTTAAATAGACGTTTTACCTCCCAGCGTAAAGCGCGGTCTTCCATGTCAATTCCGCCTTCCGAGCGAATAATTGCAAAGTCAATGTGATCGGCTAAGGCCAGGTATTGAAAGTTATCAAATCTAATTGACGACTCTGCCTCAATCAACTTAATTGCCGCACTCGTTGCTTCTAGGGTTAGCGGACTAACGCTTTTAATCGTTGCGAGCGTAGTATCGTCAGAACCCGCCGCTTTGAAACGCCTTTCAATTTTAGCTTCATCAATAGGTTGGCCTAGCTTTTGACCAAAGCCCACCCCCTTACCAAGGACAATCCACTCGTTGCCAGCCTGATCAGCCACCAAGGCGGCATTATTATTGAAATTTTTAATAAAATCCATCATGTCCTCCCAATCAATTTAATAGTTACCTACTATTTTACCATAGAAAAGTAGCTATGATAGCGGTAACTAACACTTTTTATGACTAACAAATGATAATTTTTAGGTTGTTTTAATTTTAGTGCTTGACAATTTTTAGTCTGCCTTTTATGATTACAGTATCAAGTAACGGAGGAGAAGAGTTATGATGTTAAACAACTTTAAGCAAAATTTGAATACTCGTTGGCAAAACCAGCAGTAGGTTGTTTTCGTCTCAGTACGGATACGACCTTTTCAGAGCGTATCTGTGCTGGTTAACTTTTCACTAAACCCGCACAGTCCGATGTGCGGGGAACAAACAGGGCGTTCCCGTAGCAACGGGGGCGCTCTTTTTTAATACTATGACAAAGGAGAATTTCTATGAAACGTTTAATTACTACAATTATCGCCTTGGTAGCGTTCTTAACCTTTGCTTTCTTCCATGAACAAAAGATAGCCACCCAGGCAGCTAAGACCCCCACCGTAGGGATCTTACAATTAATGACCCACCCAGCCTTGGATTCTATCCATAAAGGTATCATCGCTGGCCTAAAGGAAAATGGCTATGTGGTTGGTAAAAATCTAAAAATTGATTACCAAAACGCTCAAGGTGATCAAAGTAACCTTAAGTCTATGAGCGACTGCTTCGCCAACGAAAAAGTCAACGTGATGGTCGGAATCGCCACGCCTTCCGCCCAATCATTAGCTCACGTCACAACTAAGACCCCAATTGTTATGGGGGCAATTAGTGACCCAGTTGGTTCCGGCTTAGTCAAAAGCCTGACAAACCCTAGCGATAATGGCAATATTACTGGGACCCAACATATTGAACCTGTTGCTCAACAAGTAAAGTTGATTAAGAAGTTAATGCCTAACCTAAAAACTATCGGGGGAATTTATACTTCTAGCGATGATTCTTCTACCGCAGAATTTAAGGAATTCAAACAGCTAGCCCAAAAAGCCGGCATCGAGGTTAAAACTTATACCATCACTTCCACCAACGATATTGATCAGGTTGCTGCCACTATGGCCCACGAAGTGCAAGCCGTTTACGTCCCAACTGATAACACGGTTGCTTCTGGAATCCAAGCCCTTTTGAAAAATACCAACGCTGCTAAAATTCCAGTTTTTGCCTCAGTAGCAACCATGGTTAAATCCGGCGCGGTCGCAACCTACAGTGTGAGTCAATACGATATTGGCCGCTTGACTGGTAAGTTAGTTGCCCAAATCCTTAAGGGCAAAAAGCCCAACCAAATGCCAATTCAACACGTAACCCAAGGTGACTACGCCTTTAACCTCAGCCAGGCTCAAAGATTTGGCATCAATATTCCACAAGACTTAATCAAGCAAGCAGAAAAGAAAGGGGTAATCTATAAATGACATTAATTGTATCAGCTATCGGTCAAGGCCTAATCTGGGGTATCTTAGGCTTGGGACTGTTCTTAACCTTCCGTATCCTCAACTTCCCCGATATGACCGTTGAAGGGACCTTTCCTTTTGGAGCTAGTGTCTGTGTCGCATCCCTAATCCACGGGGCTTCACCACTAACTGCTACCTTACTATCCCTTTGCGCGGGCCTACTCACCGGCTTAGTTACCGGCTTGCTTTACACTAAGGGAAAGATTCCTATCTTACTAGCCGGAATTTTGGTAATGACCGGAATTTATTCAATTAACTTACGCATCCTGGGTAAAGCCACGGTTGGTCTTTTAAATAAGCCAACTATTTTAACAATCAGCTTCTTCAACTCACTGCCAGAAGGATTTAACAGCGTCTTTTTAGGGATTATCGTTGTTTTGATTGTTATCAGCCTGTTAGCCCTCTTCTTAAACACCGATTTAGGACAAGCTTTCATCGCTACCGGCGATAACGAAAAGATGGCGCGCTCCTTAGGGATTAGCACCGACGCCATGAAAATCTTAGGGTTGATGATTTCTAATGCCCTGATTAGTTTAGCCGGTGGGCTAATCGCGCAAAATAACGGCTACGCTGATGTTAACATGGGGATTGGAACAATCGTTATCGGCTTAGCGGCAATCATTATTGGGGAAGTCGCCTTTGATGAACTCTCCTTAACGGCCCGCCTAATTGCCGTTGTGATTGGTAGTATCTTCTACCGGTTTGTCCTCCTAATCGTCTTGCAACTCGGCTTTAGCACTAACGACTTTAAGCTACTTTCAGCCCTAGTCTTAGCACTGTGCTTAATGCTACCATTAATTGAACGTAAACTAAATCTAACTGGTCTTATTTCTAAGGGGGTTAAAAAGCCATGACAGCATTATTGGAGTTAAATAATATTTCCACCATTGTCAACAAGGGAACTAGTGAAGAACGCCAGATCCTAAAAAATCTTTCGCTACAAGTAAATCAAGGGGACTTTATCACCCTCTTAGGTACCAACGGGGCCGGTAAGTCGACCCTCTTAAACGTAATCAACGGGGCCCTAAGTCCAGATCAGGGTTCCATTAGCCTCAAGGGTCAGGATTTGACTAAACTCAACGAGGTAAAACGTGCCCAATACATTGCCCAGGTTTTTCAAGACCCTAAAATGGGAACCGCCCCTAGAATGACTGTCGCAGAAAACCTCCTGCTGGCCTATAAGCGGGGCCAAAAACGAACTTTACGCCTCCGCCACCTCAAACAACACCGCCAAGAGTTTGAAAGCTTGACGGCTAAGTTGCCAAACGGACTGAGCGAACACTTAAACACCGCTACCGGTTCGCTTTCTGGTGGGCAAAGACAAACACTGAGCTTCTTGATGGCCACCCTTAACCGGCCGGAGTTATTATTGTTAGACGAACACACAGCTGCCCTCGATCCTAACACCTCAAAACAGTTACTAGCCTTAACAGATGAGGTGGTACAAGCCGAAAAGTTAACTTGTATCATGATTACCCACCAGCTTAAGGATGCCCTGAAGTATGGTAACCGTACCATCATTTTAAACAACGGTCAGGTTGTCTTAGATGTTGCCGGAGCAGCCCGGGCCAAACTAAGTGAACAAGAAGTCCTTTCCTATTTCACTGACCTTTAAGGTATAATATATTTATCTTATAAAGTGAAAGGAAGATTATCGTGGGGAAATTTTACGCGGTCAAACGTGGACGGCAAACTGGGATTTTTACCAGCTGGCCTGACTGTCAAAAACAGGTAAGCGGCTTCCCTAATGCCCGCTTTAAGGGGTTTACTGATAAAACTGCTGCACTTAACTGGCTAAATGCGGAGTCAAGCACTACCCAACCATCCACTAGCCTTAAAAAGGCGGCGATTCAAGTTTATACGGACGGAGGCTCACGTAACCATGGCAACAAATTAGGCCAGCATGTTAAGGTAGATGATAAGGCTGCTTGGGCCTACTTGATTAACACCCCAACGGGAAGCTATGAGGAAAGCGGCGGTGAGTATGGTAGCACCAATAACCGGATGGAAATCATGGCCTTTCTCCAAGCCCTTAAAAAATTACTAGCGCTGGGGCTGAATCATGAACCGTTGGAATTTGTCTTAGATTCTCGCTACGTATTAGACAGTCTCACTAAGGGGTGGCTTACTTCTTGGCAACGCCGGAATTGGCGCAAAGCAGACGGAAATGCAGTCCTAAATAAGGAGCTTTGGCAAGAGGTTGCCACCTTATTACCTAACTTCTCCACCCCTTATTATACTTGGACTAAGGGCCATGCAAATAACCCGGGAAATAATCGGGTTGATTATTTATTAAATCAGACTATGGATCAAATGTAAAAGAGTCAAGTTAGTTAGTTAGCTGATAGCTTTTAACTAGCTTGACTCTTTTTTGTGTGCTTAAAAAAGGACATCACTATCAACCTTAGCTGATAAGTCATGTCCTGGCTTTTTTATTAGGTAGCAAATTTAGGCTTCTACAATCTCGGTTCTCAAAGCGTGTACTACCTCTTCCAAATTCTTAAGTGGTTCACTGACCGTTAGATAGTAGACACTTTGTAGGCCATTTTTTCTAAATGATACTAACCCTGCTTCCCGTAAAATCTTCAGATGATGTGAAACAGCTGGCTGAGTAATCTCCATCTGGTTGGTAATATCTGTTACGGTCAAGCCTTCCTTTTCATGTTTACACAAAATAACAATAATTTGCTGCCGCTTAACGTCAGCTAATGCATTCAAAACATTGATTTCATTTACAAAACGATCTAAAACAGTTTCCTGTTTTGCTGTCAGCTTTACTACTGGCATTGACCCCATCTCCTCTCAGAGCTACCTAACTTTAAGTTTAGCCTAGCATATTTCCAATTCGATGGCAAGCGTTTACATTCGTAAATATAAATATTTTGCAAAATTTTTATGCAACTACCAAGCTTTTAAAATAATCAATCAATAATTAATTATCTTTTTTGCAACTAAGTTTATGGAAATGATAACACTAATATTAAATATAGTAATATATTGAAAAGAACATCAACAAGGACCCCAGCATCACAAAGAAGTGCCAGTAAACGTGGGCATACTTGACTCCCTTTATGCTATAAACTAGCGCCCCTAAGGTAAAGACAATCCCCCCGAATACTAATAAGGTTAAGCCATGGCTGCCTAAAGCCTGGGCTAGTGGCCGCGCCCCGATTAGGCACAGCCAACCCATAATCACAAAGGTTAAGGTTTCTATCCACTGCAACCTTTTTTTAGCTAAGATATGGTAAATAATTCCAAAGATAGCTAGTAACCAAATAATGATCAGTAAACCTAAACCCAAGTTCCCCTTGATTGCTAATAAGCAATATGGAGTGTAGGTCCCAGCAATTAAGAGGAAAATCCCACAGTGGTCAAAAATCTGAAATAAGCGCCGCGCCCGGGTGAAATAGAGGCTGTGAAAGAGCATCGAAAAGCTGTACAAGCCTAATAAGGAGATACCATAAACTAGGTAGGCAAACAAGGCTTGACCACTGTTTGATGCTACCCCCTTAATAATCAAAAAGACTAGGCCGGCAATGCTTAACCCCACCCCAATTCCATGTGAAACTGCACTTAAAACTTCATTGATAATTTGCGATTTTCGATCCATTATAAAACCTGCTATATAAAATGTAGAATAACATAGAAGAAAGTGTCGCTTCTTCTACATTATTAGAAAGAATATAGTTTTTCCTTTCTTAATTTTATTTACTACCGTCAACACCAGTATTCCCATATCCCAACTCGGGGGTAATGACAGTGACTGACTCTTGTAGCTTAAGGGTGTAGCCCACCCCGTTTATTTTTACAGTAAAACAAGTAAGTTTCTCACGGCATTTTCGTCTCGCTCCATAACTGCCCCGCACTCATAACAAACATACTCGTTATGTTTCGTCCCGTGTTTCTTGTTGCCGTCAAGCTCGACTTTATCTGCGCCGGTCTTGACATGACCACACTGAGAACAGCGCTGGGTACTTGGATAGTAAGGGTCCGCTAAGATTAACTCCTTGCCATACCATTCACACTTATATTTTAAAGCTTGCTTAAAATAGCCAAACATTGACCGGTGTAAGCCTTTAGACGCGACGTGACTCATCTGCATCTGCTTAACAGCTAAATCTTCAATGGCAATGCGATCATAATTATTGACTAGCATGGTGGTAAACTTTTGAACAATATCATGTTGAATACTAGCGACTTTGCGATAATCACGTTGTAACTTGGCTCTCGTCTTAACGTAATTATTTGCTTGGGTCGCTTTCTTTCCGTTTGCCACTCGTTTTCTAGCTAAGAGGCGTTGGTAATGCTTAATGCGTTTGTACAAAGCTTTTAAATTGTTAGGCAAGGTCTTGACTTGACCTTCAGGATAGTCAAAGTGACCAACATTAACGTCAACGGCTGTCTTTTGTCCGGTCTTAGCTTTTTTCGTCACCTTAACTTCAAAGGGTAAACTAGCCCAGTACTTACCGTTTTCACGGTAAATCGAGACGACTTTTAACTCGCCATTTAAATCATTAGCGCCTTTAAATCTAATATCAGCCCAGGCTTTAACCCCCTGCGGCTTATCCAACCGTAACTTACCATTAACAATCTGAGCCCGATCCGTCTTAAAACCCTGACAGGCCGTCTTTTTAGACTTAAACTTTGGTTTTCCCCAATCCGGTAATGACTTCTTAAAGAAGTTTTGCCAAGCTTTACCTAAATCAGAAATGGCTAGCTGTAAACAACGAGCTGACAGTTGGTACTGCCAATCTTCCTTGTTAGCAACTAATTCGTCCCGGACTTTACGTTCACTTGGACGTAATTCTTTATCTCCTAAAACTAAGGAGGCATCATACATATCATTCCATAAAGCTAAGCCTTGATTCCAACAATATCTGCGATAATCACATAAATCACCAAGCACTTGTTTCATGATTTCGTTAGGATACAGCCTAACTTTTTGTACACGTAGCATTAAACTCACCTCCTGTTACAGAGATGATAGCACTTTCTTAAATAAAATTCAAAACATAAGTTCTAGAACCTATCAATCCTACATTTTTTATTTTCTGATTGACTATAATTCTATTGTTTTCTACAATATTCTATATTTTTGGTAACAGTTAAACTCCTCCCGTCCTCTTACTGCCTTTATTTTAAAACAAATTAAATCTAAATTCAATATAACCTAGACTATTAGTCTAGATATAAAGTTTAAATCTTTATAAAGGTGATTTTATGGTATACTTTACTTAAGTAAACTTACGGGAGGGTTCAACTGTTAATAAAAATATATTAAAACATAATCAAATAACGGCTAATATAATCAATCAGAAAGTAAAAATGTGGGATTGATACGTTCTAGAACTTATGTTTTGAAGTTTAGCTAAGAAAGTGTTATCATCTCTGTAATAGGAGGTGAGTTTATGCTATGCGTACAAAAGGTTAGGCTATATCCTAATCAAACTATGAAGCAAGTCCTCGATGATTTATGTGACTATCGCAGGTATTGTTGGAATCAAGGCTTATCTTTATGGAATGACATATATGACGCTTCGTTAATTTTAGACGATAAAAAGCTTCGGCCAAGCGCCCACAAGGTTCGCGATGAATTAGTTGCCAACAAGGAAGATTGGCAGTATCAACTGTCGGCCCGGTGTTTACAGCTAGCTATTTCTGACTTAGGTAAAGCTTGGCAAAACTTTTTTAAAAAGTCATTACCGGATTGGGGCAAACCAAAGTTTAAGTCTAAAAAGACAGCCCGCCAGGGTTTTAAGACGGACCGGGCTCAGATTGTTAACGGTAAGTTACGGTTGGATAAGCCGCAGGGGATTAAAGCCTGGGCTGATATTAGTTTTAAGGGCGCTGACGACTTAAATGGTGATTTAAAAGTCGTCTCGATTTATCGTGAAAACGGTAAGTACTGGGCGAGCTTACCCTTTGAAGTTAAGGTGACGAAGAAAACTAAGACCGGACAAAAGACAGCCGTTGACGCTAATGTTGGTCACTTTGACTATACCGAAGGCCAAGTCAAAACTTTGCCTAACAACTTAAAGGCTTTGTACAAACGCATTAAGCATTACCAACGCCTCTTAGCTAGAAAACGGGTGGCAAACGGAAAGAAAGCAACCCAAGCAAATAATTACGTTAAGACGAAAGCCAAGTTACAACGTGATTATCGCAAAGTTGCCAATATCCAACATGATATTGTCCAAAAGTTTACCACCATGCTAGTCGATAATTATGACCGAATTGCCATCGAAGATTTAGCAGTTAAGCAGATGCAAATGAGTCACGTTGCGTCTAAAGGCTTACACCGATCAATGTTTGGCTATTTCAAGCAAGTTTTAAAATATAAGTGTAAATGGTATGGCAAGGAGCTAATCCTAGCAAACCGTTACTATCCAAGTACTCAGCGTTGTTCTGCTTGTGGCCATGTCAAGACCGGTAAAGATAAAGTCGGACTTGACGGCAACAAGAAACACAAAACCAAACATAACGAGTATATTTGTTATGACTGCGGGGCAGTTATGGACAGAGACGAAAATGCCGTGAGAAATTTACTTGCCTTACTATAAAAATTAACGGGGTGGGCTACACCCTTAAGCTACAAGAGTCAGTCACTGTCATTACCCCCGAGTTGGGATATGGGAATACTGGTGTTGACGGTAGTAAATAAAATTAGGAAAGGAAAACTATATTCTTTCTCAGATATAATCATTTGCTATATTTGATTATATTTGTTCACATTTTATGTAGCAGAAATTCTTATGGATACAGTTATGTTAGCCAACTGGCTTAAAAATTTTCAAGCGCCCAACCTACCGACCTGGGAGGAGTTTCCAGACTTTGAACTTTATATGGATCAACTGGTTAGCTTGGGTAATCGTTATTTAGACAACCTTACAGATAGTCCCATTACCTCATCAATGGTTAATAGCTATGTCAAAAAAGGTTTGATGGCCCGCCCCATCAAGAAAAAGTACCAACCCGAACACATCGCGGAGTTAATTGTAATTAGCCTCTTAAAAAATGTTTACTCGCTTGAAATTATTAAAAAAAGCATTCGGGAGGTCATCGCACAAAGCACGGTAAAGGAGGCCTACAATCACTTTGCGTCTGTTTTTAATAGCACTTTAATTCAGGTCAGACAGCAAGAAGAAAAGATTCTCCAGGTTGATGCCAGTGACAGCGTGATTAATTTCACGGTCCAATTCGCTGTCCGGGCGGTGATTTATAAATTAATCTCTAGCCGCCTAATCGAACTTCAGCATCAGCAACACCAGCGTGAATAAAAAAATTGCCCCGGCTAGTAGCGCTACTAACCGGGGCAATTTTTAATCAGTTAAATCTTAATTATTTAACTGCTGGTGTACCAAGCCAGTCGATGATTTCCTTAACAGTGTCAACGATTGCTTGTGTACCAGGTGCAAGTAATTTACGAGGATCGTAACCTTTACCTTCTAAGTCCTTACCTGCTTCAACATACTTACGAGTTGCGTCAGCAAATGCTAATTGGCATTCTGTGTTGATGTTAACCTTTGAAACACCCATCTTGATTGCCTTAACAACTTGTTCTTGAGGGATACCGGAACCACCGTGTAATACAAGTGGTGTGTCGATAGCGTCTGCAAGTTCCTTCAAACGGTCAAAGTTTAAACCTTGCCAGTTTTCTGGGTACTTACCGTGGATGTTACCAATCCCACATGCTAAGTAGTCAACGCCTAAAGCAGCAATTTGCTTAGCTTCTTCAACGTCAGCTAATTCACCGGCACCGATGATACCGTCTTCTTCACCACCGATTGAACCAACTTCAGCTTCAACAGAAATACCCTTAGCGTGTGCTAATTCAACAATTTCCTTTGTCTTAGCCAAGTTTTCTTCGAATGGTAAGTCGTGGCCATCAAACATAACTGATGTGTAACCAGCTTCGATACATGCCTTAGCAGCTTCGTAGTTACCATGGTCTAAGTGCATAACAACAGGAACAGTGATACCCATTACACGCATTTCTTCTTCAACTAAAGTCTTAACTAACTTGTAGTCACCCATGTACTTAGCAGCACCCATTGAAACTTGAATTAAAACAGGTGTGTTCTTTTCTTGGGCAGCCTTTAAGATAGCGCGTGTCCATTCCAAGTTGTTTGTGTTAAAAGCACCTACTGCATAGTGACCTTGACGGGCAGCAGTAAAGATTTCGTTACCGTTTACGAATGACATAAAACAGCCTCCTAAAAAGTTTACATCTAAAATTACTCTTATGAGCACGTCTTTATTTTAACACATTTTTGTAAGTGAACGTACCATTTTTATAAGTTTTTCTCTATTTTTGTCATTTTTTCATTTTTAATTTGAAAGTCAAACCCCTTACAAATCGTTACGCCCTAATTCGGTAATCTTACCCTCAGTCGCATAAAAAATCCATTCAGCCAGGTTAATGATGTAATCGCCCATTCTTTCGAGGTGGTTAGCCACATTTAGGTAATCAATCCCACTTTCGGCAAAGTCAGTGTCGTTGTGAATTTCCGTTAGCGATAACTTTCTAATTCGTTTGAAGTAGTCATTGATTTCGTTGTCTTGATTAGCAATTTCGATTGCCTGCTTAGTGTCTAAATTTTCATAGGCGCGAATAATTTTAGCCAGCATCGCTTGGATTGCTTGCCCCATTTCGATTACCGTCGCGTCGATAGCTTCATCACGCTGTTCATTTTCAAAATGGTTGGTAGCCTTAGCAATGCTGATTGCATGGTCGCCTAACCGTTCTAAGTCAGAGCTGGCTTTTAGCATGGCAATAATTAACCGCAAATCACTAGCCACAGGTTGTTGGAGGGCGATTACCTGGGTGCATTGCTTTTCTAAGTGAATTTCCTGGGCATTGATGGTCTCATCGTTAGCAATCACCTCTTGCACCAATTCTAAGTCTTGCTCCGCAAAAGCTAACAGGCTGTTTTTAATGGCAGCCTCTACATTCAAGCTCATGGTCGTAAATTCTTTTTTTAAATTATCAATCTGTTGATCTAACATCCGTCTCATCTACTTAGTTCCTTTCTATTTAGCCAAAGCGCCCACTGAGATAATCATTTGTTGCCTGTTTTTTAGGATTTAAAAAGACATGCTTGGTCTTGCCTGTTTCAATTAACTCCCCGTTTAAGAAGAAGGAGGTTGTATCCGAGATTCTAGAAGCCTGTTGCATATTGTGGGTCACAATAATGATAGTGTAGTCATCCTTAATAGTTAACAACATGTCTTCGATTAAATTGCTGGACACCGGGTCAAGTGCACTAGTCGGCTCGTCTAGTAGAATCACCTGGGGTTTTACGGCTAACACGCGGGCAATGCAGACCCGTTGTTGCTGCCCCCCTGAGAGCGCTAAGGCACTTTTATTAAGGTTATCCTTAACTTCATCCCAAACGGCAGCTTGCTTCAAGCTTGTTTCTACCCGTTCATCTAGGAGTTGCTTATCCTTAATCCCGGCTAACCTCAAACCATAAGTAACGTTTTCGTAAATTGAAAATGGGAAGGGATTAGGCTGTTGAAAGACCATCCCCACCTGCTTTCGCAGTTCAACTAAGTCCGTCTTAGGCCCATAAATATCTTGGCCGGCTAATTTAAAGCTCCCGGTAATTTTAACATTTTCAATTAAATCATTCATCCGGTTTAGACACCGTAGGTAGGTCGACTTACCGCAACCAGACGGTCCGATTAAGGCATGAATTCCTTTATCTGGAAAATTTAAATCAATTCCTTTGAGCGCCTCTTTTTTTCCATAGTAGAGGTGCACGTCTTGGGTTGTAATTAATTCTGTCATTTGCTATCCCTTCTAACCAAAATTCCCTGAAACGTAATCATCAGTCGCTTGAATGGTTGGATTAGTGAAAATTTTCTTGGTCTTATCAAACTCTAGGACGTGGCCCATGTGAAAGAAGGCCGTGTAATCACTCACCCGCGAGGCCTGTTGCATATTGTGGGTCACGATAATGATGGTGTAGTTCTTCTTTAGTTCCAACATTGTTTCTTCTACCTTCAAGGTTGAAATCGGGTCTAAAGCTGAGCACGGTTCGTCCATCAGCAAGATATCTGGTGACATCGCGATTGCCCGCGCAATGCAGAGGCGTTGTTGTTGGCCCCCTGACAGTGCAAGCGCGCTCTTATTTAAATCATCTTTGACCTCATCCCACAAAGCGGCTTTTTTAAGACTCTCTTCTACAATTTCCGCCAACTTTTCCTTATCTTTGAGGCCATTTTCCTTCAAGGCGAAGGTAATATTTTCCTTGATTGATTTAGAAAAGGGGTTAGGCCGTTGGAAAACCATCCCAATGTGCTTTCTTAACTCGTAAACATTAATGTCTGGACCGTTGATATCTAAATCCCGGTATAAAATCTGTCCCTTTACCGTACCGATGCCATCGTTCATCCGGTTTAGTGACCGTAAGTAAGTCGACTTGCCACAGCCCGAAGCTCCAATTAAGGAAGTAATTTTATAGCGTTCAAACTTTAGGTTGCCTTCAAAAAAGGCCTGCTTAGCTCCGTAAAAAACCTCTAAGTTCTTGGTTTCTAAGGCAATTTCATGTTCTGGCTCTGGTAAAGGTAAAATATAGTTTTGCTTTAAGTCATATTGATTCAAAAAAATCACTCCTTACTTGCTAGCCGCTGCTGTCAACTTCTTATAGAGGTAATTGCCCAAGAATCGGGCCCCCAGGTTAAAGACTAGCACTGCAATAATCAAGACTGCGGAAGCACCCGCGGAAACAGCGTCGGCATCGGGCATAATCCCTTCCGAATTAATTTTCCAAATGTGCACTGCCAAAGTTTCCGCTGGTCGCATCAAATTAAGGGGACTATTTGAGGCAAATGGATTCCAATTTGTAAAATCAACGTTAGTTGCACTCTGCCCGGCGGTAAAGATTAAGGCAGCCGCTTCACCGAAGATTCGACCAGCACTAAGAACAATCCCAGTTACAATTCCAGGTAAAGCCTCAGGCAAAATAATCTTGTTGACCGTCCGCCACTTTGACAAACCAAGGGCTAACCCCGCTTCCCGCTGGAGGTTAGGCACTGCTTGTAAAGATTCCTCAATATTTCTAGTTAGTAGTGGCAAGTTAAAAAAGGTCAAGGCAATTGCCCCGGATAAAATTGAGTAGCCAAATTTAAATTGGACCACAAATAACAAGAAGCCAAACAAGCCAACCACCACGGAAGGAAGGGAACTCAAGACTTCGATGGCCATCCGCACCGTAGCAGTCACGGCATTTTTAGGGGCATACTCGGAAAGGTAAATCCCTGCCCCTAGTGAAATCGGAAAAGAAATTAAGAGGGTTAACACCAAGAGGTAAAAGGAATTAAAGAGCTGAATTCCAACCCCACCCCCGGCTTCAAAGGCCTTGGCAGGTGAAGTCAAGAATTGCCAAGAAATGTGGGGGAGCCCCTCGAGTAAAATCTTGCCGATTAAAAAGGCCAAGATTAAGACCACAATTCCTGCGATTAATTTAATAATGGTTAAAGCAATTTTATTTTGTAGTTTTGCATTCATTACATCTTCCTCTTTCTAACGACCCAGCGAACTAAGACATTGAATAGTAGTGACATTAACAAGAGCACTAAGGCTAGGGACCACAAGGCATTATTAGCAGTTGTCCCCATGACGGTATTACCAATTCCCATTGTCAAGACACTAGTTAGAGTCGAAGCTGGGTTCAACAAACTGGTTGGTAGTAAGGAGGCGTTACCGATTACCATTTGTACCGCCAAAGCTTCCCCAAAGGCCCGCGCCATTCCAAAAATTACCGCCGTCAAAATTCCGGGGATACTTGCACGTAATAACACCTTATAGATGGTTTGCCACTGGGTGGCACCCAAGGCCAAGGAGGCTGACTTATAGTGCTTGGGAACCGCCTTTAAGGCATCGACTGTCATCGAGGTTACCGTTGGCAAAATCATTACAAACAGTACCACCGCCCCGGCTAAAATTCCGTAGCCCGAACCGCCAAAATGATTTCTAACGAAGGGAACGACTACGTTTAAGCCGATAAAACCATAGACAACCGAAGGAATGCCGACCAATAATTCAATTACGACCTGCAAGAAGTCCCGTCCCCGTTTGCCGGCAAGCTCCGTCATATACAAAGCAGTTCCCACCGCAAAAGGGGTTGCCAATAAGGCGGCTAAAATGGTAACCCCAAATGAACCGGCAATCATTGGTAAAGCTCCGACTAAGGGTTTGCCGTCTGCCCCTAAGACATTAGGGTTCCAGGTAGTCGTCGTTAAAAAGGTCTTTAAACTAGCCTTATCTTGGATAAAGGTCGCTAACCCCTTAGAAGCTACAAAGATAAAAATTGCTAATACTACTAAAATAATTAGGCCAATGGCACTATAAGTTAAGATTTTGCCCCGCAATTCTTGCCGAGTTTCCTTTGAGTTACTGGTAATTTTTTCTTTAATCTTGTCCATCTTCATCCTCACCCCTAGTCTGCTTTAACTTTCATCTCGTTGATGGAAATATAACCAAGTTTTTTAACTACCTTCGTTTGAATTTCTTTTGAGAGCATGTAATCTAAGAACTTTTTTGTTTGTAAATCAGGCTGACCCTTGGTATACATATGCTCATAAGCCCAAATTTTCCACGTATTAGTCATCACGTTTTGGTCCGTTGGCTTTATCCCGTTAACCGCTAGCGCCGTCACGTTGTCCTTAAAATAAGAAAAGGCCACGTAACTGATTGCGCCCGGAGTAGCCGCCACCATTTTGGCTACGGTTCCACTTGACTCTTGTTCTTGGGCGTTAAGGGCCTTTTGTTTAGGCAGCACCTTACCTTCAAAGGCGGCCCGGGTTCCGCTTCCTTGTGCCCGGTTGATAACAATAATTTCCTGGTCTTTGCCGCCTAACTGTTTCCAGTTAGTATATTTACCTGTGAAGATTCCAGCCAGCTGCTCCATGCTGACGTTTTTTACCCCAACCCCCTTGTGGACAATTGGGCCAATCCCTACAACAGCTACCTTATGATCAACTAGCTTATCTGCTTTAATCCCCGGCTGTTCGGCTGCGTAAATATCAGAGTTACCAATCGTTACCGCCCCGGCTTGGACTTGGCTCAAACCAGTTCCAGAGCCACCACCTTGAACGGTAATACTGATTCCTTCATTATGAGTTTGATATTCTTCTGCAGCCACTTCTACCATCGGTTGTAAAGCCGTCGACCCCACAATCGTTACTTGTTTAATCTTATTTTCGTTACCACAAGCGCTTAAAAAAAGCCCTAAAAACAGGCTAAGCGCTGTAATTTGCACTATTTTTTTCATGAGCCTTCTTCCTTTCTTTGTCACCTTCATCATACCTGACTTATGTAAAGGCTCTTGGGGGCTTGTGTAAAGATTATGTAAAGAAAATTTACGCAAAAAAAATAAACAGCCTCTTACGGCTGTTTATTAAGTCCTTATTTTCTATCCAAGCGGTCAAGAATTTCCTTAGCCACCTCGTGGTTGGTGTACATCCAAAACATGTGGCCTAAGATTTCCGAGACGTGTTCTGCTAGCGGTTGGCGCTTAGCAGCCGGAATAGTCTTCATTGCCGGCATGATTACCAAGTGAAAGGCAATCCACATTGCCACCCCAAAGGGTAGTCCCTGCTTTTTGGTTAACCAGGTCACCTTCTTTTCCAATGCGAGTGCATAAGTGGTCGCAAAGGTTACCGAAAAACCGAAGTGAACTAAAAAGCTAGCCCAAGGCATTTGGTGGCCAGAGTAGCTGTAAGTCGACTGGGTGACCTTGGCTGGAATCCCTAATTGTTGTAAAAATGTTTGCGGTGGGTTAACGGCATCACGTTGCGGCGTTCTTGGTGGCAAGATATTTTCCCAGCCTAATTTAACTAAACCAGAAATCAACCCCGCCGCTAACCCGGCCACCAAGGTATTTTTTAGACTCTTTTGCATAGCTATGCCCCTTTCTAGATTTGCTACCCCTATTATAACAAGTTTACTAACTAGAAGTAATCACTGACTTGCCGATCTAAAACAACCAGATACCAACTTGAAACTAGCAGCAAGGGTAAAAAGACCGCCAGTAAGGTCAGCCAGGAACTTGGCTGGGGCTGGTAATTATAACTAGGCCCCCAATCCAGTAAGAAGTGGATTCCAAGCGGAACTAGCAAATTATTGGTCGCAAAATAACTAGCCGCTAAAAAGACCCCCATCGCTAGACTATAAAATAATTGCTGGCTAACAACCGTAACCGGTGTGCCCAATAAATTAATTAAGTGAAAGCCACTAAAAGTCACTGCCGCAGCAAAACTAGCCCAGACTAACTTCCGTTTAAAGCCATAATAAACCGCTAAGCCCAAAAAGCCACTCAGTAAAAAGCCCCGGCAAATTCCTTCTTCCAAGGTAGCTGCCCCCAGGGCAATTAACGTATCATCTAAGAAGTGACGGTCAAAAAAGAGGGCGTAAATGCTGCTAAAGACATGTCCGACTAGCATCATGTAAAGCAAACACCCTAGGCCTAACCATTGTAACCACCTAGTTTGACGTCCAAAGCTTGGCCTGTACTTTAAAATTTTCAAGCCCCGCTTACTGTAACAGGCCACTAACACCGCTAGTAAGCCTAAACTTAGTTCAAACAAATTTTTAAACCGCTCACTTTCGTCAAAGAAAAAAAGACTTAAAAAAACAAAGCCTAGAAAAAAGATTAGCCCCCAGTATAACTGTCTTCCAAACGACCACCGATTTTCTCCCATTTAATCACACCCCTTAATTTGTTATAATTAAATTATAAAATAATTAACAATCACTAGTATAATTGTTTTTTTATTTTAATTAAAGGGGACATCGTATGAAATACTTATTTTTATCACTGAGATTATTAGCCTATCTTTTAACTGGTTGCTTGGCCTTCTTAGCCATCCTTATTTATCGGCGCGAACTTGACTTTACCGATTTGTCTTATCATTTTAGGCTCAGTCAACTTTACTTTGGGTTTAACCTGTTATTACTACCGTGGTTTCGGTTACTTCACCCACTAGTTTTTATTTCCCAGCCGGAAAATTTCAAGTCTTATAAGACTAGGGCCTTAGATTTTTACCACCAAGATTTAGCGGCTCACTCAAAGCGAAAAAAGTGGTCATCTGATGGGGTTAACGTTAACCCCTACGAGTACCTGTCGCCTTACACTATGTCCTATGACAATGCCTTAAATTGGGCCTACAATTTATGTAAGGCCTTGCTTATGAGCATCCTCTTTTTACTAGCCGGACCTTGCTTTTGGCTTTACCATTACAGCAAGCGTAAATTAGCTTCATCTAAGCACTAACCAAAAAACTGCCCCCACTAAACTAGTGGAGGCAGTTTTTTAATGTTGCTTAAGGATTAAAGGTCTTAATCCCTGGACGCCAGGAGAGATAGCCCCGGTAATCATCACAGTGCAGGAGTTCTTGGGCGTTTTTGACCCGGTCTTCGGTAGGAGGTTCTACCCCCTCCAAGCGGTACTTAATTCCCATTTCATGATACTTATGAACACCCATGGTATGGTAAGGTAAAATTTCTACCTTTTCAACGTTATGGAGGGTCTTGATATAAGCATCGAGTTCCATTAGGTACTTATCAACGTCGGTGATACCCGGAATTAGGACGTGCCGAATCCAAACCGGTTTGCCGATATCTGATAGATAACGGGTTAAGTCTAAGATATTTTCGTTTGGAAAACCTGTTAACCGCTTGTGTTCATCCGAGTTGATATGTTTAATATCTACCAACAAAATGTCGGTGACATCCATTAGCTTTTGGAACTTATCAAACCAAGGTTGCCGTCTAGTAAATGGTTGCCCACAAGTATCCAAGCAAGTGCTGATTCCTAGTTCCTTGCACTTGGTAAATAGTTCTAAGGCAAAGTCAATCTGCAAGAGGATTTCCCCCCCTGACAAGGTAATCCCCCCCTGATCACCCCAGAAGGCCTTATAAGGTAAGGCTTGTTCTAAGACTTCATCAGAAGTCATCTTAGTACCAACGTTGGTCTTCCAAGTGTCTGGGTTGTGGCAGAACTTACAGCGCATATGACAACCCTGCATAAAGACCACAAACCTAATTCCGGGCCCATCGACTGCCCCAAAGGTTTCGATTGAATGAACATAACCTTCAACTTGCCCGTCCCGCATTGGCACTGGCTTTAATAATGGATTTTTTTCTCTCACTTATACCACCCTCATAAATCTAGTTTCCTTCTTACAAAAACAACGAATGATGAACAAACTCACCATTCGTTGTCCTTAATTATCAGCCAACGTTACCTTTCATCTTAAAGTGATGAGTGGAATGTTCTTGCGATAACATCGTCTTGTTGTTCCTTAGTTAAATCAGCGAAGTATACGCAGTAACCAGAAACACGGATTGTTAACGTTGGGTATTTTTCTGGATGTGCTTGAGCATCTAGCAATGTGTCACGGTTGAAGACGTTGATGTTCAAGTGGTGACCATCGTTCTTCATGTAACCACTAATCATATTTACTAAGGTATTTTCCTTGGCAGCTTCGTCATGACCTAATGTTTGTGGGGTTACGGCGAATGTGTAAGAAATACCATCGGTTGCGTAACGATAAGGAATCTTAGCAACAGAAAGTAATGAAGCTAAGGCACCGGATGTATCTGCACCGTATGCTGGGTTAGCACCTGGGGCAAATGGTTCGCCGGCTTTCCGGCCGTTAGGAGTAGAACCAGTATTCTTACCATAAACAACATTAGAAGTAATAGTCAAAACAGATGTTGATAACTTAGCCCCTCTGTATAGGTGATGCTTGTTCATCTTAGTGTAAAGATCCTTAACTAAGAATTTAGCAATGTCATCTACCCTATCATCGTTATTACCATAACGTGGGAAGTCATTTTCAGCAACGAAGTCAACTGCCATGCCATCTTCATCACGGATAACCTTAACGTGACCGTACTTGATAGCAGAAATTGAGTCAGCGGCTACTGATAAACCTGAAATCCCGGTAGCAAAGGTCCGGTCTAAGCGGGTATCCTTCAAGGCTAATTGAGCTGATTCATAGTAATACTTGTCGTGCATGTAGTGAATTGCATTCAAGGCGTTTACATAAACATCGGCAACCCATTCTAACATGTCATCGAACTTAGCCATAAATTCATCATAGTCAATGTATTCAGATGTAATTGGTTCATACTTAGGACCAACTTGTTGCTTAGTTAATTCATCCTTACCACCGTTGATAGCATAAAGAACTGTCTTAGCTAAGTTTGCCCGGGCACCGAAGAATTGAACCCCATCTTTGATTGGTTGTGCAGAAACACAGCAAGCAATACCATAGTAGTCTGTTCCCCAAGTCTTAACCATTAAATCATCATTTTCGTATTGAATGGTTGAACTATCGATGGAAACACTAGCTGCATACTTCTTGAAGGTTTCAGGTAGGTTTTCTGACCAAAGTAAAGTAATGTTTGGTTCAGGAGCAGCTCCCATGTTGTGTAATGTGTTCAAGAAGCGGAAGGCTGTCTTAGTAACATGGTGACGACCATCTAAGCCCATCCCTGCTAATGATAGGGTTGCCCAAATTGGGTTACCAGAGAAGAGGGAGTTGTATTCAGGTGTCCGTGCAAAGGTTACCATCCGTAACTTCATTGTGAATTGGTCGATTAATTCTTGGGCTTCTTTTTCAGTTAATACGCCCCGTTCTAAGTCACGTTCAATGTAGATATCGATGAAGGCATCAATCCGACCGATTGACATTGCAGCCCCGTTTTGTTGCTTAATAGCTGCTAAGTAACCAAAGTATAACCATTGGATTGCTTCTTGCGCATTTTGAGCTGGTTGAGAAATGTCATAACCGTATGATTCGGCCATCTTCTTCATATCTTTTAAGGCTTTGATTTGGTCAGAAATTTCTTCCCGCATCCGGATTACGTCATCAGTCATTTCACCGTCGCCGTAGTTGTTTAAATCTTCAATCTTAGCGGCAATCAAGCGGTCAATCCCGTATAAAGCTACCCGTGGGAAGTCAGCGACAATCCGACCACGACCATAAGCATCTGGTAAACCAGTAATAATCTTGTTGTGACGTGCCCGGCGAATGTCAGCATTGTAAGCATCGAAGACCCCTTGGTTGTGCGTCTTGGACAATTCAGTAAAGATGTATTCAACTTCTGGGTCTAACTTCAAACCGTAAGCTTCCAAAGCATCCTTAGCCATCCGAATCCCACCAAATGGCATTAAGGCTTTCTTCATTGGCTTATCTGTTTGAACACCCACAATCTTTTCAAGGCTCTTGTCTAAGTAGCCTGGTTTGTGGGAGGTGATAGTTGACACAATCTTGGTATCTGCTTCTAAAACGCCACCAGCAGCCCGTTCCTTAAGTTTCAAATCAACTAATTGATCGTTTAACTTAGTGGTTGCTTCGGTTGGACCTTCCAAGAAGGATTGGTCACCATTATATTGAGTAAAGTTATTTTGGATAAAGTCACGAACGTCGATTTCTGTTTGCCAATCGCCGCCTTTAAAACCGTCCCATGCTTTATTGTCTAATCTCTCGTCAACTTTTAACATATGTGATTACCTCCAAATCAAAAATAAAGCGTTTTCTTACAAGATTTATACTATACCTTTTACTAGTTTTTTTCAATAAAAATTATAACAATTAAATCTTTCACAATCTTTAAAGAGGCGCTCAAGCCCGACCTAAAGCGCTTTCTTGAAATTATTAAATTTTGCTTTAACCTTTCTAATCTTAAAACTTATACTATTCCTAAATTGGCATACTAACCAAACTTTATTCCAAAAGAAAAACAACCCCACTTTGGAGGTTGTTTTTGTCTAAAAAGTTTTTATATTGCTTACAATTTACTTGTTAACTCTACGTCAGGATACTTATCCTTAAACCATCTTTCGGCAAAGTCATTCTCAAATAAGAATAGCGGTGCCCCATAACGATCCTTGACCAATAGGTTTCTTGAACTGGACATTTTCTCATCCAATTGGTCTGGATTGATCCAACGGGCCGTCTTATGCCCCATCGGAGTCATAAGAACTTCCGAATTGTATTCATTAGCCATTCTGAATTGAAAGACTTCAAATTGTAGTTGCCCAACGGCCCCTAAGATATAGTCACCCGTACTGTAACTTTGGTAAAGTTGGACTGCTCCTTCTTGCACTAATTGTTGAATCCCTTTATGGAATGACTTTTGCTTCATTACGTTTTTAGCCGTAACCCGCATAAAGAGTTCGGGGGTAAATTGTGGTAGCTTTTCGTATTGAAGTGCCTTTTTACCCGTATAAATCGTATCCCCAATTTGGAAATTACCAGTATCATACAGACCGATAATATCACCGGCCACCGCGGTTTCAACTGTTTCCCGGCTATCAGCCATAAATTGAGTTGAGTTAGATAGGCGCATCTTTTTACCAGTCCGGTTTAAGACAACGTCCATTCCCCGTTCGAATTCACCGGAACAGATTCTGACAAAGGCAATCCGGTCACGGTGGTTAGGATTCATATTGGCTTGAATTTTAAAGATAAAGCCGGAAAAATTCTCGCTAGTAGGAGCTACCTCAGTGCCTGCCTCCGTTTTATGTGCACTTGGAGCAGGGGCAAACTGTAGGTAAGCATCTAAGAAAGTTTTTACCCCGAAATTAGTCAAGGCCGAGCCGAAAAAGACTGGGGTCAACTCACCGTGAGCAATCTTATCAGCGTCAAATTCACTTCCGGCGCCCTTAATTAATTCAACTTCTTCTAACACTTGTTGGTAGATACTTTCTTCTTCCAAGGGGTTAGCAACAGCTAGCTTACCGTCTTCGTCTAAAGGCAAGAATGATTCCCCCTTGTCTTCTGTCCGGTAAAGCTCAATTCTGTTATTGTAAATATCATACAAGCCCTTGAGACCCTTGCCCATCCCGATTGGCCAGTTCATCGCGTAACCTTCAATGCCTAAGACCTCTTCTAATTCTGCCACTAGATCCATTGGGTCGCGTCCATCCCGGTCCAACTTGTTGATGAAGGTAAAAATAGGAATTCCCCGCATCTTACAAATCTTGAAGAGCTTCTTGGTTTGGGGCTCAATCCCCTTGGCAGAGTCGATTACCATCACGGCTGAGTCAACGGCCATGAGCGTCCGGTAAGTATCTTCAGAAAAATCTTCGTGCCCGGGGGTATCCAAGATGTTAACCCGCTTGCCGGCATAATCAAATTGCATTACGGAACTAGTAACCGAAATTCCCCGCTTCTTTTCGATTTCCATCCAGTCGGACTTTGCAAAGTTCCCCGACTTTTTGGCCTTAACCGTCCCGGCTTGGCGAACAACTCCCCCAAAGAGCAAGAGCTGTTCAGTAATGGTTGTTTTCCCCGCATCGGGGTGCGAAATAATCGCAAAGGTCCGGCGTTTTTCAACTGCTTGTTTTAAAGTTTGTGTATCCATTATTACCTCACTAATTTCCTAATTTTTCATCTAATTTGGCCTGTTCTAAAATCCGTTTATCGTAAAGCTTGGCTAACTGTTGGGGCAGCCTGAGCTTAATCTCGGCAATCCTAGTGCCATCAATCACCTGGTGAGTTTCTAAAATAATGCCTTCCGGTGTGCGCACATTTAAAACCTGCCCCTCTTCAGGGAAGAAGCCCAGTTGCTCAATAACATAACCCGCGATGGTATCGGCGGTCGTCGTTTCGAGGTGGGCGGCAAACTCATCGTTAAAATCATCTACCGGCATCTTGCCATCAATTAAAAACTCGGTTTCACTTAACTGCTTAACCGTTTCAGTCGGTTCATCGGTCTCATCTTCAATTTCACCAACAATTTCTTCCAATAAATCCTCCAGTGTTACCAGCCCTACGACCCCACCGTATTCATCAAGGAGAATTGCCAATTGGTTTTGCGACTTCTTCATCTGAAACAGTAATTCATCAATCATGATTGTTTCTGGCACAAAGAAGGCAGGTTGCATCACCTGTCTAATCGTAATGTGGTCAAAGCCATAGCGTCTAGCCGCCTTGAGGAGTTTTTTGATGTGAATTACCCCAACAATATTATCCTTATCCTCATGGTAAACTGGGACCCGGGAGTAATTCATTTCGATGATATTGTCGATGCTTCGTTCGTTATCGTTAGTGATGTCAATCATGAAGGCATCGATTCTTGGCACCATGACTTCTTTAGCCATCTTTTCGTGCATGGAGATAACCCCGTCAATCATCTCAAATTCATCATTGTCTAGCTCACCACTATTGTGACCTAGCTCAATTTGGTGAACAATTTCCTTCCAAGAATTAGTTTTACTTTCGACTGGTACCTTGATTTTAGGCAATAAGAGTTCCACTAGCCAAGTTAACGGCGCAAACAGCAGACCCAAGTAGTAGGCAAACCCGACGTAATTTTTAAACCGCTCGGAAATTAGTGCCTGAGCCCGGCCATCTTGCCAAACAAAATAGTAGGTTTCAACTAAGGTAATTGCGAGCACCCACCAAACATTAAAGCCTACGTAACTGGCCGCTAGTGAAGCAACTAGCACCACCCCTAAAAGGTAAAGAAAGCCCTTGGCTACAAATAAGCGCAGGCTATAGTCAGCCAAATTATCAGCTAGCCTAGCTAGTTTGGCTTGCTTTTTAGGAAATTTATCCGCTAATACCCTCAGTGAATCTTGGTTATGCGCGTCTAGGAGTTGGCTGGCCTTAACAGTCGCATGTGCCAGAAAGGACCAGATAATTGCAAACAGCGCCAACGCTATTCTCGCGAAGTCAGATATCATTTTGTCACCTCACAGATTATTTAGGCACATACAAGGTGTCGCCAGTCTTAATCGTATTACTTGAACCTAAGTCATTGAGGCTTTGAATCTCAGACACCGTCGTCGCATACTTTTCAGCTAGACTTTCCAGTGTATCGCCATCGACTACCTCAATGGTTTGGGCGTTGGCACGCTTAGCTGCTAGTGATGACGAGGAAGCCGCTGCCGCCGAAGAAGCCGCCTTAGCTGCATCTTCGGAAGATTTTTTGGCAGCTGCTTGTGCTTGACTGGCTGAAGCCTTTTGCTTAGAAGCTTCCTCGGCAGCTTTAACAGAAGAAGCCGCTTTGCGAGAGGCCGCTAACTGTGATGACGTCAGCTTGCTTGACTTAGAGCTACTCTGCTTACTTTTAGCAACTTGACTGGTAGAGGTACTTTGGTGTGCATGCCACCAGTAAGTGGTCCCCCCAGCCAAGATTAAAATTACTAGCGCTCCTAAAGCCCAGGCCGTAAAATTAGAGCTTGTTTTAGGTTGCTTAGACTGTACTTGTTTGTCCTTTTGATCTTGTTCAACCACGACTGGGTCTAACCCCCGTTCCACAAAGAAGGCCTTACGCATCCGGGGTTCGTCCTTACGGGTATAGCCGTGTTTAAATTGTTCTACCTTGAATTCTTCGTAAACCTTATTAACGTCAAATTGAACCTGCTCGAACTGCTTATCTGCCAAGTATTCATTTTGTTCGGGCAAACTTAAAGAGTTAAACCATTCTTGGGCAAAGGTAAATTGTTCTAAGACTTCCTTAGTGGGCCCAAAGTCTTGGACCTGCCCAAATTGGAGCCACATAGTTCGTTCACAAAACTGTTCCATATACAGTTGCTTAGTGTCAGCGATGATAAAAGAACAGCCCACATCTTTAAGGTCTTGGATTTTTTGGGCGACTTTATTGAAAAACGGCCGGTCTAATAAGCCTAATACTTCGTCAATCAAGACTACCTTAGGCTCAATAAACAGTGCTAACCCTAAGGCCAAGCGCGCCTTCATTCCTAAAGAATAGCTGCTTGCCGGTTGGTAGAGCCACTGACCAAAGTCGATAAAGTTAATCACCGCGTTGGTTAGGTGGTTGCCCTTCAATTCGTCCACTTCTTTTTGCTTAATGACCTTGCGAATATTTTCTAAGCCAGAAAGACTGTTATCAATTTCACTTAAACTAGCAAGGTTAATGGGGTGCTTAGTCGTGATAAAGCCTGTGGTTTGCTTAACGTTACCCGCAATAATTTGGAGCAACAAGGACTTGCTAGCGGTATTCATCCCGATTAAGCCCACGGCTTCCCCGGCTGAAATATCCATCCTAATTCCCCGCAGTTCCCAAAACTTAACGGGAGCACCTTTATTATCCTTACTATCAGTTAACATCGGGGCACTTTTAGTAATGTATTTTATTTCTAATTTTGCCATTGAATTCACCTGATTATCTTCTAATTCATTATCTTTCTAATACTACCAAGCTTTTTAGCTATGGTCAATTAATCATCATTAAGCCAAAAAAGTGAGACAAACTTGCCCCACCTTTTGCTTCTTATTTATAACTATTAACTAATTGATGATTCCGCGACCAGGGGAGGGCCTTAGCCACCCCTTGAATTTTTTCAGCGGGAACAAAGCCATAGTAACGACTGTCGTTAGAAATGGTCCGATTATCCCCTAATACAAAGTAGGTTTTAGCCGGCACCTTAAAAGTCCGGTTAGACCCCAAGCGAATTCCCTTAGCTGGTTTAATCCCCGGGTTTAGTAAGGTCGTTCCCAGTTTGCGTTGTAAGGGGCTGATGTAGCTTTGGGCCTGATACTTGCCGTTAATATAAAGGTTACCCTGCTTACTGTACCTAATACGGTCACCCGGCATCCCAATTACCCGCTTGATATACAGCGTATTGGGCTTTAGGTAGTGGTTATTTTTATCTACCCCAGCGGCTTTAAAAACCACAATCTGATTTCTTTTAACCTGCGCATGACGCAACAAGACCACCGTTTCATTGGCATATAAATTAGGGGCCATCGAACTGCCATCCACACTAATTGCCGTTACTAGAAACGTTTTGATTACTAAGGCAATCAGACCACCTATTATAATTGGGATGAGCGTTGCGACTATTTCTTTAATTTTAATCATAAAATCCCCTTTGTCCCGCTAATAGTCTTATCCACGACCTTTTTTCTCTAAGTCTTCTTTTATCTTAGTAGTCGAAATTCCCTGGGTACGTGGTAGGTAAACCACCTGACAGTAGTCCTTCAGAAAATCAAATTTCCCCTGCCAGTCGTCACCCATCACAAAAATATCAACCTGATTTGCCTGAACATCTTTTACCTTTTGTTCCCAGTCACGTTCGGGGATAACCTCATCAACATAGCGAATTGCCTCTAAGATGTACTTACGATCTGCATAACTCGTATAGGCCTTTTTTCCCTTGATGGCATTGAACTCATCAGTAGACAACCCAACGATTAAGTAATCACCTAAGGCAGCCGCCCGCTTCAATAAGCGTACGTGGCCCCGATGTAGGAGGTCAAAGGTTCCATAAGTTAATACCTTCTTCACTTAGACACCACCTATTCGGTTTTGCCTTCACGTTGCATGAGGTTAGCAATTTCTGACTTAATGTCAGCTTGTTTATATAAAACATTGTAGATTGCTTGGGTGATTGGCATCTCAATTCCCTTTTGTTGTGCTAACTCGTAGGCAGCCTTGCAGGTATTAATTCCCTCGATAACCATCCCCATGTTAGCAATTACGTCTTCTAAGGACTTGCCTTGACCTAACTGATCACCGGCACGCCAGTTGCGTGAGTGGACACTGGTACAAGTTACAATCAAATCACCTACACCAGATAAACCGATGAAGGTCAAAGGATCGGCGCCAAAACTTACCCCCAGGCGACTGATTTCTGCTAAGCCCCGGGTCATTAAGGCCGCCTTGGCATCATCACCATAACCTAAACCGTGTAAAGCCCCGGCTCCGATTGCGATTACGTTTTTAAAGGCCGCCCCAGTTTCAACCCCCACCACGTCACTGTTGGTATAAATTCTGAGGTAATCATTCATAAATAAGGCTTGCACCTTCTTAGCATTGGCTAAATCTTCACTGGCCGCGGTAATTAATGTAATATCTTGACGAGCTACTTCTTCAGCGTGACTTGGGCCTGATAAGACTACCATCCCACTGCGATACTTAGTAGGAATTTCTTCGGCAATCACTTCTGAAATCCGTTTGTGACTGCCTAATTCCAAGCCCTTACTTGCGTGTACAATCAAAGGCTTAGTGCCCAATTCTTCTAAAACTTCGATTAATTGTTGGGCCACCAAGCGGATGACCTTAGTTGGCACTACAAATAAAACTGTGCCGGCATCCTTAACCGCTGCCTTTAAGTCAGTGGTTGCCTTTAAAGCTTCTGGATAAATTAAATCAGGTAAATACTTAGCGTTGGTGTGCTGTTGGTTTAACTCATCAACTTGAGCTTGGGAGTTAGACCAAAGAGCCACTTCATGTCCATTTTCTACCAAAACCTTAGCGAGGACACTACCCCATGAACCTGCTCCTAAAACCGCAATTTTTTCTGTCATTTTACTACACCTACTATTTTAAAGATATTTTATTTCTTGCCTATTATAACATATTGAATTAATCCATGTTTTGAGACTTAGTGTCTTCGCTTGTCCGTAAGCGGTAAATGTCATAAAAATACTTAATAATGACCTTAGCCACCGCATAAACCGGCACCCCTAAAATCATTCCTAACAAGCCGGCCAAATTACCGGCCACTAACAGTAGCAAAATAATTGTTAGGGGATGAATTTCTAGCGACTTGCCAATTACGTTTGGATAAACTAAGTTACCATCAATCTGTTGGACCACCACACAAACAATCACCACTAAGATTAATAACTTAAGTGAATGGGTGCTGGCAATAAATAAAGCGGGAATTAAGCCAATATATGGACCCAGGTAAGGAATAATATTAGTTATCCCCGCAAATATCCCGATAATTAAGGCGTAAGGCAGGCCGATTAACCCATAACCAATCACGCTCATCGTTCCAACGGCTAAACATTCGATTGCTTGCCCAGAAATATACTTAGCAATTGTCGCACTCATTTGTCCCAATAAGTTTTCGATTGCATCAGCATGTCTAGGGCTAAAGACCTTCTTGATATTTGGCAGTAATTTAGGCCCATCCTTTAACATGTAAAAGACGATAAACGGCACGGTCA
This sequence comes from Ligilactobacillus agilis, assembly GCF_025311475.1. NCBI lineage: Bacteria > Bacillati > Bacillota > Bacilli > Lactobacillales > Lactobacillaceae > Ligilactobacillus > Ligilactobacillus agilis. The sequence continues at coordinate 608,969 of NZ_CP104397.1, read as the reverse complement.
CTAAGGTCACCGCCACGTTGGCCACCGCTCCGATGACAGAGCCGATGCCACTGGTTAATGAGAAGGCAAACTTCTTAATCATTTCTGACAGCGAACCTTCTAACTGCTTCATATAACTATCTAGGTCTAAATTCTTTAACCAGGTTGGTAAATTTTCTTGTTGATTAAGACTTAAAATTAGCTTCTGCGCTTCCTTAATATAGGCTGGGACTTTAGCAATCAACTCTTGGAACTGGCCGATAATTTTAGGCATTACCGACGCAGACAAGAGCACGATTAGGGCAATCAATAGCAAAAAGACCACCGCCACCGCTAACGTTCGTCCCACCTTAAACCGTTTAAAGCGCACCTTCATTAATAAATTTACAATTGGGTTCAAGAGATAAAACAAGAACCCTGAAATAATAATCGGCGCAAATAGGGTCGAAATAAAGGTCCCAATCGGTTTAAATAAAAAATCTAATCGACTACACATGAAAATCAAACCCGCTACTAATAATAATTCTAATGACCAATACATTAGGCGGGCTTTTTTCTTCTTATCAAACATCAAACTAACTACTCCCTTCTGCTAATAAAAAACTCGTAATAACAATAATTACCAACAACTAATTACCATTATTACGAGTCATCTTGTTATAAACCGGCATTACTGTCGACGCGACAATTCTAAGTAGCGGTTGTACCAAATCTCAACATATTCTTTTGAGAACGGCCCTTTCCCGTGGTCGATCCAGTCCACTAGCGTCCGAACGTTATGCTTCAAAATTTTATCCGTTTTAGTAGAATAGTGCCACTTAGCACCATGTTCCTCGTACTCGTCAACGTCTAATAATCTCTTTTCGCCATTCGGAAAGACTTTGACATCTAAATCATAATCTATATATTTCAATGCTTCTCGATCTAAGTAAGCGGGCGACGCCAAATTACAATAATAAGAAATCCCATTATCCCTAATCATCGTCACAATGTTAAACCAATAATGTTTATGAAAATAAACCAAAGCAGGTTCGCGGGTCACCCATCTTCTTCCATCGGCCTCAGTCACCAAGGTATGGTCATTTAAGCCAATCAGTGCATTTTCACTAGTTTTGAGAACCATTGTATCTCGCCACGTTCGATGTAAACTACCGTCGTGTTTATAACTCTTAATGGTAATAAATTCGCCTTCTCTAGGTCCATTTGAATGACGCATATAACCCCTGCTTTCTATAAACACAGGTGTAAGTTACACCGATATCAGTTTTATTATACCAAACATCTTTTAAATTGCCTAAAGAAATCTTGGCGCAAATCAAATATTAACGCTTACTTAGTTTTACAACCGCTTCAACCCGGGCCGTCTGCGGAAACATATCGACCGATTGGATGTAGTCAACCTGATAAACCTTGCTTAGGGCCACTAAGTCGCGCGCTAAGGTAGATGGATTACAGGAGACGTAGACAAATTTTGCCGGTTTAACTTGCAAAATAGTTTTTATCAACTGGGCATCTAGTCCTGTCCGTGGTGGATCGACCACTAGCGCGTCCGGTTTAACCCCCTGCTTAACCCAGGCTGGGATAACCTTTTCAGCTGCCCCAACCTCGTAGTTTACGTTTGACCGGTTAGATAAGGCTGCGTTTTGGCGGGCATCTTCAATGGCCTCGGGGATAATATCCACCCCGTAAACCGCTTTGGCTGCCGGCGCTACGTACAAGCCAATCGTCCCAACCCCACAGTAGGCATCAATTAGGCTTTCGTCAGCTTGTAAGTCCAAAGCCTGTTTCACTTGATCGTACAAGACCTTGGTTTGGCTCGGATTTAACTGGAAGAAGGCCCGGGCAGACAGCCTAAATTCCACTTCACCTAACCGCTCTTCTAAATAGTCTTGGCCGTAAATCTTTAGCGTTTGTTCGCCCCACAACAAGGAGGTTTTTTGCGGATTGATATTTTGCATGATGGACACCACCTCGGGCAGTTGACTCTTAATGTCTGCCACCAGGTTATTTAACTGCGGAAACTTACTTGTCCGTGTAACTAACACCACCTGGGCGTTCTGCTTAGCCACGGACTCGCGCACAATAATTGTCTTTAAAATTCCGGTGTGTTGGCGTTCTTGGTAAAGAGGTACTTGCCATTTGGCTAGTAAATCTACTAAGGTCCGCATGATTTTCATCGTTAACGGCATCTGGCTACTAAAGGTCGGCAAATCGACTAAGCGGTGACTGCCCTCCTGATAGAGGCCGGCGATTACCTGGCCTGACTTGGTTTTTCTAACCTGAAAGGCCGCCTTATTTCTATAAGCATAGGGGTAATCCATCCCTAAGGTTGGTCGTAATTCATAGTCTTGATAACCCTTAGGCTTGAATTTTTCTAGGGCCTGCCTAATCACATCTTCTTTAAAGGCTAATTGCGCCGGGTAAGCCAAATGTTCTAATTCAATCCCGCCGACATCGTACTTATCCACCGGTTCCACCCGGTCTTGACTTGGCTTTTCGATTTTAACCAAACTAGCCTCTAAATACTTAGGGTGGACCTTGGTGACCTTGGCGACGATTACCTCTCCTGGTAAGGCCCCCTTAACAAAGGTAATCTTGCGCTTGTAATAGCCAATACCTTCCCCATTAATTCCGAGGCGTTTAATGGTTAACACTACCTTTTGGCCCGTTTTCACTACAACTTGTTTTTTCTCCAAAGTAAAAATTCCTCTCGTCTAAAATGCTTAACAAAATTATAGCATGGACTAATTTTCCTTGCACATTAGGGGCCTAGCCTTTTATAATAAGAGCAAAAGACGAACGGAGGTTTTATTTTGCCTAAAATCACTTTAATTCAAGCTCAAAAAAAGGCTGGCCGCTACAATATCTACCTCGATGGAACCTACGCTTTTCCCGTAGCCGAGTCCGTCCTCATCAAGTATCAACTGGCTAAGGGGATGGAAATCGATAAACAACTGCTCAGCCAAATTACCAGTGCTGACTTACAAGCCAAAGCTTATAACAAGGCGTTAGACTACCTCAGTCACCAACTCCGGACCCAAAAGGAGCTTAGCGACCACCTTAAAGAATTAGGAATCGATGAACCTACCATCAAAGAAGTGCTCACTAAGCTGCTCGACTTGCGGCTATTAGACGACCAGGTCTATGCCAACAGTTTCGTCCGGACCCAAGCTAACCTTTCCGACAAGGGCCCAACGGTCATCCGCCAAAAACTCCGCCAAAAAGGCATTGGCGAAAACCTAATCGACCGGGCCTTGCTTGAATTTCCGCTGGAAGCCCAGGTTGCCAACGCCAAAAAACTAGGCCAAAAGCTGGCTAAAAGACACCAAGCAAGTCCCCTAAAAATCCGGCAAAATAAAATTATCACTGGCATCATGACCAAGGGGTTTAGCGCTAGCGTTGCCAACTCAGCCCTTGAACAGCTCGACTTACAGGTTGATCCTAACCAAGAACTAGCAGCCTTAACCACCCAAGCCAAAAAAGCTTGGCGCCGTTACCAACGCTTTGACCTTAAAACCCGCCAACTAAAGACCAAGCAGGCCCTCTATCGCAAGGGCTTTAACCTGGATGAAATTGACAAAGTCCTGGCTGAGTTAGCCGAATAAAAAAAGACAACACTAGCTGTTGTCTTTTTTAGGAATAACGTTATCTAAAATTCTTCTAAAGGTTGGCCGGCGCGGAGTAACCTTACCGTACAGGCAGTATTCCAAACTGGCATTAACAACCGCCCCTAATAGGATTGTCCAGCCCGAATAGTTGAGCCAAAACAATAAGACGATAAAGGTTCCTAAAGCCCCATAGGATAAAACCCTTTGGGCAAAGTAGTAAACGTAAATCGAAAAACCTTGGGTGATTAACATCCAACCCGCAGTCCCTAACACCGCCCCGGGAAAGATACAGCGCCAGTGCACCTTGGCATTGGGCAAGAAGCGGTAAATTAAACACAGGATGGCAAAAATCCCCAGGATTGTTGTCGGCCACTTCACGCTCCGAAAAGTATCTAACCAGGACAGGGGCAGGTTTAGGATGGGGCTTAATTTTTCTAAGGCCAGCTGCCCGAAACTAAAGAAAATAAAGAGTGCCACTAAAAAAATGGCGAAGACAAAAATAATTGCAATCGAAACAATCCGGGTCATAAAGGCACTTTGACTATCAACCCCGTAGGCATCATTGATTGCCCGTTTGAGGGCGTTTATCCCCCGACTAGCGGCCCAAATGGCAACTAAGGCACTGACTGAGGCAATTCCCCCAGAACCAGAAGTCAAAAAGGTCCGCACTAGCGGGTTTAAGGTCTTATAAATCGTCGGTGGCACGGCGGTTTGTAGGTAACTCATAATCGTATCCGCCTTTAGGTTTAATAAGGGTAAGAGGTTCCCTACCAAAATCACCGTGGGAAAAATGGCCAACAAGGCGTTATAAGCAATCACAATGGCGGCGTTATTGATATTACTATCCACAAACCTTTCAAAAAATAATTTAAAAAATGAATTTATCTTAGTCACATAAACCTCAATTCTACTACTGATCACTATCTTGGTGAACGTAATGCCGATAGATAGCCATTCCGACCACTAACAACAAGATACCCACCACGTTTAAGATAATGTCTAGGTAGTCATCATGAATAATTAGTAAGTTCCGTAACAAAGCCGTCAGTCCCAAGCCCATCAGCAAGGTAATTGAGACGTGGCCCTTATTTTTTAAAGCACTGATAATCATAGCAAAAAATTCAAACAAAATAAAGAAGGCCACAATCTTATCCATAATTAGATAAAAGTTATTGGCGGCATCTAACTTCAAAGACAAACTCACTAACACCTTAAGTTCCAAGCCAATTCGCACTAAGAGAATTAACCCTAATAAGGCAATCACAATCACGCTTAGCCCATTAAAAAATTGGGCAAGCATTTGGGTCAACTGCTCAAATCTTTCGGCCAATTTCTTCATTTAATTTTCACCTCACTAACAGCTTGTGCCTTAATTTTACCACTTCGACTAGGTGACGACAAAAAAGGCGTCCCCTTTTTGGAAACGCCTGTCATTATTAACTGTGAGCGAGGGCTTGCTTTAAATCTGCTAATAAGTCCTCTTTAGCCTCAATTCCTACTGAAAGCCTGATTAATTCATCAATTTTTTTTAATCTCTTTTACGCCGCTCCCGTATCCCGTTAAAAGCGTCAATATACTCTTTTTCAAAGTGAAGGCGCAAACCACCCTTTTTTCTAAGTTCTTCTTGTTCATACCTTTGAATCTTGACTTGATCCAATAAGTTACCAAAATCTTTCGAATTCAACTTAACAAACAACTGATAAATCTTACTGTCCCTAAACTTTTTCCTTTCCATAATAAGATCACCACTTAATGTTCTTTTTGAAAATAATTATACTATTTTAATAAAAAAAGACCAACTATCTTGCTTGAAAACGTTTTGGTATAATGTTTTTAAACTAAAACGAAAGAAGGCTACTCCTATGTCCGAAAAAGAAAAAATGCTTAACCAACAACTCTACGATGCTAACTATGCTCCCGAACTAATTAAAGAGCGCACCTTTGCCAAGGAACTTTGTTACGATTATAACCACTTGCGCCCTAGCCAACGGGCTGAACGTAAGCAACTCTTGCAAAAATTGCTAGGCAAAACTAAGGACAACTACACCATCACCGCCCCATTTTGGTGCGACTACGGTTATAACATCGAATTGGGGGAAAATTTCTACGCTAACCATAACTTGGTCATCCTTGACGGGGCAAAGGTTACCTTTGGCGACAATGTTTTTGTTGCCCCTAACTGTGGTTTTTACACGGCTGGCCACCCACTTGATTACGAGCGCAGAAACGCCGGCCTTGAATATGCTTACCCAATCACCGTGGGCGATAATGTTTGGATTGGGGGCGGGGTGCAGGTAATGCCTGGGGTTACGATTGGCTCTAACGTCGTTATCGGCGGAGGCAGCGTTGTAACCAAAGACATCCCCGACAACTGTGTGGCAGTCGGCAACCCTTGCAAGGTCATTCGCCCTATTACTGAGGCAGATAAGACTCGCTCGTATGACCGGCTATAAAAGCATCTTATTCAATATTTTAGATTATCTCACCCTATAGGAAAATGGAGGAGCCCACGAAGTGTTAGTCTTCGTGGACTCCTCCATCTTTATGTGCTATTCAAAAGCTAATTAGTCAAGCCATTCAAATTCTAAGCTTGGTTCGGCGTTTAAGTCTAGGTCCGCCCTAATCCCGGCCTGATAAGCTTCATAACCGGCTGCCCCAATCATAGCCGCGTTATCGCCACATAATTTCAAGGGAGCTTTAATCAATTCCACCTCGGGAAAGGCAGTTAATTCTTGGTCTAAGCGTGCTCTCAATCCCTTGTTAGCAGCTACACCCCCGGCTAAAATTAGCTGCTTAACGTCAAACTTTCTCAACGCTTTGACAGTCTTATGGGCCAATACGTCAACCACACTAGCCTGGAAACTAGCTGCCAAGTCAGCCTTATCTAAACTTTCTCCCACCTGATCTGCGTGGTGAACGGTGTTGATGAAGGCACTCTTTAAGCCACTGAAGCTAAAGTCGAAATTGTCTTCATTTTCCATTGCCCGGGGAAAATGGAAGCTATCGTGCCCTTGGTGGGCTAACTCATCAATTTCTTTACCGGATGGGTAACTCAACCCTAAGACGCGGCCCACCTTGTCGTAGGCTTCGCCGGCAGCGTCGTCCCGTGTTTCACCGATAATCTTAAAATCGGTTGGCCCCGCTAGGTAAACTAACTCCGTGTGCCCCCCAGAAACCAACAGCGCTAAGGCTGGAAACTTTAGGGGGCTAACAAAGCGGGCGGCATAAATGTGACCCGCCATATGGTTAACAGGAATTAAGGGCAAATTATGGGCAAAGGCCACTGCTTTAGCTGCAGCTACCCCTACCAACAAAGCCCCCACCAAGCCGGGACCATAAGTAACCGCCACCGCATCGAGGTCCTCATAGCTAACCTGAGCTTGCTCTAAAGCGTCAGCCACACAGAGGGTAATTGCTTCGATATGATGCCGACTAGCAACTTCTGGGACCACCCCTCCAAAGCGCTTATGGCTATTAATCTGGGTAGCCACAATATTTGCTAGAATTTTAGATCCATTTTCAATTACGGCCACACTGGTTTCATCACAGCTTGATTCAAAGGCCAAAATTAAATTTCTCTCTGCCATTTCTATCCTCTTCCCATTGCTGGAACTAAATCAAGGCGCATGGTTAACGCGTCTTCTTGTTCCTCAGTATAATAATTCTTCTTGCGGTTTAATATCTTAAAGCCTAAATCCTGGTAAACCTTTTGGGCGTTATCGTTACTTGCCTTAACTTCTAAGACAATGTTTTGACACTCTTGTTTCCGGGCGCTTTCGATTAAGACCCGTAACAACTTGCTTCCTAAGCCCCGATTTTGGTGCTCGGGTGTAACTGCTACATTAGTTATGTGAGCTTCACCGTTAGCCCGTTTAAAGTCCACCCCAGCAAAACCTACCAATTCGTCTTCATAACGAGCGACTAAGTATAAAGTGGTTTTACGTTTGCTTAACTCAGCCTTAAAGGTCTCGAAATCCCAAGGGGTATTGCCCTCATACACAGATTTTTCGATAGCTAACATCTCGGGAATATCGGGGACAATCGCACGGCAAATCAAGTAGTGTATTCCTTCTACTTCATCCGTCCGACTGTTAAACTCCACCACCTGTTCACTTTCACCGTATAAAACCTTGGTTACTAACCGTTTAAACTTTTTCAACATAGGACTCATCGTGTGCTTTCCCTTCCGGATGTTTTTCTAACCATTGCATTTCCGCTTGCGTTAACCGTAGATAATTAGGGACAAAAGTTTGAATGGCTACTGGCGTGGCAACTTGACCCAGCAAGGCAACCTCCATTGCACGTGGGTAAGCAAAATTAGAACTTGCTAGCTGGTAATCCAAGTCACTAGCCTTTAAATTAGACGCAAAATTTTGACTATCTCTTCCAATAAAGATTACTTTTTGGTTAAAGTCAGCTAAGCGTTGGCAGAGGTTAGCAAAGGCATAGTGACCTTCCGCTATCACCTCAACCAAATGACCTGCTTGCCATTGATAGGCAGCCGCAAATACATTTTCTCTGCGGGCATCAAACACAGGGACTAGTAACGCCTCGGTGTTAGGATAAGCCGCCGCTAGAGTTTTCAAACTGGAAACCCCAACCAATTCCTTGTTTAAGGTAAAGGCTAAGGTCTTAGCTGTTGTAACCCCAATTCTTAAGCCAGTATAAGAACCAGGACCTTGAGCAACCGCAATTCGGTCCAGGTCTGCTACCTTAATGTTTGCTCGTTGTAACACTTCCTTGATTAAGGGCATCAAGGTGATACTGTGATTTCTTTGTGCATTAGTTGTTATTTCTGCTAACAGCTCTTGATCTTCCAACACCGCCACACTCAGTGGCTTATTGGAAGTATCTATCGCCAATATTTTCATTGTAAAAAATTCCTTCTATACTATCAAATTTCAATCATTATCTTAACATACTTAGCATTAAGTTTGTACCGGCAAAAATGACAATTTTCATCGACAATCATTCAGTTTCTGAGTATAATTTTGTTTATGAAAATCCATTAAGAAAGGGCGGAATTTTTTGTGAAAAAAATCTTAGTTTTACACACTGGCGGTACCATTGCCATGTCAGAAGATGAACATGGTGCCGTTGCTCCTGGAGCAGAAAATCCCCTTAATAAATTTAGCGAAGCCTTCACCGACCAATTAGACTTGGTGGTTGAAAATCCCTTTAACCTTCCCTCACCCCACATGAGTCCTAAAGAAATGCTTAGCCTTGCTCAAAGAATTAACGACGCGGCTAACAACAACTTCTTTGGGGTAGTCATTACTCACGGAACGGATACCTTAGAAGAAACAGCTTACTTCCTCGATTTAACCGTTACGAGCGACATTCCCGTGGTTGTAACTGGGGCAATGCGTTCAGCTAACGAAATTGGTTCCGACGGCCTCCATAACTTCCAAACGGCTATCCTAACTGCAGCCAGTGACGAGGCGGTGGGCAAGGGTGTCTTAGTGGTTATGAACGATGAAATTCATACCGCCCGCTACGTTACTAAGACCCACACAACTAACGTGGCCACTTTTAGAACCCCTACTTTTGGGCCAATCGGACTAGTCTTTAAGCACAAGGTGCGTTTCTTCGAACAACTCCTCCGCCACACTGCCCTGCCGATTGACCATGTCTGTGAACAAGTCTTTTTAGTCAAGGCCTACGCCGGAATGGAGCCTGATTTCTTAGACTTTTTAGCAAGCCAAGCCACCACCAAGGGGGTTGTAATTGAGGCCTTAGGTGCCGGTAACCTTCCGCCTAAGGTCTTACCTAGCCTCCAAAAATTGTTAGACCAAAACATTCCGGTCGTCCTAGTGTCCCGTTGCTTTAACGGAGTCGCCCAGGACGTTTATGACTACGAAGGGGGTGGCGTTCAGCTAAAGAAGCTAGGCGTTACCTTCTGTCACGGTCTTAACGGTCAAAAAGCCCGAATTAAACTGTTAGTCGGATTAAGCGCCGGCTTAGCTGGCAGTGCCTTAAAGCACTTCGTTAGTGATGCAGTTAGCTAAAAACTTAATAACTAATTTTAACAGCGTTGAAACCATTTGGCTTTCAGCGCTGTTACTTTTTTTGCTAAGTAACTTAGTTAATTTATCCTTAACTATCTTTTAAAAAAGTTATAAATACCATTCGTTTTTAAAAAAAGATGCTACAATTAATTTAGTTAAATTACTTAGAAAGAGAGGTTGTCTAAATTAAAAACGAATCCTAAACTTTGTTTTTATTCTCAACGTGAGTGAGTTCACCTAATTGACTGTCACACTGATTAAATTTTGAAAGGTTGAACTCACTAATGAAAAAAATTTACCAAGTCGATATCAAGCAACTAGCTACTAACTATGAGCAAGAAAATTTCAGGGCCGGCTTGACTTCTGCCCAAGCTCACAGTAAATTAACCGCTGATGGTCCTAACGTGTTAGTAAGCAAACAAACACCTAAGTGGAAAATATTCTTACGCCAATTTAACAACATCGTAATTTATATTCTCCTCCTATCATCTTTGCTGACCCTAATGATTGGCCATTACACCGATGCCGTGGTGATTTTAGCAGTGGTCATCATCAACTCTCTAATCGGTTACTTTCAAGAAACCAGCGCCGCTAACGCCTTAGCTAAAATTAAGGAACTGCTAGCCCAAAATGCAACGGTTTATCGTGACCACACCCGTCAAGACGTTGCTGCCAGCGACTTAGTCAAAGGTGACGTTGTCTTCTTAGAAGCTGGTGACAACGTTCCCGCTGACTTAAGGATTGTGGAAGCAGACAATTTGCGCATTGAAGAGGCCAGTCTAACTGGTGAAACAACCGCGGTTACTAAAACACCGCTAGCTTTAAGCGCAAATAATGTCCCCCTAGCGGAGCGAACTAACATGGCCTTTGCCTCAACCTCCGTCATCACCGGGAGTGGCCTTGGCATTGTAGTCGCTACGGCTAATGAAACCGAAATCGGGCAGATTTCTCAAGAAGTAGCCCAAATTAAAAGTAGTAAAACCCCACTTATCAAAGAAATTGATGGGGTAGGTAAAGTAGTCTCCTACCTCTCAATTATTATTTCCCTAGTGGTTTTTGTCATCGGGTTGATGCTGAAAATCTACTCGCTCCCTGCCCTAGCCTTGGCCGTAGTGGCAATGCTTGTGGGGGCCATCCCGGAAGGACTGCCCGCTACAACTTCAGTTATCCTGGCCTTTGGGGTTAGCAAACTCGCTAAAGAGCAAAAAACCATCATTAAGTCCATGCCGGCCGTTGAAACCTTAGGCTCAGTTAACGTCATTGCCACCGATAAAACGGGGACCCTAACTAAAAATGAAATGACCGTTACCGACCTGTGGGTTGATGATAATCAGTATCAAGTAACTGGTAGTGGTTACGCTCCAGAGGGACAACTTCTGCACGCTGGAACAAAAGCGCAACTTACCCCTAATTTGGAATTACTGCTGGCAGCTGGTTACCAGGCCAACGACACCATCCTCAAGCAAACTGAATCCGGCTGGACGATTAATGGGGAAGCAACTGACGGGGCCTTTTTAACCCTTTACCATAAGTTAAAAAGCTCAGCTCCTACTTACCACAGCCTAGATTTATTGCCGTTTGACTCGGATTACCGTTACATCGCCCGCCTGGTTGAAAATTCTCAAAAAGAACAGCTGATTTTCGTTAAGGGCTCCCCCGACAAACTAATTCCCATGGCGCAAAAAGGCAATTCAAACTTTGACCAAGCACTGTGGACCAAACGTGCTAACGCCTGGTCCCAAAAAGGCAAACGGGTTATCGCCCTGGGCTACAAGTCAGTTACTAAGCAAAAACAGGTTACCCATGAGCAGCTTGCAGCCGGAATTACCTGGTTAGGCTTGGCTGCCTTACAAGATCCTCCGCGCCCAGAAGTAGTCACCGCCCTTAAAAAAATGAATCAAGCCGGAGTGGCCGTGAAGATGATTACTGGTGACCACCCCAAAACGGCTCAAGCGATTGGACAACAATTGGGGCTAGCACCAGGCAAAATCAAAGCCCTCACGGGAGCCGAGTGGGACTGCCTTTCCCAAGAAGAAAAACAACAAGCTGCCTTAGACCACCAAGTGTTCGCACGAACGACTCCTCAAAATAAATTAGAGATTATTTCGGCCCTGCAAGAGCAAGGCCAAGTAACCGCAATGACGGGCGACGGAATCAATGATGCCCCCGCCCTAAAAAAGGCAGACATCGGTATTGCAATGGGAATCAAGGGAACCGACGTTGCCAAGGATGCAGCCGATATGATTTTGGCAGACGACAACTTTGCTACAATGGCCACGGTTATCAAGGAAGGCCGCAAAATTTACACCAATATCAAGAAGAGTATTCTCTTCTTACTTCCGACCTCCTTTGCCGAAGGACTAATCGTTGCCTTTTCGATACTAACCGGCCAAGAAGTTCCCCTCCAACCAGCACAACTGTTATGGATTAACCTTGTTTCTGCCATCACCATTCAATTTGCCTTTGTTTTTGAGCAAGCAGAAAGTGGGCTAATGAATCAGCCCCCTCGTTCACGAACTCAAAAAATGTTTTCCAAGGCCGATTTATGGCAGATTGCCTTTGTTTCCAGTCTAATGGCTATCTTCGCCTTAATTGGCTACGAATGGTTCTTACGACTAGGAGTTAGTGAACTTAGTGCTTCCACCATGGTTGTCAATACGATTGTCATTAGTAAAATTTGCTACTTCTTTAGTATTAGAACCCCCAAACCAGCTTTCAGCAAGGCTAGTTTAGAAAATAAACCTGCCTGGGCAATCATCGCCCTCATGTTAGCTTTCCAACTCTTCTTAACTTACGTGCCCTTTATGCAGACAGCCTTTAAGGTTACAGCCTTATCTCTACTCGAATGGAGTGTAATTGGCGGCTTTTCAGCCCTAATTCTTCTCCTAGCTGAACTAAAAAAATTTTTAAAATCTCACCGTTAATCTAGCTTAACCCTCTTTTCTTGCTTAGGTACAAGAAAAGAGGGTTTTTCACTACTAATCTACTTATTAGGCCCTAAGCGCCATCACTTGCTCATAATAGCTTTCCGCCTGGGCCTGATCTATGTTGTACTTAGTCACTAAGGTGGTTATTATTTCTTCATGAGTTTTATTAGCTGCTATTAGCTTAGGGATAGTAGCCATTATCGTCAAAGCGAGGTTCATACCATCCTCACGGCCTTTCTCAAGACTGTCTGTTCGAACGCGCGCTACTTCTCTTGCTACCCATTCTTTTGCTTCCATGTAGATTGCACCCCTTTTCGAATCTTGCTTTAATGCTCGCACGGCTTGATCTATTTGCGCTGTAAACTCATCACTTACAATTTGCTTTGTAAAATACGCATTAAGTGCCTGTCTGGCAGTATTTTCAGCACTTAACTCACCTTTTAAATTTACTATAGCATTTGTTTCTTTGTTGTCAAATTTAAGCTCTAAACAGTTGAGTACCTTAGAACCGATGTAATAAGCAGCCAACCTTTTCTTGAATGCATCAAAATTACAGATAAAAATTACTACCGTCCGCCGCCTCTTCCTAAAATCCTCACCTGCTAAGAGTGCATCACGTTCCAGGCTCGCTTGATACATTGACATCCGTTCTGCTAAATCGCCTTTATCACTATTTTGCATTTCTAAATCATAAATCGTGCCAAACTCATCTTCGGCGTAAATATCAAACCTAGGACCATAATAAACCAAATCTTTTTTCGTAACCTCTTCTCGATTAACCCTCACTATTTTGCCTGACTTTAAAGCCAGGCAAGCAAATCTTTAGTAATTTTTCCAACAACTCTGGATGCTCACTAAAAATCCACCCAAAAATAATATTGTCTGTAATTGTTGCTTGCGCCCACTTTTCTGCTGCTTGCATTTTACTTCCTCCCCAGTGGAAAAATTTTTCCTGTCCTACCTACGAAAATTTCTTCTAGCCTAGATATTCCACTTTACTTAAAGAGTGGTTATTATTAATCGGCTTACGCCGATTGATTAGAAATTAAATTCTTAGTAGTTCTTAAATCACTTAGTTTATTTATATTTTTAATTATGTCGGCGAAGCCGACAATAATCTTATCCACTATTGAATTAATATTATCTAACTTAGACTGGAAATTATTTTCTACCCTAGAAGTATTCTTCCCCATGAAATTTTCTTCTACCCTAGTATTATCAGCATTTTCTAACCCCTGGAAATTATCTTCTTGCTGGAAGTTTGCTTCTACCCTAGAAGATTTCTTCTCTAGGGGGTAGAAATTTTCTTCCATAGAAGTTTCCTTCTCACAATTAATGCCATGTTCTTGATTAAATTGTTTAGTTGCTCTCGCAGTCACTTTGTCTATTACCACGTATTCTTCATCCATGGTCAATTTAACTCCTTGATTCTTTAACTTGTCGAATTCCTTTTTAACTTCACTATCAATGAACATAGACCGGCGCAATTCTACATTTTGGATTTGATTATAAGGTTGCCTATTCTTTGAATGGAGCTTGTAATAAAGCGACTCCCTTACCATCAATAACTGTTCTCTTTGTTCTGGTGTCACATGGTCAGGTATGGCTCCAAACCGTTCGGTCATCTCTGCTTCAATCACTTCCGGATCAACCTTAGTATCAACCGTGTAATCATACTTATCACATGGTTCCGCCACGGCTTCAACTACTTCTTTACGCCCTGCTACTTCATCATAAAGGTAGCCATCCCTATCCAACGGATCAACTCCTGGTACAAAGCTGATAATCCGCTCGTTTTTATCCAAAGAATTGGCAAGTTCAATGTAACCACACTTAGCCAACTTATTGAGCCAAGCTGAAATTGACCTGACCGTCACGTGGTATAAAGCTGCTAAGCGCTGGTTGGAAACCGTAAAAGTTCCTGCCATCCCACCAAAAGTATATAATTCCCCATAAAGTAATTTCTCGTTAGCAGTTAAGCGCAAGTCAAAGCGGACCTTGGCTGGAATTGTAATTGGATAATCGGCTTCTCGTTTTAAAATCTTAGTCATATCTAGATTCCTCGTTTTAGTTTTGATTGTGGGTAAAGTTACCCCTCTATATATATGATTCGCAAAAACTTGCCCAATTAATTCTTTTTTTAGCTAAATTTTCGGTGAATTTTTTCTCATGATTTTTTAAGCACAAAAAAAAGACAGACCTTTAATTAAAGTCTGTCTTTTCGAGAGGCAACTTAGCTTCTAAGCTTAATTACTTGTTCTCTTTTTCTTCTTTTTTGAAACCTAATCCTAACATACCTGCTAACCCTAAAGCAATTACACCTAACATGGATGAATTTTGCTTAGTCTCACCAGTTTGTGGTAAAGCTTCTTGAGTAGCACTTTGCTTTTCAAGCTTAGTTTGAGCCGCAGATGGAGTAACACTTGCAGTCACACTTGGTTGAACCTTATTTACAGTTGGAGTTTCAGAAGTAGCTGTTGGTGTTGTAGGTACATCAGCCGTTACCTTTTGGTAGAGGTAGATAACATGAAGCGTACCTTCAATTACCTTGCCATTAGCACTTGCTGAGCCTAATTCCATCCCGATTAGTTTGTAGCCAGCAAATGTCTTGCCACTAGTATTGTAGTCACTACCTACTAACCCATCCTTAACTACTGAGTTAGGTCCTTCAAGAACATTCCCCTCAGTATCAACGTATTTAACATCAACTGAGCCCTTCTTTTCTTCGGACTTATCAGTTGCTACCGTTGGGGTTGGGTCCTTTTCGTAGACGTAGATTACATGTTTAGTCCCTTCTGTTACCTTACCGTTAGCTGGGTCTGAGGTCTTGTCCATCCCTACGAAGTGGTAACCTGGGAAGTCTTTTTCTTCCGTTGTGTAGTCTTCGCCAACTGGAACGTCATGCTTGACTGTGGTTTTCTCACCACCTGGGAGTGGATTGCCATCTTTGTCTACGTACGTTACCGTTACTGAACCCTTTTGTTCTTCCTCTTTATCAGTTGCTACCGTTGGAGTTGGATTCTTTTCGTAGATGTAGATTACGTGCTTAGTTCCTTCTGTTACCTTACCATTAGCTGGGTCTGAGGTCTTGTCCATCCCTACGAAGTGGTAGCCTGGGAAGTCTTTTTCTTCCGTTGTGTAGTCTTCGCCAACTGGAACGTCATGCTTGACTGTGGTTTCCTCACCACCTGGGAGTGGATTGCCATCTTTGTCTACGTACGTTACCGTTACCGAACCCTTCTTCACGATTGGTGCTGGAATCTTTTCATATTCGTAAACGACGTGCTTAGTGCCTTCTGCGACTAATCCGGCTGGGTCATCTGAACCTTCACGAACACCTACGTATTGATAACCTTGCTTAGTTAAGTCCTTTGGTGTGGTGAAGTAACCTTCACCCACTGGAGCGCCGTCCTTAACAGTTTCAACACTAGTACCTGTAATCATTTCGCCAGTTGTCTTATCAACAAACTTAACGTCTACTGAACCTGTCTTTGGTGCTTCTGGGTTCTTAGTGTAAACATAAATTACGTGTTGAACACCCTTAGTGACTTCACCATTAGCTTTAGCTGAACCTGTACCCATCCGCTTGAACGTGTAACCATCAAAGGCCTTTTGTTCAGTAGTGTATTTTTCGCCGACTGGCGCGTCTTTCTTAACGTCTGTTAATTCACCACCTGGTAAAACATTACCTTGTTCATCCACATAAACTACATCAACCGAGCCTTTTTCCACTACTGGTTCTGGGTTCTTATCGTAAGCGTAGATTACGTGTAAAGTCTTATTTGCTTCAACGTTACCATCAGCTGCAGCTGAATCTTCAGTCATCCCAACAAAAGTATAGCCGGCAAAGTCTTTCTTATCTGTGTTGTATTTTTCTCCCGCCGGAGCATTATCTTTAACTGTTGTTAAAGCTGCATCAGCAAATGGTAATACTTCACCAGTTGCACGGTCTACGTACTTAACATCTACCGAACCCTTCTTTTCTACTGGGTCCGCAACATATACGTAAACGACGTGTTGAAGGTTTTCGGTTACTTTACCATTTCTAGTAGCTGAGAATTCACCCATCCGCACAAAGTGGTAACCTGTGAATTCTTTTTGTTCAGTCTTGTAATCAGTACCTACTGCTTGTGCGTCCTTGAAGACTAATTCGGTTGCCTTCAAAGTCTTGCCGTCTTCAGTTACATAGGTTACGTCCACGTTACCTTTCTTCACTTCTGGTATTTCGTCCTTAGTGTAGACATAGATTACGTGTTGAACACCCTTAGTGACTTCACCATTGGCTTTAGCTGAACCTGTACCCATCCGCTTGAATGTGTAACCATCAAAGGCCTTTTGTTCAGTGGTGTATTTTTCGCCAACTGGGGCATCCGTCTTAACATCTGTTAATTCACCACCTGGTAAAACATTGCCTTGTTCATCCACATAAACTACATCAACCGAGCCTTTTTCCACTACTGGTTCTGGGTTCTTGTCGTAAGCGTAGATTACGTGTAAGGTCTTATTTGCTTCAACGTTGCCATCAGCCGCAGCTGAGTCTTCAGTCATCCCAACAAAAGTATAGCCGGCAAAGTCTTTCTTATCTGTGTCGTATTTTTCTCCCGCTGGAGCATTATCTTTAACTGTTGTTAAAGCTGCATCAGCAAATGGCAATACTTCACCAGTTGTACGGTCTACGTACTTAACGTCTACAGAACCCTTTAATTCATCGGGCATGTAAACATAAACTACTCTTTGTACGGAGTTATTGACTGTCCCAGTTGCAGGAGCTGAATCATATCCCATCCTTGTAAAAGTAAAACCATCAAAAGTTTCTGGGCTAGTTGTATAAGGTGTACCCTGCTTTACGTCTTTTAGAGTAGTACCCCCATTAATAACATATGCTTCCGGTTTTAAGTATTCACCAGTTTTTCCATTAATATGAGCCACGATGACAGACCCAGTGATGTTTTCACCTTCTACACTAGTCATACTAGAATCAATTAGTCTAACCTTGGCATAAATAATCCCGCCCTTAAAGTTCATTACTGAATTATTTGGATCAAAATATCTAATCAAATTATTGGCTTCAACGTCAGTACCAATCGCTACTGCTCGGTCACCAGTAGTGGACTCAAGAGTTGGGTCCAAATTATCATAGTGAGTATTATACTCAATTACAAATTGATCACCGTTGATTACGTCATACTTTCCTTTGAAACGGACAATCCACACATTATCTTTCTGACTCCTAGTATTGGCATCATATGCTCCACGCAAGATTTCATAATCAGTACCTAAGACCAGTTTCTTTCCCTTAGTATAACCTAAACTTGGAGTAATGTTTGCCTCATAAACCATAATTGAATCAGGATCTAAAGTGTACGGATTTTGTGCTGAAGTATAGTAAATACTTGCTGACTGTAACTTACCATCAACATAAAATGGTTTTACATCATCGATATTGTCAGGAGTGATATAAACCGCCGTTGATTGCATTGCCTTCTTTTTAGGGTTAACTTCTACAACCCAACTAACATCAGCACGGGTCTTATCCTCTGACAAAGTCTCATTGATAGCTGCCGCATAGGCATCATCCCATTCCTTAGCCTGGTCAAAGTTAACCTTTAAAGTTTTGCTAATACTGGTTCCATCAGGAAGCGGAATATTAATTTGTGCCTCATTTTTTTCATTTTTGAAATAATTTCTACTTACAAAAGTCCCAATATTCATTGTTCCCCGATAAATCTTATTAGGATCAATGTCGCCAGTGTATTCAACGTAAATCTTATGTTCATTGTAGTTTAAAACTAAAGTCCCCATATTTGAAAGTGAATCGCTACTAAAGTTGTATTTAACTTCCTTAGTAATAGAGTCAAACCCCTCAAACATTGGCACAACCATAGTGTCTCCCTTATGTAACCCTTGGGCTTCCCAATCAAAGGAGATGTTAATATCAGTTCCTTCAGACTCTACTACTTCATCTTTATTGAAAGTCACATTGGTAATATTAACTTTGTTATTTACGTTAGTCTCGGTATTTTCAGCGGCGATTGCTCTCCTAGTCAAATCAGTCCCACTTGCTTGTGGGGTGCTTGTTTCACTGGCTTGTAATTTATCGTTAGTATTAGCCACCGCACTCGAAGCTTCTTCACTTGCGGTGCTTGTGCTATCGGCTTAACTTGAAGCTACCTCACTCGTTGAACTTGCAGTCTCTACCTTACTAGTAGCCTCACTAGTTGTAGCTGTATTCACTGGCTTCGTACTGGTTGTGTTTTCGTCAGTTGCAGCAGCAGCTGTGCTTTCTAAGTTACCTTCCGAACTAGCAGTTGCCACCGGGGTAGTTGTAGCTTTTAAAGTAGTCGTTGCGTCAGCTGTAGAATCTGTCCCCGTTTGGTTAGTAACAGCATCGTTACTAGTATCATTAGTAGCTACCGTGTCAGCATTAGCGGTCATAGTCCCCAACATCATCCCACCAAAGATAACACTGCCGATTACAAATGAGGCTGCACCCCCACCTGTTTTCTTTTTCCTGATAGCATATTTCAACTGCTTTTCTGACTCGTCCCTAAACATCATATTCATTCCTTTCAATATATACCCTAATCATTAAATTAAAAGTCCCGTAGCACACTCTGCAGAACTGTTCTTAAAGTTTTTTCGGCGATACCTAATTAACTATCTAATTTAACTTATCAACAAGGTCATTGTACATGTGTAAGTAAGCTTTTTCAACTTTTAATATCAATATATGTGAATGGTAATTGTTGTTAAAGTCTATTATTTTAAAAACCGTAAAATCAACAAGTAAATCCTTTTATAATCGTTTATAAAATGTTTAAAAATACGAAATCCTTACTTTTTAAAGGTAAAGAATCAGCAACTTGTCTAGCTATGTTTGTAGAAAAACAGACAAGTTATCTATACAAGTCAAAAAATTTACTGTCTAAGTATTTCTGCTTAAAAAACACTTAGAAATATTGATTTTGCGCTATGTAAACGTTTCAAAAAATAGATAAGTTTTTTTAGGTTTATATAAAAGTATTTTCCACTTTTTCAACACTTGCCTAGACAGATTTTCGCTAAAAATATTACATTTTGATTACAAATATAAAAAAGTAGGATTTAAGCCACTTTACTAGCTTAAATCCTACTTAAGACATCATCTATTCAATTAGTCTCTATCTTCTTTCTTCTTAGCACCTAAACCAAAGATACCAGCTAATCCTAATGCCAATGCTCCTAAAACAGTTGCATTAGTTTCAGATTGAGTTTCACCTGTTTGTGGTAAGGCTTGCTTGTTAGTGTCTGCTTGTTTTGAAGCTACTTGCTTCTTAGTTACTAACTTAGCTGCAACTGGAGTTGCTGGTGCTTCCTTAACTGGTTTTTGCTCTGTTTGAGTTGAAGTACTTGGTGTTTCTTTATCTTCGTGCTTATCAGTTAAGACTGGCGTTACTTTTTCGTAAACGTAAACGACGTGCTTAGCACCTTCAGTCACTTGACCAGAAGTACTGTCAGAATCTTTTGCCACACCAACTAATTTGTAGCCGGCAAATTCTAATGCCGTTGTTTCGTAGTTTGTACCAACTTCGGCATTTTCTTTAACAGAAGTTACATCTTGCAAGACAGTCCCATCAGTTGTTACATACTTAACGTCTACTGAACCTTTCTTCGCTTCTGTTGGAGTTGGTGTTTCTTCATCCTTACTTGGTAAGGTATTGATTAGACGTGTGTAAACATAAACAACATGTTGGTTCCCTTCAACTACTTGGCCGTTTGCTTGCGCAGAACCTTCTGCCATTTTCACGAACTTATAGCCGTTGAAGTCTAGTTGAAGTGTACTGTAGTCTGTTCCTACTTCTACGTCAGTAACTACTGGAGTAGTGTCGCTAAGTACTTCACCATCTACAGTTACGTACTTAACATCCACTGACCCCTTCTTCACAGGATCTTTTTCGTAGACATAGATAACGTTCTTAGTACCTTCTGTTACTTTACCTTCGAAAGGATTAGAATTCTTATCCATCCCTACGAAGTGGTAACCGTCAAAAGTCTTTTCTTCTGTCGTGTAGTCTTCTCTAACCGGCACGTCGTTCTTAACGGTTGTCTTTTCACCGCCTGGCAGTGGGTTACCGTTCTTATCTACGTAAGTTACAGTTACTGTTCCACGTGTTACTTCTGGATTCTTAGTGTAAACATAAACGACATGTTGAACACCTTCAGTTACCTTACCCTCAGCATCTGCCGAACCAGTCCCCATCCGGTTAAATGTGTAACCTTCAAAGGTCTTTTGGTCAGTAGTATAGGATTCACCAACTGGGGCATCCTTCTTAATGCTTGCTAATTCACCGCCTGGTAAGACATTACCTTGTTCATCTACGTAAACTACATCTACTGAACCCTTTTCTACTTCTGGTGTTTCTGGGTTCTTTGCGTAAACATAAACAACGTGTTTAGTGCCTTCTGCTACTTGACCAGTCTTGTCGGCTGAGAATTCTCCCATCCGCACGAAGTGGTAACCGTCAAAGCTCTTTTGAGTTGTTTCGTAGTTTGAGCCGATTTCTCCGTCCTTAACTACGTCACTAGTTGTTTCTAAAACTTTGCCATCTTCCGCAACATATGTTACGTCTACGTTACCCTTCTTTACTTCTGGAGTAACATCCTTTTCGTAAACGTAGATGACATGCTTGGTGCCTTCTGCAACTAAACCGGTAGCTGGATCAGAAGTCTTATCCATCCCTACAAAGTGGTAACCATCGAAGCTCTTTTCTTCAGTTGTATAATCTTCACCGACTGGAGCGTTATCCTTAACTGAAGCTACATCTTCAAGTACTTCGCCATCCTTAGTGATGTACTTAACGTCAACATTACCCTTCTTCACTTCTGGGGTAACATCCTTTTCGTAAACATAGATGACATGCTTGGTGCCTTCCGCTACTACACCTGTTGCTGGGTCAGAAGTCTTGTCCATCCCTACAAAGTGATAACCGTCAAAGCTCTTTTCTTCAGTTGTGTAGTCTTCACCAATTGGAGCGTTGTCCTTAATTGAGCTTACATCTTCAAGTACTTCACCATCCTTAGTGATGTACTTAACGTCCACGGAGCCCTTCTTCACTTCTGGTGTTACCGGGTTCTTAGCATATACGTAAACAACATGCTTAGTTCCTTCTTCTACCTTACCTGTTGCATCAGCTGAGAATTCACCCATCCGTACAAAGTGGTAACCTTCGAAACTCTTTTCTTCGGTAGCGTAGTTTGATCCAACTTCTCCGTCCTTAACTACGTCACTAGTTGCTTCTAAGACAGTACCATCTTCGGCCAAGTATGTTACGTCAACGTTACCCTTCTTCACTTCTGGGGTAACATCTTTTTCGTAAACATAGATGACGTGCTTTGTGCCTTCTGCTACTAATCCAGTAGCTGGATCTGAGCTCTTATCCATCCCTACAAAGTGATATCCATCGAAGCTCTTTTCTTCGGTCGTGTAGTCTTCACCGACTGGGGCGTTGTCCTTAACTGAAGTTACATCTTCAAGCACTTCGCCATCCTTAGTGATGTACTTAACGTCCACGGAGCCCTTCTTTTCTACTGGTGTTTCTGGGTTCTTAGCATATACGTAAACAACGTGCTTAGTTCCTTCTTCTACATTACCTGTTGCGTCGGCTGAGAATTCACCCATCCGCACAAAGTGGTAGCCGTCGAAGCTCTTTTCTGTCGTTTCGTAGTTTGAACCAATTTCCCCGTCCTTAACTACGTCACTAGTTGCTTCTAAAACTTTGCCATCTTCCGCAACATATGTTACGTCAACATTACCATTCTTCACTTCTGGGGTAACATCCTTTTCGTAAACATAGATAACGTGCTTTGTACCTTCCGCTACTACACCTGTTGCTGGATCAGAACTCTTATCCATCCCTACAAAGTGGTAACCATCGAAGCTCTTTTCTTCAGTTGTGTAGTCTTCGCCGACTGGGGCGTTATCCTTAACTGAAGCTACATCTTCAAGCACTTTGCCATCCTTAGTGATGTACTTAACATCTACGTTACCCTTCTTTTCTGCTGGTGTTTCTGGGTTCTTTGCGTAAACATAAACAACGTGTTTAGTGCCTTCTTCTACATTACCTGTAGCGTCAGCTGAGAATTCACCCATCCGCACGAAGTGGTAACCGTCAAAGCTCTTTTGAGTTGTTTCGTAGTTTGAGCCGATTTCTCCGTCCTTAACTACGTCACTAGTTGCTTCTAAAACTGTACCGTCTTCAGCCAAGTATGTTACGTCAACGTTACCCTTCTTTACTTCTGGAGTAACATCCTTTTCGTAAACATAGATGACATGCTTAATGCCTTCCGCTACTACACCTGTTGCTGGATCAGAAGTCTTATCCATCCCTACAAAGTGGTAACCATCGAAGCTCTTTTCTTCAGTTGTGTAGTCTTCGCCGACTGGGGCGTTGTCCTTAACTGAGCTTACATCTTCAAGCACTTTGCCATCAGTAGTGATGTACTTAACATCTACGGAGCCCTTCTTTTCTTCTGGGTCCTTAGCGTAAACATAAATAACGTGTTTAGTGCCTTCTTCTACTTGGCCAGTCTTGTCGGCTGAGAATTCACCCATCCGTACAAAGTGATAACCTTCGAAGCTCTTTTCTGTCGTTTCGTAGTTTGAACCAATTTCCCCGTCCTTAACTACGTCACTAGTTGCTTCTAGAACCGTACCGTCTTCGGCAACATATGTTACATCTACGTTACCTTTCTTCACTTCTGGAGTAACGTCCTTTTCGTAAACGTAGATTACGTGCTTGGTACCTTCCGCTACTACACCTGTTGCTGGATCAGAAGTCTTGTCCATCCCAATAAAGTGGTAACCATCGAAGCTCTTTTCTTCAGTTGTATAATCTTCACCGACTGGAGCGTTATCCTTAACTGAAGCTACATCTTCAAGCACTTTGCCATCAGTAGTGATGTACTTAACATCTACGGAGCCCTTCTTTTCTTCTGGGTCCTTAGCGTAAACATAAACAACGTGTTTAGTTCCTTCTTCTACTTGGCCAGTCTTGTCGGCTGAGAATTCACCCATCCGTACAAAGTGATAACCTTCGAAGCTCTTTTCTGTCGTTTCGTAGTTTGAACCAATTTCCCCGTCCTTAACTACGTCACTAGTTGCTTCTAAAACTTTGCCATCTTCCGCAACATATGTTACATCTACGTTACCTTTCTTCACTTCTGGAGTAACGTCCTTTTCGTAAACGTAGATTACGTGCTTGGTACCTTCCGCTACTACACCTGTTGCTGGATCAGAAGTCTTGTCCATCCCAATAAAGTGGTAACCATCGAAGCTCTTTTCTTCAGTTGTATAATCTTCACCGACTGGAGCGTTATCCTTAACTGAAGCTACATCTTCAAGCACTTTGCCATCAGTAGTGATGTACTTAACATCTACGGAGCCCTTCTTTTCTTCTGGGTCCTTAGCGTAAACATAAACAACGTGTTTAGTTCCTTCTTCTACTTGACCAGTCTTGTCGGCTGAGAATTCACCCATCCGCACGAAGTGGTAACCATCAAAAGTTTTTTCGCTTGTTTCGTAGTTTGAACCAATTTCCCCGTCCTTAACTACGTCACTAGTTGCTTCTAGAACCGTACCGTCTTCGGCAACATATGTTACATCTACGTTACCTTTCTTCACTTCTGGAGTAACGTCCTTTTCGTAAAGGTAGATAACGTGCTTGATTCCTTCTGAAACTACTCCGTCAGCAGCTGCTGAATCTTCAGCCATGCCAACAAAGTGATAACCGTTAAAGTTACCTTTTTCAGTGTCATAGGCAGTCCCAACGTTAACGTCTGTCACCACCGGTTTAACGTCAGCCAAAATTTGACCGTCTGTGGTCTTGTGAACAACGTCAACTGATCCCTTCTTGTCGGCTGGAACGTAGAGGTAAACCACCCGTTGGATTCCTTGCTTAACAATTCCTTCCGCTGGGGCAGATTGGTAGCCCATCGTTGTGTACTTGTAGCCGGCAAATTCTTCTGGGGCAGTAACGTAGCCCGTACCTTGCTTAGCGTCATGAGCAACTTGACCATCCGTAGTCTTGGCATAGTCTTCAGTCTTCAAGACTTTCCCCGTACTTGCGTCAATGTGAACTACAGTTACGGACCCAGTAATGTCTTGAGCTCCACCTTTAACGGATGAATTGTTAACCGTAATTGCAGCTTCATTCCAAGTGGCATTGAAAGGAGCATCATACATTTTTGTATATTTATTATATGGACCTTCGTAGTAAGCTAGGAGAGAATCAGTTACCGCTTGGTTAATAGCTACCCGGTCACTGCTACTATCAGCTACCCGCCCATCGTAAGTAATCACAAAGGACTTGTTAGTCTTAACATAATCTCCGATAAATTCGATTACATAGGCATTGGGGCTGGAGCTATCTTCAACAAGCTTATAGTCCGTTCCGGCTACTAACTTCTTAGTGACTTCGTAGCCCATACTGTCATGGATGTTAGCCTCATAAACCTCAATACTATCCTTATTGATTTTATATAAAGCGTTACCATCGTATTCGGGGTTGATAGCCTTGTATGAGGAACTTGGATCCCCAATTAGATTTCCTTCACGGTCATAGACTTTCTTGGTAAACTCTGGGTTGATTCCTAAAACCGTATCTGGACTTAGGTAAACCACGGCTTCGTTTAAGTCAATCCCAGCCTTGTTAATCGTTGTAGCCCACTTAACATCCATTGATTTGTCTGGATTATCCTTTGATTCGTTAGCATAAACAGACACTAAGGTTAATTGCGGACTATTTACTGCTGCGTCAAAAGTAACGTGCAGTGGCCGTTCAACCGTTGTCCCATCTGGCATTTGTAACTGAACCATTTCATCATTTTCAACTTCTTTGAAGTGATTACGGTCTACGAAAGTAGCAATGTTGATGCTACCGTTGTAAATCTTGTTAGGGTCCATTTCCCCGGTAAAACGGGTGTAAATCTTGTGGTTAGTATAATCTAACACTAAGACCCCAATTTCATCGTTGCCGGAATAAAATGGCGTTTCTACTAACTTGGTGATGGAAGTGAATGCAGCTGGCATTTCAGAAACTAGGGTATCACCCTTGACTAAGCCTTTACCTGTCCAGTCGTAAGCATAGTCAATGTCTAAGCCCTGTGATTCTTTAACCACACTCTTATTAAAGTGGACGTTACTGATTGAAACCTTGTTAGTCGCTAATTGGTCAGCCGAAACAGCTGCCACCCTATCTAAGGCTTGTGTAGCCGCTTCAGTATTAGAAATCTTTTTAACTGTGTAAGTTACAGTAATTGGGTCCTTAGTATATGTACCCGTAGCATTTTCAACGCTCGTGCTACCGGCTAGAGCATAACCAGATGGTAATTCAACGGCGGTGGTGTCATAGCTTTCACCAACGTTGCCTGCCAACAATTTAGGCATCCCCACTTGGTTACCACTTTCATCAACGTACTTAACAACCACTTTCCCTTCTTCAACTGGGGCTTCTTCTGAAGTAGCGGTAGCCGAAGAAGCGCTAGTATCAGTTGCAGTCGTAGCTACACTTGAATCAGGTGTTACTTCGCTAGCTGGCGCAGCAGTCGTCGTTTCGGCTGCACTAGTTTCTTCTGAGCTGGCGGTTGCTGGGGTCGCAGTGCTATTTAAAGTAACCTCGTTTTTATCAGTTGCACTTGAACTCGCCGCACTAGTTGTGCTAGCTGAAGTGCTGTCTGGCGTAGTGGTTGTATCAGCACTGGCATTAGTGATGCCCGAAACCATTAACCCACCAAGCACAACACTGCCGATGATAAAGGAGGCCGCGCCGCCACCGTTTTTCTTTTTCCTAATCGCAAACTTTAAGTCCTTATTTGACTTATCCCTAAACATACTTTCCATCCCTTCTAAACCTCAATAATAAATAACTTATCAAATTAATAATAAAAATATTAAAATAAGCGTGAAAAAAGACCCTATGTATCAGCTTGATTCAATTGTAATAGATGAGTAATAGGAGTTGCTTGGTCTTATTCACCTTATACGATTAAATTGTTACTAATGCATAGAGTAGTTACTACTCTTATTTAGAAAAATCCTAATTAGCCGTCACTTTTACCCTCATAAAAGCAAACAAGCTATATAACCTAACAACAGTTGTTATTATAACTAAGACAAGTCAAGACTGCAATAAAAATTGTCCAAAATCTATCCAACTTGTATTCTTTTTCGTAAAATTAAAAAAATATCATTTTCCAAAACCTTCATTTATAAACACTTTATCTTAGGTAAAATAACTTGTATATACCTTGTATTTTTAATCAAAATATAATTTGAAAAAGAGACACTTTTTAGACTTTGACCCATTTTTATAAAAAAATCGGTCTATCTACTTAGATAAACCGATTATTACTTACTTATTAACGTAAGTCCCATTCACATTGGGCTACGCAGGAGAGGTCTTGCCCGACCTTAATTTGATGGTAGCTAGTTAGGTCTGCTATTTCTACCTCACTGGTAGCTACCTGACCATAACGAACCTCTTGTTTATATTGAATGTTCATCTTTTTGAGCCGGTGACTAGTTAGGAAGTCAGCTCCCAAAACGTCTAGCATCCAGTCAAAGTAGTGAACGTTATTGACGTGGTGGTTACTGTCAATATCCATAAAGCGGACCCCATAATCATGGCTCGCAGTTGGTTGTTTAGGGGCCATAGGTAGGGGATTGCGCTCAATTTTCTTAGTGTATTCCGATTCAAATGGAGCTACTAATTCGGGTAAAATCCGGGTAATCTTGCGCTTGGCTTGATCCATTAAGACGAAGACCGTGTGCATCTTGGCTAACATTTCACCATCAGCTGCCTCTACCCAAAAGTCCCGGTAACAAAAATACGGATTATAACTGGCTGCCTTGGTGCTTACCGTGACCACTTCATTGGTCTTGGGCAGTCGTTTAACTTCTAATAGGTGTTGGGTAATTACCCAGCCTAGACCTAAACCCAAGACTTTTTGGGTGGTAACCCCAACTGAGTCGCTGTGATCTTCTGAAGCTAGCATCATCATATCGACTAGCTTACCGATTCCCATTTCCCCGGTTACCTCAGTGTCGTAATAAACAACCCGGTGTTGTTCACTAAACTCTTGTGCCACTTAGTTCACCCCTAATCAATTTCATGGTAGTCGTTATAGACAACCTGTTTTTTTAAGTTATTGCGTTTAGCAACCTCTTTGATGGCGGCGTTGGGCTTCAAACCAGTTGCCACCAATGCTTCTACCTGTGCCTTTAAACTTAAATTTGTGTCTTGTTCTACTTGCTCAGCTTGGTTAGGCATCGAATTACCCGCAACAATTAAGACAAATTCCCCCCGAACTTCCTCGGTAGAGCTAAAATCATAAGCAGCTTGTAAATCCCCCCGTAAGAATTCCTCGTACTGCTTAGTTAACTCCCGGCATAAAACAACCTGACGATCCCCACCGAAGGCCTCGAGTAATGCCTTAAGGGTCTTTTTCAAGCGGTGCGGTGCTTCATAAAAAATCAAGGTATAGCGCTCATTAGCTAACGTCGCTAGTTCTGCCTTTAGGTCCTTGTTTTTACGGGGCAAGAACCCATAAAAGGTAAAGGGCTGGGGGGTAATTCCCGAAGCAATTAAGGCGGTCAAAGCGGCATTAGGCCCAGGTAAGGGTACAACCGGAATTTGCTTTTCTATACAAGCCTTGACTAGTTCTTGGCCTGGATCACTAATTGACGGCATCCCCGCATCACTAACTTGAGCGAGATTTTGCCCTGCCAGTAGCTTATCTACCAACAACGGAATCCGCTCCACGGTATTATGTTCGTGAAAGCTGATTTGGGGCGTTTTAATCTCGAAATAATTTAATAATTTAGCTGTGTTACGGGTATCTTCGGCCGCAATTAAATCCACTTCTTGAAGGGTCGTTACCGCCCGGGGAGACATATCACCTAGGTTACCGATAGGTGTCGGTACTAGGTATAAGCGGCCACTAGTGGTTACCCCTTTAAAGCTACTTGTCCTTTCAATCAACATTAATGCCTTTCACCGTAAATCACATCCTGGCAAAAAATACATGGTTCATCGTTAACCCGCCGTGAACCATACATATCATTGCAGACATGAAATCCTTCCTTATAGAGTTTTTCTAAGTTTTGGCGTGATTTAGATAAGCCCGGTTCCTCTTTATGTTGGGGCAGTTCTATTTCTTGCAGGCGTTCGCGTAAGTGTTGATTTTCAATTTCTAATTCCGCATTTTTTTCCAAAACTTGAGTAAGTTCTTCCTTTATCTTACTTAACATCTCACTGACAGTGCGGGTTTGTTGTTCCATTTTTTCAAAACTGTCATAAATCTCACGTTTATCCACAAAATCACCCCTTATCG
Source organism: Ligilactobacillus agilis (assembly GCF_025311475.1). NCBI lineage: Bacteria > Bacillati > Bacillota > Bacilli > Lactobacillales > Lactobacillaceae > Ligilactobacillus > Ligilactobacillus agilis. The sequence goes on along the minus strand of NZ_CP104397.1, from coordinate 580,079 downwards.
CTGATGGTAACAATTACACAAATTCAAGGTTAATTCTTCTAAAATATTTTGAAAAGCAACATTAAGCGCCATTTCGGGCCAGGACTTTAACACCAGTTCCATTGCCGCTACCAACTTAGTCGCGCTTAATGGCAGAATTTGTTGACTCAATTCTGTTTTGTACATGCTAAATGCCACTTCATCATCGCGCTGATAATGCAATAACATGGCATCCCTAACAATCAATACCAATAGCTGCAACAACACTTCTTGTTCGGCCCTAGTTTCAGCATAAGTCATTAACTTAGTTTGCACAAGTACAAATGCCTGTAAATCGTTTTTTAAGATGAGGCGGTACCATTCCCACACGCTCTGAATGACTTGGTTAAAGGCATCGTCCTCCGCTAATTGCTTAGCCAGCTTTAAGTCGCCCGTTAAGTGCGCGAGTAACTGTGCTTTGTCTGGCGGCAGTCCTTGTTCTACCAACTTGGCTGTCAGTTGTTTAACCGTCAACGCCGACAGCTCTACTAACTGACAGCGGGAAATAATGGTGGGTAGAATTTGGTTTAGATGACTAGTCAGTAAGAAGGCTGTCACCTGACCACTAGGTTCTTCCAAGAACTTTAGTAAACTATTGGCAGCCCCAACCGTCATCTTATCAGCATCTTGGATAATAAAGATTTTTTGCTTACCTTCAACCCCACTTTTAGAAAACTCGGTCTTAAGGTAGCGAATCTGTTCAACTTTTATCGACAAGCCCTCGGGAATAATTCGGACCACATCCGGGTGGTTATTTTCCGCAATCCGCCGACACTCTGGGCACTTAAGACAGGGCTTGCCTGCCTCCTTTTGCTGGCAAAAAACCGCTTGGGCCACATACAAAGCCAGCTGCATCTTACCGACTCCGGCTGGCCCGGAAAATAAATAAGCATGCACTAGCTGTTGTTTAGCCACCAGCTTAGTAAAGTGCTCTACTAATTGGGTTTGCGTTTTTCTTACTTCTACTTCCATCTTCCGTCCTTAAAAATGATAAAAACTATCGACTGGTAAGACGAACACAGTCGCGCCCCCAACTTGCACCTCAATTGGATAAGTATGGGTTGCTTCCATTGGCGAATCAAGGTTAATTGGTGGCGCCATGTATTGTTCCCGCTTTTGGGAAGATTCTTTGATAATCGCCAGTACCGTTTCAATCTTATCTTCTTCCACCCCGATTAAAAAGGTGGTATTCCCAGCTCGTAAAAAACCGCCGGTTGTCGAGAGTTTAGTTGCCCGAATGTCCGCTTCAACTAAAGCATTGCTTAACTTACTACTGTCTTTGTCTTGGACAATTGCAATAATTAATTTCATGTTGACCACCCCACTAATTGTTGGTTGCTAAAATTTTACTTTCAAAAACTTGCCAAACATCACTTTGAACCTGGGCTAACTCTTGGTTGGCATCAATCGCTACTAACCGGTGTGGCTCTTTAGCTACTAGTTTAAGGTAGGCTCTTCTGATGGCTTGATAAAATTCCAAGCGCTCCTTGTCCATCCGGTTAACCTCATCTAAGCGGTTATTGGCAATCCGCTTTAACCCCACTTCAGGATCAATATCTAATACAAAGGTCAAATCTGCTTTTAATTCATCGGTCGCAAAGTTGTTAATTGCAAGTACAGGCTCAATTCCCACCTTGCGTCCCACTCCTTGGTAGACCAAAGAACTCTCAACATAGCGATCACATAATACAATTTTACCAGCTTTAAGCGCAGGTAACACGGTTTGAACCAAATGTTGCCTCCTAGCCGCAGCGTATAATAAGACCTCCGTTTTAGGGTCCATCCCTTCGTATTCTTCGTCTAATAAGATATGCCGGATTGCCTCCGAAATTTTATTTCCACCTGGTTCGCGAGTTACAAGGCAGCGGTCTTGGTAGCCTAACTGCTCTAACTGCTCTGTTAGCCCGTTAATAACGCTCGTCTTGCCCGAACCATCCGTTCCTTCAAATGTTACTAAAAAACCAGTCACTTTTTTCCACCACCGTCAAAGTTTTTATTAAAAAACAGCAAGCCGCAAAAAAGTATCTTGCCTAAACTTGCTGCCAAATGGTTAATTATTAAATTCGTTGACCTTAATCATTGTTGCTTGGAGATGCCCCTTAATTCTGCGTAACCGCGCTTCCCTAAAGAGCAACTGGTATTTTGCCTTGGCCAACTTAGTCTCGGCCTCTAACTCATCGTCAGCGTCATAAACTGATTTTTGCGTTAACTTAGCATTATCCCAGTCCACCTTTGCCTGCTCAACATCTGCCAACAACAGGTCATCATAGGTTCTCCGCAACTTTTGCTTATTTCTGCCAAACATCTTAAATCTCCGTCCTACCTTCAATCGCTTTAAACAAGGTCATTTCGTCTGCGTACTCAATATCACTTCCAACGGCTAAACCGTGTGCTAGCCGGGTTGTCTTAAGTCCCGCTGGTTTCAATAGGCGGGAAATATACATCGCCGTTGCTTCTCCTTCTGGGGTCGCATTGGTAGCCAAGATAACTTCTTGAATGGCTTCGTTATCTTGGAGCCGTTTAACTAGGCTAGTAATATTTAAATCCTCCGGCCCTTTACCTTCGATTGGTGATAAGACCCCGTGTAAAACATGATATAAGCCATGATATTCCCGCATCTTTTCTAGTGACATTACATCTTTAGGTTGTTCGACAACAATCAGCTTACTTTGGTCCCGGGTCTTGTCAGCACAAATTACGCAGGGATCATTTTCAGTAATATTGCCACAAATGCTGCAATAATGCAGGTCCCGCTTAGCCGAAATTAAGGCCTTAGCAAAGTCAGTCACATCATCGGCCGGCATATCAATCGTGTAAAAGGCCATGCGCGTTGCTGACTTAGCACCAATTCCGGGCAATTTCATATAACTATCAATCAATTTAGCAATTGGTTCTGGGTATTGCATTCCACGCACTTCTTTCTAATTATTAATTTTAAAGGCCAGGGATATTGCGGGAGTACTTACCCATTGTCTTTTGCGTTTGGGTTTCAATTTGGTCCATGGCATCGTTAACCGCAGCGATAACCAAGTCTTGTAACATTTCAACGTCATCTGGATCAACTGCTTCTTCCTTGATGGCAATGTCGACCATCTTGCGGTCCCCAGTGAACTTAACCACTACTGCTTCATCAGGGGCTTGCCCTGTAAATTCTGTACTATGTAGTTCTTCTTGATCCTTTTGCATCTGCTTTTGTAGCTTTTGCATTTGTTTCACCATATTTTGCATATTTCCCATTCCACGCATCATAATTAAATCATCCTTTCAGAGCTAATCTGCTTTTATTTCAACATTTTCTTTGCCAAAAAGTTTTTGGGCTGTAAGTACAATTGGGGCAACTTCCTCTTTTTTAGGGGCTTTTTCCTCTGTTTGCGGTTGATTTTGCCGGTAAAATTCCTGGCGAATCTCCTGCCAGTTTTCATTTGGCACAAAGTGTAGACTTGGTGCTTGGGGTAAGAGCCGACTAAGCCCATTACCGATTGCATCCTGTAATTCTTGACTACTTTGAGCGCGCTGACACAAATAAGGGTAGGCTCCCTTTAAGATTAAGCCGTCGTCACTGGCCGCTGCCGGTTCAAAGGAACGCAACATTGCCCTTTGAGCTGGGTTGAGCATGTTTAACAAGTCACCCCAAACCTCTCTTAATTGTAACAGATTTTCCTTTTTAGCTTTATTTAAAATTGGCAATAACTGGTTTAAGTTTACCTTAAACTGCCCAGAGCTAGCCTGGCTTGGCCTTGGCCGCTTAGCAGGGGCACTTACCTGCTTAGGGCCAGCCTGGCTTAAGGTTTGTAACTGCTCTTGAAGTTGGGCCACCTGCTTAGCCAGCCGCACTACTTCTTCATGGTCCGCGCTATTTTCTGTTACCACCGGCACCTTAGCTTGACCTTGGCTAACCGATTGCGATAGCTTAATGGTCAAGACCTCGAGGTACACAGTCTCATGCGAGGTGTAGCGCATATTTTCTTGTTGCTCATTTAAAATGTTAATTGCTTGATATAAAACCTGGCTATCAATCTTTTGTGCAAACTCCTTAAAGTCGGCATCAAGCAACCCTAGTTCACTTTCTTCGACTAACTTGGGTGCCTGTTTATAGAGCAATAAATCTCGACAATAGCCAATTAAATCCTCAATTAACCGCTTGGCATCCTTACCTTCGTTAACAATCGTGTGAATAGTTTCTAAGGCCGCCGACGTATCTTGAGCAAAGACTTGCTTTAAATAGGCGGTCAGCTTTTGCCTGGTAACCGTCCCGGTAACTAGTAAGGCGTTATCGAATGTAACTTGACCGTCCTCGCCAAAAGAAATCACCTGATCCAAGATACTCAAAGCATCCCGCATCCCACCTTCAGCCGCCTTGGCAATTACCTTTAGCGCACTATCTTCGTAGCTGACTTCTTTTTGCTTTAAAATGTATTCCATCCGCCCCAAAATATCTTGGGGGGTAATCCGGCGAAAATCAAACCGCTGTGTCCGCGAGATAATGGTTGCCGGAATCTTATGGGGCTCAGTAGTTGCTAAAATGAAGACGACATTTGCCGGTGGTTCTTCTAAGGTCTTCAACAAGGCGTTAAAAGCCCCGGTTGATAACATATGAACTTCGTCGATAATGTAGACTTTATAATCAGCTACCGTGGGCGCATACTTGGCCTTATCCCTAATATCACGGATTTCTTCCACCCCGTTATTAGAGGCAGCATCGATTTCAATTACATCGTTTAAGCGGCCAGCTGTGATTGCTTGACACAGTTCACACTCATTGCATGGCTCCCCATCCGTTTGCTGGTGACAATTTATGGCCTTGGCAAAAATCTTAGCGGCCGAGGTCTTCCCCGTTCCCCTAGGGCCGGTAAACAGGTAAGCATGCGTCGTTTGGTGAGTCATCAAAGCATGCCTTAAGGTTTTGGTGACCATTTCTTGACCAACAAGTTCACTAAATTTTTGTGGGCGCCAAACCCGGTATAATGCTTGGTAACTCATTAACTACTCATAGTCCTTCCATCTAAGATTTTAGCTTATTCATTCAATAAAAAAACCCGATCATAGATCGGGGTTCACATTCTTCATAACTTGAAGCACATAACGAACCAAACTTAGTGCTGCTTCCTTCCAGACCTGACACGGTTCGTAAGGCCATTATTGCTCCAAGGCCTAACGGCAATATTAATAATACACGATATTATCAAAAATTACCAGTCTTTCCCCAAATTTTCTTATTATTTTTCTTTGCGGACTCGCTTAAAAAAAGTTTGTAAGATACCGAGGCACTTATCCTCTAAGATGCCCTTTTCGATATAGGCTTGGTGGTTAAAGCGGCCATCATTCAAAAGGTTCATCAAGGTACCTGCCACTCCCGCCTTAAGGTCGGCTGCCCCATAATAAACCTCGTCAATCCGCGCATTTAAAATAGCCCCGGCACACATCGGACACGGCTCTAAGGTAACAAAGAGCTGGCAGCCTGCTAAGCGCCAACTTGCTAGCTGCCGGTTAGCTTGACTAATGGCTAAAATTTCCGCGTGATCAATTGCCTGCTGGCTAGCCTGGCGTAAGTTATGGCCCCGGCCGATAATTTGTCCTTGGTAAACTAGCACACACCCGATTGGGATCTCCCCTGCATCAAAGGCCAGCTTCGCTTCTTTTAAGGCCTCATTCATAAAATATTCTTTTTGCTCTTGGTCCACGTTAAACTTCCTTAATACTTTGTAAAATAAAGTAACCCTTGTCTTTTTTGAGGACCTGACAGTTACCAAAAACTTCTTCTAACTTCTTTTTAGCTGAGGGGGCGCCTTGCTTTTTTTGAAGCACTGCCGTCAAGGTGCCGCCTACTACTAAGTGGTCCTTAGCCTGGCTCAAGATTCCGTGGACCACTTCTTTACCGGCCCGGATTGGGGGGTTAGTGATAATGGCATCGTAATCTTTAGCCGTTACGGTTTGATATTGATCAGACGACCAAATGTTAACGTTCTTAATTTGGTTAGCCGCTGCGTTTTTAGTAGCTAGACTCAAAGCCAATTCATTAACGTCAACCATATCAACTTGGGCTTGGGGAAACTTCTTGGCTACCGCTAGCCCTAGCGGACCGTAGCCGCACCCAACATCTAGTAGCTTACGTGGCTGAAAAGCCGGTTGGTCTAAAGCTGCTAGTAGCACACAGGAACCAAAATCAACCCGGCGCTTGGAAAAGACCCCGTTATCAGTGGTAAAGTTTAATTCATTTCCTAAGAGGGTAAAATTAAAGTTTTGTTCATTATGTTCCACATCGGGATTTTTGGTATAATAATAATTCGTCATTTACTCCGCTCACTTTCTTAAGTCACTTTCTATGATACGGATAATAAGGCTTAAAAGCAACTATTTCAGCCTAAAAATCCTGCTAATCCCCAAAAAAGCTTAACCACAACATGTCGGTTACTTTCTATGAAATTTTGTCTATATGTTGTGTTTTTACTTGATTAATTACAACAATGTTGTATACTAAAAATTGCAAATTACCACGAAAGGAAGTCTTAAAAATGAGTTTAGAATTATATACTAAAAATAACTGCATCCAATGCAAAATGACTAAAAACTTCCTGATGCAACATGACATTGCATTTGAAGAAAGAAACGTTAACGAAAATCCAGAATACATCGCTTACTTAAAGAACAAGGGCTTTCAATCTGTCCCTGTCCTAGAACAAGACAACAATCCAATTATCAGGGGGTTTAGACCAGATTTATTGAAAAAAATTGTTGCTCAATAAAACTGGAAAGGATCCACACTCATGAAAATAGCTTATTTTAGCGTCACTGGGCAAACCCGGCGCTTCATCAAAAAGTTGGCCCTTCCAGCTGATGAAGTCTACGAAATCGACCCGACTGGCACTTTTAAGGAGTTTGATGAACCCTTTGTGCTCATCACTCCGACCTACGAAGATAACATTACCGAACCGGTGCGTGACTTCTTAGACACCGGTGCAAATGCAACTTATTTAAAGGGGATCGTAGGCACTGGCAATCGCAACTTTGCGCAACTCTTCATCTTTACAGCGCGCGATTTGGCTCGTGACTACCAGGTCCCTATTATTTATGCCTTTGAATTTAACGGCACCCCTAAAGATGTAACTAATTTTAAGAAAGCGGTGAAGAAACTTGAGTCTCAAAACGATTGATCCTAACCAAGTTACTTATTACGACTTAAATAATGAAATTAACTTGCCCCTTAATGGTCAAATCCAATTAGGCAAAGATAAGGAAGCCTTAGCTGCTTTCTTGAAGGAAAATGTCATCCCCAACACGATGAAGTTTAACTCCCTAAAGGAACGTTTTGATTATTTAATTGCTAACGACTACCTCGAAAGTGAATTTTTAGCTAAATACGACTTTGCTTTTATCGAAAAGTTATACGCTAAACTAACGGCAGCCAACTTTACCTTTAAGACCTTCATGGCTGCCTATAAATTTTACGCTCAGTACGCTTTAAAGACTAATGATGGTGCTTACTACTTGGAATCATTTATCGACCGGGTAGCCATTAACGCCCTTTACTTTGCGGATGGCAACGAAGAGTTAGCGTTAAAATTAGCTGACGAATTGGTCAACCAACGCTACCAACCGGCTACCCCTAGTTTCTTAAACGCGGGCCGTAAACGCCGGGGCGAATTGGTCTCTTGTTTCTTAATCCAAATGACCGACGACATGAACTCAATCGGGCGGGGAATTAATTCTGCCCTCCAACTTTCCCGAATCGGGGGCGGAGTTGGGATTACCTTGAGTAACCTCCGGGGCGCAGGGGCTCCTATTAAAGATATCCAAGGGGCTGCTTCCGGGGTCGTACCCGTTATGAAACTATTAGAAGATAGTTTCTCTTACTCTAACCAGTTGGGACAACGCCAAGGGGCCGGAGCTGTTTACCTTAACGTCTTCCACCCAGATATTGAAGCCTTCCTTTCAACTAAGAAGGAAAACGCCGACGAAAAAATCCGGGTTAAGACCTTATCACTAGGCCTAATCGTGCCCGACAAATATTATGAATTAGTTGCTAACAACGAGGATATGTACCTCTTTGACCCTTGGGGAGTGGAACGCGTCTACGGTAAACCATTCTCTTACGTCGACATCACTAAGGAATACGACAAGATGGTGGCTAACCCCGCTATCCCTAAAAAGAAGATTAAGGCCCGGGAACTCGAAACCGAAATCAGTAAGTTACAACAAGAATCAGGCTACCCTTACGTGGTCAACATTGATACTGCCAATGAAGCCAGCCCGATTGCGGGTAAGATTATCATGAGTAACTTGTGCTCGGAAATCTTGCAGGTCCAAAAGCCCTCAATTGTCAACGACCGCCAAGAATTTGATGAACTGGGAACAGATATTAGTTGTAACCTCGGCTCAACCAACATCGTTAACCTGATGGCTGCCCCCGATTTTGGACAGTCAGTTGAAACAATGGTCCGGGCTTTGACCTTTGTTACCGACCATTCAGACATTCAAGTGGTTCCTTCTGTTCAAAAAGGTAACGCCCAGGCCCACACTATTGGTTTAGGGGCGATGGGACTACACGCCTTCTTGGCTAAAAACCAAATCGAATACGGTTCAAAAGAAGCCCTCGATTTCACTAGTGTCTACTTCATGCTCCTCAATTACTGGACATTAGTTGCCTCTAACAAGATTGCCCGCGAACGGCACACCACCTTTGTAGACTTTGCTAAGAGCAAGTACGCCGACGGGACTTACTTTGACAAGTATTTAGCTAACGATTTTGGCCCTAAGACCGCTAAGGTTAAAGCCTTATTTGAGCACGTCTTCATCCCAACTGCAGCTGACTGGGCTCAGTTAAAAGAAGCAGTTATGACTGATGGCTTGTACCACCAAAACCGCTTAGCGGTTGCTCCTAATGGGTCAATTTCTTATATTAATGACACCACCGCTAGCCTTCACCCAATCATTAACCGGATTGAAGAACGGCAGGAACGAAAGATTGGTAAGATTTACTACCCTGCTCCTTACCTGTCTAACGAGACCATTCCTTACTACAAGTCCGCTTACGACACCTCAATGCTTAAGGTCATCGACACTTACGCAGCCGCTCAACAACACGTCGACCAGGGGATGAGCTTAACCCTCTTCATGCGTTCTGAGATTCCAGCAGGACTTTACCCTTGGAAGAAAGCAGGCAATAACAAAATGACAACCCGTGACCTGTCAATTTTACGAAACTACGCCCACAGTAAGGGGATTAAGTCGATTTATTACATCCGGACCTTTACTGACAATAACGGTGAAATTGGGGTTAACGAGTGCGAAAGTTGCACAATTTAAGGAGTGATTTTTTTGGAAAACTATACAGCCATTAACTGGAATAAACTCGAAGATGAAATCGACAAAGCCACCTGGGAAAAATTAACGGAGCAATTTTGGTTAGATACTAGAATTCCGCTCTCTAATGACCTAGCTGATTGGCGGACCCTAACGGAAGCTGATAAGGATGTGGTGGCTAAGGTTTTTGGGGGCTTAACCTTACTTGATACCCTCCAATCCCAAGACGGGATGGCCTCTTTGAAAAAAGACGTCCGGACTCAACACGAAGAAGCGGTCTTAAATAACATTGAATTTATGGAATCAGTTCACGCTAAGAGTTACTCCTCCATCTTTTCAACCCTAAATACCCCGGCTGAAATTGATGAAATCTTTGCTTGGACCAATTCCAACGAACTGCTTCAATATAAGGCCCAAAAGATTAACGACCTTTACCAACACGGTAAGCCGCTTGAAAAAAAGGTAGCGTCCGTCTTCTTAGAAACCTTCTTGTTTTACTCCGGTTTCTACACTCCTTTATACTGGTTAGGCCACAATAAGCTTCCTAACGTTGCTGAAATCATCAAGCTAATTTTACGGGATGAATCAGTTCACGGAACTTATATTGGCTACAAGTTCCAACTAGGCTTTAACGAGCTTAACGAAGAACAACAAGAGGAATTAAAGGCCTGGATTTATGATTTGCTCTATGACCTTTACGAAAACGAAGAAAAATATACCGCTAGCCTCTACGATCAAGTCGGCTGGACCGACGATGTCTTGGTATTCCTACGCTACAATGCCAATAAGGCTTTGATGAACCTGGGCTTAGACCCCCTCTTCCCAGATACAGCCGAAGACGTTAATCCCGTTGTCATGAACGGTATCTCCACTTCGACTTCTAACCACGACTTCTTCTCCCAAGTCGGGAATGGTTACTTGTTAGGTAACGTGGAAGCCATGGAAGATGAAGATTACCTCTTCAGATTCGATGACGATGATGAAGATGAAGACTAATAACTAACAAAAGGTGTTGTTTGCATGAAAACGTGCAAGCAACACCTTTTTTATTGTGGCTATAACCATCCCTTAGCTTGAGCAAGGTTGACGGCCTCTAAGCGCGACTTAGTCCCTGTTTTACTTAGGATAGCAGAAATATAGTTACGAACCGTTCCTTCGGACAAATACAAGCTAGCAGCTAGCTCTTTAGTAGTCGCCGTTGTTTTTAAAGCCCGCAAAACTTCCAGCTCCCTTTTAGTTAACGGATTAGGAACTTCATTTAAGATGCCACTAACTAACTTAGAATCAAACACCGTATTTCCTTCTAGAATCGCATAAATTGCACTGATTAAAGAATCACTGGGGCTATCCTTCAAAAGGTAGCCGTTAACTTTAGCTGCTAGTGCCTCTTGAAAATACCTTTTACGCGCAAAGGTGGTTAAGATAATAATCTTTAAGTCTTGGTTAGTAGCTCGCAATTTTTTAGCAATCTCTAAGCCACTTAAGCTAGGCATTTCAATGTCTAAAATTACAACTTGAGGCTGTAACCTTGTAATTTCTTCTAAGGCCTGCCTACCATCCCGACAACTTCCTACTACATGAAATTCGTCCTCTAAGTTCAATAACATTACTAGGGCAGAATTTAACATTTCTTGATCTTCTGCTAAATAAAGCTTAATCATTTTATCCCTTCTTTGGTAAGCTTAACTCTATTACAGCGCCACCTTGATTTTGAAAACTAACTTCGCCCCCAAAAGAAGCTACCCGTTTTTGAATTCCACTCAATCCATAAGTTTCCTTGGATAAGTCGGTTTTAAACCCCTGGCCATCATCGCTAGCCTTTAAGTAATAGTTAGTCTCATCCTGGCTAAAAATTATGGTTAAGTACCGCGCACCACTGTGCCTAATGCAGTTAGTTGAAACTTCTTTAATAACCTGCGCTAACAATTCTTGAATGTCTTCTGGCCAATTAAGGGCTGTTTTTTCACCGTCTGTTTTCAAACCAATTTTAGCTAATTTTAAATTGATAGACTCCTGGGCTAAGTTTTGCACTAACAAATCCTTCCGCAACCCAGCCACAATCTCCCTAACCAAATCTAAATCCGCCCGCGCAGTTTTAGCAATATCATCTAACTGCTGGCTTGCTAGCGCTGGATCTTTGACCGCTAACTTCTTGGCTAGTTCAGCCTTCAGAGCTAATACGGAAAACGATTGCCCTAAATTATCGTGAAGCTCCTGGGCAATCCGCTCACGTTCAGCTTTTTTGACAATATAAGTTAAGCGCTCATTATCCTGAACAATCTGGATATGCCGGCGCCACCGCTCGCTTGAATAGTAGGCGACTGGTAACGACAAAATAATAAATAAACCGTTAATTAATGCTTCGTAGAGATTCCCCCCTTTAAGGGTTAACATGGCTCCAATATATAATCCCACCGCCAGCAAATAGTAACCACCAACCAAACTTAAGCGACTCTTTTTTTCTAACCGCTCACTACCAATAAAAAAGCCGGTGAAAATAAAGAGGTAGGGGTAACCCAACCATATACTAAAAATTGCATCTAGCCCTAGCTGAAGCCAAATTGCGCTAAGAGTTAGCCACCCGCGACTGAGATAAATTATAAAATAAGTTGCTAACCAAACTATTATCAACAACCAAAAAATAATCTGCACTCCTGGTGGTAACTGGCTACCCACAGACAAGATAGGCATTAAGAAAATCAGCCAGTAGAAATTAATTGGCGTTAATTTTTTTAATATCGTCCTAAACAAGGGTACTTACACTTCCTTTGGTTTAAACTTAATAAGGCTAACTAACAGCCCTAACAAGACTAACAACCAGCCCCCTATCCAAAGGCAATTCTTGCTGCCGAGTGATTGCTCATTAATCAAATTAAAGGTTAGTTGTCTGAGATAGTAAGTTGGCATTACTTTTCCTACCGTCTGCATCCACTTAGGCAACAATTCAATTGGTAACCACAAACCAGAAACAATCGCCAGCGGAAAAATAATCAAGTTGCTAACAGTCGTTCCCAAGCTATAATCGCAACCGCGACTGATAATAAAGCCAATTAATATTAGGGGTAAACTTGCAAGTGGAACTACTAACATTAATCCTAACCAAGCTTTTAAATGCAGTTGAACTTGATTAACCATCACACCAACACTACTTATTCCTAGTATACATAATAAATTGAGAACTTCAAAAGTGACTAGCATGTTAAGATAAAAGGACCACTTGCTTATTGGCGTCAGCCTAAGTAACTTATTATATCCCCCTTGAACGTCTCCAATCATTACACTAGTAGTTGTCATCACCGATCCTAATAAAATCCCATAAACTATCATGCTAGCCAAGTAATTTAGATTCCATTCACTTGATGTATTTTGGTTTAATGCCTTGGTAAAAACTAGGTAAAAAACAATTGGTAATAACACTGCCCCTACTAAAAAACCAGGATTACGCAATACGACTCGCTTAAAGTTAAGCACCAATTGATAGCTAAATTTCTTCATCATAATTCCCCCCAAGATTATCTAATAACTCTGCTAGTCCATTAGGTTTAATGGTCAACTCCGTAACCTGTCTAATCTTTGGTAATAAGTCCGTTAAGAAGGCCGGTAAATCTATCACCTGTAAAAAGTAGTGGTGATTTTGTTCAGAAATACGCACCACTCCGCTCCAATTAGCTATTTCTGCTTGCTTTAAATCACTAGCAAAACTGACTAAACATGCTTTTTGTTTAGCCTGAAGTTCCCCCAAACTGCCGTTAAAAACTAATCTATGCTCGGCTAAAATCAAGAACCTATTAGCGATACGTTCTAACTCCTCGGGATAATGAGAAGTGATTATAAAAGTCTTTCCTTCTTTTCTTAAGCTATCAACTTGCTTCCAAAAATTGGCCCGGCTTAGCGAGTCCATCGCCACGGTTGGTTCGTCCAAAAATAAAATTTGGGGGTTACCGGCAAGTGCTAAGGCAAAGTACAATCTCTTCTTTTGCCCGCCAGATAATTCGGTTAGATAACTATTTTCTTTGGAAGTTAAATCTGCTAACTTTAACAGTTCGTCATATTCTAAGGGATTTGCGTAATAACTTCGCCACAATTGGATAATTTCTTTAACCTTAATCCGCCTGATAGCGGGTACCTCTTGTAACATTACTCCCATTTGTTCTTTAAAATCCTGCTTTTTCCCTAAAAAAGTAACTTGCCCACTATCTGCGGTTAGTAGTCCTAAAATTAGCTTGAGCAAGGTTGACTTGCCCGCCCCGTTTTTACCAACTAACGCTACCACCTCGCCTGCTTGAACCTTGAAACTAACGTCCTTTAAAACGGGCTTGCTTTTAAACGCTTTGCTTAGCTTGTCCACTTCTAAAATTTGCATGTAAATCATTCCTTTGCTGTTCTTAAGTTAAGCTTAACTGGATTTACATTAAATAATTAGAATAAAACGTCACCTTTGGAGATGACATTTGTCATAAAGTAACTAAGCGCCCCTGTATGCCGGTCAGTCATTTAGCGAACAACGCCAAGAAGAACGCACGAAAAAAGAGGCCCTTGCAGCCTAATTGAATAATTAACTCAGAAAATAGCGCTCGTTTTTTAATTGGCTCTTTCTTTAGCAATTTGTTCTGCAATCTTATACTCTTTGAAATAACTCTTGTCTTGTTTAATTTCACCACTTTCATAAAGAGAAATCTTGTGTTCCAACCGCTCAATCGACCGTTGAATATCGGCTTGACGCTGCTTTAGGACCGTAACTTGTTCTTGTAAGAGTTCTTTTCTTGTCTCTAAGGTCGCATCACCCTGTAAGATTAATTCGGTATAATCATGCAAGACCTCCACGGAAACACCTGAGTGTCGCAGGCAAACCAACATTTCTAACCAGTGCTGTAGGCTGTCAGGATAGTAGCGGTTGCCATTTTCTTTACGCGGCACCTTAGGAATTAAGCCGACCCGCTCATAGTACCTCACTGTGTCGGGATTGATATTGTATTTAGCGGCTACTTGGGTAATGGTTAAATCAGCCATCTTACTCACTTTCTTTGTCAAATTCATCCTTAGTATACAGCTTGGAGTTAGGTCCAAGTCAAATAAAAAAATGGTAGTCAATATCGATACTGACTACCATTTTTCTTAGCCTCTTTTTGAGGCCTTAATTGTTGTAACTAACCAAACTAACCCCAGACACAAGCCATAATAAATAACAATCGTCCAAGTTCCACTAAGATTAAAGGAACTTTGGCTAGCGGTTCTAATTAAGCTGAGTTTAATTCCTAGCAAGGTCTCAATATTCCCGTTGCCCTTAATTAGTAAAATACCCCGTAAGCAATCTACGATTACCAGGCAAACAAAGAGAATTGAGCCTTGGTTAAGGATTTGTAACCAGTTCTTTTTCATGAAAAGCCCTCCTAAGGTTGTAAAAATTTAGGGATAAATGGCAGCTGCTTTTTCCCCCCGTTAGCGGTCCGATAATCAGCCCGCTGGTTAACCACCATAATTACTTGCCACATTGTGGATAGTAGTGAGCTCTTCTTACGGTAGGCCGTATATTTAGGGTGCCATCCAGTGGCGTACTTGTTCTTGTAAGCCCGCAACCCTTGGAAACCGTATAACTTATAACCATATTGATAAATTAGGTGAGCAACTCGTTCCTCGATAAAGGAGAACTTAGATTGACCCACGTTTGATAAAGGTGCCATCCCTAAGTCAAAATAAGTGTAGCCCTCTTCTTGACCATACTTAAAGAGACTAATGAAGATTTCGTCCATAATCCCTGAGGGCGCGTCCTTGCTGTGCCGCATCAGGTCAATCGTTAGAATTTCTTTTCCCCCAGTTGGCATCATGCTAGCAAAGGCAACCAGGGTCCCCTCAGCATCTCGGACTAATGCCACCGGTGCTTGGTTTAAATAGTATTCATCAAAGAAACCTAAAGAAAAGCCCTTTTCGACTTGACCATTAAGCCATTCATCTGAGACGCGCTTCATTTCTGCTAATAATTCGTCAGACAAAGGGTTAGGTGCTAGCGAAAAGACATAGCCTTCCCGCTCAAACTTATTCATCAAGGCCCGTTGCGCCCGCTGCTTTTTCCCGACCAAGGTAAATTTGTCCAATTCTACTAACCCATCTTCCCCGGTCTTTAGGAAGTCAAAGCCGTACTCGTGTAAAAGCATGGTGTAGTCCTTATCCACTTCATAAAAGACTAACTCATAGCCATAAAGATCAGCTTGGTGTAAGAAACTTTGCAGGGCTTCTTCTTGGTAAGCCTGATTACCAACCGGTTCACCCATGATGATGAGCTTATCGTTTTTACGCCGGTACATGAAAAAGAGCTGGTCGACTCCGTCTACTTGGTAGAAATAAAAGTTCTTATCCCGCAAGAAGGCCAGGTGACTAGTCTCATTTCCCCCAAAGGTTGCAATCACCTGCTTAACCCGTTCACTTTCAAAGTCACGGTCAGCAAAAGGATCGCGGCCAGTAGTTAGATACTGCATGATAAAGTATAAAATAATCACCGCAATTCCAATCCCGATTAGGCCGGACAGCCATAACTGTTGACCGGGAAAGAAGAGCACGGACGGAATTTTATGCTTATTACTGTACGCAGGCGCGTTAATCACCCCGATAACAACGTACAGTAAGAAACTGCCGATAAAGATAACGCCGTCAAAGGCCAATGACCCTAACGAGTATTGGAACTTTTGCCGGTATAAGGCCTTCTTAGAAAAGAGCGTGATTGCCAACACAATTCCCAAATAGATGGTTAGACTCAAGCTCCAATCTTGGAATAAGGTATTTATAATTCCAACCAATAAGACGGCTAACATCGGCCAGTAGGCCTTTTTTACCTTGGCTTGAATCCCCCGTGCTAGCCCTAAGAGAATAAAGGCGTAACAGATATTGGTTAGTTGGTGCAAGAAGAAAAAGGTGTAGGGATAAAACCTAACCAAGACCTTGTTTGAAACGGTTAGACTTGGTACCGCCGATTCCATCAACATAAAAATCCCTGAAAAATACAGGAAGATTGTTAAAATCCGGTGGGCCAGCGTCGCCAAAAAGGTCTGCGGAATCCCATCAAAGTAGTCATTAATCCGACCACCCATACTGTGAACCAAAAAGGCTAGCCCAACCATTACGGGCACAATGTAATAGAAAATCCGGAAGTATAATAACCAAGTTAAAGCTAACTCCCGGTTAATACCAAAGGTTGCCATCCCAATTAACATGAAGACGTCAAAAGAGCCTAACCCCCCTGGTAACATCGAAACAATCCCTAAAATCGAAGCGATAATATACAGACAAAAAATGGCAGTTAAATCATGGTTAACCCCTAAAATGCGCCCAACTAGTAAGAAAAAGCCAGCCACAAATAACCATTCTAAAGTTGATCCCACAGTGAGGGTCAATTCCTGCCGTAAACTTAAATCGGCAAAAAAACCATTGTTCTTAAACTTGGTTACAATAAACAGCAAGGGAAAATACAGGGCCCCCCCAATTAACCACAAGCCGTAATTAGCCAGGTGTTCGCCTAAATCAAAGCCATAAATTAACAGCAAGGCTAGCCATGACAACAGCGATAAGCCCGCTAATAAAAAGAGGGCAATCTTAGATAAGGCGTAGAAAATTTGTTTTTTACTAGCACCCTTACTATAAAAACTAGCGCGCAAGGTAGCCCCTAATACCCCACCAAAGCCAGCAATGTTTGTAATCGTGTTTGTAATCCAGCCACTTTTAATAATATAGGCGCGGGAATATTTTCCCGGTAAAAATTTAACAATTGAAAAATCATAGATTAGCATCGGGCTGACCGCCAGCAAGCCCCCAAATAATAGGAGGGCTAACTGCCCTAGTGAGCGCCCCATCAGTTGTTGACTGACTAACTGCCAATCCGTTCCCTTCAAAATGCGACTAATTGCATTAATGACAAAGACTAACACCGACAACACAAAAATAATTTTCAAGAGCGTTAAGCGTTTTTCTAGCGCCAGCTTAGCCTTTACGAAAAAGTTTTTCAAAATTTCTCCTCCTTTTTTAAATTTTAACCTTCCCTTACCATTATATAAAAAAATCTTAACCGTAACTGTAAAACTTTTATAAACATCTCATTTATAAAAAAGTGGCCCGTAGATTAGCCATAATCCACGACCCACTTTCTTTTATTCGGCTAATTTAGCCACTAACTTCTCATAGTGCTTACCCTGGGCGTTAAAGTCTATATAACGCTTATTGTCATCAGTTTCGTCTTTATTTAACCGAATCTCTAAATATTCAGCTGGCAATTCATCGGGAATAAAGCTAGCCCATTCAACGACACTGACACCGTCACCATTGAAGTATTCTTCCAAGCCTAAATCTTCGGCCCCACCGTCTTCTAACCGGTAGACATCCATATGATAAAGGGGAAGTCGCCCCTCCTTATACTCCCTGATTAGAGTAAAGGTTGGGCTTTTAATATTACGCTTAATCCCTAGACCTAGCGCCAAGCCCTTAGTAAAAGTCGTTTTGCCAGCCCCTAAATCCCCGGCTAAGAGGATTAAATCCCCTGGCTGGAGTAAGGCAGCTAACTTTTTACCGACGGCCTGGGTTTGGTCAGGATTAGTTGCAACTATTCTCATACTCTCTCATCCTCAATTAAACTGTTGCTTGCGCAGCCGTAAGTAAGGCCACGTCAAAGACTTCTTGGGAGTTGCAACCCCGTGAAAGGTCGGACACAGGGGCATTTAACCCTTGTAAGATAGGACCAACTGCATCAAAGCCCCCAAACCGTTGTGCCATCTTGTAGCCAATGTTACCTGATTGTAGTTCTGGGAAAACAAAGACGTTAGCCTTCCCCGCTACTTCTGAATGAGGAGCCTTTTGCGCAGCGACAACTGGCACGAAGGCTGCGTCAAATTGTAATTCCCCATCAATTTCTTCGTTAGGGGCTAGTTCATGGGCTAACTTCGTAGCTTCTACCACCTTGGTAACTTCATCTGATTTGGCAGAACCCTTAGTTGAAAAGCTTAACATGGCTACCCTTGGTTCAATGTCAAATAAGCGGGCTGTCTTAGCACTTTCAACCGCAATTTCAGCCAATTCTTGGGCATTTGGGTTGATATTGATGGCGCAGTCGGCAAATAGATAGCGTTCCTTACCATCATTGCGGGACATGATAAAGGCCCCGCTAGTCCGGCTAACCCCTGGGTGGGTTTTAATAATTTGGAGGGCGGGACGAACCGTATCTCCAGTTGGATGTTTAGCCCCAGAAACTAAGCCATCCACCTTTTTCATATAAACTAACATAGTTCCAAAGTAGTTAACGTCCCGTAACATTTGGCGCGCTTGTTCAGCCGTGTTCTTGCCCTTACGTCTTTCTACAAAGGCTTGGACCATGGCTTCAAAATCGGCTTCAGGATAGGTGGTTGGATCTAGGATTTCTACATCATCAGTTAGAGTATAACCGTTGGATTCAACCAACTTTTTAACCTCATCCTTATTTCCCAAAACTACCGGGTGAACTAATTTTTCCTTGGCTAAGCGAACAGCAGCCGTGACAATCCGGGTGTCATCTCCTTCTGGAAAAACTAAGCTAATATTTTTTCCGCGAATTTTTTCTTTTAAACTATCGAATAAGTCCATGAAAATCCCTCCAAAAAATAAGACTATTTAGCCGTTACCTCTGCGGGCAACTGCCAATCAATCGGCTTTTCTCCCATTGCCATCAAAGCATCATTGGTTTTTGAGAACGGACGCGAGCCAAAAAAGCCCCGGTTAGCAGAAAGTGGGCTCGGGTGAGCTGACTTGATGATAATATTTTGGCTTTGATCTATCAAGGCTTGCTTAGCTTGCGCCGCTTTCCCCCATAAAATAAAGACCACTGGTTTAGGCCGGGCTGATAAGGCTGCAATCGCTGCATCAGTCAGCTGTTCCCAACCTTGATTGCGGTGGGAAAAGGCCTGACCATCCCTCACGGTCAGAACCGAGTTTAACAACAATACCCCTTGCTTTGCCCATTTTTCTAAGTAACCATGATTTACCGGTGGATAACCTAAATCTGCCTGCAATTCCTTATAAATGTTTTGCAATGATGGTGGTACTTTTACCCCCGGCAAAACCGAAAAGCTCAAGCCGTGAGCTTGGTTAGGACCATGATATGGGTCTTGTCCCAAGATAACCACTTTAACTTTGGAAAAAGGCGTCCACTCGAACGCTTCAAAGATATGATACATATCAGGATGAATAGTATAATGCTGATATTCACTTTTTAAAAAATTGTGCAAATGAGCATAGTAGGCTGACTCAAATTGTGGGCCTAATACCTCTTGCCAATCATTGTGGATAAACGTTTTCATTATGAACACCTCGCCTTTAATTCTAACATAAATTTGCTTAAAAATCAGTGTCCGCTCGCGGCAAAATTGCTTCAGTTAAAAAAAAGCCACGTTCATGTTAAAATATAAGTATATACTTCAAATAAGCGAGGTTAGAGTTATGATTCAAATTATTGCTTCAGATATGGATGGTACTTTGCTAAACGATGAAATGGTGATTTCTGACTTTAATGCGGCTGCAATCAAGGAAGCCCAGGCTAAAGGTGTGCATTTTATCGTTTCTACGGGCCGGGCTTACGCGGAGGTTAAACCCCTCTTAGACAAGGTCGACCTAACCTGTCCGCTAATCACGATTAATGGGGCCCAAACCTTCACGGCAGCGGGCAAGCTTTTAAATACCGTTGCCTTACCAGACCAACTAGCCCGGAAAATTTGCCTCAAGCTCAAGAAAAAGGGCCTGTACTTTGAGCTAGTTACCTCTACGGGCGTCTACTCAGATAATAAGGCTAGTCGCATTGCTAACTTTGCAGAACTTTTAACTAGGGTCAACCCCGACACACCTTATAAACTGGCGGTCACCCTAGCTTCTGCCCGCCTAGAATTGATGAATATCAATTATATTGATGACTACTTTACTTTAATTGACGATCCCCACATGCCAATTTTAAAGATTGTTGCCTTTAGTCAAGAAGGGCGGCCGGTCTTAGATCCAATTCGGGCAGAATTATCAGCTAACCCAGCCTTAAAAGTCACTTCTTCTTCCGATTCCAACATTGAAATCAATCATATCAACGCCCAAAAAGGGGTGGCTCTCCAAGCCTTTGCTGATAGTTTGAACATTCCAATGGATAACGTCATGGCTATCGGCGATAACAATAATGACGTTTCTATGCTGGAAGTAGCCGGAGTTTCATACGCTATGGGCAATGGGAGCACCGAAGTTAAGCAAATTGCTAAGCGCCTAGCCAAGAAAAATACTGACAATGGTGTAGGCCACGCGATTAAAGAAGTCTTAGCAGAAAACTAGGAAAGTGAGGGGCTAGCTGTGCGTAATCTCTATACCAAACGTGAAAACTTAACAGGCACCGGAACAACTACGGTTAAAGATGAACGCGGCTTGGCCTGCTACTTTTTGACGGGACGCTGGGGGATGCATCCTGCTGTCTTATCTGTTTACGCCAGTAATGGCGACTTAAAGGCCGAAATCAAACAACGTTCCCTAGGTTTTTGGCCTAAGTTTGAGCTGTTTTCCGACCGTAAGCTAGTCGGATCTTTAAGGCGTTACTACGGCTTAGGGACCGAGATGCTCTTTGTTAAAAAACTCAATTGGCTCATCTTAGGCAACTCCTTAACCTTTAACTATAAAATCTATCATGGTCGCCGGTGCGTTCTTAGTTTACACGAGGTCGAACTGGCAAGTGGCAACTACCTCGAATTAACGATTGCCGACATAAACGATGAGGCCCTCTGCCTGTGCATTGTCGCCATCTTAGATTTTTGGGCCAAAGGTGGCCTAAAAGGTGGCTCTAAAGAAAATGACCCCCTTCTAAACCTCAGTTATATTCATTAATTTAGTTATAAACTTTAATCAGAAAGAAGCGAATTATTTTGTTAATTAGACCAGCTACTAGCGACGACGCCCCCCAGATACGGGCACTCTTTAGGATTATTCTCAAGCAAATGGAACTCAAAAAGCTGCGCAATCTCAACCAGCAGCGCCTCAATTTAGCTTTAGAATTAAGTTTTAAAACTAAGGAGTGCCGCCTAAGCAAGGGCCAAATCATTGTAGCCGAAGTTGATGGCGAAGTGGCCGGGATGGCCTTTGGTTACCCTAGCCAAGCGGATGGTGACATTGACGAACTACTCTGTCACTACTTCCCTAAAGTCGGGCTTCCCGCCTATGAGAGCCTCTATGACAACGATGATAGTCAACTGACTAAAACCGAGTGGTACCTAAATTCTTTAGCCGTTAAACCTAAGTTTAGGGGGCTAGGAATCGCCACCGCCCTTTTAAAACGTTTGCCTAAAATTGCGGCTCGCTGTGGCAAAACTAAACTCAGCCTCGATGTCGACCTCACCAACCCCAAGGCTAAGAAGCTTTATCGCAAGCTTGGCTTCAAGCAAACCGACACTTTACAAATTGGTAGCCACCGTTACCATCACCTAATGCGGGCTATCTAAGCCATAAAAATAAGAGGCTCCACAAAACTCCGGGTGTGAACATTTTCGCACCTGGAGTTTTTTCATTTCTCATGAAAGTTTTTCTAAAAAACAAATTCTGACAAAATACTTCTGCATCAAAGCTTAGAAAAAAGGACTTTAAGAAAAACGCATATCATTCTTAGAGTCCTTTGAAAATATTGCACCCAAGGTTTTGAATAGAACAAAAAATCTGGCTCATAGCAAAATTAGTGAGCCAAATTTTTTAGTACTACTTTTAATTCTTAATTTTTATCGTATAAAAATAAAAACTGAGATTTATTAATGCTACAATCCCCAAAATGATAGTATATAGATGTAAAAATCCACTAGTCAAAAAAATACCACAAATACTTGCCATAAATGAAATTAGCGCAATGATTACTTGGTAAAGCGTCAATATTCCATAAATCTTTAAGTATCGAGTTGTTGTAACTGTGATAACGTATATTATTAGAGCCATCACAACTGCAAACCACATTGCGGGTTTATTAAAAGTGTTATTACCATCAATGGGATATAGTGCAACAGAAAAAATACAAGCTACTGATAAAATTAATGATATAATTGATGATATAATTGATGAAATTATTTTCATATCTTTCTCCTAAATGTCTGAAATTAACCGATAATACATTCTTGACGTGTAATGACAAATGAGCCAGTAAAATAAAGTATATGACACAAAGCACACTACTACCGTCTCTATAAAAAGTCCCACACTATTAAATCCAACAGATACCATAATTTTATATAATACAGGCATAGCTATTAACAGATTAAACAAAGAAAATAACATGGGCAAAGTAAACGTAAAGTTAATTTGATTACGAACTCCTGCTTTAATCATCTTATGAGTCATACCCAATTTTTCCATAGTAATGTAGTCACTTCGATCACGAACACCCTCTGATAATTGCTTGTAGTAAATAGTAGCTGATGTAAGCATCGCAAATGCAATACTAAAGATAATTCCTATAAAAAATAATCCTCCAAATAACGTGTTAATTAATGACTGAACTAGCCTTCGACTTGTAATATTCGCACCAACCTTTTTAAAATCAGTTTGGTTCAATCTTTTATAAAAACTTTGCTTGTCAAGTGTTGTCCCCCTAACATCATAGCCCTCCATTTTTATAGCGATGGATTTATTTTTCAAAATTTGTTGAGTATCTTGGATATCATCCGTAATAATAAAAATATTTGGTGTAATTGATCTTCCGGGTGAGAACATAAATCTTGGTTGGTTGATTTATTTGCTTTTTGACTGTATAAGTATGTCCATTAACGACTAAAGATTCCTTAGCTAGTTTCTTATTTTGTATATAAACAAGTATTTCATTCTTATTTAATCTGTAATTAGTGTTATTTGATTTATTGTAAGATGAGAGGGTTGCTACAGTAATTTGATAATCACTAGTAACTCCTCCGTTTTTATCAATATCCAATTTATTATTAGCTAATTCACCATATACAGATTGCGAAATTGATAAACTTTCCTTATCACTTAATGAAACTTTAGTCTCATTAGCAATATTTTTTAGCATACTTTCAAATTTACTTCCCACTGCCATAACAGTAATTTCTTTAGGGCTCAACATATTTACCATATTACGTTTTTCAATATAAAGGCTCCCCATTACTGAAATTACTATTAGGGTAATAGTGCTTAGCACACAAATTAGGGACAATGATACTGCACTGTTTTTTAAACGGTGCAACATTCCAGCAATTAAAACATAACGCTTTCTATTATAGTAAATACGAGTATGCTTTTTCATTGTCCCAATCAACAAAATAATTCCTGAAGAAAAAGTTCCAATAATTCCAATAGCAACTAGTAAAGAAGCTAAAATAAAAGTTCTAAAACTAGTTGTAACATTACTTGTTGTTAGTGCCAAACCATATCCGATAATTAGAAATACAAATCCTACAACACCTAAGATAAGGTTTGCTTTTGGTGCTGATTCAGTTCTATCCTTTGATGAAAATATTTGATTTATGGTACTTTTTCTCAATAAATTATACTCAGTTAAATAAGTAAACAAATACACTGTTATTAAAATAAATAATAACCAAATAATAGCTACTGGTTTATACTGATTTTCTAAACCTTTGATGCTAAGAAGTTTTCTAATCATTAAAAATGATAAACTATTATAGCAAAGGCCAAAAATAACACTGAAAAGAAAGTTGATACAGAATAAATAAAACTTCTCTAAACAGATAACCTTATATACTTGCTTCCTACTCATTCCTAACATTAGAAAAACACCCATACTTTTATTACGTTCATCACTAAAAAAACGATTAGCATACCACCCGTATAAACTAATAACTAAAAAAATAATTACTATTCCAAAAGTAAGAATTCCCTTAAGTAATGTAGCTTGTGGTATTTTACTAAGACTAGTATTATTCAATAAATTAACTAATACGTAGAAGAAACCACCAAAAAAAGACATAATTAAAGTGTAAGGGACAGTCAAAACTTTACATTCAGACAAATTATTGATTGAAATTTTTGATGTAAACATCTACTCCCCTCCTTAAAGTGTTGCTTGAGCCATAATTATCTTATTTAAAAACTCATCTTTACTGTCTGTTCCACGGGATATTTGATTAAAAATAACCCCATCTTTTATAAATAAAACTCGATTAGCATAACTCGCAGCATTCGGACTATGCGTTACCATTAAAATTGTTTTATTTTCTTCATTAATAGTTGCTAGTAAATCTAAAATACGATTAGAAGTCTTAGAATCTAATTGCCCAGTAGGTTCATCTGCTAAAATTAAATCTGGATTCATAATTAATGCTCTAGCAATAGCAATCCGTTGACATTGCCCTCCTGAGAGCTCGTAGGGATATTTATTAAGCTCCTCACCCATCCCCACAATCTTTGACAACTCTTTCAACCTTTTATAATAATCTTTGACATTCTCATCCGAGATAACAACTGGCATAAGAATATTATCTTTATTGTCAAATATATTTAATAAATTAAAGTTTTGAAAAATAAAACCAATATGTCGACGCCGAAATTCAGTTGCTTCATCATCTTGAATATTTTCAAGTTGCCTTTTATTAATTGTAATAGTTCCACCAGTTGGGAAATCTAGACATGCTAGCATATTTAGTAAAGTCGACTTCCCAGAGCCGGATTCACCCATAATAGAAATAAACTCTCCTTCTTCAACGGTAAAATTAATATCTTTTAAAGCCTCATTTCTAATTCCTTCTTCTGTTTCATATGTTTTAATTAGGTGTTTTACTTCTATATATGCCATGTTAAATTCCTCCTTTTTTTCTATTATATGCGTCAAGAAATATTTTTCTCTTTCATTTCGATTTATTGACTTACATTTTTGTAAGAAAACAAAAAATCGAGAGTCCTTCAAAAAATCCACAAAACTTTAGGTGTAAACAGTCCGGCATCTAGAGTATTTTCATTTTTTATGAGATTTTCTAAAAAATAAATTGTGGTAAAAGACTTTTAAATCAAAGCCTAGAAAAAAAGACTCTAGGAAACCACGTTGGTTTCTTAGAATCCTTAGGATGCTCCCAAATTTTGGGACTGTGCCAATCATTCCTCGACTTTTTGTCTTATTATAAAGCTTGTCCCCTGTCCTTTAACAGATGCAACATCAATACTAAATCCCAATTTTCTAGCAATTTCACCAACAAGATACAAGCCTAAACCTGTAGCTTCTATACGATCACGACCCGTTTCACCGGTAAAACCTGTTTCAAAGATGCGTTTTATATCATTTTCATCAATTCCTATACCTTCATCTTGAATTATTATATTTTTAGAACTTGTTGATTTAATATAAATCTTTTTCTCATTTGGAGTATACTTACTAGCATTAACAATTATCTGCTCCAACATTATTTCAAGCCACCGTCGATCTGAAATTAAAATAGGCAAATTAGCAGAAAATTGAAGGGATTGATTTTTAGATATTATCATCCAAGAATTACGCTTCAAAATATGTCTAACAATTGTATTTGTATCAACTTTAGTAATTTTTAAATCGTTATTCCCATTTCTTAGTGAAATTAAATTAAGCATTTCACTTAAATAACTCTTAATTGCGTTAATTTGAACAAGCATTCTGTACCTTTTATCACCTTCAATATTTCCACCATTCTCAACCATCAGTTGTAAGGCTGCAATTGGTACCTTAATATTATGCATCCAAATAGCATAACGATCATGAATATCTCTCCTACTTGCTTCAAGTTTAGTTACTTGATCCGCTGTTTTTTTCAAAGAATCGCTTAAAATTCGCTGATATTCCAACTCGATTAAATCATTTGTATTTGGTAATTGTTTAATTGACGTGAAAGTTCTGATTTTCTTTAAACGCTTATAATACGCTATTTTAAAGTAACTTCGGAAAATAACATATAGAACTATTGTTGGAATAGCTGTTATTAGTACATCTAAACTAACCTTTATCGGTATATCCTCTAAATAGAAAATGCCCCCTACTAAAAAGGTAATAAAAAGTGTAACTCGTAATATTGATATGGCTACCTTAAAGGTTAACTTCATATCATTTTTCAAGAATGTACCCCTTTCCTCTATGTGTATGAATATTTCTATCAAGATAAATCTCCGCTAATTTTTTTCGAAGACGCCCCATTGATACTTGCAATGCATTATCATCGACAAAATTATCTGTATTCCATAAAGCCTGCATTAATTCACTCTTAGTTACTGTGTGGTTTTGATTCTCAAATAATTTTTTCATAAGAACAAATTCATGAGCTGTCAAATCAACTTTCTTATCATCAATTGTAATTTGCGAATTAATCAAATCTAGTTTATAAAGTCCAAAAGATAATGTATTAGCCATCGAAGTAAAATCATAACTTCTGCGCAATAACGCCCTAATTTTAGCAATTAAAATATCAATATCAAATGGCTTTTCAATATAATCATCAGCACCAGTGTTCATCGATGTAATTGCGTTAGTCCTAGTTTCTGCTGATGAAATAAAAATTATTGGACAAGTTGAAGCTGTTCTTATTTTGCTGGTCCAATAATAACCATCGTAAATAGGTAAATAAAGATCCATTAACACAATTTGAGGATTGTATTCAGAAAACTCTAACATAACGCTATTAAATTCCTTAACTCCTCTAGCATCAAACCCTCTTTTGCGTAATGCATGTTCCAATTGTGTAACAATTTCCCTATCATCTTCAACAATAAATATCTTTTCCAATGAGCTTTCCCCCTTAGTTCAATCGCGTTAACTTTTTATCCTTCAATTGGTAAACGATGCTTCCAGGTTGAATCCTGTTGACATTATGTATAACTTCTATGATAATCTTATCATTTATTCTAAGATTATCCTCAATATTTTTTCTAATTTCTAAATTAGTTTTTTCATCAACATTAGCAAAAGCTTCATCTAATAATATTACATCACTATTTAAAAGATTCTGAATCGAAACTTAGAAAAATAAGCCATCTCTTAAAGTAAGAATTCTTACTTTAAGTGGTGGCTTATTTACTACTACCGGTAATTTTTAAGCGTCCGCCGAATTTCTCGTTCTTGGTCGCGTTTCTTGATTGATTCGCGCTTATCATAGTCGTGCTTACCTTGAGCAAGCCCTAAGAGCACCTTGGCAAAGCCGTTTTTGATATAGACTTTTAAAGGCACCAAGGTGACCCCCTTCTTGCTAATTTCACCGGCTAGCTGGTTGATTTGCTTTTTATGCAAGAGCAGCTTCCGGTTGCGCAAAGGGTCATGGTTGAACTGGTTACCTTGATCATACAAAGAAATGTGCACGTTCATTAACCAAGCTTCGCCATTTTTAATTTGAGCAAAGCCATCCTTAAGGTTGATTCGCGCTGCCCGTATCGACTTGATTTCCGTACCAGTTAAGACAATCCCGGCTTCAATCGTGTCTAAAATATGGTAGTCATGACTAGCTTTCTTATTTTGGGCTAAGGGCTTGTCCTTTGGACTGCTTTTTTTAGCCATTAAAATTCCTCCTATCTGTGGAATTTATTAGCCTTCTTATTGCCCTTGTAAAAAGGCTTCTTGTTTTTTCCGCCATTATTTGACCGGTTTGCGTTGCGGTTATTGCCGTAACGCTTATTGCCCCGGTCATTTTTGCGGTTACCATTGTAGCGCTTGTCATCCCGGTTACGGTTAAAGCGCCGTTTTGGTTCGGCCGGAAGTTCGACTCCATCTAATAAATTGGTCTGAGGGGCCTTGTCTGCATCTAAGAGGCTAAAGTCAATTTCCTTTTGCTCAACGTTGACGTTGGTAAGTTTAACCCTAACAGATTGGCCAATTCTAAAGGTCCGCTTGGTCCGACGTCCGACTAAAGCTAACTGCTTTTCTAAGAAGACGTAGAAATCCCCTTGCAGCTCACTGATGTGGATTAAGCCTTCAACCGTGTTCGGAAGGGCAATAAACATCCCAAACTTAGTTACAGAGCTGACAACTGCGTCAAATTCTTCACCTACGTGGTCGGCCATGTACTCGGCCTTCTTCATCGCATCAGTATCGCGTTCGGCATCAATTGCACGCCGTTCCATCTCTGAGCTATGGGTGGTAATTTCAGGCAGTTTTTCTTGGTAATCATTATTCTTACCGTGGTCTTCATAGTAACGAATTAACCGGTGTACCATTAAGTCGGGGTAACGCCGAATTGGTGAGGTGAAGTGAGTATAATCTTCGGCCCCTAACCCAAAGTGTCCCACCGGCGTAGGTGCATACTTAGCTTGTTGCATCGAACGAAGCATCATGGTTTGAACCATTTGTTCTTCTGGCTTACCAGCTACCTTCTTCAAAATATTTTGCAACATCTTCGGACTAACAGCATCTGCCTTCCCAGTCACTTCAATCCCTAGGCCTGACAACATTTCAAAGAAATTCTTAATCTTGTCTTCTTCAGGATTTTCGTGAATCCGGTAAACAAACGGTACGTGTAGTTTGTTATAGTGGGCTGCAACTGTTTCATTAGCTGCTAACATGAAGGACTCAACCATCCGTTCACTAATGCCCCGTTCCCGGATTTGAATGTCGGTTGGGTGGCCTGCTTCATCCACGATAATTTTAGCTTCAGGGTACTCAAAGTCAATTGCCCCCCGCCGCTTTCTCATCTTAACTAAGATTTTGTGGAGTTCATGCATCGTTTCAAACATTGGCACTAAGTCTTGATAACGGGCCATCATCTTTTCATCATGGGACTCTAAAATCTTGTTAATCGCAACGTAGGTCATCCGTTCCGTAGTCTTGATTACTGATGGGAAAATCTCATGCTTGACCACTTGTCCTTCAGGCGTAATCTCCATTTCACATGACATTGCCAACCGTTCAACCTTGGGATTTAAAGAACAGATTCCGTTGGATAACTTAGGCGGTAACATTGGAATTACCCGATCAGTTAAATAAACGGAAGTTCCCCGTTCAAAGGCTTCCTTATCCAGCGGGGTTTTAGGCCGAACGTAGTGGGATACATCGGCAATATGAACCCCTAAATGGAAGTTACCGTTAGGTAGTTTCCAGGCGGTCACCGCATCGTCTAAGTCCTTAGATTCGATACTATCAATCGTAACTAGCTGTTGGTCCGTCAAATCCCTGCGCCCGACTTTTTCTTCTGGGGTAACGTAGTCCGGAATTTGGGCAATTTGTTCCATCACTTCTTCTGGAAATTCGGTTGGAATGTTATGTTGGTAAACAATCTCTAGGATGTCCATCCCTGGATCGTTAACATTACCAATGACCTTAACCGCTACCCCTTTTAAGATTCCAGGCTGGTGGGCATCAGGATAGGAAGTAATATCGCATAAAACCACTTCCCCATCCACCGGATGCAAGCCATTTTCTTCTAGTAAGAAGGTGTAGTTAGCTAGTTTCTTATCCTTAAGGTGAATGGTTCCTAAAATTCCCTTAGGTAGATTTTGGTCAGGTGCACTATTAAATGCACCCACTACTTGGGTCAAAGCATGCCCCAAGATTTGGACCACCTTCCCATTAGGCCGCATTCCCTTGGCCGCATCCCCTGGGGTTAGCATTTGCACTTCAACTTCGTCTCCATTTAAAGCGGCCATTGTTTGGGTTGGATTGATGAAGAAGTCATCTTCTAATTCCTCAACGGTTACAAAGCCAAAGCCTCGGTCGTTTGAGTGGAAAATACCTTGGTAGGTTGGCAACTGCTTACTTCTTGCAAGTGTAAATGCCCCAGATTGATTTAATGTTAAAAGCTTGTCGTGTTCTAATTCTGCTAACGCTTTGACCACAAACTTAAACTGGCCAGTCGAAGTCATATGTAAGTATTCTACTAATTCTTTGACGGTGAATTCATTATCCGGCTCTTCTTCAAAGCGCTTCATCAATAATTGTTTTAATTTTTCGTTTTCCATCTAATTCCTCATTTTACTTAAATCTGTCATAGTTAAAAAAACCTCCTGAAAGAACTATGCAGGAGGTCTGATTGTGTCTAGTTTGATGAAATGTAAACCAAAGCAAGTGCTAAAACAAAGAAGATCACACCTAACACGGCGGTTACTTTTTGCATGAATGCTTCAAAGCCTCGAGGTTTCTGTTTACTAAATAAATCAGCCGCCCCACCTGAAAGTGCGCTTGACGCATTGTCTGTTTTAGCTGGCTGCATCATCACGGCAATGATGATTAACACTGATACAATGATTAATAACGTTAAGAGTGTGTTGTACAATTAATACCCTCCTCACCCGTATAGGTAATCTACATCTACTCTAATTTAGCATAAAATATTAAAAAATGCTAGTCAATTTACTTGGCGCTTAAATTTTGGGTAATGAAATTAATCTGTTTTCTAATTTTGGCCCGCTGTTCATAGTTAGTCAAAATAATCAAGGTGTCGCCTGACCTAATGACAGTGTCGCCATGAGGAATCTGTTCATTTTCCCCCCGTCTAATCGAAATCAATAGGCAATCCTTAGGCCACTTAATGTCTCTAACCTGCCGATCTTGCAATTTAGAGCCCGCTAACACAGGAAACTCTAGCCGGTCCTCATACGTGCCGTGAATTTGATCTGGGTTAGGACGTAAATTAGCTAGCATGGCCTCATAAATTGGCCGCCCCCGTAAGACGTCAACCACGGTGTAGGCAATGATTGAAACCACTGCTAGTGGCATCAAGTGAGACAAGGAACCAACCATTTCTGTGATTAACAAGATGGCAGTAAACGGGGCCTTACTAATACATGCAAAGTAGCCGGCCATTGCATAAATTATGAAGTTAACAATTAGATAGTCAGGAAAAATTCCCAGTAAGCAAAAGGCTTTCCCAATCAGGGCCCCTAACACGGCTCCCAAGGTTAAAATCGGTAAGAAAATCCCACCGGGAACCCCTGAACCGTAAGAAATGGTTGAAAAACCTAGTCTGAGCACAAACAACCCGAATAAAACTAGCAGGCTCAACTTAGCGTGACCTAAACTAATAATTAAACTGTTGCCGCCCCCCAGCGTATTAGGCCACAATAACCCAATTGGTAATAACAAGGCTAAGGCAATTAGAGAATCAAACTGCCGGGGAAGCCACTTTAATTTGGCGTAGACCTTGTTTACATTGAGGGTTAGGTATTGGTAGAGATAACCTAAAAGCCCCAAAACAACCCCCATCAGCAATAAACACGGGTAATACTTTAGCGGCAGGGAAGTTCGGTAGGTCATGTGTAAGACTGGTGTTAAGCCAAAAAAGGCCATCGAAACCGCGTTGGCGGTCAAAGCTGCAGCTAAAGACGTGGTCCACACCAGGGGAGAAAAATTATGGTAGACTTCTTCGAGGATAAACAGTGTCCCCGCAATTGGGGCGTTAAAGGCGGCGGATAAGCCAGCGGCAGCCCCCCCGGCTATTAGGACCCTTCGTCCTGTGCCCTCGTGGCAGGTCTTTTCAGCAAAGCCTTGACCCACGGCGGAGCCTAGTTGGATGGACGGACCCTCTCTTCCTAAGAATAGGCCTGAGCCAATCATCAAGACGCCCCCGAGCCACTTTCGCCATAAGACTGACCACCAATTCATTTCTAACTCACCGGCAAGTTGGCCTTCGACTTGGGGAATCCCTGAACCCATAATGTCAATATCACCTTGAATGAGCTTGCCCACGATAAAAGAAATTAGCACAGCCACTAACAACCACACTAATACCAACCACGGTTGATTATGAATTTGTGCAAAACCCCACTTAGAGACTAGGATTAACTTTTCAATTGCCAACCGAAATAAGCTCACGACAATTCCGACTAAAATACCAACCACAATTCCCTTTAAAATAAAACGTAAGCGCGTAACATCAAATAATAATTTCTTGTGCGTTTCTTCCATCATCCGACCTCTATCATTAATATGTAAAAAAGAGAGCTGGAAAATAATCCCAGCCCCCTTATAAGTTGGTGGTTGCCCACCTATATGTCAATCAATTACTTGTTGATGACGTTTTGACGAGCTTCTTCACTAATGTTGTAGAATGAGTGGATACCCTTGTATTCTGCAACTGTGCTTGTCAATTGGTCTTCAATCCGCATTAATTGGTTGTACTTAGCAAGACGGTCTGTCCGGCTCATTGAACCAGTCTTAATTTGGCCTGCGTTTGTAGCAACAACTAAGTCAGCAATTGTTGTGTCTTCTGTTTCACCTGAACGGTGTGAAACGATAGCTGTGTAACCAGCTTCCTTAGCCATTTCGATAGCTTCCATTGTTTCAGTTAAAGTACCGATTTGGTTAACCTTGATTAAGATTGAGTTTGCACAACCCATCTTGATACCTTTTTGTAGGTATTGTGTGTTTGTAACGAAGAAGTCATCACCAACTAATTGAACCTTCTTGCCCAACTTGTCTGTGATAGCTTTCCAGTCATCCCAGTTGTTTTCGTCGATTGGGTCTTCGATTGAGATGATTGGGTACTTGTTAGTCAAACCTTCAAGGTAGTTGATGAATTCTTCAGTTGTGAATTCTTCACCAGTTGACCAACGTAACTTGTACTTGCCAGTTTCTGTGTCCCAAAGTTCTGAAGAAGCAACGTCGATTGCGATTGCAATGTCCTTACCTGGCTTGTAACCAGCTGCTTCGATAGCTTTGATTAAGTATTGTAATGGTTCTTCGTTGTTAGCAAAGTCAGGAGCGAAACCACCTTCGTCACCAACAGAAGTTACCTTACCGTCAGCACCTAACAAACTCTTCAAGTTGTGGAATGTTTCTGAACCCATACGGATTGCTTCTGAAACAGACTTTGCACCAACAGGCATAATCATGAATTCTTGGAAGTCAACTTTGTTGTCTGAGTGTGCACCACCGTTGATAACGTTCATCATTGGTGTTGGTAATACGTGAGCGTTGAAACCACCTAAGTAGTTGTATAATGGCATTTCTAATTCATCTGCAGCAGCACGTGCAACAGCGATAGAAACAGCTAAGATAGCGTTAGCACCTAACTTACCTTTGTTTGGTGTACCATCTAAAGCAATCATAGCCTTATCGATAGCAACTTGATCAGTTACTTCGTAGCCAACGATTTCCTTAGCGATAACGTCGTTAACGTTAGCAACGGCCTTTAAAACACCCTTACCTTGGTAACGAGACTTGTCACCGTCACGTAATTCAACAGCTTCGTGTTCACCAGTAGAAGCACCAGATGGCACGATACCGCGACCAAATGCACCAGCTTCTGTGTAAACTTCAGCTTCAACTGTTGGGTTACCACGTGAGTCTAAGACTTCGCGAGCATAAATTTCTGTAATTGCAGACATTGATTTTACTCTCCTTTGAGTTTTGATTGACTTGAGAACATTCTCTCAATTTTATTCTAAAGGTTTTCCTTTAGACTTTCAATTAATTTCGTTAAAATATTAGTTCTTGTAGTTAACTAATGCTAAGTATGAATCAGGTACTAATGAAGCACCACCAACTAAACCACCGTCAATGTCTTCTTTAGCCATTAATTCCTTAACATTAGCTGGTTTTACAGAACCACCGTATTGGATGCGAACGTTGTCAGCTGTTTCTTGGTTGTATAACTTAGCTACAGTTTGACGAACAACTGCACAAATTTCTTGTGCTTGGTCAGCAGTAGCAGTCTTACCTGTACCGATAGCCCAAATTGGTTCGTAAGCAATTACCAAGCTAGCAACTTGGTCTGCTGTTAAGTCTTTCAAAGCAGCTGTAACTTGAGCTTCAACCCATTCTTCAGCCTTACCAGCTTCACGAGTTTCAAGTGATTCACCACAGCAAATGATTGGGGTTAAACCATTCTTGAAGATAGCGTGAGCTTTCTTGTTGATGTCTTCGTCAGTTTCGTGGAAGTAGTCACGACGTTCGGAGTGACCAATCACAACGTAGTCAACGCCCATTTCCTTTAAAACTTTAGGTGAAGTTTCACCAGTGAAGGCACCTTCGTCTTCAAAGTAGCAGTTTTCAGCAGCTACTTTTAATTCTGAACCTTTAGCAGCTTCTAATAAAGCTGGTAAGTCAACTGCAGGAGCAGCGATTACAGATTCAACTTCTGAGCTAGCTGGTAATTGATCTTTAACAGCCTTTACAAATTCAGCAGTTTGAACTGGGTTCATGTTCATCTTCCAGTTACCTGCGATAATTGGTGTACGCACTATAATCCATCCTTTCGGAATTTAATCCAAATTAATTATTTGTCAGAAACGGCAGCAATCCCTGGTAAAGTCTTACCTTCAAGGTATTCAAGGGATGCACCACCACCAGTAGAGATGTGAGTTAACTTGTCAGCTACACCTAATTGTTGAACGGCAGCAGTTGAGTCCCCACCACCAACGATTGTAGTTGCGTCAGATAATTCACCTAAGAACTTACCTACTTCTAAAGTACCTTTAGCGTAGTTGCTCATTTCAAAGACACCCATAGGTCCGTTCCAAACAACTGTCTTAGCGTCTTTAAGAACATCTTCGAATAAAGCAACTGACTTAGGACCAACATCTAAAGCCATGTAGCCATCAGGAATGTCGCCTTCAACTACTTGGTTAGGAACATCGTTGTCGAATTTTTCAGCAACAACGTTGTCGATTGGAAGAACTAACTTGTCGCCAGCTTTTTCGATTAATTCCTTAGCTAATTCAATCTTGTCTTCTTCAACTAAAGAGTTACCAATCTTAATACCCTTAGCTGCGTAGAATGTGTAAGTCATCCCACCACCAACAATAACTTTGTCAGCCTTGCCTAATAAGTGGTTGATAACACCAATCTTGTCAGAAACCTTAGCACCACCCAAGATAGCAACGAATGGACGCTTTGGTTCGTCAACTGCTTCACCCAAGAACTTGATTTCTTTTTCTAATAAGAAACCAGCAGCTGCTTGAGTCATGTTGCTTGCAATACCAACGTTAGATGCGTGTGAACGGTGTGCTGTCCCGAAAGCATCGTTTACGAATACATCACCTAATGAAGCCCAGTACTTACCTAATTCAGGGTCGTTACCAGATTCCTTCTTACCATCTAAGTCTTCAAAACGAGTGTTTTCAACTAATAAAACATCACCGTCATTTAATTCAGCAATAGCTTCTTCTAATTGAGCGCCACGTGTTACAGGTACAAATGTAACAGGCTTGCCCAATAAGTCAGCTAAGCGTTCTGCAACTGGACGAAGTGATAACTTCTTCTTGTCATCTTCAGTCTTAACCCGACCTAAGTGAGAGAATAAGATAGCCTTACCACCGTTTTCGATAACATACTTGATTGTTGGTAAAGCTGCCACAATCCGGTTGTCGTTACCGATAACACCGTCTTTGATAGGAACATTAAAATCAACACGAATTAAGACTTTTTTGTCTTTAACATCTAAATCTGAAACAATAAGTTTAGCCATTGATAGCAAACCTCCAATATATGATTGAAAAACAAAAAGCGGAAGGAGTTTTGCCTCCCCCCGCCTCGAACTTGCAGTAACTTTAATCTTAGCTAAGCGCTAAATCTTAAAGCATGCTTGCAAATTTTTCTAATGTACGGATCATTTGAGCAGTGAAACCTGATTCGTTGTCGTACCATGCAACAGTCTTAACAACTTGGCCTTCACCTTCACCAACAACTTGAGTTTGTGTTGGGTCAAATACTGAACCAAATTCTGTACCGATAATGTCTGAAGATACGATACCATCAGCGTTGTAACCGAATGATGCGTTACCTTCAGTAACTTTCTTAACAGCTTCGTTAACTTCTTCAGCTGTAACAGTCTTGTCAAGAGTTGCAACTAATTCAGTTAATGAACCTGTGATAACTGGAACACGTTGTGCGTGACCATCTAACTTACCGTTCAATTCAGGAACAACTAAACCGATAGCCTTAGCAGCACCAGTTGAGTGAGGAATTGTGTTTTGAGCAGCTGCACGTGCGTTACGTACGTTACCACCGCGGTCAGGACCATCTTGTAATTTTTGAGTAGCTGTGTAAGCGTGGATAGTTGTCATAGTACCAGCTTTGATACCGAAGGCATCGTTAACAGCCTTAGCTAATGGTGCTAAGCAGTTTGTTGTACATGAAGCAGCAGAAACGATCTTGTCGTCTGCAGTCAATGTGTCATCGTTAACACCGTAAACGATAGTCTTAACCTTACCTGCAGGAGCAGAAATTAAAACTTTCTTTGCACCAGCTTCTAAGTGAGCTGAAGCTTTTTCTTCAGATGTGTAGAAACCAGTTGATTCAAGAACTAAGTCAACACCGTTGTTCTTAACCCAAGGAATGTTACGTGCATCTGCTTCTGCGTATACAGGGATTTCCTTACCGTTAACAACCAAAGCGTTTTCTGTTGCTGAAATTTCAGCATCGAATTGGCCATGAGCTGTATCATACTTCAACAAGTGTGCTAACATTGCTGGAGAAGTTAAGTCGTTGATAGCAACAACTTCCAAATCATTTGATACTTCAGCAATACGACGGAAAGCTAAACGACCGATACGGCCAAAACCATTAATACCTACTTTAGTAGTCATACTAAAATTTCCTCCTTTAGGAAATAAAAAATTTATTTTAAAAAGTGACGCGACTATAACATCACTCTTTTAAAATCAGTTTGGCAGCTCCTTCATCCGTAATTAGACATGTATTTGAAGGAGCAAGTTGCATGTAAGCGCGAATTGCCTTAGCTTTGGATGAGCCACCCGCAACCGCGAATACACAATCCATTGAAGCGAGGTCTTCTAATTGAAGCCCAATTCTTGGAATCCGGTAAATAATCTTGCCGTTTTCATCAAAGAAATATCCAAAGGCCTCACCTACCGCCTTTTGCTTAGTCAACATTGCAATTATTTCTGGAGACATTGCCCGCCTCTTGGCCATGTGGATTGCCTCGCCAATACTATGAATTGCAACATTGCTTGACCTAATCAAGGAAACAACCTCCTGGATAGCAGGTTCCTTCAACAAAGGTCGGTAAGCTTCCTCGCTCACCTGCTCTGGCACATACAAAGTCCGGTGTTTACCCCCGGTCTTAAGCGCCATCTGAGCACAAACATTATTAGCCTGAATTTCAACCCGTTCACCAATTCCCCCTCGTGCTGGGACGAAGGTTAACTGACGTTGGTTACTTAAGTCGGGACTCAAACAATTAGCGACCTGGGCCATTGTTGTCCCACCCATCACCGCAATCGTATTCGGTCCTTCAGGTAATAACATTTTTAAAGTGTCATTGACTAATTTACCCATATTATCAATGACTTGAGGCTGTTTATCACTATCACCCGACACAATCAAGCATCGTTTAATGTGAAGTGCTTTGCTTAATCTTCTTTCCATCTGTTGGAGCCCTAACAGCTGGTCCATCAAGCCGGTCAAACCATAAATGGTTTCTTGACCCTTAGCAGTTAAAATCATGCCCGACTTAGTGACAGAGATTAACTCCTGCTTCTTTAAGAAATCAGTCTCGGTCCGTAAAACCCGCTCACTCATTCCTAAGGTCTGTGCAAGCGAACGTCTACCAACCGGCTGTGCCCAACTGATATTACGCAAGATTATAAAACGCTGGCTCATAACATCAACCATATCAGGGGCGATTAACTCGATCCATTCTAATTCCTGGTGCATCTTATGGCCTCTTTCTCGCGGGACATTCGACGTCCAACAGTGTCGTCTAGCGACCCAGTAAGTTAAAAAAACAAAGTATAATAACAATCGCTACCTATCAGTTAAATTGTTACCACACCTCAATTACGATTAAAATTATAGCAACAAAAGAAATATTTTGCAAGCCAAAGACCGCTTTAATCTCATAAAAAAACTGGTAAATACTTAAAGTAATTAAGCATTTACCAATTTTTCCGAATTTTACTTTAAACTTGTTTCCTTTCAAGCTAAAAGGACGAACATTTTCCCTACTTCCTAGTCGATTAACAAATAATCTCTAACTTTGAATTTCAAAATAAATTCTATTAAAAGGCTAATCAAACCGTTTTCTCTTACTGGAACTAGGAATATTTAATTGCTCCCGGTATTTAGCAACCGTCCTGCGTGAAACAGTTAGTTCTTTTTGTTTCAATAATTCACTGAGCTTTTGATCAGATAGGGGCTTGCGCTTGTCCTCATTAGCAACCAGCTCGCTAATATACTTATGAACATCATCGCTACTTACAGCCTCGCCCGTTTCAGTTTGATAATTGACCGCCTGTGAGAAGAAGTGTTTCAGTTCAAAGGTCCCAAAACTAGTCTGCATGTATTTACCGTTAACCGCCCGGCTGATGGTTGATTCATGCAGCTGTAACTTGTGGGCAACATCCCTTAATAAGAGTGGCTTTAAGGGGTGTTCATCTTTTATAAAGAAATCCCTTTGATAGTCAACAATTTCTTGGCCCACCCGCAAAAGCGTCTGCCCTCTTTGGAGCAAGTCATTATATAGGTGTTCATATTCCTTTTGTTTTTGGGCTAGATACTTTTTGACCTCCTGGTCATCTTGTTTGGCTAAGCGATCATAGTATGACTGTTTGAATTCAAGCTGGGGTTGCGTATACTTGGTTGTTTTTAATTCCAGCTGTTGGTTCGTTTCAATCAAGATTAAATCAGGAATTATGTAACCCACTTGGTCTTGGTCATAGGCGGCTCCTGGCGCAGGAGACAAGGTCCTAACGTAATCAAATACCGTCTGAATCTCTGCTAGCCTTACCCCTAATTTTTTCGCAATTTGTTCCCACTTCCGGTCTGCGAAGGCTTCAAACTCGTTTTTAATCACTTGCTGGGCTAACTTGGGAGCATGGGCATCATTTTCAATTTGAAGCAACAAACATTCCTGTAAATTACGCGCCCCCACTCCCGGCGGATCTAAACGTTGCAGTAAAGTCAAAGCATCTAGTAAGGTAATTTCGCTAACTCCTTGTTCTTTGCTAACGGTCTTTAAATCTAACCGGAGGTAGCCGTTAGAATCTAAATGCTCTAACAAATAGATGACCCACTTCCTAATTGGCGTTGCACGCATGGTTAGGTGAATCTGATCCAACAAATACTCAAACAGTGACTGTTGCTTACGCACACTGGTATAAGTTTGCCAATCATCCTTAGATTCAGTGCCAGCCTGTGAGGAATTATAGTTGGTAGCTAAATTGACACTGATAAAAGGGTTATCTAATTCCTGTTGCTTAAGGTAAGCTTGTAAATCTTCAGCATTGTAGCGTAATACTTGAATTGACTGTTGCATCCGCTGCGTCATCGCTAGTTTTTGCACCTGTCTTTGCTCTTGACTAAAGCCTTGTTCTAGGGCCATTAAAATTCCTCCAAAAAAAATTTATTTTTATACTTGTAATTTTACATGACTTACGATAATATAATAAGAGTACGCGCCGCTAGTGTAATGGATAGCACGCAAGATTCCGGTTCTTGAAATGAGGGTTCGACTCCCCCGTGGCGCATAACTCAGGCTAGCAGTAAGTGCTAGCCTTTTTTATTAACTTAGATATTATACCATATAAAACGCTTAACAAAAAGTTGGGCCTAAAAAAGACGCGGACTAAATTAGCCCGCGTCTTTTTTAACCTAAAGCTTAAGCTTTTTTCTTGTTCTTCATGATTCCGTCAATCAATCCATAGTCTACCGCTTGTTGAGCTGTCATGAAGTTATCACGTTCAGTATCTTTATTGATAGTTTCAATGTCTTGGCCTGAACCATCAGCTAAAATTTGGTTAATCAACTTTCTTGTCTTCAAAATGTGTTCGGCTGCAATTTGAATTTCAGTTGATTGCCCTTGGGCTCCACCTAGTGGTTGGTGAATCATAATTTCAGAGTTAGGTAAAGCAAAGCGCTTGCCCTTAGTCCCGGCTGTTGCAAGCACAGAGGCCATCGAAGCAGCCATTCCCATTACGATTGTTTGCACGTCAGCATTGACAAAGTTCATGGTATCGTAAATAGCTAATCCAGCTGAAACAGAGCCACCTGGAGAATTAATGTACATGTAAATGTCTTTTTCAGGGTCTTGGGCATCTAAGAACAAAAGCTGCGCAATGATTGCGTTAGCCATGTCGTCATTAACTTCCCCAGAAACCATAATAATTCGATCTTTTAATAAACGTGAATAAATATCATAGGCACGTTCACCTTGTGATGATTGTTCAATAACTGTTGGAACTAAATTCATAGTGAGAAACCTCCCAGTATTTTTATCCGTCATGTTTTAGCACTCTCATGACTTTACTGCTAGTTTAATACATTGGTCAAAGAACGTCAAACTTTTTGACCACTTGCTTGAACATTAATTTACCTGCAATTTTTGGGCAAATTCATTTATCTTACGTAGGCGGTGGTTCACGCCGGATTTAGAGATAGGCCCTCCTGCCACCAACTCACCCAATTCCTTTAACGACACCTCTGGGTGGGCCTTTCTTGCCTGGGCTACCGCTTGTAACTTATCCGGCAACTTACTGAGCCCGACCGTCCGCTCAATATAATCAATATTTTCAATCTGTTTTCGCGCCGCGTCGGCAACTTTATTCATATTAGCCGTTTCACAGTTAACAATCCGGTTAACCGAATTGCGCATATCCCGGACAATCCTAATATCCTCGAACTTCAACATGGAATTAGTCGCCCCGATTAAGGATAAGAAGTCAGCGATTTTTTCAGCTTCCTTTAGGTAGGTAATATAGCCGCTACGCCGCTCCGTTTTCCTGGCGTTTAAACCATAGCGATTCATCATTTCGCAAATAGTATTATTGTGGTCTTCGTACAAGGAATAAATTTCTAAATGATAACGACTTGTTTCCGGATTATTAACCGAACCTGCTGCCAAAAAAGCTCCCCGTAAATAAGAGCGGACCTTCGCATCATCATCTAAGAATTTCAGCGGGACTGTCTCCTTAATCTGAAATCCATCCAAGATATCCAGGTCCTTTAAAACATGGTCAGACCCCGTCTTTAAGCGCACGATATAAAGATTATTCTTTTTTAACTTCATCTTGCGTCTGACCAATAGCTCACTATCAATATCATAGAACTGTTTCAATAACTTATAAATTCGCCGGGCAATTGCCGGATTTTCCGTTTGAACATTGAGCACAAATTTATGGTTATAGATTCCCAAAGAGCCATTCATCCGGATTAAGGCCATCAATTCAGCCTTGGCATTTCCAAAATGGACCTCAAGCATCGTTAATTCTTTTTTTACTTCACTTGCATACGACATTTACTGCTCTAGCCTTCCTTCCTAAACAGGCAATTGGCCAATCAGCCGCATTAACTCCTCTACTACCTTATCGCCATCATGAAATACCCCGTGGTCCCGTAGTAAAAGGAAATTGTCGGAAATCACCCGGCAGCCCTGGTCTCGTAACCCCTTAAAATCATAGCGGACTTGGTAGAGGTACTCATCATATTTTTGCCTGTCCATATAATCTGTTGGTACTGGTTCCGTATTAACCAATACCGTGTTAATAAATTTTTTATTCAAATGCTGGTTTAAGACCCTAACATGGTCTGCATCGCTAAACCGTTCTGTTTCACCCTTTTGGGTCATGATATTACAGATATACACCACTTCAGCCTGGGTTTCACAAACCGCTTGCCCCACGTTGCTAATCATTAAGTTGGGCAAAATGCTGGTAAATAAACTGCCCGGTCCTAAAACAATCTGGTCCGCCTCCATGATGGCTTGAATTACTTCTGGACGCGCCTCAGGAAGGGAATCATCCCCCGTAGTTACCCAAACATCGGTGATAGTCTTACCCGCGGCGGTAATCTCAGCTTCACCAGAAATCACCGCCCCATCACTAAAACGGGCGTTTAAAACCAAGGGGATATTAGCAGCGGGATAAACATGCCCGTCAACTTTCATCATTTCTGACAATTCTTGGACAGAGCTAAAAATATCCCCCTGTTTCATCTCGGATAAAGCGGCAATCACCAGGTTACCAATTGCGTGTCCCGAAAAGAATTGATCCTTTGACTCAAACCGATACTGAAAAATATCCTTGTAAACCTGGGGTAAGTTTGAAAGGGAGACCAAGACATTACGAATGTCACCGGGCGGAACCACGTTAATATAATCGCGGATAATTCCAGAAGAACCTCCATCATCTGCGACCGTTACTACCGCGGTGATATCTGCATTTTCCTTATGCAAGCTATTTAAAATCACAGGCAAGCCTGTCCCGCCACCAATCACCACAATCTTAGGCCGCTTACGTTTGCTTGTAAATTTTGTCATGAGCGGTTAACACTTTCCTTTCGTTTATTCATATCACGGTGTGAAATTCTGACAGGATAGTTAGCCGCTAACGCCTTGCCAATCCTTTCAGCCAATGCTACAGACCGGTGTTGTCCCCCCGTACAACCGATTGCAATCGTCACACTAGATTTTCCTTCACGTTTATACCCTGGTAAAACTGTTTCTAACACCTTAATAAAACTTTGATAAAATTCTTCCGTTGTATCAGAGTTCATGACATACTCACTTACTGCTTGGTCTAAACCGGTCTTATTACGTAATTCAGCAACATAATAAGGGTTAGGCAAGAAGCGGACGTCCATCACAATGTCAGCGTCAATTGGCAGCCCATACTTAAAACCAAAAGACATCACCTCAACGTGAAATGACTTCACGTCATTAGTTTCAAAATTGTGGAAAATTTCTTCACGTAATTGGCGAGGTGACAATTTACTGGTATCAATCACCAATTGGGCTTGGGCTTTAATCGTTGCTAACAACTCACGTTCAAGGTGAACCCCATCTAAAATCCGGCCTTCCATTGCAAGGGGATGCGCCCGCCTTGTTTCCTTATACCGTGCCACCAATTCTTCGTCTGAAGAATCTAAAAACAAGATTTTCTTGTGAACAAAGTCCGTTTCGTCCATTTCAGACAACATTTCTCCAATTTCATCATAAAATGCCCGCGAACGCAGGTCGATTACTAGGGCGACCTTTTTAACCTTACCGGACTCTTTAACTAAATCCCAAAATTTAGGTAACAAGCTAGGGGGCATATTATCCACGCAAAAATACCCTAAATCTTCAAATGATTGCATGGCAACCGTCTTACCTGCACCACTCATTCCCGTTACAATTACCAAACTTTGTGTTTCTGTCATTTTAATCACTCCAAATCAAAGCCAATATAAGAATTATACCATACAAGCCGGGTGTTTCTTCAAAAAATAACTATCTTAAAAAAGGTGCCTAACTTCTGAATTTAATCAAAAGCTAAGCACCCCTTAAATTAAGCAGTTGAC
Organism: Ligilactobacillus agilis; assembly: GCF_025311475.1. Lineage (NCBI taxonomy): Bacteria > Bacillati > Bacillota > Bacilli > Lactobacillales > Lactobacillaceae > Ligilactobacillus > Ligilactobacillus agilis. The sequence continues at coordinate 536,602 of NZ_CP104397.1, read as the reverse complement.
CCTAGATAACTTTTCTTTCAAATGGGTCAGAAGAAATCCCTTCGGCCAAAATCTTCTTGCACCATTCTTGGGCTGAGAAAAGCGAGTGGTCACGATAATTACCACAAGACTTAATGTCTGTGCCTTGAACATCTTCCCAAGAAGCATTTAAAATGTCGTTCAAGGAAGCCTTCAGAGCTTTTGCAACCTCTACCGTATCATGCTTCCCCCACATAATTAGGTGAAAACCTGTCCGGCAACCAAATGGTGAACAATCAATCACACCCTCCATGTGGTCACGCAAATAACCAGCCAACATGTGTTCAATTGTATGCAACCCTGCTGTAGGAATGGCATTTTCGTTAGGTTGAACCAAGCGCAAATCAAAGTTGGAAATTTCATCACCATGCTTTCCTTGCTCAACCGTAATTAAACGAACATAGGGGGCTTTTACCGCCGTGTGATCTAATGTAAAACTTTCTACTTCAGCCAAAAAAATCACTCCTCTAGTATTGATACTTTTTACTCTAGCACCTTTCCTTAAAATTGCAAGGCTACTGCTCGTCAGTTGGTGTAAAATAGTGGCCCTTTTCTAAGATTGGTTTTAGATACTTACCGGTGTAACTAGCACTAACCTTGACTATTTCCTCAGGACTACCGCAAGCCACGATTGTGCCACCACCAGCACCACCTTCAGGACCAAGGTCAATTAGATAATCTGCCGTTTTAATTACATCTAAGTTATGCTCAATCACTAAGACCGTATTTCCCTTTGAAACTAGGCGCTGCAAGACCTCTAATAGGCGCTTAATATCATCACTATGCAAACCAGTGGTTGGTTCGTCTAAGATATAAAAGGTCTTGCCATTAGACTTACGGTGTAATTCAGAAGCCAACTTCATCCGTTGAGCTTCCCCCCCAGATAGGGTGGTAGCTGGTTGACCCAGGGCCACGTAACCTAACCCTACGTCAACAATCGTCTGCAGTTTGCGTCTTATCTTCGGAATGGCTTCGAAAAATTCCAAGGCCTCTTCAACGGTCATCTCTAAAATTTGGGCAATATTTTTCCCCTTATACTCAACCTCTAGCGTTTCGGAGTTATAGCGACTACCATGACAAACTTCACACGGTACGTAAACGTCCGGCAAGAAGTTCATTTCAATCTTAATGATTCCGTCCCCCTTGCAGGCTTCGCAACGGCCCCCCTTAACATTAAAACTAAAGCGGCCTTTCCCATAGCCCCGTAACTTGGCCTGGTTGGTTTGAGCAAAGAGGGTTCGAATGTCATCAAAAACTCCGGTATAAGTTGCCGGGTTACTCCGTGGTGTCCGCCCAATCGGACTTTGGTCAATATTAATCACCTTTTCGAGCGCTTCAGTTCCAGTGATTTTGGTAAATTTACCCGGCTTTTCGGAGGAGCGGTTCAGCTTTTGAGCCAAGGCCCGCTCCAAAATCATGTTGACCAAGGTTGATTTACCCGAACCTGACACACCTGTCACCGCAATAAATTCACCTAGAGGAAAGCTTACGTCAAGCTTTTTCAAGTTATTTTCCTGGGCGCCGTAGATTTTAACAAACTTACCGTTACCACTCCTACGCCGGTCTGGAATGGGGATAAACTTCTTTCCAGCTAAATACTGTCCGGTTAGCGACTTTTTAGAACGCGCCACCTGCTTAGGGGTACCGGCAGCCATAATTTGTCCCCCGTTAGCCCCCGCTCCAGGACCAATATCAATTAGATAATCAGCCGCTCTCATGGTATCTTCATCGTGTTCCACCACAATCAAGGTATTACCTAGTTCACACATTTTCTTTAGGGAAGCAATTAACCGGTCGTTATCTCGTTGGTGGAGCCCAATGGAAGGTTCATCCAAAATGTACATCACCCCGGAAAGGTTAGAGCCAATTTGAGTGGCCAGCCTAATTCTTTGCGCTTCCCCCCCTGACAAGGTTCTTGAAGCCCGGCTTAAGGTCAAATAGTCAAGCCCGACGTTTTCCAGGAAGGTCAGCCGGTCACAAATTTCTTTTAAAATCGGTTTAGCAATCTGTTCATCTTGCGCAGAAAATTGTAACTTGCTAAAGAACTTCAAGCTATCACCGATGGCATAATCAGAAACTTGCCCAATGTGTTGGCCCGCAATTTTAACTGCCAAGGCCTGTTTATTTAAGCGGTAACCATGACAGGTCTGGCAAGTTAAACTGGTCATATATTGACGCATTACGTCCCTGGTAAAGTCACTATTAGTTTCCCGGTAACGTCGCTCAACGTTAGGAATCACGCCTTCAAACTTAGTATCTAAGTCGCGCAAGCCGCCGAAGTCACTTTCAAAAGTGAAATGAAAGACCCGGCTGTCGTCGCCATACAAAACTAACTGCTGATCTTTTTTAGCTAACTTCTCAAAGGGCGTATCCATATCAATTCCAAACGCCTGACAAGCCTGCTCTAACAAGCTCGGGTAGTATTTAGATGAAATGGGGTTCCAAGGTGCCATGGCCCCCTCACGTAAAGTCTTAGTTCGATCCGGAACCACCAAATCTTCGTCAACTTCCAACTTCATTCCCAAGCCATCACAGTCAGGGCAGGCCCCAAACGGTGCATTAAAAGAAAAAAGGCGTGGTTCTAGCTCACCGATAGTAAACCCACAGTAAGCACAGGCAAAGTTTTCAGAAAATTGCAGTAACTCCCCGTCAATAATTTGCACGCTAGCATATCCATCCGAGAGATGAAGAGCCGCTTCAAAGGAATCAAATAAGCGCGAGCGAATCCCCTCTTTGATGACAATGCGGTCAACCACTACGTCAATCGTATGTTGCTGGTTTTTATCTAATTCAAGCTGCTCTTCAATATCATGCATTTGCCCATCAATAATTACCCGGACAAACCCTTGGGCCTTAATCTTTTCTAAGACCTTTTTGTGTTGCCCCTTCTTAGCCCGAATAATCGGTGCCAAAATCATTAACTTAGTCCGTTCTGGCAAGGCCAACACCTTATTTACCATTTGTTCTGGCGACTGACTGGTAATCTCATGCCCATCATTAGGACAAACCGGTTTTCCAACCCGGGCCCATAATAAACGCAAGTAGTCATTAATCTCCGTAACCGTTCCTACCGTTGAGCGGGGGTTTTTGGAGGTGGTTTTTTGGTCAATGGAAATAGCTGGAGATAAGCCGTCAATCGAATCAACGTCCGGCTTATCCATCTGACCTAAAAACTGGCGGGCATAAGCCGATAAGCTCTCTACATACCGTCTTTGCCCCTCGGCGTATAGGGTATCAAATGCTAGCGAACTTTTACCCGAACCGGATAAACCAGTCACAACCACTAACTTATCTTTAGGAATTTCTACGTCAATGTTTTTTAAGTTATGAGCTCGTGCACCGTGCACAATAATTTTATTTTGCGCCAAAATCTTTTCCCTCTCTTCGCTTAATCAAGTTGTGCTTTTAACTCTAAAATTGTATCACGTAAAGTAGCAGCCTCTTCAAAGTCTAACTGCTTGGCAGCTTGCTTCATTTGGGCCTCTAAGCTGGCGATTAATGCCTGTTGATCCTTCTTGTTCATATCAACAAAGTCTAGGTCAAGTTCAGCTTCCTTAGACTTAGCTGCCACCTTTTCCGAAGCAGAAATATTAGCCCGAATTTCCTTTTTAATTGTCTTAGGAACAATATGGTGGGCTTCGTTGTAAGCCTCTTGAATTGACCGCCGCCGTTTGGTTTCAGCAATCGCTTTTTGCATCGACTCAGTGATATTGTCTGCGTACATAATCACGTGTCCATGCGCATTGCGGGCAGCCCGCCCGATTGTTTGAATTAAGGAACGTTCATTGCGTAAGAAGCCTTCCTTATCCGCATCTAAAATCGCAATTAAGGAGACCTCCGGCACATCAATTCCTTCCCGTAAAAGGTTAATTCCCACTAAGACATCAAATTTTCCTAGGCGTAAATCCCTGATTAAGCGGGTTCTTTCTAAGGTTTTAATGTCTGAGTGAAGGTAGCGGACCTTGATGCTTAACTCCTTGAAGTAGTCGGTTAAATCTTCTGCCATCTTTTTAGTTAAGGTCGTTACAAAGACCCGCTCATCGGCTTCGATGCGCTTTTGAATTTCGGCTACCAAATCATCCATCTGCCCCATACTTGGTCTAACATCAATAGTAGGATCAAGCAAGCCAGTTGGCCGAATAATCTGTTGAACCACCGTAGCGGTTTGTTCCATCTCATAAGGACCAGGAGTAGCCGACATATAAATAATTTGGTTAACGTGCTTTTCAAACTCACTTAACTGTAAGGGCCGATTATCTAAGGCCGATGGTAGTCTAAAGCCATAATCGACTAACATTTGCTTACGTGAGCGGTCCCCATTATACATTCCACGCACTTGGGGCATAGTCACGTGGGATTCGTCTACTACGATTAAGAAATCTTTGGGAAAGAAGTCTAACAAGGTATAGGGTGGCTGACCTGGCCGTCTGCCATCCATGTGCCGTGAGTAGTTCTCAATTCCCGAGCAATATCCCATTTCCCGGAGCATTTCAATGTCGTAAGTAGTTCTTTGCTTTAAGCGCTGAGCTTCTAAAAGTTTTTCTTCTGCAGTTAGCTCTGCTACTCGCTCAGTTAATTCACTTTCAATTCCATCAATTGCCACCTTCAACCGGTCTTCATTAGTCATAAAGTGGGTGGCAGGGAAAATAGCTACGTGTTCTCTTTGACCATAAACTTCCCCCGTTAAGGGATCGACTTCACGAATCCGGTCAATTTCATCTCCAAAAAATTCGACCCGCAAAGCCTTATCATCACGTGAGGCCGGGAAGATTTCCACTACATCGCCTCTTACCCGAAAGCGACCCCGTTGAAAGTCAATGTCATTACGCTCAAACTGAATGTCAACCAAGGAGCGCAACAACTTGTCCCGACTCAATTCTTGCCCCACTCGCAGGGAAAGGGTGTGTTCCCGGTATTCGGTCGGATCCCCTAACCCAAAAATTGACGAAACGGACGCCACCACGATGACGTCATTTCGCTCTAAGAGGGAACTAGTAGCCGAGTGTCGTAACTTATCAATCTCATCATTAATACTTGAATCCTTTTCAATGTAAGTATCACTAGAAGGTACGTAGGCTTCGGGTTGATAGTAATCGTAGTAGGAAACAAAGTATTCCACCGCATTATTGGGGAAGAATTCCTTAAATTCTCCGTATAACTGCCCTGCTAAGGTCTTGTTATGTGCTAATACCAAGGTTGGTTTGTTAACATTTTTAATTACATTTGAAATGGTAAAGGTTTTTCCCGTTCCCGTTGCCCCTAGCAAAATTTGGGCTTTTTTACCAGCCTTAAGCCCGGCGGTCAATTCTTCAATGGCTTCTGGCTGATCACCTGTTGGCTGGTAATCCGAGACTAATTCAAATTTTCGGTCTGCTTGTCTTTCAATCACTCTTTACCCCTCATTTCTAGCTTAAAATCCCTTATAATCATACCACACCGAACGTATTTTCACAGCTAATTTGTCTTTTCTAAGTTGACAGCGTGTCACTTTGAAGTTATACTTGTAACTATCAAGTGACACGATGTCACCAAAGGAGTTATGTTCATGGTAAAAAGCACCTTTCTTAACCTACCCGCCGAAAAACAGGCCCGCATCACCCAGGCGCTATTGCACGAATTTTCGCGCGTTCCCTTGGCAACTGCCCAAGTCGCCCCAATCATTAAGCAAGCGCAAATTGCCCGCGGAGCCTTTTATAAATATTTTACTGACCTAACTGATGCCTACCAATATCTATATCAGTTAGCGCTAGCAGATATTCACCAAGACCTTAATTTCAGTAAGGCACTGACCGCTAAGGACTACATCTTACTAATCACAAACTTCTTAAGCGGAACGAAAAATAGTCCTTACTACGACTTCATCCGTCTAAGCGTTACCCAAAACGATTATTTTCTTAGACTGCATTCTCCAATGAAGCAGTTAGCTTCAAAGGACTGGGCGGTTGCTACCCTCTGTCACGAAGCTATTTTTGCCTGCTTACTTGAGCCAGAGCACCAGGAGTTATACCTTGCGCGGCTAGAGGAAGCATTAACCACTTTTTTGAAAGGAGTCTAGCTTATGTTTTTAGCCCTCAAAGAGTTTCGATACGAAAAACTACGGTATAGCTTGATTGTCGTTATGTTTTTACTCATCAGCTACCTGATTTTCATTTTGACTGGCCTGGCCTTTGGCTTAGCTAATCAAAACACTAATGCCATCAATAACTGGCACTTCAAGCAAATTGTCCTCAATCAAGATGCCAATGTTAACTTAAACCAATCCTTATTGACCAAGGAAATGGTTGCCACCCTCCCGCAAAATGCCCACACCGCTTTAATCGGGCAGGCTTCCATTGTTGTAAAAAAGCCTCACCACGCCAACGTTGGTGCTAGTTTTATCGGCTTAAAGCCCCAGCAGTTCATCTACCGCAACCTTAAATTAACCGCCGGTAAAATGCCCACTAACTCACACCAGTTAGTAGTCGATGAAAACTTCAAAAATAGTGGCTACCACTTAAACGATACGGTCACCCTCAATTCTCTCAAGGATAAATTTAAAATTGTTGGTTTCGTTAAAAATCATCAATACAATGTCGCCCCAGTCGCTTATGGCCAGTTAACGGCTTGGCAAAACCTTAAAAACGTTGGCCCCAACTTCACAGCTAGCGCCCTTTTAAGCAAAGAAAAGTTGCATTTTAAGGCAACCAATCTCAAGACCTACTCGGTCACCCAGCTAATCAATAAATTGCCTGGTTATAGCGCCCAAAACCTCACCTTCGCCTTAATGATTGGCTTTTTGCTGGTAATTTCTTTAATTATAATTGCAGTATTCTTATACATTATTACCATTCAAAAGCTACCTAACTACGCTGTTTTACGAGCGCAAGGAATTCCGGCTAAAACCTTAGTAGCAACTACCATCATCCAGGCTATGCTACTGGCTTTAAGCGGGACCATTTTAGGCGGACTCTTAACCTGGTTAAGTGCACTATTCATCCCCAAGGCGGCCCCGATTTTCTTTGACCCAGTCGCGCTTGGCTTAGTGGCGGCAGGCCTCTTATTTGCTAGCCTACTTGGAAGTTTACTGCCCGTTAGAACCATCTTAAAAGTCGACCCCGTCACAGTTATTAACAGTTAAACAATAGAAAGGAAAAAGTTATGGCAACTATTGAACTAATAAATATCAGTAAAACTTTTGGGACTGGTTTAGGTCAAGTCACTGCTTTAAAAAACGTCAATTTCAAAGCAGATAAAGGGCAACTTATTTTAATTTTGGGTCCATCCGGTTCTGGTAAAAGTACCTTTTTGACGATTCTTGGCAATTTGCAAACTCCTAGCAGTGGCCAAGTCAAACTGAATGGACTTGATTTAGCCCAACTCTCCTCACGTCAAAAAGAAAAGATTAGACTTGAAAAAATTGGTTTTGTACTTCAAGCTTACAACTTAGTTCCTTACTTAAAGGTCAAAGATCAATTTAACTTCGTTAGCCGGATTAAGAAAAATAATAACCTCTCTTCCGCTAAACTCAATGCCTTGCTAGCCAAACTAGAAATTGCCGACTTAGTGGATAAGTATCCTGCTAACCTATCAGGGGGGCAAACCCAACGGGTGGCTATCGCCCGGGCCCTCTACACTAACCCTGAAATTATCCTGGCTGATGAGCCTACCGCCGCTTTGGATAGTCACCGGGTTGAGGAAGTTGGCTTAATGCTTCATGACTTAGCTCAAAAAGAAAATAAGGCTGTAATCGTGGTTACACATGACCTTAGGTTGCGTAAGCATGCCGACTCCATCTACCAAATCACTGATGGGATTTTAACTAAAGAAGCCTAGCAAAAAGGATGCACAAATGAACGATTCATCTGTGCATCCTTTTAATTTAGTTCAGTTCTTAACCTTTAACAAAGGCAGTGATTGCATCTTCAAAGGCAGCTCGTTTTTCTTCCGCCTTAGCCAAGCTATCTGCTTGGGTCCCAATATAGAACTTAATCTTTGGTTCTGTCCCTGATGGGCGTACTGCAATCCAAGTTCCATCTGCTAAGATGTATTTCAATACGTTTGAAGTTGGCAGGTCAATCTTTGTAACCGTTCCGTCTGCCAAACGTTTTTCTGACTTAGCAAAGTCTTCCAAGGCAGCCACTTCGTAGCCGGCAAATTCACTAGGAGCATCGTTTCTGAACTTAGTCATCAAATCAGCAATTTCTTTAGCCCCTTCAACCCCATCAAATGTTAGAGAAATGGTCTTTTCAGCATAGTAACCATGCTTTTCAAATAGTTCTTGCAAACCATCGTAGAGGTTCTTGCCTTGTTTCTTGTAGTAAGCAGCCACTTCAGCCAACATTACTAGTGATTGAATTGCATCCTTATCGCGAACGAATGGCCGTACTAAGTAACCGTAACTTTCTTCAAAGCCCATCATGAAAGTATGTTCATTGGTATCTTCAAAGTGCTTGATTTGTTCGGCGATAAACTTGAAGCCTGTTAACACGTTAATCATTTCTACTCCGTAGCTAGCAGCCACCTTGGTTGCAAATTCACTAGAAACGATTGACTTAACAGCGGCTGCGTTAGCTGGTAAACTACCGGCTTCCTTGTGTGCAGTTAAAATGTAGTTTAACATTACGGCTGCAATTTGGTTACCGGTCAAGAGTTGGTAGTCACCATTTGGTTGCCGAACAGCTGCCCCTAACCGGTCGGCATCAGGGTCAACTGCTACTAGGAGATCAGCCCCTTCTTTCTTACCCAATTCAATTGCCAAATTAAAGGCGGCTGGGTCTTCTGGGTTAGGTTTCTTAACGGTGGTGAAGTCTGGATCTGGCTTGGATTGTTCAGGCACCATCGTGAAGTTTTCAAAACCTGCTTGACGCAAAGCCTTTTCCCCTAGCATTGCCCCAGTTCCGTGTAATGGGCTAAAGATTAACTTCATCGTCTTGCCTTCTTCAGCCACTAATTCCTTGTTAATCGTTACAGTCTTGACTTGGTCTAAGTAGTCTTGGTCAACTTCGGCCCCGATAACCTTCAAGACACCGGCGTCAATTAATTCTTCCTTGGAAGCAACCTTAATTGCAAATAAGTCGTCCACTTCCCGGATGTACTTTGTAATCAAGTCTGATTCTTTTGGTGGCATTTGGGCGCCATCTTCCCCATAAATCTTGTAACCATTATATTCCTTTGGGTTATGACTAGCAGTAATCATAATCCCGGCGTATGTATGCAAATGTCTAACCGTAAAGGAAAGTTCTGGGGTAGGACGTAAGCTTTCAAATACAAAGGTTGGAATCCCTTGTGCCCCTAAAACCCTAGCAGCTTCAAAGGCAAAGTCTTGTGAATGGTGCCGTGAATCATAGCTGATTGCGACCCCACGATTTCTAGTAGCTTCATCTAAAGTCAACATGAAGGCTGCTAACCCAGCAGTTGCTTGGCGAACAGTGTAAATATTCATGCGGTTAATTCCGGCACCTAGAAGGCCACGCATTCCAGCAGTCCCAAATTCCATTGGGGTGTAAAAGGCATCTTCTAACGCTGCGTCATTACCAGCTAAATTAGCTAGTTCATCCTTTAACTCAGCATCTAAATCTGCATAATCTTTCCAAGTGTTATAAGTTTCTTTCCAACTCATGAAATCACTCCCTAATTTAACTATTACCTAAAGTAATATCCGTCTACTGGATACAACTAATCAGTTCAATATTTAACTCCATCAACTAACCGCGCTTGATTAAGCTAAATACTAAAACGTAACCATCATATATCCGTTTACATTATAGCATATTTATTTAGTTGCGGGCTTTGAAAACAAAATTGGAAATGAAATTAGTTAAAGTTTTCATTCTTTTCTTACGAACTTAATTGTCAGCCTAGGCTTACATCAGTTACCAGCCAGTCAAATAATTAGCCCCCAGCAAAAGGCCAATCAAAACTTTTTTGCTGGGGGCTTGGTAATTATTTAATTGTTTGCAGGTAGTTAAAGGCTTCTTGCCCGGCAATTCCGCCATCACCAACGGCAGTTGTAATTTGGCGTAAGTTTTTCTTTCTAACGTCACCTAAAGCGTAAATTCCAGGAATCTTCGTTTCCATCCGGTCGTTGGTTTCAATCCAACCCGCTTCATCGGTAATCCCTAGATTTTGGAAAGCCTCTGTCATTGGTTCAATCCCAACGTAAATAAAGACCCCACTAGCTTCGATTTCGCTATCTTCACCAGTTTTTTTGTTGTGAACTAATAAGCCGGTTACCTTTTGACCGTCACCCTTAATTTCTTTGACAACGGTATCCCAAGTAAAGGTCATCTTATCGTTGGCAAAAGCCCGTTGTTGGATGATTGCTTGCGCCCGGAGTTGGTCACGTCTGTGGATAACATTCACGTTTTGGGCTAATTGAGTAAGGTAAATTCCTTCTTCAATTGCTGAATCACCACCGCCAACGACTGCTACTTTCTTATCCCTAAAGAAGGCCCCGTCACAAACGGCGCAGTATGATACCCCCCGGCCACCATACTCTTCTTCGCCGGGAACACCTAATTTTCTGTGCTGCGAACCAGTTGCAATAATTACAACCGGTGCCTGGTATTCATCACTATCAGTCTTAACCAGCTTCAAATTATCAGCTACTAATTCGACGCTTTCAACGTTACCATAAGCGTATTCAGCCCCAAATTGAATGGTACTTTCATACATTTTTTCCGCCAAATCAGGACCAAGAATTGACTTGTAACCAGGATAGTTTTCAACTTCCGCGGTATTGTTCATCTGCCCACCATAAATTCCCCGATCTAGCATTAAAACCTTAAGGTTAGCTCGGGAAGCGTATAGGGCAGCCGTCATTCCCCCAGGGCCTGCACCAATTACGATTACATCATATTCTTTTGCCATGTTATCACCTTTCAAATCTAATTACTTACTTTTTGTTAGTATAACATTATTTATTTTTTTGTAAAGTATCTTGCTTACTACCGTCTACATACCACGCATTAAGTGGATTATAGTAGCGCCGGTAAGCCCAAATTCCTAAAGCAACTATAAAGAGAACCACTGATAACCACTGCGAAACACGTAATCCTCCCAGCATTAAACTATCCGTCCGCATTCCTTCAATAAAGAAGCGGCCAAAGGAATACCATAAAACGTAGCTTAAAAACACTTCTCCTTGCTTAAAGAGTCCTTGCCGATGGCGGAGACTAATTAAAATTAAAAAGCCTAACACATCCCACAGTGACTCATATAAAAAGGTTGGTTGGTAGTAATTTCCGTTAATATACATTTGGTTAATAATAAAGGCTGGCAAATGTAACTGGTGTAAAAAACTTAAGCTAGTTACCCCACCGTGGGCTTCTTGGTTAATAAAGTTACCCCAGCGGCCGATACCTTGAGCCAAAATTACCGTGGGGGCAATCACATCCAAAAATAACCAGGCGGAAATCTGCTTTTGCCGGCAAAAAATGATTAGGACAATTAAGGCTCCGATTAAAGCCCCGTAGATGGCAATTCCTCCATCCCAAATACGATAAATTTCACTGGGATGGCTGGCATAATAAGGCCACTGAAAAATAACATAGTAACTTCTAGCGGTTATCAAAGCTACCGGTAGCGCCCAAAGCAAGAAATCATAAAAATCATCTTCTACTAAACCCCGTTTTTTACCTTCAATCACCGCTAAGGTAACCGCTATGATCACCGCACTTGCAATAATCACCCCATACCAGTGAACTGACAGGGGACCTAATTTCAGTGCGATTGGATTAATAGCACTTAACATCGCTGCTCTTCTCTCTTTTCTTGTTAGTCTTGTGAATTTTCTTGAATCAAACTATTAAGGTTGCGTTCAAAGGCCTTGGTAGCGTCATACCCCATTGTCTTAGCCCGGTAATTCATCGCAGCTGCCTCAATAATAATGGCCATATTCCGCCCTACCTTAACTGGAATGGTAATCTTAGGAATTGCCACGTCAAAAATTTGGACTGATTGTTCGCCACTACCTAAACGATCGAATTGCTTATCCTTGCTCCAGTTTTCAAGGTGAACAATCAAAGAAATATCGGTAGAAGTCCGCACAGCCCCCGCCCCAAAGAGGTTCATGACATCAATAATGCCAACCCCCCTAATTTCTAAGAGGTGCTGTAAAATCTTAGGTGCTTCCCCAATAATAGTTTGCTCATCTTGTTGATAGACTTCTACCCGGTCATCGGCAATTAACCGGTGGCCCCGCTTAATTAAGTCCAGGGCTGTTTCTGACTTACCAACTCCTGAGTCACCAGTGATTAAGACCCCTAGTCCATAAATATCGACTAAAACCCCGTGCAAGGATTTTCTTTCAGCCAACTTACTTTCTAAGTAGTCGGTTAATTTGGATGACAACCTAGTGGTTGGCAATTTTGACCGCAAAATCGGAATCTGGTGCTCTTTAGCCGCTTGTTCCATTTCTTCAGGAACCGATAGGTAGCGGGAAATCACAAAACAAGGGGTATTTTCGCCACACATCCGCTCCATAATTTTCTTTCTGGCGTCCGGCTCCATCTTATGGGCGTAAGAAATCTCGGTCATTCCCATTAATTGCACCCGTTCTTCAGGATAATAATCGAAATAGCCGGTTAATTCCAGGCCCGGACGTGAAATATCACTGGTGGTGATAAACCGTTCTTTTAGATACGTTCCTCCCGAATAAACAATTAAACCATTAGCATCTACCAATTCAGCTACACTTACTTTATTCACATTAATCACTCCCCGTATTTAACTACGATAATCTTATTTTACCATTTTGTAACCGGTTTACCACCAACTAAAAGGATTTCGCTATAAAAAAAATAGTTTCTCGCAACCTCAGTCGTGAAAAACTATCTAAACGCTAAGTTCTTACCGAGCCAAATAGTTGGTAATAATCAAGTTTACCACGCTTAAAATCAAAGCGACGATTAAGGCCGAACTAAAGTTGGCAAACTCAAAGGCATTCCCAACAAAAGTCGATGTCATTTCTAACATCAAGGCATTAATTACCCAGTAAAAGAAGCCTAAGGTTAGAAAGGTAATTGGAAGCGAGATTAATACCAAAAATGGCTTCACAAACATATTTAAAACCCCTAAAACTACTGCAGCTACAAAGGCCATCCAAATTGACCCAACATGAAAAATTTCCGGAAAAAAGCCTGCTAAGGCAATGAAAGTTAACGCATTAACGGCTGCCCTTTGCCAAAATCCCAAAATAATTCCTCCTCTAGTTAATGGATGTCACGTTCCCGTGCATCTTTAATAATTTTTCGCCCAGACTTAGTGTACTCAGAGTTTGTCTGGTTTGGTTTAGCAGTCTGACCAGTAAATAATTTGAATAAATCAAAATATGAAAACTGCTCTTGCTGCGGATTCAATGGCATCACCAACGCCAAGATGATATAAATTCCCACCGGCACTACTGAAAGGTGGGGTAATATCCCACAAATTAACGTAGCTGCTACAAAACTTAACCGGACCGTCTTAACTTTTATGTTAAAATACTCGGCTAGCCCGGCACAAACACCGGCAATCAAGCGGTTATGAGACCGATACAATTTCTTAGCCATTAAACTTCCTCCCACATTTACTATTCTTAACTTAATTCTACCTACTTTGAGCCCTTGTTACCAAGATTTTGACTCAAGTTTAGAGTTTTTTAAAGTTCAAAACGCGGGAGGGTTACGGTAAAGGTACTCCCCTCATTAGGCTTACTTACCAAACTAATATCTCCCGAAAGTAGCTCGACATACTCCTTGACAACCGCTAACCCTAGGCCAGTTCCTGCTATCGCCTTTGTCCGTGACTGGTCAACCCGATAAAACCGTTCAAAAATCCGCTTCTGTTCGGCTTTTTCAATCCCGATTCCCGTGTCACTAACAATTAATTGCCACTCATTGGCTAACAAGTTCGCCTTAATGGTTAATTTTCCCTCAGGCCGGTTATACCGTAAGCCATTTTGGAGTAAGTTATTTAGAATGTGTCGTAACTTACGCTGATCACAGACAATTTCTAAGTCAGGTTCCACCTCTAACTTAACCTTAATCTGCTTTTCAAAAATTAGCTTAGTGAAAGAATCTAAACTGGCGTTACAAAAAGCATAGAGGTTAAAGCTGGTTAGATTTAAGGCCCGGTCGTCTTCAATTCTGGCTAGAGATAGGCCATCCTCGATTAGTTCGGCTAACTCCTTACTTTCACGGTGGATAATCTCCACAAACTGCCGGCTAACCGTTTGATCGCTTAGCGCCCCTGCTAACAAGGTCTCGCTAAAGCCACTAATTGAAGTAATCGGGGTTTTTAATTCATGACTTAAGTTAGCTAAAAAGTCCTTTTGTTGCTGCTCTAACTTGCGTTTTTGGGTAACATCATCCACCAAGCACATTATCAAAAAGTGATGTTTGCTTAACGGAATATAGCGAACTTGCACCGCTAACAGTTTTTCTCCATCTTGGTGGTGCTTGATTTCTTTAGCCTGGTCACTTTTTGTCCGGATGGCCTGCTCGATTAACTGAATTAATTCAAAGTTGTCTAAGACATAGTAGTAAGGGGATTGTTTTTGATTCAAATCCTTTGCAAAAATTTCATTTAAGGCGTGATTGGCCGTATAAATCAAATTATCTTGGTCAATTAACATTACCCCACTGGTTAGATACTCTAACAAGCTGAAGTAACCCCTTTGTTGGCGGACAAAATTTTTTACAAACCGTTTTTGTTTGCTTTGAATAGCATTAATTGACTGAGCTAACTGATAATAAGGATCACTCGGCTTTAAAATAACATGATGATAGGCGCCCTCTTTTAACAAGTCGACTAATTTATCATTTAGTAACTTGATTTCAGCCGCCTGCCTTTTTTGCTGCCATAAATCATAGCCAAAATAAAGGCTGGTTAAAACAAAACTGACTACTAAACTATAGAGGCCTAAACTGTGCCACTGACTGTCAAAATTGCTCCCCTCATACCAGTCGTAGCCAATCACACTAACAACTAAGCCCAAACAGGTTAAGCAATACAGTAAAACATAATTTTTAAGTTTCATTTACTTCTCCCGTAAAACGATAGCCAAAGCCCCTAATGGTTTGAATGTATTGAGGCTGCTTAGGGTTGGGCTCAATTTTTTCACGCAGGTGGCTGACGTGCATATCGACTAACCGGGTTTGGCCTGCGTAATCATAACCCCAAACCCCACTTAATAGCTTATCCCTACTCAAGACCCGGTTAGGGCGCTTGACAAAATAAGCTAGCAATTCAAATTCTTTAGGTGTTAACTTCACCTTCCGCCCGTGAACCACAACCGCTACGTTGGCTAAATCAACCGTAAAGTCAGCAAAGTGATACCGCTCTTTTTCTACTTTGAGCTGCCCAGCTTCTTGGGCTGGTAAGCGCCGACTAATCGCTTTTAGGCGAGCAATAACCTCCCGCGGAGAAAATGGCTTGGTGAGGTAATCATCCGCCCCTAGTTCAAGTCCGATAATCTTATCATACTCACTATTTTTGGCGGTAATCATAATAATTGGTGTTTGCACCTTTTCTTGCCGCAAACGCTTAGTAACCTCGATTCCATCTAAACCTGGTAACATCAAGTCTAACAAAATAAAGTCAAACGAGTTTGCTAGGGCTAATTCAAAGGCCGCTTGCCCGTTATCACAAGTCGTTACCTGATAACCCTCATTTTCTAGATTATATTTTAACAGCGTTACAATTGCCGGTTCATCATCAACCACCAGTATCTTCTTTACCAACTAAATCACCTCTAATGAAACAGAATCAAACCAATCTCATGGGGGGCGCCGGCGTAGATTGCGCTTTCCGCCAACCGTAATTCACCATTAAAACCCCTAACCCTTAACTTACAGTAAGCTGAGTTGGCCTGGAGGGCTTGGTACAACTCTGCTTCAGAATTAACCAACTGCTGATTACATTCAATAATAATGTCACCTGGAACTAGCCTCATTTTGGCTGCCGGGGTCTTAGGTTTAACTGCTACCACCCGCACGCCTTGATTGGTTTCAACATACCAAAAATCCGCCCGCAAATCGGCTTGTTTCCGGCGATAGGCCTGATAGAGCCAGAGCAAGGCTAAGCTACCAAAACCAACTAGGCTGGCGCTAGGATAAAAGTAGCTCACCACCGTCAAGCCACTGGCTAACCCCAATAACAGCCAGGTTTGCTTACGGTATAGACCTAACGCCACCGTCGGCACTTGCTTAGCTAATTTAACCGAAACTGCTATTAAAAAGGGCATTATAAAGAGGCTGTAGCTTTGGTGGCCAATTGTAAGCACTGGCCAAGCCCCGCTAACTTTTAACCAACTTCCTGGTACCAATACCACCAGTGGAACCACACTTACCTCGCGCCAAAAGTAAGTTGCAATCCGCCGCCCCCGTTTGCCCGCCTTAATTTGGGGTGAAAACCAATCAAACTTTTGGGCCCTTAGTAAAACGAGCTTAAAAGCCAGGTAAAGTACTACTAGTAACATGACGCCCGTTAACTGGCTAGGAACTATTTTATCAAAGGACCACCAACTAGGATTAAGGTAAGCGACTCCCCCGGCTAAAAGCCCTGTCAACAGTAGGGCTAAGAAAGCCAAGTTGGCTTGAATACCTGCTACTAACGCTAAGCAGGCCAATGCTTGGTAAATGACTACCACCTGCCAGCCTAGGGTTAGACCTAATCCTAGGGTTACAATTGACCCACTAATTCCTAACAAGAGTCCGTGCTTTAAAAAATGTCTCAGTTCATAAAAATCCCGGTTAACTGCAATCCTAAAAAAGTGGCGCTCCCTTTTAATCCGCGTCAAATACAAGATATAGCTAGCTACTAGACCTAATAAAAAGAGCGGTTCCACTAAATAAGTGGCTACTAGTTTTAAAAATAACAAAGTTTTCCCCCCTTAAGGTAATTTATTCCATTATAACAATTAGCTGAGTTTTTTAGCTACTACTTGAGGTCAAATAAAAAGTTCCCGATTACTTGGTCTACCTGTTGGTTACGCAAAAGGTAATTATGCCCGGCCTTTTTCCCTTTAACCACATACTCTTGGTAGTTTCTCACCGAGTCATCGATTAAATTAGCCAGGGTTAAGACCGAACTTAAAGCGACCTGCCCATCCGAAAAGCTCCCGTCATCCTTATCACCGGCAATGTTTAGAAATTCAATTTGATTTTGATAACGCCAACGCGACTTCTTTAACTTCTTGAATAACGGGGTTAAAATCTCAGGTGCATTGCGCTCTAAAACCTTAGTAGTTTTGCCGGTTTCAAAGTCATTGAAGGGTGCTCCGAGCGTTACTACCTTTACCACTTGCGTTAACATAATGTCGTTGGCATGTTCGCTAAGGTAATTAAGCACCGTTACCCCACCCTGTGAATGGGCCACAATGTTTAGGGATTTGAGGTGATAATTTTGTTTTAACACATAGGTCAGGCGGTAAAGCCAATCACTTTGCTTAGTTAAAGGAAAACGATTCTTCACAAACAAAACCTGAACCAAACCTCCTGGCAAGCTAGGGTCACCGCTAATTTTCATACTGCCATCGGGGTTAACAACAATCACCGCCGTCTTTTTACCCCAACCATATTTGCCAAAACGTTCAATCAGCGGTCCAAAGGAGAAACGGTTCCCATTGTAACCATGAATAAAGAGGGTCGGAACTTGATTACCAATCCGAACTTGGGGTCTAATATCAGGCTTGGCCCAGGCTTCAAATTTGCGCAAAAAAAGCGCTCCTAAAGCTAAAAGCCCCCCTACCAATAGGTTCTTTCTTCTTAGCATTAGCAACGCTTCCTCTCATTAAGCTAATTTTTCTGCTTGATCGTAGTCAAGTTCAGTCGAAGTTTCCCGGCCAAACATATCTACATCAACTGTTAATTTCATCTTTTCAGTATCAATTTCGGTAATCTTACCCACTAAACCAGTAAATGGTCCGGCTACAATCTTAATTGACTCGCCTACCTCTAAGTCTAAATCTGCATGCCGGCTACTCATCCCTAATTCGTGTAAGATGTGTTGAATTTCTTCATCCAACAGAGGCGCTGGCTTACTACCGGCCCCATGAGAACCAACGAAACCTGTTACCCCAGGCGTGTTACGAACAACATACCATGATTGGTCAGTCATTACCATTTCAACTAGGACGTAACCTGGGAAAGTTTTTAGCATTTCAACTTTTTCTTTACCGTTCTTAGCCTTTTCAACTTTTTCTTCTTCAGGCACTACTACCCGAAAAATATTTTCTTCCATCCCCATTGACTGTGCCCGGGATTCAAGGTTTTCTTTGACCTTGTTTTCGTAACCGGCATAGGTGTGCAATACGTACCACTTTTTTTCGTTTGATTCAACCATTGTTTTTTTCTCCTTTAATTTTTTCCAAAATAAAAAAGCCTCGCCAACGTGAAGCTTTCCGACATGCAAATTATAGCATAGCTTCTTTAGAATTGCTAGCAACTAGCCAAGTTACTTTACATTTTGAACAATCTATTTCATACTTATAAGCGTAAGAAAGTGAGGTTTTATTATGTGCACCAGCAT
Source organism: Ligilactobacillus agilis (assembly GCF_025311475.1). Classification (NCBI taxonomy): domain Bacteria; kingdom Bacillati; phylum Bacillota; class Bacilli; order Lactobacillales; family Lactobacillaceae; genus Ligilactobacillus; species Ligilactobacillus agilis. The sequence continues at coordinate 518,095 of NZ_CP104397.1, read as the reverse complement.
TTTCGTAAGCGCTACCGACAAAAGTTATCTATTAGGCCGAACCATGGACTGGTATGACCTTTATGTTAGTCCCATCTTTGTGCCCCGCAACTATCAGTGGCAGTCTATTTATAACCACCACCCTTACCAAAATAAGTACGCCGTAGTAGGAACTGGTTTCCAGGACCAAAACCTAATCGACTTAAGCGATGGCATCAATGAGTGGGGCCTAAGCGTTCAAAAACTAACCTTCGCTAACGGCACCAGCCTAACCACTGAAAAAAACGATGCTAACATCCAGTTGGCCGCCTTTGAATTTGTCCTTTATACCCTTGGTAACTTTAAATCAATTGCCGATTTAGAAAAACAACTACCAACGATTCAACTCATGGCCCTTAAAAGCCAATTAAAACATGGCGGTGATGAACTCCACTTTGCTGTCAGCGACGCCAGCGGACGTAGCATTGTAATTGAACCTTCGCGCTCTCCTTTAAAGGTAATTGAAAATCCTTTAGGGGTCGTAACTAATATGCCTAGTTTTGAAAAGCAACTAGCTAAGATGGACAGCTACCTTGACTTCACGCCTGAATTTTTAGCTGGAAACAGTCCCTTAGGTGCCTTTCACGTTACGACTGGTAAACAAGCCGGTAAAAAGCAACCTAGCGGTGGTTATACTCCCAGCCAGCGCTTTGTCAAGGCGGCTTGGCTCAAGGAAATGGTTGACGTTCCAGCAAATGAGCTAGAGGCAGCGGACCTCGCCTTTAAACTACTAGACGCTGTTTCCGTGCCTAAAAGTAAGGCCCACCGTCCTACTTATACGGTTTATCAAACTGTTACCTCGGCTCAAAGTTTAAGCTACTACTTTAAACCAGTTGGTCAAGCACAAATTTTTGGGGTGAGTTTAAATTCAGACTTACTCAACCGCCCAACAGTCAAGGTTTTTCAGCTCCCATCTACTTGGCAAGCCACTATGCTTTTTTAAATTTATTCCGTTATCAGTGTATAAAAAGAAAACTACTCTTCTAAAAATGCGAAGAATAGTTTTCTTTTTAAATTAAAGTATTTATCTAGCGTTATTCAATAATATAAGCTCCTATCAAAGGCGCGGTTACTGTACCGCTACCAGACGATTCATAAGACGTCAAGCCTCCAGAAACACCATAAATTGTAACACTGTCACCCTCTAAATGACGAACTGAACTTTTATTCATTTCTAAAACCTCAATAACATCACCATTTCCAGTCGTGTCAACTATTAATTCAGTTGTCCCATCTTCACCAACAATTGATTGCAAAACTGTACCTGAAATAGTAATTAGCTTTTTCTTAAAATCGTCAGGTGTCCTAGCTAACTGATCATACGTAACACTTTGGTATTGCGACTTATCCGAAGTATTTACTGATGAATCTGTATCTTCGTCTTCATTATCTCTGCTTTCTGATGAAGAACTATCAGAGTCACTATCTTCTTCATCACTGTCTTCTTCAAGTTTTTCTTTATACTTAACCTGCTTCTTTGTAGTAGTTAACTTCTCTGGTGTGAAATTCTTTCTAATACCTTTTACTAAAGCTTTAGGTGCTTCGTCATCAGCATCCTTATCATATTCTGATACAGCTACTATAGTTACCTTAATATCTTTATTTGCTTCATCCCAAGCATCATCATTTGTAACCTCAGTAGGATCTACTGCTAGCTTAAATTTACCGTCTTTTACTTTAACCCAATCAGAATCTGTATAGCTAAGTGTCCAGTTATAGTAATCGCTTTTATCATTACTAAAAGCTAAAATTTTTGTCCCGTCTGGAGCGTCTGTAGTTCCAGTTATTTTCCAGTCTTGATCACTATCAGTTTTAATTGATGTAATTTCTGTTTTATAAACAGTATGACCATTTATTTTAGTACCTTTATCTTTACAAGCTGTCAATGAAAAAAGTACTATTAACAAACTAAAACCTAATAAAATATACTTTTTCATAAAAATCTCCTTTAAATTAACTTTATATAATCTTAAACTTCTCTTAACATTATATATATATATTTACAAGTTATTAATTGCTTAAAAAAAGTTTATAATCATCTTAGATACTTTATTATTTTCAATTTTCACTAGGTTAGAAGAGTTCAGTACTTTTGGACAAGCCACTATGCTTTTTTAAATTTATTCCAACAATTTTTAAAAATACCATTGACAACGTTTACTGTAAGCGGTATTATAATAGCCGTAAAGAGGTGTGTTACTAGTTCGACTAGGCATTAACCCAGAAACTTATTTATTTTACTTTTACCCTAGTGGTAGTTGTATCCTAAATGAGTTTCTGGGTTTTTCTTTTGCAAAAAACTCTTGATTGCACTTATTATTTTTATTTTATTTGGAGGTAAGCTATTATGGCATACGAACAATTAGCTAAAGACATTCTTAAAGATGTCGGTGGCAAAGAAAACATCACATCCGTCGTTCACTGTACAACTCGTCTGCGTTTTAAGTTAAAGGATGAATCAAAAGCTAACGATGACGCTCTCAAAGCAAACGACGGTGTTGTTACCGTCGTTAAAGCTGGTGGCCAATACCAAGTAGTTATTGGTACCCACGTTGATAAAGTTTATGATACCTTATTGGCTGAAGGTGGCCTTTCCGGTGGTGGTCAAGTTGATGATAACTACGAAGACAAAACAAATATGTCTTTGACTGACCGTTTTATTGATTTAATTTCCGGAATTTTCACACCGTTCCTAGGCGCCTTAGCTGCTGCTGGTATGATTAAAGGTTTGACTTCGGCTGCTGTTTCACTTGGCTGGTTATCCCAATCATCCGGTACTTACCAAATTCTTTATGCAATCGGTGATGGCTTCTTTTACTTCTTACCAATCATCATTTCGCTAACTGCTGCTAAGAAGTTTAACCTTGATAAATTTATCGCTGTTGGGATTGCTGCTTCCATGGTTTATCCTAACATTGTCGCAATTAATAACAGCAAAAATGTTTTAATGACCCTCTTTAAAGGAAGTTTTATTGAATCAGATATCCACATAACTTTCTTAAAGATTCCAGTTATTATGATGAACTATTCTTCAACCGTTATTCCAATTATCCTAGCGGTTTGGTTTGCGTCACATGTACAAAAATTAGCTAAGAAGCTAATTCCTGAAATGGTTCAACTCTTCTTGGTGCCATTTTTCACCTTACTTATTACTGTCCCAATCACTTTTATCGTAATTGGACCAGTTGCTAGTTGGGCTTCAGATGCTTTGTCAGCTTTATTCCAAACCCTCTTTAACTTCAGCCCAATCTTAGCCGCTTTATTAATGGGTGGTTTTTGGCAAGTATTCGTTATGTTTGGGGTTCACTGGGGCTTTGTGGCTGTCTTTTATGCAGAACTTGCTTCTCAAGGTTTCGACCAAATCTTTCTCTTGTCAGTCTCCGTTTGCTTCGCCCAAATTGGGGTAGTTTTAGGAATTATGTTCCAAACTAAAAATCCTAAAACACGTTCCCTTGCTATCCCTGCCTTTATTTCCGGTATCTTTGGGGTAACTGAACCAGCTATTTACGGGATTACCTTACCACGTAAGAAATCATTTGTTCTTTCATGTATCGCAGGTGCCATCGGTGCTGTCTGCTTTGCATTAGGAAATGTTAAAGCCTACAGTATGGCTGGTTTTGGAATCTTTGCTTTCCCAATGGTTATTGGTAAAAATGGTGTTGACGCCACACTTTACTGGACATTTGCCTCCATCATTGTTTCCTTTGTCGCTGGACTTGCACTCCAATTAATCTTTGGTCGTGATGCTGTTGATCCTGAAGGTGAAGTTGCTAAAGGTAAAGCTGAAGCCGTTGCACAAGCCGCTAGTGAAGCAGCTGATATCAATGAACATGCTGTCAAAGTACAACAAGAAAAAATTGATTACAATCAAGCTACTAAATTAGTTTCCCCACTAGCTGGCCAAGTATTAGCTCTTACAGACGTTAAAGATGAAGTTTTCTCCAGCGGTGCTATGGGACAAGGTTTAGCAATTGAACCAAGTGCAGGTACTTTATATGCTCCAGCTGATGGTCATGTCGCCTTAGTCTTTCCAACTGGACACGCAATTGGCTTAAATACTGACGATGGTGCAGAAGTATTGATTCATATTGGGATGGATACCGTTAACCTAGAAGGTAAAGGTTTTGAAACCCTAGTTACTAAAGGGCAAGCTATTAAAGCTGGTGACCCACTAGTTAAGTTTGATTTAGACGCTATCAAAGCTGCTGGTTATGAAGTAACAACACCTGTTATTATTACCAATTCTAAAAACTACCATAATGTAACTGCCATCGCTAGTGGTCAAGTTGATGTTGGTCAAGACTTATTAGAGCTAAATTAGCAATTAAACTAACTCATCTACCCTACCTTGCCTAAAAAACAAAGGCTTAACTGAGTAAATGACAAAAACAGCTATTTCTGAGTAAATTACTTAGAAATAGCTGTTTTTTACTTTTTACGCATAAGCAACATAACCATTATTGTTCCTAAGACCGTAAAAACTAGTATCATTTTGAGCTCAGTTTTAAAATCAGTTGTGCTAGCAACAATCATTGCTAAACCAACTGCCCCACCTAGTTGATGCATTGTGTTCGTAACTCCACTAGCAATTCCGGCTAATTTTAACGGTGCACTATCGATACCGGCCGCAGTTACCGGCGCAAAGATTAAGCCTTGACCAATCCCAATTACCATCATCGGAATAAAAAGTACCTGCCAATACCCATTAGCTTGATTAGCAAGGATTATTAGGATAAAACCTAAGGCTAAAATAATTTCTCCACTTAATAGGACTTTAGTATTTCCCATTTTTCCAACTAACCGCGGTACCCACAAAGCAACAATAAAATTGATAATTGTCAGCGGTAAAAAGGCAATTCCTGCTTCCAAAGGAGAAAAACCATATTGTTTTTGCATCATTTGTGGTAGGAAAAACCAAAATGAAAGCATCGACATCATAAATAAAAATCTTGTAAGGTAAGCACCTAAACGAATCCGATCGTTAAAAAGACCTAAGGGTAGTAATGGATTAGTGAGCTTACTTTCAAAATAAATAAAAACTAGTAATAAAACTAATCCACCGATTATAAATAAGATTTCTCTTTCAGTAAAACCATATATAATTCCGCCTAAAGCTAGAATTGATAACAAACTACCTACGTAATCAATTTTTTCTTTGCGACCATTAGTCTTTTTTACATATTTACTCGTCAACCAAATCAAGAATAATGTAATCGGAGCGTTAATCAAAAAGCCTAAGCGCCAAGAAAATAAGCTTGTTAAGCCACCACCAATTAATAGACCCGCACTCGAACCGATACCTGCCATGGCACCATAATAAGAAATCGCACGTTGTCTAATGTTTCCGTGATAGTTATCCATTATTAAGGCCAATGTAGTTGGCGCAATAATCGAACTACCTAATCCTTGAACTGCCCGCATAACAATGACTAACTGAGCTGAGGTTGCCAAACTTATTACCAGCGAACTTAACCCAAAAACTGTTAGCCCCACTAAAAAGATTTTCTTACGTCCAAGTAAGTCAGATAACCGCCCACTTAAAAGTAAGCAGCCACCAAAAGTCAGCGTGTAAGCACTGGAAATCCATGACAGTGTGGCTGCTTTTAATCCTAAACTTTGCCCAATTTGAACCGAACTCGTAAAGATAATTGAATTATCCATCAAAATTAAAAAATACGCTAATAATGTAATGGGTAAAATCATCCCAAATCTCTCTTTTGCCAAAAAATCACCTTGCTTGTTTAATTTTTCGTAACCAAACTTTAACCTGATTACTTACCTTGGTTTTATAACTACCTTTAATCACCAAGTTACGACCATAAATTTCTTCGCCCCCCTTAACTGAGTACCCTTCCAAAACCTTAGCCCCTTTAGCCAATGTCTTTATCTGCCTAAAGGTTGAGCCAGCACCATAACCACCGTTAGTATTAAAAGGAATCACTGTTTTATCTTTAAAATCATAACTATCTAAAAAAGTAACCACTGCCTGTGGTAAGGCCATATTCCAAGTGGGTGCACCAATAAAGATGCGGTCATACTTGGAAAAATCAGTAATCTTAGTAGCCAATTCAGGTAAAACATTATTTTCTTGTTCAACTACATTTTGTTCTACTTCCTGGCGATAAATTGTTGGTCGCGCCTGTTTAGTTTTAAGTTGAATTAATTTTCCACCTACTTGTTGCTGGATAATTTCAGCTACCGCTTTAGTATTTCCTGTCCGTGAGTAATAAATGATTAATGTTCTATCAGCCTTTTTAGCAGCTACTTCATTATCCACAATCAATTTATTTACCATCAAAAAAACACCCCCAACTATAATTACACATAATATTAATAATCTAGATTTTTTCTTACCAATCATCATTACTCCCTCCTAATAATTTTGTAAACAAAAAGACCGGCAACATACCGGACTTTTCAAGCGCAAAATTATTAATAAAAAGTAGGTTTGGCCTGATTTTCAGAACCCGGTTCCCATAAACCAATGCTTGCGCACACATCGTTACGTTTACCCACGATATTATCAATCACAAATTGTGCAATTGCCCTTCTGGTAATCTGGGCCCCTAAAAAAGGCTCACCTTTAGGGCTAGCAACATATTGCTTATTGGTGCCATTATATAGCCAAGTCATCCGCATATAGGTGTAATCCAAATCACTTGTTTCTAAGACTTCGATTCCGCGATTGTGCACAATATTTCCACCCATCATTTGGTTATTCCAACTAGCAAAAGGTTGTGCAACTTCACCGTAAACACCTAAAACTCCCGCTTGAATTATTCTTTTAACGCCAGTTTTATGCATTGCTTCAACAACTAACTTAGTTACTTCTTTATTGTCAAAGTTCATATAAACTATATCTTGCTTAGCTATAACCTTAACTAATTCATCTAAGTTATGTGCATCACCAGAAATCTTGTCAACATTTGTATACGGTAAACTAGCTGCATTTCTGCCAAATAAAGTCAACTTTACATCAAGTTTTTGCAACAATGGAATTAAGACCGCTGGAATCTGTCCACCTGCACCGATAATTACTATTTTCTTCATTTTTACTTTTCTGTGTCTAACATCCTTTTCATGAACCACTCTACTTGTTTTGGTGCATCATGATCAAAGAAGGCCGACTCCTCCATATCTAGTTTGGCAATTTTTTCTAAATCAGCTGCTGATAGCTCAAAGTCAAAAATATCAATATTTTCTTTCATCCGTTCAGGGTGAACTGATTTGGCTAAAGCAACAATTCCTCTTTGCATTAACCATCTTAAGACAACTTGGCCAACACTCTTGTTATACTTTTGCCCAATTTCTGCTAAAACTTCATTCGTAAATAAGTCGTGGCGACCCTCAGCAAATGGAGCCCAGGCTTCAACTTGAACACCATATTTTTCATGCCATTGTTGATCTTCAAGCCGTTGGTTCCAAGGGTTAACTTCGATTTGGTTAACTTGTGGTTTTACATCATTTAAACTTGCAAATTCAATCATTTTAGCTGCCTTGAAATTAGAAATTCCAATTGCACGCAATTTTCCCGCTTTTTGGGCTGCTATCATAGCGCGCCATGCACCATAAATATCTCCGTATGGTTGGTGGATTAAGTATAAGTCTAAATAATCTAGTCCCATTACTTTTAATGAGTTGTCAATCGTTTGGGCCGCCTTTTTTTCAGGGGTTTGCAAGATAAATAATTTAGAAGTAATAAAAAGTTCTGCCCTTGTTACTAAACCTTCATCTAGCGCCCGTTTAATACCTAGACCTGTTTCTTTTTCATTTCCATAAATTGCAGCTGTATCAATTAAGCGATACCCCGCCTTAATTGCTTCATAAACTGCTTGGGCTGTTTCTTCAGGTGGGATTTGATACACACCATAACCTAATTGAGGCATTGTTACACCATTATTTAATTTAATCATCTGCATGTTAAATTCCTCCTCTAATCATCTGTAACTTCATCCTAAACCCTGGAGTTTGCTTCAAGGCAAGTGTTATTTTATTTTTTTCTTTCCCACAATTTTTCAACATTATCATCGGTCAGTTCACCACTTCTAAACTTGGCCAAGTGTTCATCAAAAGTATCAATTTTATAAGTTAGTATCTCCCTTACCGCCTGCATTTCAGCGATTTTTTGATCTAACTCTTCTAACTGTTCATACAAAATCTGTTTTTTAGCCTCATCAACCTTAGGGTTATCAGGCATCTGTGCTAAATGAACAAATTCAATCAAGGCTTCGACCGATAAACCTGCATTGCGTAAATTTTTAGCTAAGTAAATCCAATTTAAATCCCTTATCTTGTAATCACGATAACCACTTTCATTTCTTTTTACTGGGGGAATGACACCAATCCGTTCATAATAACGCAACGTATCAACACTTAAATCAAACATTGCTGCGGCTTTTTTGATATTCATAATAATCACATCCTTTATCTACCTTTATCATAAACCCTGAAGTTCACTCCAAGGAAAGCATAAATTTCTAAAAAAACCCCCTGCTTAGAACTACTAAACAGGGGGGAGATTAGTCTTAGATTAAATTTAAGGCCATTTGAATCAAATAATCAATTACTGCAAAGAAAACAACAAACAAGATTGACATAACTACTACTGTTGTTGTATCACGTCTAGTTTCTTTAGCGTTTAACCAAGTCGTATCCTTCATTGTCTGAATTACACTTTTAAAAAACTTCATAATATTCCCACTTTCTTACTTAGTTTCGCGGTGAATCGTATGGCGATTGCAATACTTGCAAAACTTCTTAACTTCCAATCGTTCTTGGCGGTTAGGATTTTCAGTTAACGTATAATTACGTGAACCACACTCTGAACATGCTAACGCAACTTTTTTCTTACTCATTAAATTCTCCTTTACTCTATCACTTAGAAAGTTTCTTTGTCAATTTTTAATCATGTTTACTCAAATGATCACGCAAAGCAGCTAAATCAGCCAATTGTTGTTCGTTAAAAGGCGAATGCCGCACCGCATTTTCATCCTGGTAGCGACGTGCAGTCGCATGAACCTCTTTGTTAGCTCGCTTAATGTCTTGGTATAACTCCCAAGCAGGTTTTCTTAGTGCTCCTTGAGAAAAAACCGTCCATTGCTCTGCTTGATCGCTGGTAGCTACTGTAACTTGTGTTAAGCTCGTTTGTAACTTTCCAGCTAAAGATTCAATATAGCTATCGGCTGTTTGACCTTCATCAGTCCAAACAACTTCCAAGTTAAACTGCTTATAACTCTTAGACAAACCTGGCACAAACATCGCATCAAAAACAACGATGATTTCTGAGTTACTTTGCTTATGATAATTAGATAAAATCCGTAACAACTCATCACGTGCCGCTTCTAGATGATCTGCCTTTTTTAACTTAGCCAGCTTAGGCCAGTTACCAATCATATTATAAGCATCAACAATTAAAATTTGCTTTTTCATTCATTATTTACCTCGTGAACTAAAACCTTGGTAAATAAGGAGACTAGCAGCTACACTAGCGTTTAGACTTTGAACATGGCCTACCATTGGAATAGTTAACATCCCATCACAAGCCTTTTTAATTAACGGTGAGATACCTTTACCTTCATTGCCAATTACCAGTCCAGTTGGACCTTTAGCATCCCAAGTCCGGTAATCTTGACCACGCATATCAGTTCCAAAAATCCACAAACCCCGTTTTTTTAGCTCGTCAATTGTTTGTGCTAGATTAGTCACCCTTACAACAGGGACATATTCAATCGCCCCCGTTGATGTCTTAGCAACCGTAGCTGTTAATTGCACGGCCCGACGCTTGGGAATAATAATTCCATGTACCCCAGCAGCATCCGCAGTTCGCATAATGGAACCTAAATTATGTGGATCTTCAATCCCATCTAAAATTAAAAAGAAAGGTGCCTCATCTTTAGCAGCTGCCACCGCAAATAAATCGTCTAATTGGGCATATTCATAGGCTGCCACAGCTAGCACTACCCCTTGGTGATTTTGATGGTCAGCCATTAAATCCAATTTAGCCTTAGGTACTTGCGAAATGATTAGGTTTTGTTTTTTAGCTAACTTAATTATTTCATTTAAAGCATCTGCCTTAAGACCTGCTTGGATAAAAACTTTATTAATCGTTTGACCGCTCACCAAAGCCGCTTTGGCTGGATGACGTCCAATTACAAAGTCTTCTACCTTTTTGTCTGCCATTATTTACCTTCCCTTTCTACTGTTTCGATACACCACTGTGCTAAATAGTCCAACCGGTCTTTTTGACCACTTAAGTATAGATAGCCAAATAAAGCTTCAAACCCAGTTGAAATTCGGTAAGTTACTACCGACGTATTTTTAGCTGAAGTATAACTCTTGGCATTTCGCCCCCGCTTAAAATAATCTAACTCAGTTGTTGTTAAAAGTTCTTCCGCCTGCATTTTTTCAATTAAAAATGCCTGCGCTTTAGCCGACACATAATGAGTTGCACGGTGGTGTAATTTGGTTGGCTTAGTCATACCTTTAGCCAGTAGGTGTTGTCTAACATATACTTCATAAATAGCATCACCCATATATGCTAGGGCAATCCCATTCATTTGTTGATAATCTGTTTCTACCATTAAACTCTCTTCCATCTTGTCCCTTGTGGGGTATCTTCTAAAATGATTCCCTGTGCTTTTAATTGATCACGAATTTCATCACTTCTAGCAAAATTCTTTTCTGCCCTAGCGGCTTTTCTTTCTGCAATTAAAGCTTCGATTGCTTCATCTGAAGTGGTATCTTCTTCAAATTCGATTCCAAATACCGCTAGTATTCGCTTAAAGTTTACTAATAAATAATCAATCGTTTCTTTGATAACCTTTGTTCTTTCAGCATAAATGTTCATCTGCTTAGCCATTTCATAAACAGCCGCAATCCCATTTTGGGCATTAAAATCATCATCCATTGCCTTTGTAAAACTTGCTTCATAGCTATCAAATTCAGCCTTAACATCACTTTCTAGCTGTCCTTCACTCGCATCTTGCAACCTAAAAGTCAAGTTAGTCAAAGCGGTTTTTAGCTTAGCTAAATTATTAGCTGCTTCATCAAGGTTTGCTTGACTGTAACGAATTGGGCGCCGATATTGCGTTGTTGCCATAAAGAAACGGATTACCTGTGGATCAACTTGTTTCACTAAATCATGAACAGTCACAAAGTTACCTAGGGACTTGCTCATTTTTTCGTCATCTTCACCGATAGTAACAAAACCGTTGTGTAACCAATAATTAGCAAATTTTTGACCCGTTTTTGCTTCACTTTGGGCAATTTCATTTTCATGGTGTGGAAATTCTAAATCTTGTCCCCCAGCATGAATATCAATCGTAGTTCCCAAATATTTGGTTGCCATTACGGAACATTCAATGTGCCAACCTGGACGACCTAATCCCCAAGGAGACTGCCAAGAGATTTCCCCTGGCTTGGCTGCCTTCCAGAGTGCAAAATCTAGTGGATCTTCTTTTTTAGCTTGATCTTCACTACTTAAGCGTTCCGATGCTCCTTGTTCTAAGGCATCTATTGATTGTCCTGAGAGCTGGCCATAATTTTTAAACTTCCGCGCCCGGTAATAAACATCACCTTTAATCTCATAAGCATAACCCTTCTCGATTAAAGCAGCAACAAAATCAATGATATCATCCATCGTATCCATAACCCTTGGATTTAGGGTTGCTTTTTTGACGTTTAAAGCCGCTGTGTCTTCATAAAAAGCCGCAATAAATTTATCTGTCACTTCCTTAACAGATAAACCTAGTTTTTGACTAGCCTTAATAATCTTATCATCAACATCCGTAAAGTTGGAAACATATTTAACTTTATAACCCCGATATTCAAAGTAACGCCGGATTGTATCAAATGCGATGGCACTTCTAGCATTACCAATATGAATATAATTATAAACCGTTGGTCCACAAACATACATTAACACTTGACCTGGCTTTTGGGGCTTAAACTCTTCTTTTTGCTTAGTTAAGGTATTATACAATTGAATCATTTCTAACCCACCTAATCCCATTTAAAAATATACTTACTCACTATATATCATGCCACAAATAATAAAAAAAGGCTAGCAGTTATACTAACTGCTAGCCTACTATATTGTAGCTAGTTCATTTCAGCTAAAGTTTGGTCTAAATGAGCCAAAGCCTTTTGACGACCCAAAAGTTCAATTGATGGTCCTAATTCTGGGCCATGTGTTTCTCTAGTTGTCGCAATTCGAATTGGCATATAAAGCTTACGGCCTTTAACCTTTGTTTCTTTTTGAATTTCCTTAATGGCTGCCATAATTGCAGGACCATCAAACAATGGTAATGCCTTAGCCTTCTTAGCAAATGCTTCTAAAACTACCTTAGCTGATTCATCAGCTAATTCATTCTTAGCAGCTTCACTTAATGCAGGTGGTTCTTCGAAGAAAACTTCTGCCATATCAACAATTTGACCAGTATAAGACATTTGGTGCTTGTAAAGGCTGATTAACTTCCGTGCCCATTCAAGTTTCAATGGATCTGGATCTGCTTCAATCTTGCCAGCCTTGATTAATTGTAGTAAAGCTGAGTGCATAATTTCATCTTCACCAGCAGCTTTAACATATTGGTTGTTAATCCATTCAAGCTTCTTACCGTCAAAGGCAGCTGGTGATTTGCTTAAACGCTTAGGATCAAACATCTTGATGAATTCTTGTCTGCTATAAATTTCATCTTCACCAACTGGTGACCAACCAAGTAGGGTAATGAAATTAAACATTGCTTCTGGCAAGTAACCCAACGAACGATATTGTTCGATGAATTGAAGCACAGATTCATCACGCTTACTTAACTTCTTACCAGTTTCAGTGTTAATGATTAAAGACATGTGCCCAAATTCAGGTGCTTGCCAACCAAAAGCTTCATAAACTACCAATTGCTTAGGTGTGTTGGCAACATGGTCATCCCCCCGCAAGACGTGACTGATTTCCATCAAGTGGTCATCAACAACTACCGCAAAGTTGTAAGTAGGCATTCCATCACGTTTTTGGATAACAAAGTCGCCCCCGATTGTATCGGATTTAAAGCTGATGTGACCTTTAACCATGTCATCCCATTCATAAACCTTGTTATGAGGAACCCGAATCCGCACAACTGGTTTTAAGCCCTTAGCCTTAGCCTCAGCTTGCTTAGCAGCGATTTCTTCTTTAGTCATACCTTCGTATTCGTAAACATAGCGAGGAGCTTCACCATTGGCCTTTTGTTCCTCACGTTGAGCTGCTAGTTCTTCTTCGGTCATGTAAGATTCATAAGCCAAATCTTTGTCCAATAATTCTTGAATTAAAGGAGCATAGATTTCCTTACGTTCTGATTGACGGTATGGGCCATAGTTACCTGGCTTGTCTGGACCTTCATCCCAGTCCATCCCTAACCAAGTTAAATTATCTAATTGGCTTCTTTCACCATCCGCAATATTACGTTTAGTATCAGTATCTTCAATTCTGATTACAAACGTTCCTTTATTACGTCGTGCAAATAAATAGTTGAATAATGCTGTTCGCGCATTACCGATGTGCAAGTGTCCTGTAGGACTAGGAGCATAACGAACGCGAATTTTATTTTTTGCCACTATTAAGCGCCTCTTTCTTTTAAATTACAATATACTTAATAATCATACAATGAATAGCCTTAAAAATAAACTACTTCTTAGTTAAAAAATCGGATAAGTTCAAAACTTCATCGCAAGTTAAATTAATTAACTCCTGATCATGACTAATCACCATTACTATTCGCTTGGAACTTTTTAATTCTAACAGCAAATCTGCCACCCGGCGCATATTTTGCTCATCTAACCCGCTAGTTGGCTCGTCTAAAATAAATAATTCTTTTTGTGCAAGTAAAGCGCGACCTAACGCCACTCTTTGTTGCTGCCCACCAGAAAGGCTAAAGGGGTGACTGGCTAATAACTCGCTTAAATCCAGCTTGGCTACCATCGCAGTCACCTCTTGCTCCGTGGCCCCACTAGCGTTTAGTTCAGCTTGAACTGTGGGCAAAAATAGTTGCTGGCTAACATCTTGCATTAACAAACTACTTTTAGCTAGTAAGGCCCGTTGCGTCAGCGCCCGCTCATTCCAAGTCAAATGTGACCGTACTTTTTTTAAACCCACCAAAACCTTAGCTAAACTGGTTTTTCCCAGACCGTTAGCTCCTGTTAAGCCATAAATAATACCCGAAGTTAAGCTAAATTCCTTTAGCCAGCCTAACTCTTGTTGATGCCATTTCAAAGTAAAATCCTTCAATGCCAGTGTATTTTGGCCAGTCACCTGCAACCTAGCTTTAGAAAAAGCTTTCACTTGGAGCGGCCTTAATCCATAAGCCATCCGCTGCTGGTCTGTAAGTTTTAACCACTCCGCCTTAGTCCAACTTCGTTTAATTTCACCGGCAGTAAAATAGTAATAATCATCAGCCACCTCACGTAAATAATCCAACCGATGCTCTGCGATAATGATGGTTAGACCCTGAGCCTTTAATTTGGCTAAATTTGCCTGCAACAACGCGATACCTTGCTTGTCCAAGTTAGCCGTCGGTTCATCCAAGACCAAAATCTGGGGCCGCTGCATTTGGGCTGCTGCTAATGCTACCCGCTGCTTTTGTCCTCCCGAAAGCTCAGCTAGTTTGGCTGATAACAAACCTGCTAGTCCCAATTCTTGCTCAGTTACTCTTAGTTGCTGCCAAATTCGTTCAGGTGCTTGCCCTTGATTTTCAGCAGGAAAAGCTAACTCATCACTGACCTTAGCAAAGAAAAATTGCCGCCGGGGATTTTGAAAGACAGAACCCACTTGGGCCGCAATCTCTTCTACACTCTGCTGGGTCAAATCTTGCTGGTTAAGCGTTACTTTTCCCTGTAAATTTCCCGGGAAATATTCCGGAATCAAGCCATTTAAAACCCTTAAAAAGGTGCTCTTACCACTGCCACTGATCCCGGTTAAAACGACACACCGCCCCGCAGCTATTTCTAAGTGGGGGATTTTAAGCGCAGGCTTTTTCTGACCAGCATAGGTAAAACTTAAATTTTCAACCTCTATCATAAAAAACCTCCTAAGGTAAAAAGCACTAACCCGCCTAAGCCAAACCAGCCTAGGTAATCCTTACCAGTAAAAACATAATTACGATAAGAAGTCTTATGGTGGCTACCAACCGCCTTCGTCAAGGCTGCAATTGTTAAGTCTTGGCCCAGGCGGGTGGCATTTAATAGTAAGGGGACTAAGATTTTTTCAAAGTAGGCTAGGGGGTGAAGCAAGTACTGATACCAACTTACAAATTCACCCCTCAACTTAAGTGCAGCCCTAATATTTAGGTAACTTTCCGTGACCGTTGGTAAAAATCTCATTGCCACTGCCAAAACCAGTAAAATACTCTCGGGCACCCGCCACTTACGTAAGGTCTGAATGAACTCATGAACAGGCGTCCGTAGGATACTCAACCCCACCATAAAACACGGCATGATTGTCAGTCCGCCTAATAAAAAGAAGCCTAGGTAAGGATGACTAGCTTCATCTATATTCAAGCTTAAACAGGCCGTTGCCAAACCAAAAAAGATAAGGTAGCTTGCTAGCCGCACGTATTCGTGCCGCCAAATAAAATCCAAGCTAAATAATAAAATCAAAACCCAAATCACCCCTATCCCAGGAGTAACTAAGGCATAATAATTAGCTAAGAGTAAAAATAGCAGTTTGGTCCTGACATCATAACCCCGGTTCATCAAACTAGCCCCGCAGCCTTAAAATGTTTACTTACTAAATACTGACCAAACAAGCCCCCGACGATAGCGCAAATCAGAATCGTTCCTACTAACACTGACACATTTCCTAAATCAAAATTAATTAACACCTTGTGAACGTAAGCCATATCTTTTCCCTTAGCTAACAGCTGACTAATATAGGCTTGTTTCATAGTCCACATCATGATAATTGGCGCTAGGTTACCTAACGAAAACAAGCAGTAAGATAATAGATTTAAGAACTTACTTTGATAACGGCCTAACTTAGCGGCTACATCAGCTAAAAGTCCGCATAACAAGCTGGGGATAAAAGCTAACATGGAATGACCAGACACCAAGAAAAATAGTCCTAGTACAGCCGCCATCAAAGTGATCGCGCCAAATTTTTGCACCTTAACAACCAATAACATATAGACCGTCCCGGCTAACAAGGCTGTAATTGCAGGGGCAAACTTCATATTAGGATTATGGGTTAACAAAACCGCAATTAGGGTCCCAAGCGACATCAAAATAAAATATAACACCGTGTAAATTCCTGTTGTAATAATATCTTTGACTTTCACATTCTCACCTCAAATAAATGCTTTTGTCTCTATTATTCATTATCTAAAAGTAAAGGGCAAGAAATAAGCGCGCCAAAATACAACTCGTATTTCAGCGCGCTTGCTTAATTAGTCATCAAACACAATGTAAGATTTGATTGTCTTTCTAGCTGCCATGTCTTGGTAAGCTTGGTTAATTTGGTCAAGTTTATAGCTATGAGTAAAGACCTTGCCCGGATTAATCTCCCCGTCTAAAACAGCTTTTAATAGAACTTTTTTATCGTAAGTTGTTACCGAAGCAGGCCCACCAGCTAAGGTAATATTGCGGTAAAAAGTAGCGGTTGGGGCCATCTTTTCGCCATGTGGCAAGCCTACCCGGCCAATCCGGCCACCTGGGCGAACCACGCCAAAGGCTTGTTCAGTCGCAGCTTGAGCACCAACACATTCTAAGACTGCATCTGCCCCGCTTCCGCCAGTCAATTCAAGTACCTTATCAATTCCTTCCTGACCACGTTCAGCCACAAAGGCAGTTGCCCCAGATTCGAGTGCCATTTGTTGCCGGTCTTCATGGCGACTCATAATAATAATTTGGGCAGCCCCCAACATCTTGGCTGCAATAACTGCGCACTGACCAACGGCCCCGTCACCGACAACTACTACCTTATCCCCCTTAGAAACACGGGCAGTCACAGCGGCGTGATAACCTGTAGCCATCACATCTGATAAGGTTAAAAGTGATTTAAGCATTCCTTCGCTATAGTCACTAGGTTGCCCAGGAACCTTGACTAAAGCCCAGTCACCGTAAGCAAACTTAAGGTATTGTGCTTGAAAGCCCATGCTAAAATTATTACTGTGAGCTTGACAAACCCCATCAAAGCCCGCCAAACAAGCCGGACAGTGACCGCAACCATGAGTAAATGGCACAATTACGAAGTCACCTTTTTTGACCGTGTTAATTGCAGGCCCCACTGCTTCTACAATTCCAAGCGCTTCATGACCGGAGTTTTCTGAATGGGCCTCCTTAGCATCACCAGCAGAGTAAGCCCACAAATCAGACCCACATACACAAGCTCTAACCACCTTAATAATCACGTCATCATCATTTTCAATCACAGGTACTGGCGCTTCGACCACACCCATCTTTCCCGCTTCTTCAAAAATTGCTTTCTTCATAGCACTAATCCTTCCTTTCTGTGTAACCGCATTTAACTTACAATTCACATTATAGAACTTAGAGTTAACTCTAAGACAAGCTTTTTTATAAACTCTTTTATTCTAATTTTTTGGATATTTTTTAGGTTAACCTAAAAAATATATTAACATTCTAGTTAAATAATGTTATTATTACTTTGTATTTTTTTAAGGAGTGATTTAATTATGGAAGCAAATAGTTCTGTGAGTCGTAAGCACCACCTAATCGAATATGCTAACGGCCCCTCGCTTGAAGAAATTAATGGGACGGTTGAAGTTCCCAAGGGTAAAGGGTTTCTCAAAACCCTCTTCATGTATTCTGGCCCCGGTGCACTTGTTGCGGTTGGTTACATGGATCCTGGTAACTGGTCAACTTCTATCACTGGTGGGCAAGACTTCTCCTACCTGTTAATGTCTGTGATTTTAATGTCGAGTTTGATTGCCATGTTGCTCCAATATATGGCCGCCAAACTGGGCATCGTAAGTCAGATGGACCTTGCCCAAGCAATCAGAGCCCGCACCAGTAAAAGTTTAGGGATTGTGCTTTGGATTTTAACGGAGTTAGCCATCATGGCAACCGATATTGCCGAAGTTATCGGGGCTGCTATTGCACTTTACCTCCTCTTCAATATTCCGCTAGTCTTTGCTGTTTTCTTAACCGTTTTTGATGTTTTGCTCTTATTATTGCTAACTAAAGTTGGTTTTCGGAAAATTGAAGCCCTAGTAGTTTGTTTGATTTTGGTAATTTTATTTGTTTTCTGCTACCAAGTAGCCCTTTCAAACCCCAACTGGTCACAAGTTGTTGCCGGCTTAATTCCTAGCGCGCAAACTTTCTCTGACCATCCAAACGTTGGCGGCTTAACCCCTATTAAAGGGGCCCTTGGGATTATTGGAGCTACTGTAATGCCCCATAATCTTTACCTTCATTCAGCTATTTCTCAAACAAGAAAAATTAACCACCACGATGAAGAAGATGTTGCCCGGACAGTACGTTTTACCACTTGGGATTCAAATATCCAACTAACATTTGCCTTCATCGTCAATTCCTTGTTATTAATCATGGGAGTGGCCGTTTTTAAGACCGGTTCTGTCCAAGATCCATCCTTCTTTGGCTTGTACCATGCTTTATCTGACACTTCGACTCTAAGTAACGGTATCTTAGTTGAGGTCGCTCGTTCCGGAATTCTCTCAACCCTGTTTGCGGTTGCTTTACTAGCTTCAGGGCAAAACTCAACTATCACAGGAACCCTAACCGGTCAAGTCATTATGGAAGGATTCGTCCACATGAAAATGCCACTGTGGGCCCGCCGCTTAATTACCCGTTTAATTTCTGTTATTCCAGTCTTAATCTGTGTGGCAATGACTAACCACTTAAGCGTCATTAAGCAACACGAAGCTATTAACACCTTAATGAATAACTCACAGGTCTTCTTAGCCTTTGCATTACCATTTTCAATGTTGCCCCTCTTACTGATGACTAATAGTGAAGTCGAAATGGGCAAACGTTTCAAAAATAGCCCCGTGGTTAAATTCTTCGGTTGGCTCTCAGTTATTTCACTGACTGTCCTTAACATGAAGGGCCTGCCTGATTCAATCGCTGACTTCTTTGGTGATAATCCTAGCGCTAGTCAGTTGGCATGGGCCCACGGAATCGCCTACTTCTTGATTGTCGCTATCTTGGCCTTATTAGTTTGGACGGTGGTCGAACTTCACCAAGGTGATAAGAAACTTCAAGCTAAGTTAGCCGCCCAAAGTCAAACAAAAGGAAGTGTGCTTGATGAACTTTAATAAAATTTTAGTTGGGGTTGATGACTCAGCCGACGCGCTTAAGGCCTTTGATTACGCCATCAATTTTGCTAAACAAAATTCGGCCGAATTAGACATTATTTCCGTCTTGGAAGAACATGACATCAACGTTTATGAATCACTAGATAAAGATTTTATTCACGGTAAGTATCGTGATTTAGCCGAACACCTAACAAAATACCAGCGTCAAGCCCAGAAAGCTGGTGTTAGCCAAGTTAAAACCCTCACTGCCAAGGGAAATCCAGGTGAAACAATTGTTAAACAAATCATCCCGCAACTTCAGCCCGACCTCTTAATTATCGGTTCTTTAGCTAAGAAAGGACTGGCACGTCACCTCGGCAGTCAAGCGGCTTATATGGCTAAGTATGCCCCCATTTCAGTTTGGGTCATTCGTTAGCCGAAAAAAGAGGAGCAGATTTTTCAATCTGCTCCTCTTTTTTAATCAGCGTTAACAATTCGGCGATAGACCTTGGTAGTTAAACTGTAAATCAACAAGTAGATTACAATTAAAATTGCTAGCATCGTCACAGCCACAATTAGCAGTAACTTCAAATCATACATCGAAAAGAGCTTCAAGACACTAGCTAAAGCAGGTAAGGCAAAACATAGGTGAATTGCTGCCACTACAATTGGAAACATAAAGACCATCAGCACCTGGCTATTGATTGCTTGTTTAGTTTCCGCTAAACTCAAGCCCACTTGTTGCATCGTCTTAAAGCGAGCCCGGTCAGCATAACCTTCAGAAACCTGCTTATAGTAGATAATCATCCCAGTTGTTAATAGCATCGTCACACTGAGCATTAAGCCTACAAATAACATGCCCCCATAAAATTGGTTTATAATTTCGCTGACTTCAACTTTAGTGGTGACAAAATTTTCAGAATTACGCCCCTTTAGCTGCTGACTAGCGGCTTGGCTGTAATTTTTCTTAGCCTGATCCGTCCCCTTAAGATCAAAGCTATAGGTTTCGTTTAGGGGGATATTCAATAAGGATTGCGCACTCTTAGCGTCGGGAGCAATCAAATACAATCCTGTTAAGGTCGCAACATCGCCTAAGCGATATTTATATTCAGATAACATTCTTACCCGATAATTCTTGCCCTTAATTTGCAGGTGTTTTAGCTTCACCTTTTTATCTGTTGCATAAACTAGCAGTTCATTATTTTTCAAGTGATAATTTGTGCCCTCAACCCGGTTATAATCAGCTAGTGGTAAAGTTAACACTTCGTAGTTAGCGGTGTTGGCATCTTGACTAATTTTTAACTGACCTGCTTCAATATTTGCCAACGCTAAATGACTAATCCGTTGGGACTTTTTATTAATTAAGGTTACCTTGTACTTAGCTGCCAATTCCTGAGCCTTTTTATAGGTAGCTGGCGTGATTTTTTTGCTCGTAATGCTTACATCAAGTGGCGCGCCTTGCTTAATTTGATTGTCCTTACCCGCCATTAAACTGCTGGTTGCAACCAAAGCCACGATTGAAGCCGTACATAAAAGGCAGATGGAAGCCAGCCCCACCCCGTTTTGCTTCATCCGGTATAGCATTCCTGAGACGGTGATAAAGTGATTACGTTTATAATAATAATTTTTGTTTTGCTTTAGTAAGTTCAAAAAGAAAATACTTGCACTGGTAAAAAGGGCGTAGGTGCCTATTACTACTAAAATAATCGCCAAAAAGAAGGTAGTAATAACCGAAGCATTCGGCTTAGTAATGACAGAGAGATAGTAACCTCCTATTAACGTTGCCACTCCCGCTAATCCTAACAGCTTAGTAAACCATGAATTCTTTGGGAGGCGCTCCCCTTTTTTGGTAGCGTTCCATAGCTCTACCGGCCGGACCTGACTTAGTTTGGCCAAGTCTACTAACAACAAAGCCATGAAGATTGCAAGGAAGAAGGCCACCGTTAGCAAGAGTGCTTGCCCGCTAAATACAGTAAGGTGGACTAACTTCAAATCTAGGAGTTTAACAAATGCTAATAAAACAAACTTTATAAAACTTAAACCGATTAATAAACCTAAAACTAGACTAAAGCCAAATAAACACACGTCCACTCCCAAAACTAGGAAGAAGAGGTTAGCCTTAGTCATCCCTAACATACTATAAAGTCCTAATTCCTTATTCCGTTGCTTGGCGACAATATTATTAATGTAAAACATAAAGACTACAATAATTAAGGAAGTAAAGACTAAAGCCACTTGCATAATAGAATTAATCGCCGAAGCAGTCGGAATCTTGGCAAGCGAGTCGTTGTTAATAATCGCTTGAAAAATATAAAAGACTCCTATTAACAACGAAGTTGCTAGGGTAAATGGCAGATACAGTTGCTTATTATTACGCAAACTCTGCCAACCCAATTTTAGTTCTAACATTAATTAAGCCCCCCTTCACTGGTTAGTGCAGTTAAGCCCGCAGAGATTTTTTGCAGGTACTCTTGTTGGCTGGAATCTCCGCGGTAGAGTTCGTGATAAATCAGCCCATCTTTAATAAAGAGGGTCCGCTTGGAGTAACTAGCCGCTAACGCACTATGGGTTACCATCAAGATGGTTTGGCCCGCTTGGTTAACCTTAGTAAATAGGTCTAATAACCGCTTAGTATTTTGGGAATCGAGCGCCCCCGTCGGTTCATCGGCTAATAATAGTTCCGGTTTGGTAATTAATGCCCGGGCAACCGCAATCCGTTGTGCCTGTCCTCCAGAAATTTCGTAAGGATAGCGGTCTAATAAGGCGTCAATTTCCAATTGACTTGCTAGCGGTTCTAAGCGCTGAGCCATTTCTTGATGCTTTTCCTTATTTAAAACCATTGGTAGGTAAATATTGTCACGGTTACTCAATGTATCTAAAAGGTTAAAGTGTTGAAAAACAAAGCCCAAGTGTTGGCGTCTAAATTTGGCAGCTTCGCTTTCCTTTAACTTATTTAAATCAAAACCGGTTAGGCTAACTTCCCCACTAGTAGCCTTATCCAAGGTTGCGATGATGTTTAGTAAGGTTGACTTACCTGCCCCTGATTCCCCCATTATGGCTACATATTCTCCTTTTTCCACCTCAAAGTTAATGTCTTTTAAAACCTTAGTCTGCTTGTTAAAACTTTTAGTTACGTGCTTTAAAGTTAAGATTGCCACTACTAATTTCCCCTTTGCTTTAATTTATATTCTCATTATAAAAAGGCTTTTGTTCTAATCCTAGTTACGATTAAAGCAAAAACCTTACAATTTGTTATTTTTAGTTGAAATTCAAGCTAACTACCGTCCCCTGGTCTAAAATAGAGCTCACCTTTAAATCGATGTTTAACTTTTGGGCCATGTTTTTAACAATATACAAGCCCATCCCAGTAGCAGCCCCATACTTACGACCATTTGCGCCGGTAAAACCCGCCTCAAAAATGCGGGGCAAATCACTAGCACTGATGCCAATTCCTTGGTCACTAACCTCCAATTTGCCCGCCTGGTAACTAATCTTGACGATCTTGTTAGCCCCACTATACTTGGCAGCGTTAATCAAAATTTGTTCGACTATAAAACTCAACCACTTAGAATCAGTGACTACCTTCACCGGTTTGACCTCAACTTGCAGGCCAATATTTTTCGCGATAAAAAAATTCATGTTTTTTTGGGCCACTGCTTGAATCAAAGCTAATAAATCAACCGGACGAAAATCCAGGTCATGATTAAAATCGGCCATCCGCTCATAGTTAAGCAGCAAATTTAATTGGTAACTAGCCACGTCAACTTGGTGATTAACTTCGGTGGCCGGAATTTCTTCTTTAGTTTGGGCTAACAAGGTTAAGGCGGTCAGCGGGGTTTTGATTTCATGACTCCAAATTTTTAAATAATCCGCCCGCTCTTCATAAATCGTCCGCAACTGCCGCTCGGTTTCCTTTAATTGAGCCTCCTGGTCAGCTAAGTATGCTTCATAAGCTTGTTCTAAGTAACTACTACCCAAAGGACTCTTCCCCTTCTCTAATAACACCAGCTTCCTTGCTTCAGACAATACACTAAGTACAAGACCCCCTAAAGCAAATAGCCACGTTAACCGCAGGTAGTCTAAGACTAATTCAAAGGAAAGCGACTTTAGGTAAACAAGTAGGGTCACAGCCAAAATACTGGCAAAGTAGGCTAGTATTAACGGCCACTTATCCAATAAACTCTTTAGATAAACTCTCATAATACCAATAAGTACCCCTTCCCCCTAACCGTTACTAACTTATCCTTTAATCCAACTGGTTCTAATTTAGTCCGTAGGCGGCTAATGTTGACATTCAAGGCATTTTCATCGATAAAATTATTCCCCTGCCATAAAGCTTGAATTAACTTTAGCTTCGTTACAATTTCACCTTGATTGATTACTAATAGTTTTAAAATCAAACTCTCGGTTGGAGTTAGCTTAACCACAGCTTCTCCTTGACTTAACTCATTAGTTAGCTGGTTTAGCTGATAGCTAGCAAAGGTTAAGAGGTGTTCGTCTGGCTGTTGATCTAAGCGCTTAAATAAGACTTGCATCTTGGCCACCAACAAATCAAGTGCAAAGGGTTTTACCAGGTAATCGTCAGCCCCGATCATTAGCGCACGCACGGCATTTTGGTTGAGGTCTGCCGACGAAATGAAAATAATTGGTACCTTAGTAAACTCCCTTAGCTTTTGCGTCCAATAAAAGCCATCAAAGGCCGGTAAAGAAATATCCATCAAGATTAACTCCGGCTTAAAGGTTTGGACCTGTTCTAACACGTGCTCCCAGTCACTAATAGCCTCAACTTGATACTGCCACTTGGTGAGCTCTTGCTTGATTGCTTCAATAATTGCTGGTTCGTCTTCAAAAATTAGTATCTTCTTCATGGTTCACCTCATCATTATTAGCTTAATGCCTTCCTAACTAACAAGCAAGCAAAAAAAGGCTAGTTGGAAGTCTGTCCAACTAACCTTTTTATCCTTGATGAGACTAGTAAACTGCTAATTCACTTTCAGGGTCAAAGAAATGCGCCTTATTAACATCAAAGCCTAGCTCAAGGCTTTCACCTGGTTGCATAAAGTCACGGGCGTTAACCTTAGAAACAAATTCAGTTGCACCCACCTTACTGTAAAGTTGGGATTCTGCTCCTAGCAATTCTGAAACGACTACTTCCGCCTTAACAACGGAATTAGGGAATGTTTCCAGGAAGGCACGTTCTGAGTGAATATCTTCAGGCCGAATTCCAAAGATAACTTCCTTACCTTCATAGCCTTTGTCCTTAAGAACTTTGAGGCAACCTTCTGGCACTTCTAGCTCTAAATCGTGCTTAGTATCAAAAATCTTATTACCTTTAAGAGTGACTTTAAAGAAGTTCATGGCAGGAGACCCAATGAAGCCACCTACAAAGACATTAGCGGGATTATTATAAATTTCTTGTGGGGTTCCCACTTGTTGAATCTTACCATCACGCATAACTACAATCCGGTCGGCCATTGTCATCGCTTCGGTTTGATCGTGGGTTACGTAAATCGTAGTTGTCTTTAACTCACGGTGTAACTTAGCAATTTCGGCTCTCATTGAAACCCGGAGTTTAGCATCCAAGTTAGACAAGGGTTCGTCCATCAAAAAGATGGGTGCATCCCGAACGATTGCCCGCCCTAAGGCAACCCGTTGACGTTGTCCCCCAGATAGGTCAGCTGGCTTTCTTTGAAGGAATTTTTCTAGGCCTAAGATATCGGCTGCATGGTGAACCCGCTTATCGATTTCGGCCTTATCATACTTTCTTAATTTCAAACCAAAGGCCATGTTATCATAAACTGACATATGGGGATACAAAGCGTAATTTTGGAAAACCATCGCAATGTCGCGGTCTTTAGGGGCTTCATCATTAACTACGCGCCCATCAATTAAAAATTCCCCTTTGGAAATATCTTCTAGTCCAGCAATCATCCGTAAGGTAGTTGATTTACCGCACCCAGAAGGACCGACAAAAACAATGAACTCACGATCGGCAATATCTAGGTTAAAGTCGGTAACGTTGTAAACCCCTGGTTCTGCGTTATCGTAATGTTTATAAATGTGTTTTAATTGCAATTCTGCCATGAAAATCACTCCTATGCTAATTTAACTACCAAGGCATCGTATGGTTCTAACAAGTTGTGTCCCTTAACTAAAGGCTTAGCCCCGTTATCGAGGATGACTTGGCTTATTTCATCTGTTATTTCAATTGAATTTTCCTTGTGACTAAGATTAGCTACCACTAACCATTTTTGCTCCTGGTAAGTTCGGTAGTAAGCAAATACTTCAGGGCTGGTCTTTAAAAGTTGGTAGTCACCTAAAACCACTAAGGGATTATTATTTCTGAGTTCAATTAACTTTTGATAAGTGTAGAAAATAGAATTAGGGTCCGCTAAAGCTTGCGCAACGTTAATTGTTTGATAATTAGGGTTAACAGCTAGCCAAGGTTGGCCTTGACTGAAGCCCGCATTGGGACTTGCATCCCATTGCATTGGGGTCCGTGCGTTATCACGTCCCACTTTATTAATAGCAGCCAAGGCCTCTTTCTGACTCAACCCTTGAGCTAATAACTCTTGGTAAGCATTTCTACTTTCAATATCATCAACTTGGTCAATAGAAGTCACCTTGCGATTAGTCATCCCAATTTCTTCACCCTGGTAGATATAAGGGGTTCCCTTCATCAAGTGAAGTAGGATTGCAAATAGCTTAGCACTCTTAAGCCGGTACTGACCTTCATCACCCCAGCGCGAAACAATTCTTGGGAGGTCATGATTATTCCAAAAAAGACTGTTCCAGCCAGTTTGACTTAATTCCTGCTGCCATTTACTTAAGACCTGCTTTAACTTAGCCACATCCAAGGATTTTACATCCCACTTGCTTTGCCCCTGGTCTAAAGTCATGTGTTCAAACTGGAAGACCATCGCTAACTCTTGGCGTTTAGGATCAGAATATAGCTTAGCTTCCTTAGGACTTGCCCCCCAAGTTTCACCGACTGTCATTAAGTCGCTGTTACCAAAAGTGGCTTGATTCATTTCTTGCAAGTAAGTATGGAGTTTGGGACCGTTGGCCGTAATCTTTTGCGCCGGTTGTTTACCGATTAAATCAATCACATCCATCCGAAAACCACCAATTCCTTTGGCAATCCAAAAATTCATCATTTGGTAGATGGCCTTACGCAAGTTCTCATTGGCCCAATTCAAATCAGGCTGTTGCTTGGTAAATAAGTGCAGGTAGTATTGCTTGAGGTGCTCATCATACTCCCAGGCGCTTCCACCAAAAGTTGAGCCCAAATCATTAGCTTGGTCACTCCAGACATAGAAATCATGGTAAGGGTTAGTTTTACTCCGCTTAGCTTCAATAAACCAGGGATGCTGGTCAGAAGTGTGGTTAACTACTAAATCCATCACAATTCTAATCTGCCGTTTACGAGCTTCTTTAATTAATAAGTCCATATCTTCCATGCTACCATATTCTTCAGCAATTGCTTGATAATCACTAATATCATAACCATTATCAACGTTAGGAGATTGGTAAACCGGTGACAACCAAATGGCCCCGATTCCTAGCTTAGCCAAGTAATCTAAGCGGCTAATAATTCCGGGTAAATCCCCAATCCCATCGCCGTTGCTATCTTGAAATGAGCGGGGATAAATCTGATAAACAACTGCTTTTTGCCACCATTTCATCTGTTACCAATCCTTTCGTCGTTTAAATAGTGCTCGTTGAAGTGGGTTTTAGCATAAACCACTAACATCAAACAGACGGCCGCAATCATCTGAATTGAAATTGCCAAGGAAATATCAAACTTAACAAATTCAACAATCATTGTTAATAAGGTCGCTGGCCCTAAAATACCAACCATTAGCCCCACCGCTTCCTTATAGGAATTAATGGTTAAGGCTGGACTCTTTCTAGCTAGCCACAAGAAGAAGGCCGCCCCGAAGCTAAAGAGTAAATTAGTTACCAAAAAGAGGTTTAATACTAAGGTCATCATTGAAAAACTAATCGCTGCCTTATTACGTAAAAACCAAGTTTGACTTAACTGTTGCTTTAACTTACCTTGATTAGGTGCAAATTGCTTAGTGTAAAAGAGATGGTAACTGACGCCTTTATCCTTTAAGACAAAGCTGTTATTATTCAGCGAAAGCGCCGTTTTATGACTAGCAATATCTTGTTTATCTAAATTAACCCCTACAATCTCACTTCGGTTAGTCAATAAAACCTGTTTGCCTTTAAACGCATAGCCTGACTTAGTGTAAGGAGTCGTTTTGGCCACCCGCTCTAGTTTAGGATTAGCTAACAACTTATTAACCCTGGGCATATATAAAGCTAGATCAGTATCGGTTTGCCCTTGATAAAAGAAGGGGACAGGTAAGACCACCAGCGCTAATAAGAAGAGGGTTACTAAAATTAACTGCCCCCAAGAATAGCTCCCCCGCTCTAAAAACAAGCGCTTAACCGAAGCAAAATTTGTAAAGTAATTAAACGGAAATGGCCGTCTGCGCATCTCTTTTTCCCCCAATCAAATTTAACCCTTGGCACCACCAGCTGTTAAACCAGTTACAAAGTAGCGTTGCAAGTAGAAGAACAGTGCACAAATTGGTAAGGCTACCAAGATGGCCCCGGCTGCGAACAAGGCTACTTGTTGATCTTTAGGGTCAGAAATAAATTCTTGTAACCCGACAGCAACTGTTAAGTGATTTTCTTCTCTCAATAAGTAACGAGCTAACATATAATCTCCGAACGGTCCCATAAATGCCCAAAGAGCTTGAACCGCAATCATTGGTTTAACTAACGGCATGACAATCTTCCAGAAAATGGTGAAGTTACCGGCACCGTCTAGTTTGGCCGACTCGTCAAAGTCGTAAGGAACGGTGTCAAAGTAACCCTTCATTAACCAAGCATTCATAGGAATCCCACCACCGATGTAGATTAAAGTTAAGAACCAGTAGTGATCCAAACCATTCAGCAACATGCCTAATACATAAAAGGCTGTTAAGGCGGCCATGGTTGGTACCATTTGTACCACTAAGAAAAATGTCAGTGACCATTTCTTCCCGACAAAGTTATACCGACTGTAGGTATAACCTGCCAAGGTAACAACTGCTACCTGAACAATGGTGGTCATAATTGAAATTGCTAGTGTATTCCAATACCAAGTACCATAAAGTGTATCCGTAAATAAGCTCGTAAAGTTAGCTAAGGTCCAAGGTCCCTTGAAGCTTAAAGTAAAGGCAACTACATCACTATTCTTAAAAGCCGTCAACATGGTAATTAACAGTGGGTAAATGATAATCACCGCTAGTACAACCATATAGAGGTAAGTAAAGAAGTGCTTGATAAACCGTTGCCGCTTAATGGAGCTTCTTGATTTTTTCTTTGCTGCCATAACTATCCCTCCATATCAAACGCTTTTGTCTTCTTGAAGACGGCTAAGGAAATTCCAATTACGATTAAGGAAATAATAATGGTAATTGCAGATGCTAAGCCGTATTGTGGCGTCGTCCCAGTGGTTAATTTGTAAATCCAGGAAATTAAGATATCTGTATTACCAGCCCCACCGCCGACATCGCCAGGGCCCCCATTATTAAAGAGGTAAATAATGGAGAAGTTATTGAAGTTAAAGGTGTATTGGGTAACAAAGGTTGGAGCGGCCACTGCAAAAATAGCAGGTAAGGTAATGTTTCTGAATTTTTGCCATGCACTAGCTCCATCGATTGTTGCTGCTTCGTATAAGTCGTCGGAGATCGATTGCAAAATCCCGGTTACTAAAACGTAAACGTATGGGAAACCTAACCATCCTTGAATCATTATCAAAGCTACCTTAGTCCAAAATGGATCTGTCATCCAGGAAATTTGTGGAATGTGTAGGAATGGGAATAAGTGGTTCAAAAATGGAATTACTTGCACGTTGATTGCCCCAGCCGAATCGTTGAAAATATTTGAAAAACTCAAAATGGTTACGAAGGCTGGCACCGCCCATGGAAGTAAGAAGATAATCCCAAATATCTTTTTCCCCTTGATAAAGTCTTGGTGAGCAACTACCGCGGTAAAGATTCCTAAGACAATTTGTAAAGTTGAGGCACATAAGGTCCAGATTAAAGTCCACCCAAAGACTGCTCCAAAGGTTGCCTTATAAGAACTTAACGTAAAGATGGCTTTTAAGTTTTCCAAGCCCGTCCAAGAAATTAAGGCAGCAGGTGGAATGTGGTTAAAGTCATAGTTGGTAAAAGCCATAAACAAGGTCACCAGCACCGGCAAAATGATTGTAAAAATCATTAAAATGTAAGCCGGAAAAGTTAGTAAGTATGGAAACCCGTGAGTGGCTAAGCTTTCCTTAATATCAGCAAAGCTTGTTCCTACCTGGCCACCCTTATTAAGGATTTGGGCAACGTGCTTAGCATCTACCATGTTAATAACATAAAACATTACAAATAAAACGAGAATTAATAACTGCAAGGTCCCTCTAACCAGTAAAAACATTGAGTTGTCAACGCCAGGATTATGACCTAGACTGACGATGCCATCAACCGCACTAGCCCCAAAGGTTAGCATTTCAATAATGAACAGGGCAAAAACACCTAGAAAGATGCCCCCCTTGGCCTTTTGACCATTACTGATCTGACCTAACCCAGGGATAAGCGACAGTAACATGGCTTTTTGAGGATTTTTACTTTTCATAAGATCTTCCTCCCTTGATAAAAAGAGGGGCGGACTTGAAAATTAGCGATTTCAAGAGCTCCACCCCTCCTCAAAACTATTGTTGAATCTTAATCTTTATATTTTTGTTGAATTGTTTGCTTGATTTGCTTTACAGCAGCATCTGCAGCTTGTTGAGGTGTCTTCTTACCAGCAGCTGAATCAACAATTAAGTTTTCAGCCCCAGTCCAAACTTCTGCCATTTCTGGGATGTTTGGCATTGGATCTGCATCCTTGTATTGTGCAATAACCGCTTTCGCTAAGTCATTATCACCCTTAGCAACTGCATCACGCGCTTGTTCGTTAGCAGGTACTTCATTGGTATCGTTAAAGAACTTAGTTTGGTTCTTCTTGTTAGTTACATAGTCTAACCACTTTTGGCTTAAGCCTTTTTGTTTGGAGTAGTTAGAAATAACCCAAGCTTTACCACCACCGAAGGCTTGATACTTGTTACCATTGTCAAGGGTTGGCAATGCTGCCACACCGTAGT
The DNA here is from genome assembly GCF_025311475.1 of Ligilactobacillus agilis. Classification (NCBI taxonomy): domain Bacteria; kingdom Bacillati; phylum Bacillota; class Bacilli; order Lactobacillales; family Lactobacillaceae; genus Ligilactobacillus; species Ligilactobacillus agilis. The sequence continues at coordinate 487,651 of NZ_CP104397.1, read as the reverse complement.
TAACCTTAGCTTTCTTATACTTAGCAGCCATCCAAGGACCATCGATAATAACAGCTGTCTTGCCACTTGTGAATTGGTCGGTTACAAAGTTTTCGTTAGATGAAGCTGACATCATACCTTTTGGCCAAACATTCTTGAACCAATCGCTGATGTATGTTAACCCTTCAACAGCACCCTTGTTATTCAAGCCAATTTCTTTAGGGTTAGTTCCGTTATCACCAAAGACATAACCACCGTAACCCTTAATTAAACCGTAAGCATTGTAGAAGTTAGTCCATTGAGTTAAGAAGGCTACGTTCTTGGTCTTATCATTTTCATAGGCAAACTTGCTGTCCTTAGATAAGGCTTCCAATTCCTTAAAGGAAGTTGGGGCTTTCTTAATTAAGTCTTTGTTATAATACATAACCAAGGTTTCGATCGTTACGGGTTCACCGTAAGTCTTGCCCTTTAGCGTAACATTTTTCTTATCTGCGTCGTTGTATCGCCCGTCATCAGCCAACTTAACTGTTGCTAATTGGCCTTGCTTACCTAAGACAGCCACCCGGTCAAATGGAGCCATCATTACGTCAGCCGCTTTCCCAGCAGGCCCATCTAACTTCAAAGAATCAAGGGTTGTCAAAGCATCCTTAGTCTTAACGACCACCTTAACCCCGTTTTTCTTTTCAAAGTCACCCTTAATGTCGTTGATGTAGTCCTTATAACCCTTATCAACAGTAACAGTTAAGGTTTTTTGGTTACTTTCGCTTGACTTGCTACCACAAGCAGCTAATCCAACAGTTAAACCAGCGGCTAGCGTTGCTAAACCGACTTTTTTCCAAATACCCATGATATTTCCTCCCAACAACAGCTTTTGGAAGCCGTTTCTTGATTACGTCTCTTATGATACTCATAAATTCGGGTTTACGCAACCGTTTTCACCGTTATTGTTACCGCTAACTTAAATTCTTATCATTCTATTATTCAGCCTCTCTTACTAGTTACAAAAAGCAATCAAAAACGCCTAAGTTTATTAACAACTGCTAATAATTCTTAGACGTTTATTTTTTAAATAAAATTTAACTTTTTTAACAAAATCAACTTACTCAAAAATCGTTTTAGTCAGCTAAACTGATTACAAAGCCACCAGCCTTTAACTGCTTATCACTTAAGCCATTTGCTAATAAAGGCTGACTAACTTTAGGGAGGGCGACAGCTTGGTGGCTCAAGTTAAAGCTTGCCTGCAATTTTTGACCCAAATTCAAGGTTACTAAGCCCGCTTGCTCACTCCAGCTTGGAACCTGATTTAAGTAACTTGTGTATCTCTTTCTTAAAGCAATTAATTTCTTAGTGAAAGTTAGCATTTCTAAGTCCTGCTTAGTTTGATCCCATACCATGCAGGCCCGGCAAGCAGGATCATTGCCCCCAGCCATTCCAACTTCAGTCCCATAATAAATGCAAGGGCTACCTGGAAGTATAAACATTAACGCCAAGGCTTGTTTAACCAAATCTTGATTTCCTTTAGCTAAAGTTAAAATTCGAGCCGTATCATGTGTGTCGAGGGAATTTAACATCACTTGGTTAGTTTGATCCCGATACTTCATCAAGTTATCCAGAAGCGCAGCCAACATTTCTTTAGGCTTCGTTTTCTTTAAGATGACTCCATCCAAAATAGCCTCTGTAAAGGGATAGTTCATAATTGCATCAAATTCTTCTTGGGCTAACCAAGCTTGGGCTGAGTGCCATACTTCGCCAACAACATAGAAATCTGGTTTCAGCGCATGCGTAGCCTCATAGAAGGCTTTCCAAAAATGATGGTCGACTTCGTTAGCCACATCTAACCGCCATGCATCGATATCGAATTGCTTAATCCAATAGGTCGCTATTTCTAAGAGGTAGGCCTTAACTTCTGGGTTAGCGGTATTAAGTTTAGGCATGTGGGGCGTATTGGCAAAAACATCATAGCTGATGTTTTTTGCATGTTCTAGGTCATCTTCTTCATAAGAAACGGGGAATGATTTAACGTGGAACCAATCACTAAAACGAGAAGCCTGGCCATTTTTAACCACATCTTGCCACTGCATAGCAAAATCTCCCATATGGTTAAAGACTGCATCCAGCATAATTTTGATGCCCCGTTTGTGAGCCTCATCAACTAACTCCTTAAACTTAGCCTTGTCTCCAAAGGCAGGGTCAATGTTAAAGTAATCGATGGTGTCATACTTGTGGTTAGATCCGGCTGTAAAGAGCGGACAGAAGTAAATCCCCCCAATTCCTAATTCTTTTAAATAATCTAAGTGGTCGATTACCCCTTGCAAATCCCCACCAAAGTAGTTAGTCCGACTAGGTGGAACACTTCCCCAGGCTAAGGTGCCCTTAGGGTCATTACTCTTATCGCCGTTGGCAAATCTTTCAGGAAAAATTTGATACCAAACTGTGTCTTTAACCCAAGCAGGTGCTTTTTTCCGGTCAACTTCGTGGAAGTAAGGCATTCTAAAGCAGGTGCTTGCTAATAAATGCTTTTTGGTTGCGGGCCAAACATGGCGGTCATCATAAAAATAACTTTGTCCGTCCTTAAAGTCTACCGCAAACAAGTATTGCAGCCGCTTTAAGGGTAAAGACACTTCCGCTTGCCAATAATCATATAACTCGCTAGTCCCCAGTTTGGTCATCGCAACTTCTTGATACTCCCACTGGCTTTCGTCTTTTTCATTAACCTTATTACCATAAGGGTCTCCATAATACAAACTGACCTTACTTACGTCAGCTTTAGCGGTCCGTAATCGAATTTGAAAGACCGTCGGCGTTTTTAAATAGGCCATTTCACTATCAGGACGATGATATAATGCTGCTAGATTCATTAAGCTTCCTCCTCATCATTAATAAAGACGCAACTGCTATAAGCAGCTAATCTTATCTCTTGTTCAACTACTTGGTAGTCTCCGTTTTTAAATGCACAAGTCTGGGGGACAAACTCCCCTTTAAAGACTTGCGATTTAGCAGACAGGTTGGCTAAAACTAAGGCTCGTTTATTATTTAACTGGCGCTCAAAGACTACTAAATCCTCTGCACTTGGCAGAATAATTTCTTGCCCGGCTGTAAATAACGGAGTTTTCTTTAAAGCTAACAGTTGCTTGTAGGCACTAAGGCAACTATCGGCCCGGTGCAACTGGGCTGTAACCGTTACTGGGGCGTCCTCTTTAGTTTCTAACCACGGGGTAGCGTCACTAAAACCTTGGTGAACTTTAGTGTCGTCCCAAGGCATTGGGGTCCGCGCCGCCATTTTATGTTTCAATGGTAATTTAGCCTCGATTTGATTTTGGCTATAGCCAGCTGCTAGGGCCTGCTTGAGCTCGAGCTTTTCTTGGTAAGCTTCCACCGTCTTTAATTCCAAGGACTCTAACCCTAACTCCTCTCCATAATAAATGCAAGGGATTCCCCTTTGGAGATACATTGCTACTGCTAGACTCTTGGCCAATTTTTCCTTAGCCTCACTTGGAACTTCAAACCGACTCAAAACTCGAGGTAAATCATGATTATTCCAGTATAAGGTCGGCAAGGCCCCTAAGCCCAATCCTTGTTGCCACTTGGAAAGTTCCGTTTTTAGGTGAACTAAGTCCAACGTTTGCCGGGCCAAGGCAGGCAAGTCTGGGCTCGGTTTTTCTTTAAAGTACCTAAACGTTACCACCGTATCACACAAGTCCCGCTTAGGGTTAGTGTAATCAAAACCTAAACTAACCTCGGCACTAGCTGCTTCCCCGATGATAAATAAATCCGGCTTTTGTTGCTTTAACTTACTGATAAACTCTTCTAAATATTCTTGGACTAAAGGCAAGTTAGCATAGTATTCCTCAGCTATTTGGGGACCTTTTTTAGCCGTAATCACATTTTGTTTAAAATCGGCCTTTACGATGTGAATAAAGGCATCCAGACGAAAACCATCAACCCCTAAGTTAAGCCAATACTGGGCAATCTTAACCATTTCTTGGCGGACCTTACGGTTATGCCAGTTTAAATCTGGCATCCGCTTATCAAACAGGTGAAAATAATACTCATTATGACCAACTGGTTCCCAAACGCTCCCCCCAAAAAAGGAAGCCCAGTTATTAGGCAACTGCCCACTAGGGGCCGTCTGCCACAAATAGTAATCATGGTAGGGATTATCAGCCCCTTTTAGCGCCTCTTTAAACCAGGGATGCTCATCTGAGGTATGATTCATGACAAAGTCCATAATGATTTTTAAGCCCCGCTCATGGGCAGCAGCAACTAAGGCTTTAAAATCAGATAAAGTCCCAAAGCTGGGATCAATTTGGTAGTAATCGGCCACATCGTAGCCATTATCGACTTGAGGTGACTTATAGATTGGATTCAACCATAGCATGGTAACCCCTAAGTCCTTTAGATAATCCAAACGTTGTTCAATTCCCTTTAAATCCCCAATGCCATCGTGGTTACTATCTTGAAAACTTTTAGGATAAATCTGATAGATGATTGGTTGCATAAGCATCTGTTTCCTTTCTCGTGCTAGTGCGCACTACTAGTTTTGACTTATAGATTCGTTGGTAATTACTACTATCCTGACCATTAATTTTGGCTAACAAAATTTCAACTAAGGCCTGGCCCATTTCTAAAATCGGTTGTTTAATGGTAGTCAAGTCACCGACTTGATCCAAAAAGACCCCGTCATGACCAATTACGCCAAAATCTTCGCCCACCGCTTTACCACTAGCCTTTAAGGCCCGACTAACCCCTAAGGCAATCCGGTCGCTAGCGCAAATAAAGCAGGTATTAGCTTGCCACTGAGCATCTTTAGCCTTGATTAAGTTTGCAGCTATATGTGAATGATTAGCACAGAAATATAATTCACTTTGAAGTTTAGATTCTGCCAACACGTCTAAATAACCTTGACGACGTTTTAGTTCAAACGGCTCTTCGATATCCGTCCCAACGTAAACTAAGTGTTCATAACCACACTTTAAGGCATAATGAGTAGCTAGCCTTAACCCTTCATAATTATCGTTATCAACGAAATCATAGCCATGCCGATTATCACCAAATAAGATTAAAGGTTTATGAAAGGCAGCTAATTTACTGTAATCTAGCTCCCTTAAGCCGGTAATAATATAGCCGTCACACAAACCTGGATTTAACTCGAGTTTAGGAGTGACTTGGAGTGTATACCCGTGTTTTTCGAGTTGCTTAGAAATTCCCACCAGTAAAGTCATATAGTAGGGCTCTACTACCGACATTTCTTCTAAAATAAATAATTTTATAATCCGCGTTTTATGACTAGCCAAAGCCCTAGCTGCTAAATTAGGTTGATAATCTAACTTAGCCATTGCTTCAAAGACTATCTTTTGCAGTTCTTTAGTGACTTTTTCGGGGTGGTTAATTACCCGTGAAACCGTCATCTTAGAGACGTGCGCCTCCTTAGCTACATCAGCTAACGTTACCATTTAATCATCCCTTTGCCTATCTACAAAAAAGGGCAGAAAGATTCCCTTTCCACCCCTATTGTAGAATTGCTGTAATTTAGTGTTTATTTGCCTTGTGCTTGTTGGTAACTAGTAACCAATAGGTCATAGTTTAAGTCAGCCGTTGAACTAACTACTGTATCTGCTTGAGCTAACTCTTCTTTATCACCAATTGCTACGGCTACCATACCTGCAGCCTTAATGGCAGCAACTCCCGCACTAGCATCCTCTAAGCCCACACATTCACTAGGTGCTAGTCCAACTGCCTTAGCTGCTTCAATGAAAATATCTGGCGCTGGTTTGCCAGCCTTCAACTTACTTGGATCCACGATGGCATCAAAATAAGTCAGTAACCCTAATTTTTCTAAAATCATGGGCGCATTCTTGGAAGCCGAAGCCAGTGACAATTTCACTTGCTGTGCCTTTAAATCTGCTAAGAGTTGGCTAATGCCTGGTAAGATATCTGCTTGAGTCAACTTGGAAATAGCCGCTACATAATAAGTATTCTTTTCGTCCGCTAACTCAGCAACTTGCGCTGGGGTATACTTGCCGCTTAACTTACCAAAAGCTAAGATACGCTCTAACGATTCAATCCGGCTAATTCCCTTGAGCTGACTTTCAAATTCAGCCGGTAACTCTAAGTCAAATTTTTCTAAGGCTAACTTACTCCAAGCCTCAAAGTGAAACTTGGCGGTATCCGTAATTACCCCATCTAAATCAAATGCTACACCCTTCAAACTAATGCCTCCTATGCTGTTAATGTTTCTTCGGTACCGTTCAACTTGATTGTTAAATCGTCACCTGCTAGTAAGTCAATCTTGGTACCCGCTTTATCCACGTTTACGCTCAAAAGGCGCCCTCTAAAGTTAATGTGGAAGTTATAGCCATCCCAGTCCTTAGGAACAAATGGGTTAAAGACTAACTGATCATCAATTACCCGCATGCCTGCAAAACCTTGAACAATCGCTAACCAACTACCTGTCATAGAGGTAATGTGCAAACCATCGTTGGTATCGTTATTGTAGTTATCCAAATCTAAGCGGGCTGTCCGTGAGTACATTTCAACCGCCTTATCTTCTTCATGTAAATCAGCAGCTAACACCGCGTGGATGGATGGAGATAAGCTTGATTCGTGAACTGTAAATGGTTCGTAGAAGTCAAAGTTAGCCTTCTTTTGAGCTGGACTAAACTTATCAATGAAGTAGTAAATCCCTTGTAAAACGTCGGCCTGCTTGATATATGGTGACCTTAAAATATGGTCCCATGACCAGTTTTGGTTCAATGGTAATTGGTCGGCAGGGATGGCTGACACCGGACGTAAATCTTTGTCTAAGAAGCCATCATGTTGAACAAAGATTCCTAGTTCTTCATCTTCTGGTAAGTACATCTTGGCTACAATCTCGCGCCACTTGTCACGTTCAGCTTGGTTTAAACCTAGTTCTGCTAATTTATCTTCCCCAACTTTAGCTGCAATTTCGTCGGTGTAAGTTAAGCACCATTTAGCCAACATGTTAGTATACCAGTTGTTATTGACGTTGTTTTCGTATTCGTTTGGTCCAGTAACTCCGTGAATCATGTACTTGTCATTGCGTTGGGAGTAGTGAACCCGGTCGGCCCAGAAACGGGCAATCCCGACTAAGACGTCGAAGCCATCGTGGGTCACATATTCTTGATCACCGGTATAACGAGTATAGTTATAAATTGCATAGGCAATTGTTCCGTTACGGTGAATTTCTTCAAAAGTAATTTCCCATTCGTTATGGCATTCAATTCCGTTGAAAGTTACCATTGGGTACAAGGCACCCTTTAAGCCTTGTTGCTTAGCATTATGATAGGCACCTGGCAACTGCTTGTAGCGGTATTCCAACAAATTTCTCGTTACACTTTGATCTGCGGTTGATAAATATAATGGCACCGCAAAAGCTTCGGTATCCCAGTAAGTAGCGCCACCGTACTTTTCACCAGTAAAGCCCTTAGGCCCAATGTTTAAGCGGGCGTCATCACCGTAGTAAGTGGAAAAGAGTTGGAAGAGGTTAAAACGAATCCCTTGTTGAGCTTCGTCATTACCACTAATTGTCACATCCGCTTTTTGCCACCGCTTAGCCCAAGCCTCCTTTTGATCAGCTAGTAATTGGTCAAAAGTCTTTTCTGCTTGTAAATCAAGGAGCTTGCTAGTAGCTTGGTCTAAGTCTGCTTTAGTTTCATAATCACGCGAAGTCGTAACGATTACTCGTTTTTCAAAGTTAGCCTTAGCCCCAACTGCTAATTCAGTAGCCAAAGTATTGACTACTTCTTTTTCAGCTGTTTGCCCCAAGTCAACGGCCTCTAAGTCGCCACTATTAAACATAGCCATCTCGGTCATGAATTGTGGGGTACCAAAGTTATTAGGGATTGTCTGAGCTACTAAGCGTCCCTCTTTGGCAGACACTTCTTTGCCTAAGACATTCCAAAATTGTTCATCGTAGTTAGCATCTTCGTTATAAACGTCAGCGTCAATTTTAGAAGCAACTTCGACTCTAACCGGAACTGAGCCCACGTTTTCAAATTCAAGTCGGTTAGCGTAAAGTTCTTTTAAGTCAATACTCAAGAAGCGAGTTGAAGTCACCTTTAACTTAGCTTCGCCTCTGTGGATTGTGTAAGTCCGAGTCAAAATCCCTTTTTGCATATCCAGGCTAACTTCAAAGTCCGAATACTTATCTTGGGCAAGGTCGATTGATTCACCGTTAAGCTTAATGTCTACGGAAACAAAGTCTACCGCGTTAATGACTTTACCAAAGTATTCAGGGTAACCGTTTTTCCACCAACCAACTCGGGTCTTATCAGGGAACCAAACGCCCCCGAGATAAATTCCCTTATGGCTATCGGCAGAATATTTTTCTTCAAACATCCCCCGCATTCCCATGTATTCGTTACCAATACTGGTCATACTTTCCTGTAATCTTTTATCTGCTGGATTCAAATCATGACTGATGATTTTCCAAGGATCAATTTCAAAAATTCGTTTCACTATTATTACCACCCTTTAGTTAACATTAATTGTTATAGTTCACCAATAAACTGGAAGGCCTTACATTTCATATCATAGCACAGGCACAAAACTTACGCAACCGGTTTCGTAAATAAATTTTTAATTTGCTTAAATAAAAAGGCACAGCCAATGTCAAGCCTGCCTAACTTGCATTAGCTGCACCTATTATTACTTGGTTGAATCCCGTTTGATAATGGTATGTTCAACTAAGAGGTAGTTCTTAGTGGTTGCCTGGGTTAAAAGCTTAGCCGCTTCCATCCCCAATTCATAGGGGTGAATCTCAACTGACGTCAAGCTTGGATGAACCAGCTGCCCAATCAAAGAGTTATTAAAGCCCGCCAACCCATAGGCATTGGCCGCTAGCCCTAACCTAGTCAAAATTTGTTGAAGAAAAATAGCCGTCATATCGTCACAGGCTACAAAGGCATCCACCTCTGGATTAGTCTCCAAAAAATTAGCTACTAATTCGGTTTGGTCGCTGGACTCCAAGCACAATAAATGTTCGGCCTTGGCCTTTAGGGCATCTTTGTAACCCATATACCGGTCTTCTTGAACCACTTCACTTAAATTAGAGTAAACGTAAGCTACCTCTTGGTAGCCTCGTTTGAGGAGGTAATTAGTCAAATCCTTCCCCGCTTGAACGTTGTCGTTGTTCACGTAACGGGCCCTTTTAGTGACCTTAGCGTAAGGACTGCCCACCACAATGGTCTCGGCTTCCGTTCGCTTTTGAACATAATCAAAGACCGGGTCATTTTCCTTCGAGTAAACAAAGATAAACTTATTAATCTGCCCCTGCTTGCTTAACGTTGTCAAATTCGTGATTAATTCCTCATCGGTTTGCCCAGTAGCCAAGCTAACCATGTAATTACGTTGATTACAAACGGTTACAATTCCTTGGATAATCTGCATGAAGAACGGGTTATTACTGAGGGCTGGTTGATCATGACGGACCGGTAAAACAATCCCAATCATATTATTACTTTTATTAGCCAAATTTTGCGCCAAGTAGTTAGGTGAATAATCTAGCTCCTTCATGGCTTGACGGACTTTCTTTTTGGTTGCTTCACTAATCATGTCGCTATCGTGTAACACTCTTGAGGCAGTTGAAGGTGAAACCCCTGCCAACTTAGCAACATCGCGAATTGTTGTCATTTCCTTCCTCCACTCTTTTTCTTTCTAATCTAGTATAGCACAAGAAATTATTTTAAAAACATGTTGACTTAAAAATAACATGTGCTATGATAATACTTGTAAATGATAAGGCAACAAGTTGAAAGGATGTTTTTTATGAAATATGCAGTTACCGCCGCTACCGGCAAATTTGGTCAAGCCGCCGTTAAGGCTCTATTAGAAAAGCTCCCCAGTCAAGAGTTAGTCATTATTGCTCGTAACCTAACTAAGGCTAAACAACTCTTCCCTGACCTAGAAATTCGCCCTGCTGACTATGACAGTGAAGTTGAACTAACCAAGGCCTTAACGGGGATTGATAAAGTTCTCTTTATTTCTTCGCAACCAGGAGGAGCAGTTAGCCGGGATATTCAACACCAAAATGTTGTTAACACCTTAAAGAAGGCGGGGGTTACCTACGTTGCCTACACTAGCTACCCCCACGCTAATAGCGCCCAAGCCGGCTTAGCAGCTGACCATAAGTTAACCGAACAGCTACTTCAAGCTAGCGGCATTAAGCACAGTTTTTTACGTAATAACTGGTACTTTGAAAATGAACTAGGCTTAATTTCTGGCTTAGCTCAAACCCAAACCGGAGCTTACTGGGCAGATAATAAAACCGGCTGGGCCCTTGAAAGTGAATATGCCCAAGCGGCAGCTAACGTCTTATTGATGGCACATCCTAAGGAAGTCTACGAATTTGCCGGAACTCCCCTTAGCTATGAAGACCTAGCTCAAGCCGTAGGTACAGCTACTAACCAAACAGTAACCCTAACTAAGCTTAGCCACGAAGATTACGTTAACAGCCTGGTGCAAACTGGTTTAGACCATGAAACAGCTGCCCTTTACGCCTCCTTCCAAATTCCAAATTCACTGGGAGATTTAGCTCAGCCAAGTGATGATTTAACCACCGTCTTAGGCAAACAGCCCCTGGAAATTACGGCTGCAATCGCTAACCTACTCCAAAACTAAGCTTGCGTAAGCTCTAAAAACCATGCTAAAATGCTAGCAGCTAAATTTGCGGAGGATTTATTAATGAAGTTTTCATATAAATTAAGTGACGCCATCCACATTCTTGCCTACCTCGAAATTTTCAAAGACGGCGACCGTTCCAGTCGGCAAATCGCAGCCAGCATAGAAGCTAATCCCAGCGTGGTCCGAAGTCTCATGAGTAATTTACGCACTGCCGGTCTAATTGTCACTAGGCAAGGAGCAGCCGGGGCTAACCTAGCCAAAAGTCCGGCTGAAATCAATCTCTACGATGTTTACCAGGCTATCGACATGCAACGCCTCCTTCATATCGACCCCAAGACTAATCCCAACTGTCCAGTGGGGGCCAACATTCAGACCGTTTTAGACCAGGTTTATACCGCGGCTGAGCAAGCAGCCTTTGCCAAGCTAAAAGACACCAGCTTAGCAGATGTTATCGCAGCTATAACAGCCCGCTTTTAATACTAAAAAAGAGCTGTCAGTTCCATTTTTTGAGAAACTGACAGCTCTTTTGCTTGGCTAAAGCAAAGTGCTCAGCAAGGTTAAAATTGCTAGCCCACCTTGCATCAAAATAATCTTGGGATTGCTCGTTAAACTTCCATATACAGCCACCAAGATAATGTAGCCCATTAGTATTACAGTCGCGACCTTACTTGCAAACACAAAGACTGCTAGTAAAATCAACACAGCTAGTAACCCGTTGTAGATCCCTTGATTTTTAAAGAGAGTTTGGACCGTAGGGTTGCTTAAATCTGCCGGTGTCAATTTAAAAACTTTGGCCGTCTTGGCAGAGGTGGTTCTAAATGTTTCTAGGTACATGATATAGAAAAATTCAAGTGCCACCAGGGTAGCTAAAATCAGCGTTAACTTACTCATTAACTAACTTTCCTTTCAAAATAATTTTCAGTTTATTCTACTCATTTTTTAGGTAACAGACAACCTTTTTTGAAAAACTTTCGGAAATTTGTTGCAAATTACTTCATGTATATACAAGAAATTTGAATTTTGCCCTTAATTTAAATATATTTCATCCGATTTTGTTAGTAAACCATTCCATACAGAAAGTTGTGATTAATGTGCACGTTCGTTTTACATTCGGCAAAAGTATCAAGACTAAGTTATTAGTTCCTTTTGTCACCTTAGTTTTTATCATTTGTGTCATTTTTAGTCTTAGTTCTCTTAATTCTTTAAAATCAACCGTTACAAATCTAGGCATCTCTCAAAGTAAACTAGCTGCTAAGACAGCAGCCGATAGTTTAAATCCAGCTGACGTGAAAAAAGTAAGTGTAACACACAAAAATAACTCATCCTATCGTAAAATCCGGGCAGACTTACTCCGAATTACTACCGGTAGTGATATTAAATATGCTTACACCATTATTAAAAATAATGACCAGTACGTATTCCAAGTAGACGGTGATAAAAATGATCCAACTGCTCTTGGAAGTGCTTTTACCAGTGATAAAGAGTTGGTCACTAAAGCTTTCTCGGGTCAAGTAACTTCAAACTCAAAAATTCAAAAAACTGAAGATGGTTATCTAATTACCGTCTACCGCCCAATTATGGACAAAAATGGTAAGGTAGTTGCTGTTATTGGAGTTGACTTTGGTGCCGATGAAGCAATGGCCATGCTCAAGCAAAAAGCTCTCTTCTTAGTTGCTATTAGCCTAATTTGCTTAGCTGCTTCAACTATTTTTCTCAATTTTGGTTTATCTGTACTACAAAAATTTATTCGCAATATCGACCAAAATATCTACGACCTGGCCCATACTGATGGCGATTTAACCAAACGTCTAGATATTAAATCAAATGACGAATTTGAAACTATGGCTAACCATGTTAATGATCTGCTAGATAACCTACAAGAAGTTATGAAAAAAATTACTGCTGGAGCAACTTCAGTAGATAGTGCTTCTAAACAAATGGTTACTAATATTACCGGAGTTCAAGCTGGTGTTGCTGATGTTTCTGCTTCTATGGAAGAAATGTCAGCTTCCATGGAAGAAACAACCGCCTCAATGAGTGAAATCAATGATTCAATTCAGGAAATCAAAACTACCACTCAAGATATTGCCAGTCGTGCTAATAGCGGTTTTAAAGATAGCCAAGCTACTATCACTAAAGCAGAAAATATCTACCAAACTTCCAGCCAACAAAAAGCTGAGGCTAATGATGAAGTAGCTGCAATTACTGCTAAACTTAACTCCAAAATTGCCGGAGCTCAAGCTGTTGAGCAAGTTAAACAATTAACCAGTCAAATTATTGCTATTGCCCAACAAACTAACCTCCTTTCATTAAATGCAGCAATTGAAGCTGCCCGCTCCGGTGAAGCCGGTAAGGGCTTTGCCGTGGTCGCCCAAGAAATCGGCCAACTGGCTAGCCAATCAAGTGATGTGGCCAATGAAATCAGCACGGTTTCTGCCCAAGTCATTCAAGTTGTAACTGAATTAAGTGGGGAAGCTAAACACGTCGGGGATTTCCTCAACGAAACAGTAACTACTGGTTATAACCAGCTACTAGACATCGCCAAGGATTACCAGGGGCAAGCCGAAACCCTCGGGGCCCTTCTCAAAGACTTCGCCCAAAGCAGCCAGGGCTTAGATCAAAAGCTAGATGCCATTGCCCAATCAACCCAGGCTGTTAATACCGCAACCGATGAGAGTGCCAAGGGCATCACCCAAGTCACCGAAAGTGCCATGGACATCACCAATAAGGTTGAGGAATTAAAACAAGTGGCTAAGCAAAACGAACAAACGGCTGCTAACCTCCAAAAAACGGTCGCCTACTTTAAACTGCAATAGACACTAAAAAAATAAGCCCATCAATTTTGATGAGCTTATTTTTTTAGTTCTTTTCTTTAATTTCTCGCCGGGAATGAGCAGGCTTGGCAAAAATCATCCGGCCGGCATCGGTTTGGATGGCACTTGTTACTTCAACTTCAATCGTCTTATTCATGAAGTAGCGCCCGTCTTCAACCACAATCATGGTCCCATCGTCTAGATAGGCGACCCCTTGTTGGCGCTCAGTCCCATTTTTAATTACCATTACATTAAGTTTTTCACCAGGAATTACCCGGGGCTTTAAGGACTTAGCCAGGGCATTAACGTTTAGGACCCGCACATTTTGAAACTCGCTAACCTTATTGAGATTATAGTCGTTGGTGATGATTTCTGCATCCAACAACTTAGCCAGCTTGATTAGTTTGGTATCGACTTCTTGAATATCTTCAAAGTCGCCTTCATACATTTCAACCGGAACTAACTTTTCGGTCCGGAGTTTATTTAGGATGTCTAAGCCCCGTCTGCCCCGTACTCGCTTGATGCTGTCACCAGAATCGGCGATGTATTGCAATTCGTATAAGACGAAGTTAGGTACAATCAGAGTTCCTTCTAAAAAGCCCGTCTTGGCTAAATCATAGATCCGACCATCAATTAAAATATTGGTGTCTAATAACTTATACTTATAAAAGTTTTCGCCAACTTTACGTTCCAGCACCTCTTCTTCAGGAGTAGCTTTCACCACTTCACTTTCGGCCTTTTTCTTAAGGGCAAAAAGCTTAGGTAAATCGCTGAAGCGCATCTTCCCCACGATAAAGCCCAGGTAGCCAAAAATAATCATCAACACAACCGGTAAAATGGTATTAAAGAAGAATAATTGCGAATGCGAGAACAGAGTTGAAATCAAGGCAGCAATCACTAAGCCGACAATCATTGAAATTCCCTCTGTAATTAAAACTTCCGGCTTTTGATGGAGGAGGCTACTTTCAATCTTTTTAATTAAAGCTTCCAAAGGGTTAGATAGTAGTAGACCTAAAAAAGACATTATCACTAACCCTAAAAACATATTCATAATTGGATTAACCAACCAAGGCTGGTTAAAATTAGCTAAACGCCATGCCCAGGGAAAAAAGGAATAGCCTATCCCAATCCCTAAAATGGCAAAGACAATCTTGATTAATCTCTTGCGCATATTGTTAACAATTCCTTTCATCAAAATATTCCTAGTCAAAGGCAATGTGGAGCGCTTCGTTTAAAGTCGTCACCCCTAAAACCTGGATGCCAGCCGGAAAGTCCCAACCGTCTAGGTTATTTTTAGGAACGATTACCCGCTTAAAACCTAGCTTAGCGGCTTCTGCCACCCGTTGTTCAATCCTAGTCACCGTCCGGACCTCACCGGTCAAGCCTAACTCACCGATAAAGCAGTCGCTCGCCCGGGTTTCCTTATCCCGGTAAGAGGACACCAAACTAACTGCAATCGCTAAGTCAATCGCAGGTTCGTCTAGCTTAACGCCCCCCGCGGCCTTTAGGTAGGCATCCTGATTTTGTAATAGCAAGCCGGCCCGCTTTTCTAAAACGGCCATAATCAACGAAACCCGGTTATGGTCAAGACCGGTCGTGGTCCGCTTAGCATTCCCAAAGGCAGTTGGGGTTACCAGGGCTTGGAGTTCAACCAAAATTGGGCGGGTTCCTTCAAGTGAAGCCACCACTGCCGACCCGGTTGCACCTTGCAGCCGTTCTTCCAAAAAGATTTCTGACGGGTTAGCGACCTCATATAAGCCCCCTTCCCGCAT
Source organism: Ligilactobacillus agilis (assembly GCF_025311475.1). Taxonomy (NCBI): domain Bacteria; kingdom Bacillati; phylum Bacillota; class Bacilli; order Lactobacillales; family Lactobacillaceae; genus Ligilactobacillus; species Ligilactobacillus agilis. The sequence goes on along the minus strand of NZ_CP104397.1, from coordinate 472,446 downwards.
CTCAAAAATCCCAATTTCATTGGTGGAGCCAAAGCGGTTTTTGACGGCCCGCAAAATCCGAAAGGTCCTTTGCTTATCCCCTTCAAAATAAAGGACGGTATCAACCATGTGCTCTAAGATCTTGGGTCCGGCAATGGCGCCCCCCTTAGTTACGTGGCCAACAATGAAGATGGTAATGCCGTTGGTCTTGGCTAATTGCATCAAATCGGCGGTTACTTCCCTAATTTGGGCAACGCTGCCGACAGCCGAAGTCATCTCTGGTTCTTGCATGGTTTGAACCGAGTCAATAATGACATAATCTGGTTTCAAATCACTGATACTTTGACGAACCGCCCCCATATCAGTTTCGGGGTAGAGGTAAAATTCGCTACCGCCAACCCCTAGCCGGTCCGCCCGCATCTTAATTTGACTGGCACTTTCTTCACCAGAAACGTATAAGACCCGGCTCTTTAAGTCAGCTAATTGACCCGAAACCTGCAATAATAGGGTGGATTTACCAATTCCCGGGTCCCCCCCAATCAAAACCAAGGAGCCAGGGACAATCCCCCCGCCTAACACCCGGTTTAGTTCTTTTAGGTTGGTTTTGATGCGGGGTGTTTTTTCAATGCTAACTTGCTCGATTAATTGCGGGCTAACCTTGGTGCCACTGATGGTCACCCGCGCATTCGCAGCTGCCTTGGGACTAGTCTTTTCTTCGATTTCTTCTACCAGGCTGTTCCAGGCTCCACAGTTAGGACAGCGGCCCAAATACCGTGGGGAGCTGTAACCACATTCCTGGCAGACATACTTTGTTTTGGTTTTCGCCACAAGTTCACCTTCTTTTAACGGCCGGAAGACCCAAAGCCCCCAATCCGCTTTTGACTAGGACTTTGTTCCCCATCGGCTAGGAGGTAAGGCATAAAGATGCCCTGCCCGACCCGTTCACCTTTTTTAATCACTTGGTCTGTGAGGCCAAAATTTAATAACTGGAAGAAAATTTCTCCCTCGTTGGCTTCATTATCATAATAATCCGCGTCAACAATGCCGACCCCGTTAGGTAAAATCAAGCTCCGCTTTAGGGGACTACTTGAGCGGTTGGCTAGGAGTAAAAATTCGTCTGCTTGCATGTAAGCCTTGATACCAGTAGGAACTAGGTAGGGCTTTAAAATCTTTTGGCCTAATAACAACTCTTCGTCACTGACTTCTTTTTGTTTTCTTAAAGCATGTAACACTTTTAAAAAGCCCAGCTTCCAAATTGAAGGCAAGACAAAGTCTTCCCGGGCATAAAAATCATAACCGGCGGCATTTTTAGTAGCCCGCGTTGGTAATTTAATCTCTTGCTCTTTGTACTTAGAAATTACTTTAAATCCTCTTTTCATGAATTAACCTCTCTCATCGATACTTATCTATTATGATACCATTCTTTTTAGCTGGCTTCACGTAAAAGGCAAGCTAATATGATATAATTAACTTAAATTAAATATTTTTATTGGGGGTTAGATTTTATGTACACTTGGACAGATAATTCAATGGATTACGCCAACGAAGAAGGTCGCCATCTGGCTAATATCGGCTTTTCAATGATTGATGCCAACCAAACCTATGTGGTTGAACATACCTGGGTGTCAGAAGATGCTCGGGGCATGGGGTTAGCCGGCAAAATCACCGTTAACTTCTTAGAACATGCTAGGGCAGAAGGCAAAAAGGTCTTGCCTCTGTGCCCATATACTAAAAAATTTTTTGAAAAACACCCTGAATACGCCGACTTGCTCAAGGCTTAAATTTCACTAAAAAAGAGAGCGCTTCAACTAATTAAGAAAGTAGGGACTAAAAATGAATCAAACTGAACTAAAAAAACTAGTTGGTCAAAAATCCGTCGACTGGATTAAAGACGGCATGATTGTTGGCCTAGGTACCGGCTCAACCGTCAAATTCATGGTGGATGAACTAGGACGCAAGGTTAAAGAAGAAGGTTTAAACGTGGTGGGGGTTACGACCTCTAACGTAACCGCCAAGCAAGCAACCGAACTAGGAATTCCTTTAAAATCGGTTGATGAAGTTGACCACATTGACTTAACCATTGATGGGGCCGACGAAATTTCCGCCGACTTCCAAGGAATCAAAGGCGGTGGCGCCGCCCTCTTATTTGAAAAAATCGTAGCCACTAACTCTAAGAAAAACCTGTGGATTGTCGATGAAAGTAAAATGGTAGAAACCCTAGGTGCCTTTCCCCTTCCCGTTGAAGTCATCCCTTATGGGAGCCAACGCATCTTTGACCGCTTTGAAGAAAAAGGTTTAAACCCTAGCTTCCGCAAGAAAGCAGACGGCGGCTTACTCTTAACCGACTCCGATAACTACATTATCGACCTCCACCTCGGTAGAATTGAAGATCCCCATGCCCTAGCCGACTACCTCATTAAACAAGTTGGGGTGGTGGAACACGGACTCTTCTTAGACCGTGTAAACACCGTCATCGTCGGTAAGCAAACTGGTCCCGAGGTCTTAGAAGCCCGTTAAGACTTTACTTAGATTTCTAATCAGTTTACAATGAAATTAGTTGTTTCACTTAAGGAGGAATTTTTTGTGACAAAAGAAATCAGTCCAGAACAATTAGCCGACTTTCAGGCTAATTTAAATACCCAACCTGCCCACGACGTAATCGAACGGGCTGTGACTAAAAATGGCATTTTAAAAACAGCTGCTGACTGGCAAGCAGAAGTTGACATGGCCCCTGTTTTTTCTATCGACCTTGATACTGGTAAGGTGGCCAACCAAAAACAATCCGGCCGTTGCTGGATGTTTGCTGCCTTAAACACCATGCGTCACGATATGAAAAATAAGCTCAAAATCGAAGGCGACTTCGAATTATCCCAAAGCTACACTTTCTTTTGGGATAAGCTAGAAAAGGCCAACTACTTCTACCAAAATGTCCTAGCCACTGCTCAATTACCAACTAGCGACCGAAAAGTAGCTTGGTTGATGACCACACCTCAACAAGACGGGGGCCAATGGGATATGTTCATGGCCATCATCGAAAAATATGGGGTCGTACCTAAGTCAGTCATGCCTGAAAGCTTCAGCTCCAGCGCTTCCCGCGAATTTAACGCTACTTTGAACCTTAAGTTGCGTAAGGATGCCGTAGAACTTAGAAAGTTAGTCGCCGCTAACGCTTCAGAAGCAGAAATTGCTAAGCGCAAAGAAGAAATGCTAGCGGAAGTCTACCGCATGGCTAGCTACAGCTTCGGACAACCACCAGTTAAGTTTGACTTCGAATACCGTGATAGCGACAAGAACTACCACATCGACCGCGACTTGACTCCTAAGGCCTTCTTTGCTAAATACATCGGTTGGAACCTTAGCGACTACGTTTCTATCATCAACGCACCAACCGCTGACAAGCCTTACAACCACATGTACACCGTGGAAATGTTAGGTAACGTTGTGGATGGCCGGCAAGTTCGGCACCTAAACGTGGACATGGCTACCTTCAAACAAGTTGCCATTGACCAATTAAAGGCGGGCGAAAGTGTTTGGTTCGGTTGTGACGTTGGCCAAGAATCAGATCGCCAAAAAGGTATCATGGATACTAACCTTTACCACAAAGATGAACTTTTCAACGTTGACATGCAGATGACTAAGGCAGACCGGCTCGATTACGGCGAAAGTCTAATGACTCACGCCATGGTCCTAACCGGGGTTGACCTAGTTGATGACAAACCAACTAAGTGGAAGGTTGAAAACTCTTGGGGTGAAAAAGTCGGGACGAAAGGCTTCTTCGTAATGAGCGACGCTTGGATGGACGAATACTGCTACCAAGTAGTTGTTAACAAGAAGTTCTTACCAGCAGAATTACAAGCAGTCCTAACTGAAGAACCAAAGGTCCTTGCTCCTTGGGACCCAATGGGTGCTTTAGCCTAAGTTTTAAATAAAATCTAGTCAAAAAGAGGCCGGGAAAATTTTCCGGCCTCTTTTTAGATAGTTAATTCAAGTAAGTTGCCCTCTAAATCTGTAACGACAGCCTCATAATAGCCATCGCCCGTAATTCGCGGACCACTAAGCAAATCACAGCCAGCCGCCCTTAGCTCCTTAACCTTGGCGTCAACAGCTTCCTTAGACCCTAGATTAAAAGCCAGGTGGGCCAGGCCTAAGCGCTCAGTGGCTACTTGAGGTAGGTCAGCTTTATGGCAGAGTTCTAGCCGCGCCCCTTCCGCCAAGTTAATAAAATAAGAGGAAAAGCCTGTCCGCGGATTGTGGTATTTAGGCCCCGCCTGCCCGTCAAAATACTGGCTATAAAAGTCCTTAGCCGCCTCTAAATCAGCTACAAATAAGCCTAGGTGTTCAATTTTCATCTAAAATCCCCCTCTAGTTATTAGGATTTGAATAATTTGTACCAATAAATTATAATATAGACTGTAAGCAATTTCAAATAACGAGAGAGGACACTTATTTATGGAACAAAAACTTATTTTCCTAGATATTGATGGAACCATCCTAGGTTATGATGGCACCCTCCCTGCTAGCGCGGTTACGGCCATCAAGACCGCCCGCCAAAATGGTCACAGGGTTTACCTCAATTCAGGCCGCAGTAAGGCTGAGTTACCTAAGGAACTGTTAGCCATCGGCTTTGACGGGATTATCGGTGGCAATGGTAACTACGTCGAAAATGACGGCCAGGTCATCTTTCACCAGGCCTTACCACTTGAGACTGAACAAGCCATCGTTGCCTGGCTAACTGAGCGTGACTTGCCCTTCTACCTTGAAAGTAACGCCGGCCTGTTTGGGAGTCCAGACTTTGAAATCAAAGCCAAGCCCGCCTTTCAAGCCTACATTCACGGAAAAAATCCCCAAGTAGATACCAGCAACTTAAAAGTTGAAGACGAGCTCCACGGGCTAATTTTAGGGGCAGACCTCACCCGGACTGACGTCAACAAAATCAGCTTTGCCCTAAAATCCTACCAGGATTTCTTGGATGCCAAAGCTGCTTTTCCAGACCTCGAGGTAGGAACTTGGGGCGGCAAGGACGAGTTAGCCTTGTTTGGTGACCTCCGCCCTAAAAATATCACCAAGTCTAACGCCATTGATCACCTGCTTACCTTCCTAAACGCCACTAAGGAACAAACCGTAGCTTTTGGGGACGCCAAGATTGACATCCCGATGTTTACCTACTGCAACTTGGGGGTTGCCATGGGTAACGCCGGCCCCGAAACCAAGGCCGCAGCCGACTTGATTACCACTGACCTTATGGACGACGGACTCTTTAACGGCTTTAAAGAAATCGGGGTGCTTTCAAATGACTAAGAAATTATATTTAATGCGCCACGGGCAAACCCTCTTTAACCAAATGCACAAAATTCAAGGTTGGTGTGACTCACCGTTGACGGAAGCTGGGATTAAACAGGCACAGGCAGCCGGTCGCTACTTCAAAGAAGCCGGCATTCACTTTGACGCTGCCTTTTGTTCAACTGCCGAACGAACTAGCGATACCTTAGAGATTGCCACTAACAACGCCCTCCCTTACACCCGCTTAAAGGGCCTGCGTGAATGGGGCTTTGGCCGTTTTGAAGGACAAGACGAAGCCCTAAATCCCCCTGCTCCTTACGGGGATTTCTTCAAGTACTACGGCGGTGAGGGCCAGAGTCAAGTTGAAGCCCGGCTGGTTGAAACCCTAACGGATGTTATGGAACAAACCAGTGGCCAAAATATTCTCGCCGTCTCTCACGGTGGGGCTTTGATTAACTTCTACTGGGGAATTACCAACAAACGCAGCGAATTTTTGCCCATGACTAACTGCGCCATTTGCGTTTATGACTTCGCTGACGGTCACTTCACCTTCAAGGACCTAATCCAACCAACCTTGCTTTACCAGGAGAATGTTCAATGACAAAGACACTATACTTAATGCGCCACGGGCAAACGCTCTTTAACCAAATGCATAAAATTCAAGGCGCTTGTGATTCCCCGCTAACAGACTTGGGTATTAAGCAAGCCAAACTAGCTCGGGCCTACTTTAATGACAGGCAAATAAAGCTTACCGCTGCCTTTTGTTCTACTTCTGAGCGGGCTAGTGATACCTTAGAGATTGTTACTAATAATAGCTTACCTTACACCCGCCTTAAGGGACTAAAGGAATGGAATTTTGGTCGCTTTGAAGGCCAAGATGAATCCTTAAATCCACCTTTACCTTACGAAGATTTCTTTAAAACCTTTGGCGGTGAAGGTCAAAGCGAAGTTGGAAGCAGAATGGAAGCAACTATCTTAGATCTCATGAAAACCGCCCCAGGTGGAAATGTCTTGGTGGTCTCTCACGGTGCCGCCTGCGCTTGCTTCTACCGCCAAGTCACCGGACAAAGTCGCCTTCCCGTTAAGGGCATCAAAAATTGCTCTATTTTCAAATACGAATATAAAAACGGTAAACTGACTTACCAAGACTTGTGGCAACCGGATTTTAGCCAACTGAACCAGTAATTACAAAAGACCGCCCAAGTAGGAACGGTCTTTTTATTAATATTTAAGTAAGCCTTGCTCACTTAGGAATTTTTGGGCGACTTGACGGGGTGATTTTTTCAAGACATCCACTTGATAATTTAGCTCTTGCATCTGCTTGGTTGTAATTTTACCCGCTAACTGATTTAAAACTGGTTTTAAGGCCGGATATTTTTTCAAGGTCTCCGCTCTCATTAACGGAGCCCCTTGATAAGGTGGAAAGAGCTGGCGATTATCTTGCAAGACTTTAAGGTGATAGCGTCTGATTTCACTATCGGTCGAGTAAACGTCAATAATCTGAATATCCCCTCGCTCAAGCGCCTTATAGCGCAAGGCTGGCTCCATGGTTTTCACCTTTAAATTTAGCTGGTACTTACTTTGTAAGCCTTTGTTGCCGTCGGCCCTTTGACTAAACTCAAGGGTAAAACCGGCTATTGCAAAGGAACTAACCTTTTGTAAATCACTAATGGTCTGTAAATGGTATTTGGTAGCAAAATCTTGCTTAACCGCCAACGCATAAGTATTTTGATAGGCCATTGGTCTTAGGTAAACCAAGTCATCCTCTCGTTTAATTCCTAGCTTAGCCTGTTCATATACAAGCCGGGCGTTATTTGAAGATTTAGGAGGATTTTTTAACAAAGTTTTGGTAATCGTCCCAGTAAATTCCGGATAAAGATCAATTGCCCCTGACTTTAGCGCCTGGTATAAAAAGGCCGTTTTCCCTAAATTTTCCTTTAGTTCAACTTTAATGTCGGTTTGATTTTCTATTAACAGTTTATACATTTGAATCAATATGTTAGGCTCGGTCCCAAGCTTACCGGCAATTATTAAGGGTTGATTAAAACTTTTGTTCTTGATCTGAGGCAAAAAAGAACCGGCAGTTAAAATAACTAAGATAGTAACTATCAAGCTAATCTGCTTTAACTTCAACTTTTTCAAGAGGTTAATAACTAAACTAAAGCCAATCGCTAAGCCGGCGGATAAAATTGCTCCGATTAAAATTAGCTTATTATCTTGGCGATCAATCCCTAAAAGAATATAAGTTCCTAATCCCCCCGCCCCGATTAAGGCGGCTAGAGTAGCGGTCCCGATAATCATAATACCACTTGTCCGGACCCCAGATAAAATCATAGGTAAAGCTAGCGGAAAGTCAACTTTCTTAAACTTTTGCCAGTTAGTTAGACCTAATGCAAGGGCTGCTTCCTCAAGGGTCGGGTCAATACTTCTGAGTCCGACCAAAGTATCTTGTAAAATCGGAAAGAGACCATATAAAACCAAGGCAACCAAGGCGGGGCCAAAGCCAATACCTAAAAAAGGAATTAATAGCCCCAAGATGGCTAGAGAAGGAATGGTTTGCAAAATACCTGTCAACTGTAATACAAACTCTGACAGCTTATTAAAGGGCCTAAGTACCACCGCTAATATAAGTGCTAATAAGCTTGCAAGCAAGAGGGCAGTTAATGATAATTGCATGTGCTCAAAAACTGCTTGGCCAATACTAGTCAATAGCTTTCCCCCCTTGCAAAAATTGGGTCACTAAGGAATTTTTAGGCTGCGCTAACAGTTCTGCCACTGGACCAAACTGTAATAATGTTCCCTCATAAATTAAGGCTAATCTATCCGCCAATAACTTTGCTTCAGCCATATCGTGGGTAACAAAAACAATCGTTAGCTGGTATTTCACCTGCAAACGTTTAATTAGTGCCTGTAACTGGCGACGATTTAGGGGATCAAGCGCACTAAAAGGTTCATCCATTAAAATTACTTTAGGTTTAGTAATCAAAGCTCGGACAATCCCCACTCGCTGCTGCTGACCTCCTGATAACTCGCTAGGATAACGCTCCAATAACTCAGGATTTAAATCAACTTTTAGCAGCCAGTCTTTAACTAAAGCTCGCCACTGACCTCTAGGAATCTTTTTTAACTCCAGCATTAACGCAATATTTTCAAAGACGGTCATATGCGGAAAAAGCGCAACCTCTTGTAAAACATAACCGGTGTTTAAGCGTAGTTGCTGTACAGATTGGTCTTCTAACGGACGATTATCCAATAAGATTTTACCTCTACTTGGCTCCACCAAGCGATTTAACATTTTTAGTAAAGTCGTCTTACCACTTCCACTAGGACCAACTAAACAAATAAATTCACCTGTCTGAATCTTTAAGTTAATATCTTTTAAAACTACTTTATCTTGGTAACTTTTACCAATAGCTTGTAATTCAATCATCTACTTTATTTTCACCTACCTGCATCATTTTCCTCAACTTCTAGGTATAAAATTAATTAAGACTTTTTGTAACATAGGCTAAAAATATTCACGAACTTTGCTTATTAATATTTTTAGACGCACTCGGCATAGGGAAACACCAAAAGCTAGTACCATCTCTGCTGCTATTAGGAAAATCATCTTTCCCTCTTATAAGGTTAGGTAATCAGTTGCTAAGCCTTGCAAAAAGTACTCATCATGTTCAACCAAAATCATAGTGGGTTTAAACTTGACCAGCAAGGCTTCTAATTGCATCCGGGCATAAATATCAATGTAATTTAAGGGCTCATCCCAAATATAGAGGTGAGCTGATTGACACAGACTGGCCGCGATTAAGACCTTCTTTTTTTGGCCCTCCGAAAAGTTAGCCATGTCTTTTGAAAACAGGTCCCGTTCAAAATCTAACTTCCGTAAGAGGGTAAAGAGCAAGGTCTCATCTGTTCCTAGCTGCTCGGCGTAAGTCTTAATTGGGCCCGCTAAGAAGCTAGCATCCTGAGGCAGGTAGGAAATTTTTAGTTGGGGCTTAACCGTTAAATTTCCCTGGTAAGGGATAGCTTGACCTAAAAAGAGCTTCAATAAGCTACTCTTACCACTCCCGTTAGCCCCTGTTAAGGCTAAGCGTTGCCCTTGCTTTAACTCAAAGCTAACCGCCTTACTTTTCCAACCATTGGAATAAGTAATCTGTAAATTCTCTGCCCAGGCCAGGCGCTGTTCGTGAAATGTTAGCGGGCTTAACTTTAGTTCTGAAATAGTCTCGAGATTATTCAGCAAGCCTTCCTTAGCGGCTAATTCCTTGGTCTGCCGTTTTTGCAAGCTCTTAGACCGTTGCATCATCTTCGCAGACTTATGACCAACATAGCCCTTGTCTAGCTTGGAACCCGAATTGGTCGTCCCATTTTTAGACCGTTCCACCTTATCCGACCAACTAGCAGATTGACGGGCCGCCGTCTTTAGGCGCTTGACCTCTTTTTTAAGGCGGTCATTTTGGGCTAACTTATTGGCCTGTTCGTTTTCAAAGTTTTGTAGCCAGGTCGAAAAATCCCCCTTAGTTAGACTGATATCCGCCCGGTTAAGGGATAAAACGTGGTCAATACAGGCATCCAAGAAGTTACGGTCATGCGAAACTAGGATAAAGCCGGTTTTCTTTTTTAAATAGTTGGCCACCAACTTACGCCCGGCCACGTCTAGGTGATTGGTTGGTTCGTCAATCAATAAAAAGCAAGCCGGCTTTAAAAATAAGCCCGCTAGCAGGACCTTAGTTTGCTGCCCCTTAGATAGGGTCGAAAATGGTAGCCACAAGCTATCGGCCTCCATCCCTAAATAGGACAGTTCCCTAACAACTTCCCATTCCTGGGCAGTGGGGGCAATGCCTTGTAAAAGCTCACCGACAAACTGATCCTCATCAACCACCGGGTAAGGAAAGTATTCAAACTTAAGTGAACTGGTAATATTGCCCCGGTAGTCTAACTTACCTAACAGTAATTTTAAAAAGGTCGTTTTGCCCCGACCGTTTCTACCAACTAGGCCTAACTTCCAGCTACTGTCTAACTGTAAATTTAAGTCCGTAAAAACATTTTCACTGCCATTAGGGTAAGCAAAAGTTACATTATTAATTTGAATTATCGACATAAAATACCTCCGCATTTTAGGCGGTATCTGTCACCGCCAATTTATTTGAGTGTATTTTCCATCTTCATTAATTCCACCTTCTTTCTAGTCAGTAGGCCAAAATAAGTCGTCTAAGCCTTTATCCAAGGTCTGACAAATCTTGATACAAAGGTTAAGCGACGGGTTGTAGTTGCCCTTTTCAATCGCTGAAATTGTTTGGCGCGAAACCCCGACTAACTGGGCTAGTTCTTGTTGGGATAAGTCTTTACCGGCCCGAGCTGCCTTTAACTTGAGATTTTTCATTAGTCCGAAACCCGCTTTTTCCTGAGGCTAACCGTTAAGGCAAAGGCTACTAGCAACATAAACAGCCCTGCTAACAGTAAATAAACATCAAGAACCACTGCCACTTGCTTAGCGCTTAGCCAGTCAAAACAGGCTAGGCCAAATGAAATCAAGCCCGGTCCAAACCAAACTAAGCCAATTTCACCTAGGCTCACCTTGGTCTTAAATGGCAAATAGGCTCCCTTACTAATTGCATAACAAGTATAAACTACTAAGCCTAACCAAATGCTGATTACCGGACTAATTAGCGCCCACCTGGCACTGATCATTCCTACTAACTGTCCACCCAAACTAATAAAATTAAATAATAAAACTAACCAAAAAGCATAGCGGTAGCCCTTAGCTTGCAAGGCTACTTGCATCTCATCGTATCCTGTGTGAGAACGATTAACCAAAATTATCACTAACGCCACCAAAAATAATAACGTTAGGATTCCTAAAAAAAGTTTTACCATTTCAAACGCCTTCCTTCTATTCTTACAAGCATAATATAAAATATAATAAACTTAATGTCAAGTTTATTTTACATCAACGAAAAAACTTGCTTTTCAGCGTGCTGGTTAGCTAAACTAAGCTTAACTTACTTTAAAAGAGGTGCTGCTATGGCCTACTGCTACTTGCTACTCGCTATTTGCTTAGAATTAATTGCCACTAACTTTCTTAAACTGTCGGCCGGCTTCTCTAGGCTGGGCCCCACTATTATTACAGTCAGTGCTTACTGTGCTTGCTTTTACTTCTTCTCGCTTAGCCTAAGGGGAATTAAGCTAAGTATTGCCTACGCCACCTGGTCGGGCGTGGGAATTATCTTTGCCAGCTTGCTTTCCTACTTTCTTTTTAAGGAAAGCCTTACTGGCTGGCAGCTACTGGGATTGGGACTAATTGTTTGCGGGACCATCATTGCCAACCTAACCGGCGGACATTAATTTAACTGAAAGGACTTGATTTAATGCCAACTACAACCCAGCCTAAAACTTACACCATTGGTCAGGTGGCAGCCATGTTTAACCTGTCTACCTACACCCTGCGCTACTACGATAAGGAAGGGTTGATTCCTAACTTAAAAAAAGACGCCGCGGGAAACCGGGCCTTCTCGGAAGAAAATCTCGCCACCATTAACATCATCGAATGCATTAAGAAAGCCGGAATGCCAATCAAGGACATCAAACAATTTATCGCTTGGTGCAATCAAGGAGACGCTAGCCTTAAGCAAAGACTGGCCATGTTTCAGCAGCTACGGCAAGACGTGTTAGGCCAACTGGCTCAGTTAGAAGAAACGCTGGCCACAATTGAATACAAGTGCGACTACTATCAACAAGCGGTCGCCGCCGGAACGGAAGCCTCCGTCAAAGCTAAAGCCCACAATACGGAAAACGTCCATGATTAAGTTTTTAGATTTAACTTTCCAAATTTTAATAAAAAGTGTAAGCTAAGAATAATACTATTTAAGGACGTGATTAAATGATTGGAACACTTACTAATACCTGCGCCATCCTAGTTGGAACTAGCATCGGCTGCCTACTCCGCAGTGGTTTAAAGGAAAAATACCGCCAAGTCCTCTTTTTAGCAATGGGCTTAGCCGCCTTTGGAATTGGTTTAGAGAATCTGACCAACGCAATGCCCAAAAGTCACTATCACGTCCTCTTTATCGTTAGCCTCGCTATTGGGGCTTTGTTAGGAACCTGGTGGCAAATCGACAAAAAATTCAACGCACTTGTAACTAAGTACAGCCAATCTCAGGTCGGCCAGGGCCTAGCCACCGGGGTCTTGCTCTACTGCTTTGGGGCCTTATCAATCGTCGGGCCTGTTATGGCTGCGGTTAAGGCTGACTACACCATGTTGTTTACCAATGCCACCTTGGACTTTGTCACCTCGATTATCTTTGGGGCCAGTTTTGGTTGGGGGATGCTGTTAGGAGCGCCCGTCTTATTTTGCTGGCAGAGTAGTATTTACCTAATCGCCAAGTTTCTTTCGGCTTCCTTCTTTAGTGGCCCACTTGTAACCGAATTAACTATTATTGGGGGCTTTTTGATTACCGCCTCAGGTATCTCCCTCTTAAAACTGCGGGAAATCAAAACCCTTAACTTCCTACCAGCTTTATTTGTACCAGTCACCTTCTTTCTAGTTAAAGGCTGGTTGGGCTGGTAAAATAAGCGGGGCGCGCTTGCTAACAATCTGCAAGCGTGCCCCGCTTTTAACGTCTATTCACACCAATTAATTAGAGGTCAATCCCTAGATAAGCCGCTACTTGGTTAACGTCCTTGTCGCCGCGCCCTGAAACAGTTACGATAACCAAATCATCCTTTCCTAGCTGAGGAACCATCTTGATTGCCTGTGCTAAGGCATGGGAGCTCTCCAAGGCGGGAATAATTCCCTCCGTTTTAGAAAGGAGTTGGAAGGCTGCTACCGCCTCGGCATCGGTAACGGCATAATATTCCGCCCGCTTAGCGTCTTTCAAGAAGGCGTGTTCTGGTCCAACCCCCGGATAATCCAAGCCGGCCGAAATCGAATAGGCCGGTAACACCTGGTCGTCATCATCCATTAACACGTAAGTCTTCATCCCATCGCTAATGCCAACCCGACCGTTAGTCATGGTGGCAGCATTATCAGGCGTATCTACTCCCTTACCCGCCGCTTCGGCTCCGATTAAGCGAACGGCTTGGTCGTCGATAAACTCAGCAAAGGACCCAATCGCATTAGAGCCCCCACCAACACAGGCGATAACAGCCGTTGGCAAGCGTCCTTCCTTGGCCAAAATTTGGGCCCGGGCTTCCTTACTAATTACACTTTGGAAGTCCTTAACCATTTGGGGGTAAGGGTAAGGCCCCACCGCCGAACCCACAATATAAAAGGTATCAGCTAGGTTGGCCGCAAAGTCGGCAAAAGCCGCGTCGACGGCATCTTTTAAGGTCCTGGTCCCCGTCTTGACCGGGTGAACCTTGGCCCCAAGTAAGGTCATCCTAAAGACGTTTAACTTTTGGCGCTGGCAGTCGAGCTCGCCCATGAAAATCTCACATTCAAGCCCAAACCTAGCTGCCGCAGCGGCCGTCGCCACCCCGTGTTGCCCCGCACCGGTCTCGGCAATAATCCGTTTCTTGCCCATCCGTTTGGCTAGCAGGATTTGCCCTAACACGTTGTTTAACTTATGTGCCCCTAAGTGATTTAAATCTTCTCGTTTCAAATAAACCTTGGCTCCACCCAAGTAATTGCTTAGTGATTCGGCGTAATACAGTGGTGTTTGGCGACCGGAATAATCCGCTAAGAGCCCCTGTAATTCGGCTAAAAAGTCCGGATCTTGGCGGTAACGCTCATAGGCAGCTGCCACCTCCGTTAACGCATCCTTTACTTGCTTAGGAACATATTGACCACCAAATTCACCATAAAACATGTTTGTTGTTACTGTCATAACTATTTACCTCGCTTTATTAATCGTTTTTTGGACCTATGCGGGTAAATAAAAAAACTAGCCGCCATCACTATGCCGACTAGTTAACCGTAGATGATTACCTTGGCATAGGCCCTTGATTTACACGTAAATCGAAGTAAGCCTACACCACTAAATGTAAACTTACTTAGCTATGCCAGTTTTGCCAACGAGTAGTTTTCATCATTCGTAATCATCCTTTCTCTTAAAGTATCCTAAGTATAAACCTCATCATTTTTTAATGTCAAGACTTTTTTATGATTATTTAGGGAGTGAATTCTAAAATTTTTCTTTTTTTGAATTGATTCCGCCTGCTTTTGCGAATCATATATATGAAGGGGTATCTTTCTTCAAAAAATTACGGAGGTTTTTTACATGAATCAATTTGATAACCAAGAACCAAACTGGGGTAACATCAACATCACCGACAAGGAAATGTTTAACCAGGTGATGCAACACGACAACTTATGCCTGCGCTTTTTACAAACGGTCTTTCCGTCAGCTAAACTAACAAAGCTAACCCCTGTTTCTGAATCTGAACGCCAGGAAGCCTTAGGGGCAGACAGCGACTTGTTAGACCTTTTAGTCTATGATCAAAACCAGTATTTATTTCACATCAGTCTCTTAGACCAACCTGTTAGCCCCGATGACATCGCAGACTTAGTCGTAGCCACTAGCAAGGCCCTTGTCCCCTTTCACCAAAAATTCAAGTCCACTGCTAGCCAGGCTAGTGGTCTGTATAACATCATCGTCTACCCTTATCACTACCTAGATGACGATGGAGCCTTGCACCGCTTCCACGGCCTGTTTGTGCTTAAGAGCTTGCAAGTCATCAACGTCAAAACCGTCTTAATTACTACCAGCGACCTGCCAGCTTAGACTAAAATAACAGCCAGACTAACAATTTGCTAGCCTGGCTGTTACTCTTCTCTTCCCAATGTAAATACCTAATTTAAACGCTCTTCTTAGTTTTCTGGTCGCACAGTTCCTAAGCGCTTCTTGCTTTTCGGTGCAAATAAAATACTACCATCCGCTAATAACTTGGGCTTATATTCCTTGGCCACCTTAATATTGAAATCTTTCGGAACCGTTAAAACAGTGGAATTACCCACTTTACGTGTTTTAACAATCATAAATCCCTACCTACCCCTCTCTCTTATGCCTTGCCCCCTAAACATACCCTTTCCGTAAGATTGTATTATTTATGTTAATAAAGTTCAACTATTTTCCCTCAATTTAATAAAAGTTTATTTGGGATGCTTACCCGCATGCCTTAATAACTTCCACTTACTTGGAATCGGGGTAAATAAAATCTTGCCGCCACTATTTTCTAATAACCTGGCGATAAACAGTTGGCCTACCGCTACCTTAAACTTTTTAGGGATGGTTACCACTACAGAGTTCCCTACTTTCCGCGCCTTCACTCTCACTTTACTCACCCTTTCTGTCAATCACCCAACAGTTGCGCGAACGTAAAACCCTACTTACTTTTGCGTCAAATCGTAGCTCTGAGCTAGTAAGTCTTTAATCTGTTCAGCTGCGATTTGCTTAAGCCTAATCGAAATCCAGGTTGCCTTATTCATGTGGTAGGCTGGTAAAAAGCCCGGCATTTGCTTCAACAGCCCCACTAATTCAGGGTCTAGTTTGACATTTAGTAGCTCTTCGCTTCCCTGCCCACTTAAGCCCAGCTTCGCAGCCGGCACAGTCATCACAAGTGCAAACCACTTTCGGTTAGCTTGCTGACGAAAAACCGCATAGGTGGGAAATTTTTGCCACAAATATTCCGCTTGGACTTGATATTTTTGCTCAATATAGGCCAATAATTCTTTTTGTTCCATCCTGCCACCTCATGCTCATTCTATCATTTATTTTTATTAAAAGATAGTTTTTTGAGTATAAACAAAAATAGACCGTCACCCCCGTGCCCTGGAATGACAGCCTTTAATCTTTTTAAATTTAGTCAGATAATTTATCTAAAGCTTGAGCAAAGTCGGCGATTAAATCGTCAGCATTTTCGATTCCAACCGAGATTCTAATCAAGTCAGGCGTAACCCCGGCCGCCTTTAGTTCCTCCTCGCTTAGTTGTGCGTGGGTGGTTGAAGCTGGGTGGATAATCAATGACTTAGCGTCGGCCACATTTGCTAGTAAGGAGAAGAGCCGTAAGTGATCGATTAATTCCTGGCCAGCTTGCTTGTCCCCCGTTAACCCTAAGGTAAAAATTGAACCGACCCCTTTAGGGAAGTACTTTTGCGCAAGGACGTTGTACTTATTATCAGCTAACTCTGGGTAGTTAATCCAAGCCACTTCTGGCCGGCTTTGCAAGAAGTCAATCAATTTGCGGGTATTTTCCACGTGGCGTTCTACCCGCAGCGACAGGGTTTCTAAGCCTTGTAACAGTAAGAATGAGTTGAAGGGACTGATGGCCGCCCCGGTATCACGGGCAACTTCCGCCCGAATCTTAGTGGTAAAGGCGGCTCCCTTGAGGTCGGCAAACTTCAAGCCTTCATAGTGCTCGTTTGGTTCCGTAAAACCAGGGTAGCGACCACTAGCTTGGTAATCAAAGTCACCCTTTTCCACAACCACTCCCCCCATCGTGGTCCCGTGGCCGCCAATAAACTTAGTGGCAGAATGAACCACCACGTCGGCCCCATGGTCTAGGGGCCGCACTAGGTAAGGTGTGCCAAAGGTGTTATCCACAATGAATAGCAGGCCGTGCTTGTGGGCGATTTCTCCCAGGGCTTCAAAGTCAACTAGATTAATCCCGGGGTTACCGATACTTTCCACGTAGATTGCCTTTGTCTTCTCATTAATCTTTGCCTCAAAGTTGGCTGGGTCGTCAGGGTCCACAAAGTGGGTAGTGATTCCCAACCGCTTTAGGGTCACACTAAAGAGGTTGTAAGTTCCCCCGTATAAGGTGCTAGCAGCCACAATTTCATCCCCACTACCGGCGACGTTTAAAATGGCGTAGGTGATTGCTGCTGACCC
The DNA here is from genome assembly GCF_025311475.1 of Ligilactobacillus agilis. Taxonomy (NCBI): domain Bacteria; kingdom Bacillati; phylum Bacillota; class Bacilli; order Lactobacillales; family Lactobacillaceae; genus Ligilactobacillus; species Ligilactobacillus agilis. The sequence continues at coordinate 455,362 of NZ_CP104397.1, read as the reverse complement.
AGAAGCAAGGGTAATCCCGGCACTCCCGTTTTCTAAGGCGGCCACCCGCTTATCGACTACTTCGGTTGTGGGGTTAGTCAAACGGGTATAGATATTGCCTGGGTCTTTTAAGGCAAAGCGTTCTGCGGCTTGCTTGGCGTCCTTAAAGACGTAAGAAGTTGTTTGGTAAATCGGTACGGCCCGGGCACCTGTTTCATCTAAACCTTGGCCAGCATGAACTTGTAGGGTTTCAAAGTGATCGTTAGTGGTGGTTACTTGTTTTTCAGTCATAATAAATCCTCATTTCTATCCAATTTTTTGAATTACTTGTAGCCAGTTAGTGTACAGACGCACACTGGTCGGCTGCCAACTGTTTACAATCTGACGTTGGCGGTAGTAATTTGAAGGTAGACTAATCTTTTTACCCAAGCGGACATCCCGTTGGTACTCGCCTGCTAGCGTTTCAGTCGCATACTCGGGGTGGCCGGTAATAAAGAGGTTCTTCAAATCACTCGTGGCTAATAAGAAGGCCTCCACTTCGTTTGAGCTTGCCAAGAGCTGTAAGTCTTTAGGAAGCTTAGGGGGCAAATTCAAATTAGTGTGGCGTGACTGCGGCATTCGCAGTAGGCCTCCCGAACCGAAGCCCTTCAAAAAATGGTTAGTTTCTGCTTGAATCTTTGCTTGATAAATTCCAAAAAGTTTTGCCTTTCGGGCAGTCTTTTCAATCCCATACTGGACCTTTAAAGCGGCCTGGCTAGCCCAACATTCAAACAAGGCGTAGGTATTGGTTGCTTGCGCCCAAGCGACTAGCTGACAAAAGTCATGCCAATAATCTACTTGTTCAAACGCCAGGTGTTCAACCGGCGCGCCGGTAACAATTACGCCGGCAAAATTTTGCTTGAGAGCTTGGCTTAAGGGCAGGTAGGTTTGCTTAACCACCGGCCCATCACCATGGCGGAAATGATGACTGTCTGGGTAAGCAAAGGTCACCTGGCAATTAATTTTGGTTTTGGCTAGCAGCTTTAAAAACTGTAGCTCCGTTTCTAGTTTGGTCGGCATTAGGTTAACAATTAGCAGTTCTAAGCCCGCCTCACCACTTTCCTGCCAAAGTTGCTTGGTTTTTGCAAGCCCATTTTTGCTGGTCACCGTCATCATCTCACATCCCTTCGTAATCTAAAGCTTTAACCCCAGACTTCCTTAGCAGTTGACACTACCAGCTTTAACTTAGCCCACTGGTCAGCTTCCGTTAACTTATTACCTGTTTCGGTTGAGGCAAACCCACACTGGGTACTAAGGGCCAGGTCAGCTAGGTCAACATACTGGCTAGCCTCTTTAATCCGGGCCTTTAACTCAGCCGGCGCTTCTAACTGTGGTCTTTTGCTAGTAACTAGGCCTAAAACCACCCGTTTTCCAGCTGGAACGTATTTTAATGGTGCAAAACCACCGGCCCGTTCATCATCAAATTCAAGGAAATATCCATCATAATCAGTGGCAAATAAGTCAGGCGCAATTTGATCATAGCCACCGCTGAAAAGCCAGCTAGAAGCGTGGTTGCCCCGACAAATGTGGGTGGTTACCGTCAGGTCGCTTGGTTTATTAGCTAAGGCTTCGTTAATAATTTGCCGGGAAATCTTGGTTGCTTCAACCGGGTCAATTCCCTTAGCCTTTAAGTCGGCCCGCTTATGTTCGTCAACTAAAAAGGCCCAGTTGGTATCATCAAATTGTAGGTAACGACAACCTAGTGCGTAAAAAGCTTGGATGGCATCCGAGTAGGTCTTGGCCAAGTCATGGTAAAAGTCATTAAGATCAGGGTAGACTTCACTTAGCTTTGAAGTCCCGTCGTTAGCTAAGACCTCTTGGCGGTAAAGCATGGTTGGGGCAGGAATCGTTGCTTTGGCTAACACCTCCGGCCCGGCTACTTCCTTTAAGAAGCTAAAGTCCTTAAGGAAGGGGTGGTCGAAGTTAAAGGAGAGTTTATCAACCACGCGGACGTTGTAGGCTGGGGCGTTGGTTCCATGGAACTGTTGGTTATAAGCTTGAGGGTGATAGCCTTCAACCCCATTTAGGTTCTCTAAGAAATCTAAGTGCCAAAAGCCGCGCCGAAATTCTCCGTCGGTTACCGCCTGTAAGCCAACTTCTTTTTGCTTAGCCACTAGGTCAGTAATTAACTTATCTTCTAGGGCCCGCAAATCATTTTTACTTAGTTTGCCTTCCTTAAACTCTGCCCGGGCCTGCTTTAATTCCGCCGGTCTTAAAAATGATCCAACGATATCGTAATGTGCTAAGTTTGTCATCCTAATTCCCCCATACTTCCTTGGCTGTTTCAATTACTAGCTTGATTTTTTGCCACTGTTCTTCTTCAGTTAAAATATTGCCTTCCTCGGTGGAAGCAAAACCACATTGAGTGCTTAACGCTAAATTTTCTAAGGAAACGTATTGGCTTGCTTCCTCAATCCGCTTTTTCAACGTCGCCTTATCCTCTAGCTCGGGCCGCTTGCTGGTTACTAGGCCCAAGACCACACGCTTGCCGGCTGAAAGTGCTGCTAGTGGTTTAAAATCACCTGACCGCTCATCATCAAATTCAAGGTAAAAATCACTTACGTTTTCCTTGGCAAAAACGTGGTCCGCTACTACTTGGTAGCCCCCCTTAGATGCCCAGGTGGAGTGGTAATTCCCCCGGCAAATGTGAGTGGAAACCCGCAGATCGGCTGGGAGGTCCCGGAGTGCTTCGTTATTCAAACGCAGGTAAATTTCTTGAAGTGCATCCCTATCAAATTCAGTTTCATCCCGCTGTTCCCAATAGCGGTCATCAACAACCATCCCCCAAGTACAGTCATCAAGTTTGACATCGCGACACCCCGCTTCATACAAAGCTAAGATTAAATCGCGGTAGGCATTAGAGATATCTGTAAATAACTCGTCGTCGCTTTCGTACACTTTGCGTAAGGCTGCCACGTTTTCAGGCCCCCGCACCAACTCCGCATATAACTGAGCGGGAGCAGGAATTGATTGGCGGGCAGTTAAATTTGTTCCAGCTGTTAACTGCTTTAAAAACTTAAAGGCTTCTAAATCTGGGTGGGTCCCAGCAAAAGCAATCTTACCCACCACCCGAGCTGAATCCGGTCTAGTTTCTTCATCATGGAAGAAGTAGCCATGCTTACGCACGATATGTTCAATTCCGGCAAAGCCCCAAAAAGTATCTAAGTGCCAGTAACTTCTGCGAAACTCACCGTCAGTCACAACTAACAGTCCACTAGCTTCTTCCTTAGCGACTAAGTCCTTAATCGCTTGGTCTTCAACTGCCTTTAAAGCAGCTGCGTCAATCCGGCCTGCCTCAAAGTCGGCCCGGGCTTGCTTTAGTTCCTGCGGTCTTAAAAATGATCCAACAATGTCGTAATGTGCTAAGTTTGTCATGTTAATTCCTCCTGTCTGGCTATAAAAAAACGCCCCTAGTAAACGAAAGTTTACTAGGGACGTGTCAATTTCAAATCCACGTGTTACCACCCGTCATTTAGTATTATTTCACAATAATACCCTCACTAAGTACACTAATGTAAGCTATACTCGTTCGCTATAACAGGCGACCCCTGTTGACCGCTCGCAAACAGCTCACGATCAAATTAGCTCCAAGACCATCTTCACTAAGCTTTCGTCACACCGCCTCTCACCTGCCGCGGCTCTCTTTAGTGCTATTCACATTAGTTACTCATCTTTTCTCAGCTATTTCTAATTAATATGCCATTATAATATCGTGCTGACCTCAACTTGTCAACACCCTTTTAAAACTTTTTTGAAATTATTTTTTCCATGTCATACCAGACCTCGTTAGCGTGAGTCGAGGCAGATTGGCCTTGGTTGTGATATCCATTTCGTTCATAAAAGCCAATCCGGTCGGCTAGACAGGTCAGTGATAAACTGCTAATTTCCTTAGCTTTAGCCACCTCTTCCAAAGCTGTCAACAAGGCTGAGCCTAGCTTTTGCCCACGTTTTTTAGGCGCAACTGCAATCGATAAGATATTGAGGTACTTCCCGTCTGAAATGGGTTTAGCTTGCGCTTCGTACATCCAATCTTCAACGTAGCGGGTAGTTGTGACCAGGCCACAAACAAAACCACAAACTTGCCCCTGATCGGCTACTGCAACCAAAAAAGTTTCCGCCATATTTTCAATTCGGGCAGCAAAGGTCGATGCGCTAGCCGCTTCAGCTGGACTAAAGCCTGCTTGTTCAATCGCTACCACTGCCTCTAAATCACTTTTTTGCACCTGTCTAACTTTCATTTTCATCCTCCAATTCTAAAACCGCCTGCTGACTAGTGTCATATTCCAAAATCGGCCACTCATTTTTAATTAACATATCCTCACCACTTTCTCATCTTGCAGCAAGCTTATCATCGGTAAGCCTTTACATGCAAGTCCTCTTTTCTTATACTGAAGGTAATTCAAGTTTGGGAGGAATTTTTATGACAAATAACTTTTTAAAAGCCGTAGCCGGCGGGCTAATTGTTTCTTGCCAGGCTTTGGAAAATGAGCCCTTACACGGCTCTCACATTATGGCTAAAATGGCGCTAGCAGCTAAGCAGGCCGGGGCCGTCGGGATTCGGGCTAACTCTGTCAGTGATATTTGTGCTATCAAACAAGCAGTCTCCCTGCCTTTAATCGGCATTATTAAAAAAGACTACCCAGACTCAAAGGTTTATATCACCCCGACTTTAGCTGAGATGCGCCAGGTCGCCCACACTAACGTAGAGGTGGTGGCTTGCCAAGTTACCAACCAACCCCGGCCCCATAACGAAGACTTACAGGCTAGCCTGCGGGCCTTTCGCCAAGAATTCCCTGACACCTTACTGATGGCCGATACGGGGGATTTGGCCGATGTTAAACTTGCAAGTAAGCTGGGCTTTGATATTATCGGGACCACCATGCACGGCTACACTCCAACTACCCAAAATGCCAACATTGCTGACAATGACTTTGCCTATCTCAAAGAGGTCCTCGCTACTACCGAGCTGCCAGTGATTGCCGAAGGTAAAATCGATACGCCCGCTAAGGCCAAACGGGTCTTGGAGTTAGGAGCGCACGCAGTGGTAGTCGGTGGCGCCATCACCCGCCCTCAAGAAATTGCCCAAAGATTTGTCGACCGCATCAAGGCCTCACACTAAAAAAGCCCCCTTTTGCAAAAAGGGAGCTTTTTTCTAGCCGAGTTCTTGGCGCAACTTTTCCACAAAGAGGTAAGCCGCTGGACAATAGAGGGTATTTTTAATGGTCAGATGGTTAATTTGGTAAATCTTTTTGCGGTCGGTGTGGGGAAATTCCCGGCAGGCCTTAGGGCGCAGGGCGTAAATCGAACAAAGGTTATCCGCCCCTAAAAAGGGACAGGGCATGCAGTTAAAGACCTTGTCGCCATCCTCATCTACCCTGAGGTAGGTTTCCTCAAACTTTCCCAGTTTCATCCGCATCGCCTTGGCAATCCGCTCAATATCCGCCTCCGTAAATAAGGGGCCCAAACTCTTACAACAGTTAGCGCACTTGGTACAGTCAATTTGTTCAAAGACTTCGTTATGCACCTTTTGGACCAGTTGATCTAAGTGCTTGGGCTTTTTCTTCTTTAAGGTCGCCAAAAACTTGGCATGTTCCTTTTGTTTTTGTAAGGCCAAATCGTGGTAGTGGGCCACATCCACTTGGCCATTCTTTAAATAAACCGTTTCTAAACTTTTTGCCATCTTATCACTTTCCTTAATCCTTAACTTAACCCGGCCACAATTTGGGTTACCATCAAGTCGATATCACGCTTCTCATTATAGGCTAAGTCGGGGGCTAAAATAAAGCGTTGGCTAAAATAAGTCACAAGCGGCCCGAGGATTAGCCGGATAATCACTGCCGGCTCATAGTCAGGGTGGCGGTGGTTTACTAAGGTCAAAAAGCGAGTAAATACTTCACCATTTGCCTTTAAAGATTGGCTAAATCCTTGACTGACGAGCGTTCTGACCTTAGGTTTCGTTAAGCCTTCCTGCAGTAAAATCCGCAATAATTGCTGGTTGGCCTTCATAAAGGCTAGGCGGTCGGTAACAATCACGCGAACCAAAGCGGGTAAGGCCACCTTGTCGCTAGCAACCACTTTGGCTAAAAATTCAGCCTGAAGTTGTGGGAGTAAATCATTGGTAAGTAATTCAACTACGGCTAATAGGAGCTGCTCTTTACTAGGGTAATATTTAAAAATTGTCCCCTCGCTAATGTGGGCCCAGCTCGCAATCTGGGCGGTCGAAGTGGCATCATAACCTTGCTTAGCAAAGAGCTCAATCGCCGCCAAGAGGGCCTTTTGTTGCCCTGGAGTTAGTTTTTTTCTGGCCACCACTTCTTGGTAGGTGGCTAATATTGTTTTAACTGTCACACACTGCACCTTCCTTAAACTTTGCGATAGCGTTTCAAACCTAAAATATTAAGCCCTAACAGGCAGACTAAAAAGCCTACTAAAACTAACAAATCCCCACTGACCTGGCGTAACGTCGCCCCCTGCATGATAATTTTACTTAGGGCATCCCCTGCGTAAGTCAAAGGTAAAATCCGCCCGATAACCTGTGCCCAGGGCGCAAGCGAAGCTAGGGGGATAATGCCGGAAAAGAAGATTTGGGGAACAACCACTAGGGGAATAAACTGCATCATCTGAAACTCCGAGCTAGCAAAAGTCGACAGTAAAATGCCAAATGCTAAGGCCACAAAGCCTAAACAAACAGAGACCACCACTACTGCTACCAAGCTCCCGACCACCTCTATCTTGAGGAGGTAAACACTCACTAAGGCAATTAGGCTGGCTTGCAGGCAAGCGACTAACCCATATCCCAATGTGTAACCATAGACTAGCTCACTGCGCTTAATCGGCGTCGCCAACAGGCGGGCTAGCGTGCCACTTGTTCGTTCCTTTAGCAAGGCCAGGCCTGAAATTAGGAAGACAAAAAAGAAGGTAAAAAAGCCCATCAAAACGGGGATTAACTTGGTAAAAAAGTTAGTCTGGCTATCACCATACTGGTAGTGGTTGACCACTACTGGCATTTTAGCTTGCAAGCTTTTTTCACCCCGGCCTAAAGCTAAATTAGCTTGTAGGCCAGCCAGCTGCTGACTTAATAAGGCTTGCTTTAGTGCCTGCTTGGTTAACTGGGTTTTGCTAGCATCCAAGTTGGCATAAGTGACCGTATACTTATCAGCTTGGTAGCTAATAACTCCGTCTAAGCGGTATTTTTTTAAGTCCGCCCGGGCTAAGGTGGTCGTTTGGTAGTTCTTGACGCTAACCCCCTTTACCTTAGCTAACTTCTCACTGAGAGCTGGCTCAAGCCCACTTGTTCCTAGTTTAACCTTAACGTCGGTACTGGCCGCAAACATTAGGTTGAGCAAAAATAAAATCAAGACGGGGGCAAAAAATAATAAGGCAAGCGTCCGTTTATCCCGCAACAATTCTAGTAAGACCCGCTTAGCAACTACAATACTTCTCATTTGTCCTCACCTTCTGCTTTCAAAAAGACTTCCTCAATCGTTGCCACCTGATACTTTGCTTCTAGCTGGTCGGGGGTATCAGTGGCGATGATTTTTCCCTCAAACAAAAGCGCCACCCGGTCCGTTAATTCTGCTTCGGACATTACGTGAGTGGTTATTAAAATACTAGTTCCAGCCGCCTTTAACTTAGCCAACTCAGCCCAAATTTTTTGGCGCAAGGCTGGATCAATCCCAACCGTGGGCTCATCTAAAATCAATAAGTCCGGCTGACCTAACAGTGCGAGGGCTAACGACAAGCGGCGCTTCATCCCGCCCGAAAAGCTAGCCACCCGTTGTTTTAGCGCCCCGCTTAGTTCAACTACCGTCGCCAAGTGTTCAATTTCCTTTGCAAGTTGCTGGTTACCTAACCCCTTCAACTTGCCAAAAAAGCGGAGGTTTTCTAAAGCGGTGAGGTTTTCGTAGAGGGCATCGGTTTGGGCCATGTAACCAATTTGGCCTAATAACTTTCGCTTGGGCATCACTTGACCTAAAACCAGGGCCTGGCCTGCATCTGCCTTTTCCATGCCTAACATCACCTTAATTGCCGTTGACTTGCCGGCCCCGGAAGGTCCAATCAAGCCGACAATCTCACCGGTATTAACCGTCAAATCAACTTCACTTAGTACTTCTTTAGGACCAAAGCTTTTCTTAACCCCGCTAAGTTGGATTCGTTGGGTAAATTCTCCCATCACAATCACCCCATTTATTTTTAGCGAGTAAACACTCACCTGTTAATTTGTATTTTAGTGAGGATTCACTCACCTGTCAAGTAAAAAAATACTAGCACCAAAAAGTGCTAGCACCGGCCTATAATTCAACTTGTAAGCCACCCAACTTGCGGTAATAGCAATCAAGGGCAGCTTGATCGAATAAAACAAACTTGATTAGCTCAAAGGCACCGGGGTTAGCCTTAACGAAGGCCTGCACCGTCGCGAGGGCAATTTGACTAGCTTCCTCTAGGGGGTAGCGGTAAATCCCCGTCGAAATCGCTGGAAAGGCAATCGTCTTGAGGCCCGTTTTTTGAGCTAACCGCAGGCTATTTTCATAGCAAGCAGCTAACAGGTCCGCTTCACCATGCGCGCCCCCATTCCAAATTGGACCCACCGTATGAATAACGTATTTATTCGGCAGGTTATAGGCCCCGGTAATCTTGGCCTGGCCGGTCTGACAACCATTAAGTTGCCGACACTCGGCTAACAGTTGGGGGCCGGCCGCCTTGTGAATCGCTCCGTCAACCCCGCCACCGCCTAAGAGGCTCTTGTTAGCCGCGTTGACAATGACTTCCACGTCACCTTGCTTAGTAATGTCGCCCAAAGTTAGGGCAATTTTAGTTTGGACTTGATTCAATTTAGCCAACACCTCCACTTGTAGCTGGGCAATTTCTTGGCGAAGTTTTGCCCCCTTAAAACGCCCCGCCTGCTCGTCGACATAGGAATAAAGTTGGGCCTGGTTAATGTAATCTAAAGCCGCTAGCTCGTTAGCCTCTACCCCGAGGCCCTGGTGGTAGGCCCGGGCTAAGCGGTAGTAAATGTCGGCCTTTAAGTCGTCATCACTACCATCGCGGGCTAGAAAAATTTCGGCTTGCCGGTAGTACTTAAAGGCAATCTCCATGTTAGCAGCCACAAACTGCCCGTGAAAATAGGCGTCGCCTAACTTGTAGCTACCGTTAGGGTTCGTAGCCAAGGCCGCCTGGGTAAAGCAATAAAAGGCTTGCTCATAGTCAGGCTGCCCTAGCCGGCCGTAAGCGTAAATGTAGCCCAGGTTACAAGCAGCCTGACTGCTACCTAGAGCGACTGCTTGTTGGTAGTATTCCCTAGCCAATTCATACTCCGCCCTATTATAGGCTTGCGCACCTAATTTGAGGTAAAACTCAGCTTCATTTTCTGGTTGCTTGCCCTCCGGAGTTACTTCTTGGCGTTCCCACCAATCAAGTTGCTCCGCCTCATTGGCCCGCCGTAACACCTGCTTAGTTTGCAAAAGCGGGTAAGGCACCTTGGTGGCCGGGTAATTTGCACAAGCAACCACTTGACCCACCTGCAAGTTATTATTGGCCCCCACCGGCACAATTACCAAGTCGCCTTCCTTCAGACTTTCATCGGCACTGAGGTAGTGGTAGGCTTTTTGACCCGGGTGAAAGCAAACCTGGCAATAAGAATAGTAACTAGTTGGGCCTAACACCTCGCTAGCATTACTTACTGGGGCGGCTACGTCATAACAGACTTGATCCGCGGCAAAAAATAAGGACAGCTCATCTGCCTGATAGGCACTTTGACTTTGATAGACAATCAAGAAATTTAAATCCGCCCTAAAGCGCTCGTCGACGTCGACATAGGCCAGTGGAATCAAACTACCCTGGCCACTAGCTACATGGTCGTCTAATTCACCGTTATCGACCCGACTAACTAGGCCAACCACCTTACTAGCCACAAACCAACTCGCACCGCAAAAGAACTCATCTGATAAATTATCGTCGAAGCTCACGTCTAAATCAGCCCACTCTGCTCGCAAAAGCAACTGCCGGTAAGAAAATTCAGCTGGCAAGTTGGGCCGGAGCAGATAACATTTTTCAATTGGCGGGCGCTCACTTTTCGCTAAATACTCATTAGTTTCCTCTGTCAACTCCTTGACCGTAAAATCATGGCGCTGACCATCTGCTTCTAGGTAAAAAGTTCCTACTGGTAAGGCTAATTTTTCCACTACTATCACCTACTTACTTTAGAAGATTGTCGTGTCGCCCATTAGTCGTATCTAGGTAGTGCTCACTGTATTTAGGCGACAAGAACACCTCCAACATGGTTTCCATCCCGGAAGCAAGCTTAAGCTGCTTTAAATCCGCCAACTTAGTCCAAAAGATGTTGCCTTCCCGTGAAGACTTGACTTGACCACTAAAGGTCTGGGTCTTATAGAGTAAAACCAGGTAGCGGCTGCCATCTGCTTCCAGCCAATCTTTGATACCACACAGTTCCAGTTGGCTAACTTTTAGCCCGGTTTCTTCCCAAACTTCGCGGACGGCCGCGTCGACTAAGGGTTCGTCTGCTTCAACATGCCCACCCGGAAAGGTAATCCCCGGCCAAGTTGGATTTAGGCGGTCTTCGACTAAGACATTACCGTCCTGGTCGTAAATCATCACCATGTTAGTTAAGGTTGTTGGTATTTTTTTATGCTTCACTTACAATTCCCACTCTCTCATTTTTCTCAATTATAACACCTAAACCAACAAAAAAAGCACCAGCTAAAAATGCTCGTGCTTTAAATCTACGAAAAGAGGTGCAACAATAAATGTAATCCAAGGGCAACGCAAATAGCCGTTACCATCACTAATTTTAATTGCAAACGCCACTTGGACTTAGCGGCTTTATCACCTGACTCTATCTCAAGAATCTGTGCTTGTGTATCATCTACTTGTTCTTGCAAGTATTCTTCTTGGTAGTGTAACTCCTGTAAAGTCGCTTTGCTCAGCTTATATGAACGCTGCGCTAATTTTTCGTGAACTAAATTTAGCTCAGTCGTCTGTGAACTCAACTCCTGCTGCAGCTGCTTTATCCGCCTTTTGTTACTCATAACGGTAGCTCCTGTTCAAACTAAATTTCCATAACAAGCAAGGTCATTAACCTAAATAAGACGCTCACCGTTAACCAAATACACACTCTAGCATGAAGCAGGGACGTTAGAACGTTTACGTAGTTAATTATTAGGGTTATGATATCATATCTTAAAAATAATTAATAGTTCCTAAAGTTTTAGCTAAAAAATCCTCTATTCTTTAACTAAACAGCCAATCATCAAGCCACCCTTTTCTGCATAGAAGCTGCACAGGGCATTACAGTTGCCAATTTCAATCTGGCAAGTCGGATATTTGGCTAAGACTAAGTCTTTAAAAGCCTTTGCCCCTTCTAGATTGTCCGCGTGGTCAATAACTAGGTGCTGACCGTCAAAGTGATGTTGCTCCAACAAGGCCAGGAGGTTGTGGCGGGCCTTCTTCGCACCGCGGGCCTTACCTAGCTGTTCAATTTCACCTGCTTCATTAGCCCAGCCCAAGACGTTAATCTTTAAGACCTGGGCTAACTTAGCCACCGTTTTATTAATCCGGCCATTGTTGGCGAGGTTGGTCACCGACTGTAGGCCAAAGAAAATCTTGGCCCGGTCAATATACGCTTGCACTGTTTCCACCACTTCTTCAAAGGCTAGGCCCGCTGCAATCAGCTGACTGGCCTTGATAGCTGCCATCCGCTCGGTTGGTCCGGCTGCCTTGGTATCAAAGACCGCAATCTTCTTATCACCATCTTCTTCTAGTAACATCTGCTTAGCCGTTTGGGCTGCGTTATAAGAACCCGATAAGGCGCTAGAAATCGTAAAGACGTAAACCTCATCGGCGCCTTGCATTGCCGCCAAATAACTATCAACGTTGGGACAGGAAGTTTTTATCGGCCCGGTTTGACCAGCAATAAACTCTGCAAAGGCAGCCTGGCTAAAGCCCGCTTCGTCTAAGAAAGTCGCGTGCTGTCCCAGTAACGACAAGGCTACACTTTGGTGCTTAATTCCAGTTAATACGGGGGCAAACAAATTCGCCGCCGAATCCGTGATTATTTTTTGCATTTTAATTTTTCTCCGTTTATTTCTAGAATTCACATTAAGCTTAAAATATACTAGAAACTTTGTCAACGGTTTTTGAAAAACTTATAAAAAGTTATCTCTTGCCAAAAGACGACCTTTTCCCTTATAATTGCGCATAGTGGGGGAATTTTATGGACAGAGAAACTAAAATTAGTCAAAGCGTCAGCTCCTTTCGGCTACCGCGCTACGAGCAGTTACCAGAAGTCGAGCTTTACCTAGACCAAACAACCGCCTATATCAGCGAACGCTTAGCGCTTTTAGGCGACGTTAAGTTAACTAACTCTATGATTAGTAACTACGTCAAGCACAAGCTCATCCGGCGGCCGGTCAAAAAGAAGTACGCCGCCGACCAAATCGCCGAACTCTTCTTTATCGCCGTCGCCAAAAATGTCATGCAACTTAACGACTTAAAGGCGGCCATCGAATTACAGCGCCAAAGTTATTCAACCGCCGTCGCCTATAACTACTTTGCCGCCGAATTAGAGAACATCTTGCCCTACGTCTTCGGCCTCAAGGAGCAGTTAGCCGACGTTGGCCACGATAACAGTGAGTACCAACGCATGTTGCGTAACATCATCATGGCGGTTTGCTATAAGGCTTACATCGACAAATACTATGGCGATTTACAAGCTGAGCTTGCCCAAAAATAAGAGCGCATCTTCAGGAATAATTTCCTTGAAGATGCGCTCTTATTTCGCGGGCTAACCCTAATTTGTTAGAGGGGCGTAGTTAATGTTTGCTTAGACTGTAGCCATTGCCCGTTCGTAGGCTTTGACGGCCGCTTGTTTATCTAACTTGAAATTTTGAACCAAAAACTCAATAATTTGCTCTTGACTTAAATTAAGCTTGACTAAGCCCTTGATAGTCTGATTTTCCTTTTCCTCACGAACATAGGCACTTTGGCGGGCAGCGTATTCTTCGATAGTCATATAGGTTTCCCCCTTCTCAAAGGGGCAGTTATTTTCATTAAAATTCCTCCCAATTTGACTTACCCTTAGCCTAACTCCAAGTCAAGGCTTATTTCTAAACTCAGATAATAGATTCCTACGAACTTGATATATAATAGTGTCATATGACGGCATATCAAATCTTGGGTCTAGCACCCCTGCTCGCAACTTACTTCGGCCAACCCATCCACGTTAAAAAGCGAACGTCCATCGTTAAGTGACGACTTTCTCCGGGACAACTTTACAGCCGGTTCGGCAGTTGAGCTTTCTATTCGGAAACTTTTGTTAATGGTCAACCTAGAATTACAAGGGCCATTTAACTGGGCATAATCCGATGCCCTCTATCCCGTCCGCAAAGGCATTCGGGACTACTTTTTTGATGATTTGTAAGGCGCTGTTAACGTCGGCGCTGATTAAAGAATCCGAAGCCGTGCAATTACTAAGTTTCTGGTGCCGCACTCCGCAACAAATGCGGCGCTTCATTGGCATTATCTTAAATGCTAAGTACCGAGTTGAGAAAAATCACAAAGATATTGGTGTCATAATCCCACTTGATGATGAGGAACTGAAACCTTTAATGACTAAAGCCTTGAGACGCTACTTTAACGCCCTGAGAAGCAATGAGAAGCACATCAAGAATGTTGAGAACTACTTATACGGCACCATGCCAAACCTATTTGGCGTTTGGTGGAATGAACAAGCGGCTAGAGAATATGCGGCCAAACACCCCGAAGAACAGAACACTGACAATGGGCGTTCTTGGAATTAAACGCCATATTAGCTCGTTTAAGCCGTTTCAAGTGTTACATGTAATTATATTAAAATCGCTTAGAAGCAAAAATAGGCACCTTGAGTGGCTGAATTGGCGATGACTGAACTAAGGGAATGTGAAAGGAGCTTTTTAATGGAGGCCCAAGAAATGGATAAGTAACGTTTAGATAATATTAAATTTAATTTATGGGGTTAGAAATTTTATGATTGTACAAAATATTTTAAATGAAATAATTAAGGAACTGAACGGGATACCTGGCATTGTAGGGGTAGTTTTAGGAGGCTCAAGAGCAAGAGGCACTAATCACACCACTTCTGATATTGACATTGGAATATACTATGATGAATCGGCAGGTTTTAATGTCAACGATGTTAGTAGGGTTGCTACTAAACTGGATGATGAACATAGAGAGAATTTAGTGACATCTTTAGGCGAATGGGGTGCTTGGGTAAATGGTGGTGCATGGATTATTGTTCAAGGTCATCACGTTGATTTAATATTTCGTGATATCAATAGAGTGGAACAAATCATTGGTGAATGCTTGTTAGGTAACGTTTCATCTCATTACCAGACTGGACATCCACATGCTTATCTAAATGTTATGTATATGGGTGAAGTTTCCATCTGCAAAATACTGGATGACAAAACGAATCGAATTGCCAAACTAAAATCCAAAACCATGCCATATCCAAAACCTTTAAAAGATGCAATAATTGGCTACTTTATGTTCGAAGCATCCTTTTCTTTAATGTTTGCCAAAAATAATGTTGATAAAGATGATATTTCGTATGTTACAGGTCATTGTTATCGAACCATCTCATGTCTAAATCAAGTCTTATTTGCTCTGAATGAAGAATATTGTATCAATGAGAAAAAAGCAGTTCGAATAATTGACGGGTTTGATACAAAGCCACAAGGCTACAAGAAAAGAATAGATAAAATTATCACATTGCTTTCTTCAAACATAGATAGCACAAGACGAGGGCTTGAAATACTTCAAGAACTTATTTCTGAAACAGAGGTTCTATTAAATAAATAGGTTAGGTAGATTGTAAAAAACCGCCTGTACTGAATTAGATCAGTGCAGGCGATTTTTTTAATCTATCAGCTGACGTCAACTTTCATCTGGTAAAAAGCCGTGTTCGACAATCAATAACTGGCGTGCCATCGTCTCAACCACGGACTGCAGATCTTCAAACTTGCGATAATGGCCACTGGCAATGAGTCTGGTGGTGACCGCCGTTTGTTGGGCGATTAAGGCAGAAACGACACCGAAAACGTCATCGACTGACAGGCCCTCACGACGAGGCAGCTGTTCAATTTTCTCGCGAAAAATGCGATCGGTTTCAGCGGATATGGCAGTTGTTTCTTGCTGCACTTGTTGTCGCAACGGTTCGGGAAAATGCGGTAAATCAGCATAGGCTTGCATCATCAAGCGGTATTCAGCTGGGAATTTGAATTGTAGTTTCAACTCATACTTAACTGCAGTGGTCATCATGGCAGCCAAGCCAGGGGCATTCTGCCACTTTTTAGGGTCCATGTGATCATAAATTCGATGATAGGCATATTTGAAAGCGTCAAGATACAGCGCTTGTTTATTGCCAAAATAATGGAAGAGCAAGCCCTTAGATACTTGTGCTTGGTTGGCAATCTGATCGGTTTTGCTCTTGATGAAGCCTTGCTGGCCGAAAATTTCCGTCGCTGTTTTGAGGATTCGGGTGACCTTTTCAGGATCTGTCACAACATTTTTCATAGGCTCAAATCCTGACGGCGATAACCAGCAATGCCAAGAATAAATAATACTATAGCGCTAACAACCATCACGATTAGCCATGTTTGATCAACGTTTTCAACCGGTACATTGGCAATCCAGCCAAAAGGTGTGAAGTTGCCTGCGTGTTTTGGCAAATCAAACAATCCCCGGAAAATTTGAACGATCAGACCGGCTCCCATATACAGCCAGAATAGACTGCTTAAGCGTGGCCACAGACCGACTAGTGCGATGCCAAGGGCGATAAACGATATCACAGCCGGAACGCTAGCCACGAATAGGCGACCGAGGTACTTGAGCGGCAACGGGTGACTGAGAACAGTGTTCCCAGTGAAGAACAAGGCCAGCAGCCCAGCAGAAAGGACGAACACGCCTGCCAGCAGACCAAAGCAATAGTAGCTGACACTGATCGTGGTTCGCGTTGGCTTTTCGGCATGAATGACGCTCAAGTAACCAAGGTTGTCATCGCGTTTGAGTCGGAATGCCACTTGGACGCCAGCAGTCACGGCTAATGCGACGAAAATGCCGAGATACATGCCTAAGAATGACAGGACCATGGTCTGATTGGCAGCGTTGATTTGGCCAACATCTAGTATTTTACGATAAAGCGGATTCGTTTTAAGAATGTCGCCAACGCCGCCGAGCACACTACCCATGACGCCGCCAAACACCACGGCGCCGATTAACCACCCAGCAAATAATCCGCGCTCAGTTCGCCACAGTAAGGCAGGGATCGAGCGAAGCCAGCCGGCAGCTTTGGCTCGGCCGGTGCGTTCAGCAATAATCCCGGCGCCCAGATCGCGGTTGCGGGCAATCATGGTGGCGCTGGCCGCAAGCAGAATGCTGACCAGTAAGGCCAAACCTAAAGCCCAGACGTTGTTATCAGTATAGAAGTTTGCTTTTTCGAACCAACCAATTGGTGATAACCACGTCAGATTTTGATGCTGGATATCGGTGACCAGCCGAACCAAATAAGCGGCAGTCAGCACCATGTAGCTCAACATATTGGCTGTACGTGTGTTATTGGTTAGTTGCGCGAATAGCAACGCAATGGCTCCGAATAGCAAGTTGGCGATCACCATCCCCAGTGAAAACAGGAAGTCACCGTACAAGTCAGTACCACCCATGTTGACAGCGGCCAACGAGACAAAATAGAGGATACCCATTATGGCACTGTCGATGAGAAGCTCAAGCGAAGCGGCGGTGATGGCAGCCGTTCGCCCAACATTGCGAGCGCGAACCATTTCGAGCAAGCCACTTTCTTCTTGACCGCGGGTGTTGCGAATCATCAGCGGCATAACCCATAAGGCCTGCAAAATAATCATGAAGACGACCATCACACCAGCAAACACAATCGCTGTGTTATACGTGTCCACCTTTGGCATCGCGCCAAACATTGCCGCCATGCCCGGCGCTTGCAGCATTTTGACAATCTCTTTAGAGCCCGAGGCCCCGCCTGCAAAGGCTGCTTCCAATTTGCCAGCACCACTGGCAATCATCATGATCAAAATGACAAGCCAGATGAGTGAAAATTTTAGATTTTGTTTGAGGTTTGCCCGAAGCAGATAACCTGCGTTCCGATTACTGTGCCGCATGAGTCTCACCTTGCTTTCCATAATAACGCAGGAATAAATCTTCCAGCGTTGGCGGCGTTGATTGCATGTCGACCACGGTGTTGGCGGCCAGTGTGGTCATGATGGTGCCAAGCGCGTCTCGATCAGCGGTGAAAACCGCCTTGGTGTGCTCGGAATCGCGATAAGTGAGGTCGTGAACGCCAGCTTGCTTTGCCAAAGCAGTCATTGGGGTAGCGGTGGTGACTTCAATTTTGATCCGCGATAGATGCCGTAATTGATCAAGATTGCCGCTCTCAATCACACTACCATCACGGATGATAACAATTGAATCACACATTCGCTCGACTTCGGACAAAATGTGGCTTGATAGCAGCACACTTTTACCGGCTCTTTTCAGTTTTAAAACTTCTTGCTGGAAAGTCTGTTCATTTAATGGATCAAGCCCAGAAGTGGGTTCATCAAAAATATACAAATCGGCATCTTGCGACAACGCAGCAATTAACGCTACTTTTTGACGATTGCCTTTTGAATAGGTACGAGCTTTTTTCTTCGGATCAAATTCAAAGGCCTTGATTAGTTCATCGGTCTTTTGATTATGCTGGCGGCCATTTAAACGTAGCAATAGGTCGATAATTTCGCCGCCAGAAAGATTTGGCCATAAATAAACGTCCCCAGGAATATAGGCGATGCGTGGATGAATCGCCGCATCATCCCGCCAGGCATCTTTGCCGAAGACGGTCACTGAGCCGCCACTCTTTTTTAATAAGCCTAAAATAACTCGAATGGTCGTGGATTTGCCGGCCCCATTAGGTCCTAGAAAACCCAGAACCTGACCGGGTGCCAACGTGAAACTGACATCTTTTAATGCGGCAAACTTGCCAAAGTTTTTTTGAAGATGGTCAAGTTCGATAATAGCTGTTGTCATTTTTGTCATCCTCCTTAAGGTCAAACTTGAAACACGTTTTAATATGTCGGTATCTGATCAACCTTTTCGCTTACATTATAGTCGCGATTGACTGACGAGTCAACGAATTATTGACTCGTCAGTCAATTTTTTTGTGACGCGATTGAGATCTGCGATAAAAATGAACAGTTCACCATTCCATTCAGATAGGTCTGCGTGCTGATTTTAGCAATTTATGCACGAATTTCAGGATTGATAATGTGAATAACCGAAAACAACTGCAAGTACATTGAACTCGCTGTATGTTGTGCCACATCCAGCAATGTTCGAATGGTGGCGTTGCTTAAATGCTGCGGCTTGAACTGGCGGATGGAACGATGGTGCAGTTGGTGACGAAGGGGGTCATTGAGATCCAAGTGGGGGTCACTCCTTGTTAACAGCCGCATATTTAAGTTCTAGCGAATAATTTCTCCATGTATGTGACTCTTTTAATCCATCTATACCATTACTTTTGTAAGAACTAATCCAATTTTTCAATGTAGAAATTATAGTCCCAAATTTTCCAGCTACTTCGGTGTAGGAATAATTTCCAGATAAATACATCTCAACGGCTTCGATACGTTGTTCCCACGTAAAATTTATTCTTCCTGACAATACAAAAGCTCCCTTCAGAGCAAGATACAGAATTTACATATTTCTGTGTCTACTCTAAAGGGAGCATACCAAACCATGATTTCTAGCGTTTTGTAAGTTTTGAGGCTTTTTCCCCAGCCTCCTTATAGGCTATAAAAAGAAACGGAGTAATAAATCCAACAAGATAGCGACACTAACAGCTATTATCATCACCAATTTTAAACAAATTTTTTTGGTTGATTTGTCACATAACTTCAATCTAGATAACTGCGCTTGTGTATTATCCACTTGTTCTTGCAGATATGCTTCTTGATAATACAAGTCTTGTAAGGCGGACTCACTAAGCTTGTAAGAGCGTTGTGCTAATTTTTCATGAATTGAATCTAACTCACTCGTCTGCCTAGTTAATTTATGCTGAAGGTATTTAATTTTTTTATTGCTCATAACGGTTGCTCCAATTTTAGTAATTCCTCAGTAATAACAAAGGCTATTAACCAATAAGACGCTCACCGTTAACCAAATACACACTCTAGCATAAAGCAGGGACGTTAGAACGTTCACATAGTTAATTATTATTAATATAGTACCATACCTTAAAAATAATTAATAGTTCCTAAAGTTTTAGCTAAAAAATAAGTTATCCTCTTACCAAACACCCTATCATTAAGCCACCGTTTTCGGCATAAAAGCTACAAAGAGCATTACATTTTCCAATTTCAATCTAACAAGCTGGGTATTTTTTTAAGACTAACTCTTTTAAAGCCTCTGCCCCTACTTGATTATCGACGTGGTCAATGACTAGTTTTTGACCATCAAAATTATGCTTTTCTAATAAGGCTAAGAGGTTTTGACGTGCCTTTTTAACTCCCCTAGCCTTACCTAATTGTTCAATTTCCCCTGCTTCGTTCGCCCAACCTAAGACATTAATCTTTAAAACTTGGGCTAACTTAGCCACTGTTTTATTAACTCGCCCATTATTAGCTAAGTTCGTTATCGACTGTAAGCCAAAGAAAATTTTGGCACGGTTAATAAATTTTTGCGTTCTTGTTACCACTTCTTCAAAGGCAACCCCTTAGCACAAACTTTGGCTAAAAGTAACGGGATTACCATTAACTGGATGAATTGGTTCTTAGGTGCGCTTTTGCCTGGATTATTGTCCCTAATCATAGTCCCCTGGTTGATTTACAAGTTGTATCCGCCAGAAATTAAGGCCACCCCGAACGCTAAGGCCTGGGCCAAAGACCAACTGGCTCAAATGGGGCCTATCAGCCTACCCGAAAAAATTATGGCCGTCATTTTTGTCTGCGCCTTAATTTTATGGATTACTGGCTCTTTTCTAGGCATCGACGCTACCCTCGCTGCCTTTTTAGCCCTCGCCTTGCTGCTAATCACCGGGGTCTTATCCTGGCAAGATGTCTTGGCAGAAAGCGGGGCCTGGAACACCCTTACCTGGTTTTCTGTCCTGGTGATGATGGCCGGTTCCCTAAGTAGTTTGGGCTTTATTCCCTGGCTCAGCAAGGTAATTGGTAACTCCCTAAGTGGCTTGAATTGGTTTTTAGCACTGGTGCTTTTAATTGGCGCCCTCTTTTATTCCCACTACCTCTTTGCCAGTTCCACCGCCCACATCACCGCCATGTACGGGGCCTTTCTAGCAGTAGCCTTGTCCCTTAAGGTGCCACCCATGCTCGCTGCCCTCTTACTGGCTTACTTTGGAAACCTGATGAGTTCAACCACCCACTATGCCTCAGGTCCGGCCCCAGTCTTATTTGGGTCCGGTTATGTTCCCCAAAACAAGTGGTGGTCACTCAACTTTATCCTGGGAATTTTTTACCTGGTCGTTTGGATTGGGCTAGGTTCTGTTTGGTTGAAAGTCTTGGGGATGTGGTAACACCAATTTATACTTACGTCTTGCTTTTTATGGCTGTTATAATTAATTTACCTCACTAGAAAGGGTGAATTAAGTGACACCAACTCCAAAACGCAAACGTTACCTGTGGGGATGTTTGCTGACACTGGCAGTCCTGATTGGGCTAGCTGGAATAACCCTCCACGTAAAGACCTACCAACCCACTGCCAGCGCTAACCAAGCCAGTCAAGCCGCAACGGTTAGCAAAAATGTGACCACCTTTAAGGCGAAAAACAGCAAGCTGACGGTCGTTTTTTATCCCGGTGGCTTGGTTGAGCCCGCTAGTTATTCCAACTGGGCTAGCCAACTTGCCCAGGCGGGCTATACCGTCAAGATTGTCCACTTTCCTTTAAATCTAGCGGTGCTTGCCCCTAATCAAGCTAAAAAAGTAGTCGGTCCCCACGAGCAGTACGTTATCGGGGGGCACTCGCTTGGGGGAGCCATGGCCACCCGCTACGCCGCCCAGGCAGATAAAAAGAACTTAAAGGGCGTCTTTTTACTAGCCGCTTACGCCGACCAAAAGGGCCGCCTCGACCACAGCAAGCTGCCGGTCCTCTTAGTCACCGCTAGCCGTGACGGCGTCTTGAATTGGTCCCACTATGAGGCTAATAAAAAGTACCTACCAAGGGATACAACTTTTACGACCATTAGCGGGGGCAACCATGGTGGTTTTGGCTCCTACGGTCACCAACAAGGTGATAAGGTCGCCCACATCTCTAATACCACCCAGCAAAAACAAGTCGCCCACCTGCTTATTAAGTGGCTCAAGCGTATTAACTAAAAACCAGCTAGCAGTTGTCAGCTCAACCGCTAGCTGGTTTTAAAATGTAGTCAAAAAATCAGTGACCGCCTCTTGGTCCATTAAGTTTAAAGCAACTTCCTTAGCAGCTTCGTCCTTAGCTAACAACAAGTTCTTAACCCGCTCATAACTGGCAGGGTAGTCATTACTTCCTTCCGCGGTAAATGTTTGCTTACGGCCCTGGTAGTAACAGGTCAGCGACCACTGGGTCCCATCTAAGATTTGCGGATTAAAATACTCACGTTGCCAGTCTTCTAAGTGACAGGCTTGCACCGCGGTTAAAAACTGCTTTCGCTCTAGCTCGTTAACCAGGCAAGGGGTCCCTTCTATTAACGAATGATGTTGTTGTAGCAAAACCACTTTTTTAGGCAAAATCACCGCCAACCCCGTCGCATAATCACCCGGATATCCGCCCACGCTGAAGCGCAGTTCCTTAAGCTGAGACCAGTTAGCTAAAAAGGTCCGCCGCCGTTTTTCATCTTGACGCGCTAGTAGCTCTAACGGGTCGCGCTTGGTTTGCTGCTGGTAAGTAGCTATTAATTCGGCCAACTCCTTTTTTAAAGGCGCCGTTTGGGTCTTAAAGAATTCGTCTGCCTGCTATACAAAATGTAGAATAACATAGAAGAGCGTGTAGCTTCTTCTACATTATCAGAAAGAATATAGTTTTCCTTTCCTAATTTTATTTACTACCGTCAACACCAGTATTCCCATATCCCAACTTGGGGGTAATGACAGTGACTGACTCTTGTAGCTTAAGGGTGTAGCCCACCCCGTTAATTTTTACAGTAAAGCAAGTAAGTTTCTCACGGCATTTTCGTCTCGCTCCATAACTGCCCCGCACTCATAACAAATATACTCGTTATGTTTTGTTTTGTGTTTCTTGTTGCCGTCAAGTCCGACTTTATCTTCACCAGTCTTAACATGACCACAAGCAGAACAGCGCTGGGTACTTGGATAGTAACGGTCCGCTAAGATTAACTCCTTGCCATACCATTCACACTTATATTTTAAAACTTGCTTGAAATAGCCAAACATTGACCGGTGTAAGCCTTTGGATGCGACATGACTCATCTGCATTTGCTTGACAGCCAAGTCTTCGATGGCAATCCGGTCATAGTCGTTAACTAACATAGTGGTAAACTTTTGAACAATATCGTGTTGGATATTGGCAACCCGACGATAATCACGTTGTAACTTGGCTCTCGTCTTAACGTAATTATTTGCTTGGGTCGCTTTCTTTCCATTTGCCACTCGTTTCCTAGCTAAGAGGCGTTGGTAATGCTTAATGCGTTTGTACAAAGCCTTTAAGTTGTTAGGCAAAGTCTTGACTTGACCTTCGGTATAGTCAAAGTGACCAACGTTAACGTCAACGGCTGTCTTTTGCCCAGTCTTAGCTTGCTTCGTCACCTTAACTTCAAAGGGTAAACTCGCCCAGTACTTACCGTTTTCACGGTAAATCGAGACGACTTTTAATTCACCTTTTAAATCATCAGCACCCTTAAAGCTAATATCAGCCCAGCTTTTAACCCCATGCGGCTTATCCAACCGTAACTTACCGTCAACAATTTGAGCTCGGTCAGTTTTAAAACCCTGACGAGCCGTCTTTTTAGACTTAAATTTTGGTTTACCCCAATCCGGTAATGACTTCTTAAAGAAGTTTTGCCAAGCTTTACCTAAGTCAGAAATGGCTAGCTGTAAACAACGAGCCGACAGTTGGTACTGCCAATCTTCCTTGTTGGCGACTAACTCATCGCGAACCTTACGTGCGCTTGGACGTAACTTCTTGTCGCCTAAAATTAAGGAAACATCATACATATCATTCCATAAAGCTAAGCCTTGATTCCAACAATATCTGCGATAATCGCATAAATCATCAAGGACTTGTTTCATGGTTTCGTTAGGATACAGTCTAACTTTTTGTACACGTAGCATTAAACTCACCTCCTGTTACAGAGATGATAACACTTTCTTAAGCAAAATTCAAAACATAAGTTCTAAAAGTTATCAATCTCACATTTTTACTTTCTGATTGATTATCTTAGATGGTAATTGATTAGGTTTTAATATATTTTCGTTAACAGTTAAATCACTCCCCCAATCATTGCTTATTTCTTAGTCCCATTTTATCACCAGCAACTTTACCAAAAATAATTTCTTTATTTTTATGTAAAAAATACTTTTATTTATATAAAAATAGTGCTACACTTGTTTAAAAGTATTTTTTACTTTAATCACAAGGAGGAATCGTTATGATTTCATGGTGGCATGACCAACTTTTTAGTAACTGGAAAAAATTTGAAATTGGCTACATTAGCCTCTTACTCGCATTACAGGTCGGCGTCTACTTGCTCGCCCCCGATAGCTGGATTGGAATGTTTTCTGGGATTTTTGGAACCCTCTGTTTAATCTACGGAATGAAGGGACGCAAGGTTTCCTTTATCTTTGGCTTCTTTCAATGTTTAGCTATGACCTACGTTGCCTGGATTAGCCACGCCTATGGTTCATTTGCCATGGACATTTTTTACGTCATCTCCCAACCAATCGGCTGGTTCTTATGGGAAAAATCCAGCCTTACCAAGAGCTTACCTAAAAAGCAACGCCAATTGTTATTTGGCTTTGCCCTACTAGCCTGGGGGATTGGTTGGTGGCTACTAAGCCTCCTCCACGGCCAACTGCCTTACTTTGATTCCATCAACTTCGTTGTTAGTTTCATCGCCCAGATCCTATACATCTGCAAGTTCCAAGAAAACTGGTCCCTGTGGATTGTCGTTAACCTAGCCAATATTATTTACTGGGGCATCCTAGCTTACCAACTACTGGTTGGTGCAACTAACATCGGGACCTTCGGCGCAGCCCTCTCTCAGGTTGCCCTCCAAGCAGCCCTGCTCTTCAATTCACTCTACGCTACCAAAGTCTGGGCTAGTGGGGAAGCCGACTACGAGGGTGGCACTAGCAAGCAAAACTAAGTTTCAATAAAAAGCACTTGTCAACTGTGGTAAGTTAAACCAACAGTTAGCAAGTGCTTTTGCTTGTAAGCTTTAATTTTCCACCCGGTCTAAATTCTTCCAGCCATAACGCCAAATCGAAATCAAGACCGAAATTGAGGTCGCCAGCTCATCAAAGATCCCGGCCCAGGACCCAACCGCCACATCATAAATTATCCACAGTGGCGAGTTTACGGTCAGCCCCACCATCCGAATCTTGCGCGGATTATGGGTGTAGCCCCCAATCGTGGCCGCAATGTTAGCCACCACCGGCAAAGTCGACCACCAGTTAGCCCAGGTCGCATACAGTGTCAGCAACTGCAAGCAGCAAATGAGACCACACATCCACTGACTACGCAAAAAGGCCACCCGACTCCCTAAACAAAAGGACCGCACGGTATTTAGGACATAACTCACGCCCCCGGTTATTGCCCCCAAGAGCAACAAGTGGGTCGTATAAAACAAATAGGATGCGAACTGCATCTGAAATAACTTCTTGTTATCCCGGCACTGGTAGGACAGGAAAAAGACAATCGTCCCCAAGAACCCCACCGCCTGAATCAAGACAAACTTCGTCACTGTAACCCTTCCTCTAATAAAAATATCAAGCTGTAACTTGAAAATACGAAATAATCAATACAATTTGCCATTTCGTAAAGTCCTGTCCCATTTTACCACAGGTCTAAGTGCGCAAGCTATTTTCTTCAAGCTAAGATTAGATAAAGAATATAAAAATCTAAATTTTTGATAAAAATTTCTTTTTAGCTATTAAACAAAATATTTTTTCGACCGATTAATTTATGCGGGGGAAATACACGTAGCTACTAACTACCTTTTATGTGGTTTTTTTGTTACGTTAGTTTTTACCGCCCTTCCGGGCGGTTTTTTAGAGTTTTGTAATTCCTTAGTACAGCTGTTTTCCATGGATATAACGGTTTTTCATTAAACTTTGTTTAAGTCTTCTAACCGTGCTTAAGACCGCCGTTTCGGCGGTTTTATAGTATTTGGTAAGTCACTTGATATAACCGTTTTTCATTGAACTTTGTTTAAATCTTTCAGCCCTATTTAAGACCACCCTTTGGGTGGTTTTATAGTATCTGGTAAGTTCTTGATATAACTGTTTTTCATTGAACTTGATTTAAATCTTCTAACCGTGCTTAAGACCGCCGTTCCGGCGGTTTTATAGTATTTAGTAAGTTACTTGATATAACCGTTTTTCATTGAACTTTGCTTAAACCTTTTAGCCCTGCTTAAGACCACCCTTTGGGTGGTTTTATAGTATCTAGTAAGTTCTTGATATAGGTTTTTCATTAAACTTTGTTTAAGTCTTCTAACCATGCTTAAGACCGCCGTTCCGGCGGTTTTATAGTATTTGGTAAGTTACTTAATTCAAAGACTTTACCGCAAATAAATTTCAAGGAGTGAGTAAAATGGCAGATAATTTTACCAACGATAATAATAACAATAATGATGACGACATGTTCAACTTTTTAGGGATTGAACCCTTAGAAGATGATAGTGACGATGACGATAACAGCACTGACAATAACGACGATAGCATCGCTCTCTTCACCGACGAGGATTTGAAAAAGGTCCTAACACCTAAACAATTGGAAGAATTAAACATTAAAGAGAACAAGCGTCGCAGAGATATGGGCTCATTTAGTATTGAAAAAGGCTTGCCAGAATGTTTATCAGACTTAGGCAAAAACCTCAATGAAGAAAAACCAGTAGTCTTTTTCCGCGATGAAGTGATTTCAGAAATCTTACAAGGCCTTTCAACCAAAAATCACTCCAACATTATGCTAGTCGGTCCAACGGGTGTAGGCAAAACAGCAATTATCAAAGAAATTGCTAGACAACTTAAATTATATAAAAGTATGCCACAAAAAATTCTAGGCGATGACACATTCATTGCGGAATTACAACTAGGTGGCTTACTTGCTGGTACGAGATACCGGGGGGATCTTGAAGAAAGGATGCAAAGAATTATTACCTACCTCCAAAATAGCGCTAACCAAGTAATTTTATATATTGATGAAATCCATCAATTAATCACTAACCGTAATTTAAGCGAAGTGGCTGAACAAATCAAACCACTGTTAACCGATGGCAAGGTTCAAATCATTGGTTCAACCACTACCCAGGAATACCGTTTCTTACAAAAGAATCCCGCCTTTAACCGTAGATTCTCGGAAGTCAATGTACCCGAATTAACTCATGAACAAACCTTCAATGTCTTACAGAAGTTAATTCCCCAATACCAAGATTATTACGGTTATGATACCAGCCTCAGTGATGCTTTCTTAGAACAGGTTATTAACTTATCGGAAAAGCATAAAATCTTCCTGGCTAGCAATCAACCCGATTTGGCAATTAGTCTCCTGGATAGAATTCTAGCTTTAAGCCACTTCAAAAAACTTGCTAACCAAGACGAACGTCCAATCCAGTTAACTAAAGACTCAGTAGAAATTAAGGAAATTGAGACTAAGTTATTGAAAAAGCCAGCTAAACAAAAGCTAAATCTCAATAACTTTAGGAGCCTACTGAATAAAGAGTTAATCGGCCAAGTTAAAGCCAAGCAAGAGTTGCTCAGTGTGGTTAAATCATTGATTTTAAACATTAGACACAGTGGTAGACCACAATCACTGCTATTTGCTGGGCCTAGTGGAACCGGGAAGACTCAGGCAGCTAAAATCTTGACCAAATTCTTGCTTAACCGAGAAGACTGTTTGATCAACATCAATATGACCGAATATTCTACCGACGACTCCATTTATAAACTGATTGGAAATATTCCTAATCAATACGATAAAACCGCACAAGTCTTGCCGTTGGATAGCCTTAAAAGCAATCCTTACCAAGTCATCTTGCTAGATGAGTTTGAAAAGGCCCACCCAACCGTCCAAAAAATCTTCATGCAAGCCTTAGATGAAGGTCATATTAGAATGAACGACGGGAGCCAATTGGACTTCAGCCAGGCAATCGTTATCCACACCTCTAATGCCGGTAGTGAAGAATTTAAGGACGAACAAAAACACATTGGCTTTGTTGAAAGCAAACTAGCAGACCAAGATTTAAGCCGGATTCTAAGTAAATATTTCTCACCAGAACTACTTAACCGAATGGAGCACGTTGTCAACTTCAACCCCCTAACTAAAGCAGAGTATCAACAGATTCTGCAATTAGAACTAGTTAAGCAATTGAAACATTTACGTACCAAAAACGATAATGTCACCATTGTTGGGGCAATTCCAACTCAGGCAACTAACACTATTCAAAAATTAGCTGATAAAACCTATGATCCACTAAAAAATGGTCGGCCAGCTAAACGGGTCATCAATGAGTATCTTGAAAACCTCATTTTTAAGCAAGTCGATTTCACTTTAGACTGCAACCAGATTGATTAAAAAACATAACTAGACTTATTACTTAAATAGCAAGTTCGATAGTGTTAAAATTAATGTTGTAATTTTCTTCAATCGCCATCATGTATATACATCTTTAAAAAGGAATCTAAAAGAAAATAAACTTGCTATTCTAAATATTCAAATCTGTGAAAGAAGGAATTTAATATGTTTAACAAGAAGAAAAAAACTGACAAAAAAGATAAATTACTAGCAGACTATGAACCCCAACTAATTTCGCGTGATGAAGCACAGTTTAGATTTTTTACTGTTCTTTTTTATTATTGTACTAAGTTCTTTATCCTATTAGGGATAGTACAATTATTCTTATGGGTTGGTTTGAAGTGTAAGTTTGATGTTACTGGGTTATACCCTTTGTGGGTGACAATAACATTTTATGCAATTGTTTATATCTTTTTACGGATTGCTGATAAAATACTAGATATTTGTAATCCATATCGAAGAACATTAGCTGAATGGAAAGCCGATGATGAATACAATAATCAACATAAATAGCTTAGCATTACAAGTCTCAAAAAAACTCTGGGTGTGACCGATTCGCACCTGGAGTTTTTTCGTTTTCTAAAAAATAAATTATATCAAAAGACTTTCGCATCAAAATATTGGAAAAAGATGTCCCCAAAGTTTGGGACAGAGCTAGATTTACAAAGGAGATTAAACAAATGAAAGTAAAACTCACAAATACAACTATTAATTATGAAGGCGAATTAACAATCGACCCCACCTTTTACCATGACAACGAGTATACCATCTGCAAAATGTTGGAAGAAAATCCAGGATTCAAAGTAAAAAGCGATGACGGAATGGGCTTAAAGCTGACCTTTAAAACCAACTTATTATGGGATAATGATTACGAATTGGCAATTATTGCTATTTTTACAGAAAACATGTTCAAAAATGACTTTAGTTTCGAGTATAAACATCAAGACATTCGCAGAGAAGAAGTCATCTTAAAACCATATACAATCTTTTTATTCTCACTAATCAACAACTTACGCCAAAATCCTTTTGAAGTTAAGTTAAAAGGATATTTAAGTGATGTGCCTAGCAGAGAAACATATATGGAATACAAATTTTATCCAAGGTTCAGACTAGTACGTCCAAATCACATTTCTTACACAGCAGCAGGTTTAAACGCTGAGCATGATGATTTTGATACATTTAAAAGATTCTATTTACGCGGAAAGGAAGTCGACGATCGAAGACTATTAAAGTTAGCTAAATATGATAATTATCCAGATTATTTTTCATAATATAAATAAAGTAGCGTACAGTTGAAATTAAACTTTAGCTTGTGACTACACCACAATAACCCAAAGGAAAACAACTCCTTTGGGTTATTTTTCAAACCGAACAAGCAAAAAATCATCGGAGCTATTCACTTTAACGAAACGTAGCTCCCCCCATATCCTTAATAACTTTTTCTAACTTTGCTAACTCTTTAGCCGTCAATAGTTCTGATTTAGGCACCACTAAAGAACATATATGTTGGTATCAAGTTGTTCCCGGATAGCAAATTTTCTACTCCTACTCAGGCCGGTGTCGCTAATAAAAATATTTGGACCACAGCAGAAATTGAAGGTTGGGCTTTTCGTGATGATCTTGTACAAGCCGGTTCTAGAAATTGGGGTAAAAGCTCTGCTAATGCTATTCTATATAGTGATTTAAATGATATAAATGTTTTATTACCATTTTTCTAATAAAAGTTACCCCTATAAAAACTATACTTTAAAAATGGGATCTCCACAAAACTCTGAGTGTGAACGATTTCGCATCTAGAGTTTTTTCATTTTTTATGAACAATCTTCTAAAAAATAAATCAAAGTAAAAGACTTCTGAATCGAAGTTTAGAAAAAAGGACTCTAAGAAAAACACACTGATTTCTTAGAATCCTTTGAAAATAATGCACCCTAAGTTTTGAACAAAGCCAAAAAATGCTCTCACTAATTTTACGAAAACACTTCTGTTGGCACTACACTGAGCCTATTCTCTAAATTTAATTTATTAACAATACTTCCACCGTGTGTGTCACTCAATGTTGTACCGTAATCAGTCAACAAACTATACATTTTAGTAATAGCTTCTTGTCGTTTGATAACTTTAGTTTCTTCATCTTTTCCCTGATAATAATAGTATTCTATTTTACAATTTGAATGATACAGGTTATTCTCATCAAATAATGCCTCAAAATAAGAGTAGTCCGCTCTTCCTAAGGAATGCCCATATATTGAAATTAAATCTACACCTTCATATCCAGTCGATTCTCTAATTCCGTTTACATTATTCTCAATTACCCTATATGGTTTAGTAAAGGAAATTCTTAAATCCGTTTCATTGGTTTCATTTACAATGTCATGGTTATCAACTCCAAAAATGGGAGCTGGTAATCCTAGATCTCTATTATAATCTGTTTTATCTTTAATAGCATTTGGTGTTTTAAAGCTCACTACTCCATGAATATTAGACCAAGAATTTATTCTACTATCTTCTATAACACTTCTAAAATTTTCATCTAACGAATAATTGAAACTTAACACATCTATTTGTTCTATAGCATTAGTATCCATTTGCATGTAAGGAAGGTATCTAGAAATACCTTTCAATAAATCTACAGCATTACTTATGTACTCATCATTTCTATTCAACTCAAATTGCTCTTCTATAAACTTAGCAAAAATCGTTTCAAATTTTTTTAATTCACTTAAAAGTTCAGTTGCCATTCCAGCAACGTCACCTTTCTTTCCAATTCGCGAAATATGAGAAACTATTTTATTAAAAAATTGTTTACCATTGTCTTTACCTACTATTGCACTCTCTTTATACGAAACTTTAGACTTAAATTGTAAAGAAGTCGTAAGTACAATAGAAACTACTTCATAAATTATAGATTCTACATCTTGCCATTCATACAAATTAATGTCTTTTCCTATACATACTTGAGCAAATAAAAAAATTACATCCCATCTATTTAATGTATCATTACTACACCATTTCTTAGAACAAAGTTTGAAATAATCACAACTATTGGAGATTGTATAATAAGGATCTCTTGTCATTTCGTTGATATCCCTTAAAATTTTATTTCTCTTTAATTCTAATTTCTCTTTCATTTCTTTAAAACTCTCAGCCTTACCATCACAAAATAGTTCACTGAAACGTTGTAGGAAGAAGTCTGAATATGAACTCTTCAATCCACACGACAAATCAAAACCATTCCCTAAGACAATTAATTGTTTCAAATTTACATATCTTCTTTCTCAATATTAGTTACTAAATTTCAATAATATAGTTAGTTTAATAGTCAAGCTTACCATTTGCTTTTTTCTCTACTGATAAAATAAAATCTGCCATAGTCGTCGCAGAATTTACAGCTAAGCGAGCGTGGTGCTTATCGATTGTTAATCTATTCTCACCAACACCATGTGCATCGCTACTTTTATTACGCATTTCAGCAACTGCTGAAACAATATTCTCTAACCCAGATAATAACATCTTTACTCGTCTATCTGCTTTTTCATCAATATGCATTCTATACTCATTTTTTACTTCTTTATAAAGATTCTTGATATTTCCTTTATTGTTTGCCTGAATATTTCTCTGTTCAAGAACAAAACAAAAGGTTTCTTCTAAAATGGTTCTCGCTTGGGTTAATGCACTATCATAATTGCTACGTTCAATATTATCAATAGCATTTTCAGCTACTCTTTTTATATAGTCACGATTTATTGTAGGTATATTTTTTAACGACAATTCTATTTCTTCTTTGTTTCTTGAAACAAGAACTGCCTTATCGTTCTTAATTACTAGCTCCTTACCGCTATAATGAAGTAAACTATTAATTCGACCTATTGCTGATTCAACAGACCTTTTATAATATTTCTTAAACTCCTCATTAGTCAAAGAACTTGGAATGTATTTACTAAAATTTGATTCGTCGAACAAGTAAGAAAGTACATCACTTATATTACTTGACCCAATACCAAGGTCTATCAAATCATACATATATGACCATCTAGACTTCATACCTTCATACTCCAGTGCTAAACCAAAACGTTTACCTACATCACAAATAGCAGGACCACTTAAATACGGCATTGACATTTTTTGCCTAGAATTGAAATCACCAAATTCTTCATCACCATCTAATACAGCAACTATTTCTTTAGTTTTTAGCGACTTATAATCATCTAAATTCATATTGACTTCCTTTCTAACTACTTTAAATATACTTCCATTACACACTTCCTACATCCAGCTCCCTTACCTTCTCCCCCTTCTTCATGCGCCAGACTCTGCGGACTTGGGACAACTCTAGCTGCCAAAAGCAGGCTTGGACGTAGGCGCCGTTTAGGGTCCAGGGATCGTGGCTAGGGGTGATATCGAAGATTTGTTGCAAGGAGGCTTCCTTGACTGCTTGTTGGTCCTTTTTTGTGAGGCCATCGAACCAAGCGTTTAGTTTCTCCCATTCTTGTTCGTTACTGGCGGGAGCAAAGTAGCTATCGCCTAAGACGAAGTGCCAACTGTCAAAATCGCTTAGGAGAACTTGGCTGTCGTCAAGTTCGAGTTCCAGGCAGACTTGGTCGGCATAGTCGCGGTGCTCACGAAAGTCGGGGCGGGTATGGGAGAAGGCCCGGGCACGATACCAAGCCCAGATGGAGGTTTGGATTTGGTCATTAGGTGGTCGCCCGACTTTAGCCTTCAGCTGTGCAATCATCCAGGCATAGGCGGCTTGAAAGTCAGACTCCTTTAAGTTGCAAGACTTGTTGGGGTCACAATAAAACTGGCCCTTAGCTACTAGCTCCTGGTAAACACTGTAGGGTTGGATTGTCCAAATAATCATATTAGCCTCCACAAACTTAAGTTCTTTGTTATTATAAAATACAATGAACATTTGTTCAATATTATGCGTTTGACCCTTTTTGCCCACAAAAAAAGCCGCAGCTAACTAACTGCGACTGGTGTTTAACTGGGAATGTCCTTGCTGTTTCCTATAAGTCAAGCAGGATGGAGCCGTAGGCGAGGCCGGCGCCAAAGCCACATAGGAGGACCTTGCCGTGAAGACCGGCGGCGTGGGCCTTGGCTAAGGCTAGCGGGATGCCGGCCGACGAAGTGTTGCCGGCCTCAACGACGTCTTGGGCAAACTTGCTCAAAGGTAGGTCTAGGTCCGTAGCGATTGCTTCGATTAAGCGGAGGTTGGCTTGGTGGGTGATGACCATTGCTAACTCACTTGGCTTGAGGTTATTTTGGGCCAAGAAGTCCTTGATGTGGGCGATGACCGTAGTGGTGACGAATTGGTAAACGGCCCGGCCGTCTTGGTAGAAGGCATCGGTCTTGGGATAGTTGGTGGCGGCCACGGCGGATAGAGGGGCAATGCGGCCACTGTGGATGACCTCCTTGTTACCCTGGGTTACCAATTTTTCGGCTAAGTAGACGGAAGAGCCCGCGTCGCTTGCTTCAAGCAAGGCGCCACCGGCCCCGTCGCCGAAGAAGACGGCCGAGGTCCGGTCGGTAAAGTCCATCATCTTGGAATTGGTCTCGGCTGCAATCACAAGCGCCCGGCGGTAGGTGCCGGCCTGCAAGAACTTTTCGGCCGTGGCCAAAGCAAAGATGAAGCCGGCACAGGCGGCCGACAGGTCGTAGGCAAAGGCGTTTTGGGCCTTGAGGTTGGCTTGGACGATGGCGGCCGTGGAAGGCGTGAGGGCATCCGGCGTAATCGTCGCCACAATGATCAAATCAATATCCGTGGCGGCTAGGTTAGCCTTGGCTAACAATTCTTTTCCTACCTTAGTAGCCAGGTCAGAAGTGTTTTCGCCTAAGGCATAGCGCCGGGTCTTGATGCCGGTGTGGGCGACAATCCACTCATCGGATGTTTCCATAATCTGACTTAAATCATCATTGGTTACTACCGTTGCCGGTAAATAACCAGCGGTTGCTAGCAGCTTAATTTTCTTTGACACTGATGGGTCACCTCTTTTGATATTAGCTAAAAAAAGAGACCGAACAAGCCGGCCTCTTACAAAATCAATAATGCGGGTAAATGGATTCGAACCATCACGAGCGCAATGCTCACCAGATCCTTAGTCTGACGCGTCTGCCAATTCCGCCATACCCGCGACAACAGAATTAATTATAGCAGAGCGTTAAACTTTGGGCAAGTCTTTTTTTAATTTTTTTGTGCGAACCCAACTAAGGCTAAGCGCCCATGACATTTGGAGCAGACATATTTGTCTGTATTCACTAGCCGCTGGCGGAAATAGTCTTGTTGACAGTTGGTGCACTGGTAGTGATACTTTCGTTGCTTAGGCGCAGCCGGGGCATAGCGACTACCCCCAACCTTGGCTAACAGGCGCTTAAAGTCCCGGTCCTTATGGCGGTAACCTAGCCCAGCCAAATGGAGGTGGTAGTGACACAACTCGTGCTTAATGATGCCGGCCACCACCTCTTTACCATAGCCTAACATCTTGGGGTTGATCTCAATATTGTGGTCCGCTAGGCGGTAGCGACCACCGGTGGTACGTAAGCGGGCGTTAAAGTAGGCACGGTGGCTAAAGTCCATTGAAAAGGCCGTCTGGGAAAGAGCCTGCACCCACGCTTGCAATTCTTCATCAGTCATCGCTAGCCACCGGTAGCATGGATAACTGGATTCGTTGCCGTTTTAAGTCCACGCTTTCAATCCAGACGGTGACGATATCACCAACGGCTACCACTTCGGCGGCCTTGCTGACGTAACGCTTACTCATCCTGGAAATGTGCACTAACCCGTCTTGCTTAACCCCGATGTCTACGAAGGCACCAAAGTCAACCACGTTTCTGACGGTCCCCTCTAACTTCATCCCGCTCTTTAAGTCCTCAATCTTTAAAACGTCTTGGCGTAATAAGGGCGCCGGCATGGTGTCACGCAAATCCCGGCCGGGTTTTTCTAAACTTAAGGCAACATCTTTTAGGGTCTCATAACCGGCATTAAACTGACTGGCTACTTCCTTTAAGTCCAGCTGAGCTAGCTTGGCCTTCAAAAGCTCGCTACCAAGGTCGGCCGTACTACAACCGACCTTGGCTAACAACTGCTTAGCAAGCGGATAGCTTTCCGGGTGAATGTCGGTGTTATCAAAGGGGTTAGTCCCCGAAATTACCCGCAAGAATCCGGCCGCCTGTTCAAAGGCCCGTGGACCTAGGCGGGCCACCTTTTTTAATTCGGCCCGGCTCTTAAAGGCCCCCACTTCGTTTCTGTAGGCGACAATGTTTTGGGCAATCGTCTTATTGAGGCCGGAAATATGGGTCAACAGGTCGGGACTAGCCGTGTTAAGGTTGACCCCAACTTGGTTAACCCCGGTTTCAATTACCGCCGCTAGTTTTTCGTCTAACTGCTTTTCTGGCAAGTCGTGCTGGTATTGACCGACCCCGATTGATTTCGGGTCAATCTTGATTAACTCTGCTAACGGGTCTTGCAGGCGCCGGGCAATACTAATGGCCGAGCGTTCCTCCACGTTTAAATCGGGAAATTCCGCCCGGGCGTTGGCTGAGGCTGAGTAAACCGAGGCGCCGGCTTCATTAACGATTACATAGTAAACGGTTTGTGTAAGTTTCCCTAAAACTTCGGCGATGAATTGTTCCGATTCCCGGCTGGCCGTCCCGTTACCAATCGCCACCATTTCCACCTGGTAGCGGGTGATTAAGTCCGTGACAATTCGCTTAGCCTCTGCTCTTAGCTTAGGGTTAGCCTGGGCACCCTTGGCCTTTTCGTGGGGGTAAATCACGGCCTTAGCCAAAAATTTCCCGGTCGCATCAACTACGGCTAGCTTACAGCCCGTCCGAAAACCCGGATCAAGCCCCAAGATAACCTTGCCCTTAAGCGGAGCTTGCATCAGCAAATGATAGAGGTTGGCCCCGAAAACTTCGATTGCCTCGCTAGCCGCCTGCTCCGTCAACTGCTTGCGAACTTCCCGCTCGATGGCCGGCTTGATGAAGCGCTTATAAGCATCAGTATAGGCGGCTTGAATCTCGCTTGCGGCTTTTCCGCTAGGTTTTCCAGCCACAAACTGGGAGTGAAAGTAATTTAAGACGTAGGCTTCGTCTAAGACCAGCTTAACTTTTAAGACCCCCTGGCGTTCCCCTCGGTCTAGTGCCAAGACCTGGTGGCTGGCTAGCTTCTTTAGGGGCTGTTCGTAGTCATAGTAGTCCTGGTAAATGCCCTTTTCATCTTGGCTTTCGTCTTTTAGGCTCGCCACCACTTGGCCCTGCCGGCTTAATTTTTGCCGGACCCAAGCCCGCAGGCGGGCATCCTCTCCAAAGGCTTCCGCTAAAATTTCGTGCGCCCCTAAAAAGGCAGCCGCCTCATCTGTAACTGCTTCTGTTAGCAAGTCGTGGCTTAGTTTAGCTAAAGCCTGGTCGCTTTCAAAGCGGGTAATGGCAGCAGCTAAGGGGGCTAACCCCTGTTCTTTTGCAATCTGCGCCTTGGTCCGCCGTTTTTGCTTATAGGGTAAGTATAGGTCTTCGATTGCTTGCAGGCTGGTGGCTTGCTTGATTTTTGCAGCTAGCTTGGGCGTTAACTTCTCCTGGGCGGCAATCTTTGTTAACACCTCTTGCTTGCGTTGGCTTAACTTTTCTAGCTGGTGGTAGGTCGCCTGGATTTCTCTTAAGGCCACTTCGTCCAAACTGCCCGTCATTTCCTTACGGTAGCGGGCGATAAATGGCACCGTCTTGCCAGCGGCTAGTAGCTCTAAACTAGCCTTCACTTGCCGCGGGCGATAGTTTAAAGCTTTAATCGTTTCATTTAGGACTGCTGTTTCCAAAAAAATTCCCCCCTTGTTATTCACAGTAATCATTATACTATTTTTTGCTCAAAATACGGTACAATGGAACTGTAAAAAAAATAAAAGAAGGACGCTTATGACACCTAATGAAACATTAAAACATTACTTTGGTTACGACCACTTCCGGCCCGGGCAAGCAGAAATTATTAACCAGGTTCTCGCTAAAAAAAACACTCTGGCCATCATGCCTACCGGTGGCGGCAAGTCACTTTGTTATCAGATTCCGGCCCTAATCTTACCTGGCATCACCCTGGTCATCTCCCCCTTAATTGCCCTCATGAAAGACCAGGTCGACGCCTTAAACGATAACGGCATCCCGGCTGCCTTCATCAACAGTAGCCTCGATTACGCCAGCATCCAAAATAACCTCTCGCTAGCGCTGACCGGCCAGTTAAAGCTGTTGTACATTGCCCCTGAGCGCTTGGAAAACCCCCACTTTCTAAACGAGTTGGCTAGCCTTAACATCTCGCTAGTCGCAATCGACGAGGCCCACTGTATCTCCCAGTGGGGCCATGACTTTCGGCCCAGCTATTTAAACTTACAAGCTAGCCTAGCTA
This sequence comes from Ligilactobacillus agilis, assembly GCF_025311475.1. Classification (NCBI taxonomy): domain Bacteria; kingdom Bacillati; phylum Bacillota; class Bacilli; order Lactobacillales; family Lactobacillaceae; genus Ligilactobacillus; species Ligilactobacillus agilis. The sequence continues at coordinate 418,161 of NZ_CP104397.1, read as the reverse complement.
CTTTAGGACAGGACTTTCCCACCTTGGCTCTGACTGCCACCGCAACTGACCAGGTCGCCCAAGACATCTGCCAGCAAATGCAAATTGACCCACAGCAGATTATCAAGACCGGGTTTAGCCGGCCTAACCTAATCTTTAAGGTCGCTAAGGGACAAGACGCTAACACCTTTTGCCTTAACTACCTGCGTAAAAACCCCCACCAGGCTGGAATCATTTACGCGGCCACTAGAAAGAAGGTTGAACAACTAGGTAGCTTTTTAAGTAAGCACGGACAAAAAGTCGCTATCTACCACGCTGGTTTGTCTGAAGAAACCCGCCACCAAGCCCAGGAGGACTTCATCTTCGACCGTGTTAACGTTATCATCGCCACCAACGCCTTTGGAATGGGCATAAACAAGAGTAACGTCCGCTTTGTCATCCACGCCCAAGCCCCGGGCAGTCTGGAAGCCTACTACCAAGAAGCGGGCCGGGCCGGACGCGATGGCCTGCTTAGTGAGGCCATCTTACTCTTTCACGAACAAGACATGATGACCCAGCGCTTCTTTATTGATAACTCCGACGCCCAAGCCGACTATCAAACTATCCAGTACCACAAGCTCCAAGCGGTCAGCCACTATGCTAACACCGAGGAGTGTCTCCAACGCTTCATCGTCCGCTATTTTGGCGAGGAAACTGAGCCCTGTCAGAAGTGTGGCAACTGTACGGACGAACGTGCATCAGAAGACATCACCCTGGCTAGCCAAAAGATTCTTTCCTGCGTCGTTCGCATGCGTGGCAATTTCGGTAAGAAAATCGTCGCCCAGGTCCTCTTTGGCTCCACGGCTAGCAAGATTACCCAGTTTAACCTCCAAGCCCTGTCAACCTTTGGCATCATGCACGATTTACGTCTCAAAGAAATTGAAGCTTTAATCGACTACCTCCTGGCCAGTGGCTACCTAAAAACTGCGGCCGGTAAGTATCCGACCGTTACCATCACCGCCTTAGGGGTGCAAGTTTTAAAGGGCAAACAAGGCGTCAAGCGTAAGGTTACCAAGGCTAAGGTCATTAAGTCTAACCAGGCCGTTGACCGGACCTTATTCGAACGGCTCCGCAACCTCCGGTTGGACTTGGCCCTCAAACAAGAAGTTCCCCCTTACGTTATCTTCCCCGACAAAACCTTGGAGGAGCTTTGCTTGCTAAAACCTAAGCGACTCAACGACCTCCTGGCAATCTCAGGAATTGGCCAGGCTAAGCTGGCAAAGTACGGGCAACTTTTCTTAGCTGAAATCCGCGCCTATCAAAACCAAGCCTAAAAAACGGCTCAAGCCCCTAAACAGGAGCTTGAGCCGTTTTTAGCACTTATCCATAATTATTTCCAAAATTCATCGTAAACCGTAATTGGTAAGTGGCGCTTGTGTTCTGTCTTTTGATACCAAGCTTCAATCTTTTCAGCCGCATCTACAGCCACGTCCTTACCTTCAAGGTAGTCGTCAATGTCAGCGTAAGTTACCCCTAAGGCCACTTCATCAGGTAAGGCTGGCCGGTCTTCTTCTAAATCGGCGGTTGGAACCTTTTGGTAGAGGTGAGTTGGGGCGCCTAGTAGTTCTAACATCGCCCGGCCCTGCCGTTTATCTAAGCGCCACAGCGGGGTAATATCAGCGCCACCATCCCCAAACTTAGTGTAAAAGCCCGTGATGGCTTCAGCAGCGTGGTCAGTCCCAACCACGGCTCCTTGGTAAGCGCCGGCAATCCCATATTGGGCAATCATTCGTTGCCGGGCCTTGATATTACCTTTGTTAAAATCACTGATGGTTAAGCCGTTTGCTTCTAGGGCCGCCACCATTTGGTCAGCCGCTTCCTTAATGTTAACCCTAACCGTCAGGTCAGCTTGCATAAATTCGATGGCGTCTAAGGCATCTTGTTCGTCTGCCTGTTGCCCGTAAGGTAGGCGGACGGCGATAAATTTATAATCCGAATCCCCGGTTTCTTGGCGCAACTCGCTGATGGCCATTTGGCTCAACTTGCCCGCCAAGGTAGAGTCTTGGCCACCAGAAATCCCTAGCACTAAGGCCTTTAAAAAGGAATGTTTCTTCAAGTAGGCCTTCATAAAGTCAACTGATCTTCTAATTTCCGCTTGCGGGTCAATTTCTGCTTGCACACGCAAGGTCTTGATAATTTCTGCTTGTAAAGGTCGCATTCTAAAAACCCCTTAATGTCATCTTTTATATCATCCCCAATTTTACGCTCTTTTCTTGAAAAAAGATAGTGTATAATGGATGCAGAGAAAATTTTTAAAAGGCAGGTTTACCATGGCTAAATTTCAAACGGTCAATGTTTTAGGCGTTGACTTTATTAATACCACCAATCATGACTTTTTAACCCAGCTCAAAACTGACAGTCAAGCAAACAAGAATCGCTTCGTTGTTACCGCCAACCCTGAAATCGTACTGGCGGCTAAGCAAAATCCACAGTTAGCGGCCGCAATTAAGAGTAGCGACTACACCACCGCGGACGGAATTGGCATTATCAAGGGGGCTAAGATTTTAAAAACCCCCCTACCAGAAAGAATCACCGGCTACGACACCATGTGTGCCTTACTTGACTGGGCTAACGCCAACCAAAAGCGGGTCTACTTTTTAGGGGCTAAACCTAGCGTCTTAGCCGACCTTAAAAAGAAGCTGGCCCAAAATTACCCCGACCTAGTCATTGCCGGAAGCCACGATGGTTACTTTCAAGACGAAGGCCCAATCGTTAACGACATCAAGCAAGCTAAGCCCGACTTTGTCTTTGTGGCTTTAGGCTTTCCCAAGCAAGAACTTTTTATTGCTAACCACCGGCAGGTTGCGGATGCCATTTGGATGGGGGTGGGCGGCTCATTTGACGTCGTAGCCGGCCACGTCAAGCGGGCCCCAGCCTTTTGGGTTAACCACCATATCGAGTGGCTCTACCGCCTCCTAAAGGAACCTAGCCGCTTTGTTAGGATGCTCGCCTTGCCCAAGTACCTACTGTTGGTTTATCGTTACGCCCTAATTAAAAAATAAACTAAGCGCCTTAGCCAAGTTCTGGTTAAGGCGCTTAGTTAGCTTATTTTTCTAAGTAAAATTCGAAGCGGTTAGCGGCATACTGGGTCCGAACGTATTCAAACGGACGCCCGTCGGTTAAAAAGGTTACCTGCCGCAACCTTAAGATGGCTGCCCCCCGCTTTAACTCTAAGTACTCTGCAATTCGCTCCGAGGCAAGCATGGCCGAAATCGTCTGCTGAGCTTTACCAATCTGTAAGTCGTTAGCCTCTAAGGTCCGGTAAAGCGAGGCGGTGATTTCTTCGCGCCCATAGTTTGCAACCAAATCGTAAGGAACGGTAGCCACCTCAAAGCAGATTGGCCGCCCATCGGCATAGCGAATCCGCTCCATCCGCAAGACCTTTGCTCCTTCCTTTAGGTGGAGTTTTTCAAGCTCGCTCAAAGAAGGCGTCGCCACCTTATAAGTCACCGTCTTGCTAGACGGCACCTTGCCCTGGGCCTCGGTTAACTCCGTAAAGCTTGTAACCCCCGAAGACATTTTTTCTTGCACCCGTTGGCGGCTGACGTAAGTGCCAGAGCCCACGTGCCGTTCCAAAATCCCTTCGTCAACCAAGGTTTGAACCGCTTGGCGTAAGGTCATCCGGCTGACGTCAAACTCTAGGGCCAAAACCCGTTCGGACGGGATGCGATCACCTACCCGCCACTTACCTGCTTCAATCATCTGTTTTATCTCATTATGAATCTTAATATACCGTGGTGATCCCATTGCTCGTCCTTTCTTAAAGCTTATTTCTGAAACAAACGCCCGTATGAGTAGGTCGCCTTTAAGTTCCAATCGAAGTCAAAGACGTTTAAGTCCGCATCCTTGCCAACTTCTAGGCTACCCTTTTGGCTAAGCCCAAATTCCTTGGCCTGGTTAAGTGATGACATCTTAATTGCCTCTTGGACGCTACAACCCGTGAACTTCATGATGTTAACGAAGGCGTCATCGTAGGTCAAAACGGAACCGGCTAAGTTTCCACTTTCCAGGCGGGCTTGTTTATCCTTGACGATTACCTTTTGACCGCCTAATTCAGAAATTCCTTCAGGCATCCCCTTAGCCCGCATCGAGTCCGTAATCAGTTCCAACTTATCGGCTCCCTTTAATTCATAGGCCAACTTAATCATATCCGGACAAACGTGGAAGCCATCGGCAATTAATTCGCAGTACATGTCATTTTCTAACATGGCATGGCCCGTTACCCCCGGTTCCCTGTGCTTAAATTCCCGTTGGGCATTATACAAGTGGGTCACGTGGCTAGCCTTGGAGGCGTGCATTTGCTCCCTAGTCGCGTTACTGTGTCCGACTGAGGGGACAATCTTATTAGCCAGGCAGTACTCTTCAAATTCACGGGCCGTTTCGTGCTCTGGCGCATACGTTACCAAGCGAATCAAATGGTTAGCTGCCTGGTTCCATTCTGCCATCTGCTTAACGTCAGGGGCCTTGATATACTCTTCTGGTTGTGCCCCCTTAAATACCGGTGAAATATACGGACCTTCAAGGTGAATCCCTTGAATAACCGGATTTTGCTTAGCCACCTTAGCTACCGCCTCTAAGGCCTGCTTAATATTTTGCGGAGATTGGGTCATCGTCGTTGGAAAAATGGTGGTCACCCCATCTTTGACCATATCGTTTACCATTTCATCCAAACCAGCTGCATCCCCATCCATGGTATCAAAGCTATAGCCCCCATGGCAGTGAACGTCGATAAAGCCAGGAACAATCACCTTGCCCGCCAAATCAACCACCTGGTCACCGCTAGCTACCTGGTAGTCGCTAACCGGACCAAGGGCTTGAATCTCCTTGTCAAAGCGAATGTAACCATCCGCGATTACCTCCGTACCTGTATAAATCTTAGCATGCTTTAAAACCGTTGCCATTTTAACCGCCACCTTATAGTAAGTTTACTCTTCTATCTTAAAAGGTCTAGACCAAAATTGCAAGTTACTTTCCTTGATCCTTGGCCACAGCGGCATCAATCCCCTTAACAACCGCCGTCATAAAGCCAGCCTCTTCCATTGCCAGTAGCCCCGCAACCGTGGTTCCACCTGGTGAGCAAACCTGGTCGACCATATCCATTGGGCTTAAGCTACCACTTAGGACCTTTTGGGCACTCCCCAGGACCGTTTGGGCCGCAATCTTGGTTGCCTCGCTCTTCTTTAGGCCGTGCTTTACCCCCGCCCGTGATAAGGCGTCAATGAAGTAGTAAACGTAAGCTGGCGCGCACCCGGCCAAAGCTGAGAAGATGCTAAAGTCTTTTTCCGCTACCGCCAAGGCTTCCCCTTCACTTGCCATTAATGCTTCCACCTTTTGGTACTCAGCTTGACTAACCTTTTCATTAGCCACTAGCGCGGTCATGCCCATGGAAATTTCCGCGTTAACGTTGGGCATAATTCGAATCAACTTGACGCTAGGTCCAACCACAGCAGCGATGTCTGCAAGTGAGACCCCGGCTGCCATCGACACCAGCACCTTATTTTCAGTTAAAGCCGGTTTGATTTCCTTTAAGACCTCCGCTAACAAGAAGGGTTTGACCGCTAAGAAGATGAAGTCACTGTTAGTGACCACCTCTTTATTGCTAGCACAAGCTGTTAGCCCCCATTTTTTAGCGTAAGTTTCATAGTTACTCTTATGTGCACTGTGCACCTTAATCTTAGTTGCTAGCCCTGCATCCGAAGCCAGCCAACCAGCAATAATTGCCTTGGCCATATTTCCTAAGCCGATAAAACCTAATTCCATTAGCCATACCACCTAACTTATTGATATTAAAAAAAGCCGCAGTTCCAACTAAACAGTTAAAACTACGACCTTAGTGACTGGGGTAGCTGGATTCGAACCAGCGCATGACGGTACCAAAAACCGTTGCCTTACCGCTTGGCTATACCCCAATGGTGGAAGGGAGTGGATTCGAACCACCGAACCCGAAGGAGCGGATTTACAGTCCGCCGCGTTTAGCCAGACTTCGCTACCCTTCCATCTTGTTAAGTTATCGGCTTAATTACCCGACTCAATTATCATACACGCTTTAACCAAAAGTTGCAAGCTTTTTTCTAAAAAAATTCAAAAAAAGTTATTTAGCCCAAAAAAGTCGCCCTCACTAGGAGGACGACTTATGCAAGGCTAGTTGACACCTTCCATTAATTTTTTGATCTTAGGCACAAAGGCTAAGAGAATTAAACCAAAGACGATGGTTGCTACCCCCACGGACCCAAAGTAAGCTACCTCAGTTTTAGTAGAGTAGTACCTTACTAATTGGGCGTTGAAAGCTTGCGCAACCGCGTCACTGATGAACCACATACTCATCATCTGTGATTGGAAGGCCTTAGGGGCTAATTTGGTCGTTACTGATAAACCAATTGGTGAGATTAACATTTCCCCAACGATTACTAAGGCCCAGCTGATAATCAACCAGAATGGACTTACCTTAGCACCGGTTCCAAATAACATTCCTGGTAACATCATCCACAAAAATGAGATGCCGGCAAAGAAGAGCCCGTAAGCAAACTTAGCCGCAGATGATGGTTGCTTACTACCTAACTTAGTCCATAGAAAGGCGAAGAATGGAACGTACAGCATGATAAAGAGTGGGTTCATGCTTTGGAAAATACTTGCTGGAAATGACCAAGACAAGATGTGCAGTCTCGTTTGTTGTTCCGCAAACAAGGCTAATACGACTGAACCTTGTTCTTCAATCGACCAAAAGAGAATTGAGGCGATGAAGAGCGGAATGTAGGCTAGCACCCGAGAGCGTTCCTTCTTAGTAATCTTGCGGCTACTTAACATCGCTACAAAGTAGTAGATTGGAATTAAGACCGCTAGAATGGTAATGAGGTTGATTACATTTAAGATAGTCAACATACCAAAGAGTGACATGATGAATAAAATCAAAGCAATGGCTACTACCCCGATAGTTACTTTCTTAGCTAAGCTCTTAAATTCATGGGGTTCCAATGGGTCGGTTGGATAAAGGCTATCCTTGGAAAGGTACTTCTTTCCATCCAATGTGTATTGGATTAAGCCAAAGAACATCCCAATTGCGGCTAAAGAAAAACCGAGGTGGAAGTTGACATTTTGACCTAAATAACCAACGATGATTGGGGAGATAAAGGCCCCTAAGTTAATCCCAAACACAAAAATACTAAAGCCAGCATCCCGCTTAGGATCTTCTTCGGAGTAAAGCCCCCCGACCATTTCAGAAACGTTTGGCTTTAATAACCCGGTCCCAATCACGATTAAAGCAATTGAGATGAATAAGGCCGTCTTACCAAATGGTGTTGCCAAGGCAATGTGCCCAAACATAATAAGTACGCCCCCGATAAAGACGGTCCGGCGACTCCCTAAGATGCGGTCACTAATAAAACCACCAATCGTACTTGATAGGTAAACTAATGAACCGTAAATCGACATAATTGAAGCAGCTGTTGCCTGTGGAATACCAAGTCCACCCTTCGATACTTCATAATACATGTAGTAAAGTAAGATGGCCCGCATTCCATAGTATGAAAACCTTTCCCACATTTCTGTGAAAAAGAGGGTTGATAAACCACGCGGATGACCTAAAAAGGTTGCTTCCTTAGTGTTATCATTCATGGAAAAATTCCTCCAAATCTTGATTTAGTCATGTTTAATTACTAAATCCGTTATATCTAACTTAAATATTAAAATGATGGGTCAATCATATTAAAATTATAAGCAACATTAATAATTATAGTTTTTTATAAGGATAGCGTCAATAAACAGGGCTTTTTCCTAATTAGTAACTCATGTAAATCTCGCTAAAACAATTTAATTAACTGTGACTTTCTCAGTAAAAATTAAAATTTTTCATCCGAGCCCCATCTTATCTAAGTTATCACAGATAGAATTGCAAACAATCAATTAGAAAACTCTTTCATTTTTTTAGTTTAAACTCATCGTTAACCCATAATAAAAAGGAACTAAAGCGCGAAAACGTCGCTAAAAAACGTTTTTTACGCCCTAGTTCCTTAAATTTAAAAATAAATCCTTATTTATTTACTTGCTCTTGGAGCTAATTTTTAAGGACCCTTAATCTAGTTCTTAATTAAGGAAGTTGGTGTCCAGCCGCCAAGTAGAGGTCATACCACTCTTGTCTTGTTAGCCTAATGTCAGCTCCGGCCAGACTTTCTTTTAAGTGCACTGGATTCATCGAACCCAAGATAACTTGAATATCTTGGGGCAAGCGGGTAATCCAAGCCGTAGCAATCGCATTTTTAGTTACTCCGTACTTAGCAGCTACCGTTTGTAAGACCTGATTTAACTCTGGGAACTTAGGGTTGTCGATGAAGACCCCCTTAAACATCCCATATTGGTAAGGTGACCAAGCCTGCAGGGTAATCTTATTTTGCTGAGCATACTCAAGCATACCCCCGGTCCGGTCGCTTGCTTCGTCTTCAAAGCGGTTAACAAAAATTCCTTGATCAATCAACGGGGTGTGCTTCAAACCCAACTGCACTTGGTTGATAATCAATTTCTGATCCACCGCACTTTGCAGTAAGTCAATTTGCCGGGAGTTAAAATTAGAAACCCCAAAGGCCCGGACCTTGCCACTAGCTTGTAGTTGGTTAAAGGCCTCCGCTACCTCATCAACTTCCATCAAAGGATCCGGCCGGTGAAGCAAGAAACTATCCAAGTAATCGAGCCCCATGCGGCTCAAAATACCGTCGACCGCCGTTAGCAAGTGCTCCTTGGAAAAGTCATAGCGCTTGCCAAAAACCAGGCCATCAGCGGTGGTTCTAGAGTGTTCTAAGACAATGCCCGCCTTTGACTGGATAATTAAGTCTTCGCGCTTAAGGCTTGATTGCTTTAAAGCCTGCCCAAAGACTTCTTCAGAGTGCCCGTCATGATAAATATCAGCTGAATCAATGAAGTTTAATCCCTGGTCAGCCACTGTTTCTAAAATATTTTGAGCTTCTGTAACTGATTTAGCACCCATCCGCATAATTCCTAATGCAACCTGCGATGCTTTAATTTCACCATTTCCTAAAGAAATTTCACGCATAATATCATCCCTCACTTACTACTTCATCGGGGTGGGCCCGGTGGTAATACTCGCTATCACAATCGGCACTAAAGATAGCTTCCGTCCCGGCCGCAACCGCCGCTTGATAGTACCATTCTTTATATTTCAATTTCTCTAACTCTCTTTGCAAATCGAAAATATTTTACTCTAGACTTTGCTTTTGCCTCTTAATCAATTCTAATCGCTGCAACAGACTACTGTCGCCTGCTTGCTTCCACTTAATATAATCAGCAATATCTTTTAGGGGCATGCCCGTTTTCTTCAAACACTCCACGTCTTCGATACAGGCCAACTCTTCTGCAGAAAACATCCGTAAGCCACCGGCTGAACGCTTTAAGTTGGGAAAGAGGCCAATTTCTTCGTAAAATCAAATTGTAGGGGTAGTTAGGTTGTATAACTCGGCCACCTCACCAATCCGATAGTATTTTTCCTCGGCAATCATCTTAAAAATCTACCTGATCTGGCACCTTGCATTGCCCCCCTAAGTTACGTAAGGCACCGATAATATCCATTTCATCTTCCGTTAGTTCAAAGTCAAATAACTTGGTGTTTTCTGCCATCCTTTCCTTATGAACTGACTTAGGCAATGGTAAGATTCCTTGTTGAATTTCCCAACGTAAGCAAACTTGAGCTGGAGTATGGTCGTATTTGGCAGCAATTTTAGCCAAAACCGGGTTACTTAAAGCGGCCGCTTCTCCCAATGGCGCCCAGGCTTCCACTAAGATATCATTACGTTGGCAATAACGAATTGCCTCTGTTTGAGGCCAACCTGGGTGAACTTCAATTTGGTTTACCATTGGCTTAATTTTTGCCTGTGCTAATAAAGCTTCCAAGTGGTTAGGCATAAAGTTAGATACCCCGATAGCCTTAATCTTACCTGCTTTATAGAGGTCTTCAAATGCCCGCCAAGTATCTAAATTCAAAGCAGCAGCCTCTTGGCCAAATTGCTTTTCATTAGCTGGCCAGTGAATTAGGTAAAGATCAAGGTAATCGGTCCCTAATTCTGCTAAAGTCTTCTCAAAGGCAGCCATAGTCTTATCATAACCACGTTCTGTGTTCCACAATTTGCTGGTGATAAAGACTTCTTCACGCTTTAACCCACTATCTTTAACAGCTTGACCAACACCACTTTCATTTCCGTAACGAGCCGCTGTATCGATGTGCCGATAACCAACTGCTAACGCATCAGTAACCGCACGGTAGGCATCTTCAGGGGGAGTTTGGTAGGTCCCATAGCCTAAACCAGGAATGGTAACTCCGTTACTTAGTTTTAAGTCTGAAGTTAAACTTGTCAATTTTTGCATCATTAGCGCTTCCTTTCATCATTAATTTACTACTTAATGATAAAACTTAAAGTTAACTTGAAGTCAAGTAAAAAGCACTAGTCAAAAACAAAAAAAGTGGAGTTACGTAATGTAACTCCACTTTTAACCAAGGCATAGCCAACATATAAGGATGCCGGCTGCAGGATTCGAACCTGTGACCCTCGGTTTACGATACCGATGCTCTACCAGCTGAGCTAAGCCGGCCTAATGACCCGTACGGGATTTGAACCCATGTTACCGCCGTGAAAGGGCGGTGT
>NZ_CP104397.1:297500-405000 GCF_025311475.1 Ligilactobacillus agilis | reverse complement strand
TCGGTCCTCCAGTGCGTTTTACCGCACCTTCAACCTGGACATGGGTAGGTCACCTGGTTTCGGGTTTACGTCAACATACTAAAACGCCCTATTCAGACTCGCTTTCGCTTTGGCTCCGGGCTTTCCCCCTTAACCTCGCATGCTAACGTAACTCGCCGGTTCATTCTACAAAAGGCACGCTATCACCCATTAACGGGCTCTAACTACTTGTAGGCACATGGTTTCAGGAACTCTTTCACTCCCCTCCCGGGGTGCTTTTCACCTTTCCCTCACGGTACTGGTTCACTATCGGTCACTAGGTAGTATTTAGCCTTGGGAGATGGTCCTCCCGGATTCCGACGGAGTTTCACGTGTTCCGCCGTACTCAGGATCCTGGACAGAGGAGACTCAATTTCGTTTACAGGGCTCTCACCTTCTCTGGCTGATTTTCCCAAATCATTCAACTATCAAATCTCTTGGTAACTCTAAAGTCCAGTCCTACAACCCCGAGAAGCAAGCTTCTCGGTTTGGGCTCTTCCCTCTTCGCTCGCCGCTACTGGGGGAATCGAATTTCTTTCTCTTCCTATGGGTACTTAGATGTTTCAGTTCCCCACGTCTACCTTCAACTAAGCTATGAATTCACTTAGCGATAACAGGCCGTTAGGCCTGCTGGGTTGCCCCATTCGGAAATCTCCGGTTCACAGTTTACTTACAACTCCCCGAAGCATATCGCAGTTAGTCACGTCCTTCATCGGCTCCTAGTGCCAAGGCATCCACCATGCGCCCTTAATAACTTAACCTCGCTTAAAAACTTAAGCTATGAGTTTGCGATTAAGAACTAATTCTTGTTTTAACTCTTTAAAACGCGGTGTTTTCTCGGTTTTTTATTAAATAAGAAATAGAATAAATATCTAGTTTTCAAAGAACAAGTTCGATAACTTACGCTATCAATGGAGCTTAACGGGATCGAACCGATGACCTCCTGCTTGCAAAGCAGGCGCTCTCCCAACTGAGCTAAAGCCCCATTCAAGAGTAGAACTCTCAAAACTAAACAAAGTTTTAAACGCTGTGTAGGTTTCCGTAATATCCTTAGAAAGGAGGTGATCCAGCCGCAGGTTCTCCTACGGCTACCTTGTTACGACTTCACCCCAATCATCTGTCCCACCTTAGACGGCTAGCTCCTAAAAGGTTACCCCACCGGCTTTGGGTGTTACAAACTCTCATGGTGTGACGGGCGGTGTGTACAAGGCCCGGGAACGTATTCACCGCGACATGCTGATTCGCGATTACTAGCGATTCCGACTTCATGTAGGCGAGTTGCAGCCTACAATCCGAACTGAGAACGGCTTTAAGAGATTAGCTTGCCCTCGCGAGTTTGCGACTCGTTGTACCGTCCATTGTAGCACGTGTGTAGCCCAGGTCATAAGGGGCATGATGACTTGACGTCGTCCCCACCTTCCTCCGGTTTGTCACCGGCAGTCTCGCCAGAGTGCCCAACTTAATGCTGGCAACTGACAACAAGGGTTGCGCTCGTTGCGGGACTTAACCCAACATCTCACGACACGAGCTGACGACAGCCATGCACCACCTGTCATTTTGTCCCCGAAGGGAAAATCTTATCTCTAAGATGGTCAAAAGATGTCAAGACCTGGTAAGGTTCTTCGCGTTGCTTCGAATTAAACCACATGCTCCACCGCTTGTGCGGGCCCCCGTCAATTCCTTTGAGTTTCAACCTTGCGGTCGTACTCCCCAGGCGGAATGCTTATTGCGTTAGCTGCAGCACTGAAGGGCGGAAACCCTCCAACACTTAGCATTCATCGTTTACGGTGTGGACTACCAGGGTATCTAATCCTGTTTGCTACCCACACTTTCGAACCTCAGCGTCAGTTACAGACCAGAGAGCCGCTTTCGCCACTGGTGTTCTTCCATATATCTACGCATTTCACCGCTACACATGGAGTTCCACTCTCCTCTTCTGCACTCAAGTCCTCCAGTTTCCAATGCAATTCTTCGGTTAAGCCGAAGGCTTTCACATCAGACTTAAAGGACCGCCTGCGTTCCCTTTACGCCCAATAAATCCGGACAACGCTTGCCACCTACGTATTACCGCGGCTGCTGGCACGTAGTTAGCCGTGGCTTTCTGGTTAGATACCGTCAATACAAGAACAGTTACTCTCTCGCATGTTCTTCTCTAACAACAGAGTTTTACGATCCGAAGACCTTCTTCACTCACGCGGCGTTGCTCCATCAGGCTTGCGCCCATTGTGGAAGATTCCCTACTGCTGCCTCCCGTAGGAGTTTGGGCCGTGTCTCAGTCCCAATGTGGCCGATCAACCTCTCAGTTCGGCTACGTATCATTACCTTGGTAGGCCGTTACCCTACCAACAAGTTAATACGCCGCGGGTCCATCCAAAAGTGATAGCCGAAACCATCTTTTACATAATGACCATGCGGTCATCATGGTTATGCGGTATTAGCACCTGTTTCCAAGTGTTATCCCCCTCTTTTGGGCAGGTTACCCACGTGTTACTCACCCGTTCGCCACTCAATTTTCAATCGGTGTAGCAAGCTACGATGATTGAAAAAAGCGTTCGACTTGCATGTATTAGGCACGCCGCCAGCGTTCGTCCTGAGCCAGGATCAAACTCTCATTTTAGAATTTGCGACTCATTTTTATACTAGCGAATTGACTTCGCAAATGTTTTGCAGTTGTTTCCAACTGACCCTACACATTTGGTTTGTCTAAAACTTTGTTCAGTTTTCAAAGATCTACTCAAGTTGCTTATCAGCAACTACTTTAGTTTAGCTTAAATAATTCTTAATGTCAAGAATTATTTTTTATTAACTAAGAAGCAACTGACTAACAGCAACTTTTACATAATACCAAACTTATTAATTAGTGTCAACAAGTTTTTTATTTCGTTACCACCGTACTTAACGGCGACAACTTTTATAGTATACCAAGCTAATATTTTATCGTCAATACTTTTTTTGAATTATTTTCCACAAAAAATAAGCACGTCGTAGTTAGTGCTACAACGTGCTCATTTAGCTTTATTTAGTTAACCTTTATTCTGGACGCAAAGTAGGGAATAAGAGGACGTCACGAATTGACGGTGCGTCAGTTAATAACATTACTAGGCGGTCAATTCCGATACCAAGCCCACCAGTTGGAGGCATCCCATATTCCATCGCTTCAATGTAATCTTCATCGATTCCTTCGGCTTCATCATTACCAGCCTGACGTTCAGCCACTTGCGCTTCGAACCGTTGCCGTTGATCAATTGGGTCATTTAATTCAGTAAAGGCATTAGCATACTCATTACCTAAAATAAAGAGTTCAAACCGGTCTGTAAAGCGAGGGTCATCAGCATTCTTCTTAGCCAAAGGTGAAATTTCTACTGGGTGGCCGTAAACAAAGGTTGGGTCAACAATCGTATCTTCGCAGAATTGTTCAAAGAATTCATTGATGATATGGCCAACTTGCCAGTATGATTCATAGTGTACCTTATGTTCATCGGCTAGTTTACGGGCTTCTTCAAGGGTCATTTCTTGCCAGAAATCTACCCCGGTCTTTTCCTTAATCAAATCAACCATGTGGACCCGCTTGAATTCCTTGTTGAAGTCAACTTCTGTTCCTTGGTAGTTAATCTTACCGTCAGTAGTTACAACCTTAGCAGCCGCCTTAAAGATGCCTTCCGTTTCATCCATAACGTCCTTGAAATCGAAGTAGGCAGCATAGGTTTCCAACATCGTAAATTCAGGGTTGTGCTTAGTGTCAATCCCTTCATTCCGGAAAACCCGCCCGATTTCATAAACCCGTTCCATACCCCCAACAATTAAACGCTTGAGGTGTAACTCTAACGCAATTCGTAGGTAAAGTTGAATATCTAAGGCATTGTGGTGGGTAATAAATGGCCGGGCAGCTGCACCACCAGCTTGGTTATGTAAAACTGGGGTTTCAACTTCTAAGAAACCTTGGCCATCTAAATAAGACCGCACCGCAGAAACAATTTTACTCCGGTTAACGAAGCGTTGGTAACTTTCGCGGTTAGTAATTAAGTCTAAGTAGCGTTGACGGTAAATTTGTTCAACGTTTTGGAGTCCGTGGAATTTGTCTGGTAGTGGACGTAAGGCCTTGGAAAGGAAAGTTAACTTAGATACTTTAACGGTTAATTCCCCCATGTCAGTCTTAATGATTTCCCCAGTAATCCCTAAGTGGTCCCCTAAGTCGGAACGCTTAAAGATGTGGTACATTTCTTCGCCAACTTCATCCTTGCGAATGTAAAGTTGCATCCGGCCTGTCCGGTCTTGTAAGTCGGCAAAACCAACTTTACCCTTACCCCGTTTTGCAACCATCCGGCCTGCGATTGTTACTTCGATATGTTGATCATTTAATTCATCTTTTGATTCGTTACCAAACTTTTCATGTAATTGTGCATTAGTATGGTCACGTTCAAAGCGGTGTCCAAAAGGATCGATGCCTAGCTCACGCAATTCTTGCATCTTTTCTCTTCTGACCCGTAATTGGTCATTCATGGATTGTTGATTTGCCATTGAATGCTTAACCTCACTTTCAAAATTTTCATACATTCTTCAGTATAGCACAAATTAAAGCCTAATCTTATAAAGATTTTAGCGTGCTTGTCTTGCTAGTGTGTCCGCTAAAAAGTTGTCAAAAATTTCCACCATTTCCGCTTCGGTTTCAGCAGAATTTAAAGCGGCCTTAGTCCGGGCTGAGCGCGGAATTCCCTTTAGGTAGTAAGCGGCTTGTGACCTAAATTCCCTTGGCCCCATCTTTTCGCCCTTAACCTTCACTAAGCGGTGTAAGTGTTCCTTAGCCACCGTAATCTTTTCGGCTGGACTTGGTTCCGCAATAATTTCCCCATTTTCTAAGTAGTTAACCGTTTGTTTTACAATCCACGGGTTACCTAAAGCAGCCCGACCAATCATAACCGCATCTGCCCCGACTTCATCAAGCATTTTCTTAGCTTCTTCAGGGGTGGTGACATCACCATTACCAATGAACGGAATCTCAGTTAGGCTGTTAGCCACCTTGTGGAGTAAGTCCCAGTCGGCATGGCCACTGTAAAGTTGCTTTCTAGTCCGACCATGCATTGCTAAGGCGGCCGCACCACCTTCTTGAGCTGCCAGCGCGTTTTCTACCGCCAAGATATGGTCTTCATCCCAACCGGTCCGCATCTTAACCGTAACCGGCTTATCGATGCTAGAAGTTACAGCCTTAACCATTTCGTAGACCTTATCAGGGTCTAATAGCCAGTGAGCCCCGGCATCAGTCTTAGTTACCTTAGGTACAGGGCAACCCATGTTGATGTCGATAATGTCTGTGCTGGTATTTTCTGCCACAAATTTAGCGGCTTCCACTAAGGTTTCCTTGCTACCCCCAAAAATTTGAACACTGACCGGGTGTTCAGTTGGATCAACGAATAACATCCCCAGGGTCTTTTTATTTCTAAATTGAATCCCCTTATCGGAAATCATTTCACATACCACTAAGCCAGCGCCAAATTCCTTACAAATCAACCGGAACGCAACGTTGGTTACCCCTGCCATTGGTGCAACTACTACCTGGTTAGGGATAACAATGTCACCTATCTTCCATTCCATTTTCATTTTCACCTCATACTAAATATTACTAAGTCTGACTTTTGCTTACTCGTTGCATGATACCATTTTTTTCTGAAAATGAAAACCGTTATGCCCGGGCTTCTTTCATAATTCGCTTCAAGTCGGCTTCGCTGTAATCATACTCAGCCCCACAAAAATGGCAAACCGCTTGGGCTCCATGGTCCTTAGCAATCATGTCGTCAATATCCGCTTGGGGTAAGCTAGCCAAAGCTTCCGCAAACCGTTCCTTAGAACAATCACACTTAAAGGCTACGGGTTGTCTTTCTAAAAATTCAACTTCGGTATCAGGGAAAATGGTTTCTAAAATTGCTTCTGGCGTCTTGCCTTGTCGCATCATCTCAGAAACTAGTGGGAGCTTTGCTAAGCGTTGTTCAAGCTTGGTTAAAATCTCATCACTTGCCCCTGGAAGGACTTGAATCATAAACCCACCTGCAGTCTCGATACTGTTATCGTCATTAACAAAAACAGACAAGCCGACTGCCGAAGGAATTTGTTCTGACTTAGCCAGGTAATACGTAAAGTCTTCACCCAATTCCCCTGAAATCAAAGGAACTTGGCCGGTAAAAGGTTCCTTTAAGCCTAGATCCTTAGTCACAGCTAAGAACCCCTCCGTTCCAACCGCACCCTTAACGTCAATTTTATGGTTAGAATTTAAAGGCAAGTGGACATGTGGGTGTTGCAGGTAGCCTTTGACTTCCCCCTTTGAATTAGCATCAATCACGATTCCGCCCACCGGCCCATTGCCGTTAATTTTGACGGTCATCTTTTCGTCGCCTTTCATTGAGGCGGCGGCTAAAAGCAACGTTCCCACCAAACTTCTCCCTAAGGCAGCAGAAGCGGCACTCCAAGTGTCATGTCGTTTTTGGGCCTCGCGCACAACTTCGGTTGCATCAACCGCATAAGCCCGCAATGCCCCTTTATATACTAATGATTTCACCATGTAATCTGTCATTTAGATCTTCCTTTCCAAAAAAAGTGAGACGAGAAAATCGCAATCAACGGACTGCCTTTTTCTGTCCCACTTAGTAGCTCTTATTTTTGTTTATCCTCTGAATCCGACTCACTAGTCTTTGACTTAGGATAGTAAACCGTCGTCTTAAGACTGTCGTCCTCAGCCGCCTTTTCACTTGGATAAAGCTCAGCTGTATCCTTTGTGTCTTTATCAGCTAAGGCTTGTTTCTTCAAAGCTTCTTTTCGCTCTAAGGCTTCCTTAGATTCTTCGAAGGTCGCAGCCTTTTCACTTGGAAATTCATCACTTGCTTTGACCGGCATCTTACCCGTCTTGTATAAACTTAAGATTTGCTTTTCATCAAGTGTTTCGTATTCTAACAAGGCTTGCGCAATAATCTTGTGTTCTTTTCTATGTGCTTCGATGATTTCCTTAGCCTTTTGCATCCCTTCTTCAGAAATCCGCTTAACCTCTTGGTCAATCAGATTTGAAGTTTGTCCTGAGTAAGGAGCGGCACCACCCATTTCACCAGGCATGATGTTGGCACTACCTTCATATTGAACGGGTCCTAACTTAGAACTCATCCCATATTGGGTAACCATTGCCCGGGCTAACTGAGTAGCTTGTTGGAAGTCGTTAGAAGCCCCGGAAGACTTTTGCCCGAAGATAATTTCTTCTGCAGCACGGCCCCCCATCAGCCCAGCAATTTGATCTTCCATGTTCTTCTTAGAAAGAAGCATTTGGTCTTCTTTTGGCAGCATAATTGCGTAACCACCAGCACGACCCCGCGGAACAATCGTTACCTTGTGAACAACCCGGGCATCGTTTAAGACTAAGCCAACGATGGTGTGCCCAGCTTCGTGGTAAGCAACCGTTTCACGTTCTTGCTTAGAGATGACCCGATCGCGCTTAGCTGGCCCAGCAATTACCCGGTCTTCAGCTTCGTCGATATCAGACGCGTCAATTTTCTTCTTGTCACGCCGAGCTGCTAGTAAGGCCGCTTCATTAAGCAAGTTTTCCAAGTCGGCCCCCACAAAACCAGGCGTTTGCTTGGCAATCATCTTCAAATCAACGTCGCCAGCTAACGGCTTATTTCTAGCGTGGACCTTCAAGATTGCTTCTCTGCCCTTAACGTCAGGACGACCAACTAAAATCTTACGGTCAAACCGGCCCGGCCGAAGCAAGGCTGGGTCCAAGACATCAGACCGGTTAGTAGCAGCCATAACGATGACTCCTTCATCACCTTCGAACCCGTCCATTTCAACCAGCATTTGGTTTAAGGTTTGTTCACGTTCATCGTGACCGCCCCCCATACCGTTACCACGCCGGCGACCAACGGCATCAATTTCATCGATAAAGATGATTGATGGCGCGTTTTTCTTAGCATTTTCAAACAAGTCACGAACCCGGCTGGCCCCGACCCCGACGAACATTTCAACAAAGTCGGACCCAGAAATTGAGAAGAACGGTACCCCGGCTTCACCGGCTACGGCCTTAGCGAGCAAGGTTTTACCAGTTCCGGGAGGGCCTTCAAGTAAGACCCCAGATGGAATCCGTGCCCCCAAAGCTAAGAATTTCCGTGGATCACGTAAGAATTCAACGACTTCCACTAACTCTTGCTTTTCTTCTTCGGCACCAGCAACGTCAGAGAAGCGAACCTTGTTATTCTTCTTGTCGACCGGCTTAGCCTTCGACTTACCAAAGTTCATCACCCGACCATTGCCACCGCCTTGACCAGCTTGGCCCATCATAATATAGAAGAAGATTACGATAAAGACCAAGGGCAACAGTGAAATTAGCAGTTGAATCCACACGCTACTGGATTCTTCTTCTTTGGTGTTATTTTTAACGTTATTCTTGGCAGCATAATTTTCAATCGTCTTAATGACAGTATCATTCGTTAAAACATTTGTTGTGAAGGTAGTCACCTTAGCACTTGGAGCAGATAAGCCTGCTAACCCGGCTGGTGCCTTAGCCTTCTTAGCTTTGCGATAGGTACCTGTGATTTTGTAGGTACTGCCAGAAGGTTGAATCGTGAAATCCTTAACGTTATCTTTGCGCAGCTCAGTTACGAACTGACTCGATTGAATTTGTTGGGAATTAGTGCTTTCCTTACTGCCAAAGAAGTAGTAAAGCATCCCCATAAACCCAAGGAAAATCACGATGTAAAATAGACTATTTCTTAATAGCCCATTTTTCTTATTGTTCATAAGTTTCCTCCTAACCTAATAGTTACTGTAAGTAATCATAGCATATTTGACTTTTATTGACCAATAATTAGCCAGCTTCTTAATCATTATTTTCATAAACTGCTGGTTTTAAAATGCCCACGTATGGTAGGTTACGGTACTTACCCATGTAATCAAGACCATACCCCACTACGAATTCATTTGGAACTTCAAAACCAACGTAATCAGGACTAACCCCTTTTACCCGGCGTTCTGGTTTATCAAGTAAAGTACAAATCTTAACAGAAGCAGCATTACGGTGTTCTAATAGGTCAACCAATCTTTCCAAAGTCCGCCCAGTATCAATAATGTCTTCAATAATCAAAACGTGACGGTCTTTAACAGATGTATCTAGGTCCTTAATAATTTTAACTTCACCTGATGACACAGTCGCATCACCGTAACTAGAAACATCCATGAAATCCAATTCACAGTAGGTCTTAATTTCACGGGCAATGTCTGCCATAAATAAAATGGCGCCCTTTAAAACACAAATTACGATGGGATTTTTACCTTCGTAATCCTTCGTGATTTCTTGCCCCAACTTTTCTGCGACAGCCTTGATGTCTTCTTGGCTATATAACACTTCTTTGATATCGTTATTCATAATGCATCCTCTTTCTGAATTAACTTCTATGTACTACTATGTATTGAATTTTAGCATTTACAGCGCCCCGTGACAAATCAGATTTTTTTAAACCTAAAACCCAATAAACATTTTGGCCCTGATCAGCCACCAACCAGCTAGTCTTTCTTTGGGCTAGCGGCACTTTGTTATCAATCATTATTTTCTTAACTTTTTGGCGACCATGTGTAGTCACCAATTTATCCCCACTAAGCCGGTGCCGTAAAACTAGGCCACCCGCAGGTAGTTCGCTTAGCTCTAAGTAATCATCCCCGGGTCTAGCCTGGTAATCCTCAAAGCTAACTAACCCCACCTTTCCTGCTGCCCCGAGGTCAATCCACTCATTAGGCTCCAAGTTATAACTCACCGCACGCGCTTGACTTTCGGGGCAAACACTTTCAAAACCAAACCGCTCATAACTTTTTAGGAGGTAATACTCCTTATTCAACTTAATTTTTAAATTAGGCTTTCGGTCATCGAGTAAGCCGGCCCGCAATTCTTCTGGCAACTGGGTTCTTAACTCGACGCCTTGTTCCATTAGTAAATGCTGTAAGCATAGCACTTGTAACTTGGGCGAGTAAGTTTGAAAGACCTTTAGGTTATAACTACCATCGGCTGCTTTCATCTTGGCAATATTAGCGGCCGCTAGTTCATCCCCCAATGCCAGCAAATCGCTTAGCTGGGTCCGGTAAGCTGCGATGTGGTCTAGGACTTGCGGGTTTTCCGCCTTCAGCAAGGGCAAGAGGTGGTGGCGGATTCGATTGCGTTGGTAGTCATCGCTAGCGTTAGTCTCGTCTTCAAAGTAGGTCAAATTATTAGCCTGCGCATAGTCTGCCAGTTCCTGCTTGGTAAATCCTAGTAGCGGGCGAACTAATTCTTTCCCCGCTCCAAAGTCACGCTGAGGCGCAATTGCGGTTAACTGTGCTAGTTGTCCCCCCCTAATCAGCTTCATCAAAAAGGTTTCCGCCTGGTCGTCTGCATGATGGGCGGTCAGTAAGGTTGCTAGCTGCTCGGTTGCCATCACCCGCTTAAAAAAGTCATAGCGCATCTTTCTAGCAGCAGCCTCTACCCCCTTAGCCGGATGCTCACCTAGAGGCCAGGTATAAGTTCTTAGGGGCAGCCGTTTTTCATGACAATAGTCCTTAATAAAGGCCGTTTCAACTTTGCTTGCCGGGCGTAATTGGTGGTCCACGTAAGCCACGTATATTTCCAAGTCAAACCGTCTTTGACTTTTGAGCAATAAATCTAGCAAGACCATCGAATCACAACCGGTAGAAACCGCCACTAGTACCTTTTTCCCAGCCAAGCCTAATTTAGCTAGTTGAGCTTGAAATTTTCTTAACATCATCATCATCCTAATCAAAAAGGAACCAGATTACTCCAGTTCCCCTGTCAATTCTATTTAACTACGGCGGCCACCACGACCACCACGTTTACCTTCGGTATTACGTTTTAAAGAAGTAAGGCGATCTTCACTTTCCTTTAAGAAGCCAGCTAATAAGGAGTCAAAATCTTTTTTCTTACCATCATTATTACGTTTGGAATTGTTAAATGAGTGCCGCTTGTCATCGCGATTTCGATTATGTTCATGGTGGAAGCGGCCATTGTTATTATCGCCTTCATGCTTCTTATAAGGCTTATGTTCCTTTGCACTTGGTTTTTTAGCCATTGCTTTTCTAATTGATAAAGCAATCTTACCATCATCACCAACTGAAAGAATCTTAACTTGCACCTCATCACCCACGGCTAAAACATCATGAATGTCTTTTACAAAACCGTCAGAAACCTCACTAATATGAACTAATCCGGTTTGTTTATCTCCTAGATCAACAAATGCTCCAAAATTAGTAATCCCAGAGATCTTTCCAGTAACCTTAGTTCCTACTTCTACTGACATAAAAAAGTTTTTCCTCCTCAAAATTGTCTACAAAAACAGTATAACACGACCAATTAAAGAATTATACTAAGAACTACCGTTAGCCTAAATTTTTTTAGTCCTTAGCATCATCGGGTAAGATGTAAATCGTTTCACCATCTTTGGAGTAAAAATATTGAGACCGAATAATCTTTTGCACGTAATCAGCATCCTTTAACCGCTCTACTTCTCGTTTGAGCCGGTCGTTTTTAGCCTGCGTCCGCTTGAGTTCACGCTTAGCCACTACCGTTTCTTGCTTAAGCGCCTTAATTTGCAGGTAGGCTTGGGCCACCCTAATTACGCCATAAGTAAATAGCAGCCCCATTATCGCCATGCAGATAAGATGCAAAAGGCTACGTTGCTGTTGCCGCTTTTGACGCTTGGCTTGCAACCGGGCTTCTTTTTGCTTAGCTTGAAAATATTCATTATTTAAAACTCTAATCTGCTTTCTTTTGGGCTCCATTTTACTTATCCCTCATCTCATTATTTACAGACGATAATCTTCTTTATATTCCTCGCTGACTAATTCATACATGCCGGCAGCTTCATTTTTCTTAGTTGTTTCCTTTAACTCTAGCACCTTAATCTTGCTGGTTTTGTTTCCAAATTTAATGGTCAACACATCACCTACACTGATAGTGCTTGAAGATTTAGCCACCTTATCATTAATCAAAATTCGACCTTGATCTGCAATTTCTTTAGCCACTGTCCGCCGCTTAATCACCCGCGACACTTTCAAAAACTTGTCTAGTCTCATTTTAACTTAAACCCTTTCTATTTGTAAATTTATTAGTCAAGCGTAATAATTTCTTTCCCCCGGGAATTGCCAGCCATTCACGAATACTAAACAACCTTAACCACAAGGCTAGTCCAATAAAAACAAGCACCCCAATCCCAACGCTAATCAAAGCTACTAACAACAAGGCCAACCGCCCACCAGGAAGTAAGAAGGTACCAACCTTAGCCACCACAGCGGCAACTACTCCCATAATCCCAGTTACAAGCCCTAGTTTTAAAAGGTAATTATCACCACTTAACAGCCCCTTTAAGAGGGCAGGCAGGCTGCCAGCAATTAAAGCTTGAGCAACTATTAACGCAAGGACGGTCGCTATACTTGCCCCCGCAATTCCCAGGCGCTCAATTAAATAACTGTTGATTAAAGCTTTCACCACAATTGCGGCCAGCAAGGCTATTACCGTCATTTGATATTGGTTTAAACTCTGTAATAGCGAATTGTAATTACTAATCAAGGTCATCATAAAGACGCTTACCACGTAAATACTGATTGTTTTACTTAAGCTAGCATCCCCAAATAAAACCGTGTTAATCTCAGGCATTAAAGCAATCAATCCTACCGTAGCTGCTGCTCCCAAGCCAACACTGATTCTTAACAGCGCCTTGGCTGTCTTGCGAAATTCATTTAAATGCCGCTTTTGCAAGGCTTCAGTCAGCGAGGGCAGTAAGGTCGATGAAAAACTGACGGCAACCACAATTCCTAGTTGAACTAAGGGTTGCGAGCGGTCATAGGTTCCCTTAATTTCCTTGGCTAACTCTGAGCTAAAGCCCTTGACTTCTAAGGCCTGTTTAACGGTAAATGAATCTACCAACTGTAATAACACCATCAACGAAGCAAAAAGACAGATAATCAACCCTTCGCTTAGCAGGCGTCTGATTAAAGTCTGCATGCTCAGCTTACTAGTAGAAAATGGTTGGCTTAAAAAGGAACCTAAGTAAAATTTGCTAAAGCTTAAGCTAGCACAAAGGGCCCCGATAGTGGCACCTGCCATCGCCCAGGCCCCCATCTCATAGTAGGTCCAGCCCCGCTTGGTAAACAGGTAGGCGGCTAACAAAATCACCGCCACCCGGACTAACTGCTCACTAACTTGGGAGATAGCCGTAGGAACCATATTAAAGGTCCCTTGATAATAGCCCCGTCCTACCGCCAAAAGCGGCATGAATAAAAACATGAAGCTGACGCTTTTAATAAGCAACTCTAATTGCCCATCCCCCATCGAATTAGCAATTAACCCGCTAGTCAGTTGGAGAAAAATAAATATTCCCCCAGCAAAAAAACTCAAGATAACAAAGAGGCGGCGGGCTAAATTAACTTTGGCTAGCTGCCCTTCTTGCTCCGCAATTAACTTAGAGATAAAGACCGGAAACCCACTTAAGGCAAAGGTCATCCCAATCCCATATAAGGGGTAGACTTGTTGGTAAACATAAAAACCCGTATTGCCAACAATATTTTCAAAGGGCACCCGGTAAAAGGCACTGAGGATCTTCGCGATTAACGAAGCCAGTGATAAAATCAACGCCCCCTTTAAGAGGGTTTTGGTCGCATTTTTTGTCTGCATTCCTTATCCTTTCTTAGCCTGTAATTCTTTTCCTAATAGCTGGGCCAACTCCTTTAGCTGGCTTAACTCTTGGGCGGTATCCATCGTTGGTTGTAAGACCCACTCAATTTGCACTTGCTCTTTTTTAGGCACTAACTTTGTCACCAACTTAGTTTGGGCTAGCACCTTCAAGAGGGCTTGAGCCGGTACTTGCTTTACGAATTTTTCTGCTAAGAGCACGGTCACTTTATTGCCCGTCTGCTTGATTTTTTCAATTAAGGCTAAATCGGCATACATCTTTAAAAGGCCAATCTCTAGGAGGTTAGCTACTTCTTGTGGATAATCCCCGAAACGGTCAATTAAATCAGTCTGAACCTCCCGGTACTGCTCGAGATTTTCAAACTGGCCAATGCGTTTATAGATTTCAATCTTTTGGCGGGCATCTTCAATATACTCTGTTGGCAGGTAGGCCTCGATTTCTAGGTTAATTTCCGCATCGGTTTTAGCCTGCACCTTTTTCCCCTGCTTCTTAGCAATCGCCGTATTTAACATTTGAGTATAAAGGTCATAACCGACTGAGTCAATAAAGCCATGTTGTTGCTTACCTAAAATATTGCCGGCACCACGAATGGCTAAGTCTCGCATCGCAATCTTAAAACCTGAACCAAGCTCCGTGAAATCTTTAATAGCCTCTAGTCTTTTTTCACCGGTTTCGGTCAAAACCTTATCCGGTTGGTACATAAAGTAAGCATAAGCAATCCTGTTAGACCGTCCCACGCGACCGCGTAACTGATATAGCTGAGCCAGCCCCATCTTGTCTGCATTTTCAACAAATAAGGTATTGGCATTAGGAATATCAACCCCGGTTTCAATGATGGTCGTAGTTACTAAAACATCATATTCACCCGCAATAAAGTCCATTAACACCCGCTCTAGTTGGCTCTCAGTCATTTGGCCGTGAATGTAGGCCACCCGGGCATCTGCAACTAGCGCCCGGATTTCATTAGCCACACTTTCAATATCTTCTACCCGGTTATGGAGGTAAAAGACCTGGCCCCCCCGGGCTAATTCGCGTTTAATCCCGTCGATAATCACCCCAAAATTTTGTTCCAAGACGTAGGTTTGAATTGGGTAACGGTTGAGCGGCGCTGTTTCTATCACGGATAAGTCCCGCACGCCTAACATCGATAAGTTTAAGGTCCGTGGGATTGGCGTTGCCGTTAGGGTCAAGACGTCCACGCTAGCCTTGAGTTCCTTTAAGCGCTCCTTGTGTTTGACCCCAAAACGTTGTTCTTCGTCGATAATCAGCAGGCCTAAATCGGCAAACTTCACGTCCTTTGATAAGAGCCGGTGGGTGCCAACAATAATATCAATTAACCCTAGCCGCAAGTCCTGGAGGGTTTGCTTAACTTCGGTTGGGCTACTAAAACGTGATAAAATACCAACGCTAACAGGAAAACCATCAAAACGGTTAAGAATCGTTTCATAGTGCTGTTGGACTAAGACCGTTGTCGGCGCTAAAAAGGCGACCTGCTTACCATCTTGAATCGCCTTAAAAGCAGCCCGTAAGGCGACCTCCGTTTTGCCAAAGCCTACGTCCCCAATTAGTAACCGGTCCATCGGCTTAGTCATTTCCATGTCGCGTTTTATTTCTTGGCTACTGCGGAGCTGGTCGGGAGTTTCCGTATACGGAAAGGCATCCTCAAATTCCTTTTGGTAACTGTCATCCTTACTAAAGGCATAGCCTTGCTCAGATTCACGCTTAGCATATAGTTCTACCAACTCATCCGCAATGTCCTCAATCTTTCTTGCCACCCGACTCTTAGTTTTACGCCACTTATCAGAAGTTAAGCTGGCAATTTGCGGTTGCTTGGCCTCCGAGGAAACGTACTTTTGAATCCGGTCAATTTGGCTAACGGGGATAAATAATTTGGCATCATCCTTATAAAGCAAGGTCATGTAATCCTGGTGGCGGCCACTAACTTCAATGGTCTCCATTCCCAAATACTTACCAATCCCGTGATTAACGTGTACGACGAAATCACCAACTTTGAGGTCCGTGTAACTCTTTAAGCGTTGCTCGTTAGACATAGTCTGCCGCCGAGCTTGGTGGCGGTTAACCTTGGCAAACAACTCATGTTCGGTCAAAACGATTAGGTTGGCTTCTGTCAGCTCAAAACCCGACCTAAAGCCGCCTAAAACCAGTTGCAGGTTACCCTTTTGAAGCTGACTGGGCTCACTAAGTAAGACTTGGATATCGAAGTCTGTCAACGTTTGTTCAACCTTGTGCAAACGCTCATTACTCGTGACCAAAATTACCACCGTTTGCTTTTGCTTACGCCAGCGCTCACTTTCCGTTTTCAAAAGCGGCATCTGGCCAAAGAATTGTTGGACCGCCCGACTTTTTATGGCGAGCTTATTACTAAAGCGTAAGCCCCCCATCCCCTTAGCAAATGGGGCTAAGAAAATACTACCCGTCCGCTGATTATTCTTTAATAACTCGGCACTATCAAAGCCTAGCTGCAAGTTGGGTAGCAGTTCACCACTTGCTAACTTTGTAACTTGCCAATTTTGGTCGTCGTTAATTAGTTTTTGGTTCTTGTCTACAATGCGACTGTAATCATCAACAATCACTAGGCCGTCTGATCTTAAGTAATCTAAGAGGGTGACCGCCTCAGGATAAAGGTAAGCGCCCCAGGGTAAGTCTGTTTCCGTCAAAGCCCCGGCCTGCCAGGCAGTGGCTTTTTGAGCAACCGTTGCTTGAAGGGCCTGCCGTTGCTTAGCATCACTTAGTTCCGGGCCTAGCCTTTCAAAATCCGCCACCAACTTAACTCCGGCAGCCTTTAGGTCATCTTTAGCTACCAAGAAGTCACTAGCCGGCGCCAAGCTAACTTCCTCTAGGTTAGCAATACTTCTTTGGCTCGCCACATCAAAGGTTCGCAGCGAATCTATCTCCGTGTCAAAAAAATCAATGCGGACTGCCTCTAAGCCAGCAACCGGGTAAACGTCGACAATTTCACCCCGAATGGCAAAATCCCCCGGCCGTTCCACTAATTTTTGCCGCCGGTAACCCATGGCCGTTAACTTTTGTCCCAAGGCATCTAAGTCAAGTTGGATTCCCACCGTTAATTTCAATTGCAAACTCCGCCAATAATCGACTCCAGGTAGCTTTCGTCTTAAGCCACTGACAGAAGTCAAAATCAGCTTGGCTTGTCCACTAGCCAGGGCGTTTAAAGCTTGAACCCGTTGACTTTTAAATTCAGGGGAGCTGGTTGCCATTTCAGCCGCTAATACCTCTTCAACCGGAAAAGTGTATAAAGTTCCTGGCTCCACCTGGTTTTTAAGGTCATCTTCTAGTTCCTGCATCCTGTACAGGTCGCTAGTTACTATTAACAGCGGCCGCTTTAGCTCTTGAAAAAGCGTCTGCAAAAATAGCGTCTTGGCTGAACCAACCAGGCCCGTCACTAAATTACGGCGCTTGTTTTCATTTAACTGCTTTAACCAGTCTGTAACCTTGGTTTCTTCAAGAAGAATTTCACTTAAGTCCATTACTGCCCCCTATTTATGGTTATACTTGTTCATAGTCTTCATAAAGTCGTCGCTAGCTAACCAATAGTCTAAGGCTGCCACCACCTCATTGGCGGTTACATCGATTGTTTGTCTTTGTTCAGCAGTAAACTTAGACAAGACCCAGTCAACTACAGCCATTTTTTGCGGATGGCCAATCCCCACCCGGACCCGCTTAAATTCTTGCGTGCGTAAGTGGTGAATTAAACTCTTGATTCCGTTATGGCCCCCAGCGGAACCCTTTTGGCGCAAGCGTAACTTGCCAACCTCTAGGTCCATATCATCATGGATGACTGCGATGTCTTCGCTAGCAATATTATAATAAGTTGCTAACGGCCCCACCGCCCGGCCGGATTCATTCATATAAGTAGTAGGTTTAACTAACAGAACTTTTTCACCATTAATAAAAACACTGGCGATTAAAGCGTTAAAATCCTCCTTATCAAAGCTAACTTGGTGTTCTTTGGCAAACTGGTCTAAGACCATAAAGCCTACATTGTGACGTGTTTCATCATATTTTCTTCCAATATTCCCTAGTCCGACAATCATTTTCATATTTTTAAATATCCTTTCATGTCCCATTTAACTTAAGCATGGCAAATTAGAGGATAAGGTAAGCTACCTAATCCTCTTTAACTAACAGCGCCATCTCAACGCTAGTATTTTTCCATTAGTATACCATACTTTCTGAAAAAAACCTTTCTTTTAGTTTGTGACTAATTCCGCATTTAGCGGATAAAAGATTAGAAAGTAAAGGTTTTCATAGATGTAAAATTAGTGAAAACTCATACAACATTTTTAAAAAGCATGGTATAATATATTTGTATCAATAAGTTTCTTATGAAAGGATGAATGACTGTGTCAAAAACACAAAATCATCAAAAAGTTATTTTAGTCGGCGACGGCGCTGTTGGTTCTAGCTATGCATACGCAATGGCTTTACAAGGGATTGCCGAAGAATTCGGTATCGTGGATGTTGTTAAGGATCGCACAGAAGGTGACGCATTAGACTTAGCTGATGCTACTGCTTTAACATATCCAAAGAAGATTTACTCAGCTGAATACTCAGACTGCAAGGATGCAGACTTAGTTGTTATTACAGCTGGTGCCCCACAAAAGCCAGGCGAAACTCGTCTTGACCTTGTTAACAAGAACTTGAAGATCCTTTCTTCAATCGTTAAGCCAATCGTTGAATCTGGTTTCGACGGCATCTTCTTAGTTGCTGCTAACCCAGTTGATATCTTGACTTACGCTACTTGGAAGTTATCTGGCTTCCCTAAGAACAAGGTTATCGGTTCTGGTACTTCCCTAGATACTTCACGTTTACGTGTTGCTTTAGGTGAATTAGTTGGTATCCGCGACCCACGTTCAGTTCACGCTTACATCATGGGTGAACACGGTGACTCAGAATTTGCTGCTTACTCAGCTGCAACTATCGGTGGTCTTCCTGTCTTAGATTGGGCAGAAAAGAACGGTGTTACTAAGGAACAATTAGCTAAACTTGAAGATGACGTTCGTAACAAAGCTTACACTATCATCAACAAGAAAGGCGCTACTTTCTACGGTGTTGCTACAGCCTTAGCTCGTATCTCTCGCGCTATCTTACGTGACGAAGATGCTGTTTTACCTGTATCAGCATACATGGAAGGTCAATACGGCTTAAATGACATCTACATTGGTACTCCTGCCGTTGTTAACGGCTCCGGTCTTGCTTCAATCTTAGAAGTTCCTCTTAACGAAGAAGAACACGCTAAGATGACCGCTTCTGCTAAGACTTTGAAAGAAGTTCTTACAAACGGTTTGAAGACTTTAGAAGAAGGTAAGTAATTTAACTTCTTTTCCCCCTACGGAATTTCCGTGGGGGGTTTTTCTTTACCCGCGAAAATGCTAAAATGAATTAAGAATTACTTAGAAAATATTTAGCTTAAGGAGTTATTGCTATGTTACTTAAAACCTTGGTTAAACCCAAACAAGTCTTAACAACAGTTCGCGAGGATGTTACTTTGGCTGAGGCGCTTGAAACCTTAGAAACCTCCGGCTACCGCTGTGTACCGGTCCTTGATACCACCGGCAAAATTTTCCGGGGTAACATCTATAAGATGCACATTTACCGTCACAAGTCACGTGGCGGTGATATGAACTTACCCGTCACTCATTTATTAAAAAATGCCACTAAGTTCATCACTGTTAACTCAGCTTTCTTTAATGTCTTCTTCTCCATCCGCGACCTACCTTTCATCGCGGTTCTTGACGAAAACAACTACTTCTACGGAATTTTAACCCATAACCGCCTCTTAGAAATGCTTTCCCAATCTTGGAACTTCAACGTTGGTAGTTATGTCTTAACGGTTGTTTCCGCTGGAGAACGGGGAGATCTCGTTGACATGGCTAAGGTTATCACTAAGTATACCTCTATTGCCAGCTGCATTACCTTGGACGTTCAACAAGGCGAGCTAGTGCACCGGACATTATTTACCCTCCCTGCCGATGTTAGCCACGAAAAATTGGAACGAATTGTTGCTAGTTTGGAACGGAAGAATTTCCGCGTTTCTGAAATCGAAGATTTGCAAGCATAATTTTTTCAAAAAAGCTCTTGACAAAATGAGTTTTTGATTGTAAATTACTGAGTATAGATTAAATATTAAAGAACGCAATGAGAAAGAAGAGTAACTTTTAAAGGCCTCAAGCGAATTCCGGTTGGTGTGAGGGAATAGGTACTTTAAAAGCGAAAATCCCTTTCGAGCGCTGTACCCAACAATTATTAGTAGGTACACTGGGAACACCCATTATCGTGTTAGCGTATCGCCCCACTAAGGCTGGGGCCGCACGTGAAAGGCAATTGCAGCGATGTAATTGTAAAACCAAGGTGGTACCGCGCACTGGCGCCCTTGAACTAGAGCATTCTAGTTTGAGGGCGCCTTTTTCTTTTCCACACAATCCCGGGACGTGTGGGAGCTGATATTTATTCTGTAATACTAAGATTAAAATTTAAGGTGGGTTTTTAATCATGCTTAATAAGTTGAAAGAGAAGAAATTAACTAAAAAAGATTATTTCGTTGTCAGTTCCTTGCTATTTGGGCTCTTCTTTGGGGCCGGAAACCTAATTTTTCCCCTCCACTTGGGCCAACTAGCCGGCCATAACTGGGGCCCAGCTGTCTTAGGCTTCCTGGTTACCGGGGTCTTATTACCATTACTATCCGTTCTTGCAATTTCTATCACCCGCTCAGAAGGTGTGTATGATATTGGTCGTCCCTTAGGACCTGCGTTTGCCTTAGTCTTTATGGTCTTAATTCACGCAACTATCGGTCCTTTCTTCGGTACCCCTAGAACTGCTACTGTTTCCTTTGCGGTTGGTTTAGCGCCCTTATTACCCGCAGGTTCTACTAAGGTTGCATTATTTGTTTTCTCAGCTTGCTTCTTTCTAGTAGCCTACTTATTCTCACGCAAAGAAAACAAGATTGTTTCTAACGTTGGTAAACTTTTGAACCCGGTCTTCTTGGCATTGTTAGCTTTGGTTTTCTTCGTAGCCTTCTTACATCCACTCGGTTCTTTAAGCACTGCTACTCCTACTAAGGAATACTTAGGCCAGACTTCTTTCATCAATGGTTTTCTAGAAGGCTATAACACTATGGATGCTTTAGCCGGCTTAGCCTTCGGGGTGACCGTCGTTACCGCTATCCGTTCTATGGGAGTTAAGCGCGAAACTAATGTAGCTGTCGTTACCGCTAAAGCTGGGGTCTTTGGTATGGGGGCCGTTGCTTTGATTTACTTACTCCTAACTTTACTCGGGGTACAATCATTAGGTAAATTCAAGCTTTCCGCCGATGGTGGGGTAGCCTTTTCACAAATCGTTAATCAATATGCCGGTGTCGCTGGTCAAGCTATCTTAGCCGCCTTAATCACCGTTACTTGTTTAACAACCGCTATCGGGTTAGTAGCCGCCTTTGCCCAAGACTTCCACAAACACTTCCCAAAGGTTAGCTACCACACTTGGTTAGTCTTATCATGTGCTTCCTCATTCTTCTTTGCTAACTTCGGCTTAGAAACAATTCTAGCTTGGTCATTACCATTCTTGATGTTCCTTTACCCATTAGCAATGGTCTTAATCTTACTATCCGTTTTCTCACCACTCTTTAAACGCGATAGTTACGTTTACTTCTTCGTAGTTTTATTTACAGTAGTCCCTGCTTTCTTTGACATGGTAGCCACTTTCCCAGCCGTTATCAGCCAAAGCAATTTTGGTAAAGCAGTCTATGCCTTCCAACACCACTACTTACCTCTAGCTGATTACAGCCTTTCCTGGTTAGTCCCTGCCTTGGTCGGCCTAGCCCTTGGGTTAGCTGTTCACTTCTACAAGGAAGTCTTTGTCAAAACGCAAGCTAGTGAAATGGACTAACAATTGGATTAGTAAAAAAGCTTTGCAGCTTGGCCTTACTTGCCAGCTGCAAAGCTTTTTTGCTGTTTAACCAATCTCTTCGACCCGGTCTAAATTTTTCCAGCCATAACGCCAGATAGAAATAATTACCGAGGCTAGCGTCACTAGCTCGTCAAAAATTCCGGCCCACGACCCCACTAGGAAGTCGTAACTAATCTTTAGGGGGGAATTAATTGCTAATCCAACTAACCTAATCTTTTGAGAATTATAAGTATATTCTCCGATGGTAGTGGCGATGTTAGCGACTATTGGTAAAAGTGACCACCAGTTACTCCAAGTCAAGTACAGGGTCACCAGTTGCAAGCAGCAAATCACCCCACACATTTGCCAGCTATGTAAAAACCGGCTCCGACTACTTAAACAATAGGAGCGGACCACGTTTAAAATGTAACTTGTTCCCCCGGTCAAAGCCCCTAGTAAAAACATATGGATCATGTAACAACAATAAGATGCTAACTGCATCCGAAAAAGGTTGCGGTTACTGCGACATTGGTAGGATAAAAAGAAGATAATCGTCCCTAAAAAGCAGACCGCTTGAACTAAAATAAAATGTACCACAACAACTACTCCTGAGCTAACTTTCTAGATTTTAATTATACCCCAACAACCAAAAGCAAATCTTTAGGTATTTTCCCCTCAAATTATGACTACCTTGCAAACAAAAAGGCTACCAAGTAGAGCCTGATAACCTTAATTATTTATGTATCGCAATTAGGCCAAAACTAATTCTTAAGGCCTCATTGACTTTTTTCATTGTTTCTTGATCTGTATGTGCGATTTTTTCTCGTAACCGTTGCTTATCTATCGTTCTTACCTGTTCCAATAGGATGACAGAATCTTTTTCTAAGCCATTTTTTTGCGCCTTTAGCCCCACATGCGTCGGCATTTTTGGTTTGGAAATCCTGGAAGTAATTGCAGAAACAATCACCGTCGGGCTGAAATGGTTGCCGATATTATTTTGAATAATCAATACCGGCCTCATCCCACCTTGTTCTGATCCTACTACTGGCGATAGGTCAGCAAAAAAAATATCACCACGCTTGACCTCAGCTGCCATTAGATTCCTCTTTTCTATTACCTAACTATTTCGTCTAATTCATCACAATCACAACTTAAAAATTCAGTACAAATTTCTTGGTTTAACTTGGCCATTTCACCATAACCTGTGATTAGTAAGTCCAATATTTCATAACGTGACTCAATATATTTCAAGGCCTTATCATCTAGCGATTGCGCACTAATCCCATAGAATTCACAATATTCTGATAGCTTAGCATCGTCAAATAGCCGTCTACTTTGTACCTGCTCCATCATAAGCGCCCCTTTACTTTCCTACTATTACAACAAATATACCATATTAAGTCATTTTTGTAAGCCCTAGCTTTACTCGCGATAAATCCTAGGAAGACGCTCACCCAAGCAACAGGTAATTTCATAGTGAATAGTGTGGGCATAGTCGGCCACGTCTTGGGCGGTAATTTCTTCAGACCCGTCTTTTCCAATCAAAGTTACCTTCGTTCCTAAGGCTAAGTTAGCAGGTAATTTGACCATGAATTGATCCATGCAAACCCGGCCCACGATGGGACAGTATTGACCTGCGATTAGAACCGCAAAGCCCTGCATCCGTCTTAACCAACCGTCAGCGTATCCCAGTGGCACCGTGCCAATCCATTCATCTTCACTAGCAGTATAGGTCGAACCATAGCCAATCGATTCACCCTTGGCTACTTGTTTAACATGGACCAACTCACTAACCAAGCTTAGTGCTGGCTTTAAAGGCCGGGGTAATTCTAGCTCACGGCCAGACGGATTTAAACCGTACATACTGATGCCATAACGAATTACGTTGCCCCCGCAATCATGATGCCATAAAGCCGCGGCCGAATTAGCAACGTGGACATAAGGAGGAAGTTGCTCCAAGCTACCAGTGAGTTCCTTAAATTTAGCTAACTGCTGGTGATAATAGCTGGTGTCTTTGCTGTCAGCTTGAGCAAAGTGGGTGAAAATTCCCTCAAAAACAAAGGCTTGGGGGTTAGCTTTTAGATAAGCGACCGCCTCCTTTAGGGTGGCTACATCTTTAAAACCAATCCGCCCCATCCCGGTATCAAGTGCGAGGTGGACCCTTAATTTAAGCTTAGCCTTAAGTAATTCGGGCTGGGCAGCTTGTAAAAAGTCCAGGCTGCTAACGGCTACGGACAAATTATAACTAGCCATATAAGTAGCCTCACTAGCTGGATTGACCCCCAAAATTAAGATTGGTTCCTGCTCAAAACCAGCTTGGCGCAAGGCCACCCCCTCATCAATTACGGCCACACAAAAGCCATCGGCCCCGGCTTGACTGGCCGCCTGAGCTACCTCAACTAACCCGTGCCCGTAAGCATTAGCCTTAACCACGGCAAATAATTTTTGGTTTGCTTCTAATTGTTGCTTTTCTTGAGCAACATTTTCCTTAATTGCACCTAAGTCAACAATGACCTTTGTATTGCGGTGTTTTCCCACAACCATCTTTCCATCTTCTCTCATCAAAGTCTATTTAAAGTAGCTTTTCAAGCGTTCAAAGCCCCTAAGTTTTTCAAGGATTACGCTCGTAACCACCACTTCATTATCATGTGTAATTGATAAATGGGCCCTCAGCTTATTTTGAAGTGGGTGTTTTACAATCACTGGTCGGCCCTGCTTATTATTCAATATCTCTAAGTCGCTAAAACCAACCTGGGAGCCAATCCCACTTCCGACGGCTTTAGAATAGGCTTCCTTTGTCGAAAAACGGCCCGCTAAAAACTCAATCTGCCGTTTAGGACTTAGGGTCTCAAAAACAGCCAATTCACCCTTGGTAAGCACCTTAGCTGCAAACTTAGGATTCTTTTGGTAAGCAGCCTTAATTCTTTTTAGACTAGCAATGTCTATTCCCTGACCATATATCATTACCCATCCTCACTTTCTCTCTCATTTTAGCAAAGAACCGCCAATAAATCAGCAAGTTTAAAAAATGTTTACAAGCTACAGTGCAAAAAAATCTGCCTTCTCCCTCGAGAAAGACAGATCTTTTTTAACGTTTATTTTTGGCGGATGGTAAACTTCCGCTTTTTAGTCCGGTGCTTAAATTGATCACGGTCCCGGTCACGCTCTGACCTTCTCCGTTCATCATAGCGCTTATTTTTCGGACGCCAATTCTTATTGCTCCGCCGGAAGTTACCGGTATGGTTCCCCTTCTTGCGTCGTGGTAACGGCCGTTCTGGCGTAATCTTAACTGGAACTTGACTGGCATCATCCTTAGTCATGTTGTTAAGCAAAGCG
This sequence comes from Ligilactobacillus agilis, assembly GCF_025311475.1. Classification (NCBI taxonomy): domain Bacteria; kingdom Bacillati; phylum Bacillota; class Bacilli; order Lactobacillales; family Lactobacillaceae; genus Ligilactobacillus; species Ligilactobacillus agilis. Next base: position 380,023 of record NZ_CP104397.1, on the reverse strand, counting down.
GCTACTAAGTCAACCGCATCGTATTGCTCTAATAATTCTTTGGCTTGAGCTTCGTATTTGGCAGTCGTTGTCTTAGCAACTAATTCTTTGATGTCGACTAAAGCAGAAGAAATTTGCCCCTCAAAGGCTTCCGCTTCTGTTGGTGGCTTCATTGGTTCCATCCGCTTCTTAGTCAATTTCTCAATAACCCGTAAATAGTCCATTTCATTTGGAGTTACAAAGGTTACAGATGTTCCATGGTGGCCCGCCCGGCCAGTCCGACCAATACGGTGGACATAGCTTTCTGGATCTTGGGGGATATCGTAATTATAAACGTGGGTTACCCCAGAAATATCTAGCCCCCGGGCTGCCACGTCGGTTGCCACTAAGATATCAAGTTGGCCCGCCTTAAATTTCCGTAAGATGTTCATCCGCCGTTGTTGCGTCAAATCCCCATGGATCCCGGCGGCATTATAGCCCCTTGCTTCTAAGCCCTTAGACAACTCATCTACCCGGCGCTTAGTCCGACCAAAGACAATCGTCAACTCTGGGGCTTGCACGTCCATAATCCTAGTCATGATGTCAAACTTTTCAAAATCCTTAGCCCGGACAAAGTATTGATCGACTAAATCAGTCGTTAATTCCTTGGCCTTGATTTTGACAACCTGTGGTTCCATCATGAACTTTTCGCCGATGTTTAAGATAGCCTTAGGCATCGTTGCTGAGAACAAGAGCGTTTGCCGGTTAGGCGGAATTGATTCAATAATTGACTCGATATCATCTAAGAAGCCCATATCTAACATTTCATCGGCTTCGTCTAAAATCAAGCTATTAACCAAACTAAGGTCAACGGTTTTACGGTTAATGTGGTCTAGTAGGCGTCCTGGCGTTCCAACCAAAATTTGAGGGGTATTATGCTTTAACTGGTGAATTTGCCGCCGAATATCGGCCCCACCATAAACGGCTAATACCTTTGCCTTCTTATCCTTACCCAAGCGGTACAATTCTTCTTGCGTTTGAATTGCTAACTCACGGGTTGGTGAAATAATTACGGCCTGGATAATATTTTTCTTGGGATTGACGTGTTGTAACACTGGCAACCCAAACGCCGCTGTCTTCCCGGTCCCTGTTTGTGCCTGCCCAATCACGTCTACCCCTGCTAATACCAAGGGAATTGTTGCTTCTTGAATGGGGGTTGCTTCCTCAAAGCCACTTCGTTCAATCGCTGTTAATAAATCTTTTTCCAGACCAAGTTCACTAAATTTCAAAAAATTTTTCCTCCTAATGTGCCTAGCTTACGCTATTAGCGCATATGTGTAACATCCACTGTACTCGCAAGGCAGGCTGAAAAATTTTTCTGACTGTCTTGCAATCCGACTAACTTAAAAATATTAAGTAACTTATCAAGAATAGCATTAATTCTTAAATTAAGCAAATTACTTTTGCAATGCGGCTAAAACCTCTTCAAGATGAATCCCGTGACTGCCCTTGATTACCACGATATCTTCCGGTTGGATACTTGCCTTTAGGTCGGCTACTAACTGTGCTTTTGCATCCGTATCATAGTGATGGACCTTATCAGCAGGATACTTTTCATCTAATACTTGGGCTAACTTCGCCATGATTGGGCCGCAAAGATAGACTTCCGCAATTTCTTCTGGCTGAATTTCAGCAGCTAAGCCCGTGTGCATAATCTCAGCCTGGTCGCCCAACTCTAGCATATCCCCTAGGACCGCAATCCGCTTGCCAGCAGTTTCTACCTTAGTAAAGGCTTGGAGCACCTGTTTGACGGCCGTTGGGTTAGAGTTATAAACGTCACTTAAAATCCGTTCACCCTTTGCACCTTTAACCCACTCTGTCCTGTTGGCAGTTAAATCAAAGGCGGCCAAAGCCTTTCTCATCGCTTCTACGGGGACATGGAATAAATTACCAACCGCAAGCGCGGCTAAGGCATTATTAACGTTGTAAGCTCCAATCATTGGAATCGTGAAGTTTTCTTCAGGCCAGGACACTACCCTAAAACCAGTTTGGGTATCATCACTCACAATATTAGTCGCTTGTAAATCATTGTTGTCATTGCGACCAAAGGTTACCGTTAACTGCTTTAAATCCTCTGCCCGTGTCCGCAACAATGGTTCATCGCCATTGTAGACCAGGGTTCCATCCTCTTTGAGCCCGTGGGTAATCTCCATTTTAGCGTCCGCAATCTTGTCCCTGCTTCCGAAAAATTCAATGTGGGCTTCCCCAATCATCGTAATCACAGCCACATCAGGCGCAGCCAGGCGACTTAGGTGGTCTAATTCACCAAAGTGGTCCATCCCCATTTCAACAACTAAAATTTCCGTGTTAGGTTCCATCCCCAAAATCGTCATCGGTACCCCGATTTGATTGTTGAAGTTTGCATGGGTTTTTTGTACGTTAAACTGGCTCCCCAAAATAGCGGCCACCATGTCTTTAGTAGTAGTTTTACCATTGCTTCCTGTAATAGCCACTACCTTAGGGTTAATCTTATCCAAGTAATATCTACCTAAAGTTTGCAAGGCCTCCAAGGTATCGGCTACCACCAATTGAGGTAAGTCCACTTGCCCCAAATCATGATCAGCCTGCCACAAAGTAGCCACTGCCCCGTGCTCTATTGCACTTTGAATAAAATTATGGCCGTCATTACCAGCTACTAGAGGAATAAATAGGGCGCCAGCTTCTAACGTACGACTGTCAAAGCTGACACTGGTTATACAGATATCTTCATAGCCCGCCTTCACTTCAGCCCCTAAAGCCCGGGCGATTTCTGCCAACTGCATTTTCATGAAATATTTCTTCCTTTCCTGCTCTGTAAAATTTCACTCTCACCCATTGTACCATACTTGTCTGACTTTCTATTTTTAAAAGTCCTAGCTTAGATAAATAAAAGAACCGCACCTAGCCTCGTTACCGGTTAGCTAAGTACGGTTCCCTTTAGTCTTACATATTTCTCAAACGTTCAATCCGCTTTTCAATTGGAGGGTGGGTGTCAAAAAGATGCGTCCACGATCCGTCCTTAAAGGGATTGGCAATGTACATTGAAGCACTACTTGGGTCGGCTGCTTGCATTGGTTCGCTTGAACTAATCTTTTGCAAGGCCGAAATCAAGCCGAGCGGGTTACGCGTTAATTCTACGGCAGAAGCGTCCGCCAAGTATTCACGGTTACGTGATAAAGCCATTTGGGCCATGCTAGCAGCCAACGGGCCGAGGATAATTGCCAAAATTGAGACCACCATCATGATGAGGTCTAGGGCACTTGATCCTTCGCGGTCATCATCCCTCCGGCCACCACCCCAGAAAAAGGAGTGGCTGGCAAAGTTGACCAGCATCGAAATAGCCGCTGCTAAAGCTAAGGCCGTAGTTTGTAACCTAATATCGTAATTTCTAATGTGCGAAACTTCGTGGGCCATAACCCCTTCGAGTTCCTCCCGGTTTAACCTAGTTAAAATTCCGCTGGTAGCAGCTACCGCAGCGTGTTCTGGATTAGGACCAGTCGCAAAGGCGTTAGGGCTAGGGTCGTCGATGATAAAAACCCGGGGCATAGGAATTTGCCCAACCAGCGCCATATCTTCAACCACGTGCCATAATTCGGGCGCTTGGTCTGGGCTAGTGATTTCGTGGGCATTATTCATGCTCATCACCACATCGGTCGACTGGGAAAGCATTAATAACATGTAAACCAGCCCAATCACGATGGCCATAATCAAACCGGCGGTCGAACTATTAAAGAAGACGTAGCCCACGGCCGAACCGATTAAAGCCACCAAGAGCATGAAGCCAACCATTACCACCACGGTCATCCGCTTATTTTTGGCAATTTGTTGATATAACATTTACAAAACCTCACTTACCATTAAAAGGATACCTTAGGAGCTTCCTTTTCTTCGGTTGGTACTTCAAGGTAGTCGACCTTAGTAAAGTGGTGAATCTTAGCAACCATATTTGATGGGAAGGTTAGTAGGCGTTGATTGAAGTTAGCTGCAGAACTGTTGAACAGTTGCCGTGAGTAAGCAATCTTATTTTCAGTATTGGTTAGTTCTTCCATCAACTTGGTAAATTCTTGGTTAGCCTTCAAATCTGGGTAAGCTTCTGCCAAGGCAAAGATTGATTTTAAGGTGTCTGTTAATTGGTTTGAGACTTCCATCTTTTGCGCGTGTGCATCAGCTGGTAATTCGGTTAGTTGATTTCTAAGGTTAATTACCTGAGCGAGGGTTTCTTTTTCGTGTTTAGCGTAACCCTTAGTAGTTTCGACTAAGTTAGGAATCAAATCATTCCGGCGTTTTAATTGCACGTCAATTTGACTCCATGATTCTTCAGTGTTAACCTTGGCTTTTTGCAAACCGTTGTACATTGAGATGTAGATCAAAGCCAAGATTACTAAGACAACAATTACAATCAGTAGTGTCATTAAATTTCCTCCTCAAAAGCTTTACTTTCATTATACCAAAGTTTTACTTTCAGTTATTAATTTATCAGCTGGTTCACCTTTAATTTAAACTTAAATTAAAAAAGGAACCCAGTTTTACCTAGGTTCCCTCTGGGCATTTATTCAAATGGGCTGCCGTACTCCACAATACTAACAGCCAGACACGCTACAATCCGGTAGCATCTGTGTCCCCTTTCGATTCTTACCACTAGCCGCTTTAGCGGAACAATCAATGATTGCCTGGTTTTCCTCGACTCATCGCATGCCACTTATTATAGGCTAGTTTTCCTTGATTTGCAAGGACTTATCCATCCGGTGATGTGCAATCCCTGCATCTAAAAAGCCCGCACCTACGACTTGGTAACCTAATTTAGTATAAAAACCTTGTGCACTATCTTGAGCCCCTAAGGTTAAATACGCTACCTTACTTTGGCGGGCATCCTCTTCAATCTTACTTAACAGGCGCTTAGCTAGGCCTAACTTGCGGTAAGACTTCAAGGTAGCCACCCGCTGAATGTGCCAGCCTGCCTGTTCAAAACTAGTGCGGGCAGTTGCTGCCGGTTTACCCTTGTAATAGAGGACATAATGCGTTGGCCCCAACTCACCATCAAGCTCCAGGGCCATGTCGACTCCTTGTTCTTTTACAAAGACTTCCTTTCTAATCATGAGCGCGTCTTGGTAAATCTGACTAGCTAAGTCCTTAGTTGCCTTAATTTCTATTTCCAAAGTCTTCACTTCCTGCCTATAATTAACTTAATGCTATTTTACTGGAGATTATTATAATGATAAAGAAATTTACTTACAAACTATTTTTGACTCTAGCTACCAGCCTGCTTTTGCTAACTAGTCTCTGTCTCACTTTCCCCCTAACCACCCGCAATCATTTACACAAGCAACTCCTAGCTCAGCCCACCTTATATTTTCACGGCTGGGCTGGTAGTGCTAACTCAACTAACCATTTAATTGCGGCAGCGGCTGCCTTGCCCCAGGTTAAAAAAGTGCTTACGATTACGGTCACTGAAAGTAGGCAGCTAGCTATTAATGGCTCCTGGCAGGACAATGTAAAGTACCCGCTAATCCAAGTGCTTTTTGCCAATAACCAGGCTGAAATCCCCCAACAAGCCCACTGGATTGACAAAGTCGTTACCTATCTTCAAACTAACTACCACATTCAAAGTTTCAACATTGTTACCCATTCGATGGCGGGACCGGCTACCTTTTATTGGGCCATTACTTCCTACCGTCCTACTTATCCACAGTTCAATAAATTTGTCGCCATCGCTGGTCCCTTTGATGGGGTTATCCACATCGATGATGTTCCTAACCAAAATTATTTCCAAGCAGACGGCTTACCCGCTTACCAAAACGCCGCCTTTAAAAATTACTACCGCCAGCGGCAGGCTTTCCCGAAAAACACCCAGGTCCTAAACATCTACGGTAACCTAGCCGATGGTAGCAATTCCGATTCCTTAGTCACCAACGTGTCTGCTAGATCCCTAGGTTCCCTAGTGAAAGGCCAGGTTGCTTCCTACCAAGAAATCACCATTACCGGGCCTTCCGCCCAACACTCTAGGCTTCATAATAATGACCAGGTTAACCACGCTGTGGATAATTTCTTATTCAAATAAAAATTTTTGCACTTTTGAAAAAAGCGACCTATAATGAACTTGTGGAGTTATCCACACTAGATGTGGAACTTTGCGGAAAGAGGCGAAGGATTATGGCACAAAAATTAAGTAAAGAAGAACGCAAAGCTATGGCCCGCAAGGCGATGGAAAAGCGTGCAAAACAACCTAAGCCAGCTGCTGGCTCTGGTTTCGCTAAGCTTGATGCTGATGCCAAAAACCTACGTTAATTAACGCAGGCCGCAGATTAGGAGCTGGATTTTTCCAACCCCTATTTTTTTAGCTTTTCAAGATAGCGCTTACACGGAAATGAGGTGAGCTTATGGCTTACATTGAAGTTAAAAATAATACCAAAACCTATCAACTCGCTAACTCAACCATCCATGCCAATAAGGACATTAGTTTTAGCATCAACAAGGGGGAGCTAGTCGTCATCTTAGGCGCCTCCGGTGCGGGCAAGTCCACCCTGCTCAACATTTTGGGCGGCATGGATACCAACACTAGCGGCCGGGTCATCATTGATGGGCAAGACATTTCAGACTACAACCGCCGCCAGCTTACAACTTATAGGCGAAATGACGTCGGCTTCGTTTTCCAATTCTACAATCTGGTTCCTAACCTCACTGCCAAGGAAAACGTGGAACTGGCTAGTGAAATTGTTAGTGATGCCCTGGATGCCAGCCAAGCCTTAAAAGCAGTTGGGCTAGCTAGCAGGCAGGATAATTTTCCTGCCCAGTTATCTGGTGGGGAACAACAACGGGTCGCGATTGCCCGCGCCCTGGCTAAAAAGCCCAAGCTACTTTTATGTGACGAACCGACCGGTGCTTTAGACTATCACACCGGTAAGCAGGTTTTGCAAATCTTACAAGATATGAGCCAACAACACGGCTCGACCGTCTTAATTGTAACTCATAATGCGGCTTTGGCACCGATTGCTAATCAAGTCATCCATATCCACGACGGCCAGGTTAAAAAAATCGAACATAACCGCCAGCCAGCACCGATTGCTGACATTGAATGGTAGGTGAGTTTTATGTCCAAGAAAACTCTTTGGCAGGACGCCTTTCAGGCTATTACACATTCTTTAGGACGCTTCGTTGCCATTTTCTTGCTGATGGCTTTAAGCGCTTTTACACTAATTGGCCTTAAAATGACCGGCCCCGATATGCGCCAAGCCGCTAGTGATTTTTATCAACGACATCAGCTTGCCGATACTAGCCTTACCTCTAATTACGGGCTCGATAACAGCGACGAACAGGTTTTAAAAGCTGACTCCGATATTAACAGCTATGAGCTTGGTTATTTTCAAGATGCAGTCCTAACTAAGCACAATCAAGCAATCCGCTTATTCTCAAAGCCAGCTAAACTATCAACCTATGAACTAGTTACTGGCAAACTCCCTCATAAAGACAATGAATTAGCGCTTGATTACTTACTAGTAGGTAAATATCACTTAGGCCAAGAAATAACAGTTAAACAAAAGGGTCAACTCAAGTACCGCCACTTTCGGCTAGTGGGCTTTGTCCGCTCCAGTGAGTACTTAGATAAAAATGACTTCGGTCAAACCACGGTTGGCTCAGGCTCACTTGCGGGGTATGGAATCGTTGCTAAATCTGCCTTTAAAGCCAATCCTTATACGATTGCACGGGTCAACTACAAACAAACGGCCAACCTATCGCCTTACAGTAAGCAGTACGCAGATAAGGTGGCCCTTTATCAACGGCGCTTAAAGAAGCGCCTGACTAATAACGGGCAAGAAAAATACCAAGTCCTTAAAAACCAACTGGCTGACTCACAAACCCAGCTAGCACAAAAGCAGGACCAGGTTCAACAGTTGCAAATGGTAAATCCAACCCAAGCTAAGCTAGTTCAAGCCCAACTTGAAGGGGCCCAAGCAAGGTTAATCAACCAGAAACAAGCTTTAACTAAGCTAGGGCTTCCTACCTATACCCTCCATGAACGGGAATATAACCCAGGCTACACCCTCTTTCGCTCAAACTCAGAACGAGTCGATATTTTAGCCAATATTTTCCCCCTGCTCTTATTTGCCATCGCGGCCCTGGTTAGCCTGACAACCATGATGCGCTTTGTCGAAGAAGAACGGATTAACATTGGCACTTTAAAGGCCCTTGGTTATAGTAACCTTGATGTAAGTAAGAAGTTTCTCCTCTACAGCTTGGTAGCTAGCGGCTCAGGTGTCGCCTTGGGGGCCAGTCTTGGTTTTAGACTACTGCCTCAACTCATTTTTAAGGCCTATACCACTAACCTAACTTTGAGTCAGACCAAGCTGCTCTTTTCTTGGACTTACCTCTTGGTGACTTTACTAGTAGCTATCTCTTGCACTACGGTGGCTGCATTAGTTGCACTGCGTAAGACTCTATCTGAAAAGCCAGCTCAACTACTCTTACCTAAACCTCCTAAAAAAGGCGCTAAAATCTTACTGGAACGCTTTAAATTTCTTTGGAGACACATGTCGTTTACGCAAAAGGTTACCGCCCGCAATCTCTTTCGCTATAAGAGCCGGATGTTTATGACCATCTTCGGGGTGGCAGGTTGCACTGGCCTGCTGGTTATGGGCTTAGGAATTAGGGATTCACTTAGGGGAATCACTAACATTCAGTTCCATGACTTAATTAAATATGATTTAGTCTTAAGTCAAAAAGATTATCCGACACACAGTGCTAAGCAAAAACTGGCTGCCAAATTGGACGGCTCGGCTGTAAGCCAATCCGCGGCCGTTAACTACCAGTTACTGACTAAAAAAGCAGGCGCTGATCAAAGTGTCCAATCAATTAGCATGATTGCCCCTCATTCCAAAAAATTAAGTTCACTGGTAACTTTACGTAACCGGACTAACCAACAACAACTGACTTTAAGGGCTGACAGCGTGATTATTTCTGAGAAGTTAGCCAATCTACTCAAGGCCAAAGTCGGCACAACTATCAGTTTAAAGGATACTTCTGACCAGGTGCGGACCTTCAAGGTTACCGGCATTACCGAAATGTACACGGGCCACTACCTCTTTGTCGGCAAAAAAGCTTATCAAACGGCCTTTAAAAAAGCTTGGACCAATAACGCCTACCTTGTTAAACTTAAGGACTCCGGTTATCAAAATGTTAACCGCCAAGCTAGGAAATTCATGGATACTGGCGCTTTAACAACCGTTGTCCAAAACACTAATAATCGCCGAACCATCGCTAATGTTATTGCAGGGTTAGGCAACGTCATTTTTATCTTGATTGGGATGGCAACCACCTTAGCCTTGGTGGTCATTTACAACCTAACCAACATCAATGTTTCTGAACGGGTGCGGGAGCTATCAACCATCAAGGTGCTAGGCTTTTACGACCGTGAAACTACGATGTATATTTATCGTGAGACCATTATTCTCTCCCTAATCGGGATTGGCTTTGGCTACCTGTTAGGGGCTTACCTTCACCACTTTATTATCACCAGCTTACCGCCTGCTAACGCTATGTTTGACCCTAATTTAAGACTAACCAACTTTTTAATCTCTGCTTTGATTCCTGGAGGCATCACCTTGGTTTTAGCCTTCATCATGCACTACAAGATTAAGGCCGTTGACATGTTAGCTGCTTTGAAATCAGTTGATTAGCTAATAAAAAGGTATTTTGTAAAAGCAAGTCGCGTTCACAAAATACCTTTTTTAGTGCTTATTTTAATTTCTTTGCTAAGTCCTTGATATAACTTGTCAATTCACCTTTAACTTCGGGGTGCTTAAGCCCAAATTCAATTGAAGTCTTAAGGTAGCCAAACTTGTAACCCACATCATAGCGGTCGCCCTTAAATTCGTGAGCAAATACGCGTTGAATCTTATTGAGGCGGTCAATTGCATCTGTAAGTTGGATTTCGTTACCTGCCCCTGGTTTTTGGGTTTCGAGCATTTCAAAAATTTCTGGGGTCAAGAGGTAACGACCAATGATAGCCAAGTCAGAAGGAGCCTTTTCAACGGCTGGCTTTTCCACAAACCGCTTAACATCGTATAAACCTGGCATGGTTTGAGCGGCTGGGTCAATCACCCCATACTTGTTAACCTCTTCATGAGGAACTTTCATTACCGCCAAAGTTGAGGCGTGGGTTTGTTCGTAACGATCCATTAATTGTCTTGTCAATGGTTCTTTATCTTCCATAATATCGTCGCCAAGCATAACTACAAACGGTTCGTCACCAACGAAATCCTTAGCCATTAAAACGGCGTCCCCTAAACCACGTGGGTGTGATTGGCGGATAAAGTAAAGATTAATATCAGTCGTTTGTTCAACTAATTGTAAGAGGTCCTTTTTACCCTTTTCCTTTAAATTTTGTTCCAACTCTGGGACGGAATCGAAGTGGTCTTCAATCGGCCGCTTTCCCTTCCCGGTTACCACTAAGATGTCTTCAATTCCAGACTTCTTAGCTTCTTCAATAATGTATTGAATAGTTGGTTTATCAATAATTGGAAACATTTCCTTAGCTAAGGCCTTGGTTGCTGGTAGAAACCGGGTTCCAAGTCCCGCCGCAGGAATAACAGCTTTTCTTACTTTCATTTAAAAAACTCCTTACTGTTACTAAGTAATGGTAGCGTTAGCAACTAACATCTAGGGTTAATTATAACAGTCCTAAGCAATTTTACAAGCTCTTTAAGGATTTACCGATTTTCCCTTAAAACCAAATCCTACTTTAATAGGTAAGGGGCGTCCATTTCTGGGTCTTGGGAAGTCAAAATCTTAGGACCATCCTTAGTAATAGCGATGGTGTGTTCAAATTGGCAAGAAAGGCTGCCGTCAGCAGTCCGGGCCGTCCAGCCGTTAGGGTCGTCCATTTCAGCCTCCCAAGTCCCCATATTAATCATTGGTTCGATGGTAATCGTCATCCCTTCACGCAAGCGTAGGCCATGACCTGCTTCACCATAGTGAGGAACGTTAGGACTTTCGTGCATCGTTGGTCCAATCCCATGACCGATAAATTCACGTACGTCGCCGTAACCCATCTCATCTTCAGTATAGTGTTGGATTGCTGCCCCAATATCGCCAATCCGGTTGCCAACCCGGGCTTGGTCAATTCCTAAGTACAAGGCTTTCTTAGTTACAGCCATCAACTTATCAATTTCTGGGGTTGATTTACCAACAACGTATGACCAACAAGAGTCACTCATTGCCCCTTTGTAGTTAACCACCGTATCGACCTTAACCAAGTCGCCGTCCTTTAAAATCAGATCCTTGCGGGGAAAACCGTGGCAAATTTCATCATTGACGCTGACACAGGTTGCGTATTTATAGCCTTCAAAGCCAATTTGTTCTGGAATCGCGCCGTGGCTTTCAATATAGTTTTTACAAAATTCTTCAATCTTCCAGCTAGAAATTCCTGGTTTAATAATATCTCTTAGGGCAACATGCATTCCGGCTAAGATTGCCCCTGATTTAGCCATATCTTCGATTTCTCGTGGTGACTTAATGGTAATCATAATTAATGCCTCCAAAAAAATTTTACCTACCCATTATAGCACGGAAACTAATTCTTGCTGTAATTATGTTTTCAGCCTGCTAAATCTGCTATAATGAGGCAGAAAGACTTTTTGAAAGAAGGTTATTTTATGGCAACTGCCAAAGTTATTTTTGCAACCATTACTGGTAACAACGAAGATATCGCTGATATTATTGCAGAAGAATTAGAAAATAAGGGTCTAGACGTCGAAGTCGAAGAAATTTCTCAGGCTGACCCTGCTGAGTTAGAAGCCGTTGACCTTTGCGTCATCTGCCCTTACACCTACGACGAAGGCTCACTTCCTGACGAGGGGATGGACTTCTACGATGAATTAGCCGACGTCGACCTTAGCGGTAAAGTCTATGGGGTCGCAGGGTCTGGCGACACCTTCTATGGTGAATACTTCTGTACCGCCGTTGACCTGTTCGGGGAAGCCTTAGCCAAGGCCGGCGCTAGCAAAGGGGCCGACAACGTTAAGATTAATCTCGCCCCTGACGAAGATGAAGATATCGCCCGCTTAGAAGAATTTGCCGACCAATTAGTTAAGGCTTTAGGGGAGTAGTCTGTGATTAAAGAGTTATTGCTTAAGTATAAAGCCGTCATCGCCTACCTCTTTTTTGGGGGCTTGACCACAATCATCAACATCGTCGTTTTCCAGGTTTGTTCCGTAAACTTGGGCATGTACTACCAGCTAGCTAACTTCTTGGCTTGGTTACTGTCAGTACTTTTTGCCTTTATTACCAACAAGTTATGGGTGTTTGAATCAAAGTTTACCACCGTCAAGTCTTTCTTGATTGAAATGTGGTGGTTCTTCTTCTACCGCATCATCTCTCTAGGCTTTGATGCCGGCATCATGTTTATCGGGATCTCCCTACTTCATGCTAACGGCCTGTTAACCAAGTTAGTCGACCAAGTGGTGATTGTCTTATTAAACTACTTCTTTAGTAAGTTCTTAATTTTTAAGAAACGTTAGGTTAATATTAAATAACCTCCCTAAGTAAGCACAAAGATTGATTTTAGGGTAAAATAATCTTTGTGCAAATCTGTGAGGGAGGTTTTTTTGTGCAATTTTCATTTAAGCGGAAAAATCCGCGCCTATATTTAAGCTATAGTTTGGCCTTTTGGGGGTTAGCTTCACTCATTTACGGCCTGTACTTAATTACCGGCCACCAACTGGTTTGGTACATTGACGCGGCTAACCAACACCTACCAATTTTAGAAAGTTACCGCCAAACGCTACTTGACTTTATTCACCACCCGAGTGCGGGCTTTCCAACTTGGTCTCCCAAAATGGGACTAGGTGCGGACACTTTTTCTGTTTACTCATATTATGTAATCGGCGATATTTTTGACTACCTAACCTTGTTAGTGCCTGCTAGCAAAGTGGTCTTAGCCTACCAAGTGCTGATTATTTTACGAATGTATTGTGCCGGCTTAGCCTTTTGTTTTTTTGCTAGCCACTTTAACTTTAAAAATAGCACAATTGTCGCCGGCGCGGCGGTCTACCTTTTCAACGCCTTTTTGCTATATGCTAACGTAGCCCACCCCTTCTTCATTATGCCCTTTATCATCTTTCCTTTGGTGATTTGGGCCCTAGAACGGGTGTTAATGCAAAAAAGCGCCTGGCCACTACTACTTAGCTTTACCTGGATGTTAGCCAATAACTTTTACTTTGCCTTTATGCTAGGAATTGGCGCCATTATCTACCTCCTCTTGCGCCTAGCCTTTACCTATAAAAACAAGCTTAATTATCTAAAAACTTTCGGCAAATTAGCCTGGGCAAGCTTGATTAGCCTTTTACTAGCGGCGGCACTTTTATTACCTGAATTTTTTGCGGTTACTAGCTCCACCCGGGCCGGCAGTGCCTTTGCCAACGGGCTTAAAATTTACCCCCTATATTATTATCTAACCTTACCGGGTCAACTAATTAATGGAGCCAACCGTGACTTTTACTTTTGGTCTGCCCTAGGCTTTGCTAGCATCAGTTTTTATGCCCTCGTTTACGTCTTTAGCTACCGCAAAAAATACCCAGTCTTAGCAGCTAGCTTTAGCCTGGGCTTTATCATGTTTCTAATTCCAGCCGTGGGAGCCTTATTTAACGGCGGGATGTCCCCATCCAACCGCTGGTCACTAATGCTGTGCCTGCCGATGGCCTTAGCGGTCTGCTTCTTATTAGAAGCTTTGCCTAAGTTAGACTACCGGCTCCTAAAGCGGTTTGTATGGGCCACCCTTATTTACAGCATCTACCTAGGTGGGTATTACTTCTTTGATAGTGATAAACGGATTTTCTTCCCGCTACTGTTCTTGTACGCCAGCCTAGGGATCATCAGTTGGTTTTACTTTAAACCAGCCCGGTTTTCACAGCAGCTTCTCAGTGGGCTAATCTTACTTAACGTCTTAGTCAACGCTCTTTATTTCGAAGCGCCTTATGCGGGTAACTATTCTAATGAGCTCCTGCCTAAAAACGCCTACCAAAAGGTGCAAGCAAATAGTTACTTTGGCCTGGACCAAGATTTAAAGGACCCTCTAACCTACCGGGTCTCAACCATCAGCAATAATTACTTCTTTGGCAGTAATTTTGATTTATACAACGCCTTAAACGGTAGGTTAGCCCTCCTTAATTCATATTACTCCCTGCAAAATAATTACCTGGGAAATTTTATGAACGACCTCCAAAATACTCAGTACGAGGCTACTAGACCAATCGGGCAAGTGGCCGACCGGACCGTGTTAAATAACTTCTTCGGGGTCCGCTACCTCTTTAGCCAAATTAATCAGCCTAACGCCAACAAGCTGCCAGCCGGCTATCAATTGGATAAGCTGACCCCCAAGGTTACGGATCCTAATCACAATAGTAAAAATGATACCCAGGCTAGACGTTACGTGACCAATAACAACTTTCCTCTGGTTTACTGGCAAGATCAAGCCTTTAGCCTCAAGCAATACCGGCAATTTAGTCCCAGTCAAAAAGAACGTGCCCTTGCCAGTGGAGTCGTCGTTGCCAACTCACACCTGGCCGGCTTAAAGTCAGCTTCGACTAAGCAACTATCCAGCCAGGTGTTAGAAGTACCTTACCAGTTGATTTCTAGTCGGGGTAACCTCGTCTCCAGCCAAGACCTCCTCAAACAAGATGCTAATGAGAGTTACCAACTGGTGTTAAACATTCAGTCGGCTGATAAGCAGGTCCAAAAAAAGTTGGATCAACTTTATGCTAACAGTGAGCTCCACTTAGAAATCACCGATATTTCTTATCAACCCTTTAGCCTCAAAGAACAAGTTAAGTTAGAACAACGCAACAATAATAACGACTTAACCCGGGGAATAATTGGGACTAACTCGGCTTTAACCAAGTACAAGTACTTCCGTTACCACATCTTGAAGGGGTCACCCGATGAAAGCTTCGCCCTCAATATCACTTCGAATTTAGGTACCGAAAAAATTAGCCAACCAACCCAAGCAGCTACTTCTTTCTACAAGGTGGTTAAAAATGGGACGGTAAACGTCGGTTACTTCACCAAGTTACCGACTAGTCTAACTTTAACACCCTCTAAATTGGGCCACTACCACTTTAAATTGAAGGTAGTCGCCTTACCACTACAAGGTCAGTACCTAAAAGAGGTCAGCCGTATTCAAAAACATGGTCTGCAAAACTTAACCTTTACCACTACCGGCTTTAAAGGCCAAATCACTACCAAGCAAACCGGGATTTTAACTTCCAGCATCCCATACTCTAAGGGTTGGTCTGCCAAGGTTGATGGTCATAAAGCCAAGGTCATCCGAACGAATACCGCCTTTCTAGGACTCAAATTACCTAAAGGGCACCACCAAATTACCTTCACTTACCAAATTCCTGGTCTAGCTTTAGGTAAGAAGCTTAGTTTAATTGGATTAATCCTACTTGGGTTAAGCCTCGCTATCAGCCTAATTAAAGGACGCATTAGGCATAACTAAATAAGGCCGCTGAGTTCAAACGAGCTCAGCGGTCTTATTTTTATTAACTATTTAAGTAACCAAAAATATGCTAAAACTAAAATCCCTAAGATGATGCGATACCAACCGAAGATCTTAAAGTCGTGCTTCTTGATATACTGCATCAAGAACTTGATTACAACGATTGAGGATACGAAGGCTGTAATTAAACCAACCACCATAATCCACATTTCCATTGAGCTAAAGACAAGCCCAAACTTAGCCAATTTGAAAACTGCGGCCCCAAACATAACCGGAATAGCTAAGAAGAAGGTAAATTCAGCCGCTACCGTCCGAGAAACCCCTAAAAGTAAGGCCCCTAAAATAGTTGCCCCTGAACGAGATGTCCCGGGAAATACTGCCGCAATCAATTGGAAGAAGCCAATCATTAAGACGGTATAATACGATAATTCTGCAATCGAGTTAATCTTAGGCCGACTCCCCTTGTGAATTGTTTCAATCCAAATGAAGGCCACCCCGAAGATAATCAAAGCTAAGGCAACGCAGACAGGATTATAAAACAACTTTTCAAAGGTATCGTTAAACTTAACCCCAATAATTCCGGCTGGCAAGCAGGCGATAAAGATTTTCACCCACATGATGAAGGTTTCTTTATCAATAAAGCGCCATAACCCTTGGGGGGCACCGATTCCATTTGCCTTGGCTAGCCTAAACGGCCAGATCCTGTGCCAATAGATTACCACTACGGCCATAATCGCCCCGAGTTGGATTACCACTTCAAACATACTATAAAAATCTTTGCTAACATCTAACTTGACGAATTCATCAAGTAAAATCATGTGCCCTGTACTTGAGATTGGAAGCCACTCTGTAATTCCTTCAACAATCCCGAATAAAAAGGCCTTAAATAGTTCTACCATGAGTCTATGTAAATCCTTTCTCTAGCTATAATTTACTAACCTACTCATTATAGGCTATCTTAGACCTTGCAAGCAAGATGCTTTTAAGGACACGCGGCTTCTTAATAAAATTTCAATAAAAAAGCCAGCCTCACCAGCTGACTTCAAACTTCTATGCTTGGTACATATACGCCCTCGTTTTCGGTAAATTCTTACCGCTTGGTCCCTTAGAAATTAGGTACTGGATACAGTCAATATTACCTGATTCAAACGAAGCCGCACAGGCTTGCAGGTACAGGTCCCACATCCTAATAAAGCGCTCGTCGTGCATTTTTCTAACCGCAGGTAAGACCTGGTTAAAGTTTTGGTCCCAAATTTCCAAAGTTTTTTGGTAATGCCGGCGTAAGGTTTCTAAATCAGCCACCTGCATCCCGGCATCAACAATGTGACCTAAGTTTTCTAACAAACCTGGAATATAACCACCTGGGAAGATATACTTATCAATCCAGCCATTGTAAGCCCCACCTTGTTGCCGGGTAATTCCGTGGATTAAAGCCACCCCGTCATTAGCTAGGTACTTAGCAATTGTTTGGAAATATTCGCCTAAATTTTCTTGACCAACGTGTTCAAACATCCCCACGCTGGTAATATAATCAAAGGGCTCATGCTGAATCTCCCGGTAATCTTCCAAGATAACTTCGGCTTGTTGTTCAAGTCCGAGTTCTTTAATCCGGGCCCTGACAAACTTAGCCTGTTCTTCACTTAAAGTAATCCCGACTACCTTTAGATTATACTTCTTAGCAGCAGTCAGCATTAACGTTCCCCAACCACAGCCAATATCTAGCAAGCTCTTGCCTGGCTTAGGGTCTAATTTTTTCAAGATATGTTCGACCTTATTTCTTTGGGCTTGCTCCAAACTATCAGTTTCATTTTCGAAGTAGGCACAAGAATATGTCATCGTTTTATCTAGCCACAGTGAATAGAAATCATTGCCCAAATCATAGTGACTTTGAACATCTTCTTTACTGTGACTCTTAGTGTGTGATTGCTTTGGTAAAAACTTCTTAAATTTATTATTGTTTAGAAAGCTGTCCGCGTTAGCATAAGCCGAGGTAATTAATTTTTGAAGCGAACCTTCAACTTCAATCTTGCCATCCATATAAGCCTCACCCAAGGCGATTGACGCATTTTCGGTCAAGGCTTTTAATGAGATTTTCTCGTTAATCTTAATTTTCACCTCTGGTTTTAACCCACCGTACTGCTCAACTTTTCCGTTAGGGTATGTCACCTCAACCGGAATATTAAAAGAATGTTTCAGTAGTTGTTTAAAAAGCATATTATCTAACACCATTCTTCTCATCCTCTCTAACTAACAATAAATACCCTTATTTTAGCACTTTTCCTCAGCGCCCGTAAGCAATAAGCTTATTTTTTATAAAAAAATTTAGATATTTCAAAATAGAACCGGTTCAATAAACATTTCTTTTCTTAGCTACTGGTTGGCTTAAGGCTTCCACTACCTGGCTAGCGTCTAAGTCTACAAAAAATAACTCTCCCCGCGAGCGAGAAACCGCCGTATATAGCAAGCTATCGTTAGCGGCCTCCAGTACGTAAACCCGCCTAGAGCCGCTGCCTTGGGCCTTGTGAATCGTCAAAGCGTAGGCTAAAAATAAGTCCCGGTTAGCAACGTACAAGGGTAGTTCATACTCGTTACTTGCCGTTTTGACTTTAATTTTAGGCTCCTTATCTTCCAAGTGCAGCTCGGTTACAATCCCAAACTCACTGTTGGTATAACCATACCGTTGCTTTTCATCGTCATTTTGGTAAAAGACCACCTGCGCTCCCTCAAAAAAGCCTCCGTGTCCATAGTCATTCTTAAAGAAAAACGGGGTCTTGGCCCGCCCATCTTTGGTTAAAACCCGGTAGTACTGCTGGTTAATTTTGCCCACCGTCAAATTCCGGTGTGCCAAAATCATGCAGTCCTCTAAGGCCGGGTGAAAATACTTATAGTTAAGCATATCCCGCTTAGCGCCTGTAAACTTACCGGCTTTCTTAGTCACCAGCTGTAAGTTTTTCGCCCGAATCGCTGCGATTAAAGCAGCTGTCTGCTTATTTTGGCACCGGAGGTTGGTTTTAAATTCGTAATAACTACCTTCCTGCTTTATTAACCTCATCAAATCACCACAAACATTGAGGGCATCTAAATCCTGGCTGACTGGTGGCAGTTGCTGATCATCTCCGGCGAGTAAATAGCGGTAGCCCGGCCCTAATTTGTCAAACAACTGCGCTAACATTTGGGTAGTTACCATTGAAATTTCATCAATTAAAATTACTTTGATTCCGGTTAAGACCAGCTCGGGCTCGGCTTCCAGTTTAAACAAGAGGTGTTGGACAGTATCATTTTGACTAAAGCCATGGTCCACCAAATTCAACCGGGCTTTGTGGGTAGGTGCTAGCGCCAAAACAGCGTTAGGGTCCAGTAACTTGCTGAGGGTATAGGTTTTGCCACTGCCACCTACCCCTAATAGCGAAATCACCTGCTGGTCATTTTTCTTTAACCAGTTAATAAAGCGCGCCTGTTCTTGGCTAGGCCGAAATTGCTCCTGGAGCTTCCTGTAGGGAAAAGCCACCTTACTTTTTGCTTTGAGTGCCCGTCTGAGCTGGCGTTCAAAGCGGCACTTGCTTGCAAGGTGGATGGTCTTACCACATTCCTTAGCACAGATAAAGCCAAATTCTTTTAGCAAATCTAAATCACTTAACTGTTCCTTAGCGCTTACGGGTAAAGTTTCTCCCGCCTCTTTTAGGCTAACTAGCCCTTGGCAGCTCTGCAAGTGTTCAACCGCGACCCGGTCAAGTAAGTCATTTGCCTCTAGGTACTTAGCCACTATTTCCAGCGAAAAACCGGAAACCAGCAACAGGGAAAACACCCGCGACTTCTCCCACTTAAATTTGAAGTACTTGTCGTCTTCTAGGTAATCATTAAAGGCTGAGCGATAATACAGACTGGGCAAATAGGGTAAGTAGTCCTTATATAGGGTCCGGCCGTCCGTTAGCCTGCAAGTTAGATAGCCCGGAATGTCCGTTTTCTGGGGGTAGGTGACGGTTAGTTGGAGCGTTTTCAACTCCTGGAAGCGGGCTAACAACTTAGGGGGCAGTCCGTGAATAAAAAACTTAGCTCCTTTAAACCCGGCTTGTTTACAACTAGCAATTGGCGTCCCCTTTTTACTCAATTTTTGGTAAGTAAAGGCCATGGTCGTCGGCTCGGAAGCTGCTTGTGTCAACTGCTTTTGTAGTTTCGCTAGACTAGTCGCCTTTAAACCATACTTTTCAGCCTGGGCTAAATAGTGTTGAGCTTTTAAATACTGCTTTTCTTTACAAGCTAGTAAGCACAGGTATTTAAAGGCCGGGCCAATATTTTTACGCGCCCGCCCGTCTAAATGCAATTTCAGATAGTGCTTTACTTCCTTATTTTTCCCCTGCAAATAAGCACACTTGCCTAAAAAATAGCAGACCGACTTATATTTGGGATTCAGCGCAAATATTTCCCGGAAAATAGTCTGCGCCGCTTTAACCTTCCCCGCCGCTAGCAACTGGCGAGCTTGTTGATACTTTGCGTCCATTTTGCACCTTCTTAAGTTACTTTACTAATTCTTAGAGTTTTTGTAAGTGCATTCAACTGCGAAATCATGTTATAATTATGCTAACTTAAAATAAGTTCGTAATTAAAATTAAGGGGAGATGCCTGTGGTTAAAAGTTTCGTTCGTTTCTTATGGTTAGTCTTAGCCATTGTCAGTTTTGTCGGCGGGATTGTCGGGTTATTGCTACCCGTTATTCCCCAAATTCCGTTTTTCATCCTCTGTCTCTTTAGTCTGTCTAAGTTTTCTCCCCGGTTTCATAGTTGGTTGCAACAGACCAAATTATACCAAAAATACTTTTTGGGCTTCAAAAGAAAACTCCACTCCCAGGCAGATAATTTAAAGGAAAAGGAAGGCTCAATTAAGGCCCGGATCCTCACCTTCTTTTTCCAAGGTGAAATCGAGAAATAACAATAGGCTCCTAGAAAAGTTGCATAGCTTTTCTAGGAGCCATTTTTATTTCAAGACAAGTTAAGCTTAAATCAGCACCTTGCCAACAAACCTACGAATATCACCAAAAACTGAGCGACATGCCAACAAGTATACACATAAATATACAGGTATTGTTACGTATAATACAAAGCGCATGGTTCCAAAAATTATCTGCCAATTACTTTTAGTGACAGTATCCATAATCATGTAGCTAGCACCATATATCCCTAGGAAGCCACTTATTAAACCTAAAACTAATGTAGGAACAAATAACCAAGAGATTTCTAACATTACTACCTTAATGATTTCTCTCTTACCATAACCTAACTGAATTAAGGTTTGATATTCAGACAAAACAGGTGCAACCTCTAACTTAGCAGTAAAATACAATATGGTACTAATACTAATGAAAAATAGGACGGTTGCTATTGAAATTAGCAAGAACGTTGGGCTATTAGCCGTAACTATTTCTTTATTACGCTTAGCTGAACTCAAATATTTAAGTTGTAAATGGTCAAAGTATTTAGGAATAGCCATGTTATCCCGCATATTTTTGCCATTAATACTAGTCAAATAAAAATTAGAATCAGCATACTTTTTTTGAAGGTTTGTAAATAAACCATCATTAAGCACTACTATTGCTACGCTATTACCAAAGGCAATCACATTATTGTTAGTGCTATTTTTCAAGTAAATTTGATCACCTTTCGTGGAATTAACCCTTTTGTCAACCCGATGATTTAGACTTGCATAATAATTAACCAACACCCCTTGTCCAACGGGAACTTGCTTAAGTTTAGTTTTTCCCTCAGCTATTGCCAAGCTATTATACTCAGTTAACGAAATTGCATCTAAGTGCTGATATATCAACTTGTTGGTGATTGCTAACTGCTCTTTAATTGGAACTCTGACAATCTCTACATCTGTCACAGTTGCTGCTGGAAAATGCTTCTTAATACTCTCAGTTTGGCTAGGCGAGAGAGCTTTTTTCTTAGCTAATATTGTCTCTAATGTAGCCGGCATTACCCGCTTCATGGCTTCCTTGGGATAGCTTAACGTTATTGCCGTAATTCCTAGGGTAACTACAGATAATGAAAACAAGAGGCCGATTACAGTTATTAGCTGTGATTTATTTCTAATTCGATGTTGCATCCGTGGCAAAACAACATTGTTCTTTTGACCATAACTTACCTGCTTATTTTTCAGTAAATAATCTATTAATTGTGGTAACGAATAATTAATCGTTAAAACCGTCCCACCAATCAATAGAATTGCGGTTAACGCTGCAATTGGCATAAAACCAACTTTATCCCAAATATCATTGGGACGCTGAGATAAGTCTATTAGCAGGCCATATGCTATTAATAAAGTGGTTATCCCTACCCAAGCAATAACTGGTCTCTTTTTAATTTTTTTATCTTGGATCACTTGTAAATTGACAATTTCTACTAGATTTTTCTTTAAAATCCAAACTAATTCGAGATAGGTAATAATAACCGTAATTATTCCTAAGCTTCCTAAAGAAAAGTAGGCCTTTAGTCCAATAGCAATTGGCCACACCGCAATATCTAGACCCAGGAATTTTATTAACCAAGTTCTTATTAACGCATATATCCCCAATCCTAAAGGAACAGCTAAGATTACACCAATTAAAATCAAGATTGTATTTTCTAACCAAAATAAGTTAATCAGTTTTCTATCGCTAAAACCTAGAATGGAATATATTCCTAGTTCTTCAGATTTTTGTCTCATAAAAAAGTTATTGAAGTAAATAAAATAAAACAAAACAAAAATGGTGTAGAAGACACTAATTAATCTAGCCATCTCTTTTATATTAGCATTATCAGCCAACCTAGTTACAATCACACTATCATTTCCAAAACATTGAATTGCAAAAAAGAGGCTGAAAATCAGTATTTGCGAGCAAACGTATACCAAGTACAACTTACTTTTTTGTTTCAAATCAGCTAAACTTAAGTCCATTAACATTTTAAAGTTCCTCCAAGTCTAACATTACATCAGAGATACCCTTTTGATATGCTCCTTGTGTCTTATATTTACTCCGTTCTAGATAAGTATTAATTTCTCCATCTTTTAGAAAAAAGACTCGGTCTGCAAAACTAGCTGCAAATGCATCGTGTGTAACCATCAAAATCGTTGTCGCTAGCTTTTTATTAATCTCCGCTAACTTTTTCATTATAATATTAGTCGAATTTGAATCTAATGCCCCAGTCGGTTCATCAGCTAATAACAATTGAGGCTTTTTTATTATCGCACGCATAATAGCAACCCGTTGTTTTTGGCCCCCAGAAAGTTCATGCGGATAATTTTCCAATACATTTGTTAATTCAAACATTTCTCCCAAAGCATCAATTCTATCGTCTATTGTCTGTGCCTTTTCGTTACCCAAGAGCGTTAAAGAAAGGGCAACGTTTCTTCTTGCCGTTAAACTTGACAACAACTTATAATCTTGAAAGACAAAGCCTAACTTTTCCTTTCTGAATTTAGCCGCCTGTTCTTTATTCAAATTAGCAATATTTTGATTATTAATTAAGATTTCCCCTGAATTTATCTTATCTAAAGTTGCAATTGAATTTAATAAGGTTGTCTTTCCTGAGCCCGATGTCCCCATAATAGCCACAAATTCGCCATCAGCAACTGAAAAGCTAACCTCCTTTAAAACCTTCGTTTGACCATAATCTTTAGTCACTTGTTTTACACTTAAAACATCCACGTTAACATCCCCTATAATTTATTGGCAGTATTAAAGCTATTACTATTAAAAAAATCAAATATCTTTAACCTGCTTTTTATATAGTATAATACTATTATCAAACAACATGACTATACAACCCATAAATGGGATTCACAATTCATTTATGCAATAAGGAGGAAACGACATGGATTTAGCCTCAACTATTTCTGATATTCGTAAACATAAAGGGCTCAGCATCAGTGAGTTAACCCAAGATATTATTTCAACTTCTACCTTTGGCAGATATATAACTGGTACTACAGACTTACATAGCCAAAGTTTCATCGAAATTCTTAATCGCCTTCATATCACCTTACCTGAGTTAGAATTCATCGCTAATAACTACAGTAACAATGAAGAAAAAGAATTCATGACCAAAATTATGCTTAGTTTTACCAACCAAGATATTGATTATTTGTCATACTTGAAAACAACTTGCAAACAGAAATTAGGGAGTCATAATTCTTTCTACGACCATATGTTAGGATTAATAGATATTTTAATCGCCCGATTAGACCATAAGGAGATTGATGTTTCAGACAATCCTTTATATAAGTACCTAATCCGTACCGAAACATGGACTAGGTATGAACTAGTCTTATTTTCTGACTCACTTATTTTTTGGCCACCAGAAACAGTAGTCACTATTTTAAAAAGAGCAATTACTACCGTATCTAAACTAGATAAGTTAAATCCCTATGGACTCGAAAGTTTTCGTTTAATCAGCAACGCTATTACTTCATTAATTTTTCATCACGATTATAAAAACGCTCTCTACTTCATTGAAATATTAGAACAATATCAATTACGTGACGATTTCATTTATGAAAAACTATTTTTAAAACTATTCACTGGTTTTAAATTAGCCATTTTAAAAAAGGATGCTCAAGTCTACCAATCCTATTTTGATGACTGTCTTGCTGTCATTAAGATTCTAAACTTACCTACATTACAGGCATCTTTTGAAGCCGCTATCAAAGATATTAAACTTGCAATTAGCAAGTAAGTCTATAACTTAAAACGTACATGATTAAAATTACATATAAATAATAAGCACGAATAGAATTTTTGATTCCATTCGTGCTTATTATTGTTATTCTTGCCCTAAAGCAGCTTTAAGCGCTTGGGCTAAGGCACTTTCTTGGTCTTCGTCTTTTTGGTTGACCTTTTGGAGCAAGCGGCGCTCTTCACGCTTGGTCATTTTCTTAGAACCACGCTTACCACCACCTATTTTTTCGGTGGTGCCATCGTATTTGCACCGGAAGTAATCCCCATTTTTCCCGGCCACAATTAACATTTTACGGTGACATTGCGGGCAGCGGTGGTTAGATACTTTGGCTTCAGCCCGGCGCCGGTAGGAACATTCGGGGTTGGTACAAATTAATACTTTACCATCCCGACCATTGCGTTCCCGCAAGAAGCTACCACACTCAGGACACTTCTTTTGGGTGAGGCTGAAGTCTTGGTACTTAGCCTGACTGTTTTTGACCTCTGACACTAAGCGTTTGGTGTCGGCTTCGATTTCCTTTAAGAACTGCTTACTTGCATACTTGCCCTTGGCAATCGCTTCTAGCTGACTTTCCCACTTAGCGGTCAATTCAGGGCTGACTAGCTCTGGGTTAACTAGTTTTAAGAGCTGCTTGCCCTTAGGCGTTACCCGCAGGTGGTTACCACTACGTTCCATCAGCTCAGTTTTGACTAGCTTTTCGATAATCTCAGCTCGCGTTGCCGGGGTCCCGAGACCATATTTTTCCATTTGGGCTAACAAGGTCCCTTCGGTTAAAGGACTTGGCGGACTAGTAAGGGCTGCTTCCACCTTAAAATTAGGGGCAACTGCCTGCCCTGCTTTGAGGTTAGTGGTTACTTGCTTAGTTTGCCCTTGCTTCTTCCAGCCTGCTTCAATTACCCGCTCCTCTTTGAAATTAAACAAGGCCTGCCCGAATTTAACGGTAATTTTTGCTTGTTCAACCTTGTGGACCGGAGCAAATAAGCCTAAGAACCTTTCAACGATTAAGCCGTAAATCCGGTGTTCATCGTTAGAAAACTTAGCGTAGTTAGGCCGTTGCTCGGTTGGAATTAAAGCGTAGTGATCTGTTACCTTACTATCGTTAAAGACTTTACCTTGCACAACCTTAACTTGACCTTTGGCATAGTCTTTAGCTTCAGGAAACATTTCGCTGATCGCTTGCAAGCGTTCCTTTAGGCTAGCTTTGATGTCAGAACTCAGATACTTACTATCGGTCCGGGGGTAAGACACCACCTTGTGGGTTTCGTATAGACTTTGCACTAGACTTAAGGTCTTCTTAGCCGAATAACCGTAGCGACTGTTAGCCTCCCGTTGCAATTCGGTTAAATCGTAAGGTAATGGAGCCGGTTCAACTTTGACTTTAGTCTTAATTTCACTGACTTTACCAGGTGTTTTTCTTAACTTAGCGACTAATTCTTGGGCTTGTTCGCTAGTCTTTAGTGCCTGGGGATTTTTTTGAACCAGCTTGGCCTTGATTCCATTAAGCTCCAGGCTAATTTGGTAGTACTTTTGGGGAATAAAGCTACTAATGGCGGCTTCCTTTTTCCCGACTAAAGCTAGAGTAGGAGTCTGTACCCGGCCAGCGGATAAATTATCTTGATATTTCACTGTTAGCGCCCGGGTTACGTTTAGCCCTACTAACCAATCGGCCTTAGCCCGGGCTAGGGCTGAATAATAGAGGTTATCGTACTGCTTAGCCGGCTTGAGGTTAGCAAAGCCTTCCTTGACCGCCTTGGTTGTTTGCGATGAAATCCATAGCCGTTTAACCGGCTTGTTGAAGCGGACGTACTCTAAAATCCAGCGGGCAACTAACTCACCTTCCCGGCCGGCGTCGGTAGCAATGACCGCTTCTGCGATATCCTTTCTTTTAACTAACTGGCCGATTGCCTTTAGTTGGGGCCGGGTCTTAGGTAGGGGCTTAGTGCCAATGTACTTAGGAATCATGGGTAGGGTTTCTAACTCCCACTTTTGCCACTTCTTGTCCAAATCTTCGGGCATCTTAAGGGTCATTAGGTGTCCTAACGCCCAGGTCACCACCACCTTAGGGCCTTCAAAGTAATGCTTATTTTTCTGATTGGCACCTAAGATTTGGGCTAAATCTCGGGCTACACTCGGCTTTTCTGCTAAAATTAATTGTTTCACATCAACGTTCCTTCCTTTTTCTTATACTCTAAATTTTAACACAAAAGTTACTTGTGGTAGTAAACTAGGCTCAGGAGGTTTTTTTATGACTGTTGACATTAACTACGTTCAAAATTTGACCAAGGCTGGGCAGGTTTACAATGACCTTGACCCTAAGGTGGTCGCCGCTAGAAATCACGCCTTAAAAACCACACGGGCTTACAATAATAAGGTCTATCACCAAAACGAGTACGATTACCAACTGCTTAGGCCCCTGTTTAAACACTTAGGTGCTTTTCCTTATATCGAACCTAACTTTTACTGCGAATTTGGCTTTAACTTAAGTATCGGCGATAATTTCTTCTCTAACCACGACGTGGTCTTGATGGACTGTGCCCCGATTACCATCGGTAACGACGTCAACATCGCCCCTAAGGTCGGCATCTACACGGTTAACCACGTCGAAGATCCAGTCGCTAGGGCCCACCACCAAATCTATGCCCGCCCCGTTGTGATTGAAGATGGGGTCTGGATTGGCGCCGGCGTTAACATCGTCGGAGGCGTTACCATCGGGCAAAATGCGATTATCGGCGCTGGGAGCGTGGTGACCCAAGACATCCCCGCCAACGTAATTGTAGCCGGCAACCCTGCCAAAGTTATTCGCCCCCTAAAAACCAACTAAACAAATGCCACTTACGAACTAAGCCTTCGCAAGTGGCATTTATTAGTTAAAATATTGTTCAGGAATGAAGAGTTCACCCAAGGTGGCAGCCATAATGGCTTTAATAGAATGGAGTCTATTTTCACCTTCAACAAAGACCCGTGAATTTGGCCCTAAAAAAACCTCATCGGTTATTTCTAACTCACTGAGTCCATATTCTGCTGCAAGCTTCTTGCCTAAGGTTGTTTCTTGGTCGTGAAAGGCCGGCAGGCAGTGCATGATAATCGTTTCTTGCTTACCCGTTTGCGCTAGCAAGGCTTGGTTTACCTGGTAAGGTAATAAGGCCTCAATCCGTTTATGAACGTCCACCTTTTCCCCCATTGAAATCCAAATATCGGTGTAGATGGCATCTGCCCCGTTAACAGCCTGCGTAGGGTCGGTAGTTATTAACAACTCAGCCTGGGACTTAGCAGCTAGTTTTTGCGCTATTGCCACCACCTGGGCTTGGGGTTGCAGGTCTTTAGGAGCCGCTAAATGAAAATTAACCCCTAAAATGGCGGCCGTCACTAACAGACTATGGGCCATATTGTTGCGTCCATCCCCAACGTAGCAGAGGGTTAAGTTAGCTAAACTTCCAAACTCTTCTTTCAGGGTCATAAAGTCAGCAATCATCTGGGTAGGGTGCCATTCATCGGTTAACCCATTCCAAACTGGCACGCCGCTGTACTTGGCTAGCTGTTCAACGCTGTCTTGCTTAAAGCCCCGAAATTCAATTCCATCAAACATCGAGCCTAAGATTTTAGCCGTATCAGCCAGTGATTCCTTATTACCTAACTGAATGTCGTTTTGACCTAAAAATTCGGGATGAGCTCCCAGGTCATTAGCCGCCACGGTAAAAGCAGACCGCGTTCTCGTCGAGGTTTTTTCAAAGAGTAAGGCAATATTTTTACCCGCCAAATATTGATGCGGAATATGCTTTTTCTTCAAGTCCTTTAAATGCAAGCTAAAGTCAATTAAAAAATTCAACTCCTTGGCGCTGTAATCAAGCTCTTTTAACCAGGATTTACCGTAAAAATGATTTTCCATCAACTACACCCCCACTAAGATAGCTTCTGCTAAGACCGCCTTGATTTCTTCAATTCCTGCCAGTAACTCTGAGGCTGGCATTGTCAACGGAGGCAACAGGCGTAAAGTATTGTCCCGGGCTGCTAAGGTCAAAACCCCGGCTGCCTGTAGTTTTTCAATCACTGCTGCCACCTTAACTTCTGAACTTAAGTGAATTCCTATCATTAATCCCAACCCAGTTACACTGGTAACACACTCTAAAGCTGTTAAGTCTTCCAAGTAATGCCAAGCAAACTCTGCCTTAGCTGCCACTGCTTCCAAAAACTCTGAATCCATCGTTGCTAAAACTTCCTTGGCAGCTGCCATCGCTAGTGGGTTGCCGGCAAAGGTCGACCCGTGACTACCAGGGCCAAAATACTTGCCTAAGGACTTTTTACCAACCATTGCCCCCACTGGAATTCCGTTGGCTAACCCCTTAGCTAAAGTAAAGATGTCTGGCTTTAAACCATAGTTTTCAAAGGCATACAGCTTGCCCGTCCGCCCCATCCCAGTTTGAACCTCGTCTATGATTAGTAAGGCGCCAACTTGCTGACACTTAGCTGCTAGCGCCTTTAACCAACTAGCGTCAGCCGCATAAACGCCCCCTTCACCTTGGACGACCTCTACAATAACCGCCGCTAAGTCGGAACTAACCTGCTCTAAAGCTTGGTCATCGTTATACTCAGCAAAACTCACCCCCGCTAACATTGGACTAAAGCCAACTTTGATTTGGTCATTACCCGTTACTGACAACGAACCGTAAGTCCGGCCGTGAAAGGAATGGTTGAAGGCTAAAATCTTTTCTCTGCCGGTTGCCTTTCTAGCTAACTTCAAGGCTGCTTCGTTAGCCTCCGTCCCCGAATTACAAAAACTTACCAGGTAATCTTCCCCGTTAACAATTCCCTGGGCGACTTGGTCTTGCAGACTACTCTCATACAGGTTCGACGTATGCCAAACCTTAGTCAACTGCTCTGTGACAGCTTGATTCAACTTAGATTGGTTATAACCTAGGTTGCAAACCCCAATGCCACTGGTTAAATCTAGATACTGTTTGCCTTGATCGTCCGTTAGTTCCCAATCGCTTCCTGCTACGATTTCAAAGGGAAATCTCTTATAGGTTGGAAATACATAGTCCATTATTATTCCTCGCTTTCAATTTGGGTGCCTTGTTTTGCTAAACTATTGGTAATAAAAACTTGACTAATGCCACTGCGCTGGGCCGTCAACGCAGCCTTGACCTTTGGAAACATCCCACTGGTAATAATTCCTTTTTGGACTAACTTAGCCGCCGTACTTTCACTTAGCTTGGCTACTAACTTGCCATTTGCTAGTACCCCCGCTACATCCGTTAGCAAATATAATTTCTCTGCCTTTAGCTTGCTTGCCACTGCTAACGCAGCCTGATCAGCGTTAACATTTAACCACTCCCCGCTCTCCGTTAAAGCTAAGGGGGCTAGCACGCCAATTTTAGTCTTTAATTCCGCCATTAATGCGGCCTGGTTAACGTAAGTGATGGCTCCCACCTGCCCGTATTTGGCCTTATCTAGGTAACGCCCCTTTAACAGGTAATTACTAGCTGCGTTTAGGCCCTGCACGTTAAGGTGGTGGTCACTTAATTTCTGCAATAATAGCGGCTGGGTTTGTCCCAATAAGACCAACTTAGTGAGCGCTAGCGTTTGTTCATCGGTTACCCTAACTCCGTCCGTCTTTGTAACCGGAACGTTTAACTTTTGGCACAACTTGGAAATCATCGGCCCACCCCCATGAACCAACAAAATCTGTTTCCCCGCTTGGCGCCAAGCTGCTAACTGCTCAAAAAATTCGCTAGTCAACTGGTCCAAGGCGTTGCCCCCGACTTTGATTACAATTAAATCTTGCATTTAACTCCCCCCTAACTCCGATAGGATGCGTTAATTTGCACGTACTTATAGGTTAAGTCACAGCCCCAGGCGCGCCCACAAGCTTGCCCTGTATGTAAATCGACTTCAATTAAAATCTGATCCTGGCCTAAACTGGCTTGAAGACCTTCTTCATCGTAAGCCTGTTTTTGGCTCGCCTTTAAAATTGCCACCTGGTTGATGGCTAAATCCAGCTTAGTTACGGCGATGCTAACGTCAGTCTGACCAAGGGCACTAATGATCCGGCCCCAGTTGGCATCTTGGCCAAATAAGGCCGCCTTAACTAGGTTAGATCCAACAACGGCTTTGGCAGCCACATTGGCATCCCTTTTACTCGCCGCCCCTTTAACCAACACTTCCACTAACTTACTTGCCCCCTCACCGTCACGGGCAATTTCCTTGGCTAGGTATTCTAACACGGCCTGGAAAACTTGCTTAAATTCTTGGTAATCCTGACTATCCTTAGTTAAGGTCTCGGAGTCAGCAACTGCTAATCCATTAGCCATCGTTACCACCATATCGTTCGTGGAAGTATCGCCGTCAACCGTAATTTGATTAAAGCTAGTTGCTACCTGGTCGCTGAGTAATTCTTGCAACAACTTGCCGTCTACCTTAGCGTCAGTCACCACAAAGCCCAGCATAGTGGCCATCTTAGGGTGAATCATCC
Organism: Ligilactobacillus agilis; assembly: GCF_025311475.1. Taxonomy (NCBI): domain Bacteria; kingdom Bacillati; phylum Bacillota; class Bacilli; order Lactobacillales; family Lactobacillaceae; genus Ligilactobacillus; species Ligilactobacillus agilis. The sequence goes on along the minus strand of NZ_CP104397.1, from coordinate 349,357 downwards.
CCGACCCCTTACAAAAACCAGTCATAACACACTTTTGACCGGCTTGCTCGAATTCAAAACTAATTGTTTTGGGATGGGTATCGGTGGTTAGGATTGCTTCCGTAATCTTGTGGTTAGCTGTCAATTTTAAGGCGTTAATCCCCGCTTTTAACTTAGCCATCGGTAAAAATTCGCCGATTACTCCAGTCGAAGCAACCCCCACTAACTTAGGATTTATCCCCAGTTTAGCGGCAACTAACTCTTGTTCCGTTTGGGCATCCAGTTCACCCTGGGCCCCCGTAAAGGAGTTAGCCACAGCACTATTGACAACTAGTGCTTGAAGCTGGTGGCCTTGTTCAATCGTTTGCTTAGTTAAAGTCGTTGGTGCAGCACAGAATTGATTGGTTGTATACACCCCGGCCGCACTGGCTGGCACTTGTGAGTAAAGCCAACCCAAATCTAACTTTTTCTTTCTGAGTCCACTGTGAAGTCCGTCTGCATAAAAACCCTTAGGCCAAGTAAATTCAATCTCTTTCATCTTCAAAATCCTCCCTATGGCCAAGCAGGAATAGCTGGTAACCCTAACGTCTCTTCAAAACCAAATAACTTGTTAAAGTTTTGTACCGCCTGTCCGCTGGCACCTTTCAATAAATTATCAATCACGCTTACCACTAACACCGTGTTAGTCACCGGATTATAACTTAAACCAATGTCACAGTAGTTAGACTGAATTACATCCTTAATCGCTGGTAAGTCGCTCCCACTAAAACGTACCCACTTCTTGTCGTGATAATACTTGGTAAACACCGCCTCCAAGTCAGCTTGCGCAAAGCCTGGTTTCACCTTAGCGTAGGCACTAACCATAATTCCGCGTGTGATGGGGATTAAGGTCGTCGTAAATTGGATTGCTTCTAACTTGTCATTCCATGTTTGTAACTCTTGCACTATTTCAGGAATATGTTGGTGACAGTTAACCTTGTAAGCCTGAGCATTTTCGTTGATGTAAGCATAGTGGCTAGTTTCAGTTAATTTCTTCCCCGCACCAGCTAAACCCGACTTAGCGTCCACGATGATTGAATCCAGCTGAAGCAAATCTTCTTTCACCAAGGGAGCTAAGGCTAAGAGGGTTGCCGTCGCATAACAACCCGGGTTAGCAATGTAAGTTCCCGCTGGCTCAAACTCGGCTAAGCCATAGGTGGCCTGCGCTAAGAGCTTGGTAGCGGCCGCCGGTTTTTGATACCACTTTTCATAACTAGCCGCTTTTTTTAAACGTAAATCCCCGGATAAATCAATCACGGGAAACTTAGCTTCCATAAAGACTGACGCCAACTGGCTACTAACTCCCGCCGGCGTGGCTAAAAATAAAACATCATTTTCCGCCATAATTGCTTGCGAGTCATATTCTTGCAAAGATTCAGTTTGATTTTTAAAGGCCGTGACCGCTTCAGCTAAAAAACGTCGCGGCTTGCGGCTATAAAGATTCACCTTGTCAACCTTTGGATGTTCTTTCAACAATTTGTATAAAACACTACCGCTATAACCGCTAACGCCTAAAATAGCCGCATTCATTCCAGTCACTCCATTCACTATAATTGAATAAAAATTAAATTATGTTCATAACTATATACCCCCGCAACTAAAAATTCAAGTCTTTTTTAAATTTTTATTCAATAATGTTACAAATAAACAATTTTTATTCATTTTTAACGGATATATTCACTTATAATGTGAATATTAACTTTTTGAATTGAAATAACTTTTCTTAAATTTAGTGCTATACTAGAGATAGGCGGTTATAACTTAGAAAGATTATAAACATCAACGAATAACTCTGATTTAACAAGATTTATCCTTGACATCACTCTAAATAAGCTATAATATTTATTTGATTAGAAAAATTATAAACTGAGGGTGAAGAGATTGAAAAAGATGAGTTTAGCACAAAAAGTTAACGTCATGCGGGCCGCCGTTATGGGGGCCAACGACGGCATCTTATCCGTCGCCGGAATCGTTATCGGTGTCGCCGGGGCTTCCACCAGCAACTTTGCAATTTTCATTTCCGGGATTGCCGGGATGCTAGCCGGGACGGTTTCCATGGCGATGGGGGAATATGTTTCCGTTAACAGTCAAAAAGATTTTCAAAAAAAAGCAATTATTCAACAACAAGCTGCCTTAGCAACTAATTATGACCACGAGTATGACTTTGTTTTGCAAAAATACCTAGCACATGGAATTGCACCGCGGTTAGCCAAAAGGGCTACTGAAGAAATGATGTCTAAAGACCCTTTAACAACTACCGTCCGTGAACGCTTTGGTTTTAACCCGCAAGAGTTTACCTCACCCTATGAGGCAGCCTTGGCTTCGATGATTTCTTTCCCAACCGGGTCAATTTTGCCTTTAGCCGCCATTACCCTATTTCCAGAACAAATTAAGGTCCCTGCTACCTTCTTAGCGGTGATTATCGCCTTGGCCTGCACGGGTTATCTAGCCGCCCTCTTAAGCAAGGCCGACCGGTTCCACGGGGTTTTACGAAATGTTATCTCCGGTTGCATCACTATGCTGGTCACCTTCGGGATTGGTTACTTGATTGGAAATTACTAGAAAGGACCTGGTTTAAATGATGAAAAGTCTCAGCTTACCTAACTTTACTAAGAAGAAGTCCAAAGCTTCGGTCAATGAAAAATTAAACGTTCTCCGGGCTGGTGTTTTGGGCTCTAATGACGGAATTTTGACGGTAGTCGGCGTCCTCTTTAGTGTCGCCGTCGCTACCCCTAACCGCTTCACGATTTTTATCGCCGGTTTAGCCGACCTAGTTGCCTGTGCTTTTTCCATGGCCTCTGGTGAATACGCCTCTGTTAGCACCCAGAAAGATACGGAGGTTGAAACCGTCAAGGCAGAGCAAGCCTTGCTAAAAAATGATTTTGCTTCTGAGTTAAAGGTAGTTCAAGACTACTATATTTCCCAAGGGGTTAGCGTTCAAACCGCCCAAGAGATCGCCCAGGACTTACTGGCCAAAAAACCACTTGCTACCGTTTTAGAAGTGAAATACGACTTAAAATTAGATGATTATCAGTCACCTTGGTCCGCCGCCTTTTCTTCTCTGATTTCTGCCAGCCTCGGAGGGATTTTGCCTTTAGCCGCTATGAGTCTTAGCCCCGCGGCTTATATGTGGCCCGCTACTATTTTAGCCGTCTGCATTTCCGTTTCTTTAACCGGGTTTCTTAGCGCCAAGCTAGGTGACGGCCTCGTCAAAATTGCTATCATTAGAAACCTACTGGTGGGAATTATTACCATGATTATCCACTATAGTTTAGGGATTTTACTCTAAAATAAAAGGCTTATGCTAACCAGTTTGGTTAACATAAGCCCTTTATTTTTTTAATTTAAAGTCGTGCCCGTTCATAAGAAGCGTTATAGGCTTGGTAGTCATGATCATGTAAAGCCGTTGCCGCTTTCATCACCCAGTTAGGATTTCGTAACAAGGCCCGCGCCTGTAAAATGAGGTCGACTTGTTTAGTCTGAACCAGGTATTCACATAAGCCGGGGTTATCCAACAAACCTACCGCTGCCACGTATAAATCACTAACAGCCTTCAAAGCACTGGCAAACTGTACTTGGTAGCCGTCATAGAGCGGAATGTTAGGCTTAACATCCAACAGGCCCCCAGTTGAGACATCCAAACAGTCAAGCCCGGCCGCTTGCAACCAGCCCGCCACTTGTTTCCAATCGGCCATGGTATTCTCTGCTGCTACATATAATGTGAACAAACGTAATCAAATATAACAAATGATTACATTTGAGAAAGAATATAGCTTTTCCTTTCTTGATTTTATTTACTACCGTCAACACCAGTATTCCCATATCCCAACTTGGGGGTAATGACAGTGACTGACTCTTGTAGCTCAAGGGTGTAGCCCACCCCCATTGATTTTTACAGTAAGGCAAGTAAATTTCTCACGGCATTTTCGTCTCGCTCCATAACTGCCCCGCACTCATAACAAATATACTCGTTATGTTTTGTTTTGTGTTTCTTGTTGCCGTCAAGTCCGACTTTATCTTTACCAATCTTAACATGACCACAAGCAGAACAGCGCTGGGTACTTGGATAGTAACGGTCCGCTAAGATTAACTCCTTGCCATACCATTCACACTTATATTTTAAAACTTGCTTGAAATAGCCAAACATTGACCGGTGTAAGCCTTTAGACGCGACGTGACTCATCTGCATCTGCTTAACTGCTAAATCTTCAATGGCAATGCGGTCATAATTATTGACTAGCATGGTGGTAAACTTTTGAACAATATCATGTTGAATACTAGCAACTTTTCGATAATCACGTTGTAACTTGGCTCTCGTCTTAACGTAGTTATTTGCTTGGGTCGCTTTCTTTCCATTTACCATTCGTTTTCTAGCTAAGAGGCGTTGGTAATGCTTAATGCGTTTGTACAAAGCCTTTAAATTGTTAGGCAAAGTCTTGACTTGACCTTCGGTATAGTCAAAGTGACCAACGTTAACGTCAACGGCTGTCTTTTGTCCGGTCTTAGCTTGCTTCGTCACCTTAACTTCAAAGGGTAAGCTCGCCCAGTACTTACCGTTTTCACGATAAATCGAGACGACTTTTAATTCACCCTTTAAATCATTAGCGCCCTTAAAACTAATATCAGCCCAGGCTTTAACCCCGTGCGGTTTATCCAGCCGTAACTTACCATTAACAATCTGAGCCCGGTCCGTCTTAAAACCCTGGCGGGCCGTCTTTTTAGACTTAAACTTTGGTTTGCCCCAATCAGGCAACGACTTCTTAAAGAAGTTTTGCCAGGCTTTACCTAAGTCAGAAATAGCTAGCTGTAAACAACGGGCCGACAGTTGGTACTGCCAATCTTCCTTGTTAGCGACTAATTCGTCCCGAACCTTGCGGGCACTTGGACGTAATTTTTTATCGCCTAAAACTAAGGAAGCATCATACATATCATTCCATAAAGCTAAGCCTTGATTCCAACAATATCTGCGATAATCGCATAAATCATCAAGGACTTGTTTCATGATTTCGTTAGGATACAGTCTAACTTTTTGTACACGTAGCATTAAACTCACCTCCTGTTACAGAGATGATAGCACTTTCTCAAGTAAAATTCAAAACATAAGTTCTAAAAAGTTATCAATCTCACATTTTTACTTTCTGATTGACTATCTTAGATGGTTTTTGAGTATGTTTTAATATATTTTCGTTAACAGTTAAGTTCCTCCCGGCGCATAATCAGTTGCCGAAATTCTTAACCATAATGAGCCGGTAAATTCCGCCCGGACAGCCCGGACAATTTCATCGACCAGGCGATAACGCTTGGCCAAAGTCCCACCGTATTCATCGTTTCTCTGGTTTGTTTTAGGTGAGAGGAACTGATTTAATAAGTAGCCATGGGCCCCGTGAATTTCAAGCACATCAACCCCGGCTGCCTGGGCCCGCTTAGCAGCAGCGACAAAGGCTTCCTTGACCTCAGCGATTTCTGCTAAGCTCATCTCCTTAGGCTGTCCGTAGGTATCATTGTAAGCTATGGCACTAGGGGCCCACTTAAGCTTAGCGTCCTCTGCTTTGCGGCCGGCGTGGTTTAATTGGACCCCCACCTTAGTTCCTAATCCGTGCAAGTAGCTGACTAACTGACTGAATTTTTCTGCTTGCTGATCGTTCCACAAACCTAAGTCATTTTTAGTAATTCGTCCATCTGGCAAAACCGCCGTCGACTCAGTAATAATTAAACTGACCCCGCCAAGCGCACGCGCCCCATAATGGGCAAAATGAAAGTCGGTGGCAATTCCATCTTCTTTAGCCACTTCGTACATACACATTGGCGACATTACCACTCGATTTTTAAGGTCTAAGCCCGCCACTTTAGCCGGTTTCAATAGTTCTGACATTAACTTCACCTCGCATTAATAATTTTACTTACTAATTGTAAACTTAATTACAATTAATGACAAATATTTTCCCTTGCTTCAAAAATGCTATAATGTAATTAACTTTTACGAGAGGTTTTTTTAATGAATAATTACTTAATTTCCATTACTGATAAAAATAAAAATGATGCCGGTCCAAAAGCCAAGCGGGATATCGAACATTTTCTCGCCGGTAAATTTCACTCTGTTACCCTAAAATATGATTTAAAAATGGGCTGGAAGTCGCGCTTACAGAAGCTCTATTTAGCCCACGTTAAGGTGCCGGCTTTCTTTAAAAACCATTCCGACATTGACAACCTGGTTTTACAATACCCCTTGTACTCCACCTACTTGTTAGACGTCATATTAACTAACTTAAAAAAATACACCCAGGCTAAACTTTACCTGGTGATTCATGACCTAGAGTCGCTTAGGCTGTTCAAAGATAAGCCTAACTATGTCCAAAGCGAAATTAACTTCCTTAACCAGGCTGACGGCCTAATCGTCCATAACCACAAGATGATTGCCTGGCTGCAAGCTAACGGCTGTACGAGCAAACTAATTAACCTTGAGATTTTTGACTATGATAATCCGCACCCCTTACTGACTACTGATTACTATGATGCCAGCGTTTGCTTTGCGGGTAATCTGGCTAAGGCCGACTTTCTTACCAAATTAAACTTAACCAAGCACCAGCTGATTTTATTTGGACCCAATCCAAGTAACAACTACCCGCAAAACATCGCCTACCAAGGACAAAAAACGCCCGAGGAACTACCTAAGTTTTTGCAGCAGTCATTTGGCTTGGTTTGGGATGGCGATTCTCTAAGTTCATGTACCGGCACTTTTGGAGAATACATGAAGTACAATAACCCCCACAAAGTCTCGCTTTATCTTAGCTCTGGACTGCCTGTTATTATTTGGAAGGAGGCGGCCCTAGCAGATTTTGTTGAAAAACACCATGTTGGTTTAACAATTGCTGACCTCAATGACTTAGACGACCTGTTGGACCGCTTAACCCCCGCTGACTATGCTTTAATTCGCCAAAACGTAGCCGCCGTTGCTAATAAGATGCGCCAAGGCTACTACATTAAGCGAGCCCTAAAGCAGTTAAAACTCTAGACTAAAGCCCCGCCTAACTACTAAAAGCCAGGCGGGGCTTAGTTTTTATTTAGTTTTCTTTTCTGCTTGCCGGTAGATTAACCAAGCTAACCCACCAAAGAAGATAGGGCCGATAATGGTCCAAAAACCAGTGACGTAATCCCCATCAAGGAATGGTTGCACGCAAGTAAAGATGATTCCAAATAAAATGATTAAGAAGGAAATCAACGTAATCACTTGGGTCCAACCATGCTTTTTATAAACTTCAAACGGTTGGTCGAAGGCCTTCTTCTTAAAGATTGGAAAGGCACCTACTAAAAACAGGTAAGGGAATGAAGTTGAAACGTTGGACATGTCAGTTAGGATGGTATAGAAAGTCTTGGCTTGCCCACCCCCAAAGGAGATGAGGAAAATTAAAATACATACCAGTAAGGCTTGCATCCACATGGCAAATTCCGGAATCCCGTGCTTGTTTAGCTTAGTCATCTTTTCTGGCCACAAATGCTTGGATCCTAAGATAAATGACTTAATTGGTGAGTAAATCAAAATAAAGAAGGAGCCAACGTAAGCTAAGAACATCCCGAGCCCGACGAACCGAATGAAGATATTTCCAATCAAAGCCGAGGTGCTTGCCTTCAAGCCTAAAGTTTGTCCCAGGTAAACACCTAAGTGTTGCATCATTACGTAGGTGATATTACCGAGGTTGACGCTATCGCCTGATAAGTCACGTTGCCAGTTAGTACTTACCCCCCAAAGTAAGATCATCAAGGAATAAGCGGCTGCAATCAAGAGGGAGGAAATTAATAAGCCCTTAGGGAAGGTCTTTTCTGGTTGGTCGATGCTATCAATCATTCCCCCAAGTGATTCTAAGCCGGCATAAGCAAAGATGGCATAGACCACAAACGACATTGTTGCCACCGGACTTTGGAAGGCTGGGTTAGGTGCCTTAACTAAAGAGTGGACTGTCAATGCTTCTTGCATCTGCCCGTGACTAGCAACAAAGGCGATGCCGGTTGCCACTAAAAAGACAACTACCATGGCACTGACAAAGGTCCCCCCGATACTGGAAACCTTCGAAATCACACTCACACCCCGACTAGCACAAAAAGTAACTAAGAGCATCCAAAAAATCCCCAACAAACCAATAACTTGGGTAGCGTTAAAGGGACCAAACGCCCAGGTTTGGGTTAAGTCTTTACCAAAGAGCATGGCCGAAAAGGGAATGTAGACCTTAGAAGAAATACTGAGCAACCAGATAATCCAACTGGATAACCAGATAAAAGTCCCAATGAAGGCCCACTTTTCACCCAAAGTGTGGGTTAACCAACTATAAATCCCGCCCTCTTCTTCCTTAAAGGTTGCCCCATACTCAGCTAGCATCATAGCAACTGGTAAGAAGAAGAAGATGGCTGCAAAAATATACCAAATAATACTTGCATAGCCCATTTGCAAAAAGGCTACCGGCATGTTAGCAAAACCGAAGATACTGGAAAAGATCATCATAATTAAGCTAACTAAGCCAATCTTTTTATTTTTATCCATATAAAAAATCTCCTTTGAGAAAATAACAGTAGCCATTTTACCATAGCAACCTTAAAATCTCGTGGGAGAAGTCAGCACTTAGCCTAAATTTTTATTAACTTTTACTAGGATAATCTGAATATTTATTAACAAAAACTAAGAATCTGAGTTTAAAAAATTTCTGCGATTGGTTGGTCCCCCGCAATCACCGGAATAGCCTGCCCATAAGTCTGCACCTTATTCACAACGGCTACCAGCACCGCAGCTACATCCCCAATCGGAATTGCTCCCAGCGCTTCTTTTTTAGCCACCAAACCCGTAGGTTGGTCTTCCACTAAACTACCAGGTTGAACAATCGTATAATCTAAGTCCGTTTGGTTAACCAGGTAATTATCTGCAAAAAACTTAGCAATGTAATAGTCAGTCAGACTAGCCGGCCACTTGGTAGGCGTCAACGAATATAAGGCACTCAACATCACAAAACGCCTAACCCCTGCTAATTGGGCAGCCTGCATTAACTTAACCGCCCCATAGGCATCAGTTTGTAGCAAATCCTTACCCCGTGAGCCAGCGGTAAAGATAATGGCATCCACCCCCGCCACGAGCTCGGCTAACTTATCCACAGGTGCATGTAAATCCAACTTAACGGCCGTCACATGTGGAAGCTTTTCCACAGCCGCTGGTCGCCTAGCCCCTGCGATTACTTCCTTTCCTTGGGCCGACAATAATTTTAAAACCTCAGTCGCCACCCGGCCGGTACTACCCGCTAGAAAAATTTTCATTCCATTCACTCCAATCCTAATTTCTAGCTTCTTCTTCAGTCAGTTAGTTTTGAAAAATTAAAATTTTCCGTTGACAATTAAAAAATGATGATATAGACTTAGGAACATCAAAAAACAGGGAACCACTATTTTATTAATTGAACAAAACGCCACCCAAGCCCTTAAAATTGCTGACCGCGCCTACGTTCTAGCCACCGGCACAATTAAACTAAGCGGCACAGACACCGAGCTTTTAACTGACCAAGCTGTTAAGCAGGCTTACTTGGGTGGCTAAGCTTACAACGCTTCTAATGTTACCAAAATAACGTTAGAAGCGTTTTTAGTTGTAACTTTTACCACTAAGTCCCTATTTTAGACCACTCGTCTTATTTTCCTTTCTTTAAAGGATACGTTTGTTATACTAAAGGTGAAGAAGGGAGGAACTATCATGAAAGTAAGCTTAACCTATAACCACCAACTTCCTAAAGATGAACTACAACTTGCCACCCAAGCACCGAGCCCCACCATTGACCGTATTGTTGACTTTGCTCAAAAAGAAATTTTTCAATTACCTGCCCAGGTCAACAATCGCAAAGTGCTCGTGGATCTAGTAACCATCCAACAAATTTATGCCGCTAACAAAAAAGTTTATTGCTACGCCAATCACCAAGAGTACCTGCTTAACCAACGTCTTTATCAGCTTGCATCCACCCTGCCTAATAGTTTCGTGCAAATTTCACGTTCCGAGTTAATCCAACTAAAATACGTCCAGGCCTTCAACTTCACTAAAACCGGCATTATCGAGATTCTTTTCAAAGACGGCCGTAAAACCAGCGCATCCCGGCGCTACTTGGGTAAAATAAAGGAGGCAATCAATCATGCGTAAAGTATTAAGATTAAGCATTATCGGTGTGTTAGTCGGAACTTTTGTCGGGCTCTGGCTCTCCATCTTCTTCTCCGGACTAGCTACCGCCGGCAGCTTTTATGCCAGTCTGCCAACTAGCAACTTCACCTGGAAAATGATGGTAACTTCGACCTTACTTTGGGCCTTACTGGGTGCTTGGATGAATGTAGCCCAGTTAATCTTTGACTACGTCAATTCCTTACTGGCAGCTACCATCCTCCATGCAGTTACACTCTACTTTCCACTAGTAGCCGTTGCTTGGCACGAACACTGGCTGAGTTCAACTAGTTTTTTTGCATTTAACCTAATTTTCGTTTTAATCTACCTGCTTATTTGGGTTAGCATCTACCATCACACTAAACACCAGCTACAAATCCTAAATAAAAAATTGCACTGAGCTACTTTAGCATTGAATTAGCCACTATCGCTAACTCAATGCTAATTTTATGTAAGAAAAAATAGTGACCGCATTCACCGTTTCAGGTACACTCCGCAAAGCGACACGAACTTAAACTCGGGGGTATCATTTCTCGCTAGAATTTGGCGCAGAAACTTGCTAATATGACCTGGTTCTTAAGAATTCCCTCATAAAAAATTCTAGGTGTTAAACAAATTACATCTAGAATTTTATGGAAACTCCTTATTTTAGTAGGTAGTTACGTTTGAATTCCCAGTTAATTAAAGTAATGCTTGCAACCACAAGCAAAGGAACAAGGACAATAGTTAGCATACTCCAATTCATTAGTTCGCTAGCCTCTAAAACATCAGGCTTAAAGTCTATCAAGCTATGCAAAATAACCGGAAACACTAACCCATTAGTAACTACTCTCACTACTCCCAAAGCAACTCCTATAACAGCTGCGTATATCACCTGTTGCAGGGTTGCAGGAAAAGTTTGGTAAGTCAAATTGCAAAAATGCAGTAAACCAAAGATTAACGCTGAAGAAAATACCGAGATACTAATTTGCCCCCTTTTTCCTTCTAATAGTTGAGCAAAGGCACCTAAAATTAATCCCCTTACTAAAAATTCTTCGAAAAAGCCAGCTCCTAACGCCACAACTGTTACCCTAACTAACTTGCCTACCTCTAATCCTAATGCGCTGTAAACACCGCTAAGAATTTGGAAAAAGTAACCAAAGTAAAGAATAATGAAAATCAAAAAATATCTACCAGTTTTCATTTGTGCTTTAGTATGGCTCCGTGGAACCAGTAAATATCCCGTTTTCAAAGCCCAAGCACTAGCCATTACTATCAGTAAAACTAAGCTAGCATGGATAAGAATTTTCCAACAACCGAGATTAGCAGTTACTTCTGCTACTACCACATAAATAACATATGCTACTAAAGCGAAAGTTAATTTTAGCCAAGCTGACGTTTCCTGCATTCTAGGTTCTATCATCCATAAAACCTCCTAATAATTAGTTAAATTTACTTATATAATACTCAACTAAGTTGCAGCAAACAATAAATAATAGTTAAATAAATTCGAAACAACTAATCAATCGCCTCAATAAAAGTAAATAAAAGCAACATTTAAATTCATCACTATATCAGCACAATCACCATCGGCATTTGAAATCCGTGCATGCGTTTCAACACTTAGGCATTCACCGTCTTTGCTTACGTCCTAGCGAGCAATGGCCCGTTTTGCACTGGTGAAGTTAAGCAATCACAATAGGAGAAGGTAAAATAAAGCCGTGGTAAGACTGGCTTTAAAAACTATGTACCCAAAGTTTTTTGTATAAAAAAACACCCCATCCAAAGATAGAGTGTTTGAAACCTTGTAATCCGAAGATTAACGTTTACTAAATTGTGAAGCCTTACGAGCTTTCTTAAGACCTGGCTTCTTACGTTCTTTCATACGTGCGTCACGAGTTAAGAGACCTGCACGCTTCAAAACGCCACGGAAGTCTGGGTCAACTTCAAGTAAAGCACGAGCAATACCGTGACGAGTTGCACCAGCTTGACCTGAGAAACCACCACCATTAACGTTAACTAAAACATCGTATGCACCTTTTGTTTCAGTAACAGCGAATGGTTGTACCATAACTTCACGTAAGTTTGCAAATGGAATGTATTCTTCTGCAGGCTTGCCGTTCATAACGATCTTACCTGTCCCTGGTACTAAGCGTACACGAGCAACAGAGTTCTTACGGCGACCTGTACCGCTATATTGTACTTGAGCCAATTCAGTATCCTCCTAGATTAAGTTTGTAATGTCTAATACTTCTGGTTGTTGTGCTGCGTGGTTGTGTTCTGCACCACGGTATACGTGTAACTTCTTAGCTTGCTTACGGCCAAGAGAACCCTTTGGAAGCATACCCTTTACTGATAAAGCAATAAGCTTTTCTGGGTCGTTAGCACGGTAGTCACCAGCTGTACGAGCCTTTAATCCACCTGGATGGTTTGAGTGGTGGTAGTAAATCTTGTCTGTTTCTTTCTTACCTGTTAAAGCAACTTTTTCTGCATTAACAACGATAACGTAATCACCTGTATCAACGTTAGGTGTAAATGTTGGTTTATTCTTACCACGTAATACGGATGCCACTACTGCTGAAAGACGTCCCAAAGGAATATCTGTAGCATCTACGACATACCATTTACGTTCTACTTCGCCTGGTTTTGCAATATATGTTGTACGCACGTCTAATTTCCTCCATTTATTATATGCATGTTTGACAAACAATAAGTTTAACGGGGCCTACTGTGGGGCAAACAATACCAAATACTATATTATAATTTTTCTGTCACTTAGTCAATAAAATTAGCGACAAAAATTATTCTTCTTCACTTTCAATTTCACTAATTAGCGGTTGAATCTGTTCTAAGACGTTGGTCATGTCTTCATAAATCCCTTTTGGCTGACCTTTGTCTTGATATCGCTAATTTTTTCGGCTACGTTAGTAAAGTAGTGACTAGAGTCATCGATATTTTGGGTAATTAGGCCAATTTCAGTATCGCAGGTCTCGAAGGTTTGGATTAACTGCTCACTTTCCTTGGTAACGTCGTCGGCAACGGTGGTGATGGTAGCAATCGTTGCTTGGGTGTCGTTAACCGTTTCATGTGATAAATCAACCGCATTTCTAGTGTCTACTAAGGATTGATTTAACTCAGCGTTTTTTTGCTCTAACTCACCCATGCTACTATCGATGCTAGTAACCATTTCCTTAATTTCTTGGGATAACTCATTAACCTGATTAGCTACGACCGCAAAACCCCTACCGGCTTCACCGGAACGAGCGGCTTCAATCGAAGCGTTGAGGGCTAACAAGTTGGTCTGCGTGGCGACATAGTTAATCTGTTCGACTTGCTTTTTGATTTCGGCTAGACTTTTTTGAAAGGCCTCAAAGTTAACTTGCATGTCGTCGATGGTAGTTAACACCGATTGAGAGCTGCTATCAACTGATTTGATGCCCGCCTGCGAATCTAAGGCAGTTTGCTTTAGCTGCTCCGTGATGGTTTCTAACCGATTGCTGACCTCGTTAATCCCTTTAAATTCGCTTTTAAAGCCGGCAACGGACTGCGAAATCCCACTATACTTTTCCTCAACGATTTCAAAGGAATCTTGAATCTCTTGGATGCCGTTAATTGTGATACTTTCTTCTTGCTGTAACTTGCTTTTTTGTTCTAAGGCAAAGCGGCCGATTTCCTTTAAGGGTAGCAGCTTAGCTGCAATTTTTCTTGGGACTACCGCTTGCTCACTTGACTCGATTGCTGTTACTGCCGGTTTTTTCTTAAAAAATAACATTTTCTATTCCTCACTAATTATTCAAAAACTGCACAAATCATGGTCTGATTTACATGCTGCTTGCCGTACTGCTCGCCCCCACAAACATAACCGAGGTAAGGGCCAAGGGTCCCCATCTGCCGTAAGTAGGTTGGTAGATACCCTTCTTTTTGAAAGAGTTGGTGGCGAAAAATACAATTAAAACTCAAAATCAGTTCTGGCCGCGGATTGTCACGCTTAATTCTTTCTAAGGTCTGGCGGTTAATCGTTTGGTAATCCGCTAACTGTAAGATAGCCACCGTATCGTTTTTATTAACCCGCTTATAGTTAACCAAAGCCCCATTAGCTGCTAGCTCGTGCATCGAAAAGATGTAGTAATTATCACCAACTAGCCTGCCTAAGGGTTGATTTAAGACATTTTCAATAATCTGTTGGGCCGGCAAGCCTGTTTCTTGACTGTAAACCTCAGCGGCGGGCTGATTATCCAATTCGACCAATGTCTTAGTTTTGAGGTCAACCTTGGTTGCAATATGCCGGCTAGCATTACTTACCGGCTCATAGATATTTTCTGAGTAGGTATTGATTTTTCCGTCAAGGTTTTTGATAAGGGCAAAACCACAGGCATCCTGGTAAACTTGCCCATCAACTAAAACTTCACCGGTACACTTTTGCTCATCAAAAACAGAACCACCCAGTAGGGTCACCCCATATTTTTCTAGGGCGACGTTCATGCTGCTGACCGTTACTTCCTCATCGTTAGTACAATACTCTAGGCAGATGGTATTTTGCTGGTTAGGCTTAATTGCTTGTAATTTCTGTTCTAAGGTGTACAAATCCCTAAGTGGGGCCGTGGCTAGCTTGGTTAAAACCCCGGTCTCAACTGCGACTCCCGCTTCAAATGCCACCGCCACTAGGGTTTGCCCTGCTCCAGTGGCTAGGTAAGACTGGCCGCTGGTAGCCAGGCTGGCGGCCCCGGGAAAATTAGTCTGTAAGTAGGTGGCCACCTGCTTCAAATCGCCTAACGTTGTTTGGACTAAGATAAAAGTTGCTTGCCTTACATCCGCCAGCGCTTCTGCTAAGGCCGCTGTAAGCTCTTGCTGGTGACTACTACCTAATTTCGCTTTCATAAATAACTCCTTATAAAGTAATTTGTTATAGCTATACACTTTATATATCGGACAACTGTTGCTTTTTTTAAGTGGTTGCCCACAATCTTTTGCCAAATTTAAAATTTAGTCCACAAAAAAAGCCAGCTACTCCCAAGGGAATAACTAGCTTTTTAGCTTAGTTTTTAATCGTAATAAACTTCTTTTAAATACAAGCCACTGGCCGGCGCCGTCTCACGGGCCTGCGACCGGTCTTTGACCTCATAAAGTCTTAGAAAATCATGGACATCCCGGCGGCCGTTACCAATTTCTAACAGGGTGGCGACCATAATCCGTACCTGGTTATATAAAAAGCCGTTACCATAAAATTCAAAGATAATTTCGTCGTTAGCCTTATCCTCTCTAACCGTGGCTTCGTAAATGGTCCGAACATGATCTTTAACCTGGCTACCCGAAGCCACAAAACTAGAAAAGTCATGGGTCCCTTCGACATCCGGCATTGCTTCCTTAATCCGGTCTATATCCAGTGGGTACTTATAATGACCGGTGTAGAAGCGTTTAAAGGGGTTCGTATATCGGC
Source organism: Ligilactobacillus agilis (assembly GCF_025311475.1). Taxonomy (NCBI): domain Bacteria; kingdom Bacillati; phylum Bacillota; class Bacilli; order Lactobacillales; family Lactobacillaceae; genus Ligilactobacillus; species Ligilactobacillus agilis. Next base: position 333,749 of record NZ_CP104397.1, on the reverse strand, counting down.
CCCGACTCACACGGTACATGTAGCGCTTGCCGTGGGTGGTAAAGCGGGAGTGGAAACTGTCAGGGACAATCTCACAGCCCGTAATCTCGCAGTCTAAAGGTAACATGCTATTTAGGCCCCGCAACATCCCTTCTGCAGAAATTTCGTGGGGAAAATCAAAGTGGGCAACCTGGGCTAACGCGTGCACGCCGGCATCCGTCCGCCCAGAGCCATGGACCGTAATATATTCATCTAGCTTACTCATTTTGTTGATGGCCTTTTCGAGCACCCCTTGAACCGTACGCTGGTTAGGTTGAATCTGAAACCCCGCAAAATTCGTGCCGTCGTAAGCCATTGTAATCTTATATCTCTTCGTCATCTCATCCTACCATGTTCTCAAAAATACTAACCCAACTGTAACTAGGCCAAATACCACTAAGGCCAAGCTATCCTTTAACTGCCAAACCTGTTGGCGATACTTAGTCCGCCCTTCACCGCCCCGATAACCCCGGGCCTCCATTGCCGTAGCTAAATCCTCCGCCCGGTTAATCGCACTCACAAAGAGTGGAATCAGCAAGGGAATCACGGCCTTAATTTGGTCGAGAAGCTTACCCTCCCCAAAGTTGACCCCCCGTGACCGTTGGGCGTTCATAATCTTTTGGGTCTCGTCTAACAAAGTGGGAACAAACCTTAGAGCGATTGAAAGCATGAGGGCAATCTCATAGACCGGGACCTTTAAATACTTTAGCGGCTTCATCAACGACTCCAAGCCGTCGGAGATTTCTAACGGCGAGGTGGTCAAGGTTAGCAAGGTCGACATAAAAATAATCAAGACAAAGCGGCAAAAAACATAGGCGCCCCGAACGAGTCCTACCTGCGTTAGGTTCAAAATGCCCCAGTGCCAGTAAACGTGCCCCCCGGTAGTGAAAAACACTTGCAGCAAAACGGTAAAGATAATCAACCAAATCATGGCCGCCACCCCCCGTAAGAAGAAGCCGAGCTTAATCTTAGACAGTAACACACAGGCCAAGACCAAGATTAACAAGAGCCCGTAAGTGGCCCAGTTATTGGCTAAAAAGATAATCGCAATAAAGTAGATACTAAGCGCCAACTTAGCCCGAGCATCCATTTGATGGACGAGGGAGTCACCATTGATATACCGTCCTAATAAAAACTTACTCATGATCAGTCCCCCCTATCAGTGCCACCAATTTTTCCGCCAACTGCTTTTCTTTTAACGGTAATTTATCTAACTTAAAGCCTCTTTCGACTAACTTCTGCGCAAAGGCCGTCGTTTTGGGGAGACCTAGGTGGTGTTTTTTCAACCAGGCAGGCTCAGCAAAAACTTCTTGGGGGCTGCCCGTCTTTAGAACCTGCCCCCCTTCAAGTACGACCACATTATCGGCATAATTAGCTACGTCATCCATATTGTGTGTAACCAGGATGATATTTAGCTTTTCTTCTTGGTGAAGGCGGTAAAACATCTCCATCATCTCCAGCCGGCCCTTAGGATCTAACCCAGCCGTCGGTTCATCCAAGATTAAGGTCTTAGGAGTCATGGCCAAAATTCCAGCAATTGCCACCCGGCGCATTTGCCCACCAGATAACTCAAAGGGAGACTTCTCCCACAGGCTGGCAGGTAAATTAACTAGCTGAGCCATTTGCTTAGCAATTTCTAAGGCCTCCGCTTGGCTTTTACCAAAATTTTGGGGCCCAAACGCAATGTCTTTTAACACCGTCTCTTCAAACAGCTGAGCCTCTGGAAATTGAAAGACAAAACCGACTTGCTTGCGTAACGCACCTAGTTGCTTATTTTTAGTCTGGGGCGTAATTAATTGACCATTAACCTCTAAACTGCCACTAGTGGGCTTTAACAGACCATTGAGGTGCTGCAACAAGGTTGACTTCCCACTTCCGGTGTGACCAATAATAGCTGTGTAGGAGTCATCCGGAATCGTCAAGTTAATGTCCTTTAAGGCGTGGTATTCAAAGGGGGTATTGGCTTGGTAAATATAATTTAAGCCTGTGAAAGTAATTGCCATAACCAAGCCACCATCCCTTCTTCATCTAAATACTTCGTTGGCACTCTCAGCCCTAACTTACTTAGCTCATGCTTTAACTTTTCAGGGTAAGGGACATCTAGGCCTAACTCGATTAAGGCCTGGCCCTTAGCAAACAGGTCAGCTGGCTTTTGATCTGCGATAATTTGGCCATCGTCTAACACGATTACCCGTTGAGCTAGACTGGCCTCATCGATATCATGGGTAATTGAAATAATTGTAAACCCTTCTTGGTTTAACTTACTCATTAAGTCAATGATATCTTGCCGCCCTTCGGGATCAAGCATACTCGTCGACTCATCAAAAATGATTACATCCGGTTGGAGTGCCAACACCCCGGCAATCGCCACCCGTTGCTTTTGGCCCCCCGACAGGCGGACTGGTTCGTGCTTGGCATAGGCGGTCATATTAACGGCTGCTAACGCCTGTTTTACCCGCCTTACCATCTCGCTTCTAGCCAGTCCCCGATTTTCCATTCCAAAGGCGACATCGCCTTCGACATCCGCACCAACAAATTGGTTATCAGGATTTTGGAAAACCATCCCAATGTGGTTTCTAACCTCCCACACCGTCTTTGCTGTTAACTTTAGGCCAGCTACTTCAATTGTCCCAGCCTCTGGCTCAATTAAGCCATCCAAGGCCTTGGCTAAGGTCGACTTTCCACTACCGTTATGGCCAATGATAGCAACCCACTGGCCGGCCTCAATTTCCAGGCTGACCTTATTCAAGGCAGGTTGTTCGTCCGTTGGGTTATAACGATAGGTCAAATCCTTTACTTTAATCATCGTTGTCATTGCCTGTTCCTCGTATCCTAAACTTAGTCATAGGTAAATAATACCATATTTTCCCTAGAAAATTAAAAACCCCGACTAGGAAAAAGGGCTTCTTCCTAACCGAGGTTAACTTATACCAGTGATTATGACTAATTTTAAGCAAATAAAAAATCACTTTTTATAACGAAACTTTCACAAGACCATTCTTGCTACTTAGGACTAGACTCGGAATAACCCAACATCGTAACGCCCACTTATCGCTATAAAAGTGACAATTTATCTTAAATTATAGTTGAATTAAACTAATTCAAGGACAACCATCTTAGCAGCATCGCCACGACGTTGTTCCATCTTTAAGATCCGTGTGTAACCACCGTTACGTTCTGCATAACGAGGTGCTACATCGTCAAATAATTTTTGTAAAGCTGTTTGAACAACAACCTTGTCGCCGTCTTCCTTAACGTCAGCAACAACATCCATCATGAATGCAGCAGCGCGACGACGAGCAGCTAAATCACCCTTCTTACCTAAAGTGATCATCTTATCAGCGAATTTACGTACTTCCTTAGCACGAGTTTCAGTTGTTACGATTTTACCGTTAACAAGCAAGTCAGTTGTTAAGTTACGTAACATTGATTTACGGTGTGCACTTGTACGACCTAATTTACGGTAAGCCATGAACAGATTCCCTCCCTTAATTAATTATTAGTCATCATGACGTAATGATAAACCTAAATCAGCTAATTTAGCCTTAACTTCTTCAAGTGATTTCCGGCCTAAGTTACGGACCTTCATCATATCAGCTTCGGACTTGTTCGTTAATTCTTGAACGGTGTTGATACCAGCCCGCTTCAAGCAGTTGTATGAACGAACAGATAAATCGAGTTCTTCGATTGTCATTTCGAGCATCTTTTCTTTATGTGTTTCTTCTTTTTCAATCATGATTTCAGCATTCTTGGCTTCATCAGTAAGATCAACAAATAAAGTAAGATGTTCAGTTAAAATCTTTGCTGACAAACTAATAGCTTCACTTGGAGTGATTGAACCATTAGTCCATACGTCAAGCGTTAATTTGTCATAATCATTCTTTTGACCAACACGTGTTTTTTCTACTTGGTAGTTGACACGTTCGATCGGGGTATAAATAGAGTCGATTGCTAAAACACCAATTGGCATTTCATCATTTTTGGCCTTGTTATCACTAGCGGAAACATAACCACGACCCTTGTCAGCATTCATCCGAACATGGAAAGAAGCACCTTCAGCCACAGTGGCAATATGCAAATCCGGATTAAGGATTTCAACATCACTGCTACCATTAATGTCACCTGCAGTTACGTCCATTGGACCAACCACATTGATTTCTAGTGCCTGTGCATCTTCAGAATCAATTTTCAAAGCAACTTTCTTCAAGTTCAAAATGATTGCAGTTACATCTTCAAGAACCCCTTCAACTGTAGAGAATTCGTGTAACACACCATCAATTTGAACATCAGTAATAGCAGCACCTGGCAATGAAGAAAGTAAGATTCGGCGTAGGGAGTTACCCAAAGTTGTACCGTAACCACGTTCTAGTGGTTCAATGATAAACTTACCGTAATCTTTTGTTTCTTCAATTTTATGAATTTTTGGTTTTTCAAATTCAATCATTCTTATCTTTACCCCTTTCAAAACGTAACGTGCAATCTGGCGAAAACATTATGAAGTTTCCCTCAAAATGAAAACTAATCCACATTAAACACGACGGCGTTTTGGAGGACGGCATCCATTGTGAGGTACTGGTGTAACATCCTTGATAGATGTAACTTCAAGACCAGTAGTTTGAAGTGCACGAATTGCAGCTTCACGACCAGAACCTGGGCCTTTAACTGCAACTTCAACAGTCTTCATACCGTGGTCCATGGCACCTTTAGCAGCAGCTTCTGCAGCCATTTGAGCAGCAAATGGAGTTGACTTACGTGAACCCTTGAAGCCCAATGAACCAGCTGATGACCAAGCTACGGCGTTACCATGAACATCTGTGATCATAACAAGTGTGTTGTTAAATGTTGAGTGAATGTGAGCCACGCCGCTTTCAATATTCTTCTTTACACGACGCTTACGTGATTTCTTAACTGCCATGAAATAGCTAACCTCCTTTTGTTAAATTATTTCTTCTTACCGGCAATTGAAATTGCTGGGCCTTTGCGTGTCCGCGCATTGTTCTTGGTATTTTGACCACGAACTGGTAAATGACGACGGTGACGCATGCCTCGGTATGAGCCGATTTCTGAAAGACGCTTAATGTTTAAGGAAACTTCACGACGTAAGTCACCTTCAACCTTAACCTTGTCTACTTCAGCACGGATCTTATCTTCTTGATCTGCTGTTAAGTCGCGAACGCGAACATCTTCAGAAACTTCTGCTGCAGCTAAAATCTTCTTAGCTGTTGTATTACCGATTCCGTAAATATAAGTTAAGCCGATTACGATACGCTTGTTACGTGGTAAATCGACACCTGCGATACGAGCCATTACAATTACACCTCCTGTTTAATTATTATCCTTGACGTTGTTTGTGCTTTGGGTTATCGCAAATAACCATAACGCGACCTTTACGCTTGATTACTTTGCAGTGTTCGCACATTGGTTTAACTGATGGTCTTACTTTCATGAATTATACCTCCTATATAGTGTTGAAGTACAATCTATTTAAAGCGATAGGTAATGCGACCCTTAGTCAAATCGTAAGGGGACATTTCAACCGTTACTTTATCACCTGGCAAGATACGAATATAGTGCATCCGAATTTTACCGGAAACATGTGCTAAGATCTCATGTCCGTTTTCGAGTTCAACTTTAAACATCGCATTTGGCAACGTTTCTTTGATCGTACCCTCAATTTCAATCACATCATCTTTCGCCACGCAAAAGTACCTCCTTAAAAAATGGTTTTAAAACTTTACACGAAAATTGTGAGAAGCTTTTTTTGGAGTCCCACCTTTTTCCGCAAGTTAGCTTACCCCTTTTCAAGGGCAAACTAAGCCTATTGAAAAGATAAACCTAAATTATCTTATCACAAGGCCTATCTCATTGCAAGTTATTTTTCAGAGTAAATTAGTTTTTTTCTGAAAATCATTTTGGCTAATAAAAAAGCATTCAAGCAATGCCTGAATGCCTAATATCTTAAAGGTTATCTAAAACAGACTTAACATCTGCAAAGACCTTGTCGATTTCTTGGTTACCGTTAACTTCGTGTAAGAGGTTTTGTTCCTTGTAGAAGTCAAGTAACGGTGTGTTCATCTTAATGTTAACTTCCAAGCGGTTCTTAACTGTTTCTGGCTTATCGTCTTCACGTTGGAAGAATTCATGGCCCCCGCAGCGATCACAGGTTCCTTCAACCTTGGTTGGGTTGAAGACCTTGTGGTAAGTAGCACCACAAGCCCGGCAGATGTAACGACCAGTTAAACGTTCCATCAATGATTCTGGGTCAACGTGGATGTTGATTACCCCTGTCAGTGGGCGATCTAATTCCTTCCCAATTTCTTCTAAAGCCTTTGCTTGGGCCATGTTCCGTGGGAAGCCATCAAGTAAGAAACCATCTTTAGTATCAGCTTGTGCCAAGCGTTCCTTAACGATGCCGTTAGTTACTTCGTCTGGTACAAGTTCACCTTTGTCGATGTACTTCTTAGCTTCTAAGCCCATTGGGGTTTCATTTTTCATTGCTGCCCGGAAAATATCCCCGGTTGAGATATGAGGAATCTTGTATGTATCTACGATTCGTTCTGCTTGGGTCCCTTTCCCTGCACCAGGAAGTCCCATTAACATTAAGTTCATTGCCATAAGGTCTTGCCTCCAAAAATATAATTACACTTCATATTATACCTGTTTTACAGCAAATAAAAAAGACTAGCCCTAAGATTGGCTAATCTTTTCTAACATTCCCCATTAAAAATCTGCCTCCCGGTAATTTACCGCTTCAAGGTTTCTTCTCCCCCGCTGCAAGACATAAATCGCTATGATTACCAAGCAGATGCCGATAACTTCCATAACGTTAATGCTTAATTTCAGGAAAATTACACTTAAAATCGTGGTCGTTACGGGTTGCAAGGCATCCATAATCCCGATGACATCTGACGGTGCAAAGCGCGCACTGTAAAGTAAGAGGGCAAAGGGAATAATCGTCCCAAAAATGATGACCGTTGATACCGACAAAATGATTGGCAAGGTCAATTTCGGTCCCCCAACCCAGACAGGGTTATAGAGGTTAAATAAAATCCCGGCAATAAAAGTTCCCCACCCCAAGGTAATAATCGGAGAGTAGTCCTTAGCTAATGGCCGGGGTAAAACAATGTAAAAGGCCGCGGTTATCCCGGAACCAATTCCCCACAGCAAAGATTCCACTGAAATGGCTAACTGGGTAAAATCACCCTTAGTAATCACTAACACTACCCCTAAGAGGGAGATTATGAAAGCAATTAAGTCCGTTTTCATGGGGGTCTGCCGTTTAAAGACTAAGGCCCCGATAACGATAAAGAGTGGACTCAAGTACTGTAAAACGGTCGCAGTGGACGCATTTCCTGTTTGAATAGCTAAATAAAAGGTTAACAGGTTAGCCATCAACCCTAAAGTCGCATAGGCCAGCAACCAGGCTAGCGCCGTTTTATCTTTGAAAATCGCAAAGGTTTGCTTGCGATATAACAGCAAGCTGATGAGCAAAAGAATTGTACCTGCCCCTAAAGTCCTAACCGATAGATACCATGCTACTGGTAGGTTTTGATTTTGAGAAATAAATTGAATCGTTGTCCCGGAAATCCCCCAAATTGCTGAGGCAATCGCAGCAATCGTGATTCCTTTCATAATGTGCTTATTATTCACATCCTCACCCTTTCCTAATAATTAACTCAACTTTTCTATTTTAGCCTATTTTGCCCGCAACATGTTCATTTATTAAATCAAAAAAAGATTAGCCTTAATTTAGACTAATCTTTTTTGCTTAAATTATTATTCGCGGATGAAACCAACGTATTCGCGTTTCATCATCATACCTTCTAATTGGCGCATTGTTTCCAATGTAACCCCGACCACAATCAACAGACTGGTTCCTCCAAGTCCGATAGATTCGTCCAAGCCCCAAACGGCGGAAGCAACTAACGGAATTAGTGAAACTAAGCCCAAGAAAAGTGAGCCGACAGAACTCAACCGGATCAGTAAGCGTGACACATACTTTTGCGTTTCTAGTCCTGGCCAAACAGAAGGAATGTAGCTTCCCTGCTTTTGCAAGTTTTCTGATAATTTTTCAGGGTTAACTTGCACGAAAGCATAGAAGAAAGTAAATAAGACAATCAGCACTGTGTAAAGGGTCATTCCCGCAACCGTTGAAGTTGAGAAAATATTAGTCATCACTTGGTACCAGGTGTCCTCAGAGTGGTTTGCCGTGAATGCCAACAAGATTGTTTGCGGCGTGGCAATAAAGGAGCTGGCAAAGATGACTGGAATAACCCCCGCAACATTAACCTTTAGTGGTAAGTATGAATTTTCTGATGCCCCAGCCAGGCGTCTTGTATATTGAATAGGAATCTTATAATTTGCTTGTTGTACATAAGTTACAAAGGTCACAATAATCAAGATTACCAAGATAAGGATCACAACATACAAGATTGGTTGCCAAATCTGTGAAGCACTACCAAATTGCTCAGTGTAAATTTGGTAAATACCCGTTGGGATGCGGGCTAAAATCCCGGCCATGATAATCATGGAAATTCCGTTACCTAAGCCCCGTTCAGTAATCATATCACCTAACCAAGTGGTAAACATGGTTCCACCAGTAAGGATAATGCCAATACTGATATATGTTTTAATTCCTGGATTAGTCACCAGGTTCAAGCTACTCAAAGCATTAAACCCAGCAGTAATCCCAATTGATTGTACAAACGCTAGCACAATTGTTAAGTACCTAGTCACTTGGTTTAACTTCCGGCGTCCGACTTCCCCTTGCTTACTCCATTCCACAAAGCGCGGAACAATATCCATTTGTAATAATTGGACCACGATTTGGGCGGTAATATAAGGAGAAACCCCCATTGCGAGGATGGAATAGTTAGTTAAACCACCACCACTAAAAGTGTTCAAGATACTAATTAACCCTGAAGACGCAACGCTAGACAGAGCCTGTGCGTTGATCCCAGGGACAGTGATATAAGTGCCTAAACGAAATACAATCAAGACACCAAGGGTAAATAGGATTTTATTTCTAATCTCTTTTACAGCCAAGGCGTTCTTCATTGTTTTAAGCATGCTTAAATCACCTCAGCTTGACCGCCTGCTGCTTCGATGGCTGCTTTAGCAGATGCAGAGAATTTGTTAGCCTTAACAGTTAACTTCTTCTTCAATTCACCGTTACCTAAAACTTTGATACCATCTTTTTCATCTTTGATTAGGCCAGATTCAACCAACAATGCTGGTGTTACTTCTGCACCGTCTTCAAATTTGTTTAAAGTTTCTAAGTTTACGATTGCGTAGTCTTTACGGTTAATGTTCTTGAAACCGCGCTTAGGCATCCGACGGAACAAAGGCATTTGTCCCCCTTCAAAACCTACACGCACTTTGCTACGAGCCTTTTGACCTTTTTGACCACGACCTGCAGTTTTACCGTTACCGGATGAAGTACCACGACCGACACGATTGCGTACGTGACGTGAGCCTTCCGCTGCATGTAATTCATGTAATTTCATTAGGGTTGGCACCTCCTTATTAAACTAAATATTGACTATTTAGCCAATTCAACGTCCACTAAATGATTGATTTTTCTGATCACACCACGCATAGCTGCGTTGTCAGGAACAACAACTGAGCTATTTACCTTGCCAAGGCCTAAACCTTTAACAATTTCACGTTGGTTTTGAGGACGTCCAATGACAGAACGAACTAATGTAACTTTTAAGTTAGCCATGAATATGTCCTCCTTACTCTGCTAAGTGTTGAACAGAAACGCCACGTAAAGCAGCAACTGCTTCAGCACTCTTCATGTTTGCTAAACCATCCATTGTAGCACGTACAACGTTGATTGGTGTGTTGGAACCTAATGATTTACTTGTAACATCACTAACACCTGCAAGTTCCATAACGGCACGAACCGCGCCACCAGCAGCAACTCCAGAACCGGCAATAGCTGGTTTCAACATGATACGACTACCACTGTATTGACCGACAACTTCGTGAGGAAGTGTTGTTCCGACCATAGGAACTTCGATTAAGTTCTTACGAGCAGCTTCAACAGCCTTACGGATAGCTTCTGGAACTTCTTGAGCCTTACCAGTACCAAAACCTACGTGGCCGTTGTGGTCACCGACAATTACTAAAGCGGCAAAACGAAGACGACGTCCACCTTTAACAACTTTAGTGATGCGGTTAATCGCTACAACGCGATCTTCTAATTCTAATTGAGCTGGATCAATAAAAGCCATTATCGTTATTTCCTCCTTTTCCTAAAAGTCTAAGCCATTTTCGCGCGCAGCTTCAGCTAAAGCTTGAACACGACCATGGTATAGGTATCCGCCACGATCAAATACAACTTCAGTGATACCCTTTTCTACAGCACGCTTTGCAACAACAGCCCCAACTGAAGCAGCTTGTTCAGTCTTGGTGTTGCCACTAACTTCACTGTCTAATGTAGAGGCACTAACTAGCGTCACACCCGCTACGTCATCAATAACTTGAGCGTAGATGTTTTTGTTTGAACGATAAACATTTAAGCGTGGGCACTCAGCAGTACCAGAGATCTTACCACGGACACGTGCATGACGTTTTTGACGTGTCTTATTCTTGTCTGGTTTTGAAATCACTTTTTTCACCTCTTAGATTTATTTGAACAGCCTATGCTGCATTATTATTTACCAGTCTTACCTTCCTTACGACGAACGAATTCACCAACATAGCGAATACCTTTGCCTTTGTAAGGTTCTGGTGCACGTGTAGCACGAACGCGGGCAGCCACGTCCCCTACGATTTCCTTGTTAATCCCAGAAACAGTAACTTGAGTAGCAGATGGAGTTGCAAATTCAATGCCATCTTCTTTTTCAAATTCTACTGGGTGTGAGTAACCAACGTTAAGAACTAACGTTGTACCCTTCATTTGCGCACGGTAACCAACCCCACGTAATTCAAGTTCCTTAGTGAAACCTTCAGTAACACCAACAACCATGTTGTGGAAGTTAGCACGTGTAGTACCGTGTAATGCTTTAGTCTTGTTATCTTCTGCTGAACGTTCAAAAGTAACAACGTTACCGTTGATGTTCATTTTGATCTTATCAGAAAATTCACGAGTTAATTCACCCTTAGGCCCCTTAACAGTAACCACGTTACCGTCTTGCTTAACTTCAACGCCTGCTGGTAAATCAACTTCCTTGTAACCAATACGACTCACTGGATGGACACCTCCTTATGGTTTTTATATATTACCAAACGTAAGCAATAACTTCGCCACCAATTTTCTTAGCGCGAGCCACTTTGTCTGTTACAACACCTTCAGATGTTGAGATGATTGCAATACCTAAACCATTTAAAACCTTAGGAACTGCATCTGCTTTTACGTATGAACGTAAACCTGGCTTGGAAATCCGACGGATACCAGAGATTACACGTTCATTGTTCTTACCATATTTCAAGAATACGCGGATAACGCCTTGCTTGTCGTCATCGATGTATTCAACATCGCGGATAAATCCTTCGTTCTTAAGGATTTCAGCGATATCACGCTTGATTTTTGAAGCAGGTGCTTCTACAGATTCGTGCTTTGCCATGTTGGCGTTACGAATACGTGTCAAGAAGTCTGCAATTGGATCAGTCATGACCATGTTTTGTTTGCCTCCTTTACCTTGTCTTTATGGTTTACCAGCTAGCTTTCTTCATACCAGGGATTTGACCCTTGTGAGCAAGATCGCGCAGGCAAACACGGCATAACTTAAATTTACGATAAACAGAATGTGGACGACCACAGCGTTCGCAACGTGAATATTCTTGAGTTGAGAACTTAGCTGGGCGTTTATTCTTTGCAATTTGTGATTTTTTAGCCAATGTTATAAGCCCCCTTATTTAGCGAATGGCATACCAAGTTGAGTTAATAATTCACGTGATTCTTCGTCAGTGTTAGCAGTTGTAACGATAACGATATCTAAACCACGAACTTTGTTAACATTATCAAAATCAATTTCAGGGAAGATTAATTGTTCCTTCACACCTAATGTATAGTTACCACGACCATCGAAAGCGCGCTTGCTTACACCGTGGAAGTCACGAACACGTGGTAAGGATACTGAAACTAACTTATCTAAGAATTCGTACATACGTTGGCCACGTAATGTAACCTTGGCACCGATAGCCATCCCTTCACGTAAACGGAAGCCGGCGATTGACTTCTTAGCACGAGTGATAACTGGCTTTTGACCAGCAATCAATGTTAATTCGTCAACAGCTTCATCTAAATTCTTAGCGTTGCTTACAGCATCACCAACACCCATGTTAAGAACAATCTTTTCAACCTTAGGTGCTTGCATGATTGATGAGTAGTTAAATTTTTCCATCAATGATGGGACAATTTCCTTGTCATATTTTTCTTTTAAACGGTTAACCATGAAGAAAGTATCCTCCTTTCCTTAACTAATTAAAGTGTTTTACCTGTCTTCTTAGAAACACGGACTTTCTTACCATCTTCTACCTTAAAGCCAACACGTGTTGCTTCGTTGTTAGAAGGATCGATGAGCATCACGTTAGAAACATGAATTGGTGCTTCAACTTCAACAATCCCACCGTTAGGATTTGCGTTAGTTGGCTTTTGGTGTTTCTTAACGATGTTGACACCTTTAACAATTACACGGTCCTTAGCAGGGAAAACTTTTTCAATAACGCCTTCCTTACCCTTATCTTTACCGGCAATTACCTTAACTTTATCATTCTTTTTAACGAACATTTTTCTTTGTGCACCTCCTTGCCAGATAGATGGTTATTATAATACTTCAGGTGCTAAGGAAACAATCTTCATGAAGTTTCCGTCACGCAATTCACGAGCAACTGGTCCGAAGATACGTGTACCTTTTGGTGATTTGTCTTCACCAATGATAACAGCAGCATTTTCATCAAACTTGATGTATGAACCATCTGCACGGTGTGCACCAGATTTTGTACGAACAACAACAGCTTTTACAACGTCACCCTTTTTGACAACGCCACCTGGTGTTGCTTGTTTAACAGTAGCAACAATGATGTCACCGATATTAGCAGTCTTCACACGAGAACCACCTAAAATCTTGATAACTAAGATTTCACGGGCACCGGAGTTATCAGCGACTTTCAAACGACTTTCTTGTTGGATCACGGTATGTGTCCTCCTTTCGTTATTAGATAAGAATACGAATCAACTGCAATTTATCTTAAATACAAACTAGATAATAACTGCTTTTTCAACGATTTCTAATAAACGGAAACGTTTTGTAGCTGACAATGGGCGAGTTTCCATAATCTTGACGATATCGCCAACTTTAGCTTGGTTGTTTTCGTCATGTGCTTTAAATTTCTTGGAATACTTAACACGTTTGCCGTAAACTTTGTGGTTCTTGTAAGTTTCAACAACAACAGTGATAGTTTTATCCATCTTGTCAGAAACGACACGTCCTTGGTAGACTTTGCGTTGGTTACGACCTTCACTCATTCGTGGTTAGCCTCCTTTTCGTATTCTATTTGTTTAATTCTGCTTGACGCAACGCAGTTTTAATGCGAGCGATATTCTTCCGTACTTTATTTAAGCGTGCGGTATTTTCTAATTGACCGGTAGCTAGTTGGAAGCGTAAGTTGAATAATTCTTCTTTGAATTGCTTTTCAAGATCAACTAATTCAGTTGAACTTAATGTCTTGATTTCATCTCTGACTTGCTTGTCTTTCTTTTCAAGAATTTCATTAGCCTTCATTTGATTCGCCACCTACTTCCTCACGTTTAACGAACTTAGTCTTAACTGGGAGCTTGTGGGAAGCTAAACGTAAAGCTTCACGTGCAACTTCTTCTGAAACACCATCGATTTCAAACATAACTTTGCCACGCTTTACAGGAGCTACCCAACCTTCAGGAGCACCTTTCCCAGAACCCATACGAACACCAATAGCTTTAGCTGTGTATGACTTGTGAGGGAAAATCTTGATCCAAACTTTCCCACCACGCTTCATGTAACGAGTCATCGCGATACGAGCAGCTTCGATTTGACGGTTTGTGATCCAGTGTGAACCAACAGCTTGTAAACCGTATTTACCAAAAGTAACTTCCTTGCCACCTTTAGCTTCACCACGCATCTTACCACGGAATTCGCGACGATGCTTTGTACGTTTTGGTACTAACATAGGTTAATTTCCCTCCTTTATTTTTCTTTCTTTGTAGGTAAAACTTCACCACGGTAAATCCAGACCTTAACACCTAATTTACCGTATGTAGTTGCAGCTTCAACCCATGCATAATCAATATCAGCACGTAATGTGTGCAAAGGAACAGTTCCTTCTGAGAAACGTTCTACCCGTGACATATCTGCCCCGTTCAAACGACCAGCAACTTGAACCTTGATACCCTTTGCGCCAGCACGCATTGTGCGTTGGATAGCTTGCTTCATAGCACGACGGAAAGCAACACGGTTTTCCAATTGTTGAGCAATGCTTTCACCAACTAATTTAGCTTCTAAATCAGGCTTCTTGATTTCCACAATGTTGATGTGTACTCGCTTGCCTGTTAAGTTGTTTAATTCTTCGCGAAGTTTTTCTACTTCAGAACCGCCTTTACCGATAACCATCCCAGGCTTAGCTGTGTGGATAGAAATGTTAACCCGCTTTGCAGCACGTTCGATTTCTACGGTAGAAACGGATGCGTCGGCTAATTTTGTTTCAATGTAGTTACGGATGTGTAAATCTTCGTGCAAGTTTGATGCAAAGTCTTTTTCAGCATACCATTTTGCATCCCAGTCACGAATGATTCCGACACGTAATCCAGTTGGATTTACTTTTTGACCCACGCGTTATCCCTCCTTATTTTACAGATACAACTACTGTGATATGACTTGTACGCTTGTTGATTGGAGAAGCGGAACCCTTAGCACGAGGACGGAAACGTTTCAATGTTGGTCCTTCGTTCACGAAAGCTTCGCTAACATATAAATCTTCAACATCTAAGTCAAAATTGTTTTCTGCGTTAGCAATTGCAGATTTTAAAACTTTTTCGATTAATTGGGCACCAGAACGTGGTGTGAATTTTAAAATTCCCAATGCGTCGGCAACACTCTTGCCACGAATAAGGTCGATCACTAGACGTGCTTTACGTGCAGGGATTCGAACTGTTTTGGCAGTTGCCTTTGCTGATGTTACTTGTTCAGCCATGTGATTTCCTCCCTATTATTTTCTTACGCCTGTCTTCTTATCGTCGGCTACGTGTCCGTGGAAAGTACGAGTAGGTACAAATTCACCTAACTTGTGGCCAACCATGTCTTCTTGGATGTAAACTGGCACATGCTTCCGCCCATCATAAACAGCGATTGTGTAACCAATAAAGCTAGGGAAAATTGTAGAACGACGTGACCATGTCTTGATAACGGACTTCTTTTCCTTATCAGCTTGTGCTTCAACCTTTTTCATCAAGTGTTCGTCGACGAAAGGTCCTTTTTTCAAACTACGACTCAACTGTGTATCCTCCTCTCAGATTACAGGATGAATCACTATGCAACTAGTGCTAAGTGATTACTTCTTACGTTTACGGATGATAAATTTGTTTGATTTAGCCTTCTTAGAACGTGTCTTAAGACCTGTAGTCTTCTTACCCCATGGTGACATAGGAGATGGACGACCAACAGGGGCTTTACCTTCCCCACCACCGTGTGGGTGATCGTTAGGGTTCATTACAGAACCACGAGATTGTGGACGCTTGCCGGCCCAACGTGAACGACCAGCTTTACCAACCTTAATTAATTCGTGTTGTTCATTACCAACAGCACCGATAGTAGCACGGCATGTTACAAGAATCATACGAGTTTCACCAGAAGCTAAACGTACGATTGCGTACTTGCCTTCCTTACCAAGTAATTGAGCTGAAGTACCAGCTGAACGAACTAATTGTCCACCCTTACCTGGCTTTAATTCGATGTTGTGAATAACAGTACCAACTGGGATATCAGCTAATGCTAAAGTGTTACCCACTTTGATATCAGCATTTTTACCAGATTGAACTTGTTGGCCAACTTCAAGGCCCTTTGGTGCAAGGATGTATGATTTCACACCATCAGCATAAACGATTAAAGCAATGTTAGCTGAACGGTTTGGATCATATTCGATTGCCTTAACGATTGCAGGAACGTCATCTTTAACACGCTTGAAATCGATCAAACGGTATTGACGCTTGTGACCACCACCACGGTGACGAACAGTGATACGACCGTATGAGTTACGACCTGCAGTCTTATTTAATGAAACAAGCAAGGACTTTTCTGGGCTTGTCTTTGTGATTTCTGCAAAGTCAGAACCAGTCATATTACGACGACCGTTAGAGGTTGGTTTGAATTTCTTGATTCCCACTATGTTTCCCTCCTGTTACAAAATTATCTCTTAGTCTTCAAAGAATTTAATTTCTTTTGAGTCGGCAGTTAAAGTAACGATAGCCTTACGACGTTTCTTAGTGAAACCTTCGTAGCGACCCATGCGCTTCTTTTTGCCCTTAACATTCATGATGTTTACCTTAGCAACCTTAACATCGAAGATGTCTTCGATAGCAAGCTTAACTTGTGTCTTAGTTGCGCGAGTGTCAACATCAAATGTGTAACGTTTGTTGTCCATGTCAGCCATAGAAGCTTCTGTGATGACCGGACGTAAAATTACATCGCGTGTTTCCATTATGCAAGAACCTCCTCTACTTGAGAAAGAGCTCCTTGAGTGATGACTAACTTGTCGTTGTTAACAACATCTAAAACATTTAAGCCCTTAGCTGGGATAACTGTAACGTTAGCTAAGTTACGAGCAGCTAAAGCAGCTTGCTTGTTGTCATCTTCAAGAACTACTAAAACCTTGGATTTAACATCTAAGTTATTTAAAACTTCCGCAAATGCCTTTGTCTTTGGTGCATCGAAGTTCAATGCATCAACTACAACTAAGCTTTCGTCTAAGACCTTTTGAGAAAGGACGGACTTGATAGCTAAGCGACGAACTTTGCGTGGAAGCTTGTATGCGTATGAACGTGGTGTAGGACCAAATACGGTACCACCACCAACCCATTGTGGTGAGCGGATAGAACCTTGACGAGCACGACCTGTACCCTTTTGACGCCATGGCTTCTTACCACCACCGCGAACAGCACTACGATTCTTAACAGCGTGTGTACCTTGACGTAATGAAGCACGTTGCATAAGCACTGCATCAAAGACAACGTTGTTGTTTGGTTCGATACCGAAAACTGCGTCGTTTAATGAAACTTCACCGTTTTGAGTACCATCTTGTTTGAATAATGCAACTGTTGGCATGTTAAAATTTCCTCCCTTCCTCTATTATTTAACTGCGCTCTTCACAACAACTAAGGACTTGTTTGCCCCTGGGACATTACCCTTAATCATAAGAACGCCATTTTCAACATCAGCTTTAACGATTTCCAAGTTTTGGATCGTTACTCGGTTACCACCCATACGTCCAGGTAATAATTTACCCTTCATAACACGGTTGATGATAACCCCCATTGAACCAGGTCGACGGTGGTAACGTGAACCGTGAGCCATAGGACCACGTGATTGTCCGTGGAACTTGATTGCCCCTTGGAAACCATGTCCTTTAGACGTACCTGTTACATCAACGATGTCGCCAGCTTCGAATAAGTCTGCCTTAACTTCGTCACCGACTTTGTATTCTCCAAGCTCAACATCGCGGATTTCACGAACGAAGCGCTTAGGAGCAGTATTTGCTTTTGCTGCATGACCTTTAGCAGGTTTGTTTGATAACACTTCACGTAAGTCATCGAAACCTAATTGAATAGCTTCGTAACCATCATTTTCCACTGTCTTAACTTGTAAAACAACGTTAGTACCAACTTCAACAACAGTTACAGGTACTAATTCGCCGTTTTCAGTGAAAACTTGTGTCATCCCTACTTTTTTCCCTAAGATTCCTTTAGTGGCCATGAGTACACCTCCAATTAATTTTTTATTTATTCAGTAAATTATAATTTAATTTCAATGTCAACACCAGATGGTAAGTCAAGCTTCATTAATGAGTCAACAGTCTTTGGTGTTGGGTTAACAATATCGATTAAACGCTTGTGTGTGCGCATTTCGAATTGTTCACGAGAATCCTTGTATTTGTGTGGTGAACGAATAACCGTATATAATGTACGTTCCGTTGGTAGTGGAATCGGACCAGAAATTTGTGCACCTGTTCTCTTTGCTGTTTCAACAATCTTGTCAGCAGATTGATCTAAAATTCTGTGTTCGTAAGCTTTTAAACGAATACGAATTTTTTGTTTTGCCATTGTGTTCCCTCCTTCGTCTATTTTAAAAATAAGACTAGCTCCGTAGAAATTACCGCCACGCTCGTGGCAAAGCATCCGGGTGTGTCGCAACCTTCTACATCATAGCTTATTCAAAAATGTGTAACAACTAATATAATACTTGTCCCTTGCACAAGTACCTTTCTATAATATTACAAGTAAAAATATTTTGCAAGAACTTTTCAGCGTTTTTTGAAAAATATTTTTTTGCTTTTCTAGCTAATTTCTTCTATATTAAAGATAACTTTTCTAAGGAGGTTTTCCTATGCCTAAAGCACTTTTAATTATCGATTATACTAACGACTTTGTTGCTACCAATGGTGCCCTAACCTGTGGCCAAGTTGCCCAGGATTTAGCCCCAACTATCATTGACCTGGCTGACTCTTTCCTAGCTGCCGGCGACTATGTAATTCTTCCGACTGACTGCCACCACCTAAACGATCCTTACCACCCTGAAAACAAACTCTTTCCCCCACATAATATAGAAGGAACTTGGGGGCAAGAATTTTACGGACCCTTAAACGACTGGTATCAAGCCCACCAAGATTCTGAAAACGTCTATGCATTTGCTAAGAACCGCTACTCTAGTTTTCAAAATACCAACTTAGATAATTACTTGCGCAGTCGGCAAATTACCGACCTAACCTTAAGCGGGGTTTGCACCGACATTTGCGTCTTACATACAGCAGTCAGCGCCTATAACTTAAACTACCAGTTAACTATCCCTAAAAAGGCTGTTGCCAGCTTTGATGCAAACGGTCATGACTGGGCCTTAAACCACTTCAAGACTTGCTTAGGGGCTAAATTAATCTAAATAAAAAGAGGTTGAGCCAAAACTCAACCTCTTTTTATTAACTTAATTATTCAGCGTTGCCACCGTTTTTCTTGATGATTTCATCTTGAATTGACTTAGGCACTGGTTCGTAGTGGTCCATAGTCATTGTGAATGTACCACGACCTTGAGTTGCTGAACGTAAAGTAGTTGCGTAACCAAACATTTCAGCCAATGGTACAAAGGCATTAACAACTTGTGCATTACCACGAGCTTCCATACCTTCAACCCGACCACGACGAGCTGTAACGTGGCCCATAACATCACCCAAGTTATCTTCAGGAGCAATGATTTCAACCTTCATCACTGGTTCAAGGATTACGGCACCAGCCTTAGGAGCGGCGTTACGTAATGCAAGGGAAGCAGCAACCTTGAAGGCAGCTTCACTAGAGTCGACATCGTGGTAGCTACCATCATATAACTTAGCCTTAACATCGATTAATGGGTAACCTGCTAAGACCCCGTTTTGCATAGCTTCTTTCAAACCTTGTTCAACTGAAGGAATGTATTCACGAGGAACAACCCCACCGACGATAGCATCTTCGAATTCGAAGCCTTTACCTTCTTCGTTAGGAGTAAATTCAACCCAAACATCCCCGTATTGACCTTTACCACCAGATTGGCGAACAAATTTACCTTGAGCGGAAACTTGCTTAGTAAATGTTTCACGGTAAGCAACTTGTGGAGCACCAACAGTTGCTTCAACGTTAAATTCACGCTTCATACGGTCAACGATGATATCTAAGTGCAATTCACCCATCCCGGCGATTAAAGTTTCACCAGTTTCTGGGTTAGTTTCTGCCTTGAAAGTAGGATCTTCTTCAGCAAGTTTTTGTAAAGCAACATCCATCTTATCTTGGTCAGCTTTTGACTTAGGTTCAACAGAAACTTGGATAACTGGTTCTGGGAATTCCATTGATTCAAGTAATAATGGAGTCTTAGGATCAGTTAATGAGTCCCCAGTAGTAGTGTTCTTCAAACCGATAGCAGCGGCGATATCACCTGAGAATACTTCAGGGATTTCAGTCCGGTTGTTTGAGTGCATTTGAAGTAAACGACCTACACGTTCACGCTTGCCCTTAGTTGCGTTCAAGACGTATGAACCAGCTTCTAAAGTCCCAGTGTAAACACGGAAGAAAGTTAAACGACCAACGAATGGATCAGTTGCAATCTTGAAGGCCAAACCAGCAAATGGCTTGTTATCGTCAGCAATCAATTCAACCTCTTCGTCAGTGTCAGGGTTAGTTGCCTTGTATGGCTTAACATCAACTGGTGATGGTAAGTAGTCGTTAACCCCATCAAGCATCATTTGCACACCTTTGTTCTTGAAGGCAGAACCAGCAAAGACTGGGTAAACATCCAAGTTCAAAGTAGCTTGACGAATCGCTGCCCGGATTTCATCGTTGGAAATTTCTTGACCATCAAGATATTTTTCCATGATGTCTTCGTTAACATCAGCTAAAGCTTCAATCATTTCATCACGACGTGATTCAGCTTCTTCCTTGTATTCGTCAGGAACATCAACAACATCCCATTTTGAACCAAGTTCATCTTCATCGTATAAATCGGCCTTCATTTCGATCAAGTCGATAACACCTTCAAATTGATCTTCTGCACCGATAGGCATTTGAACTGGTAATGGGTTAGCTTGCAAACGGTCCTTGATTGTGCTTACTGAGTAGTCAAAGTTAGCCCCAATCTTATCCATCTTGTTAATGAAAACAATACGTGGAACACCGTATGTAGTAGCTTGACGCCATACGTTTTCTGTTTGTGGTTCTACCCCTGATTGAGCATCCAAAACAACAACGGCACCATCAAGAACACGTAATGAACGTTCAACTTCGACAGTGAAGTCAACGTGCCCTGGGGTATCGATGATGTTGATGCGGTGGTCTTTCCATTGCGCTGTAGTAGCGGCAGATGTGATAGTAATCCCACGTTCTTGTTCTTGTTCCATCCAGTCCATTTGGGAAGCACCATCGTGTGTTTCACCAATCTTGTGAATCTTACCTGTGTAGTACAAGATACGTTCGGTAGTAGTTGTCTTACCAGCATCGATGTGGGCAACAATACCGATGTTACGTGTTTTTTCCAATGGGAATTCACGTTTGTTTGCCATGTGAGAGTCTCTCTCCTTCCAAAAATCAAATAGTTAAAAGTAATACACTTATATTATAAAGCTTTAGGCGCTTTTTTCAAAAAAATGACTACTATAGATTGTAGCAATCGTATAATAGCCATTTGGAAAAATCTTACCAACGGTAGTGTGCAAAAGCACGGTTAGCGTCAGCCATCTTATGTGTGTCTTCACGTTTCTTAACAGAAGCACCAGTGTTGTTAGCTGCGTCCATGATTTCTTTTGCCAAACGTTCTGGCATTGTGTGTTCACCACGTAAACGTGAGTAGTTTACTAACCAACGTAAACCTAAAGTAGTCCGACGGTCTGGACGAACTTCGATAGGAACTTGGTAGTTAGAACCACCAACACGGCGAGCCTTAACTTCAAGAACAGGCATGATGTTCTTCATTGCTTCTTCGAAGACTTCTAATGGATCATTACCTGTTTGTTCCTTAATAATATCAAATGCTTGGTATAAAATTTTTGATGCAGTCCCACGCTTACCATCTAACATTAAACGGTTGATTAAGCGAGTAACCAATTTTGAGTTATAAATTGGATCTGGGAGTACTTCGCGTTTTGCTACGGCACCTTTTCTTGGCATCTAAAATGACCTCCTCAAATACTAGTTACTTTTCGTTTTTAATTACTTATTTTAAAATTATTTCTTAGGTTTCTTTGTACCATACTTAGAACGGCTTTGCATACGACCGTCAACACCGGCTGTATCCAAGGCACCACGAACGATGTGGTAACGAACCCCAGGTAAGTCTTTTACACGACCACCACGGATAAGTACAACACTGTGTTCTTGTAAGTTGTGGCCAATCCCTGGGATGTAAGCTGTAACTTCGATTAAGTTTGATAAACGAACACGAGCATACTTACGTAAAGCAGAGTTAGGCTTCTTAGGTGTCATTGTACCGACACGAGTAGCAACCCCACGTTTTTGTGGTGCAGAGTTGTTAGTTTGCACTTTCTTAAATGAGTTATACCCAAAGTTTAAAGCTGGGGCATTAGATTTTGAACCTTTAGATTTACGACCCTTACGAACTAATTGGTTGATTGTAGGCATCTAAAGCTTCCTCCTTCCTTATTTCCTAATTATTTAAGTCCACACATCCAGGAGTTTCTTTTTTAGGTTTAAAAAAATTACGTCCGAGACGCATGTTGAAATGTGTGCCAAGCTCACAGCCAGCACGATCTTGGAATCATCCAAGAGAACTGTTCACATAAAGCACCTTTAATAGGTTACCACAATCAGCCCGTTAAAGTCAACGCCCGATTTTACTTTAATTTTATTTTTGACAAAAAAAGATTAATTTCACTTTTTTTGCGTATATCTATATATAGGGAGGGATTTTCATGTATTTATTTGCTGTTTTTTGTTACGCCACCGTTTGGGCTTCATTTTCTAGCTGCTATGCTTATCGCTATGCTCATAGCGAATCAATTTTTTACCCTGGTTCCTACTGTGATTACTGCCACCATCCCCTTAACTTTTGGCAACTAATTCCCATCTTAGGTTTTTGCTTACAACGGGGACGCTGTTACTACTGCCACCACAAAATTTCCTTGCACTCGACATTGGTTGAACTTACTTTTGGCCTATATATGCTCAGCCTTTTCGCTTCTAAAGCGCCACACCTTTGGGCTAGCCTTTCAATTTTTTGTGCCTGGAGTCTACTGCTCGCCCTCAGCGACTACTTAACGCAAAGCGTCCCCGCGTTTGAACTTTACCTCGGTGGCCTAGTCTTATTAACTCAAAAACTAAGTTGGCCCCCACTTGAACCGGGCTGTAGCTTGTGTTTCTTAGTTATTTTAGTAGGTGCAACCTACCTGCAACTTTTAGGCAGTGGGGATTTAATTTACCTTGGCTTTTTATGGGCTAGTTTTGGCATACAGTTTCTACTCGCTACCACTTGCTTAGCCTCCTGTCTTGCTTTATGTTACTTTAGCCTAAAAAAAGACCGCCCAACTTCACTTGCCTTTATCCCCTTTTTGACTACTGCTAGCTTTATACTGCTCTACTTTTTAGTATAAAAGGCGCTCTAAAGTCTCAATACCTTACTTAGATTTTAAAATAAAAGGCATACATTCATAAGAACGTATACCTCAGCAATCATTTTATCTCTTAGTAGCCTACGACAAGGGTATAATTTAGCGTTTTCTTCACAGCCACCAGTTGGGAGTAATATCTCCTAATGTAACGACCTGTTTTTCCTCATAATCTAGCATAATTTCAATACCGAGATAATTATCAGGCATTAATTGTGTCATCAATTCCCGGCAAGCACCACAAGGCGGAATAGCTTTACCATTTCGGCCAATAGCCATAACACGCCGAATAGCACTCTCACCGCTAGTAATCATGTTTGCGATGGCATTTCTTTCTGCACACATTCCTAAAGAACAAGCAGTATCAATGCAAACACCGGTATAGATAGTCCCCTTCGAAGTTAGAATTGCAGCGGAAACCCCACCCGCTTCAACTAACGAAGAAATTTTCCTATCAAATTGTACATTCCGTGCGGCAACATACATCTTGTCCCAGGTCCCATCAAATTGGAAAAGAGCACGTGTTTCTATATTACGTACAAAACTCTCTTTACCCTCGAAATAACTATCAATATCATCAGAAAATCGATGTGCAAGTTCAGTTTTAATTTGTGCATACTCAGCTCGTTCCTGTGCGTGTGTCCGCAAATAATTACTAAACGCAAGGTGCCGACTAATATTATCCCAATCGTCTGCTTGAAAAATATGAATATGATGTGTTTGTTCATCTTTACCTTTGCAAAGGTAACGTCTACCCGCTATACCAAACTCACCTAGATACTCATAGCCTATTTTTAAAAGGTCTTTTGCAATATTATCTACCTTTGCAAGACTTCTTACGACAACCATAATGTCAATAATAGGTTTGGCTGCTAACCCATCCACAGAAGTACTTCCAATATGATAAATTGCAATCAAGTTATCTGCAAAAATCTCTTTGATTAACAATGCTTCTTGTTCATATTTTTTCTTCCAAATTGGATTATAATCTACTACAACGACGTGTCGACTCATATACACACCCACTCTCTGATTTACTTTTTGTATTATATCACTCTACTATAGCCCTGGGTACCATCACATTAGACTCACTTATTCACTAGCTGTTTTCTAAATAAAAAATGCGAAGCCAAAAGCTTTCACTTCTGACTTCGCATTTTATCTAGTTATTAGTCTTCAGAGCTAGTTGACTCTGCTTTTTCCTTGAGGGATTTTTCCACGTCTGAAATGGAATAAACACTCTTAGAAACAGTTCCCACTTCTTCAGGTTGAATATCACGGTACTTCTTCATCCCTGTACCGGCAGGAATAATCTTACCGATGATAACATTTTCCTTCAAACCAACTAATGGGTCATTCTTGCCACGAATTGCAGCGTCAGTAAGAACCCGCGTTGTTTCTTGGAAGGAAGCAGCTGATAAGAAACTGTTTGTTTCCAAGGAAGCCTTAGTAATCCCAAGAAGCACTGGCCGAGCAGTTGCTGGGATACCACCGCTAATTAAAGTATCGGTGTTGCGATCCTTAAAGTCACTGATATCCATCAATGTTCCTGGAAGCATGTCGGTGTCACCTGGATCCATAATCCGAACCTTCCGCAACATTTGGCGGGCCATAACTTCAACGTGCTTATCTGAGATTTCTACCCCTTGCATCCGGTAAACTTTTTGAACTTCGCGCAAGATGTAGTTTTCAGTTGATAAGACATCCCGAACTAAAATCAATTCCTTAGGATCGATTGAACCTACAGTCAAGGCATCCCCACGGTGAACAGCGTCGCCTTCCTTAACCTTCAATACAGAAGTGAATGGTAAGCTGTAAACCCGGGTGTCTGTTTCACCCTTAACAGTAACTTCCTTAGTCCGTTCTGCTGGGTTTTCTTCGATAGTTTCAACAATCCCTGTAACTTCGGTGATTTGAGCCCGCCCTTTAGGGTTACGTGCTTCAAAAATTTCTTGAACACGAGGAAGCCCTTGAGTAATATCGTCACCGGCAACCCCCCCAGTGTGGAAGGTACGCATAGTTAACTGAGTACCAGGTTCACCGATTGATTGGGCGGCTACAGTTCCGACTGCTTCACCAACTTCAACTTCGTCACCAGTAGCCATGTTCCGACCATAGCAGTGTTCACAGACACCGTGACGCGTGTTGCAAGTGAAGGCTGAGCGAATAGTTACCATTTCAACGCCAGCATCAACAACTGCTTGTGCCATTTCTTCGTCAATCATTACGTTAGCTGGAACAATCACTTCACCAGTAGCTGGATTCTTAACGGTCTTCATAGTGTAACGACCTAAAATCCGGTCATAAAGTGGTTCAATCATTTCGTTACCTTCACGGATAGCTGTGACATCCAAACCACGGTCTGTCCCACAATCCTTTTCACGAATGATAACATCTTGAGCAACATCAACTAAACGACGAGTCAAGTAACCAGAGTCGGCAGTCTTCAAGGCCGTATCAGTCATCCCTTTACGTGCCCCGTGAGTAGAAATAAACATTTCCAAAACAGAAAGTCCTTCACGGAAGTTGGCGATAACTGGAAGTTCCATTGTCTTACCGTTAGGAGCGGCCATCAAACCACGCATCCCGGCTAACTGAGTAAAGTTGGAGATGTTACCACGAGCACCTGAATCACTCATCATTTGGATTGGGTTAGATGGGTCCATGTTTTCAACCAGCTTGTTTTGGATGTCATCTTTAGCCTTGTTCCAAATAGCAATAACGTTGTTGTAACGTTCGTCTTCGGTAATCAAACCACGCCGGAATTGCTTAGCAACGTTAGCAACTTCTTTGTGGGCTTGTTCAACGATAGCTGGTTTTTCCTTAAGATCAGTAACGTCGGCAATCCCCACTGTCAACCCAGACTTAGTTGATTCATAGTAACCAAGGTCTTTCATGCGGTCAAGCAATTCAGCAGTTGCTGTCACCTTGTAGTCCTTGTAAACTTGGGCAATGATATCGGATAAGAAGCCTGACTTAAATGGTCCTACCAATGGTGCTTGCGCCAAGTATTCATGAATGTCTTGACCTGGTTCTAAGAAATACTTGTCTGGAACTTTACCTGTCAAGTTTTCACTTGTTGGTTCGTTCAAGTAAGGGAAATCAGCTGGTAAGATTTCGTTAAAGATGGCTTTACCAGCGGTAGTTACTAAAATCCGGTCTTTTTGCCATTGAGTAAATGGCTTACCTGCCTTAACTAAGCTATCAGTTTGCAAACCAATCCGAGTGTGCAAGTGCACGTAGTTGTTTTGGTAAGCAGTCCGCACTTCGTTAACATCCTTGAAGATCATCCCTTCGCCTTCACGGTTAGCTTCTTCAATTGTAATGTAGTAGTTACCGATGGTCATATCTTGAGATGGTGAGATGATTGGCTTCCCATCTTTTGGAGCCAAGATGTGGTGGGCAGCTAACATTAATAACCTTGCTTCTGCTTGAGCTTCTGCTGACAATGGAACGTGGATGGCCATTTGGTCCCCATCAAAGTCGGCGTTATAAGCTTCGCAGGCAAGTGGGTGAAGCCGCATTGCTTTCCCATCAACCAAAGTTGGTTCGAAGGCTTGGATCCCTAAACGGTGAAGCGTAGGGGCCCGGTTTAAAAGCACTGGGTGTTCCTTGATAACTTCTTCTAAAACATCCCAGATATCATCGTCACGGCGGTCAATCTTACGCTTAGCGTTCTTGATGTTTGAGGCCATTTCACGTTGAACTAATTCTTTCATCATGAATGGTTTGAACAATTCAAGCGCCATTTCGTGAGGAATCCCCATTTGACTAAGTTTTAACTTAGGACCAACGTCGATAACGGAACGACCAGAGTAGTCAACCCGCTTCCCAAGTAAGTTTTGCCGGAAACGACCTTGCTTACCTTTAAGCATGTGAGAAAGTGACTTAAGTGGGCGGTTACCTGGTCCCACAACAGGACGACCACGACGACCGTTATCCACTAAGGCATCGACAGCTTCTTGCAACATCCGCTTTTCGTTTTGAACGATAATTCCAGGTGCGTGTAGGTCTAACAAACGTTGTAACCGATTGTTTCTGTTGATAACCCGCCGGTATAAGTCGTTCAAGTCAGAAGTAGCGAAGCGGCCCCCTTCTAATTGAACCATTGGGCGTAAATCAGGTGGGATAACTGGCACTGCATCCATAACCATCCAAGCAGGATCATTACCTGATTTTAAGAAGGCTTCTAAGATGTCTAAGCGCCGCACTGCCCGAGTCCGCTTTTGACCAGTAGCTTCCTTTAATTCTTCTTTTAATTCAGCACATTCTTTTTCAAGGTCAACGTCATTTAATAAAGTCCGAATTGCTTCAGCCCCCATCGCAGCCTTGAACTTACCAGGATATTCAGCTGACTTTTCACGGTATTCGCGTTCAGTCATTAGCTGTTTCTTTTCTAATGGAGTATCACCTGGGTCTGTTACCACGTAAGAAGCAAAGTAGATTACTTCTTCTAACGCACGAGGACTCATATCTAAAACAAGACCCATGCGGCTAGGAATTCCTTTGAAATACCAAATGTGGGTTACAGGTGCAGCCAATTCGATGTGACCCATCCGTTCACGCCGAACTTTAGAGCGAGTAACTTCGACATGACATTTATCACAGATTAAGCCCTTGTAACGAATCCGCTTATACCTACCACAGGCACATTCCCAATCTTTTGTAGGTCCGAAAATTCTTTCATCAAATAGCCCATCTTTTTCTGGTTTCAATGTACGGTAGTTGATAGTTTCTGGTTTTCTAACTTCCCCATAAGACCATGAACGAATCTTATCGGATGAAGCTAGGCCGATTTGCATACTATCGAATTTATTGACATCGATCAAAGGACCGACCTCCCTTATTATTAATTGCTCTGTTACTAACTACTTTTCGTTTTGTGCTTCAGCCGTCTTTGTTTCTTCAGCCTTAGCCTTTTCAATCTTACTTAAGTTAAGAACCTTTTCCTTGTTGCCGTCTTCTTCATCTTCGTCTTCTTTATCACGAAGTTCGATTTCATTCTTGTCAGCGTCAAGTACTTTCATATCTAACCCTAAGGCTTGTAATTCTTTAACTAACACACGGAATGATTCTGGCACACCAGGTTGTGGAATTTGTTCACCCTTAACGATTGCTTCGTAAGTCTTAACCCGTCCGACAACGTCATCAGACTTGTATGTCAAGATTTCTTGTAGGGTGTAAGCAGCCCCGTAAGCTTCTAGGGCCCAAACTTCCATTTCCCCGAAACGTTGGCCCCCAAATTGAGCCTTACCACCAAGTGGTTGTTGAGTAACCAATGAGTAAGGTCCAATTGAACGAGCGTGAATCTTATCATCAACCATGTGGGCTAATTTCATGTAGTACATAACCCCAACGGCAATCCGGTTATCGAAGGCTTCACCAGTCCGACCATCGTATAGGACAGTCTTACCATCGCTTGGTAACCCAGCTTCCTTTAAGGCACCCCAAATATCTTCATCACGAGCCCCATCAAAAACAGGAGAAGCAACGTGGATGCCTAATTTACGAGCAGCCATCCCTAAGTGCAAGTCTAATACTTGCCCAATGTTCATACGTGAAGGCACACCCATTGGTGAAAGCATGATATCGATTGGAGTACCATCAGGCATAAATGGCATATCTTCTTCTGGAATAACAACGGACACAGTCCCCTTGTTACCGTGACGACCGGCCATCTTATCCCCAACTTGTAACTTCCGCTTTTGGGCGATGTATACCCGCACCATTTGGTTAACACCTGGTGACAATTCGTCGCCTGCTTCGCGGGTAAAGATCTTAACATCTTGGACGATACCGCCACCACCGTGAGGTACCCGTAGAGAAGTATCACGTACTTCACGTGCCTTTTCTCCGAAGATAGCGTGCAAGAGCCGTTCTTCAGCTGATAATTCAGTCATTCCCTTAGGAGTAACCTTACCAACTAAGATATCGCCGTCTTTTACTTCTGCCCCAATACGGATAATCCCAAATTCATCGAGGTTCTTCAAAGCATCTTCACCGACGTTAGGGATTTCACGAGTGATTTCTTCAGGCCCTAACTTAGTGTCACGCGCTTCTGATTCATGTTCTTCAATGTGAATTGAAGTGTAAACATCTTCTTTAACTAGGCGTTCGTTGATGGCAATCGCATCTTCGAAGTTGTAACCATCCCAAGTCATGAAGGCAATCAATGGGTTTTGACCTAAGGCTAATTCACCTTGTTCCATTGATGGACCGTCAGCTAATACTTCGTCAGCATCAACTCGGTCACCTACTCTAACGATTGGTGTTTGGTTGTAGTTCTTACCACCGTTGGAACGACGGAACTTCATCAATTTGTACTTGTCTAAAGAACCATCGTCACGGCGAACCCGAACCTCACGAGCATCAACGTATTCAACTACCCCGGCATGTTCTGAAATTAAAGCATCACCAGAGTCGTGGGCAGCCTTATATTCAATCCCAGTCCCAACAAGTGGTGCATGTGGTTGAATCAAAGGAACAGCTTGCCGTTGCATGTTGGCCCCCATCAAGGCCCGGTTGGAGTCATCGTTTTCCAAGAATGGAATACATGCTGTCGCAACAGCAACTACTTGCTTAGGAGAAACGTCCATGTAGTCAACTTTGTCAATTGAAACTTCGATGTTTTCATCCTTGTGCCGAGCCATAACCACGTCGTCAACGAATGAACCATCATCGTTTAATGGTGAGTTGGCTTGGGCTACGATGTAGTTATCTTCTTCATCGGCAGTTAGATAATCAATCTTATCTGTAACCTTGTGAGTTTCCCAAGAAACACGCCGATAAGGAGATTCAACGAAACCGTAACGGTTAACCCGTGCATAAGATGACAAGGAGTTAATCAACCCGATGTTAGGACCTTCAGGGGTTTCAATTGGACACATCCGGCCATAGTGAGTATAGTGCACGTCCCGCACTTCGTAACCAGCCCGGTCACGAGTCAAACCACCAGGCCCTAAGGCTGACAGACGACGTTTGTGGGTCAATTCACCCAATGGGTTAGTTTGATCCATGAACTGTGATAACTGGGAAGAACCAAAGAATTCTTTGATTGATGCTACCACTGGCCGAATGTTGATTAACTGTTGTGGGGTTACCGTAGCTGTATCTTGAATTGACATTCTTTCACGAACAACACGTTCCATCCGAGATAAACCGATTCTGAATTGGTTTTGCAGTAATTCACCAACTGAACGAATCCGCCGGTTACCCAAGTGGTCAATATCATCAGTTGAACCAATACCTTCTTGTAAGTTAAAGAAGTAGTTCATTGATGCCAAGATATCTGCTGGGGTAATGTGTTTAAAGTCAATGGAGATGTTACCATTGCCAATCATGTTTACAACTCGTTCAGGGTCTACTTGTGAGTAAACCTTGATGATTTGTAAAGTCATATCTTCTTGGACAACCCCTTCAGATGATGGGGTGAATGTAACCATCTTGAAGTCATCACGAGCCAAGTATGGAGCTAATTTTTCCATTACGCGCTTATCAATTACTTCATCTTTAGCAACGATAATTTCCCCTGTTTCAGGATCAACTAAGGTTTCTGCTAACCGTTGGTTCAATAACCGGGTCTTTAAATCCAACTTCTTGTTAATCTTATAACGACCAACTGGTGCTAAGTCATAACGTTTTGGATCAAAGAAACGAGCTGTTAATAAACTCCGTGATGAATCAGCAGTCTTAGGTTCACCCGGACGTAAGCGTTCGTAGATGTCCTTTAATGCTTCTTCTACCCGGGAATCCTCAGTATTTTTATGAACATCCTTTTCCAAAGTTAGGTTTAAGCTGTCGCTTTCAGTCCCTAAGATTTGAACGATGTCGCTATCTGTTTCATACCCTAAAGCCCGAACTAATTCGGTCAAAGGAATCTTCCGGGTCCGGTCAATTCGAACGTAAGCCACGTTTTTAGCATCTGTTTCATATTCTAACCAAGCACCCCGGTTAGGAATAACAGTCGTGCCAAAGTTTTCCCGACCATTCTTATCTAATTCAGAGTTGAAATAAACCCCTGGTGAACGAACTAATTGGGAAACAATAACACGTTCTGCCCCGTTGATAATAAATGTCCCTTGCTTAGTCATTAATGGGAAATCACCAAAGAAGACGTCTTGAGATTTAATTTCGTCTGTTTCATGGTTGATTAAACGTAGAGTCACATGCAATGGTGCTGAGTAGTTTGCATCGTGTTCCCGTGCTTCATCAACTGTATACTTAGGTTCTAATAATTGATAATCAACAAATTCAAGTGATAAGTTACCTTGGAAATCCTCGATAGGCATGATATCATCAAACATTTCCCGTAAACCTTCATCTAAGAACCATTTGTAGGAGTCAGTTTGAATTTCAATCAAGTTAGGTAAATCGAGCACTTCTTTAATGCGAGAATAACTTCTACGTACACGGTGCTTACCGTATTTTACTAAGTGTCCTGCCAAGTTGTTCACCTCTCAAAATATTTCTGCGAATTTACGACTGAAAATATTACATTTATGTTACAAATACAATTTCACGCAAATTTTCAGTGAATTTTGGCAAAAAAAAACCAAAAACAGAGTCAGTAGCCTTAGCTTCCCTTCACTATTTTTGCTTCTTCATTCACTTATTATGGACAATAGATCATAATAAGTATCTAAATTCACAGTTTTTGCATCTAATAATTATAGCCACTAATAAGATTTTTGTCAATACAAAAAAAGACTTTCATCAAAAAATGAAAGTCTTTTTCAAACTAATCCTATTTAGTTGAAACCGGGCTAGCTTCCTTAACATTTAACGTTATCTTACCCTTCGAAGCTCCCAAGGTTACGGTAGCACCTTGAACAATTTGGCCCATCAAGAGTGCATCACTCAATTTATCTTCAACCTTATTTTGTAAGGCTCGTCTAATTGGTCTAGCACCATATTCGGGATCAAAGCCCGCCTTAGCGATAACATCAATAGCAGCCGGCGTAATTTTTAATTTCACATCTTTTTGTGCTAACCGGTCCACGATTTGCTTAGCCATCTTCTTAACGATTTCATGTAATTCCTCTTTAACTAGAGAATGGAAGATGACAATCTCATCAATTCGGTTTAGGAATTCCGGTCTGAAACTCTTCTTTAAAGCTTCGCGAATCTTAGCCGACATTGCCGCGTACTCATCGCTCGGTTTAGCTACCCCAAAACCAACTGCCTTATCATCCCTTAAGGCAGTTGCCCCTAAGTTAGAGGTCATAATAATGATGGTGTTTCTAAAATCTACCCGTCTTCCCTTCGAGTCAGTCAAGTAACCATCGTCTAGGACTTGTAATAAAATGTTAAACACATCTGGGTGTGCCTTTTCAACCTCGTCTAAAAGCACTACGGAATAAGGTTTATTTCTAACCTTTTCCGTTAACTGGCCACCTTCATCATAACCAACGTAACCTGGAGGAGAACCGACTAGGCGACTAGTGGAGTATTTCTCCATGTATTCACTCATATCAATCCTAATCATTGAATCTTCGTCGCCAAACATTGCTTGTGCTAAGGCCTTGGCTAACTCTGTCTTCCCCACACCAGTTGGGCCTAAGAACATGAAGGAACCAATTGGACGACCTGGGTCACTTAAACCACTGCGTGCCCGCCTAATTGCCTTAGCTACAGCGCTGACAGCCTCTGCTTGTCCCACCACTCGTTCGTGAAGAACCTTTTCCAAGTTAATCAGGCGCTCACTTTCAGTCTTGGTCATCTGAGTTACTGGCACTCCGGTCCAATCAGCAACTACCCCGGCCACGTCTTGCGCAGTAACTTTAATATTAAATTCTAACTTCTTAGCTTTTTCTTCCTCACGCCGCTTCATCTCTGCCAATTTTTGCCGCAATTTTAGCTCTTGGTTCCGCAGCTTAGCAGCTTCTTCGAAGTCTTCACGCAGCAAAGCTTCATCTTTAGCATGGGAAAGTTCGTCTAGTTTTAACTTGCTTTCTGAAAGTTTGCTCTTCTTTTCAGAATGAGCAATTCTAACCCGGGCAGCCGATTCGTCCATTAAATCAATCGCCTTATCTGGCAAGAAACGGTTGGTGATATAACGGCTACTATAATCGACCGCCGCTTTTAACGCTTCGTCGGTCAATTTTACCTTATGAAACTTTTCATACCGTGGTCTAAGCCCCGTTAAAATTTCCAACGTAACTTTCTTAGTTGGTTCTTCGACGTTGACGCGGGCAAAGCGTCGTTCTAAGGCCGCATCTGATTCGACATACTTTTGATATTCATCTAAAGTTGTTGCCCCAATCACTTGAACTTCGCCGCGAGCTAACGCTGGTTTCAAAATATTGGAAGCATCAATTGCGCCCTCGGCACCACCGGCCCCAATTAAGGTATGCAGTTCATCAATAAATAAAATCACATTCCCATCTTGGTAGATTTCGTCTAGAATCTTCTTAAGGCGGTCTTCAAACTCACCCCTAAACTTTGTCCCGGCTACCAACGAACCCATATCTAACATCATAATCCGCTTGGTCAAAAGGTTATCTGGAACTTGTTCTAACACAATCTTTTGAGCTAAGCCTTCAGCCACGGCGGTCTTACCAACCCCAGGTTCACCAAGTAAAACTGGATTATTTTTAGTCCGCCTACTCAACACTTGAATAACTCGTTTAATTTCTTGGTCCCTACCAACAACTGGATCTACCTCTTGATTGGCAGCCATCGCCGTTAAGTCCCTAGCTAATTCATCTAAAGTTGGAGTTTTTTCTTGGTTTTTCATGTTGTTAGCCCGGGTAGCTTTCCGAACTTGGACAGGACTAACCCCTAATTGATGATAAATGGACTGCTTAATCCTTTTTACATCAACATTTAAACTAGCTAAAATCCGTGAAGAAACAATCGTTTCATCGTCTAATAAGGCTAAAAGGATGTGTTCTGTCCCTACCTTAGCGGCATTTAGAATACTTGCTTCGTTTTTGGCCTTTTCTAATACAGCCTTAGCCTTAGGCGAATATGGCAAGTAATTATCAGGCGCCTGTCTTCTTAAGTTACCATAGCCCGTAAGCCGTTCAATTTCTTCTCGAATATCGGTTGCTGTGATAACATTTTGCCGTAAAACCTTATTGGCGATACCATTTTCTTCGAGGGACAGTGCTAATAAGAGGTGCTCTGTCCCAATTGCTTGATGCTTAAAGTAGTTCGCCTGTTCTTGGGCGAGTATCAGGACGCGGTTAGCACTCGGAGTATATAGTTCGTCCATCATAATCCCTTCTTTCTTTAGATTAATCAGCGCATCTTAATCGTTCTAAAATTCCAACCAAAATTCTAGCGCGAACTGCATCTTCTAATTTTTTATCAGCAAAAGCTAAAGTCGACCGTTCAATGGTTGCTAAAATCAAATTAGCCTCGCGTCTACTGATTAGTTTTTCTTCATAGAGGCTTTGGACTACCTGTAAGCCCCGGCTGGCATTGATACTAGTACCAATATAAGCGGTTAATTCATCAAGAATATCTGTATCATCTATCAAATTAACTTTGGCGATTCTGATGTAGCCACCACCCCCTCGCTTACTTTGAACTAAGTAACCATTAGGAATCGTAAAACGCGTCTTAATTACGTAGTTTATCTGTGAAGGTACGCAGTTGAATAACTCTGCTACTTCGGAACGCTTAATTTCAATTTGCTGAGAATCCGCTAAAATATCCTTTAAATACTGTTCGATAATATCAGAAATATTGCGACTCTGCATAAAAAGACCTTCCTTTGTTTGACTATTGTTGACTTTTATTATAAACAATAGCGTCTATAAAATGCAAAAAATTGAGTCACATCCCGGTACTCTTAAGACCCTGATTATCGGGAAAACAGGATTTGAACCTGCGACTTCCACGTCCCGAACGTGGCGCTCTACCAAGCTGAGCTATTTCCCGTCTATATTAGTTATTATACACCAATATAACAAAAAAGGACTTCCACGAAGTAAATTCATGAAAATCCTTTAAGGCAATAAAAAATCGGGAAGACAGGATTCGAACCTGCGACCCCCTGGTCCCAAACCAGGTGCTCTACCAAGCTGAGCTACTTCCCGAAATAAAAAAATGCACCCAGTAGGAGTCGAACCTACAACCTTCTGATTCGTAGTCAGACACTCTATCCAGTTGCGCTATGGGTGCATATATAAAAAACAAAATGCCGAGGACCGGAATCGAACCGGTACGGTGATCACTCACCGCAGGATTTTAAGTCCTGTGCGTCTGCCAGTTCCGCCACCCCGGCATAATGTAAGAGCGGAAGACGGGATTCGAACCCGCGACCCCCACCTTGGCAAGGTGATGTTCTACCACTGAACTACTTCCGCATATGCCGACTAGACGATTCGAACGCCCGACCCTCTGATTACAAATCAGATGCTCTACCAACTGAGCTAAGTCGGCATACCATTATGGTGATTATTGAGTCATCATAAATCTCATAAGAGCTATGACTATGAGTCGTGACAGGCTCGAACTGTCGACCCTCTGATTAAAAGTCAGATGCTCTACCAACTGAGCTAACGACTCAAGATGGAGGATACAGGGCTCGAACCTGTGACCCTCTGCTTGTAAGGCAGACGCTCTCCCAACTGAGCTAATCCTCCAAATCGCACGGCAACGTCCTACCCTCACAGGAGGCGTTCCTCCAACTACTCTCGGCGCTATGAAGCTTAACTTCTGTGTTCGGAATGGGAACAGGTGTAGCCTTCATGCCATCGTCACCGCACTATTTTTTTAAGAGAACTTGTTCTCTCAAAACTAGATTTTATTCTTTTCCTTTGAACTTTCCGAAAAAACTTACGTTTTTTTACTTGGTTAAGTCCTCGACCGATTAGTAATGGTCCGCTTCATACGTCACCGCACTTCCACTTCCATCCTATCTACCTGATCATCTCTCAGGGGTCTTACTTCCTT
>NZ_CP104397.1:0-295000 GCF_025311475.1 Ligilactobacillus agilis | reverse complement strand
CTAAAGTCCAGTCCTACAACCCCGAGAAGCAAGCTTCTCGGTTTGGGCTCTTCCCTCTTCGCTCGCCGCTACTGGGGGAATCGAATTTCTTTCTCTTCCTATGGGTACTTAGATGTTTCAGTTCCCCACGTCTACCTTCAACTAAGCTATGAATTCACTTAGCGATAACAGGCCGTTAGGCCTGCTGGGTTGCCCCATTCGGAAATCTCCGGTTCACAGTTTACTTACAACTCCCCGAAGCATATCGCAGTTAGTCACGTCCTTCATCGGCTCCTAGTGCCAAGGCATCCACCATGCGCCCTTAATAACTTAACCTCGCTTAATAATTCAAGCTATGAGTTTGCAATTAAGAACTAATTCTTGTTTTAACTCTTTAAAACGCGGTGTTTTCTCGGTTTTTCATTAAATAAGAAATAGAATAAATATCTAGTTTTCAAAGAACAAGTTCGATAGCTTACGCTATCAATGGAGCTTAACGGGATCGAACCGATGACCTCCTGCTTGCAAAGCAGGCGCTCTCCCAACTGAGCTAAAGCCCCATGAGTTAGAAATATTTCTATGTAAATGGGCCTAAATGGACTCGAACCATCGACCTCACGCTTATCAGGCGTGCGCTCTAACCAGCTGAGCTATAGGCCCATATTCGAGAAGTAAACCCCTCAAAACTAAACAAAGTTTTAAACCCCGTGTAGGTTTCCGTAATTTTCCTTAGAAAGGAGGTGATCCAGCCGCAGGTTCTCCTACGGCTACCTTGTTACGACTTCACCCCAATCATCTGTCCCACCTTAGACGGCTAGCTCCTAAAAGGTTACCCCACCGGCTTTGGGTGTTACAAACTCTCATGGTGTGACGGGCGGTGTGTACAAGGCCCGGGAACGTATTCACCGCGACATGCTGATTCGCGATTACTAGCGATTCCGACTTCATGTAGGCGAGTTGCAGCCTACAATCCGAACTGAGAACGGCTTTAAGAGATTAGCTTGCCCTCGCGAGTTTGCGACTCGTTGTACCGTCCATTGTAGCACGTGTGTAGCCCAGGTCATAAGGGGCATGATGACTTGACGTCGTCCCCACCTTCCTCCGGTTTGTCACCGGCAGTCTCGCCAGAGTGCCCAACTTAATGCTGGCAACTGACAACAAGGGTTGCGCTCGTTGCGGGACTTAACCCAACATCTCACGACACGAGCTGACGACAGCCATGCACCACCTGTCATTTTGTCCCCGAAGGGAAAATCTTATCTCTAAGATGGTCAAAGGATGTCAAGACCTGGTAAGGTTCTTCGCGTTGCTTCGAATTAAACCACATGCTCCACCGCTTGTGCGGGCCCCCGTCAATTCCTTTGAGTTTCAACCTTGCGGTCGTACTCCCCAGGCGGAATGCTTATTGCGTTAGCTGCAGCACTGAAGGGCGGAAACCCTCCAACACTTAGCATTCATCGTTTACGGTGTGGACTACCAGGGTATCTAATCCTGTTTGCTACCCACACTTTCGAACCTCAGCGTCAGTTACAGACCAGAGAGCCGCTTTCGCCACTGGTGTTCTTCCATATATCTACGCATTTCACCGCTACACATGGAGTTCCACTCTCCTCTTCTGCACTCAAGTCCTCCAGTTTCCAATGCAATTCTTCGGTTAAGCCGAAGGCTTTCACATCAGACTTAAAGGACCGCCTGCGTTCCCTTTACGCCCAATAAATCCGGACAACGCTTGCCACCTACGTATTACCGCGGCTGCTGGCACGTAGTTAGCCGTGGCTTTCTGGTTAGATACCGTCAATACAAGAACAGTTACTCTCTCGCATGTTCTTCTCTAACAACAGAGTTTTACGATCCGAAGACCTTCTTCACTCACGCGGCGTTGCTCCATCAGGCTTGCGCCCATTGTGGAAGATTCCCTACTGCTGCCTCCCGTAGGAGTTTGGGCCGTGTCTCAGTCCCAATGTGGCCGATCAACCTCTCAGTTCGGCTACGTATCATTACCTTGGTAGGCCGTTACCCCACCAACAAGTTAATACGCCGCGGGTCCATCCAAAAGTGATAGCCGAAACCATCTTTTACATAATGACCATGCGGTCATCATGGTTATGCGGTATTAGCACCTGTTTCCAAGTGTTATCCCCCTCTTTTGGGCAGGTTACCCACGTGTTACTCACCCGTTCGCCACTCAATTTTCAATCGGTGTAGCAAGCTACGATGATTGAAAAAAGCGTTCGACTTGCATGTATTAGGCACGCCGCCAGCGTTCGTCCTGAGCCAGGATCAAACTCTCATTTTAGAATTTGTGACTCATTTTTATACTAGCGAATTGACTTCGCAAATGTTTTGCAGTTGTTTCCAACTGACCCTACACATTTGGTTTGTCTAAAACTTTGTTCAGTTTTCAAAGATCTACTTCTTTGTCGTAGCGACAACTTTTATATATTATCATTTCAAAAATATAAAAGCAAGTAAAAATTATAATTTCTTAGTAAAATTAAATTTTATACTTTTTATACGACATTTAAAATTTTAACTGACCTTGTCATAATTGTCAACAACCAATTAAAATTTTCTTTCAAGCAAATACTTTCGTATCAGCAACGAATATTATCTTACCAACTATTTCTTGGCCGGTCAATCTTTTTTTACAAGTTTTTTAAAAATATTTTAAAGCCCGAATTATATTTAAAATCAGATTAAAAAGTTCGTATTATTCCAATCTAATAACTTAAATTCATTAAAATCATTCGTTTCTAAAACCGTAACACTCGTATTAGCCACTAACCCAGCAGCTCTAATTTCTTCAAAACTCTTTCCCAATAAGCTCTTAACAGCAAAAGAAATCACCAAAGCGTGGGCTGCCACCAAGACGTTTTCCTCAGCTTTAAATCCCTCTTCAAAAATCGACTTCAACCCAGCTTGCACCCGGTGGGTAAATTGATAATAATTCTCTCCGCCTAGTTTTTCGCCTTCAAACTGACTAGGATACTTTAAAAATTGCTCAAATAATTCTTCCCCTTGATGGGCTGCTACTAAATCACCATCCCACTTTCCAAAGTTCATCTCCCTTAGGTCCGCTATTTTCTTAATCTTAGGAGCTACCTCCCACTGATCAACTATATTTTGGGCTGTAACTACCGCCCGTTCTTGTGGACTAGCAAAAGCCCCCGCAAACTTAAGATCAGCTAAATAACTACCGACCTTTTGGGCATTAATAATACTTTCAGGAAGTAATGGTGAGTCAACCGCCCCACCCTGAAACCTTTTTGCCAAGTTAAATTCCGTCTTACCATGTCTCACTAAATAAAATCTCATCTGCCTACCCCTTCATTTAAAGATAACTTTATAGTAGCAATAGTAACTAGCACTAGCAAATTTTGCAAATAAAAATGCCCACCGCCCCTAAAAACGGTAGACATTTTTCCTACTATACTAATAACTAACAAATTAAACCTTTTGACCAAAAATCTGCATTTTAATCTTTTGCCCGGTAGGTGTTCCGGCTAGCCCACCAATTCCAGTTTCTCTCAATGACTCAGGAAGGTTCCGGCCAACTTTATCCATCGCAGAAATAACTTCGTCTGCCGGAATTTTGCTTACGCAACCTGCTAAGGCCATATCGGCTGAAATAAGCGCATTACCTGCCCCAATCGCATTTCGCTTGACGCATGGTAACTCTACCAAGCCTGCGATGGGATCACAAACCAAGCCCAACAAGTTACTGATAGCCATTGCCAAAGCCTGGGCACTCTGTTCAGCGTTACCACCAGCGGCTTCAACTGCGGCGGCAGCTCCCATTGCGGAGGCACTACCGACTTCGGCTTGGCAACCACCACTAGCTCCAGCAATGCAAGCCTGGTTGGCAATAATCATCCCAAAACCACCAGCTGTAAACAAGAACCTTATCATTTGTTCTTCACTTAAGTTTAGTCTTTCTTCTAACATAAACAATATCCCAGGTAAAGTTCCGGCAGAACCAGCTGTCGGGGTAGCACACACAACCCCCATTGCAGCGTTAACTTCGTTAGTAGAAATAGCTGCTTGGACCGCACTCATAACGGCGTCACCCGAGAGCGATTTGTGCTCTTGGCGATACTTCTTAATTAAGACAGCTTCCCCACCGGTCAAACCCGTCTTAGAGTAAACACCATCACCCGTTAACCCTCGTTTTACAGCGGCCCGCATCGTTTCGAGGTTGTTTTTCATCTTATCCCATACTTCTTGTCTAGAAGCACCAGATGTTGCGCATTCCTCCTGAATCATCAGTTCAGAAATAGGAATATTTTGTGACATTGATTTTTCAACTAATTCTTTGACACTTTCCATTTTAAAAATCTCCCAACCTTATAGACAAATTATCCCATCGTACTTAGAGGCTAAGCTCTTCTTAGTCTTATCGCGCATATAGTTTTTGATATTGAACTCATAGATATTGCACTCTTTTCCTTGTAGAACTTGCCGATTTTCAAAGGGTGCTACTCTTTCGATTTCTTTTGTTAAGGCTAATTCTTTTTCCTTATTCTTATCGCTATCTATATAAAGAATAATTGGCAGTGGTCCGGCTGGTCTGATTTCCATACCCCGTAGCATTATTTCTCTGATTTCGATTGCCCCACCACCAATAGAGCAACCTGATACCCGCATCTTTTTATCGCGACCTACCATATCTAAAACAGCTGTGTTAGGGTGATTAATCGGACTATCGCCCGGTTCTTCAATAAATTCAATCTCCAAGCCCATCTTCTTGGCTATTTCTTGAGAATTAGGAACACGAGGATCATCCGTTTCAAACCCCATTACCCCAGCGGTAATTGCATAATCTGTACCGTGACCCTTGTGGGTTTGTGCAAAGGAACCATAATAATGAACTGTTACTTCATCAGGAATTCCACCAAATAATTTGTTAGCGGCTTGCCCAATTGCAACCGCCCCCGCTGTATGGGAACTAGAAGGACCAATCATAACGGGACCGATAATGTCAAATACACTTCTGTAATTTCCACTCATCTTTCTTATCTCCTTTACTTGATTATGCTAGTAATTAAACAGCTGCGTGTCCATGAACTACATGGCCAGCTTCTTTTTCATCTTTAGCTTCACGAATTTCATCAATGGTGTGAATCTTAATGTCGGCATGGTTGAAGAAGTAAGCCCCAACGTATGCCCAAATCGTACTATTGATAAATATCAAAATAACTGCTATTAAAGTTTTTACGAGCGGATTCATTCCAAAAACAACGATCAATCCGGCCCAAGGAGTAGCCATCCCTGTAACTCTCACTACCAAGCCAAACATGGTTACAATAATACCATTGATTGCCCCGGCTACCAAGTTAGTTACAAAAATTGGAATTGGGTTAGCTGAAATGATGTCTAATTGAGTTAACGGTTCGATTGTGACCGCAATTGTGGTGGCGTCGTCTCCAAACTTCATCTTTCTAAAGAAGGAGAAGTTTAAGAAGGAGTTCCCTGTACAACCCAAAGCCCCAATAGCCATTGGTGTACCAACTAAACCAATTAAACTCGTCAATACCATTGATGATAGTGGGGTCATTCCTACTAGCGGAATAATTGCCCCTAAAACGGCCCCCATCACGTAAGGGTTACCTTTAGTTGCCGCTGTAATTGTACCACCAATTACAGTTAAAATTCCCATTACTCCTGGTTGGATTAAGGTTGCCACTAAATTAGTTAAGAGCGGAGCAACTAAAACCACGACGATTAAATCCAAACCACCGGTAACTCTTTTTTCGATTTCCTTAATTAAGAAGGAAATTAGGTAGGCAGCAATAAAAGCTGGTAATAATTTGAACTTCATCAAAGAAATTCCGACAATCATTGAAAAGACTGGGCTGATTCCAAACGCAAGTGGTACTAAGGCACCAGCAGCTAAACCACCCATTGAACCCATGACATCCCCGATTTGGCGTGCAATCTCAACGTGGAACACTTCACCAATCGCATAACTTAAAAATGCTTGTGGTAAGAAGGTAGCACAAGCTGCACCGGATAAAGCACTAACTGATTTACGACCATAAGGGGCTTTAAAAGTGAATAAACTCATAAGCGCAATTACTGCAAATAACATCAAAACGCCTAAAACAATAGACATAATTACTCGCCTCTTTTTTTGTTATTTTGATAATTAATTATCTTTCTGATAAAAGAGTATCACTTAGATAATATTTTTGCAAGCGCTCGCTTGTGGTTTTTTTCACTTATTAAAAGTTTTATTATTTTAGCCCGCGATTTAGCGGCTTTTTCTACAAAAAATCACTAATTATTAAACTTAAATTAGTTTTAGTTGCATAAACATATGTATCTTTAATCATATTTGTAGTAAAATGTTATATATAAGTATTATCAATCTGATAATAAACTATCATCTTATGGAGGGATAGCTATGGAAAGTAATGAAATTCGAACCTATATCGAATCTTTTATCCCGCTTGTTAAATTCATCGCAAGTATCTTGGGCCCTAATAGCGAAGTGGTCCTTAATGATGTTACAGACTTAGAACATTCTGTCATTCACATTGAAAACGCTAATATTACCCACCGTAAAATCGGTGACCCCGCTTCTAACCTAGCTTTGCGCACTATTAAGGCGGGTAAGAAAGAAAACCGCGATTTCATCGCTAATTACCGGGGCCGGGCTGGCAACACCAACCTTCGCTCCTCCACCTACTTCATCCGCTACCAAGGTCAAATTGTAGCTATGATTTGCGTCAACACTGATCAGTCCAGCTTAAATAATTTAACTAAACAACTAGAACTTGTCAACCAAGCATTCAACCTGCCGACCCATTCTTTGGAAGGCTATGATGACCCTAACCAGTCACAAGAACCGGTGGAACACTTTAACCAATCAAATGACTCCTTTTTAAAGAACGTTATTGCCGATAAGTGCCAGGAGTTAAATGTGTCCGTCAAGTACCTACGTAAAAAGGATAAACTAGCCATTATCCAGATTCTTTATAATGATGGCTACTTCTTATTAAAGGACTCCGTTGCCCATGTGGCTGCCGAACTAAGCACTTCGATTCCAACCGTTTACCGCTACTTAAACCAGGTTAAAAAATTAGATAACTAAGCAAAAACTGCCCCCACTTTAAAAGCGGAGGCAGTTTTTGGCTACTAACTAAAAAGCGCTGCTACTTTATCAGTAGCGGCGCTTCTTGCTTTATTAGTCTTGTTTAGTAATAACTTCTAACCCGTGTAAGTAAGGTCTTAATGCTTCAGGCACAGTAACCGTACCATCTTCGTTTTGGTAGTTTTCTAAAATAGCAGCTACCGTTCTACCAACGGCTAAACCAGAACCGTTTAGGGTGTGAACATATTGGAGCTTACCATTTTCATCCCGGTATTGAATCCGCGCCCGCCGTGCTTGGAAGGCTTCACAGTTAGAACATGAAGAAATTTCCCGGTAAGTATCTTGGGCTGGCATCCAAACTTCAAGGTCATGAGTCATAGCAGCACTAAAGCCCATGTCCCCAGTTGAAAGGGTAATTACATGGTAAGGCAAGCCTAATTTTTCCATGATGTTACCGGCATTCTTAGTCATCTTTTCCAATTCAGCGTATGAGTCTTCTGGCTTAGTGTACTTAACCATTTCGACCTTGTTAAATTGGTGCATCCGAATTAACCCACGGGTATCGCGACCAGCACTACCAGCTTCAGATCTAAATGATGGTGTTAAGGCCGTGAAGTAAACTGGTAATTTTTCAGTTGGGATAACTTCTTCACGGTAGTAGTTAGTCAATGGTACTTCGGCAGTTGGAACCAAGGTCATATCTTCACCGTTTACTTGGTAAACTTGGTCCTTGAACTTAGGGAATTGACCAGTCCCAAACATTGCCTTGGCTTTAACAATGTATGGAGGTAAGACTTCTGTATAACCTTCTTTAGCGTGTTCATCTAACATAAAGTTGTAAACGGCCCGTTCTAATTTGGCACCTAAACCTTTGTAAAAGACAAACCGTGCTCCAGAAACCTTAGCAGCCCGATCAAAATCGAGAATACCTAAGTCTTCCCCAATGTCCCAGTGAGCTTTAGGTTCAAAGTCAAACTTGCGTGGAGTTCCTACCTTGTACAATTCTACGTTGGCATCTTCATCAGGTCCAACTGGAATGGTTGGGTTAGGCATATTTGGTAGGCGGGCAGCCATATCATTAACACGTTCTTCAACGGCTGCTAACTTTTCATCAAGTTGCTTGATTTGTTCCCCGACTTCGCGCATTGCTACGATTTGTTCTTCGGCACTTTCACCATTACGTTTAGCGTTAGCGATAGCTTCTGAAACTTCGTTACGATGCTTCTTCAAATTTTCTGCTTCAACCAACAATTCCCGCCGCTTCTTGTCTTCAGCTAGTAAATCATCGATTTCTTTTTCTTCAACCCCACGGGTTGC
This sequence comes from Ligilactobacillus agilis, assembly GCF_025311475.1. Taxonomy (NCBI): domain Bacteria; kingdom Bacillati; phylum Bacillota; class Bacilli; order Lactobacillales; family Lactobacillaceae; genus Ligilactobacillus; species Ligilactobacillus agilis. The sequence continues at coordinate 286,611 of NZ_CP104397.1, read as the reverse complement.
TAAACGACGCTTATATTCTTCTACGTTATTACGCATGTCCTTCATATCTAACATAATAAAAACCTCCCTAGAGTTATATCACATCAAGGTTTACCTACCGTAGCTCAACTTTTTGCAAAAAATAAAAAGCCCTCTCATCCCCAACATTGGGACGAAAGGACTTCTTACGCGGTACCACCCAAGTTCAATGACAACTGTCATCACACTTAATTGAGTTAACGATCTCCCGTGCAGCATTACCTGCCCATACAACGAACGCTGGAGTTTCGGCTCATGATTCTCACCAACCATCATGTCTCTGGACTGCCTACTTATGGCGTACTCTGATGTTTCTTATAACTTACCTACATGGTAAATCATCTATTTTTAAAATTCAAGTCTTATTTTTACTTTTTGGTAATTTTTTATCTAAAAACTGATAATTATTTATCAGTTTGCTCATGTTCCAGTTCGTGCCGGGTTAAATCAATCTCGGTCAACGGAATTAACTTCGTCTTGTAACGGAGCTTGTAGTATAAATACAAAATAATAAATAACGGTACTGACATGTAGGTTACCGAAATGGCTTGCCAATCTAAGTTAGCAAAGGACTTAATATCCTGCCCAACGATGACCAATAAGCAAATGATTAAAGCTAGTAAGGGCCCGACTGGGAACCACTTAGCCTTGTAGCGTAACTGGGATAAATCTTTCCCCTGTGCTTTAAAGGCCCGCCGGAAGCGGTAGTGAGCTAAAGCAATTCCAACCCAAGCGATGAATCCGGTCAACCCACTAGCACTAACCAAGAAGGAATAAATTTGTTCGCCAAAAATACTGGAAAGAAATGTTAATAACCCAACTAAGGTCGTCCCTAATAAGGCTGGCATTGGAATTCCACGCCCGTTTACCTTACCGAAAATCTTAGGAGCATCCCCACTCACTCCAAGCGCAAATAACATCCGGGTGGAAGCGTACATACCTGAGTTAGCTGCGGAAACAACCGAAGTTAAAATAACGGCATTCATGACAGAAGCGGCCGAGGCAAGTCCTGCCCGTTTAAAGACTAGGGTAAAGGGACTAATGGTAATATCACTTGCATCAGACCCTAATAAGTTAGGACTAGTGTAGGGAATTAAGCACGCAATTACAAAAATAGCTAAAATGTAAAATAATAAAATTCGCCAGAAGACCTGCTTAATAGCCTTAGGGATACTCTTAGCCGGATCTTTTGACTCACCAGCCGTAATCCCAATTAATTCTGTTCCTTGGAAAGAAAAACCTGCCACTACAAAGACCGTCAAAATGGAGGGAACTCCCCCTACAAAGGGCGCCTTTTTATAAGCAAAATTTTCCAAATAGGTCGCATGACCACCCATAATTCCCACGATTGTCAAAAAGCCGACTACCAAGAAGATCAAGACGGTCACCACCTTAATTAGCGACATCCAATACTCTGTTTCCCCAAAAGAAGCGACTGATAAAGCGTTAATTAAGAAGATGATAATTAATGCCCCTAAACTAAAGACCCAACTAGGTACATGGGGAAACCAGTAGCGTAAAACAATCGCCGCCGTTGAGATATCTACCGCCAGTGTAATCGCCCAGTTAAACCAATAGTTCCAACCCATTGCAAAACCTAGGGCTGGATCTACAAACCGCCGTGAGTAAGTCGCAAACGAACCGGTCACAGGAAGGTAGGTCGCCATTTCCCCTAGTGAAGTCATCAAGAAATAAACCATTAAGCCAATTCCAATGTAAGCCACTAAGGCTCCACCTGGTCCGGCAGTTGAAATTGCTGACCCACTGGCAACAAATAACCCCGTACCGATACTCCCACCGAGGGCAATCATCGAAAGGTGCCGTGTCTTCAAAGCACGCTTCACATTATTTTTTTCCGCCATTGCGAAAAAACCTCCTAAAAATAATTTACTAGAGGTTAGGCACAATTAAGAAATAATAATTAATAAATAAAAGAGCGGACCTAAAGAAAAGGTCCGCTCTTACTAACAGTCATTAATCATCAGTGTCTGAATAGCGCTCCGCAGTCATAGGCTGCGACAGTCCCTAACTTATTCAGTTAGGGCCCAGCAAGTAAGCTTAAGGAACTCACTTGCTTCGGCATTCTCTCCTTTAGCCCAGCTTCTTTGCTACCTTACTAGCTCAGCTCGGTTACTCATATCGAATGCGACCTCTTTTCAATACTGACTATTGTATAAAATTTACTTGCAAAAAACAAGTTTTTCTTAATCGGCTTCTTCGGCACTCTTAATCTGTTGCCCCATACTTTCTAAATCGGCTTGATGTTCCATGAATTCCTGGTTATCAACCGGTAAGTGTTGCTCGATTGTCGCAAATGGTTGGAGGTAAACCTGAGCTTGGTCAATTTCAAAGCCCAAAATGTGGCCCCCCATCTTCTTAGCGTCGTTCAAGTAATGAAGGTGATAGCCGGCAGCTGCCATTCCTTGGAACAATTCTGGAGCAAAGTAGCCCACCACCGTTCCTTGACTATCTGTTTCTTCAAAAACAGCTTGCTTATTAGCCACTTCCACTAAGGTTGGATAAGGTTTTACTTGCCCTTCTACCGCCCTAGTTTGCATGTGCTTGAACTTACCTACAATCTTAACGGCAAAGAAGATATTGTGGTAAGGATACTTGGCTAAAATCTGCTTACCAAGTGCTTGCATGGATAATCCTTGTGCAGCAAATTCAACCTGTGGCTGGTCAAAGTGAACGGTGGCAAAGGGAATCATCGTTTCCGCACTTAGGGTCTTAACTTGGCCGTTGGCTTGGACCAAATAAGGAGTGCCATCTAAAACAATCATTTCCCCATTTAAGCCCGTGGCCGTTCCAATCCCCGTATCACCATGCGCAAGTAGCTCGGCTAGCTTCATGGTTCCATCGAATAAACCCGGAACTAAGAGCGCAAGCGTGCCATGTTGGTAAACTTTTTGTCCATCTTTTGTCATTGTAAAGACCTTCTTTTAAAAAAATTAGTGTAATTGGTCGTCTAAGATTTGCTTACCTAATTCTTGGTTGTCGCTGTAATCAACCGGAACGTCAACGATGACTGGTCCATCGATTGCAAAGGCTTCGTCTAAGACCTTTTCTAAGTCAGCAGCCTTGTTGACCCGTAGCCCCTTGGCTCCAAAACTTTCTGCATACTTAACGAAGTCAACCGGTCCAAATTTAACCGCAGCTGATTGGCCGTACTTCATTTCTTCTTGGAACTTAACCATGTCATAGTTACCATCATTCCAAATAATGTGGACGATGTTAAGGTTCAAGCGGACTGCTGTTTCTAAGTCTTGGGCAGAGAATAAGAAGCCACCATCACCAGAAACTGAAACGATTTGGGTATTAGGACGAACTAAGGCAGCAGAAATAGCCCATGGTAAAGCTACCCCTAGCGTTTGCATCCCGTTACTAAAGAGCAAGTGCCGTGGTTCATAACTCTTGAAATGGCGTGCCATCCAAATATAGAAACTACCAACGTCAACAGTCACAGTCATGTCGTCAGTCACGCGGTCTTGCAATGCTTGGATGATGCTTAGTGGGTGGCTCCGTACTTGTCCTTCTTCTAAGGCAGGTGGTTCATCCCGCAAAGCTTCTTCTTTTCTGATTGAATCCAAGTATGCTTGGGAATCTTCCGGTAGCTTGTAACCCTTCATGTATGGTAATAAGAAGTCTAAGGTTTGAGCAATGTCCCCAACCAATTCCTTTTCAGGTTGGAAGTTCTTATCAATTTCTGAACGCATTGAATCGATAACCACGATGTGAGCCTTACCATCTTGGTTCCAGTTACGTGGTTCGTATTCGATTGGGTCATAACCAATGGCAATTACCAAATCACTTCGCTTAAGCAACTTATCACCGGGTTGGTTTCTAAAGAGCCCTACCCGGCCAAAGAAGTCGGCTTCCATATTGCGTGGGATAATCCCAGCCCCTTGGAAGGTTTCAACAACTGGTAAGTGGGTAGCAGCAATCAAGTTCCGGATAGCGGCAGTTGTATCCGGATCAGAAGCCCGCATCCCTAGTAATAAGACCGGCAACCGTGCTTCTTTAATCCGTTGGGAAAGCAAGGTTGATTCGATTGGACTAGCAGGTCCCAACTTAGGTGGAATCCGTGGTGCAATTACTTCAGTCTTAACTTCTGAATCAGTCACGTCTTGTGGAACTGATACAAAACTTGCCCCTTGCTTGGATGACTCTGCTTCTTGGTAAGCATTAGCTATAACTTCGGAAATGTTTTCTGGTTCTTGAACTTCGGCGCTGTACTTAGTAATTGGCGCAAACAAGGCAGCGTTATCCATGCTTTGGTGAGTTAAACGAAGTAAGTCGGTTCTTTGAACCTGACCTGCAATTGCTAAAACAGGGTCCCCTTCAGCAGTTGCTGTCACCAAACCAGTTGCTAAGTTAGATGCCCCTGGACCGGAAGTTGCAATTACAACCCCTGGCTTACCGGTAATTCGTCCAATCCCAGCGGCCATGAAAGCGGCGTTTTGTTCGTGGCGAGTAACAATTAACTTAGGTGCCTTAGGATTAACAGGATGTTCTAAACGTTCAAACACCCGGTCAATCTTTGCTCCTGGAATCCCAAAAACATATTCAACATCATGATTGGCTAAACTATCAACGATAGCATCAGCGCCAAAACGTTTCTTTTCTTCTGACATTTCATCCTCCTATTTTTTGCCCTTAACTACTTGTTTTCTTACCAATCTTAGCACCTTAAAAATAATAATTCCAGCCTTAAGAATTATTGTGAAATCCTTAATTTTAACTAGATACTAAAAGCTTTTATAATCGACTCTAAACCCCTCTCAAAACTTTGTGAATTTGTGTAATTTTTCGCTTTTAAATGGTAACGCTTACCCGGTATGTTTAAATAACTGTGCCCCCTTGCGCCAACTTCCTTGCGCTTCAAAGTTACACTTTTGCAACAACCTCAGTGAGGCCTCATTATTAGGATACACGTAGGCCAGTACTTCCTTATCGCCCAAATTCTTACAAAGAGCTTGCAACGCTTCGGTCATATATCCACGCTGCCAATAGTTACTATTTAGAGCGTAACCTAACTCAAATTTGCTACTAGCAAAGCTAGGGTAAAAGCTAATGTTGCCGATTACCTTTTGGTGTAAGTGACTGTAAATCGCTAGTGCCCCCTGATTTTGCAAGACTTCTAAAAATAATAACGCCCCCCGGATATCGCTAACGGCTGTAAACCCGGCTGCCTGGGCAACCTTTTTTTGGCTGGCATACTCATAGACATCAGTCAAATCGTCAATCACATAGGGTCTAAGTAGTAATCGTTTCGTCTTAATTTCCATTACTTTTTCCTGGCTTTCCGCCGTTTTTTGACCTCCCTAACAGGGTCGATAAAAGTATAGTCGTTGTTAGTAACCACTTGCTTTTTAGTTGCTAGTATATAAGCTGCTATTTCGCCAACAACTGGGATAAAGACCATTACAATTGCAATGACCGGAATCTCTGCATCCCTAAAGCGTCTGATTAGGGCACTCATATTAGCAATCAAGATGAAGCCAATGAACACCCTCACCATAAAATTCAAAAAGAAGTTGGCAAAATTAGGCTCAACGCTCCTAAGCCCCGTCACGACCACGGACAAGACTAGTGAAAATACAAAGGTCAAACCAATCATCCCTACAAAGCTCCACCAAAAATCGGCCCGGCCCATTCGTTTATTAATATTGAACCAGTCTTTTAGGTATAATTTTGTCGACGGGATTAACCCAGGCTTTTCATTTTCATTTGCCCGCGTTACTTTGCCCTTAAGCTTTTGCAACTCTGCACGCTGTTCTTCTTCTGCTTTCAAGATGCGCTGGTAGCTTGCATTTAAATCGTCATAATCGCCTTCAAAGATCTGTTTAAAGATATTTTCTTGGTCTGGTTGCTCCTCTTTTTCTACCTGGGGCGTCTCCTTTTTTAAGGGTTCACTTTGATAGTAATACTGAGCCTGGTCTGCCCCACAATGATAGCAATAATTAGAGTTTACCGGAATTTCTTGCTGGCACTTCTTGCAAGCTTTTTGCTCCTCATCAGCCTTGAAACGATCCTGGCTAACCCCACAAGCCGGACAAACCCGCTCTGTTTCACCAATAATGCGACCACAACGTTGACAATAATAATCCATTACTTCCATCCCTCCTTAATAACACTAATAAATTCTTTCAAAATCGGCCGTAATTCCTTGCCCTTAAGCCAAATTAGCGCCATCTGTGTTTCCCAAGCTGGATAATCAACCGGAATAATGCGACAATTACGGGCTAATTTAGCAATCGATTCAGGCACAAGTGCTAGACCCAGTTTCATCTCCGCCCAGTAAAGTGCGGTTCGAGCGTCATCACATTCCATCAACACATTGGGCTTAATCCCATAATGTTCAAATGAATCGGTGAAGATATTCTTAAACCGCCGATAGATAATGAGGGGATGTTCTTCCAAATTCGTTAAAGTAAAACTGGTTGGTAGCTGGGGGGAATAGTTATTAGCACTAACTACCACCATCTTTTCTTTAGTGAGGTAGTTTAATTTTAACCCCCGCTGATTAAAGGGCGTCCGCACAATGGCCAAATCCAGCTGGCCTTGGTGAAGCTTCTCGATAATTCCATAGGTATTGTCTTCGTAAATTTCATAACTAACATCCGGATAGCGTGCTTGAAAATCGGCTAAGGCTACAGAAGCCATAAACCCACCCGATGAAGAAATTAGGCCTAACGAAATTGTCCCAATCTGTCCTTGGTTAGCCTTACGGACTTTTTCTTCAGTCACCTGGGTTAAATCCACTATTTGGCGGGCGTAGTCCGTTAGCATCTTCCCTGCCTCAGTTAAAATTACCCCCTTAGCGGTTCGTTTAAACAACTTGACGTCTAAATCCTTTTCTAACTCCTTTAACTGATAGCTTAATGGCGGCTGGGCAATGTGCAGCCGCTTAGCCGCTGCCGTTACCTGCTTTTCTTCTGCCACGGCTAAAAAATACTTTAGTTGCTTTAGATTCAAACCTCCACCCCCTAATATACTTTTTTTATATATCATCAAGTATAAATTAGTATTTTTCATATATCAATATTAGTGCTATCATTTAACAGAAGCTTTATAAAAAGGAGTTTTTTGTTATGCTTACAACAGCTTTGACCATGTTACTAGTCGGCATCTTTGCCGGAACCATGGGTGCCATTTTAGGAATCGGGGGCGGAATGATTATCACCCCGATTGTTACCCTAGCACTAGGGTTAGACATTAAATACGCTATTGGCGCTAGTATTATCGCTGTAATTGCTACCAGTTCAGGGGCAACTATTGCCTACCTTAAAGATTATGTTTTGAACTTACGGGTGGCAATGTTTTTGGAAATTGCCACCACCATTGGTGCCATCGTTGGTGCCTTACTAACGGGCTATTTCAATGGCAACATCTTATACTTCTTGTTTGGAGCCCTGCTGGTCTTTTCTAGTTGGAATATGTACCGTAAGTTACGCTTAGGTAAGGAAGTCTTAAAACGGGCTAACCCCGATAAGCTTGCGACTAAATTTAAGTTAAATAGCTCTTATTATGATAAAAATCTCAACCAACAAATTGATTACCAAGTAGAAAATATCCCCTTAGGGTTATCAATTATGTTTGGCGCCGGCCTAGCTTCCGGAATGCTTGGAATCGGTTCGGGAGCCTTTAAGGTTATGGCCATGGATAACGCTATGAAGATGCCTTTAAAACCTTCTAGCGCCACCAGTAACCTCATGATGGGGGTGACCGCCGCTGCCTCTGCTACCGTTTACTTCTTTAATGGGGCCATCAAACCCGAAATAGCTGTCCCCTTAGCCTTGGGAATTTTAGGAGGAGCTGCCTTAGGAAGCAGAATTATGCCTCATCTTCCCGCTAAAGTTATTCGGATGATCTTTATTCCCATCCTCCTTTACCTGGGCTTACAAATGATTCTTAAAGCATGTGGGGTGATGATTTAATGACTAAACACGATTTACAAACTGAAATGAATCAAGTTGAGCTCTTAATTGGGAAAATTATGCGGATTGGGGTTTTAATTGCCGCCTTCGTTATGATTATCGGTCTTGGTTTACTACTAGTCACCGGTAAAAGTGGTTACCCCGGTACCTTCTACCCAACAACTCTGCAAGCCATTATCGCCGGGGTCTGCGCTTTTAAGGCCGCTGCTTGGATGATGCTTGGTATCTTCCTACTAATCTTGACCCCAGTCTTGCGCGTTGTTATTTCAATTTACGCCTTTGCTAAGGAAAAAGATCACCTCTATGTTTGGATTACCTCCATCGTCTTAGTAATTCTCGTTATCAGCTTTATCATCGGTCATCACTAGGAGGGAGTTTAATGGAGAATAGTAACGAAAACTTACGGCGAAAAAAAGAATTAAGACGTCCTCGGCCGCAAAAGAACCAAGGCTGCTTTACCTTAAGCTTATTAATTTTTGTTGTGCTGGCACTTTTTACCGCCAGTTACCTAAAAAAACACCTAGCAACGGCTAAGCAAACGGCCGCCGATATTTACCAGTCTACCGACACGAAAAAAGCCCGCAACGTTGACGCAATCTTGAAACAAAACAAGCCCGTCTCTATCCTGTTACTGGGAACGGACACCGGAGCCTTAGGAAGAACCTTTCAAGGGCGGACTGATACAATGATCCTAGCCGTCCTTAATCCCAAGCAAAAGACGATGACAGTCGTCAGCATCCCACGCGATACCGAGGTGGCTGTATTTGGCTACGAACAGTATTTCCCAAGTAAAATTAACGCTGCCTATGCCTATGGTGGAGCTAAAACCGCACTCAAGACGGTGCAAAAATACCTCAACGTTCCCATCGACTACTACGCTACCATCAATATGGGCGGACTTGAGAACTTAATCAATGCGGTTGGTGGCTTAGATATTAAGCCTTTAATCACCTTTAGCTACGACAACCAAAGCTTTACCAAGGATCAGACTACCCACATGAACGGCAAGCGGGCCTTAGCCTACGTGCGGATGCGCGACGACGACCCCCTAGGCGATTATGGCCGCCAAGCACGGCAACGGCAGGTCCTAACTAAGCTCGCCTTCAAGAGCAGTAAGTTAATCAACCTCCTAGATGACGGTTTCTTAAAGACAATTAAAAGTCAAATAAGCACTGACCTCACCTTTGATGACCTAATCTACTTAGGAACTGACTACAGAGTAGCTACCCACCACATGAAGTCCTACTCAATGCAAGGTTCCACCGAGGTCATTGACGGGCAGGATTTCGAGGTGGTTGATACTAAAAATAAACAAGCTATTACCGATATCCTTAGAGCAGCCCTTGACTTAGAACCCGCTACTACCGGTAGCACGCTCGCTAGTGACAATACCATTGATACTCAATAAAAAAGGCCTTGTAACTTTTACCAAATAAAGTTACAAGGTCTTTTCTTACGATTTCATCCGGTAATAAGCTTGTCCTAATAATTCGGCCAGAAAAAAGCCCATTGCGATTGCACCAGCAATCATCGCCACCTGAACAACATAGCGTAAGGCGACGGTATTATCGTTTAGGGCAAAATACCTAACCGCCTGGTAGGCCTGGCCTCCTGGCACCAAGGGAACTAAGCTGGGAATGTTAAATAAAATCGTGGGCATCTTTTGCCAACGGGCCATAAAAATTGAACATAAGCCAATCGCTAGCGCAGCCCCTAAGTTGGCAAGCATTGCCCCTGCTTCCAAATTTTTGATGACTAAGTAAGTCAACCAGCCCAACATTCCGATAAAGCCACAGGCATTTAAGGCCCGGCGGGGAACGTTAATAATCACGCCAAAGCCCAGCGAAGATAAATAACTAAAAGCAGCATGCATAATCCATTCCATTTCCAGGCCCCCTACATAAATTTCAAAATAAAGGCAATCCCTAGCCCCAAGGCACAGGCAGTTAAGATTGCCTCCATAGCGCGAGCCATCCCACTCAAAATATGCCCTGCTAAAAGATCACGAACTGCATTGGTTAACGGTACCCCAGGAACTAAGGGCATCAAAGCGCCAATGATAATTCGGTCAACGCTATAGCCTAGATTAAACCGGACCAGCATTACCGCACTAAAACCTATCAATAAGGCCGCCAAGAATTCACTAACAAACCTAATTTTATACCGACTGTTGATGAAGTAAAAACAAGTATAGCCTAAGGCCCCAACTAGAGCTGTCGGTAAAAAATCACGCCAGGAAGCTCCGTACATGATAACCAGGGTTGCACTGACCAAGGCAGCCGCCATTAGCTGCCAGTAAAAGGCAAAAAACGGTGCACTCACATCAATGGCCATCAGTTTGAGATAAAAATTTGGTAAGCTAAGTTGCTTATTTTGAAAGGCCCGCGAGGCATCATTTACCCGGGCAACTTTTTCTAAATCAATCGTCCGCTTGTTGATTGGTTCTACCTGGGCTTCATGCCGGTCAGGAATTGACATGGTAATACCTGTGGTTGTCTCAAAAATCTTAGGATCTTTAATCCCTGCATTTCTAGCGATTCTTTTTAAAGTATCGTCTACCCGGGCCATGTCAGCCCCACTTTCTATCATGATTCTGCCCGCCAACATGACCGTTTTGATAATTAACCCGTCAGTTTTTTGACTCATCTCAATCACCTATCTTCGCTTTTAGCCTGCGACAAAGAATTAGCCACCCTTCACTCATAAAGACCCCTAACGCCATTAACGTAAATAAAATTCCATATGAGTAATGTTCAATTACCACGCCACCAAATAAAGGCCCGATTGCATGCCCTAAAGAGGCCGCAATTCCGATTTGCCCTTGGTACTTACCTTTTTCACTAGCACTACTTAACTTATCCACAACCGTGGGAATCGCTGGAAATAAACACACTTCCCCAACTGTGACAATCACCATTGACATAATAAACATCCAATAAGCATGAGCCACAATTAATGAGCTGTATGCCACCACAAATAAACCGATTCCTAGGTAAACTTTCTTGAAAATATCCACATTATAGTGCTCATCTATCCAAGAAATGATTGGCTGTAGGCACACAATAATCACACCGTTAATTGTCCACAGCAAGCTGTACTTGCTTAAAGATATCCCCAGTTTTTCCATGTACACCGACAAATTACTTTGCCACTGGGCATAACCTAGTTGGATGACGAAGTAAGCAATTAAGACCGCCGTAATAATATAGACCGCATAACGCCTAGTCTTCATTCTCGCTTGCTTAGCTTGCTTTAAGTGGTGCTTATCATTTTTTGGTACCTTATAAAAGAGACTAGCAATTACAAAGAAGACTGCAAACATGACAAAGTTAATTATAAAAATCAAGCGGACACTAATATTAATCACAAAGCCTACGCCCAGTGTTCCTAAAACCACCCCGACATTTGCCATGAAGTACATTAAATTAAAGACGTAACGTGAATCATAGCGCTTGATGGTGGTCGCTAACGAGTTGACAATTGTTCCTGAAACCCCAATTGCAAAGTTATTTAGGATAATCATTAGTGGATAGTAAGGCCAGCCACTCTCAAAAACTAAAAAGCCAGTCGCAAATAAACTCAGTGTTAAAGCAAGTAGCAAGTAGTGACGGGCATCCTTATGATCATAGAGGTAGCCCCCAGTATAGTTACCAGCAATCATTGCCATTGAGCCAATAAATAAGACAACCCCCGCAACCGTCAAACTTTTACCTAGATAATCATGCATATAGATAGTCGTCAACGGCCAGATGAAACTCATCCCGGTCGATTCGACTAAGTTCCCAATTAATAACCAAATTAATGGTAACTCTTTGACTTGCTTTTCCATCGCCATCCCCCTTCTTTTTGCTTGCAATTATAACAAAAAGGCTGAGAAAGTAAAACTTTCTCAGCCTTGTTTTAATCTACTAAATTCAGCTTACGCTTTAACAACGTTAACTGCTTGTGGTCCACGTTGACCTTCTTCAACGTCGAAAGTAACACTTTGACCTTCGTCTAAAGTCTTGAAACCTTCACCTTGAATAGCTGAGAAGTGAACAAATACGTCACTACCATCTTGACGAGTGATAAAGCCAAAACCTTTATCTGCGTTAAACCACTTTACTGTTCCTTGTTCCATTAAAAAATCCTCCTATGCGCCAACCGGCACGTAATTATTTGTAGTTCTGAATTGGTGCAATGGAGAAAGTTAATTGAAACATCCTTACCATGTAACCTATGCAAAAGTACAATGCTCAGTATACCACGAAAGCATTAAAAAAGATAGGTTATCAGCGAACAAAAATATAATGAGCCGCTTTGTAACCAATACTCATCTTTTCGCCAGAGGCCAACAATACCAGCTCGATTGGGCCTTCAAACGGCGTATGTTTTGTCACCTTAATCTTATCACCAATGTTTAGCTTAACATCAGCTAGGTATTCTAAAAGGTCGTGGTTATCAATAAAGCGATCTACTACTGCTTCTTGACCATCTAAGACACTTGCTAAGACTTTATGGCTATCTTCTTCGTATTGGCCATCTTGACGTGGAATCACCCCACCATGAGGGCAACGCTTAGGGTTACCTAGGAATTCTTCCAAATGATTCATCAAATTGTTACTGGTAATGTGTTCTAAGACCTCGGCGTCGGTGTGAACGTCTTGGAGCTTATAGTTTAACTTATTCACTAAAAAGGTTTCCCAAAGCCGGTGACGTCTTACTAGGTCTTCGGCTGCCTTAGCACCTTCCGTCGTAAGTGAAATGCCTGCATAAGGTTCATGTTCAACCAAATGACTAGCAACTAATTTCTTCACCATTTCCGTCACGGACCCAGCCGCCACGTTTAAACTCAAGGCGATTTGCTTATTAGAGATTTTCTTTTTCTTACCACCTAATTCAAAAATGATTTTGAGGTAGTCTTCTTTTTTCGGTGTCATTTCTTCACCCCATCTTTAGTCTACTTTCAGTTTAGCAAGCACTGACTTCATATCACTTGGAAGTGGTGCTTCAACTACTAAGCGCTTATTAGTAAAGGGATCATTAAAGGCTAAGTGGTAGGCATGAAGCGCCTGTCGCTCAATCCCCATATCTAAAGGCCCCCCATATAACTCGTCTCCCAAAAGTGGATGCCCCTTAGATTGGAAATGCACCCTAATTTGGTGGGTTCTTCCTGTATGGAGCTTTACTTCCACTAAGCTTCCACCGGCTAGGTTAGCTTTTAACCAGTACTCGGTTACAGCCTGCCTGCCGTCGGGACTAACGATTTGAAAATTTTCGCCCTCTTTCCGCTTCAGCGGCGCTTCAATCAAGCCATGTTGCTTGGTAATTTGCCCGGCTACTATTGCATAGTACCGTTTATCAAATTCGTGGTTACTTACCTGCTTATCAATCAAGCCCTGAGCAAAACTGTGTTTAGCCAGTAAGACTACCCCACTCGTGTAGCGGTCTAAGCGGGTAATAATATGGGGCACCACATTTTTGCGACCATTGCGTTCCAAATAATACTTAACTCGGTTCACCAATGTATCCTCCCGATTACTTGGGCCTGGAACACTGGTCAATCCGGCCGGTTTAGCCACTAGTAGCCAGTTAGCATCCTCATAGAGGACCTCAATTGGCTTGGGACTAGCTGCAATTTTGATGACTGGCTTTTCCTCAGGTAAAACCAGGGTCACTTGTTCGTTTTGGTGTAAGACCGTCCCAAAGGGGACCTTTTTGCCATCAACGAGCACGGCTCCCTTCTGCCGTCTAATCTTTCCCATCAAACGATGACTGACACCTCTAGCAGCCAAAAACTTTTTTAAGGTTTGTTGCTTACCTTCGTTTTGCCATGTGAATTCCATAATGTCCTACTTTCTGCTGAAATCTCATCCCAATTATTCCTAAAATTAACAGACCTAACGCTACGACTACCCCGGCAAAGACAGTGGCCTGTAGGCTAGCAGTCACCGCCACCGCAATCTTTTCTAAAGGAATTGCGATTGTCCGCGCTGAATAAGGGATAAAACTTGAGTAAATTTGATATTTAGCTAGTAGCCATAACAATAGGTAAAAAGGAACCGTCGCCCAACAACCAGCTAAGCCTAGATAATAAGCCCAGTTAAATGGTCGCAACCCCTGTAAGAGCACTAGTATTACCGCCAAAATGATGCTAAGCGTTAAGCCCACCTTAAACAAAGTATCAACTATTTGCTTAGCTTTCATAAACTCGGTTTGAACATCATTAATATTAGCATTTTGCCCTAGGTTCCAGGCCAACTTTTCCTGGATGCCAGTCGTCACCGTACTTTTAAGGGCCAGGTATCTTTCAGAATTTGCATTTAAACCTAGTCCTAACTCACCGGTCTGCAGGTAGTTATCCATGTTAGACGCCACCTGCTCTGCAATTTTCTTAGTGTCTAAGATGGTTTTTTTGCCCGCATAAAAGTTCTCTACCGCCAAAATTATATCTTCATTTACCTGCTGTTTAGTCAATAACTTACCTGGCTCAATTCCAAGGTCGCTCCGATAACTATCCAGTGCTAACATTAAATCAGTAGCTAACTCCTTATTTAAGCCACTGGTTTGTACTTCTTGTTTAGCAAAGTTAACGTTAAAGGCAGTGGTCTTCAACCCCCACCCTAGAAAGGTTATTGCTAACGAAAAAACCATAATAAAGGTTACCACCCAACTCAACAGTGGCCACCTTTTTTCCGTTTGCTTTGGTTTACTTCTTCTTGTTTCCATCTTGTTCCTTCTTATCAATCATGAACGCCAATACGACATCACAGCAACATCCAATAACATCACTGCTAGTAATAACAGCCCCATTACTTGCATGTATAAACTTTCTGAAATACCTAAGGCTTGCTTAAGGTCGGCGGGACAAAGACTGTATAAAATTGTCACTAACAAAATTATCAGCATCTCTGCATAGTTTCGCTTAGGTAGTAGTTGCATTCTTTACACCTCGTGTTATTCCAATAAAAAACTTAACAGATGTTAAGCATTTTCATATTCAATTATACCTTATTTTAGATTTACAACAAGCGATTTAATTCTTAAGGCTTATCTAAGTTTTCTTCGGAGTAGCACTAACTTAAAGTAAATATGCTAAAATTTGAAGGATTGATTTATTAAAAAGGAGTTCCTTAAATTGGCAAGCAAAAATAAAGCACACTTGTTAAAAGCCAGCTGTTTTTTAACCGGCTTTTTAATCCTGGCCGTCTTAGTTCATACTAACAACGTGCTCGTCACCAATTTTGATACGGCCATTCAAACCTTACTCAAACCACTGACCAATCCTACTAATACCAGGATTGTTGAGTTCATTACTAACCTGGGCGGGCCGGTAATGGCAACCATCTTTTCGTTACTGGTTATTATCTGCGTTTACCTTAAGTACTCTACCCGCGATGCCATTTGGGCGCTAGTAACCCTGGCTAGTGGTAACTTACTAGTCTTTTTGGTTAAAAACCTGATGCAACGTCCCCGCCCCAGCGATAAACTGGTTGCAATCGGTGGCTTTAGCTTTCCAAGTGGACACACCTTTGGAACGACTATCTTCATCCTCTTTATCGTCTACCTATTGATAGTCCACTTCCAAAGCCGCAACGTCCGCTTAAGCCTAACTTGCCTGGCAGCTATTTGGGCTTTACTAATCGCTTTAAGCCGGATTTACCTACACGTCCACTATCCCAGCGACGTTTTGGCTAGTTTTCTTTTAGCCGGTTTTACCTGGCAGGTTGCAAGAATGTTTCAACCTAAATCATCCTGGCACACCCAAAGCTAATAACCAACTCCCTAGGCCACCAGGGTCTAGGTTTTTTTGTAAGCAAAAAGGCCCTAAGTAACCCTTAGTGACCTTTAGCCAGCTTATTTTTCTTTTAACACTTTCACAACGGACTTGTGCTCCTTGTCAGCCTTAATAATTAGGCGCTTCAATTCAGTGGGACTGAGTTTTTTTGTATTCACCCCCGCACGAGCTAACTCCTTTTTAGCTTGAGCTAGGCGTTCAGGACTAATGGCCTTATCGTTTTTAGGGGCCACCTTAGTTTCCGCGCTATCATCATCAACTTCAACGGTATAGCCGAGACTACGCAAGACATAGTTATTATAGCCTTGTAATTTCTTAGCCTTTTGGCGAATCGTGCGGTAGTAATCTTGGTCAATGCTACCATAACCCAAAATTACGGCTAACTTCGTGTTAGAAGCACTGTACTGGTACCTACTAGAAAGTTTGTAGGCTTTATCATAAGCGGTTTTAAAGATTTTTAGTTCCTTAATTACTTCCTTCAATTCGGTTTGAAGGTTGGCTGACCGTCTAACCAACGTACTAGAACCACCATCCGTAGCGGCAACCATTTGAAAATTAAGTCTAGCCGCTTGATATTGCTTCTGCTTTAGCAACTTTAAGCCAGCTTGATAGGTAGCAATTTGCTTTAGGTAAATTTGAGCCGGCTTATCATTTTGCTTTTTCTTCAACGCATCTTGAAAATTAATCTTGGCCTGCTTATAATCGGCACGGTCAATATTAGCTTGGCCGCGTGCGACCAACTGTTCATAATCTTTTTGTGTCGCTACCTTTTTAGTGTAGCCAAAGCCGATAAAAATTACGGCCGTTATCACGGCCACTAACGACCACCAAACCCAACGCTTCACACTCTCTCCCCCTTATCACTTCTAATTGGACTGCCAGCTTTACTAAAAAAGGAACAAACTAAAAGCACAAATCACTTTTACTTCATTCCCCAAAAATTTCTTAGACTGGAACTACCATCGCTAGTAAAGCAACTGCAATTAAACCAAAGACTACTGACAGCCCCATAGATCTAGTCTTATAAGCAATCGCCATTACAATAATGGCAGCTAAAATCTTAGCTACATTATCTAAACCTACAAAAGTGTAAGTTTTGGTATTAATAAAAATATCCTTTACCACCAAGGCAGTAAAAAGTGATACCGGTACATACTTCATCCACTCGTTGAACCAGTTAGGAATCTTTCTAGTTGCAAAAATGTGCAACGGCACTACCCGTGGAATAAAAGCTGCTATCATTGAAAAAACGACCAACAAGACGTGGTCAAGCGTTGAATATCCCATACTACTCTCCTTCTGAATCACTTTCAGGTACAGCTACCGGGCGTTTCTTGCGCCGCTTAATCTTACTTAACAAGTAACCCCGTTCACGCCCATGCTTAACAAGGTAATCTTCCATGGCAAAACCGATTAAAGATGCAGCTAAGGTAGCTACAATCAAGCCCATGGTACTCTTCAACAGGCACATAGCAACAATTGCAAAGCAAGCTGATACAAAGCTAATTAAAATCGTCAAGCGATTCTTAAGTTGCATCACAATCATGTACAAGAACATGGCCGTCAAAGCAAAATCAACGATTTCCAAGTTAATATGGATAAAGCCACCAATGATGCTACCAATCAGGTTAGCAACCGACCAAAACAGTAAGGTATAGTGCTCAACCATCAAGGCATCACCGGGACGCCACTCTTTATCTGTCGCAAACTTCAAATAATTGACAGCGTAATTTTCATCGTTCATATGTAGGGCAAAGACATATAAAAAGCGCTTGCTAGTCCCACGTAAATACTGGGATAAACTAGAGCCAAGCAATGCATACCTTAATTCTAGGAAAAAGAGCATTAAAACAATCGTATGGATTGGCGCGTTAGTTACCAGCATTGATGCAATCAAAAATTGAGCTCCACCTGAAAAAACCATCAGTGAAACCAAAAGGGTCAAAATTGCATTAAAACCAGCTTTATTTAACAAAATCCCACAGGCCAACCCAATGGGAACATAACTAAGGCATAGAGGTAATGCCACGCGCAAAACCTCTAACCAGCGTGGTTCTTCTTTTTTCACAAAAAATAGCCTCCATCAATAAATAAAAAAGTCCCTTTGCTGTTAATTATAACATATTACTTGAGAAAAATAATTCTTTTCCAAGCCATAAGAAGAATTTCGCCTAGAAGAAACAAGCTTAGACTATTTAGCTGGGAGTAACTGCATCTTTGAATACGAAATCACGATTAACTGCTTCATATCCATGGCTGTCGTTGTCTTAGCAAACTCCTGGTCAAATTTAAGAATGGCCGAGTTGCGTAGTTGCTTTTCAACTACCCCCGAAAAATGATGCCGGTGAAAAGTAAAGCTGACGTGGCTCCCCTTAACAAATGGCTTGCCTAAGCTACTAACTTCAATTTCTTTACCATCCGTCCGGTTCTTTTCACTCATAATTAAATCCCCCATTCAAATTTTGAAACTAATTCAATTATAGCTCAATTATCTTAAGTAAGTAAAAAATCCGCTTGTGATAAAAAAAGAGCACGGCTCATAAAAAGCCATGCTCTTTAAACTAACTATTAGTTTTGCTTAGTGTAGTTATTGATATCTACTTCTTCGACGTATTCAACGTTAGGACGAACCACAACCATTGCTACGTATAACAAGCCTAGTGAAATTACTAAGAAGAGTAATGAAACAGAGTAAGAAGTAATCATTTGACTAGCACCTAACCCTGATGTCAAGGCTTGTCTGAATCCATAAATTGAGTAAGTCATTGGTAAGTATGGGTTAACAGCTTGGAAGAAGCCACCTAAGCCCTTGGTAATTTCAATTGGGAAGGAACCACCACTAGCCCCTAATTGGATAACCAATAAAATCATACATAAGAAACGACCAGGGTTTTGGAAGGCCACTGAGAAGAACATGATGAGGAACATCATTGCTAATGAGAAGAGGATTCCGTTAGCAAGCATTGCTCCCAAATGATCTGGGTGTAAACCAGCAGCTATCATCAATAATGCTTCCACTAAGGCATTACCAATTGCCACAATCGAACCGATTGTTACCTTAGCCATAAACCATTCAAAGGCTGTTTCATCTTCTGATTCCAGGCGTCTGATTGGGTAAACTAAGTTAAAGACCATTGCCCCAACAAAGAGTGCCACTGACAACATGTATGGTGCCAAGGCGTAACCATAGTTAGGTACGTAACTGTAGTGTTTTTCCACCAAGTTAGATGGAGCAGCGAACATCTTCGCATTATCCTTACCAGTCTTAACCTTCTTAATGGTGTTAGCCCCTTGCTTCATGCTCTTAGCTAACTTCTTGTTACCCTTGTAAATCTTGTCAGAACCATCAGTTAAGGCAGAACTATTAGCCGCCAACTGACCAGTCCCACTTGCCAATTGGTTAACCCCGTTAGTCATAGTTGGAATTTGCGCATTCAATGTACCCAAACCACCAGCTAATTGACTTGCACCCGAGTTAAGTTGACCATTATTAGCTACTAATTGACTAGTACCACTTGCTAACTGGCTAACCCCACTTGTAAGGGCTGGTACGTTAGCATTTAATGTACCAAGTCCACCGGCAAGTTGGCTTGCACCGGAGTTTAACTCAGCGTTCTTAGAAGCTAATTGGTTGGTTCCATTAGCTAATTTAGTTACCCCGTTAGTTAATGCTGGAATACTATCGTTTAACGTACCCAAACCAGTTGCGATTTGATTAGAACCAGCAAGAAGGGCCCCGTTATTAGCTGATAATTCCTTTGCACCGCTACTTAACTCAGCTAAACCAGCCACTAAAGTTGTGAACTTCTCCGTTGAAGGTCCAGCTAACTTAGCAGTATTTTGGGCAACTAATGCAGTTGTAGCATCAGAACTTGCTTGAGCTGTTTGCATAAGTTTAGCTTGGTCACTACTACTCAAGCCTTGACCGTTAATACCACTATTAAGCTCTTGAGCAATACTACTTGCCTTAGCAGCTGCTGTTTGTAATTGTTGTAATTGACCTAAAGTAGTTTGTAATTTAGCTAACTTATTCTTATCTAAGGCACCTTGCATCTTTGTCAAAAGGGCAAGTTGTGATTGCAAACCTTTAACGTCTAAACTACTTGCTTGCTTTTGTAAGTCAGCCATTTGGGTCTTTAATTCACCTAAACTAGCCAGTGTTTTATCTAATGTACCTTTTAGCTGTGTAAGATTATTACCAACAACACCAACCTCGGTTAAACTATTAGTCGAATTAGTTTTAATAGTTGCAGTGTTCTTTATAGCATCTTGAAGTTTGGCTTTATCCGCTTCACTTAAGGTACTATTAGGACTAGCCAAAACGGCGTTAACATCACCGGTCACAGCGTCAGCAAGTTTTTGGTTAGTACCATTGTAAGTGGCAATTTTACCTAGACTAGCTGCTATCGCCTGTTGATTTTTGCCGATTGCTTGTTCCATAGCGGGTAGACCACTTTGCATTTGGTTTGCCGTCGTTTGCAAGCTTCCCATTTGGCCCATTAGGTTATTCATTACCGTTAGACTTGTAGCTAATTTCTGGGTATCAACTTGACCAACACCTGTTAACAAAGCATTCAAAGATTGTTGATCAATTTGCTTTAGACCATTATCAATGCTAGCAGACATAATGTAGTTTAATTGGTACAAAGCAGCTGCGGCTGCTGGTAATTGTTTTAGCGAGGTCAAATCTTTAGCTGGAATTTGACTTAAACCAGCATTTAATTTATCAACCCCGTTAGTGTATTGTGCAAGCTTGGTGTTAAATTCTTTAGAACCAGCTGCTAACTTACCAACCCCGTTAGCCAAGGTTGGTGTCTTGGCTTGCAATTCACCTACCCCGGCGTTAACTTGACTAACCCCAGCAGTATATTGGCCAATCCCATCCTTAAGGGTGTTTGAACCTGTTGCTAAGGCATTAACACCGGTTGCTAAAGTACCTGTGCTTGAATTTAAAGTTTGAACCCCGTCATTGACTTGGCTAACTCCAGCCGTGTAGGTCTTAAGCCCGGTTGCTAAGGCAGATGAGCCTGCAGTTAGTTTTTGGACCCCGTCACTTAGGGGTACAACGCCGGCTGCTAGTTGGATAACCCCGTTGTTAACTTGACCAACCCCGGCGGTGTAGGTATTTAGGCCATCATTTAAAACCTTGGAGCCATCGGCTAATTGCTTAGAACCGCTAGCTGCTTCGCTGAAGCCCTTGCCGACCTTTTTTACGACCTTGAACATTGTGTCGGCATAAGCAGTTGAGACGGATTCTCTAATTTCTGAGTTGACTTGCTTAACCCCGGTTTCGGAAATAACCTTCCCAATGTAGTTTAAAGAGTCGTTAGTCTTGTATGTCAAATTCATTTTGTGGGGATGGCGATTCAAAACGGTTGTTGCATTCTTAGAAAAGTTCTTAGGAATGGTAATAACCATATAATATTTCTTATGGCTTAAACCGTCATTAGCTTCCTTTTCGGAAACGAAGTGCCATTCCAAATCATCATTATCTTTTAACTTGGACACTAGGTCATGTCCAACTTGGAATTTCTTACCTTGATAGTAAGTAGCTTGGTCCTTATTAACCACGGCTACTGGTAAGTAGCTCGTGCTTCCATAAGGGTCCCAAACAGACTTTAAGAAGAATAGTGAATATAAGAATGGTAAACTCATAATCCCTAAAATGGTTGCGATTAAGATCTTATGCCGTTTAAGGTTCTTAAATTCTTCAATAATCATTCTCAAAAGCTTTTCCCCCTTATTCATAATTTTTTCGTCAAAAATTCACTTTAACATAGAATAATATACTCTTTTGCTTTCAAAAATACAAAGGACAAACTGCGACATGTGTTTTATTTTTCAGAAAACTTAGTACCTTGTTTGATTTGGTGTGAAAATTTTCAGCTTACAAAGAAAAAACTGAGCCAATTTCCACCTAGTTTGAGTGGAGATTGACTCAGTCGTTAAAGAAAGCTGTTATTTAAATAAGCCGGTTAAAGCACGCCAACCAATCACAAAGATGTTAGCCTTATCAACTGCTACCTTAGTTTGGGCAGGAACCTTAAGCGCGTTAGTCCCATCTAGGAAGTAAAGCTCTTGGCCCTTGAGTTTCAAGTTGTAAGTCCCCACTGTTTGGCCCTTCTTAAGTGGAGCTTGCAAGCCACCCTTTTCATAAAGGCTCTTCTTACCGCTAACACTAGCAGTTACCTTAGCATCAGTGTCAGTATTCTTAACCCATAAGTGGGTTTCCTTGGCAGTTACAACCTTAGTAGTTAAATCTTTCCCATTGTGCACTGGTAAAGTTTGCTTGTAATCAGATTGGGCTTTGATGGTCTTGTAAGTAAAGCCATTGTAAACATATGACATTAACTTTTGTGTTTGTTCAAACCGTGATAGGTCGGTATCACTGGAATGAGGTGCACCTAAGATGACGGTAATAATGCGGTGCCCATCCTTGTGAACAGTTGCAACGAAGCAAGCCCCGGCTGTATCAGAGGTCCCGGTCTTCAAACCATCGACTGGTAAGGCTGTGTAAGCTTTAGCTAAGCCCTTTAACATCCAGTTCCAGTTTTCCATCATGGTCTTATCTGTGCCGTTGTTAAATTCTTTTTTAGTAATCGAAGTTGTTTGCAAAACTTCTGGGTAGTCGGTCAAAATCTTTTGGGCAATGATGGCCATATCTTGGGCGGAGAACTTGTTTTCATCGTCTTTAGTAGCACCCGGATATGCAGCTGAGCCAACTTCACCATTAGTTAAACCATTAGCAGTGTAGATGCTAGCATCGTTGATGCCGAATTCCTTAGCTTGCTTTCTCATCATGTTGATGAAGTTTTGATGGGAACCGCCCACCTTATAAGCCAAAGCCATTGTGGCCCCGTTAGCAGAATAGATTAACATTGCTTCGTATAATGACTTAACAGTGTAGCTGTGATCTGCTTTTAACGGTACGTTGGAAAGGGTCGTGTTTTGACTAACCTTTTGTGAGGCTTCATCAGGAGTAATCTTGTCGTTCCAAGATAACTTCCCTGAATGAATGGCCTTTAAAACTAAGTAAGTTGTCAATAATTTTGACATTGAAGCAACTGGCAAGGCTTCTTGGGCATTCTTAGAATACATTACTTGCCCAGTAGTCGCATCGACTGCAATGGCAGCCTTAGCATCCAAATTTAGCGAACTGTCGCTATTAGCTGGTAGTGAAGCTGCAGAAACGGTAGTTAAGTTACCCAATCCTGCTGCGGTTGTTGCAAACAAGGTGACACCTGCTAGCAAACCGACTAATGTTTTTTTCAAACCTTTGAAAAATTCCATGACTTTCGGTCCCTCTCAAATTAATAATTTCATGTATTAGCATAACTAAAAAAGCCTATTCATTCAAGCCCTAATTGCCGTATTAGACAATCTTAAGAACTTGTAAATAGACTTTACTGTGGTTACTTTTCTTCTTTTGGATGCTTGAGGGGTAGCCGCATTACAAATGAGGTTAATTTATCGTTAGAGGTAACGTTAATGCTACCATGATGCAAGTCGATAATTCCCTGGGCAATCGCTAAGCCCAACCCGGTCCCCCCGGTTTTGCGCGAGCGGGATTCTTCCACCCGGTAAAAGCGTTCAAATACCTGGCCTAAAGCCTCGGTTGGAATCTTAGCGCCGTCATTAGCAATGGTGATTTCAGCCTCTGTTTCAGAAATTTGGGTCAAGTTAATGAAAATATTTTTACCGTCACTGCCGTACTTCAAGGCATTTGTTAACAAGTTATTGAAAACCCGGGCTAGTAACTCTGGGTCAGCCTCAATCATCAGTGGTTTTGTTGGTTCATCTAAGTGAATCACCATCCCCTTTTTCTGAGCTTCGAGTTCAAAGGAGGCCCCCAATTGTTCAAGCATTGCCCCCATATCGACACTCACGATGTTTAACGGCCGGTCTGTCTGTCTAACCTTAGTATATTCAAAAAGGTCGTCTACTAAAGCTTTCATTTGCACAGCCTTAATGTAGGCCGTGTGCGTATACTTCAGCATTTCTTCTTCATTATGGTACTGCCGATTTTCAATTAAGCCTAAATAACCAATAATCGATGTTAACGGCGTCCTAATGTCATGGCTGACGTTAGTAATTAATTCATCTTTAGAGCGTTCAATCCGTCTTTCTTCTTCCATCGAGTTGATGGTTGAATCAACCAAGGCGTTAACACTGGCAACAATTCGTTGGGTCTGCCCCTTAAGGGTAAAGGGAATCGGGTGATCAAAGTGGCCAGCCGCAATATAGTGTAGCTCCGCGATAATGTGGCGGACTTGCATTTGGCTGTACCTTCTCATCAAGCGCCAGTAGACGATGAAGCAGTCAATAATTGCCATCAAGACTACAAATAGCCAGCCCCAACTCCAAATTTGAAAGTCACTCGGTCCAAATTTCAAGGACATCTTAATTTGAAAAATCCCGTTTTTCAAACCCGGATTGGTCGCAATCAGTTGACTTAAAATCACATAAATCGACATATTAAGCAAAATTAACAGGATAATGGTTACAATTCCTTCACCAAAAAGTTCACTCTTCTCGCGGCCTGTTAGCTTAAACTTTGCTGATTTCACCATTTAACCTCTCTTCTTAACGGGCTTCAATCTTGTAACCAACACCCCAAACGGTTTGAATCACCTTTTCACCATCCGTTGCTTCTTCAATCTTATCGCGCAAGTGACTCACGTGTACCATCACGGTCTTAGCAGAAACAACCGATTCTTGTTGCCAAACCCTCTCAAAGATTTCATCCGCTGAAAAGACCCGGTTAGGGTGGCTAGCAAGTAAGTGCAAGATTCCAAACTCAAGGGCGGTTAGCTGGATTGAATTCCCGCTAACGGTCGTCACTTCGTGCGAGTCCTTCTTAATAATCAACGGCCCAACTTCAATTTGATCTGGCTCATCGTTTTTAACTTCGTGTTGGGAACGGCGTAATAAGGACCGGACTCGCGCCATCACTTCTAAGGGGTTAAATGGCTTAGTTACATAGTCATCTGCCCCTTGGATTAAACCTTGAATTTTGTCCAAATCATCCGTCTTGGCAGATAGCATCAAGACTGGAATTTGTGAATCCTTTCTAACTTCCCTAACAACTGACAAGCCATCCATTTGTGGCATCATTACGTCTAAAATCATGAGGGCAATGTCGGGATTAGTATTTAATTTAGTAATTGCCTCTTTACCATTGTAGGCTTTTTCAACTTCATAACCTTCATTTTTAATGTAAATAGATAATAATTCAACGATGTCTTTATCATCGTCAACAACTAAAATTTTCATATATCGATGTCTCCTTATCGGTCTCTTGCCTAGATTATAGCAAATCTCAATTCAATCGTACCTAAAGAAAGTTTTAAATTCAAGCATTTAGGTAACCCTTTCCAAAAATGTCTCTTTTTCTTCATAGAAAGGTTACACTTTCTTAGGCAAAACTTAAAAAAGTGTGTTCTTTGAAGAAATTTGCTTCTCCAAAGAACACACTTAGTAAGTAGTTATTTTTGTTCGTAGGCAGCCGCCTTTTGCTTGTACATCTCAATTTCATCTTCAGCACAACGAACAAAGTGGTTTGGTGTGATTTCGTGTAATTTACGTGGCCGGCCTTCCTTATCTTCTTCAATTGAAGGATCGTAATCAATTTGCTTCCGATTACGTTCAAATTCAGGATCTGGCACCGGCACAGCTGAGATTAGGCTGGCTGTGTAATCATGTAGGGGCTTGAAGTATACGTCGTCGGCTGGACCAACTTCAAGTAAGCGCCCATAGTGCATAACCCCGATACGATCAGAGATATACTTAACCATTGATAAGTCGTGAGCAACAAAGAGGTAAGTTAAGCCCCGTTCCTTTTGCAAGTCCTTAAGCAAGTTAACCACTTGGGCTTGGATAGAAACGTCCAAGGCTGAAATAGGTTCATCGGCAATGATGAACTTAGGTTCAACCGCTAAGGCTCGGGCAATCCCAATTCTTTGACGCTGACCACCCGAAAATTCGTGTGGGTAACGACTAGCGTGGTCCTTATTAAGCCCAACCGTTTCTAGTAATTCTTCGACCCGGGCCCGTCGTTCTTCCTTATTCTTAACCAAATGGTGAATGTCTAACCCTTCGGCAATAATATCTTCAATGGTCATCCGGGGATTTAAAGAAGCATATGGATCTTGAAAAATCATCTGCATTTCCCGAGCAAAGGCCAGCTTGTCAGCCTTAGTATGCAACTTACTTACATCCTTGCCATCGAAAATAATTTGGCCATCAGTTGGATCGTAAAGGTGAATAATCGAGCGCCCTGTAGTCGTCTTACCTGAACCTGATTCACCTACGAGCCCAAAGGTTTCACCTTCATAGATATCAAAGGTTACGTCATCGACAGCCTTGACCATATCAGGCTTGCCCACGCCGAAGTATTGTTTTAAGTGCTTTACTTCGAGAATTTTTTTAGCTTTTTCTGGCATGTGGTTTCCGTCCTTCCTTGGTCTAATCTACCTTTTTGGCTTGCATTTCCGCAAAAAGCTTCCGCCGTCTTACAATTTCATCCGGAGGAGTAATCTTTGGTGCATCTGGGTGTAATAACCAGGTAGCAGCATAATGCGTCTCAGAAACTTTGAAGAATGGTGGTTGTTTTTCCGCATCAATCTTCATAGCATAAGGATTTCTAGCCGCAAAGGCATCACCCTTTGGTGGATCCAATAGATCTGGTGGGGTCCCTGGAATTGCTTCTAGCTTAGTAGAATCTAGGGTTGGCATCGAGTTTAGTAACCCCCAAGTATATGGGTGTTGTGGGTTATAGAAAATTTCATCCACGGTCCCATACTCGATAATTTGGCCGGCATACATAACCGCTACCCGGTCCGCCATTCCTGCAACAACCCCCAAATCGTGGGTAATGAAGATGATTGAGGTTTCAATCTTAGCCTGCAATTCCTTCATCAAATCCAAGATTTGCGCTTGGATTGTTACGTCCAAGGCCGTCGTTGGTTCATCGGCAATCAAGATCTCTGGGTAGCAAACCAAAGCAATCGCAATCACAATTCTTTGCCGTTGCCCACCGGAAAATTGGTGCGGATAATCGTTAATTCGCTTTTCAGCATCCTTAATCCCAACTAACTTAAGAATTTCTAAGGCTTGTGCCAACGCCTTCTTCTTTTCCACGTGCTTGTGCTTGATTAATGGTTCAGCAATTTGCATCCCAATTTTCATGGTTGGATCTAGAGATGTCATCGGATCTTGGAAAATCATGGCAATATCCTTGCCCCGAACGCTTTGCATCTCTTTTTCAGTTTTCTTTAATAAATCAGTCCCGTGAAAGAGGATTTCTCCCCCTTTAACCCGAGCGTTGTTAGCCAATAAGCCCATTAAACTCTTAGTGGTAACTGACTTACCTGACCCTGATTCCCCCACAATTGCTAGTGTTTCACCTTTATCAAGGTGGAAGCTGACATTACGAATCGCCTTAACCTCACCAGCATATGTGTGGAAGTCAATTTCTAAATTTTTAACATCTAAAATTCTTTCACCCATAATTCAGCCTACTTTCTTGTCTTTGGATCAAATGCATCACGAAGACCATCACCTAAGAGGTTAAAACTAATCATCAAGACACATAATACAATAGCAGGATACCACATTTGGTATGGTAAGAACTGGAAGTTCTTTTGCCCATCGTTAAGCAATACCCCTAATGAAGTTTCCGGTGCAGAAATCCCAATCCCAATGAAACTTAAGAAGGCTTCGAAGAAGATAGCTGTTGGAATAGTATACATCGTTTGGATAATGATGATACTTGAGAGGTTTGGCACCAAGTGCTTCCAAGCAATCTTGATTGGTGATTCCCCTAATGACCGGGCAGCCAGTACATACTCTTGCGTCTTTAACTGGAGCGTTTCTGCCCGAATCATCCGCGCCATCGTTGTCCATGAAGAAATGGCAATCGCTGCGATGATTGAGGTCATCCCTGGCTTCATAACTAAGAGCATCAAAACAACAATTACTAAGTTAGGCACAGAGGAGATAATTTCGATAATCCGTTGCATAACGTTATCGACCCGGCCACCTTTCCAACCGGAGATAATCCCGTAGGTAACCCCGATAGTTAGGTCAAAGAAGGTCGCCACTAACGCAACGATTAAGGAAATCTTAGTCCCGTAAATAATTCTTTGGGCCAAAGAACGACCAAGGTAGTCAGTCCCTAAGTAGAAATACTTACCACTCGCACCATTTTGGGCATATTGGTCAACCCATTGACCACCCACTTTAAGCTTACCATTTAAACCATTGATAAAGTCTAAGCCAGGTACCCGGGCTGGTAAGTTAGCATATTGGGGAGCAGACTTAACCAAAGTTGACTTATCAATAAATGGTGTTGACCCAAAAGCAATAATCACCATAATCAAGATGATAAACAGGGAGATTACCGCCCCTTTATTCTTCTTTAACCGCCGCCATGCATCCTGGGTAAAGGTTAGTGAAGGCGCCGCAATTTTTTCATTATCCAGTTCTTCTTCCTTAGGTAAAGGTTGAAAGCTGTCTGGACTTAATTTAATCTTTTCTTCCATAATCTAGTCCCCATTTCCTGTCAAGCGAATTCGTGGATCGATGATACCGTAAACAATGTCTGTAATCAAGATGATAACCACTAACCCAAAGGAGTATAACATTGTAACCCCCATGATAGTTGGGTAGTCATTAGTCAAGATTGACTTAACGAATTGTTCCCCAATCCCTGGAATTGAGAAGATATTTTCAATAACCATTGACCCTGTCATCAAAGCAACAGTATATGGTCCGATTAGAGTAACCAATGGAATCAAACTATTACGTAAAGCGTGGTGGAAGACAATCCCAAACTTGCTTAAACCTTTAGCCCGAGCAAGTTCGATATAATCAGAGTTCAAAACATCGACCATCCCGGTTCGAATAAACCGGGCCGTTTCCGCTAGGGGTCCTACCCCCAAAGCAATCATCGGCAAGATGGTGTATGAAAAACCACCCCAGTCGGCGATTGGGAACCAGCCTAACTTCAAGGCGATGTAGTATTGTAAAAGTACGGCCAAAACGAAGTTAGGTACTGATTTACCGATAATGGAAACAACTGTAGCCGTCGTATCAATCCAAGTATTGTGGTTGATGGCTGCGATAGAACCAATAATAATCCCAAATACCAAACCAAAAATCATTGCCTGTAACCCTAGCTGTGCAGAGGGTCCAATCCGGCTAGAAATCAAGTAGGTAACTGGTTGGTTACTGTATTGGAAGGAAGTTCCCAAATCACCATGGAGCATATCGGCAATATAAATTAAATATTGTTGCCAAACCGGCTTATTCAAACCGTACTGTTCGTTCATGATTTGAATTTGTGCCGCCGTCATTTTTTCTTGGTTAGAATATGGCGTCCCTGGCATTAACTTCATTAAAAAGAAGGTAATGGTTGCTACTAAAAAGAGGGTTAGCAGCATGTAGAACACCCTTTTTAAAAGGTATTTACGCATAAATTATTCCTCTCATTTCTCGGAATTTTTTCTCTCAGAGAAAGCCCCGTATAAATTTATTTAAAATCATTGCTAATAATCAGAATAGGGAATTGACAATTCTATTACAAATTAGTCAATCCCCCACTGATTATAAGAATCTATGTCTTATTTAATATATGCTTCTTTGAAGTTGTAGTTAGCACCAGCTGAATTGTAAACGATGCCCTTAACTTTAGGGTTAACCATCCATGCTGTTGCTTGGTGGTAGATTGGTGAAATTCCGACGTCATTCATCAAAATCTTTTCAGCGTCAACCATATCATTCCAACGTTTGCCTGTGTTACCAGCATCTTCATTCCCAGCAGCTTCAATTAACTTGTCAAATTCGGCGTTCTTCCAAGCCCCATCGTTTTGTGGGTTATCGGATGTGAACAATTCCAAGAATGAAATTGGATCTGAGAAGTCAGCCCCCCAAGCAGAAAGAACGATGTCAAAGTCGCCACTTTCTGAGCGAGCAAGCCGAGTCTTGAATGGAACGTTAGTTGCAGTTACCTTAGCACCCTTCAAGTTAGATTCAATTGCACTTTGCAAGAATTCAGTTGATTGCTTAGCCTTATCTGAATCATCACTCATCACTGAGAAGGATAATTCTGATACCCCAAGTTCTTTCAAACCTTCAGCCCAAAGTTTCTTAGCCTTAGCAACGTTGTAGCTAACTGCAGCGGCTGTGTAAGCTTGGTCTGAGAAGTCCTTACCATTGTAAGTTGCAAGTCCTGGTGAAACTAAGCCCTTAGCAACAGTTGAACCGTCCCCTAAAACCTTATCAACGAATTGCTTACGGTTAATTACAAGTGAGATTGCTTCGCGAATCTTAGCATTCTTGAAGTATGGATCTTTGTCTTGGTTGAATTGGAGGTAGAAGGTAGAAGCTGCCCGGCGGATAGTGTAACCTTCCTTACCCTTCAATTGTTTTGCTTGTTGTGAAGAAAGTGGAGTTGCATCTAACTTACCAGATTGGTACAAGTTGTATGAAGTGGTGTTAGACTTGTTAACACTGAAGTTAATCTTAGCTAACTTAACATCCTTCTTATCCCAGTAATCATTGTTCTTAGCTAAAGTCCAGTTAAGGTCAGAACCAGTCCAGCCAGTTAACTTAAATGGACCATTGTAAACCATGTACTTAGATTGGGTCCCATACTTGCTACCGTACTTTTCAACCACTGCCTTGTCTTGAGGGAAGAAGGTTGGGAAACCCATCAATAACTTGAAGTATGGAATCTTCTTATCTAAGGTTACGACTAACTTGTAGTCACCATCGGCCTTTACCCCTAAAGTAGATACGTCGGCCTTACCATTCATAATGTCATCGGCGTTCTTAATCCCTGAGAAGAGGTAAGCATATTGTGAAGCTGTCTTAGGATCAACGGTTCTTTGCCATGAATAAACGAAGTCATTGGCTGTTACCTTGTCTCCGTTTGACCACTTAGAATCCTTGCGTAATGTGAACGTATAAGTCAAACCGTCTTTGGAAACCTCTGTCTTAGTTGCCAAACCAGGTTCCAACTTAGAATCCTTGCCTAAACGATAGAGACCTTCCATCGTGTTATTCAAAGTATCAAAACTAACAACGTCTGTAGCTGTAGATAAGTCCATGGTTGGTAGCTCAGCAGTCTCATCCCAATTTAAGACTTGTTGCGAGCTAGATGATGAGCTCTTTTGGCCACAGGCTACTAAGAAAGTAGCTGACAATGCAGCAACTGCACCGAGCTTAACAATCTTTGAAAGCTTCATTTCTAACAACTCCTTTAACAAAACATATATATTTTTACATAACGATTAACTTAATTCTATATGATAATGCTATTAAATACAAGTATATTTTTTAATTTTCTTCATAATTTTTACACAGAAAGCCCATATTTAGCCTTTTTCAGGTATTTTTAACCCCGGTTTTTTTTAATAATTCAGTAATTAAAAGGCTCACATTGCAAGCAATTTAATTCTTCCTAACATCAAAATGTGAGTTATTTGCTCATTATTTTGCAATCTAATTTCAAAAAACCTGTCCTTCCTTTCATTTTGGCTACTAATCCTCACTATGCTGGTTAATGGTATACTAGTTACGAGGTGAATTTTAATGAACACTATTATTGCAGGCATCGAAAACAATCAGGCTAATTTCGATTACACCATGGAAGAATTAGCCGCTTTAGCCAGCGCCGATAACTTAACGGTTGTTAAAGAAATCCGGCAAAAGCTAGAACAACCTGTAGCTGCCACTTACTTCGGTAAAGGTAAGGCGGAAGAAATTAAAACCGCTAGTGAGATTTATGACGCCCAGTTACTAGTCGTTAACGATGAACTCACGCCTACCCAAATCCGCAATTTAGAAACTATCACGAACCTAACCATTCTCGACCGGACCGCCCTTATTTTAGAAATCTTTGCTTCCCGTGCCCGCACCAAGGAAGCAAAACTCCAGGTCCAGATTGCCAAGCTCCAATACCAACTGCCGCGTTTACAGACCGGTAAAAAAGACCAGTTAGACCAACAAACAGCCGGAAATGCGGGTGGTGGTTATACCAACCGGGGGGCCGGTGAAACCAAGCTCGAGTTAAACCGCCGGGTCATTCAAAAGCGCATAAGCAATTTGCGCAAGGAGTTAAAAGAACTCACTAAAAATCACGCAGTCCAGCGGCAACAGCGGCAAAAAAATCAACTAAAAACCGTCGCTTTAGTTGGTTATACCAACGCAGGGAAGTCTACCACCATGAACCAGATTTTGGCTCTGACTGGCGCCAAGCAATCTAAGCAGGTCTTCGAAAAGGATATGCTCTTTGCCACCTTAGATACTGCTGTTAGAAAAATTAGCTTAGATGACAAGAAGGAATTCCTACTTAGCGATACCGTCGGGTTCGTGTCTAAACTCCCCCACCAGTTAGTCAAATCCTTTAGGGCTACCTTGGAAGAAGCTGCTCAGGCCGACTTGTTGATTCAAGTTATCGATGGGGCAGATGAACATGCTAAAGAGATGATTGCCACGACTGAGGCTACCCTAAAAGAAATCGGTGTGACTGACATCCCCATGATTTATGCCTATAACAAGGCCGACAAAAGTCAGCTAACCTACCCAGTGGCTGAAGGAAATCAAATCACTTACAGCGCCCGCCAAGTCGAATCAATCGAACTGTTAGTGGAACTGATTAAAAAAGAGTTATTCAAAGACTACGAAGAACACACCTACTTAATTCCTTATAATCAAGGTCGCTATTTAGACCTGCTTAATCAACAAGCTAGCATCTCTAAGCAAGACTACCTAGAAACAGGCTATTTAGTTAAGGCAGAAGTTGCGCCTAAATTAGCTGGTCAACTGGCACAGTTTTTAAGTGAATAAAAGTAAAAAGCGGACGCAACTGGTCCGCTTTTTGTTAGCTTTTTAACTATCTCGCCCTTCGATCAACGAAGTATGTCTCCAATCCCTGTTCAACTCCAGCACTAAAGCCCAATTGGCGGTAAAACTTGGCATCCGCTTTGATTAGGGGAGAAACTACTACCTGTTCAATTGTTCCAAAGTAGTTCAATAAGTGGTGCATGAGGGTTTTATTAACGCGCAAATGTTGATAACTTGGTAACACTAGTAAATCTTGAATGTATACTAGCGTTGCGTAGTCGCTAACGGCTTTGACAAAACCAATTAGCTTTTTATCCTCATAAGCGGCTATTACATAAGATTTCTTTAACCCTTTTTTAAAACTCGCCACTTCCTCGGCATCAGCTTGCTGCTCCATTTCGGTAAAGAAACGACTGAGTTCCGACTTATTGATTTTCGGATTAACCACAATGTCCATGCTTTCATCCCCCATCTACATAAAAATAAAATTAGAAAAAAATTATAAAAAGACATTTTAATTATATTGTAAAAAATTATCTTTTTCAAGAATTTATCCGCATTTTTATGCAAATTTACTCATTTTTTCTTAAAAAAACTTGCATAGCTTGTAATTTCAATTAAAATTAACCTTAAGCAATTTTTAAATTCTTATTCAAAAAACTATAGAAAGCAGGAACTTAAAATGAAACAATCAGAAGAGCAGATTGGTCTCAACCGTTCTTTAGGACTAATCTCCTCCCTCTCCTTAGTTATCGGGACCGTTATTGGTTCGGGAATCTTTTTCAAACAAGCGGCGGTTTTAGACTACGCTCATTCAACCAACCTCGCTTTAGTCGCCTGGTTAGTCGGCGGCCTAATTACCATGGCTTCTGGCTTAACGATTGCCGAGATTGGTTCTCAGATGCCCCATACAGGCGGACTGTACGTTTACCTAGAAAAGATTTATGGCAAATTCTGGGGCTTTTTAGCTGGGTGGATGCAAATTATCGTCTACGGTCCTACCTTAATTGCGGCCTTAGGCTCCTACTTAGCAACACTTCTAGTGGCCTTCTTTGACCTTCCCAAGACAAGTACGCCCCTCTTGGCGGTCATTGTGATTGCTTTAATTGCAGCCTTTAACTTGCTCTCTAACCGTTATGGGGCAGCCTTTCAGGTAATCACTACCATAGGTAAACTCTTGCCAATCGCAGCGATTATCATCTTCGGGCTGCTATTTGGTAAAGCCAACGCTTTTAACCAGGTAGCCACTACCAGTGGCTCCGTCAGTTTCAACGGTTTTGGGATGGCGATTCTTGCCACCCTCTTCGCCTATGACGGCTGGGTCTTAATCGCCAATATGGGGGGCGAGATTAAAAATCCCCAAAAACTGTTGCCTAAAGCTATCGTCTTTGGAATTGGGCTGGTCTTAATCATCTATATGCTAGTTACCGCCGGTATCTTCCGGGTAGTACCAGCCAGTCTCATTCACAGGCTAGGTGACCAAGCCGCCGCCCACTTTGCAACCATCGCCTTTGGACAAGTCGGTGGCAAGTTACTTAATATCGGAATCATCATCTCCATTGCCGGTTGTATTAACGGTAAGGTGATGACTTTCCCCCGGATTATGTACGCCATGGCTAAAAATGACGAGCTACCGTTTTCTAAGCAGTTAGCTTACCTTAATAAAAGGATGCGCACACCGATGGTAGCGACCTTAACCGTCTGCTCAATCGCTGCTCTTATGGCCGTAACCGTCGATGCCGACCGCCTATCGGAATTATGTATTTTTACAATTTACTTATTCTACGTCCTGGCCTTCTTTGGTCTCTTCAAATTACGGCGCCTAAAGACAGCTAGTCCTTTCCGGGTCCCCCTTTATCCCTTCACCCCGATTGTCGCTATTTTAGGCGGAGTCTTTGTCTTAGTAAGTGAACTAAATTCCGACTTAACGGGGGTGTTAGCCTCTATTTTCTTTGTCGCTTTAGGTATTCCCGTCTACCTGATTAAGTGTAAAAAATAATCCATAAGAACGTCTAATAAATAACCAAGCCCTAGATAAAGCAGTTAGCTTCACCTAGGGCTTGGTTATTATACTTTTAGACAGGCCTAAATTAGGCCAACCTTTTTTCTAAATAGCGCGCTACTAACGATAAGAGGTAACACACTACAAAGTACATGATTGCAATCATCAAGTACATCGGTAACATATAAGTCGTATTTTGACTGTAAATAATTTGGGCATGGTAGAGCAGGTCCGGTAAGACGATAATCGTCGCCAAGGAAGTATCCTTAATTAAGGAAATAAACTGGGATACTAGCGGCGGAATCATCTTAGTTAAGGCCTGCGGCAAGATAATGTGCTGCATTGCCTGCCAATAAGTTAAGCCGTTGGCCCGGGCTCCTTCCATTTGGCCGGGGTCAACTGCCAAAATCCCACTTCTCACAATTTCAGCCAGCATCATCGATTCAAAAATCACTAGGGCCATAATTGAAGCAGACACCGGATTTACCCGCAAACCCAACTCTGGTACTCCAAAGTAGGTAAAAAAGAAAATCAACAACAGGGGTAGATTTCTAATAATATCAATTATAAAGCCAACGATCTTTGACAAGTAAGGAAACTGAACGTACCGAATAATCCCGAAAATTAGGCCAAAAATAAAGCTTAAGATAATCGAAATTAGTGAGACTTTGATTGTTACCCACAATCCTTGGAATAAAAAGTTAATATTTTCAGCCGAATAAGCATGTGCTAGTAATGTCATCAAAATCCCCCCTTAAGCCAATTTCTTTTCTAGGTAGCGCATGTAGTAGCTTAACGGCAAGGTCAAAACCAGGTAAAAGAAACCGACGATAAAGTAAGCCGAGAATGTTTTAAAGGTCGCTGAAGCCACCGTTTGCGCTTGATACATTAAGTCAAAGCCGGCTAAAAAGGCTAAGACAGACGAATTTTTAATCAAATTAATGAATTGGTTTCCTAATGGTGGGATCACAATCTTATAGGCTTGGGGCAAAACAATGTATCTCATAGCTTGCCAGTAAGTTAAGCCGTTGGCTCTTGCCCCTTCCATTTGCCCTGGGTCAACCGCTAAAATCCCGGCGCGAACAGTTTCCGCAATAAAAGAAGACGTATATAAGGTTAACCCGATTGTCCCTGCCGTAAAGCCATCTAACTTGACCACATATTGGGGAACCACAATGTAAAAGAACATTGCCACTACTAAGAGCGGAATATTTCTAAAAACTTCAATGTATATATGGGCTATTACTCGTAACAGCCGACTTGGCAACAGTTCCATAATCGCAAACGCCGAGCCGATTATTAAACTAAAGACTAACGCTATTATGCTGGCCAAAATGGTGTTGCCAAAGCCGGTCAAATAAGTTTGCCAATTATCTAAAAATAAAGTTATCATTCTCCTTTGGCCCCCTTCAAATCAAAACCAGCCACGTCGCCAAACCACTTGGTGGCAATGCGGTCATAGGTTCCATCAGCCTTCAATTCGCTCAAGGCTTTATTGATTGCCGCAAGCAACTGCTTTTGGCCCTTATTAACCGCAATTCCATAAGGTTCATTGGTAAAGGTGCCACCTACCACCGCGTAACCAGGGTTTTCCTTAGCAATTCCGTATAAAATCCCGTTATCGGTAGTCATGGCGTCACCTTGCCCGGATTTTAGGGCGGTAAACGTTTGGCCGTAATCGTCATACTCTAATACTTTGGCCTTAGGAGCGTACTTCTTAACGTTTGCAACCGCAACAGAGCCTTTAACCGCTAAGACCACCCGGCCTTTTTGGTTGAGATCCGCAATACTTTTTACCGGGCTACCTTCCTTAACCAATAAGGATTGCCCGGCGTTAAAGTAAGGCTTAGAAAAATCAACGTATTTCTGTCTTTCCGGTGTGATTGTCATCGCTGCGATTACCGCATCGATGTTGCCATTTTTTAATAACGGAATCTTCGTGGTGATGGTAGTGGTCTCAAATTTAGCTTGGGCCTCTTGACCGTAGATCTTCTTAGTTAAAGCCTTAGCTAAGTCAATATCAAACCCTTCAGACTTACCGTTCTTAATGTTCATCAAACCAAATAACCTGGTATCACTCTTTATTCCCCACGTAATCGTTTTGGTCTGTTGATCCGCTTGGTAAAGGTTCTTTTGGCTACTTTTGGAACAGGCACTGGTTGCAAACAGACAGACCAACCCTGCCGCCATTAAAGCTAGCTTTTTAAAATTAACTCTCAATTTGCTCACCCCGCTTACTTATGGGTAATGATCTTACTCAAGAATTGCCGTGCCCGTTCTTCTTTAGGATGCTTAAAGAAATCTTCAGTACTATCATCTTCAACGACTTGCCCTTGATCAAAGAAAATCACTCGGTCTGCCACTTCCCGGGCAAAGCCCATTTCGTGCGTGACAACCACCATGGTCATATCACCTTTCTTGGCAATCTCTTGCATAACATTTAACACATCATCAATCATTTCGGGGTCTAAGGCTGAAGTGGGTTCGTCAAATAAGAGCACCTTTGGTTTCATAGCCAACGAACGGGCAATAGCCACCCGTTGTTTTTGGCCCCCAGATAACTGCCGGGGATATGAATTTGCCTTTTCAGCCAAACCAACCGTTTCTAACAGCTCCATCGCTAGGCGCTTATTTTCTGCTTCATCCCGCTTAAGCACCAATCTTGGGGCCAACATAATGTTTTCCAACACGGTCTTATTGGCATAAAGGTTAAAGTGCTGAAAGACCATCCCCACGTTACGCCGTAATTCATTTAGATTAGTCTTCTTATCAGCAAGGTTAAGGCCATTGACAACTAGGCGACCAGACTCGATTTCCTCTAACCCGTTGATTGTCCTAATCAAAGTACTTTTACCCGAACCAGAAGGTCCGATAATAACGACAACTTCGCCCTGGGAAATCTCCAAGTTAATATCCTTTAACGCCTGGAATTTGCCATAGTATTTGTCAACATGACTAAATTCAATCATTGCCATCTTCATCCCTGCTTTCTTTAAATTAAAATTAAGTTACTTTTTAAGTATAATTTCTAATTCTAATTTTAGCAAGGACTTTTTATAATTTAATGTAATGTTTTATCACGCAAGTTGTTTATTTTTAGCCATCAAAAAAGCCCGCGCAAGGAATTTGCGCGGGCTAAAACCAACCCGATGTTAAAAGATATTACTTGTTTTTAATGACGCCGCCGTCTGTAGGTCGGGGTCGCTTGGGCAGATACACTCACCGAACTCTTAGACTGAGCTTGGCTTCGCTTTCTATAAGCCACTTGAATCTCTAAGCGGTATGGTTCCACCTTTTCAATCACATCAACCCGACCAGCTACTTTTACTGGCCCCCCAGTAATCATCGCCGTCGCTAAGTAGAGGTGGTAAGTCTTATAAGCCTCTAAGGCTGGCATTAAACCTACGGTGGTTATTTCTCCTAAGACCATTTTCTCCATCTGATTTAGCCCCCCATAGATTAGCAGCTTCTTTTCGCTAGCCACTAATTCAAAGTAAGGTAAGGCCTTAGGCTGGCCGAGTGCTCGTTGAGCTTGGCCTTGCTTGGCTAATTTAAAGAGTACCTCGTCACTTTGACCATCATAATCCAGGCTTAAATAACCAACTTGCACTAAGGACTTAACCAATTTTTCTAGATTTTCCTTAGCTTGCGTATCAAACTTCACTTCGGCTGGGAGGAAATCCTCATTTTTAAAAATCCCATTCGTTTGGACAAAACCAACTTGGCTGGCCTTCTTTTTAGCAGCCTCAGTTAGGGGATCCTTAGGTGTTAGATGGAATGTCTTCTCGATCCATGGTGAAATATCATACCGTGACTTTTTGTCCTTTGTAAAGTAATACAAGATATTCAGGTAGGCGAAGTAAGCTATTAGCAAAAAGGCTAAGATAAATAATAAGCCCCGCACAATAAAGCCATTTACAAAGAAACGGTAAGAAACATAGAGTAAATAAAAATTCCCAATCGTCGCTAAGGTCGTATAGACTTGATTTTTAATTTTAACATTTAAGTTGATATAAGATAGGTAACTGTTAATCATGCTTAAAATACTAACCACTCTATTTTCCCCCTAACTTATTGATTATTGGTAGTTGTATTATCATTAGTCGTCGTCCCACCGTCATTGGTGTTAGTCGTGTCCGTAGTTTGATTGGAACTAGCAGTTTGGTCAGTGGCCTGGCTTGAAGAACTAGCCTTAGCTGTACTTGAAGAAGAGCTGACCTTGTCTGCGCTGGAACTAGCTGCGTCATCATCAGTCGTTGTTGGCGTGTCATCATCGGCCTGGGAAGTAGTCGTTTTGCTACTACTTGACCGCAACTGCTCCTCACTGGAGGTCATACTAGACTTACTTGCGCGTTCGTCTTCCGGCTTAGATTTTTCAGAAACCATTGAACTGCT
Source organism: Ligilactobacillus agilis (assembly GCF_025311475.1). Taxonomy (NCBI): domain Bacteria; kingdom Bacillati; phylum Bacillota; class Bacilli; order Lactobacillales; family Lactobacillaceae; genus Ligilactobacillus; species Ligilactobacillus agilis. Next base: position 247,631 of record NZ_CP104397.1, on the reverse strand, counting down.
TGCTTGGCTAACACTACTAACCGCAGAACTACGAACCTTTCCTTCCGAAGTATGTGTAACTGTGTTAACAGCCACGTTAGTTGCACCTAAAGCTAAAACGGCTGACATAATTGCAAATGGTGTTATGAAAGGTGCAGTACGATATGCCATTAAAATTCCCTCGTTTCTAACTGATTTCTAGCTAATTGTACGTCAAAAAAACCTAGATAGCTAGCTTATTCATTAATAATTTACGAATTCTTAGCCTGCTTGTTAGCACAGTCAGCGCACAAACCGTGAAGCTCAAAGCGGTGCTCCTCTATTTGACAGCCCGGCAACTGACTTTCAAAGACTGTCATTGGGCACATTTGTACCTCCTTAACTAGCCCGCACTTTCGACAGATGAAATGATGGTGGTGCAAATTGCTAAAATCACACTGATACTTAACACAAGCACCGCTAGCCTTAGTTTTCATTTCAATGATGCCGATTTGAGCAAACTCGCGCATGTTACGGTAGATGGTATTGTGGCTCATTCCCGGGTAAAGCTTGCGTAACTCAGCATCAATCTCGACTACGTCAACGTAATGGTGGCGACACTTATTATAAAGACATTCAAGTAGACTCTTTCTTTGTTTAGTCACTTTATAGTTGTGGGACTTCAATAGGTATAGGGCTTCATCTAACATAAACTCACCTCTAAACAGTAATTATTACTCTTACAAAATTTTAACATAGACCGTTTCCAATTGCGACCACCTTAATCTTAAGTTAATATTGTAAAAAAAATCACATTTCTCATTGACATCTAATCTTAACTTAAGTAAGATAAGTCTATCCTATTAATATATCTAAGGAGGAAAAATCATGGGGATTAGAGAGCGGATTTTTCAAAAAGAAAGTTTATCACGCTATCTCGACAAAGATAAAAAATTAGTCAAAACCCTTAACGCCCGCGACTTGATTGGGATGGGAATTGGGGCCGTTATCGGGACGGGGATTTTTATCCTGCCCGGGACAGTAGCCGCCGTCCATAGTGGGCCAGCCATCATGCTCTCCTTTGTCTTGGCAGCTTTAGTCTGTTCTACCGTAGCGATGTGTTACGCTGAATTTTCATCTGCCTTGCCAATTGCTGGGAGTGCTTATTCATTTGGAAATATCATTTTCGGTGAAGTTGTCGGCTGGTTTTTAGGTTGGGCTTTAATTTTGGAATATATGTTAGCCGTGGCGGCTGTATCTACTAGTTGGGCCGCCTATTTCAATTCACTGTTAGCAGGCTTTGGCATTCACATGCCTAAAGCATTAACAGCCAACTTTGATCCAGCTAATGGAACCTACGTTAACCTTGTTGCTATTTTAATCATTTTGTTTATTGCCTTTATTTCCAGCCGCGGGGTTCGTTCGTCCATTAGGCTTAACAATATCATGGTTTTAGTTAAGATTGCGGTCATCGTCCTCTTCTTACTAGTCGGGGTCTTTTACGTTAAGCCAGCCAACTGGTCACCATTTATGCCTTTCGGTGCTAGCGGGATTTTCAAGGGGGCTTCCTTAGTCTTCTTTGCCTACCTTGGTTTTGACGTAGTTGCTGCTTCTGCTGCCGAAGTTAAGGAACCTAAGAAAAATATGCCCCGCGGGATTTTAGGAACCCTAATTATTTGTACCGTCCTTTATATCCTGGTGTCCATGGTCTTAACCGGAATGGTATCTTACACTAAGCTAGATGTCGGTGATCCTGTTGCCTTTGCCTTAAACGTAGTTAACCAAAACTGGGTAGCCGGAATCATTTCCTTAGGGGCTTTAGCCGGGATGTTTACCATGATGTTTTCCATGATTTTTTCATCATCCCGTTTAATCTACTCAATTGGACGCGATGGCTTGTTACCTAAGTTCTTAGGGCAAGTTAATGAAAAAACTCATACCCCTGAACACAGTATGACGGTGGTCGTCATCATCGTGGCTTTGATGGGGGGCTTTGTTTCCCTAACACAGTTAATCAACCTGGTTAATATTGGGACTTTAATCGCCTTCACCTTCGTTTCATTAGGGGTCATTCCTTTAAGAAAGCGGACTGACATCCCTAACGAGGGTGGCTATAAGGTACCATTTTATCCAGTCTTGCCTTTGATTTCCGTGTTCTTATGCCTCTTCATGTTAAGCCAACTTTCACTAGAAACATGGATTGCTTCCCTTATCTGGTTTGCAATCGGGGCGGTAATTTACTTTACTTACGGAATTAAACACAGTCTCTTAAATAAGGACTAAAAAATAACGACTTTCCCACTTATGAGAAAGTCGTTATTTTTTAGTTGGCTTCCAATTTACGTTGGCGGTTAATTGCCCCTTTAAGCATAAAGGGTGCAATCACCGTCGTTAAGATGATTACGATAATCACGCCTGAATAGTATTTGCTACTCAAAAGGTGGGCCTCATAACCGACTTGAGCGATAATTAATGCCATTTCTCCGCGCGAAACCATCCCCGAGCCGATAATATTTCCGGATGAAAAGTCCATCCCGAGTAACTTTGCACCTAAACCACACCCTACCCACTTGGTTAGCAAGGCCAAAATAGTTAGGCCGATGATAAAGACTAAATCATCAAAGAAGCCTTTAAAGGTCATGTTTAAGCCAATGCTAATGAAGAAGACGGGAATAAAGACCGCATAACCAATCGGTTCAATATTTTCATCAATCTCGTTTTTAGCTGGGGTTTGGGCAACAGCCACCCCCGCAAAGAAGGAACCGACAATTCCACTTAAACCAACCATTTCTGCTAAGTAGGCCATGCCTAAGCAGATTACCAATGAAACCAAAATGACAGCAGAGGGGATAGTCATCTTCTCGGCTAACTTAATCAAGAGGGGCGCAATCCACTTGAAGAGTAGGTAAATTACCCCAAAGAAGAGCACTTGGTAGATTAACCCCGCCCAAAGATTGGTTTGAACGTGGCCCCCTTCAGCTTGAGCCACATCGCTGAAGACACTGACTAAAGCACCTAGGATAAGCACGGCTAAAATATCGTCGATTACCGCCGCCCCTAGGATAGTTGTTCCTTCTTTCGAGTCCAACTTGTGAAGCTCCTTAAGCACTTCGACCGAGATGCTAACGGAAGTCGCCGCAAAGGTTACACCTAAAAAGATAGCCTCTTCGTTGTTAAACTCAAACAAGCGCCCGAAACCATAAACTAAGATTACCGGAACAATCACGCCCATCACGGCTACCGACGTCGCGGGTTTAACATATTTTTTCAATAAACCGAGGTCACTTTCCAACCCCGCCATAAACATTAAGATAATTACCCCAATCTCTGCAAAAATTTCTACAAAATCATTGGTTTTGATTAAGCCTAAGACAGCTGGACCTAAGATAATCCCGACTAATAATTGTCCAATGACGGCGGGGATCCCAAACCTACGACAGAGCTGGCCGGCTAATGCTGTCGTGATTAAAATTAAACTTAGGGTCCCTAAATATGCCATATTTTCTTCATCCTTCCTTTCAATTTACATACATAAAAAAACTTTCCCTTTAATTATACAAAAAAGCCCTAGCCTAGGCCAATTTTTTGCTACCTAGGCTCTAACCGTCCCTCTTCATATTTAATATACGCAAAGAAAGTAGCAATTAATTTCAGCTTTAGAAAAATTTAATAATTAACTTCTGCTACTAAAAAGAAGTCAAGCTCCTAATGAGTAGCTTAACTTCTTTGCAATTAATTATTATTTAATGGTTACGTCGCGATAGAAGAGCATCGTCCCGTATGGTGAGATATTTAACCCGTGAACCTTGTCTTTCAATAGGTAAGCCATTGCCCCTTGGTAAACCGGTGCGGTAAAGGCATCATCTTTAATTAACTGCTTTTCAGCCTTGATTAACGTTGCCCACCGTTTGTTGGTATCGGTCGCATAGGTAGTGGCCGCTTGGTTCAACAAGTTTCTGTAGTTGGCATTATGGTAATCATCATCTAAATGGTATTGACCCCCGTCGCTGATGAAGTTAACTGGGTCGGCGTAATCCGGTTGCCAAGTTCCGTAGACGATATCGAAGTCATAGTTAGTTGTGGCCTGTAAGCGGGACTTAAGCGGAATAGATCTAACCGTCACGGTTAAGCCTTTGAGGTTAGCCTCCAACTGGCTTTGGAGGTATTCGCCGACTTGCTTAGACTCGGTCGTATCTGAGGTTAAAATTTCAACGCTTAACTTATCCTTACCCAGTTCCTTTTTAGCTAAGGCCCACTGCTTGCGCGCCGCCTTTAGATTGTAGGTTAACATGTCACCGGCATCTTTGCGGTAATCCGTGTCCGTTTGGCTATTAAAGGCAAAGTTAGCTGGCACAATTCCGTTTAATGGTGAACCAGCGTGAAGCACCTTTTTCACCAATAACTGCTTATCGTAAGCCTGTGCAATCGCCTTTCTAAAGTGAACGTTGGCGGTATCTGGCCGGTGAACGTTAAAGGCCATGTAACCAATTAAAGGAATACTCTTAGTGTGATAACCCGGGGTGCTCTTGTATTGTCTAATATAATCAGTGCTTAAAGCGGTGTAGTCGAGCTTACCGGTTTGGTAAAGCTTGGCTGCCGTTGAAGTATCTTTAACCACTTGCACGTTGACTTGCTTCAAGCTAACCGCCTTTTTATCCCAGTAATCCTTATTCTTGACATAATTCCACTTGAGGTTTGTTCCCGTCCAGTTCTTTACGACAAAGGGACCATTAAAGACGGTCTTAGCCGCGCTAGTTCCGTAAGCAGAACCGGTTTTTTCAACAAATTTTTGGTCTTGCGGATAAAATGGCGCCCCGGTTAGTAATTCTGGTAAATATGAGATAGGAGCTTCTAATTGAACTTCCAGTTGGTACTTGCTAAGTGCCTTAACCCCCAATTGGTCAACCGGTAACTCACCAGTAGCTGTTTTCAAGCCATTTTTAATTGGTAAAAAGCGTTGGGAGTTAGGGGAAGCTTGCTTAGGATCAACCATGTTGCGCCAAGCGTAAACATAGTCGCTAGCCACAACCGGATCACCATTAGACCACTTGGCATCTTTTCTTAAAGTAAATGTATAAGTTTTCTTATCTGCACTAACCTTGACACTTTGGGCCCCGGCTAAGACTGGCTTACTCTTAGTGTTGAAGCGATACAAACCTTCAAAGGTATTTTGTAAGGCTTCTAGACTAGAAGTATCGCTATACTTCACGGTGTTTAACGTAGCCATTTCCGCCGTGGTCGCAACGTTTAATTCTTGCTTATTACTAGCCTGTTGGCTTTTTGTCTGACCGCAAGCGGCCAAAAAAAGTGTCCCCACTAAAGCCGTACTAACTAAGGCTAGCCACCCTTTCTTAATCATAACATTAACCCCTCTCTTATCTTTGCTAAATTTACCTACTAATTGTAAGTTATTTTTTCTGGAATTGCACGCAATAACCCTCGTCTACCCCAAGAAATTTTTTAGTTGTAAGTGGTATAATAATGCTAATTAATCTTACGGAGGGTTGTTTATGCGTTTTAATCAATTTGGAAAAGTAACCGTTTCTTACCCCCAAGCTTTAAAAGAGCTTCAAACTATTCGCTTTTTAACTGGGGTAGAGCTTAATAAAATTACCCCTAATGCCTTATGGCTCCACTTCTTGGCCCAAGCATCGCCCTTAGCCCACAGTCAAAGCGCGAAGAAGGCCCGGCTTAATAGTCTGTTAGCTAACGAATACCAAACGGTCCTAGAATATACCACCACTAATACCGTTAACGCCGCAAGTTTCTACGCGGTGGCCTTACAATTGCTAGGCTTTGAAGTCGATGAAGACTTTGACTTAGCGGACGTTTTTGCAGCTTTAAAACGGCTAAACCTCGCTTACCACCCTACTATTAATAGCAAGGAAGACTTGCTACTGGCTTGGTATGATTTGCTAGAAACCGTTGGTAAAAATGGGCGTACCCTCTTAGATAACCTGGCTAGTGCCGGCTACTTCACCCCGTTTTATGAATTAGCTGCCACACAAAAGCCCCTCTTTTTCAACGGTAAATCCCTGCCTATTTTTGATACCAGTAAGCTCATTTCCGAAGTCGTTTACGTCGAATCGGACCTCGACAGTGACCATGACGGCCACGCAGACTTACTTAAAGTTGAAATCATCCGGCCACTAGATACTAACAACGGCTTGAAGGTGCCCGCTTTATACACAGCTAGTCCCTATAACCAGGGAACTAACGACCAGCTTGGTAAAAAGCTAACCCATAAGGTCGACGTTAAGCTAGCTACCAAGCCGGTCACAAACACTAGCTATGAAGAGATTGCCTACCAGGCTCCTGAAGTTGGGCCAATCGAAAAAAGACCGGTTGCTGGCCATGCCCAATTTGCAGAGGAAAGCTTGGAGCGTGAGCTATCATACACATTTAATGATTACATGCTCGCTCGAGGCTTCGCTGCCGTTTACGCCGCTGGAATTGGCACTAAGGGGTCAGATGGCCTAAGAACCTGCGGGTCTCCGGCAGAAACAGCCTCAACGGTTGCTGTTATCGAGTGGCTCGCCGGAAGTCGTAAGGCCTTCACTAATAAAACCGATAATATCGAAATTAAAGCCTGGTGGTGTAATGGCGCGGTAGCAATGACCGGTAAATCCTACTTGGGAACACTTGCGACTGCAGCAGCTACTAGCGGGACCCCTGGACTTAAGACCATTATTTCCGAAGCCGCTATTTCCAATTGGTATGACTATTATCGTGATGGTGGGCTAGTAGTCGCTCCCGGGGGCTTTCCTGGCGAAGATGCCGACGTTTTAATTGCCGAATGTTTTAGCCGGAAAAAAGAGGCAGCCGATTACCTACAAATCAAGGACAAATTTGAAGCTGACCTCAAGCAGGTAACAGTCGACCAAGACCGGACCTCGGGAAACTATAACCGCTTTTGGGATGCCCGTAATTACCTCAAGGATTTGCACAATATTAAGTGCGACATCGTCATGGTTCACGGTCTAAATGACTGGAACGTTAAGCTCAGAAACGTCTTTAACCTCTACAAACAAACTGAAAACCTCAAGCTCAAGCGCAAACTCATCTTACACCAGGGCCAACACATTTATATCAATAATTTCCAATCTTTGGATTTCTCAGATATGATGAACCTGTGGTTGAGCCATAAACTCTACGGCCTGGATAACCAGGCTCCAGAAATCTTGCCGGATGTTTTAGTGCAAGATAATACGTTAGAAGGAACTTGGCATCAATTTGCTGATTGGGATGGCGCTGAAACCGAGCTTCATAGCTTGCACTTTGATCAAGACCAACTAGTCGCTAAGCCTAATCCGGCCGCTGGTCCAGCTAGTTTTACTGACCACCTACCAGCCGAGGCTTTCAAGCGCTACAGTCAAAATTACCAGCAATGGCAAGCCGACCTCCTAGCTAGGAAGGCCCCGCTAACAACTAGCTCCCTTCTATTCGAGAGTCAACCGTTAACTACCGCTCTTTACCTACAAGGGACTCCCCGCTTAAAACTTAGGGTTGCAGCTAGCCAAGACCACGGGTTATTAAGCTTTATGCTCGTCGACTACGGTCAAGCCAAACGTTTAGGCAAGACCTCGGATTTACTTTTAAGCAAGGGCTTAAATGCCGGCTATCGTTTCCGGGAAGATAACCTGGTTGAATTTAAGTTAAAAAAGGCTAGCCCTTACCAACTAATTACCAAGGGCCACATCAACCTCCAAAACCGGACCAGCCTTTGGCAAAATGATGAACTGAAGCCTGATACCTTCTACGATTTGAATGTGGTCTTGCAGCCAATGTTTTATAAACTACCAGCGGGTCATAAACTAGGCTTAATTGTTTACAGTAGCGACATGGAAATGACTGTCCATGCTAACGAAGAGCTTAACTACAGCTTAGACTTAGCCGCTTGTCGTTTAGACTTTGATGCCAGCAGGATTGCTGACTAACTAAAAATGGTCGAAGATAACGTTACTTAAAACGTCATCTTCGGCCTTTTTAGTTCTGCATAAACTACAGGTGCAATAAAAAAGGATTCTAGAAAAGCCACGACTTTCTTAGAATCCCTTAAAAATAATGCCCCCAAAATTTGAGACAGGGCCATGAGTCAGTTATTAGCCTTCATAACCTGCAAATAAGTCGGTTGAAAGGTAACGGTCACCACCATCGGGAGCAAGCGTTACAACCTTCTTACCCTTACCTAACTTCTTCGCCACTTCAATGGCCCCATAAATATTGGCACCGGCAGAAATTCCTGGTAAGAACCCTTCCTTGTAGGCAACTTGACGGGCCATGTTAATGGCATCGTCACTAGCCACTTCAAGGACGTCATCGTAGATTTCTCTGTCTAAAACTTCTGGGATAAAGCCAGCAGAAATCCCTTGAATCTTGTGCTTACCACCCTTACCTTCTTTTAGGAGGGGGGATTCAGCTGGTTCCAGGGCATAAACTTGAATATTCTTGTCGGCTACCTTTAAGGCGTGCCCTACCCCGGTCAAGGTTCCCCCAGTTCCAACCCCTGCTACAAAGGCATCTAACTTACCGTCAAAGGCTGCTAAAATCTCTTGACCAGTTGTTTCTTCATGGACAGTCGGGTTAGCTGGATTTTCAAACTGCATGGGCATAAAGTAGCCATTATCTTTAGCCAACTGGCTAGCCTTAGCAATCGACCCCTTCATTCCATCGGCTCCTGGAGTCAAGATTAGCTTGGCCCCGTAGCCTTGCATTAACTTCCGCCGTTCCAAGCTCATGGTTTCTGGCATCACAATAATTACTTGGTAGCCCTTAGCTGCCCCAACTGCGGCTAACCCAATCCCGGTGTTACCTGAGGTTGGTTCGATAATCGTCCCGCCAGGAGTTAGCTTACCAGCCTTTTCAGCATCTTCAATCATTGCCAAAGCAATCCGATCCTTAACGGAACCAGCCGGATTGAAGAACTCTAACTTAACGTAGACATCAGCTGCATCTTCAGGGACTAGGTTATTTAATTTTACAATCGGAGTGTGTCCAATTAATTCTGTTACTGAATCATAGATTTTATCCATAGTATAGCCTTCTTTCACTTTTTACTTATTCGTTACACTTACTCTAACATGCCGCGCCACTAATTGAAGCCAGTTGGCAAAAAATGCTTGCTGCGCTTCTTGCCACTTAAACAAGGGTCCTTGCATACTTGCGGGCTGGGCAAAGTAATTTTGCGGCCGGGCCAAGGTTTGGGCCTGGTCTGGATAAGCCGCTAGCTCCCGCTGATACTCTTTTAGTAAGGCGTCACCTTCATATTCTAGGTGGGAGAAAAGATACGCCTGTAGGCCATCACTACTCTCCATCGCAAAGAGCTCGTCTTTTGCCGTCGTTGCAAGTAACCTTAACTCAGGGGTGCGCTTAATCTGAGCTAAACTTAATTCCGCATAGCGCGCATGTGGTGCCAAAAAGCCAGGAGTTAATCCGGCAAGCAAAGGTGAGTCATTAACGATGACTTGGGGATAGATTCCAAATAGCTTTTGGGCTAGGAGGTGCTTTTCTATTCCATAAAAGTAGTTGGCAGCCGCCATCGCCCCGAAGCAAACATACAGCTGACAAATCTGCTTAGCTTCTAAAAAAGCGAACAGCTCATGTAACTCAGCCATATAGGTTACTTCACTAAAAGCTAGCTTTTCAATCGGAGCCCCAGTCACAATGAAAGCATCTAACTTGGCAACTTCCTCCAATTCTAGCGGAGCCGCCATTGCGCTTACTTCCGGCGGAACCGGCCTATCTTGATAGTGATCCTTAGGATAGAAGTACTTTAATTCCACCGGCATTTGCGCCCTGGTTAGCACGTAGTCAAACCTCTTTTTCGTATCAACCTTGTCGTGCATAATATTAAGAATTCCAATTTTAAGTGGACTACTGCTTGCCATGAAAAAAACTAACTCCTTAATGTTAAAATTAATCTGCTTACTTTTTGTACACGGTTTTTATTATACAAGACCTCTCCCAGTCTACGCAAGCGTTTACCCTTGGACTGACTTGCTTAATTTAAAAAAACTATTTCCTAAAAATTTTCTCTTTAAGAAATAGTTTTCCAAGCTTTATTCCGTTAAGAACTCTTGCCAGCGCGGACCCCAACTAACTAAGATGCTGTTTAGCCCAAAAGTAAGCGCAGTTGCCACCCCCATTTGGGCAAATTCTAACTTAGCCTTGGGGAAGTCTTGCCTTAAATTAGGCACCCAGTAATCACGAAAGGCTTCGTTATCGTAATCACCCACGATAGTAATCTGCATCCGGTCTTCAAGCGCATCGTAGTTAGTATAAATCCAACTTTGAAGCTCCGCATAGGCATTCTTGGCCCGGCGCTTGGTATTGAACACTTCAAATTGTCCCTGTTCGTTAATCTCACCTAGAGTCTGTAACGGTAAGATTTTCTTACTTAAAAATGACTTGCCATTTGAAACGTAGCCCTGTTTTTGAAGGCTCTTCAAGTCGGTGAGGGCTATAAACGTTTGCAGCTGGCGGCGCATCCGGCCCAGCTTTCGCAAGATAGTCTGTATATCATCACCCCTGGCAATCATTTCTGCACTCGCTTCAACAAACTGCCCTTGTAGGCGCCCAATTGTTTGCGTGTCAAAAGCATGAATAGTTAGCCCAGCAATTTGACCGCTACAAGCCTGGAGGTGGGTGGCAAGTGTGCTTAGGCCGCCGGCAGGACATATTCCTAGGACGGTATCATATCCTTGTGCCACCAGTTGCTCTAAGTTCTTTACAAGTTCAGCCACCCGAACCTGAGCGATACTTCCTACTAGCTTATCTGCAAGCATGTCCCGGTATTGTTCTAGGTTCAAGTCCCGGTCCTCATAATAACGGACGCCATTGATTTCTAGTGGTACCGGGATTACCTTGACCTGATATTTCTTAAGCAGCTGCGGTTCTAATCCAGCCGCACTATCCGTTAAAAGTGCTATCTGCATCCCTGCTTACCTTCACTTTCTATTAGTCTACTATGCTATTTTAACACGTTTTTCCCAAAAACAAGCCGGCTAAGGCTAAAGCCAGCCCCCCAAGGTAACTAATAACCAGGTACAGTACGGCTAAAGTTTTTAGTCCCCCATCACCTAGGGCAAAGACCTCGGTATTAAAGGTAGAAAAAGTAGTAAACCCCCCCATAAATCCTGCCCCTAAAAAGGGGTTAACCATCTGACTTCCAGTCAAGAAGCCTAAGCAAAAAGCCCCGCTTAGGTTAATCAATAGCGTTGCCCAGGGAAAGTTAAAGTGTGAGTGCCTTTTAATTAAGGTTGTTACTAGGTACCTTAGACATGCTCCTAAGGCAGCCCCTGTTCCGACTAGCATCATCTGTTTAGCCCCCTTAATCTTTGGGCTAGGAGGTAGCCTAACCAAACTAAGGTTAAGCCCCCGACACTAGAAAACACAAAGTAAGCACTAGCTGCCCCCCATGCGTGGGCCAAAAGTAACTTACCTAGTTCCAAGCTAAAGGTCGAAAAGGTGGTAAAGGCCCCAATTAAGCCGGTTCCTAGTCCGGTTGTTAACCAGCCTGGAACGTGGTGTCTGTCGAATAGATAGTAGGTTAAAAAGGCCAACAAAAAGCAACCACCTAAGTTAACACTAAGCGTGCCGACTAACCCCAACGCTTGCCCAATTAAGTAACGTAAATTACCACCAACAAAGGCAAAGAAAGCAACACTGAGTAGGTTAGTTAGTTTCATTATTTTTCTGCCAACTTACTGTCTAAATACTTTTCCATTGCCTCTTGTGGTTTATAGCCCACTACTTTTTCCTTGGCCACCCCGTCTTTGAATAAAATCAGCGCGGGGATACTCATAATTTGATAATCTTGGGCCAAGGCTTGGTTAGCATCAACGTTAACCTTGGCAAACTTGATTTGCCCCTGGTACTTCTTTTCTAACGCCTCTAACACAGGATTCATCATGCGGCAAGGCCCACACCACTCTGCCCAAAAATCTACCAAAGTCAAACCTGATTGTGTTTCTACTTCGATGTTACTTGCGGATAAATTTTTTGCCATTTTAATCAAACCCTTCTCACATAATATTGATAACTACCATAACTTACCATAGTTTTTATAATCTTACCAACTAAAAAACCCGTCCCCCTTGCTTAACAAGAAATACGGGTTGTTCGCACTTAGTCTGCTGGATTTAAAATAAATTTTTCAATAACCTCTGCTACCCCATCGTGATTATTATCATTTTGGGTAACATATTGAGCCTTGGCCTTCAAGAAGTCACGTCCATTAGCCATACTTACTCCTAAGCCACAAGCTTCAATCATGGATAAATCGTTGCCGTTATCCCCAATCGCAATAATTTCCTCGCGCTTAATTCCGAGCATTTCCCCTAGTTTCAAAACGGCTGCCCCCTTTGTGGCCGCTTGATCGTTAAATTCGACATAGCGGTCAGATGAGAAGGTAATGTTTAGGCTAGCATCAATTTCAGCGTTTACAGTTGCTTTTACCTCAAGCCGTTTTTGTTCATCTAAGACTTCATAAAGCACCTTAACAATCGGAGTGGTTGCTAAGATGTCAATGGCTTCCTGCGGCAATTCCCAACCGGCAACCCGGCCAGTTAAATAGGCTGCATCAGTTTGGGATGGATTCCAAATATAAAGCTTATCAACCGTGTAGACATGCACGCAGTACCCCCGGTCCATCCCAAGTTGCCACAATTTCTTAGCAATTTCAAAGTCTAAAGCCTGGGTTGTTAAAACTTTAGGGCCCGCATTTTCAACAATTGCCCCTCCATTAAAGGAAATAACGTATTGGCCTTTTTGTTGCTTAAGTCCTAGGGTGGCTAGGTTATCTTGAATCGTGAGAAAATTCCGGCCTGTATTAGGAACAAAGTAAACTCCTTGTGCACTGGCTGCCTTAATAGCCGCAACCGTTTTAGGAGTGATGATCCGGTCATCACTTAGTAAAGTTTCATCCATATCACAAGTAACTAATTTATACATACTAACCCACTCTTTCTAAATCGTTTTCATAAAAATCAATATAGCATACTTGTACCAACAAATCAACGAAAAGCAACTAGACTTACAGTCTAAATAACTTGGATTTCCAAACTAGCGGGTTTATAATATACTTGATTATGAAATTTATGAATTTAAGGAGCCATTTTTATGACAGCGACGCTCAAACTCTTAACTGACTCATCTATCCAATTAACCGCTGAAGAAGTTGAAAAATACCACATCACCATCGTCCCCCTTTCAGTCGAAGTTGATGGTAAAAGTTACGTTGATGGTGAAGATATCAGCCGCCAAGAATTGGTTGAACACTTACGCCAAGGAAATATTCCCAAAACTAGCCAACCAGCTATGGGCCGCTTCGTTGAAGCCTATAACGAATTAGGTAAAGACGGTAGTGAAGTCTTGGCAATTATGATGTCAGATGTTCTCAGTGGGACCTATGAAACTGCTAAAACGGCAGCCACAATGACCGATACTAAGGTAACGGTTATCAACAGTAAGTCTACTGACCGCGGGCTCGCCTTCCAGGTCTTAGCTGCTGCCAAAGATATTCAAGCCGGTAAGTCGCTCGAAGAAATCATCGCCCACTGCCAAGATATTCATAAGCGGACTACCATCGACGTTTTAATTGATAACCTTGATTGCTTAGTAGCAGGTGGACGCGTTAGCAAAATGGCGGGCATGTTAACTAAGTTGATTAACCTAAAAATCATCGTCCGCTTACGCGATAACAGCCTAGACGTTTACTCAAAGGGGCGCAGCAAGAAGTTGTTCTTAAAACACGCTAAAGAAATTGCCGAACGCCACCTTAATAATCCAATTAAGGCGCTCGGTTTATCCAATGTTGGAACTGACGCTGACTTCTTACAAAAGTTAAATGACCTTATCTTACCAGCAGATGCGGCCTTTAGTGGCTTACGTGAATTAACTAGCCCCGTGATTATGACCCATACCGGGCTTAACGCAGTCGGTGTTATCACCCTCGCTAGCAAGGAAGAACCTGCTGACAATCAATAACTAATCTTTTTCATCCAAGCTTTGGGGCTTGGATGTTTTTTATTACAGTTTTGTTAAGAAAAAAACAAATCCGCCTTTTTTTGCGTATATCTATAATGAAAGGTCATTTTGATACCATCTCAGATGGCTTTCTTATATAATAACTAAAGGAGATGTTTCCATGAAACATTACAAAAATAGACGGCGCCAGTTCTTAGAGGAGTGGGAGCAGTCGGATATCAGTAACGACTACATTTTTAGTAAGGTAATGGCCCAACCCCAGTTGTGTTTACATCTGATTAAGGCCGCCTTACCCCAGCTAAAGATTAAACGGGTCTACGTTCGCTCCCAGGATGGGCTTAGTGCCAATCTCGATGCTAAGGACATCCGTCTAGACATTTCCGCCTACGGGGAAGGTGGCGAAATGTTTGATATTGAGATGCAAACCATCCGGCCGAAGTATCTGATGCAGCGCATCTTATATTACCACTCCACCATGATTACGGAGCGCCTCTATCCCCGAGAAAGTTACGGTGATATTCCCAAAACCTATGTGATTTTCATCTGTTTATTTGATTGGTACCGGCTAGGCAATTCATTTTACGAGGTCAATTTGGTGCCAAACGGAGTCAATGAGCTTAAATTTAAGGATGGGTTTGTCTCCTTAATTCTTAACCCCTACGGGGACATGACCGGCTGTAGTGAGGAATTACAAGACTTCTTCGACCTAGTTGCCGGTCGGCTCGCAGGAAGAACGGATTTTGTTAGGGAAGTTAAGTACGCAGTAAAGTTAGCTAAAAGAAGAAACGACTGGAGGGATCGTTATATGTTAGTAAAAGATTGGGTTCAAGACCGTGTAGATTATGCAGTGGAACAAAATACGATTGCAGTGACAGATAGGGTAACAGCAGAAGTAACAGCAACTATGCAGGAGAAATTTGCACAGCAGTTAATCAAAAAAGCCATATCTACTGAGCAAGACTATGAGTCGCTAAGAGCAGATTTAATTGATTTTTTTGACGCAGACTTTGCCGATAAGATGTTAACCAAATACTACAAGTAAAGCTACCAGCGTGACTAAATTTTAGTCACGCTTTTTTATTCCTTTTTAAAAAATACTATTATTCCAAAACAAGAATAAAAATCACAAATCATTCTAATTATTATTTTGTAATTTTTCTAATTTAAAACAATTATCCCCAGTGTTATAATAAACATGAAAGATATCAATAATCTTTAAGGGGGTTCTTACCATGAGACATTTAACCAAACTATGGACCATCCTAGGGATTGGCCTGGTCGCCTTAATCCTTCAGTATGGTTTAAATTTACAACTTTACGCCCAAATCTTAGTAACCGTCGTGGGGGCTGTTATTGCCCTCCAGATGTTTATTGAAATGATTGGCACCCTAAAATCCGGAAGCTATGGTGTTGACCTGTTGGCAATCACTGCGGTCGTTGCCACCCTAGCCGTTAGTGAATACTGGGCCGCCATGGTCATCTTAGTTATGTTAGTTGGCGGTGACTCGCTTGAAGACTACGCTGCGAAAAAAGCCAACTCGGAGTTAAAGGCCCTACTTGATAACTCCCCACAAATTGCCCATAAGTTGGTAGATGATGACGTAGTGGACCTAGCCGTCGACGAAGTTTTAGTTGGTGACAAACTGCTTGTTCGCCCTGGTGAATTGGTTCCTGTTGATAGCCACATCGTCAAAGGAGAAAGTTTCTTCGACGAATCCTCACTGACCGGGGAGTCCCGCCCACTTAATAAGCGGGTTGGCGATAGCTTGATGTCCGGTTCATTAAACGGGGATGCTTCGGTTACCATTCAAGTCGACAAACTAGCCATTGATAGCCAGTACCAACAATTAGTTAAATTAGTTAAGGAAGCCGAAAAAACACCGTCTAAGTTCGTGCGCCTAGCCGACCGCTACGCGGTACCTTTCACCCTGGCTGCCTACGTTATTGCCGGTATCGCCTGGTACTTATCCAAAGATCCAGTTCGTTTTGCTGAGGTGCTAGTTGTAGCTTCACCATGTCCTTTAATCTTGGCTGCTCCTGTTGCCATGGTTTCTGGCATGAGTCGCGCTTCCAGAAACGGGATTGTGGTTAAGACCGGGGACGTCCTAGAAAAGTTGGCCCGTGCTAAAACCGGCGCCTTCGATAAAACTGGAACAATCACTAGTGGTCAACTCTCCGTTGATAAGGTCGTAACCTTAGCTGGTGTTAAGGAAGAAGATTTACTTGCCATGATAGCTGGTGTTGAAACCGAGTCAAACCACATTTTAGCCCGCTCCATTGTGGCCTACGCAGATGATCACGGTATTGATGGGGTTGCCACCGACAGCCTTTCCGAGGTAACCGGTAAGGGGGTTAGCGCCATGGTCGCTGGTCAAAAAGTATTGGTTGGTAAGCTAAGTTTCGTGGCCCCTGACAGCAAGATTGACAAACCACAACAAACCGCCATTTACTTATCTGTTGCAGGCAAACTTTGGGGCTACGTCCTCTTCATCGACCATATTAGACCCGAAGCAGCTGAAACAATGACTACCCTCCAAAAGCTTGGAGTTAGCCACCTCATGATGTTAACCGGCGATCAAAAAGCAATTGCAACTAAAGTGGCTAACCAAACTGGCTTAACCAACGTTCAAGCCGACCTCCTACCGCAAGATAAAATCGCGGCCCTAAAGGCGGTCCCTCATAGCGACCACCCTGTCTTTATGGTGGGTGACGGGGTTAACGACGCCCCTTCCTTAGCTACAGCCGACGTTGGGATTGCCATGGGGGCCCATGGCTCTAGTGCAGCCAGCGAATCAGCCGATGTCGTCATTTTAAAAGACGACCTCTCCAAGGTTGCCAAGGCTGTTATTATCTCCCAAGACACCATGCGTATTGCCCGCCAGTCTGTCTTAATCGGGATTTTCATCTGCTTAGGTCTAATGTTAATCGCTTCTAGTGGGCTTATCCCCGCCTTCATTGGGGCCATGTTCCAAGAAGTTGTTGATACGGTTTCAATCCTTTGGGCCCTTAAGGCACGTTACTCGCACGAACAACAAGTGGATGTTACCAAAAAGCATCACTACAAAACCAAGTTGAGCTAGCTTAAATAACTAATAGTTTAAATAATGTTTTACTAACTTATAATTTTCTTAACTTGATTTTCACCTAAAGAAACGTTATATTGTAAGAGTACCTAGTAAAACAACTTTTTCATTTACTCCCCCTATAAGTAAATGAAAAGGCAACTATTATCCCCTAGTTAATAGTTGTACCTATTCCTTTTTGCCCCGTGGTTTCCACGGGGTTTTTTGTTTATTATAAAAAAGGACCACATGCAACTGCATGTAATCCAATCTTCATTGTTATTTACTAAAATCCTTATTCTTCAACAAATATTGTTTCCCGGCAGTCATATCATACTGTACTAACTGGTAGTCATGATACAGTTCCTGTTGCTGTTTAGTTAACTGCTCAGGTTTTAAAATCTTTCCCTGCTTAGTCACAAAACTAACCATCGTATTATAGTTGTTAGTTGCATTCATCTTGGGATTGGTCGACATGGCTGGTAACTCATCTTTAACCTTAGTTAACAGTGCTAAG
Source organism: Ligilactobacillus agilis (assembly GCF_025311475.1). Taxonomy (NCBI): domain Bacteria; kingdom Bacillati; phylum Bacillota; class Bacilli; order Lactobacillales; family Lactobacillaceae; genus Ligilactobacillus; species Ligilactobacillus agilis. The sequence continues at coordinate 230,108 of NZ_CP104397.1, read as the reverse complement.
TAACCGTTAACTTTCGAGTTGGTTTGTTCAGCCACCATCGCCGGAAAATCGTTTGGAGCTACTAATCCGGTAGCCTTAGCTAACTTAGTCTTAGCTCTGTGTTTTCTAGCATACTTATTTGAGTAAATGAAGTAGTCAGTTTCGTGCAAGACCACCCCATCTTTTTTCATGTTATTCCCACTGTAAATCCCTGGCAGGTGATCACCATAGAAAACAATCGTTACCGGTCGGTTCAACTTATCAATTTGCTTAATAAAATTAGCCACCGCTTTATCTGTATAACTCAAGCCGGTCGCAAAATCCGCAATCATGTCGGCCGTGGTCTCATCTGTGACCGCTGAACCAGTAGCACGATATTTCTTGGTCCCATCATAATATCCCTTATCATACGGGAAGTGATTTTGCATCGAAACTAGGTTGATAAACTGGCCGTTCCCCCGTTCCTTTAAAACCCGCAAGGTGTTAGCAAAAGCCGTCTTGTCGTCTAAGTAAGGACTGCGGTCAATCGTTTCTTGGTCTGTAATCTTATACTTGCTACCAAGGTGATAGAAGCGTTCAAAGCCAAACTTCTTATAGGTCGTTGGTCGACTATAAAAGACCCCTTCATAGGGGTGAATCGCGGCTGACTTAGCAAAGAGCTGATTAAAACTCCAAGCCTGCTTTTGGAAAGGAACCAGCTGAGTATATGGGGTCGGTAAGGTCGCTGAGAAGTTGGCCACCGTTAACCCTGTCAAACTCATATACTCAATATTAGCGGTACCCCCGCCATAACCAGAACTAAGCATCAACCCCGAGGTATTCTTAGCCATTATGCCTTGAATTTGCTTAATCGGATTATGGGCTAAACTTACTCCCGGAACGCGGTTAGGGTCAGCAAAGCTTTCACTCAAACTAAAGATAATGCTTTGGTCTTGCCAATTATTCGTCCTAGTCTGGTTAAGCTTTTGCGCTAAAGCGTTATACTTATTAGCAAGCTCTGCCATCTTAGCTTGAGAATAATCTGCCGGCTTTTCCATCACCTGGGTGTCAACGTTATCTAGGAACTGCAAGAGCGGTCCATTCTGTTGGGCGCCTAGAAGCTGGTTATAAAAAGTTGGATCGTTGCCCAAGGCTAGTGAAACGGTATGCACCTTACCCTTGTTATGGTTCAAGAGGAGGCTGGAGCTAAAGAAGAGGCAAGAAACAACTATCAAAATTAAACGCGTTATCCATTTAGTTCCCGGTTGAGGGTACTTACGCTCCATATAAACAATCAAGCCAATTCCCAAGCCTAGTCCAACGGCCCCTCCAACCAAGACAGGCGTCGTTGCCATATGCAAGAGCTCATTAATCGCCTTAAGCATCACAATTTCAGACGGTAAAATTGGTTCATTTCTAATCCCGACCTTAATATTTTCCGTCACAAAGAGCACCAGCATACTAATCGCCACTCCCAGTGTCGATAGCCAGTAGCGATTAGTCAAGCCAAAAATGATACCCCACAAGGCAATGATGATTAAGGCGTTGAGCCAAATCATCATTGGACGGGCTAAGAAAATATAATGCCAGGCACTATAAGTTGGGCCCATATTAAGTGTAATCTTAAAGTTAGGACTTACGAAGAGGAAGGAACTATATGATAGGATAATTGCCCCTAAAATTCCCCATAAGTAACGCTTGTTTTTCCGACTCCAATTTCTAACAGTACGCAAAACATTAACTAAATCAAAGTTAGTCCAGTTTTTCTCTAGACTTCTGTTAACAGGAAGGTAAGCTAAAGCACTTAAAATTAACGTTGCTATAATCAACCAACCTAACTGATGCATGCTTTGACTAAACGCAGCATGTGCCTTAATGAGGCTAGCCGTATTAGGATATTTCTTATCGAGCTGAGCCTTAGTTACTGCTAAAATGACATTATTGGTCGCTAATAGTAGCCCAACATAAGCAAAATTAGCCAGAACTAATCGCCAACTTCGTTTCATTCCCTTAACATAAGGTAATATTGCCATTCCCATGAATACAGCAAATATAACCGCTGGCAAAGCACCATTATTCAAGAAACGGCCTGCCGTTGAATAATCACCATGGATATCATGGGAAATATATGGCATCCAGTAGTTTAATAGTAAGTAGAAAATTCCTGCTATTAAAGAGATAGCTAACGCTAGCCAAGCTTTAATTTCCACTGGTTTCTTAGCAATAACGGCTCCAACTAGAAACATCACTAAACCAAACGTTAGGCCAGTTCCATTCCATATTCCAAACGGATCTTGTCCAAAAATAGTTGGTAGTCCCGTCATTATAATTACAATTACTAGAATTTGTTTCCAACTTAGTTTTAAGAAATACTCATCGGCCTTTTTTAAACAACAAAGACCAATAAGAACCCCTGAGGCTAACGGATAGGTATTTCTTAGCACTGGTAAAAGTGAGTTATATAAATCACTCACACTAAAGCTATCATTGAGATAGAGAGCCACTACTTGTAAAGCCAGACTAGTTACAACCGTTGCTAGCCATAACTTAATAGCCCTAACATACCTCAAGTTAGTCTCATTACCTAATAAAAATCCTAGCATAACTAAAAAAAGGTTTTTTCCTAAAAAGGTTACCCCTTTGAATAGTACTAATTGATTGTATTCAGTTGTTACATGTTTTGTTAAATTCAAATCTGCCAGATCTAACTGCCAGTATTGCTGACTAAACAGAAGTAGTCCTGTTAACAGGACTACTAAAGCAGTTGATAGGACTAATTTTATTTTTTGTGCCATTGCAACTCCTAATGTTTCTTAAAAAATGGGTATTGCCTATTCAAGTAAAAAGATCTAACTACTGGTATTTTAGGAATAACTACTACTGCTAAAATAGTTATTAAAAGTCGATAAAATACGATTGCATATGTTATCGCTAAGTTACTATTAGTAATAGTGAAAATATGCTGAGCTATGAAGCTATTCACCTTTAGTGAATTCATTTCCACTAAATGAATCGATAAAACTATCAACGACAACTTTCCATAATAATCAATATATTTAGTAGTAATACTCTCTGTAATAACTTTAGCGACAACCATCATAAAATAACTACCACCAATACCGCCCAGTACTGCCAGTAATCTATTATCAGCAAACGCGGTATTTAGGTAGAAGAAACCACTTTGTGCCGAAATCATCCACAAAATTAACCCTATACTTGCTAATGATAAGTTAGCTTTTTCAACTAGATCATACTTTCTAATCATGTAACCAGCATAATAAAAACTTTGACTAACCAAAGCGGCGTTTAAAGACCATGGTAGTTGGATATACTTGCTTGTCCAAAAGCCTGCAATCACCATTATTATTACCAAAAATTCTAAAGTACCCTGTTTATTCATTCTGTTGGATAACTTAAATGCCAAAGTAAATAAAATATTTCCACAAAACATCGCTAGCAAAAACCAAATTGCACCAATCGCTGGAATTGCTAATTTATTCGGTAATACTGTAGAAGTACCTATACCGTAAAATGCTCCTTTAACAAAATCTTTAGCTGAAAATTCATTAACCCAGCTAGGAAATATGCTATAGACTTGCTCTATTAGCGCAATCAGTATTGCCGAAAATACATATGGCAAAATTAAGTTAAAGAATCCACCTTTTATTACTTGTGACAGCTTCTTTTCCTTAAATAAATACCCAGACAGAACAAAAAAGACTGGTACATTAACAGCAAATAACAATTTGCCTAAAAAACTTGGTCCATATACTCCAGCCAGAGAGTGAACCATTATTATCATTACCATCCCACTAGCACGTACAAAATCAACCCATGCTATTCTGTTTTTCATCAACTTTATTTCTCTCCAATTTCCGCCATAAATTCATGTAAGGCATCCTGCCACATTGGAAATTCAAACCCAGTTTCCTTAGCCAAGTGCATTACTGAATAATGTGGTCTGAATGCCGCTGTAGGATATTCATCAGATGAGACCGGTAAAACTTCCACGTCTTTATCCTTAAGAATTTCCTTTGCAAATTCATACCAGGAACAAGTGCCATCATTTGAACAATGGTAAGTCCCATAGGCAATCTTATTATCAACTAGGTAAGTGATAAATTCTGCTAGGGTTTTAGTCCACGTTGGGCGCCCTACTTGATCTGAAACTACGGTCAATTTGTCGTGAGTCTTAGCTAAATTAAGCATAGTGTAGACAAAGTTGTGCCCATATTTACCGTATACCCAAGCAGTCCGCACAATATAGTACTTTTGGCAGTACTTCTTCACGGCTTGTTCACCTAGGAGCTTAGTCCGCCCATATTCGTTACGTGGTCCCGTTGGATCGTCTGGCATGTATTCGCCTTCCGTCCGACTACCATCAAAAACATAGTCAGTGCTGATATACACTAAGAGTGCATCATATTTAGCACAAGCCTTGGCAACAATTTCCGTTCCCGTAGCGTTAACAGCTTCATTAACAGCCTTGCCTTCGCCTTCAGCTTTATCCACGGCAGTATAAGCTGCACAGTGGTAAACTACTTCCGGCTTGTTTTCTGCAAAATAAGTTTCCACACTAGCTTCGTCAGTAATATCTAACTTTTCAACGTCAGCTGCTTCATAATCTGTGATGCCGCGCTGATTTAATAAATGTTGCATTTCTTGGCCTAATTGACCGTTACCACCGGTAATTAAAATCTTCATTGCTCGTTACTTCCTTTCACTTCACTAAAGTAAAACCCCAAGGCCAAACCTTGGGGTCGCATATTATTGCCCGTTCTTAGCGTACTTTGCTTCAACCGCAGCTTTCTGAGCTTCCCACCAGTCACGATGATTAGTGTACCAATCAATCGTTGCCTTAAGGCCTTCCTTGAAATCAGTGTATTGTGGTTGCCAACCTAATTCATTGCGTAACTTACTTGCGTCAATCGCATAACGTAAGTCATGGCCGGGCCGATCCTTTACTTGATCGTAAGCATCAGCTGGTTGACCCATTAATTCAAGGATTAATTCGAGTACTTCCTTATTATTCTTTTCACCGTCAGCCCCGATTAGGTATGTTTCACCAAGCTTACCTTCAGTCAAAATCTTCCAGACTGCGCTTGAATGGTCGTTGGTGTGAATCCAGTCTCGAACATTCTTACCAGTTCCGTAAAGTTTTGGGCGAATTCCACTCAAGATATTGGTTACTTGGCGTGGAATGAATTTTTCAATGTGTTGGTAAGGACCGTAGTTGTTGGAGCAGTTTGAAATAGTTGCCTTCAAGCCAAAAGACCGGACCCAAGCCCGAACTAGTAAGTCTGAGCTAGCTTTAGATGATGAGTAAGGGCTACTTGGCTTGTAAGGTGTTTCGGGGGTGAATTTTTCACCTGGACCTTCACCGTGACCAGGTAAGTCTTCTCTCAATGGCAAGTCCCCATAAACTTCATCCGTTGACACGTGGTGGAAACGAACCCCGTACTTGGTACATGCTGAAATTAACACAGAGGTCCCGACAATGTTCGTTTGAATAAAGGGTTCGGGATTTTGCAATGAGTTATCGTTGTGACTTTCAGCGGCATAGTGAACCACTGCGTCTGCCTTTTGAACTAGCTTATCGACTAATTCCTTGTCACAAATATCCCCCACAACTAACTCTACCCGGTCTGCTGGTAATCCAGCTAAGTTTTCCTTATTTCCGGCGTAGGTTAGCTTATCTAAAACAGTAACGTGAACTTCAGGGTGGTTATTAACTACATAGTGCACGAAGTTAGAACCGATAAAGCCGGCTCCACCAGTTACAATAATATTCTTAAACATCTCAGTTCCTCCTAGATTTCACCGTAAACGAATGGATTATCTTTTTCAAATTCTGTCAAAGTAGGTTGCTTAGCATCCTTTTCGGAAGTAATCGCCTTATCCAAGTCGATTGGCCAGTCAATGTTTAACTCTGGGGTCTTAAAGGAAATCCCACCATCGGCTGCTGCGTCGTAGTAGTTATCACACTTGTACAAGAAGTTAACATTATCAGTTAAGGTTACGAACCCGTGCGCAAAACCCTTTGGCACCAATAATTGCCGGTGATTACTTTCAGAAAGGATGTAACCTTCCCATTGCTTGTAAGTTGGGGAACCTTTACGTAAGTCAACAATTACATCTAATACGGCTCCGGTTGCAACCCGAATTAACTTCGTTTGAGCCGCCTTTCCCCGTTGGAAGTGTAATCCACGTAATACCCCAGCTTGGGTTGAAAGTGAGTGGTTATCTTGAATAAAATCAAAGTCAATCCCAGCTTCCTTAAAATCACGGTCAGAGTAGCTTTCAGTGAAGAACCCCCGGTGATCACCAAACACAGCTGGTGTAATTAACTTAACGTCTTGTAACTTGGTTTCCTTTACAACTAATTTACCCATTATCCTTACTTCCTTTACTTAATCTTCTTGAGCTAAGCGCAATAGATATTGCCCGTAGTCATTTTTCTTCATTGGTTGAGCCAATTCTACTAACTTGTCCTTTGAAATCCAACCCATTCGGTAAGCAATTTCTTCTAGGCAAGCCACCTTTAAATTTTGCCGCTTTTGAATTGTCGCAATGAAGCTGGCTGCTTCTAACATGGAATCATGTGTCCCAGTATCAAGCCATGCGTAGCCCCGGCCCATTAACTTAACGTCTAATTTACCCCTCCGGAGGTATTCCTTGTTAACGTCCGTAATTTCTAATTCACCACGAGGAGATGGCTTTAGGTTAGCCGCAATGTCAACCACGTCGTTATCGTAGAAGTACAAGCCTGTTACCGCATAGTTACTCTTAGGCTGAGCAGGTTTTTCTTCGATTGATAAAGCGTGCATCTCTTCATCAAACTCAACCACCCCAAACCGTTCCGGATCATTAACGTGGTAACCGAAAACAGTCGCACCACTTTCTTTTTGGGCCGCTTCTTGAAGGAGCTTAGACAAGCCACTACCGTAGTAAATATTATCACCTAAAATCAAGCAGACCGAATCAGTTCCGATAAACTCTTTACCCAGGACAAAAGCTTCAGCTAAGCCATTAGGCTGTTCTTGTACCTTATAGGAAAGGTTAATCCCAAATTCAGAGCCATCACCTAACAATTCTTCGAAAAGCGGTGTGTACTCCGGAGTAGAAATCACTAAAATATCTCTAATTCCTGCTAACATCAAAGTTGATAGGGGGTAATAAACCATTGGCTTATCGTAAACTGGAATTAACTGTTTAGAAATTCCCCGTGTAATTGGATATAACCGTGTCCCACTTCCACCAGCTAAAATTATTCCTTTCATACGCTCAGATCCTTTGCTTAATTATAGAACTTAAATCTTTTTCTCAATAACTACTTGGCTTTTCTCAAAAAAGTAACTGCTTGTTTTAAAATAGTTGGTTTTAGTACTAATGTCATTAGTAAGTATATTACCGTCCCTAATACTATTTCGACTCCAATACTTAATACACTGGTTCCAAGGTTTCTATCTAGCCACGATACCGGAATAAACATCGCTATTCCACCTAGTAAGTATTTCCATGTATTCGTAAATAAACGCTTATACTCAATATCTTTCCTAATAGTCCAAAGTTGGTAGCCAGTTACCATTGCTTCTGACAAAACAGTTGAAACCATTGCGCCCATTAATCCCCATAATTCCATTAATGGGAAATTCAAGATAAAGTTTACAACCGCTCCTATAATTACCGACGTACTAAATTCTTTTACACGATCTGTTGGCAGTAGGTACTGAATTCCGATTGCATTACTCCAACCGATTATAACAATTACTGCCGATTCAATCATGATTGCTGGACCAACTGGCTCAAACCCCTTACCATAGAAGTACGGAACGCCATGCAACCCGACTGCTGCTAAACCAAACGCCATCGCAACTGACAAAAATGATACAAAGTCAAAAGACGAGTATAACATTTCATTAATCGCTTCTTTATTTCCCTTGGCAAACTCACTAGCTACGTGAGGCAACATAACCGTCCCTGTCGCAGTAACAAGAGCTAGCACCATCTTAACCAAGCTATCAGAATTATTGTAATAACCAACTGCAGTTGAGTTGACAATAATCCCCAACATATTCTTATTTAAAATTAAATAAATTTGCGTAGCAATCTGCGGAACAAACAAAGCCAAGGAAGGCTTAATATGTCTCAACGGTCTTAAAGTACTTAGCTTGACTTTAGTTAACATCACTCGTAACCGCGGCCACAAAGTGGCATTTCCCAATAAAGTCGAAAAACCTGTTAGGAAAATGTACAAAGCCACATCGTTAGGCGTTTTAACAAAGGTTAAAATTAATACTAATGATAAAATCTTAACCCCTGTGTTTCTAATCACGGTCCGTTTAAAGTCTTCTAACCCCATGTAAAGCCAGGAAATATCTAGAGTTGCCGCCAAAATATTAATAGATTGAACCCAGATATACCACGTATATTTAGTATATATCTGTAGGAAAATCACCAATGCAATGTAAGCAACTAAGGTCATTACAAATTTAACAATTTGGATTTCCCAAAAAGTCCGGCTCATCTTTTCCTTATCATCACGAACGTAGGCAATTTCCCTATTCCCATACAAAGCAATCCCGATGCTAGCGATTAGCACAAACCATTGAATCCAAGCATTGGTATCGGCGTAAATCCCCACCCCATGTGGCTTCAAAGTCCGACTAATGTAGGGGGCTGTAATTAAGGGGGTTATTAAAGCTAATATCTGGTACCCAGCATTATAGAGGTAGTTACGAACAACCTTCATGTTTTATCCCTCAAATTCCTTTTCCACAGTCACTAAGGCTGCCATGATTACTTGGTCCATGTTGTAATAACGGTATTGGCCTAAGCGCCCACCGAAAATTACGTTCTTAGCTTCCCTATCAGCTAATTCCTTGTAACTAGTATAAAGGGCATTGTTTTCCTTATTGTTAACTGGATAGTATGGTTCATCACCCCGTTGCCAGTTAGCTGGGTATTCCCGGGTAATAACCGTCTTGCCCTTTTCACCCTTACCAAATTCAAAGTGTTTGTGTTCGATAATCCGGGTAAATGGTGTTTCTGCATCCGTATAGTTAACCACCGCGTTACCTTGGTAGTTATCTTCATCTAAAACTTCCGTTTCAAAGCGGAGACTCCGATATTCCAGTTCACCTAACTTGTAATCAAAGAATTGATCAATCATCCCCGTGAATACCACTTTATCGTAGTCATTCAAGTACGCTTCTTTCTTAGCAAAGAAATCAGTATTTAACTCTACCGAAATATTTTCGTGCGCCAACATCTTTTCTACAATTTGGGTGTAACCACCAACCGGAATTCCTTGGAAGTCATCATTAAAGTAGTTGTTGTCGTAAGTGAACCGCACTGGTAAGCGCCGGATGATAAAGGCTGGTAAATCAGTTGCTTTGTGTCCCCATTGCTTTTCAGTATAACCCTTGATTAACTTTTCATAAATATCTGTTCCAATCAAAGAAATAGCTTGTTCTTCCAAGTTTTCTGGACGCTTATTACCTAGAATTGAGCGTTGTTCTTCAATCTTAGCTTGGGCTTCAGCTGGTGTCACTACACCCCAAAGCTTATTAAAAGTATTCATGTTAAATGGTAGATTGTAGATTTCGCCATTGTAATTAGCTACGGGTGAGTTAGTGTAGCGGTTGAAATCTGCAAATTGGTTCACATAGTTCCAAATCTTTTTGTTAGAAGTATGGAAGATGTGGGCACCATATTGGTGAACTTGAATCCCATTAACTTCCTTCGTATAGATATTACCTGCGATGTGATCACGTTTTTCAATCACCTTAACTTCATGGCCACGTTTAGCGGCTTCATATGCAAAGGTCGCACCAAAGAGACCTGCACCTACTACTAAATATTTAGTCATTTAAATTTCTCCTACCTAAATTATTTTGCGTTTTATTTCTTAAAAACATACAATTAATGTAAGATAATAAATATCAAAATAGTGTTAGAATATACAACTATTCGTAAAAAATTACACACAGTCGTATTATATCATAAAGTAAAATTTTCGTTTGTTAAAAATTATATAGTATCTTTTTTGGTACTCATGGAGGATTATTATGCCTAATATCGCAATCATTGGCTACAATATTTTTGGAATCGGTGGAACTACTCGTAGCAACCTTAATCTCATGCACGAGTTTGGCCATTCTGACTATCAACTTACATACTATAACTACACGGAGTTTAGCAAACGTGATGTTCTATCGCTTAAGAATAAGTACCCTTATACCTCCAAGGTGGACCTTCGTTTTTTCTTGGAGTTATATAACTTAGAACCTAAGCAAAGTTACAACTATATTTTTGTTACCAGGGAAGACTTCTTCCCTTTGGCTAAGATCTTGCGTAAAGCTTACCCACAAGCCATTATTATTGGTGAAATTCATACTCCCCTAGCCTTGCTTAACCTTAAGTTAACTGGGCTCGAGTATTTTTCTTGCCTGCGGGTGGCAACCGAATCAATCAAGGAAAAATTAAGCTCCCAGTATGATTACAACCGGATTTACGTCCAAACTGTTAGCTTAGCCCACCTTAACTGGAATTTTAAGGAACAAGTCACTAATTCTAACCTCCTGGTCCATTCTCGTTTCGACGATAGCCAAAAAGATATTAGTTATACTTTGCGTCTTCTGAATCAGTTAGTTAATAACGAAGGCCAAAAGCAAGTTAAGCTCTACTTATCAGGTGCCGGGCCTGATTTAGGTAAATATAAAAAATACATTAAAAATCACCAGCTCAAAAATAACGTTACAATTTCTCAACGTAAGCTGCCACAAAATTTCACCGCAATTTCTACTTCCCACTACGAAACCCTGGGTTACTCAATCATTGAAAGTGTTGCTCAAGGCCACAGGGTGCTTGCTTACTATGGGGATGATGACGTTGTCTATGAAAATTTAGCAGATGTTCCTTTGATTACCTGGCTAAGTAAAGATCTTAAGGAAGATACTCCTAGGGTCTTAGCGGCCCTAAGAGCCCGCCCAACTTTAGCAGAGTTCCGGGAATCTCAAGCGGCGCTTGAAAAATTAGCCGGGCATTACCTAGAGAAATTCCTTGCTAACACCCAACTCTACCAAGGTGTAAAATTTGACTTAACCAAGATTACTTCCGTAGATGTTCCAACTTGCCGAAAACAAATCGAGGCTATCCTTGGTTCACCGCTAGCCCCTTGGTATATTAAATTGTACCGGCATCTTAAGAAAACCCCCTTAAAAATATTTTTACCAAAATAAGAGGACCGCAATAAGCCAAGTAGTTGGCTTATGCAGTCCTCTTATTATTCACTTACCACTAGCCCCTGACGTTCTACCGCTAACTGTTCAAATCTCCCAGTCAAACCTAGAGCTTGAGCTTGTTTGATAAAGTCCGGCACCTTACTTTGGTCAATAACCACCATCACCGTTGGCCCGGCCCCACTGAGATAGGTTGCCAGTGCACCCACCTCGTGACCAAGTTTTCGTAGAGCCTCTAAATGTGGTACTAATTTCAACCGGGCTTGTTCATGGTAACGGTCAGCTTCCATCAAAGGGCCAATCTCCATTAGGTTCCCGGTTAAAATTGAGGCAACCAATGCGTTGCCGACACTTCCTGCGACCACTGCGTCTTTAAAGGCTAATTGCTTAGGTAAGGCCTCCCGACTTTGGCTGGTAGCTAATTCATAATCCGGGATGTAGGCTAGAAAACTTAACTTAGGAAAGCTGCCCTTTACGCTAGTGACGTGTCCGTTAACGTAAGTAGCCGCTACAAAGTCGCCCAAGATTGCAGGAGCAACGTTGTCGGGGTGACCCTCAAGTTCGGTTGCCTTTTGAACTAGCTCGTCCTTGCCAATTCCTAACTTACCTAAATGATTAGCCAAGGCCAGCCCGGCTACAATTGCAGTCGAGCTACTACCAAGTCCCCGTGCCAAGGGAATTTTAGAGTCAACCCTAACCTTATGAGGCTCTAAATTAGGTGCTAAGCCCAAGGCCGTTTTGATAATCATATTTTCTTCGTCAGTGGGAATGTCTGCACCCAGGTCATGCTCAACTACCCATTCATCAGATTTAGGACCCACGGTTAGGGTTAGATACATAGATAGGGCAATCCCTAGTGAATCAAACCCAGGTCCCAAGTTAGCACTAGTTGCTGGTACTTTAATTACTGTCATCTTCTTACCCACCTAACACTTTATAAGCTGCAATCACTTCAATCGTATCTAGCTGAGCCAAGGCCACCTTAATTTCATTTAGCTGCGCTTCGCTCATCTTGTGGGTAACCATCGTTACCCGCGCGTAATCTTCATCTAGTTGAGTCTGAGTAATGAGATTAAAGCTTGCTTGTGCCTTAGTCATAATTTCGGTTAACTTCAACATTTGCCCAGGTTGGTCTAAAACCTTAAGAGAGATGTAGTAAGGATAGACTACCTCACTTGGGACGGCTAATTTTACGTCGGCAGAATAATCGTTGAATCTGACCCCGGTTGTCCCCATAACAATATTTTTAGCCACCGTAATAATATCACTCAACACACTATTAGCCGTTGGTAATTCCCCAGCTCCGGGGCCATAAAACATAGTTTCACCCACAGCTGCCCCGGTTACGAAGACGGCGTTATTTTCATTTTGGACCGCCGCTAGCGGTTGATTTCTTGGGACTAATACTGGTCCAACTGACACATCTAAGTGCTTATTAACCAACTTGGAAATTCCCAGGAGCTTTAACTTATAACCTAACCGTTTAGCCTCCGCAATATCTTCGGCCTTAACGTTGCTAATTCCTTCTAGCTTAACGTCATCAAGGGTAATATCCTTTCCAAAGGCAAACTGAGTTAAGATAATCATCTTGTAAGCTGCGTCAATCCCCTCAACGTCGTTAGTAGGGTCGGCCTCCGCAAAACCTAGTTCTTGAGCTTGTTTCAAAGCCTGCTCATAGGAAATACCGGCCTGGTTCATTTGGGTCATAATGTAGTTGGTCGTCCCGTTAACAATCCCCTTTACCTCTACAATCTTGTCGGCGGCAAAGGAGTTGACAATGGTCCGTAAAATTGGAATTCCCCCAGCCACACTGGCTTCATAATAAAGGTCGCAACCTTGTTCTAAAGCTAAACCCGTCAACTCTGGACCGTGAGTGGCAATCAAATCTTTATTGGCAGTAACCACGTGTTTTCCAGCTTTTAAAGCGCGCTTGATATAATCACGAGCAGTGTCAACCGTTCCCATTACTTCCACTACTAGGCCAATTTCTGGGTCATTCAAGATGGCAGTAACATCGTCCGTAACATTAATACCGGTCATATCAACCGACCGCTTCTTAGTTAAATCATGAACCACTACTGTCTTTACCACCAATTTTCGCCCGGTAATCAAAGAAATCTTTTCCGCATGGTCGGTTAACATCCTAACAACACCACTTCCGACTGTTCCCAGTCCTAACATCCCGATATTAATGACTTCCATCCTGACTCCTCCTCGTATAACTAATTTTGTTAAATTAATCTTATCATATTTTTCTCATTTTAGGGATAATAATTATTATAGAAACCTAAATTAATCTCTTGCGCAAAACCTATTAACCTAGCTTAAACCTGTTAAAAGCTAGCTAAATATGATATTCTAATAAAAAATACAGTTTCTAAGGAGGTTTCTCATAAATGACTCTCTACCGTAGTACCCGCGATCCTCAAGCTAAAGCCATCACTGCTTCCCAAGCCGTCCTTCAAGGGCTTAGTCCGGATGGCGGTCTATACGTTCCCGTCACTATGCCCCAAATCGACTTTAATTTAGAAGACGCTTTAGCTTTTTCATACCAAAAGTTAGCTTACCGCATCCTTAAGCCCTTCTTTTCTGATTACTCACAAGCAGAACTCACGGACTGCATCAACTCTGCTTACGGACCTAATTTTACCGACCCCTTAGTCGCTCCGGTTAACTACCAAGCGGACAATGCTTATCTAGAATTGTTCCATGGCCCTACAATTGCTTTTAAAGACATCGCCTTGCAATTATTACCTTACCTCATGACTACGGCCGCTAAGAAGAATCAACTTACTAATAAAATTGTAATTCTAACAGCAACTTCAGGTGACACTGGTAAAGCAGCAATGGAAGGTTTCGCAGACGTTCCTAACACCGAAATTTGTGTCTTCTACCCTAAGGACGGGGTCAGCCCAATCCAAGAAAAACAGATGCTAACCCAAAAAGGAGCCAACACTCACGTAATTGGGATTAAGGGCAATTTTGATCAAGCCCAAACTAACGTTAAGGAAATTTTCAACAACCGTGACCTAGCCGAACAGTTAGCAACCAAGGGCTATCAGTTCTCATCTGCTAACTCTATTAATATCGGCCGCCTCTTCCCGCAAGTTGTCTACTACTTCCACGCTTACCTGCAGCTGGTTAAAGCTGGTAAGGTGACTCTAGGCGCGCCCGTTAACTTCAGTGTTCCTACCGGGAATTTTGGCGATATTTTAGCCGGTTACTACGCTAAGCAACTAGGGCTACCAATTAAGAAGTTAATTTGTGCTTCCAACAAAAATAACGTCCTAACTGACTTCTTCAACGAAGGTACTTATGATAAGAACCGGCCATTTTACGTAACCACCTCACCATCCATGGATATTCTAGTCTCAAGTAACCTTGAACGGCTCCTCTTTTACATTAGTGGTGAGGATGCAGCAAAGACGGCCCAACTAATGGCTGACTTAAACCAGACTGGCAAATACAGTTTGGATGAGAACATGAAAGCCAAATTGGTGGACTTCGCTGCTGGTTTCGCCGACGAAGTAAGCACTGAGGCCGAGATTGCCCGGGTCTACCAAGCTAGTGGTTACACTCTCGATCCTCACACCGCCGTTGCCTCCGCAGTAGCTGAACAATATAAAAAGGCTAGCGGCGACTCCACTCCCATGGTGGTTGTGGCTACCGCTAGCCCATATAAGTTCCCCCAGGCTGTTCTGCGTTCACTTGGTGCTAATGAAATTGATTCTGGCTTAGACGCCGTTAACCAGCTCCAAGCCTTAATCAAAGTTCCACTCCCTAAGACTGTTGCCGACTTATTTACCGCTAAAGAACTTCACTCTTTAGTGGTTGAACCAGCAGAGATGGAAGCAACCGTAATTGACATTTTAGAATAAATTTTTTGATATTATAATGCCCTTTGATTATAAAAATGAAACCAAAATTCGTTTTATGCTCAAAGGGCATTTGTTATAAATAAGAAGTGAAGATTTCTATAACTACCAGCAAGCAATCTACTTAATTAGTTTGTATTCTCAACAAAACACAGTCCATATTAACTATTAGTAATTAATGTCAAGCTTTTCTTTATAGCATTTTTGAAAAAGTCGCCCTTTCTTAACTTAATCGAAATTTCTGTAGCATTATGCTTAAATTTTTGATAGTCATCTTCTGACATATTTTCTAAAATATTAGGTATACTGTCTAAATCCGATATTGCAATTCCTACCCCTTGTTCTTCCACAAACTCGCTTAATGCACTCTCTTTCCAAACAAGTACAGGAATTCCTAATGCTAAATACATTGACAATTTGTATGGATTGTTATATCTCAAATATTCACCAAAATTACCTGAACAAGTATGAACTGAATCACCATCCCAAACCAAACCAAACTTTCCACCAAGACAACTAGGATTATTAGCATCAAAAGATCCATAATAATGAACATTATCTCTTTTATCTTTCGTTGTGTAATTTATCCCATATAATCCATAACTAGATTCTGTTGGTAATTTGTAAACAAAAGCTGCTTTTTCTTCACTTAAATTTCCAGCAATAATAACATCATCTTTTGAAAATTCTTGTATTCCTAATTCTGTAGGTAATAGATAGTCAAATATTCCTAATTCAATAATTTTTTCGCTAGAAATTTTAAACTTCTCTATATATGATTTCATAATTTTATTATGTGCTACCACCAAAGAAAAAGATTTTAATATTACCAAATCCCTCATCTTCCATTGATATTTATTAACCCAATCATTTAAATTGCGAGGTTTCAGCAATCTAAGATGATTCAAATCATGTACAACCACAATAGTATTTACTCCCTTTTTTTTCAGCCTTCTACATTCTTTACTTACTATATATGCCTTTTTTAGGGGATACTGTACTAATAATACGTCTCCAGCTTTCAAGGCCTTCAAGCTTTTTTTTAATTTTACCGAAAAATTTTTCTTTGATATAGAAAAATCAATGCCAATTTTAACAAAATTCAATGATTCTAGAATTTGCTCAATATCCTTTTTAGGCTTAGTCCCTGCATCTCGACTATTACCAACGTTCTCGCTTAAAAAATAATTCATATGTTATCCTCTCTTTTTTAAGTATGCTAATAAGTAATATAGAGGTTTTGTGATGTACGTTCTTTTGTTGTTATAAATTAAAAAGAGTATTAACCCATTCAACATTCCAAATTTACTATCTACTTTTTTATAATTATTACCAAATTTATTATTATTTAATATGCTATCTATATTATCTTTTGCACTATTATAGTTTAATTTTTCTAATTCATTTTTATAACATTGAACACAAGCACAAATATAATCCACTTCCACCTGCTTCAACAATTCTGTATATCCTTTATCATGGCAAATCTGAATCAAATGATTATAAACTCTATCTATACTATTTAATTTATTCTTATCATATCCATGTTGCATCGAATCTTTTCTAATACGATAATAGTATACTGCTTCATTATTTTCTTCATCAACATAAATACTATTTGCATCTAACAGAACTGGAAAGATAATATTTAAATCTTCGCCATAAGTTACTTTCTTATCTGAATATTTTAAATTTTTAACTAGTAACTCTTTTTTTATAACTTTTGCCCATCTAGAAACAGGTACACCTCTATCCATGAAACCACCATTATTCAATAATCTTGGATACACTATACTCTTCAATTCTTTTTTTTCGTATAGTTTAGAGACCAGTAAAGATTTATCTTCTCTTTCTTTTCCTCCGTTTTCATAAGGCATCAAAATTTTATTTAAAATAAGATCTGGTTGCTTTTTTTCTAGAACTTGTGTAATCCTCTCCATGTACTTATTACTTATCCAATCATCCGCGTCAATAAATACTACGTATTGTGTATCTTTACTTGTTCTCGCTAATCCATATTGCCAAGAATCAACTAAACCACTGTTTTTCTTATGAAAAACTCTTATATTCGCATATTTTTTTGCATATTCATCACAAATATTTCCACTATTATCTGTAGATTCATCATCCACCAATATCAAATCAAAATTCCTACAGGTTTGATTAACAATGCTCTCTAGGCACGCTTTCAAATATTTCTCAACATTATAAACTGGTACTATAACTGATATATTCACTGTACTCCCCCTACTTATTTAGTATTACTTAAGAATTCCTTAAATCTAACCTTAATTGGTCGCAATTTATTTCTTATTAATCTATTAATTTTCAGCAGAATAAAAATAAAATAATCTTTATACTTAATAGAATTGAAATTATTAGGTAATGTCATATTATTAGAAAATAGATATCTCTTCAACTCATCAGTCACTGTTACAAAAAATGGACCTAATCCCAAATCATTTCCTTTAAATTTATTATATACATCAACATACTCTATATTTAGATTACATATCTCTGCAAAATATTCAAGATTACGATGATACACATCTGTTTTATTCAAAACTACTAACTTTAGATTCTTATTAGATGAAAAAATCATATTTAAAGGAATCGTTCCGTTAATACATACTACCACACTAGCAGCATTAACCAATTCCATCATTTTTATTAAATCCATTTTTTCTGGATGGTGTATTTCAAAACCGTTATTAAAAAATACTTTTTCTAATGTAGATTCTCCAACTTCCTTCTTTTTCGCATCTGAATATCCAGTTCTTGTAAAATAAACTTTTCGATTGAAGTCATCGAAATGAGCTACACTATTATCTATATTTTCTTGAATTAGTTTGAATACAGCCGCATATTCCTTCGTATACCAAACCCCTGGTTTGGCCCCTTGTTCTGGTACAAATACTTTTTTAAAACTCATAGGTTTATCAACATGCAGTAGGTTTTCATTTTTTACACCCAATAGCTCAATAATTCTTTTCTCATTTCCACTTATCTTTCTATCACCAGTATATGCTACAGTAATATTTTTTTTTAATTTTAACAGCGCCCATAATTTAGTCGTACAATCTACTAGAAAATGCCCATAGTGACTACTGATACAGCCGATATAAACAACTTCCTTATCCATTTTGCTAACCACAGTTGAGTATTCATATAAACCACCTTGAGAAACCCAATCTCCCGTATACGCTGATTCTTGTACAAAATTTCCTTGGCTATCTACAACCCCACCTTTACCCCATTTTCCATTCTTTTCTTCACGATAATCTTCCTTTAACGGCAATATAGTAGCATTGTCGTAGCACTTACAACTTGGCTGTTTATCACTCAAATGTTTCTTTTGGGCAAATTTCTTTGATTCTACTTTCAGTGACTCACTCATCACGTAATCATAACTAATATTCATTGACTAGTATCCTCCAATTATTAAAAAACGTTTAACATACTACTTGCACGAATGTTAAACGCTCTTAATTAATAATATATTATCCATCTGTAACTTTTAAAATAATTTTTTTATCTATCGTATCATCAAACTTTCTAGCAAAAAAACAATCAGAAAATCTTAATTTATTATAGTCCTCCATCTTCCATATATGAGGATGCTTGCTATCTTTTTCATCATCAAATACTATATATCTTAAATTATCGTTCTCTATACGCTCTTTTAAGCTACTGTTTTCAATAATAGTCTGTAAAAATAGCTCATCTGGGATGTAAGAATTCCCAAAAATCCATTGTATTGATTCACTCTTACTCAAGACATACCGAACAATATCATCAGGAAGACTAAACCATTGACTACCATAGTACAATTTAAGCTTATTTTTTTTCACAAAATCTCGCCGTAATATTTTTTCTTGTATTAAAATTAACATTCTATCAATATTCGAAAATACTTGAGGAACTAAGCCATCCTGACCTTTATATTTTATGAAAAACCTTCTGACTGATATCCTTCTATAAATACTTCTCCAAAATCTGCCATTTTGGGGATCTACTAAAGTCGACTCTATATAAGCTAACTGTTTATTATCAAAAAAATTATGGATTTCATTTTGATTCTTCAGAGGTAAGTCGTTACCACTTAACAAATGATAATATTTATATTTACCATTTTCAGTAGCAGCCCTTAGCAGTGCTAACTCAGCTAGCACCATATTAAAACCTCCCCAAATAATAGGGTATCTCTCAGTAATAAAGTTTAACTGTGCAGTCTTGGTTTTATATTCCTTAAATGATGAAATTTCACTTTTTAAATCAATATGGATATAAATATCATTTCTTTCATCATCCAAAGACTCTATTAATTTATGGAGTGTATACGTACTTTTATGAGCTAATATTAAATATGCATGCTTTATTTCTTTCGTCATAACCTAATCTAGCCTTCTTGAACATAAAATTTCCTTAATATTTTTGCACTTTGCCTAATATCAAAGCCGTTAATTTTAGCTTTCTGTATAGCTAAATCGGACTGTAAACTTCTATCATTATATCCGGACATATCTAAAATTTTATGGGCCCACCTATTAAAAGAGTCATTCAAAGATAACATTGCTACTGTCTCATCAGATAAAATAACTTCCTTAGTGACAGTATCAGCCATCACTAAGGGTAACCCATTTAATTGCCACTCTATTGCAACCAATGGTACACCTTCAAAAAGTGATGGTAACACCATTACATCTAAGGCCTGTAAATAATCTTCAACATTATCAACATTGCCTGTAAAAATTACCTTTTCTGCCAAATTATACTCAATTACTTTTTGTTCTATATTTTCTTTTGTCTGACCGTCACCCATTAAAAAAAGTTTTGCATTTGGGTGAAACTTTACTAACTCTTTAAAAACATCAATTAGATATTCTTGATTTTTTTGCGCTACGAAACCACCCACATGTCCAATTGCTAAAGCGGAGTCCAATTTTAATTTTTCTCTTTGCGCTATTCTCGTACCTTCATTAAATTTATATTTATTAACGTCTCTTCCATTTTTTATAACTGTAAAGTCATCATGCTGATAAAGCCACTTTCCTGCTTCTGTACCACAAGCTAAAGCAACATTATAAGTACGATTAAAAATCGGTCTTAACAATTTATTTACTAGCTCATGATTAGTTTTTGTATTATGAGAATGTGCTACTCTAATTCCACAACCCGCTATTTTCGCAGACAACAGCTCTATAGCTAAAGTAGTACTATTTCCATTAGCATGAACAACATCTATCCCGTTTGAACGTATAAACTTGGTTAATGCCAAAAAATATTTAATCGGGTTAGTTTGTCGATTAGGAAAATCAACTATTTTACAACCTATTTCTTCAAATTTCTTCTTAATATTCATTTCTGACCTTATAGTATTAGCAATGTAAATATCAAGATTATCTTTATCCATTACTTCCAAGTTTGACAAAATTACATTAGTTATTCCGTCATATATCAAGCCAACAGTACTTATGACTAAAATTTTTCTATTCTTCATCTTTTGTTACCAATTTATTTGCTATTTTCTCAAATAATTTACAAAAATGCGCATTATTATTTAAGACATTCGCCCTCATCTTTGAGACAATATCATCATACTCATTAAGAACATTTTTTAAATCATGTTCATCTTTAACAACTATTATGTTTTTATAGCGATCCCTTTCAGCCGTAGCAAATTCCAGTTGATGATCATTAACATGCTCGTGATATTTCTCACGTCTTGGAACAACTATTGGAACCTTTCCCAGTTGAAGTGGTTTCATAAAAGAAGATGGCCCACCATGAGTTATAATAATCCTTGCTCTAGACATCATTTCATTCATCTCAGGATATGAAAGAAAATCCTTCCATTCACAACGTGTTGGCTCATAAGTCGAATAACCTGTCTGAATAAAAACATTGTCCTCGATGTAACCATTTTTCTTTAAGTCATCTATCTCTTTTATCAATCTATTAAATTGTTGTTCATGCGTACCAACCGTCACAAATATCATCAAAAAATACTCCCTAAATTCTTAGCTTTCGGATAGACTTTCTTCATTTCTTCCCATTCAACAATGAATTCATCTGCCACTGGATATACCATTCGTCCCGTAACAGTTGATTTATCTATTCGATCGAAAACCTCCACATAGATAGTCTTAGCTCCAAAAAGCTTTCCTAACCAAAAAAAAGGCACAGCAACTGCTGCTCCAGAAGAAATAATTAAGTCAGGTTTCTCTCTACGCAGTGTTTTCCAAGCTAACCATGTATTGATAATCAACGCTTTTAATGATCTATTAGTAGGATAATAGCAAGGTATCAGCTTTTCCTCAGCTAATAAACTTTGGGCATCCTCTTTATCGAATGTTACCCAAAATCTCTCGTGCTTCTCCCAAAAAGGTTTTAACATGTATAAATGCATGAGATGCCCACCAGATGAACCGACTAAACAAATTTTCATACTTATGTCCTCCATATACTCAATCTAAATAATTAATACGCTCCATTAGGGACAATCATCACCTTAAATGTTAAAAAAATAATTTTTAAATCTAGCCAAATACTTGCGTTTTGAATATAATGTAAATCCAGATTAATCATCCCATCAAAATCAGTATTACTTCTATCGGTAGCCTGCCATAATCCTGTGCATCCAGGTAAAACGTATAATCTCTGTTTAGCATAGTCAGTATACTCCTTAACTTCGCTTGGGAGGCCTGGCCTTGGCCCCACCAAACTCATATCTCCTTTAAGGACATTTATCAATTGTGGTAACTCATCTATGCTATATTTACGAATAAACCGACCAACTCTCGTAATACGTGGATCATCCTTCATTTTAAACATTGGCCCTGAAACTTGATTATATTTCCTTAAATTTGGAAGTATCTTTTCTGCATCCGTCCTCATTGACCTAACTTTAAAAATCTTGAATGGCTTTCCGTTTTTTCCTACCCTAGTTTGGGTAAAAAAAACCGGCCCCCCGTCATCAAGCTTTATAAATAATGCTACGATGGTTAAAATTAAAACTACTGGGAATAAAGCTAGCAAACTCAGTATTATATCTCCCAATCTTTTGAAAAATCTATATACATATCTTTGATTAATCTTTTTGGAGTCCAATTCTACCAAATTTTCTTCCATTTATTAAACCTCCAAAAATAATAACTATCTTTTTAAAACAGCTACACTACTTCGTAGTATACAACAAAAATATTTACAAATTATAAACTGAACTATTTATTCATAAACATACCACTTAGATAATAGCAAAAATTCCCCCATATTACCACTTTATCTAATTTAAAAATACTTTTTTATTATTTTTTTAATTTGTGTGATTTATGATAATCGACTAGCACTTACCTGCTTTTTCTAGTAAAATTACATACTGGAACATAGAAAAATTGTAGTTATCAATTACATCTTTGGAGGCATACAATGGAAAACACCTTTTCCCATCTTCTAATTTTAAGAGAAAGCTGGGCAAAAAAACTAAATTTTAAAATTTTCAATTACACTTTTGATGAAATTCTTTACTTTATTGGTTTTTCTCTCTACCTAGGCGCTCACTTTATAACTGGTACCATGTTTAATACTGGGGCTATACCTTATAAAATATTTATGGCTAGTGCTGTAATCGTAGGCTTCAAAATTATTTTATATAATCCTATCAAAAAAATTTGGACTGCTGCACTTTGTATATTGCTCATGTTTATTTTTCATATCAGTGCTAGCCACTCTAATTTACCCGATATATTCTACTATTACATCATGATTCTTGGAGCCTTTAATGTTGATTATAGAAAGATAGTCAAATTAACTATCATTGAAGTAGCTATTGGCTTACTCATTACTTTTATTAGTGCGAAAATGGGAACTATTATAGGCTTAACCTATGATAGAAATAATGGGTCTTATAATTTAAGGTATGCCTTAGGAACCATTTATCCTAGCGACCTAGCTGCTCGTATTTTTTATATGTCTACTTTTTATGTAATGTATCGAAAATTTCGTTTGTCCATTCCGGAATACCTTTCACTATTACTACTAACTGTATGGACATACCTTGTAACTATTACTAAGTTAGACACAATTTTGATGATGCTTTTAATTATCACAGCAGTATTTTATAGTAAGATTGTTGGTATTCTAGAAAAAATCACATATAAAGCTATGATATACGCAGAATTAGTAGCTGTTGCTGCTATTTGTTTACTGTCTTATTTCTACACAGATAGTAATCCTATTTTGCGTGCAATCAACAACATTATTACAGGTAGACTCTATTTTGCTAGAGAGGCTTTTAATCGCTATAACGTTACGCTATACGGGCAAAACGTCTTACAAAATGGGAGCGGTGGAATTCACCATGGCTCTTTTGATTATTTTTATATAGATTGTAGCTATATTCGTCTTTTGATGATGAGTGGTTTGGTTAGCTTTGTTATTGTTATTGGGTTACTAGCTTACTTAACCTATTATTTTGTCAAAAACAAATTCTACCCTCTACTGATTGCTTTATTCCTTGTTTTCCTTAGTTCATTTATTGACCAACATCTGTTAGAAATTTCATATAATATCTTACTATTATCTTTATTTGCAAATTGTAGTTACTTTTTTGATAATATTGTTCCTTTCAATAAATCAGCTGAATAACTCTTATGTGGCTTGATTTCGGTACTCTATCGAAGTCAAGCTATTTATTTACTAAATTATATTAAAAGAATCAATTATAAACTTAGACTACTTAATTCAACATGCCAATCTTCACCTATATGCAGTCTTTAGTTAAATTTTAAGCCAAAGAAAAAGGACTCTAAAAAACGCACAGATTTCTTAGAATCCTTTGAAAATAATGTACTTAACTCTTCGAGAAGAAGCGATAAAATAAACTATTTTAACGCTCCACTCCATTGATCAAATAAGTACCATTTACCACCTATTTGTTGTTGACCATACTGCATTTGGCCTTGATTGTTATAGTAAACTGTCTTATTTTGATTTGCAATGTATTGGAACCCTGTCTTCATCGCCCCACTCCATTGATCAAATAAGTACCATTTACCGCCTATTTGTTGTTGACCATACTGCATTTGGCCTTGATTGTTATAGTAAACTGTCTTATTTTGATTTGCAATGTATTGGAACCCTGTCTTCATCGCCCCACTCCATTGATCAAATAAGTACCATTTACCGCCTATTTGTTGTTGACCATACTGCATTTGGCCTTGATTGTTATAGTAAACTGTCTTATTTTGATTTGCAATGTATTGGAACCCTGTCTTCATTGCCCCACTCCATTGATCAAATAAGTACCATTTACCACCTATTTGTTGTTGACCATACTGCATTTGGCCTTGATTGTTATAGTAAACTGTCTTATTTTGATTTGCAATGTATTGGAACCCTGTCTTCATCGCCCCACTCCATTGATCAAATAAGTACCATTTACCGCCTATTTGTTGTTGACCATACTGCATTTGGCCTTGATTGTTATAGTAAACTGTCTTATTTTGATTTGCAATGTATTGGAACCCTGTCTTCATCGCCCCACTCCATTGATCAAATAAGTACCATTTACCACCTATTTGTTGTTGACCATACTGCATTTGGCCTTGATTGTTATAGTAAACTGTCTTATTTTGATTTGCAATGTATTGGGACCCTGTCTTCATTGCCCCACTCCATTGATCAAATAAGTACCATTTACCACCTATTTGTTGTTGACCATACTGCATTTGGCCTTGATTGTTATAGTAAACTGTCTTATTTTGATTTGCAATGTATTGGAACCCTGTCTTCATCGCCCCACTCCATTGATCAAATAAGTACCATTTACCGCCTATTTGTTGTTGACCATACTGCATTTGGCCTTGATTGTTATAGTAAACTGTCTTATTTTGATTTGCAATGTATTGGAACCCTGTCTTCATTGCCCCACTCCATTGATCAAATAAGTACCATTTACCACCTATTTGTTGTTGACCATACTGCATTTGGCCTTGATTGTTATAATAAACTGTCTTATTTTGATTTGCAATGTATTGGAAGCCAGTTTGTTTAACTCCATCTTTATATAGATACCACTTGCCTCCCTCATTGTATTGACCATTTTTATTAGTAACTTGGTTTGTCTTGTTATTCAAAACTTCATTACTTAAGTTATAAGTAACACCATCAATCGTAACTTTACCAGTTAATTTCTTTAAACTACTGTCATAAATGTTAAGTTGCCCATTCCGAGTAACAAAGTAGTATGCTGTATTCCCAACCACTTTTTCCTTAACGTATGAAATTGAAGAATCATTGTTGAAGATGCTAGCCTTCAAGTAGTTACTGTAAGCAGTTGGAACATTCTTTGTTAATGCACTTGTATTACCTAAAGTTTTTGTATATACAAGTTGGTTGGTGTCGAAATGAGTATCACTCCAAATCATACTTGGTCTGAAGTTAACAATGTGTACCTGGCCCATTTGGTCAAAGGCTAACCCAAAGTAATTGGCCCCAAAGCTATATTGATCCCAGCCATAAGCTAATGAGTACGCATGGCCGTTACCATCAGCACCTGCATTAGAACCACCACTAGTAGCTGGCATATCATCGTATAGCATCAAGTTAAGTGTTTGGAAAACAGCCTTCTTCAAGTCATACATCGTAGTCTTACGGTTAGTAGTCATCGTCGCTGCGTAATTCAAAGCAGTTGAACCATAATCCTCTGAATAACCGTGTAACCTATAAGATGAGTATGCCTGCTTCAAAACAGCTGTATCATGAGTGCCAGTTGTAATGCTATGACGATTGTTGGTATAGCCTTGGGCAACCTTAACGGCTAATCCCAATGAGTCCTTGGTAATCATTAATTGCCAAGTATTGGAATCCTGCCCATTAACAGCCCAAACACTTTGTCTAGCAGTGTTAAGTAGTTGAGCAGCGAAGAAGTTAACTTCTTTCAACTCACTATCAGTCAAGTTAGCGTAGTCATTAATTACCTGCACCTTGTCATTGCGGGTGTCACCACTGTACTTAACTGCATCTAGGTTATCATAACTATAGTTGTAGCCCCGATTGTAAATGTTATTACCATTGGAGCCAACTACAGCTTCATCTACATCGTTATAGAAAGTTAAATTATTTTGTGAAGCACCTTTCATTGTTGTTGCCAACGTACTAGCAGCTTGCTTAGCCGCTTGCGTATTATTATTACGCGGTGCCTTCTTAACTGTATCAGCATTGGCGCTCCCGTCTGCCAACACCTTTCCAGTTTGACTAGCTTGGCTAGCAGTATCGCTTCCCACACTAGCTGTTGCCGAACTAGTTGCTACTTCAGCCACGGAAGAACTACTAGAAGAACTGTCTGTATTTGAAGAAGGTTCTTCAACATTTCTAGTAGTAGTCTGATTAGTAGAACTGGTCTCAGCATTGAGGTAACTGGTGCTGCTACTTTCTGAAGTTGAAGTAGCGGCTTGCAACTTAGTTAGAACTTGTGCTGCTTGACTAGTCGAATTAATCTGGTCGGCTAAACTAGTCTTACTTGCCTGTGAACTCTGAGTAGAATTTGAGTCATTTGCAAGTACATTAACGCCACTTGAATCAGAACTTGTATTTACATCGTCCGCCTTTGCTAAAGTGGCGCCTCCCCCAAATATTGCAGTAAGCGTCATACCTAATAACACCTTCTGCAATACCTTGTTCATAGAAGTTTTCCTCCTTTCGATTGCATTATATCAAGCTTTAAAACACTTTCTGAGTAATTCCTCATTCTTAAACTTTTCTTAAGAAAAAATTCATATTTGCAACAAAATAATATTTGTCTACACCTTGTATATATAAGATTGTTTTTTTATTAACTAACATATCCGCCGTTATTACATTCTTTTAATTCATCTATGATACAATGAAACTTGAATTAGGTAGACTATTAGGAGTAATTTTATGACTAAGAAACTTTCAATTATTGTTCCATGCTATTTAGAAGAAAAAACTATCCCACTTTTTTACGCAGCGGTAGAAAGAATTAAACCTCAGTTACCCAAAATTGAATTAGAGTATTGGTTTATTAATGATGGTTCAACCGATAATACATTAAACGAAATAAAAAAACTAAATCAACTCAATCCTCATCAAGTTCACTACGTCTCATTCACCCGAAATTTTGGCAAAGAAGCAGCACTATATTGCGGTTTAAAAAACGCTACCGGTGACTATGTTACTGTTATGGATGCAGATTTACAGGACCCACCTGAAATGCTACCAGAGATGTTTTCTTATCTTGAACAAGGCTATGATTGTATTGGTACTCGTAGAATGAACAGAAAAGGTGAGCCTCCTATTCGTTCATTTTTCGCCAAGCTCTTTTATAAACTAATTAATAAAATCTCAGATACAGAAATAGTGGATGGTGCTCGTGATTACCGGTTAATGACGCGGCAGATGGTAGATGCAATTTTAGAAATGACTGAATATAACCGCTTTTCTAAGGGAATATTCAGTTGGGTGGGCTTCAAGACGAAGTACCTTGAATATAAAAATCAAGAACGGATTGCAGGTAAAACCTCTTGGAACTTTTGGAAGTTATTTACCTATTCTATCGACGGAATTGTCAATTTTTCTCAGTTTCCCCTGGACCTGGCCTCGTTTTTTGGATTTATGTCTTCACTATTTTCCGGCTTAGGGATTATTTTCATCATTATTCGTTACCTAATTCATGGCGATCCGACTAGCGGCTGGGCTTCGACCGTCTGTATCATTCTTTTTGTCGGCGGTATTCAACTAATGTTCTTGGGAATCATTGGAAAATATATTGGCAAGATATTTACCGAGGTTAAGCACCGCCCTATCTATATTGTTAAAGAAAAAAAATGAGACGTTAATTTCTATAAGAAACATATGAATTAAAACGCAAGGAATAGTTATGTTTTTTTACCCAAAAACTGAAACTTGAAAATAAAAAATGGCGCAAAAATTCTCCTATACTAATAAAATAGATATATGCACAGGAAGATTTCGCGGATTTTCACAAAACTCTAGGTGTGAACGTTTTCGCACTTGGAGTTTTTTCATTTCTTATGAGAAATTTTAAACATCTTAAAGCACGAGTCTACTTGCAAACTTGTTTTGGCAAGAAAAAAGTTCCATGAAAACTGCATGAGCTTCATGGAACTTATCTAAAAATATTTATTTTTACACAGTTGTTGACAAAGAGCCAAAAATATTTACTTTTACATAGTTGTTGACAAAAAGCCTGAATCCTTTAATCAAGTTATCAAAGCCACAAATTTTACTAATGTATATGCTCAGCAAAATATATTATGGCACTTAATTAATAAATAGTGATAATAATTAATTTATCGAACTTTTCATCATACACTAATTTTTTAATATTACTTCATTAGCAAATTTTACTGCTTTAAAGCACCTGAATAGGGATCAAAATAATATTTTTTTCCATTAATTACTTGCCAACCGTATAACATATGACCATTTTTATCATAATAAACTGTTTTATTTTGATCACTTAAATAGGTAAAACCTGTGGACATTTTACCTGTCTTTAAATCAAAATTATACCAAACATTCCCTAATTTCTTTTGACCTGTCTGCATTTTACCTGATGCTTCATCGAAATAATAATAGTCTTTACCTATCTTCTGCCAACCATACTGCATTTGTCCATTACTTGCATAGTAGACTGTTTTATATTGTTCTGGAATATATTGGAAACCAGTTTGCATCGCTCCGCTCCACTTATCAAATAAGTACCACTTGCCATTTATCTGTTGTTGACCATATTGCATCTGTCCATTATTTGCATAATAAACTGTTTTATGTTGTTCTGGAATATACTGAAAACCGGTTTGCATCGCTCCACTCCACTTATCAAACAAGTACCACTTGCCGTTTATCTGCTGTTGACCATATTGCATCTGTCCATTATTTGCATAATAAACTGTCTTATATTGTTCTGGAATATATTGGAAACCAATTTGCATTGCTCCGCTCCATTTATCAAATAAATACCACTTACCATTTATCTGTTGCTGACCATATAACATATGACCATTTTTATCATAATAAACTGTTTTATTTTGATCACTTAAATAGGTAAAACCTGTGGACATTTTACCTGTCTTTAAATCAAAATTATACCAAACATTCCCTAATTTCTTTTGGCCTGTCTGCATTTTACCTGATGCTTCATCGAAATAATAATAGTCCTTACCTATCTTCTGCCAACCATACTGCATTTGTCCATTACTTGCATAGTAGACTGTTTTATATTGTTCTGGAATATATTGGAAACCAGTTTGCATCGCCCCGCTCCACTTATCAAATAAGTACCACTTGCCGTTTATCTGTTGTTGACCATATTGCATCTGTCCGTTATTTGCATAATAAACTGTTTTATGTTGTTCTGGAATATATTGAAAACCGGTTTGCATATTACCAACTCTATCAAAAAGATACCAGTGATCATTAATCTTAGCCTGTCCGTACGTTATTTGACCCTGACCATCATAATACTGAATACCTCTAGTAGTGGGATTATAATAAAACACATTTGCTCTCAATTGTCCTGATGCTTTGTCGAAATAGTACACCTTACCATTAATAACTTGTCGCCCGTATTGCATCTGACCTTGATCATTGTAATAAACCGTTTTATTTTGATACCCTATCCACTTAAACTGCGATGTTAATTCATGACCATCTGCATCATCAAAATAATACCAATATCCGTTAATTTTTGCTTGACCATGAATCATTTTCCCTGTGTTATCATAGAAGACTGTCCTATTACCCTTGGCTAATTTTTGCCATCCATATTTCATCGCACCAGAAGCGCTATCAAATAGATACCATGATCCATTAATATACTGTTCTCCATACTGCATCTGACCTTGACTATTATAATAGACATTTTTTGTCTGACTAGCAATGTACTTCACACCTGTTTGCATCGCACCTGAAGCTTCGTCAAAGTAATACCAATGCCCATTAATATTTTGTTGGCCGTATTGCATTTGACCAGCACCGTTATAGTAGACCACCTTATTGCCATTATTAATGTGTTGGAAGCCAGTTTGCTTTTGGCCATTTCTATATAGGTACCAGTGACCGTTTTCGTATTTTTCCTGGCTAACTGGTTGATCAAAACGATAGAAGGAGTAGGTATTAATTACACTAATCAACTTGTTTGCATAGGCTGGATCCGTAGCATAGGTACCGTAAACCCCGTAGCGTAAGTTTTGGGCGGCTGCTTGATAACTGCCAGCCCTCTTAGAAGAATTAGGAAAGTTATTATTAATCATTTGCGCATAGCGTACAAGTGAATCGTAATAACTGCTATACTTTTGAAACTTAGCATTCACACGGTGATAAGCCCCACCATAATATTCTAATGTTGGCATCAAGACATATTCACCTATACCATTATACTTAACCCCAAATAAGTTATGAGCACTAGTTGCTAAAGTACTCTGTCCCCATGCACTTTCTAGTCCGGCTTGGGCCATCATTAAGGAAGCATATACCCCATATTCTTGAGAAACCTGCATGGCTGCGCTACCGATTTGGTTAACGAAATTTTGCACAGTCCAAGACGCGTTTGTTACACTTGGAGTTACGTTGGAGTTATTAGCCACTCCTGCTACGTTAGTTGCATCATGTGCCTTAGCCCCAGTACTAGCCGAAACATCATTTTTAATATCACCATGGTATCCATAATCAGTTTTAGGAGTAACTACTGCTTGATTAGTAGTTGCTAGTACCTTAGGTGCTACCATCTCCTTAACAGTAGCTTTGCTAGTAGTCACTATATTATTAGTAGTGGAGCTTTGGCTAGCTTGATTAACAGTCAAATTAGTAGTCGTATTTGAACTTGAACTAACACTGGCAGCTGGTGTCGTTGCTCGACTTGTAGGTGTAGAAATTGCCTCTTGACTAGGCACAGCAGTAGTGCTTGTAGCATGGGACTCGCTACTTGCAGAAGTTATACTCACTGAAGTTGCTTGTGAGCTGACTGAGCTAGTAGTCGCCGTTTGTTGTGGCGCCTTTTCACCACTATGAACAATCGAATCATTCGAACGTAGAGCGTGTACGTTGCTCGTAGTATTAACGTTAGTAGCTGCTGCAGTTACATTTGCTGTCTTTTCTGTTTGAACGTTATTAGCTCCAATCGTATCCGCATGTACTGAAAAACCGACTGTTCCCAAGGTAGTTAACAAAGTAACTCCGGAAGCCAAATATAATTGTTTTAACTTTTGTTTTTTATATTTTTTAACGAATTGCTTTTTTCTTGTTTTTTTCATAAAATTCCTTTCCATACTCCAATTCCCTAGTTAAATTCTAACTGTCCATTTTAAATTAAAGCGCAACACATATTATTAGTCAATATTTCCCATGTATTTGTTGACTAATTGAAATATTTATAAAATTTTCAAAAATCACTATTCTTGTTTCTAAATTAAACAAATACGAGCAGATACTACAAAGGATCCTTTCAAAAAACTTAAATCAAAATCCGGAGCATATTATACTATTTCGGTTCTATACTTTTTACTGTGTAATGATATATTCCATAATGAAATCTTTTTACCATAAAATATTATTGAAAACACAAAAAACCCCACGAGAACTACTCGAGTTCTATGGAGTCCACCTAAAAATATTTATTTTTACAAAACTATTTAACAAAAAGCTTGAAATTCATTAATTTACACTAACTTGCTTATAACTTCCCGTTAAGCTGTCCATCTTTTGAACAACTTTAGTTTGGGTATTAAAGCGATACATTCCTTTTAATACCGAAACTCCCGGGTTAGTAGCACTAGTGGTTCTAATTTCAATCAGATAATTATTATTTCCTTGATTTTGAGTAAAGTATTGATCACCAGTCTGCTTAACTACACCACTGGCAGCCTGAAATTGGCTGATAATGCCTTCATCGGCCAATTGGTTAGCTACTGAGGATACAGCTTGACTTGGAGCTGATGAAATATCTGCCCCTGTTTGAGTGCTATATTGTGAACTAGCTAATGTAGAGTTTTTAGTATTTACATAGGTGCTAGTTGTTGAACTGGAGCTAACTGCTGCCGCGCTAGATTTACTTGCTTCTTCAGCTAAAGCAGTCGCTACCTTTTGCTTATAAGTCTTAGCTTTTTGTTGTAACCCCGCTACTACCTTATAGCTAGAATCTAAATCTTCTAAGGATTCTAAGCTACCTTGGGCTTCATTATACTTTTGGGCTTGATAGTATTTTTGAATTTCCGCATAGTAGGTATTAGCTAAGTTAATTACACTATATTCCTTATTAGTTGCCTTAACTTGTTTAACAAATTCCGTCGGCTCAGTAACTTCCAGTAAGTCAGCTAACTTTGTCTTAGCATTCTTCAACTTATTAGCGTTTAAGTTATCCTTAACAATCTTTAAATCACCAGTATTAATTGCCAATTGGCTAACCTTTTTAATTTCACTATTCTTATATGGTTTTAAAGTTTCATAAGCTTTATTAACTCGGCCATTATCTAGTTGAGTCAAAGATTTATCATAGGCTATTTTAGCAGCCCTTACCTGACTGGTACTAGTAGATTGACTGGCACTTTGTTCGTTATCATTACTATTACCGCATCCACCTAACCCAGCAACTACTAGTACAGTAGCACCAATGGTTAGTAGGCTCTTTTTGAATTTCCGCATAGAAATCCCCCCTTTTCATCTAAAATTATACCCTTGTGATTAGATTATGACAAACTTTTATAGTAAAAGAATATTAGAAAATTTCAGCATTTTATACTCTTTTAACCAACTATCGCAATGGTACTTTTTGTAAATAATCCTACATTGCATAACTTAAACCGCATATTCGCTATCTACCTTGGTAGTCAAATAACAAAATATTTTCTTTAGGGCTACCTCACTATAGTAAAAAACACTACCAAATTCTATTAATTACTATAACAACGTCAATAAAATAATATTAATTAAGTAATCAACATTATTTCAATAACTTCAGTAATCTTAGAACTAGCTTATTATCAATAATTTTAGACTCATACATTTTGAATAAAACAAAAAGAGACTGAGAAAAAACTAAATTTTTAGCTAGAACTTAGAAATAACCGCAACAAAAAATGCTAGAACTCAATGTTTTCAGTAAACATAGTTTCTAGCACTTTATAAGTTTTGAGACTTTTTTCAGCTTCCTAAAAAATTATTATCAATGACGTTATATTTTTAATCAAACGCCATACATTAAATCGTGCGCTAATTTGGACCGACTAACTCCAAATCTTGCTAAATAACCATATGGATCCACGTGGTCTCCCCAAATATTATGGCTAACCCAATTATGGCTCTTAATTCCTCTAGTACCTGCACTACCAGCATCCAAAGTAAGTGGAATATCATATTTCCCAGCCATATCTCGTGCTAACCTAATGTAGGTAACATAATCTTGCCAAAATTGATTTCCGTTCCAGGTACGACCCAATTCAATCTGAACTGGAGCATTATGATTAGCATTGTATCCTGCTCCCCAAGAAACTTGGCCTGGCTTTCCAACTTGATAAACTTTACCGCCATCACCAACTACAAAAGTTACATACGTCTCACTTCTATTTAGATTATGCTTAAAGTAGCTAGCATTAGCAGCAGCCCCTGATTCAGTACCTACCTCATGTAAAACAATATAATTATTAGCAGCAATAGCATCGTCTCCTTCTCCCGGAGCTAACGCATAAGTATAGTCAATATTATAATTTAGAATTTGTTTACCATTGTTGTCAAAAGTATAATTAACACCATTTATAGTTACATTTCCTGTTCTCATTTGGCCACTATCTTTATCATAGTAATACCAATCATTTCCTTCTGTTTTCCACCCTCTGTACATATCGCCTGAAGCTGTATCAAAGATATACCAATGACCATTTATGTTTTGACGTCCATACTGCATCTGACCATTATTTGCATAATATACCGTTTTGTTTTGTTCAGAAATATATTGGAAGCCTGTTTGCATTGCGCCACTCCATTTATCAAATAAATACCAGTGACCATTTATCTGTTGTTGACCATACTGCATTTGAGCTGTACTTATATCATAATAAACCGTTCTACCATCAATTAATTTTTGAAAACCAACTAAAACCTTATTATCATTACCAAATAAGTACCACTTATCGATAATCTTTGCTTCTCCTTTTGAATGCTGTAAAACACCTAGCGAATTAAAAGTATAATATTCACTACCTACCTTATAGTTATTATTAGCTAATAAACTACCATCATTGCTAGCGTACTTAAGTGTAGCCGTCTTTGCATCATAGATTAGCTCATTTTTCTTCATTACTCCATTATCATCAAGATAATAAAGCTTATTATTAATCTTCTTTATTCCTCTATACAATTCACCCGAAGCAGTATCAAAATAGTAGTACTTTCCATTAATTAGTTGCCAGCCATATTGCATCTGGCCGTTATTTGCATAGTATACCGTCTTACTTTGTTCTGGAATATATTGGAACCCTGTCTTCATCTCACCACTTGCTTTGTCAAACAAGTACCACTTACCTTGGATTTGCTGTTGGCCGTATTGCATATGGCCATTTTTATCATAATAAACAGTCTTTTTCTGATCTTCCAAATAAGTAAAGCCTGTAGACATTTTCCCTGTTTTTAAATTAAAATTGTACCAAACATTTCCTAGCTTTTTTTGACCTCTCATCATTTCACCAGAAGCTAAATCAAAATAATAATAATCTTCGCCTATTTTTTGCCAACCATATTGCATTTGACCATTACTTGCATAATATACTGTCTTGTTTTGTTCTGGTATGTTTTGGAAGCCTGTTTGCATTGCGCCACTCCACTTGTCAAACAAATACCAATGACCATTTATTTGTTGTTGCCCGTATTGCATCTGACCATTACTTGCATAGTACACCGTCTTATTTTGTTCTGGTATATTTTGGAAACCTGTTTGCATTGCACCGCTCCACTTGTCAAACAAATACCAATGACCATTTATTTGTTGCTGCCCGTATTGCATCTGACCATTACTTGCATAGTACACCGTCTTACTTTGAGCCGATATATATTGAAAACCGGTTCTCATTGCACCACTCCATTGATCAAATAGATACCAGTGACCATTTATTTGTTGTTGCCCGTATTGCATCTGACCGTTACTTGCATAATATACTGTCTTATTTTGTTCTGGTATGTTTTGGAAGCCTGTTTGCATTGCGCCACTCCACTTGTCAAACAAATACCAATGACCATTTATTTGTTGTTGCCCGTATTGCATCTGACCATTGCTTGCATAGTACACCGTCTTATTTTGTTCTGGTATATTTTGGAAACCTGTTTGCATTGCACCGCTCCACTTGTCAAACAAATACCAATGACCATTTATTTGTTGCTGCCCATATTGCATCTGACCATTACTTGCATAGTACACCGTCTTACTTTGAGCCGATATATATTGAAAACCGGTTCTCATTGCACCACTCCATTGATCAAATAGATACCAGTGACCATTTATTTGTTGTTGCCCGTATTGCATCTGACCGTTACTTGCATAATACACCGTCTTATTTTGTTCTGGTATATTTTGGAAGCCCGTTTGCATTGCGCCACTCCACTTATTAAATAAATACCAATGACTATTTATTTGTTGTTGCCCGTATTGCATCTGCCCGGCGTTATTATAGTAAACCACCCGGCCGTCCTTTAACTTTTGGAAGCCAGTTTGTTTTTGGTTACCAACGTAAAGGTACCAGTGGCCCCCTTCGTTTTTCTCAACGTAAACTGCAGGTGTTGGGTAATCTTCCTTAGTTTCAGAAGTCTTAGCAGCTTCCGAACTAGCTGGGGCCACCTTGGCCTTAGCTTCAACACTAGCTGTCGCCACGCTAGCACTGGCCTGGCTTGTTACCGTCGTAGAAGCCTGGCTAGCCGGTGCTTCTGAACTAACCGCTTGACTGCTGGTGCTTGTAGCTTGGCTTGAACTTACAGGCACACTGGCTTCGCTAGTAGCTGTGGTTGCGACCGTGCTAGTAGCAGCACTGGTTGTACTTTCAGCCTGGCTAGTTGTTGTTTCTGAACTAGCCGTACTTGCCTGACTTTGACTACTTACAGTGGCCGTTACCGTCGTTGTTTGTGCTTGGCTCACCGTGTCAGCAGCTACTTGCTTAACGTTAGCACTTAAGCCCGCTACTAATCCCAAGAAGACAACAGGTGCTACCACCCAAGCTTTACCAGCCTTATACATTTTGTATCTCTTTTTTAATTCCAACTTTTTCACCCCTAATTTACTAACTTGCTTTATAGTAAGCGATACTGCATTAACTTGCAACGCCTTTATTGATTTGTTGTTAATTTGTAATTTATAAGAAAACCCCCGCCTCCAAAGTTCATCTTCAAAGACGGGGGAAATCCTAATTAAGTTTTACTTTTCAACTGGTTTCTTCCAGAAGCTCATAATTAAAGCGGCTACGATTGAGCCAACGATTACGGCTAAGAAGTAACCCCAAACGTTAGTTGCTAATGGTGATACCCAGAAACCACCGTGAGGAGCTGGAATACCAATCCGCATTGCACCAACGATGGCACCAGAAACAGCTGAACCTACGATACATGAAGGAATAACCCGACCTGGATCGGCTGTTGCAAATGGAATTGCCCCTTCAGTAATGAATGAGAAACCTAAAACCCAGTTAGTAACACCGGCACGACGTTCATCTTCAGTGTACTTGTTCTTGAAGAAAGCAGTCCCAATAGCAGTTGCAAATGGAGGAACCATCCCCCCAACCATAACGGCAGCCATTAAGATTGCAGCTGTTGCGGACTTAGGATCGTTAGCAAATGCCCCGGAAGCAAAGACGTAAGCAGCCTTGTTGAAAGGACCACCCATATCGATTGACATCATTCCGGCTAAGACTAAAGTCAAGAGAACTAAGTTACCAGTACCCATTCCGTTCAAGAAGTGAGTAATCCAAATGTTAATGGTACTAAAGATTGGGTTGATTACATAGTACATTACCAAGGCAATGAAGAGTAAACCAAAGATTGGGTAAAGTAACATTGGTTTCATTCCTTCAACTGAACGTGGTAGACCAGCGAATAACTTCTTCAAGCCTAATACTAAGTAACCAGCAATAAACCCAGCGGCAATCCCACCTAAGAAACCAGATGGAGAAGTTGAGTTAGCTTGGAAGTTAACGTGGTAAGCTCCACCTAATGATGAGTTAGCGATTGAGGCCATGAACCCCCCGACAAAACCAGGCATTAAGGCAGGCTTATCACCAATTGATTCGGCAATGTAAGCAGCTAAAACAGGTACCATGAAGGCAAAGGCTAAACTACCGGCACTGTTCAAGAAGATGAAGGCAGGGGCCTTAGCTCCACCCATGTATTGTTCAACGATGAAGGAGATTGCGATTAAAATCCCACCACCGATAACGAATGGAAGCATGTGGGAAATCCCGTTCATCAATTGCTTGTAGATGTTACCCCAAACAGTCCCATCTGATTCAGCTGACGAGCTGCTGTCATCACCAGTTGCGTGGTAAACGGAGGCGTTGCCGTCAAGCACTTGTTGAATCAAATCTTCTGGGTGTTGAATCCCGGCTGTAACCGGCTTGTTTACAAGTGGCTTGCCATCAAAGCGGCCCATTTCAACCTTCTTGTCGGCTGCAATTACGACCCCGACGGCCCGGGAAATTTCGTCAGCAGTCAAACGGTGCTTAACCCCTTCAGACCCATTGGTTTCAACCTTGATGTCAGCCCCTAAGGCCTTAGCAGCTTTCTTCAAGTTTTCTTCAGCCATGTATGTGTGGGCAATCCCGTTTGGACAGGCTGTTACGGCTACAATGTAAGGCCGACCACTGTTGGTGTTAGCGGCTGCCTTTTCAGCTTCTTCTTCCGCCTTGTTTTGAGCTTCTTTTTCAGCCACAGCCTTAGCAAAGATGTCTTGAACTTGGTCAGCAGTTGTTGAAGCTTTCAAAGCATTAACCACGTCTGGGTTCATTAAGACTTGGGATAAAGCAGCCAAGGCTTGAAGGTGTGTGTTGTCGCCGCCTTCTGGAGCAGCAATCATAAAGAAGAGGTGGGCTGGCTTGCCGTCCATTGAGTCGTAGTCAATCCCCTTTTCACTTCTAGCAAACATTACGGCTGGCTTCTTAACAGCCGTATCGTGGGCGTGTGGAATAGCGATTCCTTCCCCCATCCCTGTACTTGATTGAGCTTCACGTGCAAGGATATCTTTTTTATAGAGTTCTTCGTCACTGATAATTCCCTTGACGAAATAATTGTGAACCATTTCATCGATTACTTCGGCTTTAGTAGTTGCCTTTAAATCCATGATCATGATGTCTTTCATCAATAAGTCACGAATGTCCATGAATAAACACTTCCTTAATTTAGTAATTCTTTTTAGTATTCTTCAATCTTAATTAGTGGTAAGATTTCATCAATCTTAGCCTTATCAGCCAAGTCTTCGGAGAAGGCTGTGGCTGAACCACATGCTAGTCCATAGCGGAAAGCTTCTAGTGGATCTTTAGTCTTAGCGTAAGTTCCAACGAAGCCCCCAATCATTGAGTCCCCAGCACCAACAGAGTTAATCACAGTCCCTTTAGGGGCATAAGAGCGATAAACCTTGTCCTTAGTAATCATCAACCCACCGTCACCGGCCATTGAGATTAAAACATGTTGTGCACCTAAGTCTAATAACTTCCGCCCGTACTTAACGATGTCATCCATACCCGTAAATTCAACGTCGAATAAGTCTGCTAACTCATGGTTATTTGGTTTAACCACTAATGGCTTTTGTGCTAAGGTCTTGAGTAAACTTTCACCGGTAGTATCAATTACGAATTGGGCTCCCTTAGAGCGAATAAGTTCAATTAAATCAAAGTAAAAGTTATCATCAAGGTTAGGAGCTAAACTCCCAGCAAAAATAACCACGTCGTCAGCAGTTAGTTTGTCAAATTGCGCTTTGAAGGCCGCTACTTCTGCTTCGGAAATCTTAGGGCCCCGGCCATTAATTTCCGTCTCGCTTTGAGCCTTAATCTTAACGTTAATCCGTGTATCTTCAGCTACGGGAGTGAAGTTAGTCTTCAAACCAACCTTTTCCAATTCTTCCTTAACAAACTGACCAGTAAAACCACCTAAGAAACCTAGGGCAACGTTATCTAAACCAAGTTCTTTTAAGATCCGGGAAACGTTGATTCCCTTCCCACCTGGCAACTTGTTGTCATAGTCCATCCGGTTGACTTCACCTAAAGTTAGTTCTTTTAGTTGCACGATATAATCAATCGAGGGATTGACTGTTACCGTATAAATCATGTTAAAACCTCCTGAATGGTTGTTTGATTACTATACTGACCTGCAATACGTTGAGGTAACTTACTAGTAATGATGGTCGCCTGACCAATTTCGGCTACTTTCACAAAAGAAACAGCATCAAACTTGCTTGAGTCTGCCAAGACATAGACTTGTTCACTTTGCTCTATCGCCACCGCTTTAACCGCCGCTTCGTCGGGATCAGGGGTCGTGTAGCCATACTTAGGATGAATCCCGTTAATCCCTAGAAACGTCTTGTTAAACCGATACTTCTTCAAGGCTTCGACGGCTTCAACCCCCACAATCGCCTTCGTGGTATTCTTCAATTCGCCACCAACCAAGATGGTCCTAATCCCCCGGTCTGCTAATAGTGAGGCATGC
Organism: Ligilactobacillus agilis; assembly: GCF_025311475.1. Taxonomy (NCBI): domain Bacteria; kingdom Bacillati; phylum Bacillota; class Bacilli; order Lactobacillales; family Lactobacillaceae; genus Ligilactobacillus; species Ligilactobacillus agilis. The sequence continues at coordinate 190,321 of NZ_CP104397.1, read as the reverse complement.
ATCACACCATTAGTAACAACCGTTAGCTGTAAGCTTGGATCTAATAAAGAAATTAAGGCTAAAGTAGATGTCCCCGCATCCAGATAAATTACATCTTCTGCTTGGACGTGAGCCTGAGCAGCCGTAGCAATCGCAGCTTTTTCCTGGGTATTTCTTGAAGCTTTCCCAGTCATATCCAATTCACGCTGGAGCGAATATTTAATCTTGGCTCCCCCATGAACCCTTACCAAGAGTCCTTGTTCTTCTAGGAGCTGTAGATCACGCCGCGCCGATGATTCGGAACATTGCGTTTGCTCACAGATGTCTTGGAGTTTGACGATGCTATTAGTTTTAAGCAAATTTAGAATGATTTGATGTCGTTCTTCTGCAAGCACTTTCATTACCTCCTTCAATATAATAGCACCCTTAAATCTAAAAATCAATCATAAAATTTCAAAAAACTTCAAATACCTTCATTTTTTCGGGAATTTACCGCCTGTTTTTGCTTATTTTTCATGAAAAAATCTGCCTTACTCACCAAAATCATCACTAACAGAAGCTTACAAACCTAATAAAGGCAAGGTTTACATCTATTATTTTAAATTTGTATTCGGTTTCTTAGTTGTTAATTTAAATTCATTCAAAATCAATCATAATCACCGACAAAACCATCAAGAAACCGCCACCAAAAATTAAAAATAGCGACAAATAAGGACTTTTCCTTACTTGCCGCTGGCACTTACTATTTATTTCCAAGCACGACTTGTCTAATTAATTTTTAAAGCTATGAATTGGTGCGGGAATTAGTCCCCCGCGGTTAATCATCTCTGCGGAACTAGCCGAATTTACGGCCATCACTGGAGCGTGACCAAGCAAGCCCCCAAATTCCACCTTATCACCTACCTTAGCACCGGGAACTGGAATTACCCTAACCGCGGTTGTCTTGTTGTTAATCATCCCGATAGCAGCTTCATCTGCAATCATGGCGCTAATTGTTTCGGCAGGGGTATCACCTGGGACGGCAATCATGTCTAACCCCACCGAGCAGACGGCCGTCATGGCTTCTAGCTTCTCGATGTTAAGGCAACCTGCCCTAACTGCATCAATCATCCCAGCGTCTTCCGAGACGGGAATGAAGGCTCCTGACAACCCACCGACTTGGCTACATGCCATAATCCCACCCTTTTTCACGGCGTCATTTAGCATCGCTAAGGCCGCGGTTGTACCGTGGGTTCCGACCTGTTCCAGGCCAATTTCTTCCAACACCTGGGCAACCGAATCACCCACTGCGGGTGTGGGTGCTAGCGAAAGGTCCACGATTCCAAACGGTACCCCCAAGCGCTCTGAGGCCACCGTTCCTACCAGCTGACCCATCCGGGTTACCTTGAAGGCCGTTTCCTTGATGGTGTTAGCGACCACATCTAGCGGTTGCCCTTTGACCTTTTCTAGCGCGGTTTTAACTACCCCCGGACCAGAAACGCCGACGTTAATGACCACATCGCGTTCACCCACTCCGTGAAAGGCCCCGGCCATAAACGGATTATCTTCGACCGCATTACAAAAGATTACCATCTTAGCGTTAGTCATCACATCTTTTTTCGAAGCTGCCACCACCACTTGCCCCATTTGTTTAACGGCGTCCATGTTGATTCCACTTCTAGTTGAACCTACGTTAACGGAGGCACAGACTAACTCCGTTTCCGCTAAGACCTGGGGCAAAGAGGCAATCAAGGTTTGGTCTCCGGTTTGGTGACCCTTTTGCACCAAGGCAGAAAAACCACCGATAAAGTTGACCCCCACTGCCTTAGCCGCCCTATCTAAAGTGTGAGCATACTTAAGGTAGTCCTTATCATGACTAGCAGCCGCAATTAAGGAAATTGGTGTTACTGAAATCCGTTTATTAATAATCGGAATCCCGTATTCGGCTTCAATTGCTTGGCCCACCTTAACTAGGTCCTTGGCCTTGCTCGTAATCTTGTCATAAATTTTTTGACAAGCCACGCTAGAATCACTGTCAATACAATCGAGCAGGGAAATCCCCATCGTAATGGTCCTAACATCTAGATTTTCGTCTGAAATCATATGAATTGTTTCGAGAATCTTGGCTGTTTCCATCGTTTTCCCTCCCTTATAGTTGGTGCATGGCTTGGTAGAGGTCCGCGTTACGGATATTAATTTCCACCCCTAACTTAGTTCCTAAATCTTTCAATTCCGTGGCGACTTGAACAAAATCCAGGTCCGCACTAGGAACTTCGACCATCATCATCATTGTAAAATAACCACTCATAATGGTTTGACTGACATCTAAGATATTAATCTGCTTTTGGGCTAAGTAGTTGCTGACGCCTGCAATAATTCCGACTTGGTCTTGCCCAACGGTTGTTAAGATTGCCTTCATTTAATCCACCTCGTTACTTAAATGTAAGTCTAGTATAAGCTATTGTTCGCTAAATCACAAATTATTTTTTGGACTTTGTAAAGTTTGTTCGGATAAAAAGGTGACTGGAAATAAAAAACCGACTGTTCGTTATGAACAGCCAGCTTTTTACCTAGACTAATTTTTCAACTTGACTCGAAATGTTAAACCAAGTTGACGGTGCATTTTGCTTAAAGTCGTCACTAAACTTACTAAAACCTGACCGGGGCGTGATGTAACCAACCGTTTCCCCTAAGGCCCCCCTGACTAAAAGCTTCTCATCGACTACTGCCCACAAGACCGTCCAGTAGGGCCCTTCTAATGCGTCTTCAAACATTAAGTCTGCCCCGGCTAAAATTCCATCTTGGATAACCGAATCCTCGGTAGCGTCAAAGCCATTAGCTAGGAGCCAGTCTAGTTTAGTTTTAACTTCAATCATGGTATCTGGAATTAAATTATACATGAACAACTTCCTTCGTTTTTTCTTAATTATAGCAGACTGTTAGTTTTTAGGAAGGCCAAAAGCTGCTGAGCTAACAAATTACCACCAGCCTGGTTGATATGCAACCCATCCCCTAATTGGTAAGTTGGTTTTAACTTGCCCTGCCCATCCACTAGCAGCTTGGCCCCGTCAACTATCTGGGACCAACTGCTTAGCTCCTGGTTAACCGCTAGCCTCGTAGCCTCGCTTTGAGCTTGAATCTTTGGGGCGGGCAAAATCGTCGAACTAACCACCGGGTTAGGCCAGCTAGTTAGTAACTCACTAAAACCAGCCACCAATTCAGCCGGCGTCACCACTTGCTTACTAGCTTGGCTACTATAGGCCGGCAACAACAAGTCATTGCCCCCGCAAAAGCAAATGCTTAGGGCCACGCTGCTTGGCTTAGGCTTACGTTTTAATAAACTTTGCCCATAAGTGGCTAGCAAGGGACTATCCGTTGGACAATCATAAAGTAACCTGCTACCTGAAACGGCGCTATTTAAATAGGTAACCTGCTGCGGATACTCCTCTAGAAAAAGTTTTCCTAAGGCTTGGCTAACAAAGCCCATCTCCATCAAAGAATCACCGGCAAACTCAACGACCTTGGGCTTGTGCTTAGTCCAAACCAAAACCCCTTCCAGGCTAAACCAACTTTTCCGCTGGTGCTCATTTACTCGCAGGCTAGGACAGTAGTCAAACTTCTGCCCATAACTAGCGTTGATCAAATCGGTAGCGTAGGTACTAGCCACGTCCGCGTAAGTCTGCTTTCTACTAGCCTTCATCCAAACGTAGAGCTTTTCGCCGGCTTGTACTTTTAAAGTTAGTGGGTCTGTCTGTAATTTATGTCCCCGGCGGATCACCACCTGCTTTTGTTTTAAATAAGTTACCTGGTGTTTCACATGAAACTTTTCCTCTTTACTTAGGTAAATCTCATCAAAATAAAGGTCCGCCTCCCCATAAAGGTTGCTTAACACCAACCTCACCTTGTTACCACTTAAAAAAGGCGTGTACGCAACAACCTGCGCCAATTGTCCTAGCCTAAAGGGCATGGTCGCAAAGTTATCACAGGTTTGCATTATCCCTAACTGCCAACTAATCATCACTTTCACCTACCTAATAAAAAAAGACCACCTTGGCATTGCGCAGTCCAGCCAAAGTGGTCTTTTCCTTAGTGTTGATATGCCAGTAAGTCAATAACATCTTCCGGGGCAATTCCCACAAAGTACTTGCCCAAGTCCAGCTTAGTTAAGACCGCTATCATCTTGTCTGGCGTATATTCTTGCCCCCGTAAAGCATCTTCAAGTTCAGTTACATCACCAGGGCCAAAGAAATCACCATAAATCTTTAGTTCCTTAATCTTACCTTCTTCAACCTGGAAGCGGGCATCAATCGTACCACCATCAAAGTGCTTCCGTTTTTGAACAGAAAATTCCGGTGACTTACCATAAACCCAGTCCCAATTCTTATAGAGCTTTTGTTCAATCTCAGCAATTCCAGCTTGATCTTCGGCAGTTAACTCATACTCGTAAGCCTTAGCTTCTTCAATAGTAGCAACTCCCCAAATTTTCTTAATCAATTCATCCCTAAATTGATAAGTATCAAGCTCTTGGTACTCTGGTTTAAGGTATGGCTTAATATTAGTTACCCGACTTCTAACTGATTTAATCCCCTTAGATTCAATCTTATCCTTAGGCACGTTTAAGGCATCAGCCACACTATCGGTATTGACATCAAACATCAATGTGCCGTGGCTGAAGGTCTTACCGTTACGAGAATACATTGCATTACCAGAAAACTTCTTACCGTCGATGACAATATCGTTACGCCCGGTAACTTCTGCTCCAGTTGCCCCCATTTCATGCAGGGCATCGACAACTGGTTTAACCAATGACTTAAAATCACCAAATTTTTGCTTATCTGCTTGCACTACGAAGCTAAAGCACATATTACCAAGATCTTGGTACATTGCGCCCCCACCAGATAAGCGGCGGGTAATGGTAATGTTGTGTTCTTGACAATACTTTTGGTTAATTTCTTCTAAGGTGTTTTGGTTACGACCAACGATGATACATGGTTTTTCAATATAAAATAACATAAATGGGGGTTCTAACTTACCACTATTCATCAAATACTGTTCCGTTGCGAGGTTGGTCCGAATATCATCGGTTTTCATTGCAATATATCTCATCTTAGGCATTATTTACACTTCCAAATCTTTATTTCTTTCCTAGATATTAGTTGGGAAACCAATTGCCACGTCAGCTACATCCATAACAGCTTCAGCAATAGATGGGTGTGGGTGAATTGTTAAGGCAATATCTTCAACCGTGTTACCTGATTCAATCGCCAAGGTCAACTCACTGATTAAGTCACTAGCGTGGACCCCGACAATTTGAGCCCCGACTAAAATCCCGCTATCCTTTAGGTAAACCAAGCGCACAAACCCGTCAGTCGAATTCATAGAGATGGCCCGACCGTTAGCTGCAAATGGGAACTGGGATTTCTTAACATCTAAGCCTTGGTCCTTGGCTTCCGCGAAGGTTAACCCGGTCGTTGCAACGGAAGTATCTGTGTAGCAGACTGCTGGCATTGCGTGGTAATCAACCGTTGTTGCCTTGCCAGAAATTGCTTCGGCTGCAACCTTACCTTCATAAGAAGCCTTGTGAGCTAAGGCAAATCCTGGTACGACGTCACCAATCGCATAGATGTTTTCAACGCTCGTCCGGCTTTGATTGTCAACTTCAATCAAGCCACGTTGGTCAACCTTGATACCAACTTGTTCAAGTCCCATATCCTTGGTGTTTGGACGCCGCCCTACTGAAACGATGCAGTAATCAGCGGTGATGGTCTTTTCTTCACCCTTAACTTCAAAGGTCACTTCAACCTTATCACCGTTTTGTTCTGCCCGCTTAGCCATTGCTTCGGTGTAGATATCCACTCCTTGTTCACTAAAGTGATGTTCTACCACCTTCACCAAGTCGCGTTCATAGTTGGCTAAAATACTGTTAGAACCTTCTAAGATTGTTACGTGAGCGCCTAAGTTAGCGTAGGCAGAAGCAAGTTCAGAGCCAATGTAACCCCCGCCGACAACCACCAATTCCTTAGGAACTTCGGTCAAACTTAAAGCACCAGTTGAATCAATTACCCGGCCTTCAAACTTGAAGTTAGGAATTTCGATTGGGTGACTACCAGTCGCAATAATCAAATTGTTAAAGGTATAGGTTTGGGCCTTATCTTCCCCAATAACCCGTAAGCTGTGGGCATCCTTTAAATAAGCACTCCCCCAAATTACATCGATATGATGCTTCTTAAAGAGGCTTGCAACCCCACCGGTTAAGCGGTCAACCACGCTTTTCTTCCATTCTTGGGTCTTGGTAAAGTCAAGCTTAGCAGCAGTGACCTGCAACCCCATGTCTTGGGAATCCATCGCGTGTTGATAGTGGTGGGCCGCTTCGATTAAAGCCTTAGATGGAATACATCCAACGTTTAAACAAACCCCACCAATAAATTCACGTTCAATCACAGTTACCTTTTGGCCTAATTCAGCCGCATGAATCGCAGCAACGTAACCACCAGGGCCTGCACCAATAACAACTGTGTCTAAATCAATTGCAAAATCTCCAACTACCATCTGTCAATCATCCTTCCATCAATAGTAATTCTGGGTCAGCTAATAATTCTTTCAAACGGTTCATCGCACTTTGGCCCGTTGCACCATCAATTACTCGGTGATCGAAGGCTAAGGTTAACTTCATGACCCGGGCCACTTGAACCTTATCGTCTAAGACAACTGGTTCTTGGGTAATTCTGCCGATTCCTAAGATTGCTACTTCAGGCCAGTTAATAACTGGAGTGAAGTAACCTCCACCAACAGAACCAATGTTAGTAATGGACATGCCCCCATTACGCATATCAGTAGCAGTTAGCTTGCCATCCTTAGCCTTAGCTGTGTTTTCACTGATTGCCCGGGCAATGTTGAAGAGGCTGAGGCGGTCAGCATTCTTGATATTTGGCATGAACAAGCCCCGTGGAGTATCAGTCGCAATCCCGACGTTAACGAAATCCTTGTAGACAATTTCATTATTATCCATGTCAACAGAGGAGTTGAAGACTGGGTATTCCTTCATAACAACCGCCAAGGCTTTAACAATGTAAGCTAAGAAGGTTAACTTAACATCCCGACTAGCAGCCAGTTCCTTGTACTTCTTGCGGTGAGCCCATAACTTGTCAACCACCACTTCGTCAAAGATATGAACGTGTGGAATTTCAGCCACAGACCGGCTAACTGACTTAGCTGTTGCCTTCCTAATTTGGTCCATCTTTTCACGGTGTTCTGGCCATTGGGCGTCTAAAGCTTGAACGGTGGCCTTAACCTTAGCTGGGCTAGTTGCAACTTCTTCTTCGCGGAGGTCAGTTGTAGGAACTACCTTTTTAACCGGACTAGCACCGCCGTTAGCAATAAAGGCGTCAACGTCAGTTCGTAAGACTTGACCGTGGTTACCACTCCCATTAACCTTAGTCAAATCAACATTTTGTTCACGCGCATAAGCCCGCACTGATGGCATTGCTAATACAGGTAAACTGTGATCTTGAGCTTGGCCAACAGTGGCTGCTGGTTTAGCTCCTGTTGGGGCAGCAGCTGGTGTGGCTTTGGCAACTGCACTTGCAGAGGCGTTGCCTTGACCTGCCGCCACAGCTAGTTCAACTAAAACATCACCGACTTCTGCCACTTCACCTTCAGGAACTAAAATCTTAGTAATAGTCCCAGCAACTGGTGATGGCAATTCTTCAACCGACTTATCATTTTCAATTTGAACTAAATCATCGTCGGCAGAAATAGTATCTCCCACCTTAACATGCCATTCACCAACTGTCCCCTCAGCAATTCCTTCGCCGATATCTGGCAACTTGAATTGGTAAACATCAGCTCCACCAGCGGCAGGTGCTTCACTCTTGGTTGCTGGGGCTGGGGTGTCATCACTGACATTGCCTTGACCAGCTGCAACTTCTAGTTCGATTAATGGATCGCCGACTTCAGCAACCTCACCTTCAGCAACTAAAATCTTAGTCACAGTTCCAGCAACTGGTGATGGTAATTCTTCAACCGACTTATCATTTTCAATTTGAACAAGGTCTCCGTCTACTTCGACCTTGTCCCCTTCTTTAACATGCCATTCACCAATGGTTCCTTCAGCAATTCCTTCACCAATGTCTGGCAATTTAAATTGATATTTGCTCATTTTTTGCACCCCTCATTTAGAAATTAACTGTTTCTTTCACTTTCGCAATAATATCTGCTTTATTAGGCAACCAGATACTTTCAGCTTCACTGAATGGATATGGTGTATCAGGAGCACTTACCCGACCAATTGGTGCTTCCAAACTTAAAATCCCTTTTTCAGCAATTACAGAAGCTACTTGTGCTGCAACCCCAGCTTGGCGTTGGGCTTCTTGAACGATGACTGCCCGGCCAGTCTTTTTAACTGTTGCTAAGATAGCTTCTTCATCTAGTGGTGAAATCGTTCTGAGGTCTAAAACTTCAGCTTCAATGCCCTCCTTAGCTAAGTCAGCGGCTGCTTTGAGACTTTCTTGAACCATATAACCGTAGGTAATGATTGAGACATCCTTACCTTCCCGCTTAACTGCTGCCTTATCCAATGGAATGGTGTATTCTTCGTCAGGTACTTCTTCTTTAACGGACCGGTATAGCTTCATGTGTTCTAAGAAGACTACTGGGTCGTCTGAACGAATAGCTGATAAAAGTAAGCCCTTGGCATCATAAGGACCACTTGGAACAACTACCTTCAAGCCTGGTGTTTGCGCCATTAACCCTTCTAAACTATCGGAGTGCAATTCTGGTGTGTGAACCCCTCCACCGAATGGAGCCCTAATTGTGATTGGCATCTTTCTCGTGCCACCCATCCTGTGTCCAATCCGTGAGATTTGCCCAGCAATTTCATCCATTACTTCAAAGACAAAGCCAAAGAATTGGATTTCAGGTACGGGCCGGAAGCCTTGGAGGGCTAACCCAGTTGCCAATCCACCGATGCCTGATTCTGCTAGCGGGGTATCAAAGACCCGGTCTTTACCATTAGCATCTTGCAAGCCGTCAGTTGCCCGGAAAACCCCCCCGTTTCTACCGACGTCTTCACCGAATACTAGCACTTTATCATCACGTTTAATTTCTTGGTCCAAGGCTTGGGTAATCGCCTTAATCATTGTTGTTTTAGCCATCTTACTTGCCCTCCTTAGCTGCGTATACGTCAATTTGTTCTTGGATTACGGCTGGTGTTTCCACAAATGTATTCTTCAAGAAGTCACTAACCTTTTGCACTGGTGCAGCTTCAGTCTTAGCCATCGCTTCATCAATTTGTTCATTTACTTCCTTAGTCCAAGCTTCTTCTTGTTCTTGGCTCCAAAGGCCCTTCTTATCAAGGAAGGTTCTCATCCGAATCAATGGGTCCTTTTCTTGCCATTCACTTTCTTCTTCTGAGGTCCGGTAACGTTTTGGATCATCCCCGGATAAAGTATGTGGTCCAAACCGATAGGTCAATGTTTCAATCAAGACAGGCCCATTGCCGGCAGCCGCCCATTCGCGGGCAGCCTTAGTCACAGCGTAAACCGCTAAAGCATCCATCCCGTCAACTTGCACGCCTGGAATTCCAGCTGCAACTGCCTTTTGTGATAAGGTTGGCGCCGCCGTTTGGGTTGCCCGGGGAACAGAAATAGCGTACCCGTTATTTTGAACAATGAAGACAGCTGGTGATTTGAAGGCGCCGGCAAAGTTAATTCCTTCATAGAAGTCACCTTGGGAAGTACCACCATCACCGGTGTAAGTGTAAGCCACATTCTTAGAGCCCTTCTTTTGTAAACCTAAGGCTACCCCAGCAGCTTGAACATATTGAGCCCCGATGATGATTTGTGGTGGCAAAGCTTGTAAATCTGCTGGATATTCATTCCCTTCAACGTGGCCCCGTGACCATAAGAAGGCCTTGTAAAGTGGTAAGCCATGTTGCACTAATTGCGGTACATCACGATAGGCTGGTAATAGAAAGTCTTCTTTTTCCATTGCAAAGTTTGAGCCAATTTGACTCGCTTCTTCCCCGGCTGTTGGTGCAAAGAAGCCCAACCGTCCTTGCCGATTTAGCTTAGTAGAGCGTTCATTTAAAATCCGGGACCAAACCATTTGCTTAAATAGTTCTACTAATTGGTCGTCACTCAAATCTGGGAAAAAGTCCTCATTGACAACTTGGCCACTCCCATCTAAAACCTTAACCGTTTTGGTTTCAGGCGTTGCAAAATAGTCTTTTAAATCAATACCCTTAGTCATTATGATTCCTCCTTGTTTAACAATATTCCTATTCAGAAATAGTGTCGCTTACTTATTCCAAAACTATTTAGAATACCGTTTATATACCGCTTACATTAGAAATAATAACCCGTTCACATAAGCTTGTAAACATTGTAAATTTTTGAACTATCATAAAGGTTGAACAAAACCTAAATTTTAGCGCTTACTTTTAGCTTTTCATTTAAAAAAATCCCTTAATGTGAGTTTTATCACTTAGCCAGTGCACAAACTATTGGCCACCGTTAACCTAGCCAGTTACCCCAAGACGGTTTATAATACTGCTTATAAACTGTCTTTGGAGGTGAACGACTTGCAAAAATTCAAACGGTTTTTAATTGCCTTAGGAATTGCTAGCTGGCTATGCGGCTTTATCTTTTTAAGCCTTACTTTTTACGTACTCAAAGTTCTAGCTAGTACCACCTTATTTTTCATCTGTCTTTTCTTTGATTTTATCGCTTTCACCGGGATTTTTACAACTATTACGCTCGGAATTTTAGCCCTTTTAAAAAAACGGTCAAAAAAAGATTAACCTAAGTAGTAACGGTTTGGGTCTAGCTGACTCAAGCCGTTATTTTACTTAAATTAATCTTCCTATCTATCTTATTTTTGGTTAATTCTTTAACTATTTGCTGTTTAAGTCTACATCCTTACTCTTAGCAGGATCCTTTAACTTAAAGGCTAAGCATAAGCCCACCACTGCTAAGACAATGGTAAAGTAAATACCAAAGTGCACCCCGTTTGTAAAGGCTGCTTGCTTGTTAGCGCCGTTATATAAACTTTGACCTAACATTAAGAAACTGGTTGCTAAGGCAGTAGCAATCGCCCCAACAATTTGTTGCATGGTGTTCATAATCGTACTTCCATCTGCAGATTCCAACCCCTCTAAGGCATTTAGGGCGTGAGTTTGTGCAGGAGACATTGCCAACGGACAACCAATCATCATAATGATGTGAGCGCAGATTACGTATGCGACCGAACTAGTTGGCTTTACCAAGGCTAGCATAATGGCCCCAACTAGCGCAATCGCAAAGCCGATCCGTGCTGGCATTTTAGCACCGTGGCTATCATAAAGCCGGCCTGCCAAAGCAGACACCACCGCATTAATAATCCCCCCGGGAAGCATAATCATCCCTGTCAAGGCTACTGGTAAAGCCAAGCCACTTTGGATATATTGTGGCAAGAGGTACATTGCGGATAAGATAATAGCAAAGTCCAACATGACTAAAACCGCCCCAACCCTGAAGGCTGGCTTAGCAAAAATCTTGATGTTTAAAATCGGGCTAGCTAGGTTTAATTGCCGCTTAGAATAAAGGAATAAGACCACGATTCCGACGATTAGAAGGCCTAACACAACAGGCGAACTCCACCCTAATTCACTGGCAAAGCTCACTCCCATAACCAAGGCACCAAAGCCAATTACAGATTCTACCAAGGATAAGAAATCAACCTTAGGCTTGGTAATTTCTGCAACGTTTTTCAAACCAAAGATTGCAAATGCCAATGCGATTGCAAGAATAATTGCAAATGACCAGAAAATCCAATTCCAGGATAACTTAGCCAGTAATAGCCCCGTTAGGGTTGGGCCAATTGCAGGGGCAAACATGATCACCAGGGCACTAACCCCCATGGCGGCCCCTAATTTTTGGGGTGGGAAAATTTGCATTGCCACCGTAAACATTAATGGTAAGATTAACCCGGTCCCAATCCCTTGAATCATCCGCCCTAAGAGTAACTGGCCAAAACCACTGGCGGTTGCGGAAATCACTGCTCCGACTAAGAAATCGGCTAAAGCAAAAATAACCGTTTGTCTAGTTGTAAACCACTTAGAAATTAAGCTTGAGAAGGGCAAGATAATCCCAATAATCAACATGTAGCCCGTTACTAACCATTGAAGGGTAGAGGTTTCTACCCCTAATGCTAGCTTTAAACTAGGTAAGGCAATATTGAGCGACGTTTCGGATAACATCCCTACAAAGGCCCCAATCAACATACTTGTCATTGCTAACCACGGACGGTCGACTTCAACTCGTGCCCGCATTGCGGTTACTTGTTTTGTTTGTTCCAAAAAATAAAGCCTCTCTTCTTTCTTAATGAAATTCTTTAACCTTTTTTAGGTCCGATGATTAGCATAACAAAAATAAAATTTTCGTGTAAGTAAAATTTTTCATTTTTTACAAAAAAAGACGCTTCACTTGAAACGTCTTTCATACTAAGCCCAGATTTCCTTGGCCAAATTGAAGGTCGACCAGGCTTTAGGCCAACCTACATAAAAGGACAAGTGGGTAATGATTTCACTAATCTCTTCCTTGCTAATACCATTATCCTTACCTACTTGCAGGTGATATTTCAGTTGTTCAAAGTTTCCGCCGGCAATCAAGGCCGTAATCGTAATCACACTCCGTTCGTGGGCGGATAGTTTATCTTCGCGCGCCCACACTTGTCCAAATAAAACGTCATCATTTAATTCGGCAAACTTAGGGGCAAAGTCCCCCAGTTGCTTACGACCTGCAGTTTGTTTTTTAACCATGTTATCACCTAACCTAACTTAGCATAGTCTTCAGCAGTCACAGCTTCTAACCACTCGCTAGTTCCCTTAGTAATCGCTAAATGTGAAAACCAACTAGCCTTGGTTGCCCCGTGCCAATGTTTAATTCCTTCATGGATTATCACCACGTCACCAGCTGACAATAACCTAGCCGGCTTTCCTGCTTCTTGATACCAACCTTTTCCCGCGGTTACTAACAGAATCTGAAAGCCATCATGGTGAACGTGCCAGTTATTACGACAACCAGGCTCAAAGTTAACGTTGGCAACATTGACGTCAACTTCATTTTGGGCTTGCACTAGCCCCTGCAAGTAACTAGCGCCAGTAAAATACTGGGCATAAGCCGTATTTAAATTGCCTAACCCAAAGAGGTTATTTTCCTTTACCGCTTGTTCAAATTCAGCCATTTTTCTAGCCACCTTTCAAAAAAAGAAAGCTCAGGCAACAACTTTCACCCGCTTTCTACTATATTAATAGTAAAAAAGAAATCCTTTTCTGTAAAATACCTATTATGAGTGCTTTATCATGCTTAAAATGTATAATAAGAGTTGAGGTGATTTTATGGACATTCGTTTACTTACTTATTACTTGAAAGTAGCCCAGGTGGGCAATATTACCAAGGCCGCCCAACAACTACATATTACCCAACCAACCCTTTCACGGCAGTTAACCAAGTTAGAAGAAGAAGTTGGCGCCCAACTGCTAACCAGGAGTCAACACCACCTGGCCCTAACCGAAGCCGGGGTTACCTTTGAAAGACGGGCTAAGCAAATCCTTTCCCTGTTAGCTACTACTAAAAAGGAGCTACAAACCCAGCAAAATGATTTGGCCGGGTTACTAAAAATTGGCTGCGTTGAGTCCAAGTTGTCCCTTGAGGTTGCCAACTGGCTGCAAGCCTTCCAAGCTAAACACCCCCAAGTTCAATTTGAATTCTATGACGCGGATGGCGACGACCTTAAGGAAAAGCTAGATACCCACTACCTAGACTTTGCCTTTTTAATCGAGCCGGTTGAAACCGCCAAATATAACTTTCTCACTTTACCTTACTACGATCAGTGGGGCATCATCGTCAATAAGTCTCACCCCCTAGCAAAGCAAAAAAGCCTTAGCCTAGGCGACTTAAAAAACGAAAAGTTGATTCTTTCTAGGCGCAATATCGTCAAAGCAGAAATTGATTCTTGGTTAGCGCCTTTGCAAGCTTTAAGTCCTAAATTCTTCATTAACCTACCTAGCAACGCTAACTTTCTTGTCTTAAACCACAACTACTGTGCCCTGGGTATCGAGGGGATTCTCACCCTCAACGCCCACCCAGATTTGCGGTTTATCCCGTTTGCACCTAGCCACCATAGTGGCCACGTCCTCGCCTGGCGTAAGAATAATCACTTAGGTTCCTTGGAACAACATTTCTTGGCTTACATTCAAGTTTTAATTAAATGAAAAAATTATTAGATTTAGTATTGATTTTTTCATTTTGCTTGTTATAATAGGAAACAATTGATGGACATTTAGGAGGTTTTTATTATGACAAAACATCAAACCGTTGATTTAGATTGGGAAAATTTGGGCTTTGAATATATGGATTTGCCCTATCGTTACCGTGCCTTTTGGAAAGATGGTGCTTGGCACAAGGCCGGCTTGACTGAAGATTCAACCGTGGCCATGAATGAAGGCTCGCCTGTTTTACACTATGGGCAGGCAGCTTTTGAAGGGTTAAAGGCTTATCGTTGTAAGGACGGTAGTGTTAACCTCTTTAGACCAGACCAAAATGCTAAACGGCTCCAAAATTCATGCAAGCGGCTCTTAATGCCAGAAGTGCCAGAAGAAATGTTTGTTGATGCTTTAAAACAAGTGGTTAAAGCCAACGAAGCCTACGTTCCACCTTATGGAACTGGGGCTACCCTCTACCTCCGTCCATATATTATCGGTGTGGGTGAAAATATCGGTGTTCACCCCGCAAGTGAATACATTTTCTCAGTGTTTGCAATGCCTGTTGGTTCCTACTTCAAAGGTGGCATGGTTCCAACTAACTTTGTTGCTTCTGATTATGACCGGGCAGCTCATAAAGGGACCGGGGCAAGCAAAGTTGGTGGTAACTACGCAGCCAGCCTTTACCCAGGTGAAAAGGCCCACAAAGCTGGGTTCTCAGATGCTATTTACCTCGATCCAGTTGAACATAGAAAGATTGAAGAAGTTGGTTCAGCTAACTTCTTTGGGATTACTAAGGATGGAAAGTTTGTGACTCCTAAGTCCCCATCCATCTTACCTTCCGTTACCAAGTACTCATTGCTTTACTTGGCTAAGGAACGCTTTGGGATGGAAGCCGTTGAAGGTGACGTTTACGTCGACGAATTAGATAACTTTGCTGAAGCGGGTGCCTGCGGGACTGCAGCCGTTATCTCACCAATCGGTGGTTTCCAAGTTGGCGATGATTTCCACGTCTTCTACAGCACCACTGAAGTTGGCCCTGTTACTAAGAAGCTTTATGATGAATTAGTTGGAATCCAATTCGGTGACAGACCTGCTCCTGAAGGCTGGATTGTCAAAGCTGTTGAAGCTTAATAATTAATTAACTGTGCACTCTTCATTTATGGGAGTGCACTTTTTTATGCTTAAATTAAAGTTAGTTAGCTGCTTTTCTCATTTAAAAAGCGGACTTTCACCCCTGAAAATTGTCTTTTCTTGAACTAAAACTGAATATTTTTTAGTTTTGATTAGAAAAATATGGTATTATGAAAAAGTGCTTATTATTTATTCACAAAGAGAGGAATTGTTTATGAAAAAGATTTATTCAAGCTTATTATTAATTCTAGGGGCCCTGTGCCTCTTTGCCTTGGCCCACCCAGACCGAGTTGCTGCTAAGACTTACGTAATTGGGACCGATGTTACCTACCCCCCTTTTGAATTTGCTAATGATAATAATAAGTACGTTGGAATTGATATTGATTTAATGAAAACTATCGCTAAACGGGAAGGGTTTCAGGTTAAAATCAAAGCCTTAGGTTTTAACGCTGCTGTGCAAGCCCTGGAGTCTGGTCAAATTGATGGGGTTATCGCCGGGATGGGGATTACCCCTGAACGCCGCAAAACCTTTGATTTCTCCGACCCTTACTATAAGACCGGCTACGTTATGGCCGTTGCTAAAAACAGTAGCATCAGTAGTTACAAGGATTTAAAGGGCAAGCGGGTTGCCATTAAAACCGGGACCGCCGCTGCCAACTACGCCCAGTCAATCCAAAAGAAGTACGGCTTTAAAACCGTTACTTTCGATGACTCCGATAACATGTACAACGATGTGATTTCCGGTAACTCTGTGGCCTGTTTCGATGACGGCCCCGTTCTCCAATACGCCGTTAAAACTGGGACTAAACTTAAATTAGCTACTAAGCCAGCCGATGGTGGTTACTACGGTTTTGCCGTTATGAAGGGGCAAAATCAAGAGTTGTTA
Source organism: Ligilactobacillus agilis (assembly GCF_025311475.1). Lineage (NCBI taxonomy): Bacteria > Bacillati > Bacillota > Bacilli > Lactobacillales > Lactobacillaceae > Ligilactobacillus > Ligilactobacillus agilis. The sequence continues at coordinate 174,104 of NZ_CP104397.1, read as the reverse complement.
CAAAAATTCAATCATGGTTTAAAGCAACTCAAAGCGGATGGAACCTACCAACAAATCGTCAATAAGTACGTCGGGTCCGCTTCGATTAACAAGCAAAAGGCTAATAAAGCGGCTGCCCACAAAGAAAGTACCATCCTGGGCTTGTTGAAACAAAACCACGGCGCCTTTTTAACCGGGTTAGAAAAGACTATCTACCTAACTTTAGTTGGGATTTTCTTTGCCACTATCTTTGGGATTATCTTTGGCCTTTTGGGCGTTGTTCCTTCTAAATTCTGCCAAGGTCTCTCAAGTACAGTTATCTATATTTTCCGTGGCTTACCACTACTAGTCCTTGCACTCTTTATTTATAACGGGGTGCCAGCTTTAACCGGCATTAAGATTCCTGCCTTCATTGCTGGGATTATCACCCTTACCTTGAATGAAGGGGCTTATACCGCCGCCTTTGTTAAAGGGGGGATTGAGTCTGTCGACGTCGGTCAGATGGAAGCTGCCCGCAGTCTCGGACTTCCTTACGGTAAAGCCATGAAGCGCGTAATCTTACCACAAGCCATCAAGATTATGGTTCCTTCTTTCATCAACCAGTTCATTATTACCTTGAAGGATACCTCAATTTTATCAGTTATCGGCATCTTAGAATTAACTCAAACTGGTAAGATTATCATCGCCCGTAACCTCCAGGGTTTCCGGGTGTGGGCTATTATCGGAATCATCTACCTGTTAGTCATTACCATTTTAACCTTAATTTCTAAATACATCGAAAAGAAGCTAGCCCGCTAGTTTCTAAATCAAAGTAGCGCCTAGTCTTGGATTTATTCCCAAAACTAGGCGCTATTCATCTAAAAAGCCCCGTAAGCGAGCCTTACGGGGCTTTAATTGTGAACTTATTTTGCTAAATCTGCTTCCGTTGTCCGCGCCATTAAGACATCACACTTGGCAGCCCGGACCACGTAAGAAGCTACTGAACCAACAATAATCCTTTGGAAGAGGTTCTTGCCGGTCGAGCCTACAATAATCAAGTCGTTGTGATATTCCGGTTGGAAATCATTGACGATAACATCCTTAGGGTTACCAAAGCGTAAGTGTACGGACACATTAGCTTCATCTAGGCCATCAACATTAACTAAGTGATCGCGTAAATCTAACAAGTAAGCTTCATTTTCTTGTTCGATATCATAAATCTTAGCACCGTCTAAAGCGATGCCAGCACCACCATATTCAAGGGAGTTAAGGTCTAAGACCCGCAAGATATCTAGGTGGGTGTTGTTACGTTTAGCTACTTCTACCGCCGTCCGTAAAGCCACCTCTGCTCCCTTGGAACCATCTACTGCTACTAAAATGCGTTTATATTCTTGTGACATCTTAATCACCCTACCCTTTTATCTATCTATTTTAATGATAGCTTCATTTTAACCAAAATTCAAGCGTTATCATTTGTTAATCTAAATAAATAAGACCCCGGTGCTAATTTCCGGGGCCTTATTACTTAGGCTAATAATTCACTATGCTTCGTCTTTAGGTTTAAGAGGTGGTCGTGGCTAAGGTTGCCTAGTTCGACTAGCTTATGTTCGATTTGTTCTAGTACGGTAACCCGGTCAGCCATGTTGGCTACGAAATCATACTTATCACCATCAATGATTAACAGTGGGGAAGCATCGTATTCCTTCATCCAAGTATCATAGTGCTTTAACAAGCGATGGTAGTAGTCTACCAATGATGGATCCGTCTTGATTTGTTCGTAGTCCCGGCCCCGCTTTTCAATCCGCTTAATCATCGTTTCATAGGAAACCTTGATGGTAATCATCAAGTCAGGGGACTTTTTATGGGCTGCAAATGGCAATTCTTCCATCATGTTGTTTAACAAACTCTTATAAATATCGTACTCTACTTCGGTAGCATTACCCATTTCGGTATTCATCTTCATGAAGATTTCGTCCTCATAAATTGACCGGTCTAAAATATTATTATCCTCAGCCATTGCCGCTTTAATCATGGCAAAGCGCCGGTTTAAAAAGAAGGTTTGAAGGAGGTAAGCATAGGGATTAGTCGCATCCTTATCGCCTTGAGCCCGCTTTTTAGCAGCAATTTCATTACCTTTATAAAAAATTGGTAAGACTGGATTGTCTTTAACTGGTTCATAATAGGCTTTCGTGCCTAATTCTTGGGCTAAAATTTCCGTTAAACTTGATTTTCCTGAACCGATGATTCCTGATAAAGTAATCAAAATGACTAACTCATCCTTTCTTTTTAAACAACTAGAGACTTTTTTATCTCAAAATTAATCTGTATAATAAAAATAGAGTAACCTTTAATATAATACCTGGATTTTTCCCAAAAGAAAAGCCCTATTTTCATTATATTGTGCTTACTCTAAAGATAAACTACTATATCTAGTTATTTGTATTTAAGGAGAAAAATTATGAACCGTATCTACCTTGCTTCCCCCTTCTTTTCAGATGCCCAAAACGAACGCATCGCCCAAGTTAAAGCAGCTTTAGATCAAAACCCTACTGTTAGTTCCGTTTTTGAACCAGCTAAGCATCCTTATGAAGCCGCTGAATTTGGCAGCCTCGAATGGCAAAAGGCCTGCTTTATGCTGGACACTTCCCAAATCATTAAGGCAGATGCCGTTGTTGCCATCATCGACTATAAATTGGAAGAAAGCGATAATGAGGCAGACTCTGGCACTGCCTTTGAAATTGGCTATGCCTACGGTAACAATATCCCCGTAATTGTTGTTCAATTTGACCCTAATAAGGAGATCAACCTCATGATTCGCCAAGCAATGACCGCTTACTTTGACGTCAACAAAGATGGCCTCAACGCCCTAAGTAACTATGACTTTACTGAGCTAATGCCTAGCTTTAACGCAGAGCGGCCGGTTATTTAAGGCTCCAGATGAAAAGCCCTAACAAAAGTTGAGCACAACTTTTGTTAGGGTTCTTTTTTTATGTTATAATTTTAGAAAAATTATAAACAAAGGAGCTAAACCTATGTCAATTCTATCTTTAACTGACATCAGTTACCAAGTTGAGCAGCGGCAGATTTTAAATAAGGTTAACCTCGAAGTGCAAGCCGGTGACTTTTTAACTCTTACCGGTCCCTCTGGTGGTGGCAAATCCACCCTCCTCAAGATTATCGCCAGTCTTATCTCCCCGAGTGATGGTGAAATTATTTTTCAAGGTCAAAACCAGCGTGACTATGAAATAACCACCTACCGGCAACTAGTCTCTTATTGTTTCCAACAACCCAGCCTATTTGGCCAAACCGTTGCCGATAACTTACAGTTTCCCTTTGTTATCCGCAATGAAGCTAGTTCTCAGGTTCAAATTGAGCAGGCTTTAACCAAGGTTAACCTCCCCACCAGTTATCTAAATAAGAACATCACCGAGCTTTCCGGGGGTGAAAAACAACGGGTGGCCCTCCTAAGAAACACCATGTTTCTCCCTAAAATCTTACTTCTAGACGAAGTAACTGTGGGTCTTGATGCCCGTTCAATCGAAATTGTCCACCAATTTATCAAGCAGTTATGGCAGGAAGCCGGCTTAACAATTATTCAAATCACGCATAACCAAACAGAGCTAAGCCAAGCCGCCAAGGTCCTTTGGCTTGAAGAAGGGAGTCTTTCAGATGTCACAACTAGCCGTTAATAACTTTTCACTAGCCCTAGCCTTTGCCCTCGTACTGGTTGCCGTCTATATTAGTAACCGCGAAAAACTTGGCCTGACTAAAGACATTTTTTATAGTATTTCCCGGGCAATTATCCAGTTAATTATCGTCGGCTACGTTCTCAAATATATCTTTAACGTCAATAACGTACTGTTGACCGCCGCTATGAGTTTCTTCATTGTTCTCAATGCCGCCTACAATGCCCATAAACGCAACCCTAATCACAGCAAGCACTACCTTAATTCCTTGTTAGCTATCTTTATTAGCACTTACGTTACCCTAGGAGTCCTCGTTTTGGCAGGGGCCATTAAGTTTGTCCCCTCCCAGATCGTCCCCATCAGTGGGATGATTGCTAGCAACTCCATGGTTGCGATTGGGCTTTGTTACCGGAATTTACATGAGCTTTTTATTAACCAGCGCCAACAAGTCTTAGAAAAACTGGCCTTAGGTGCTAACCGCAAACAAGCTTCGCTGCCCCTACTGCACGCCAGCATTAAAACCGCCATGCAACCAACGATTGATTCAGCTAAAACCGTTGGCCTTGTCAGCCTACCGGGGATGATGTCAGGACTCATCTTTGCCGGCGTCGACCCCTTACACGCTATCAAATACCAAATTATGGTAACCTTCATGCTTTTATCGGCTACTAGTCTAGGTTCAATTATCGCTGGCTACCGCACCTATGTCGACTACTATAATGATCAACTACAACTCCGCATCTAAAATTAGTTTTTTAATTGCGTAGGCGACTCCGTCCTCGTCGTTAGACTTAGAAATAAAGTCGGCGACCTGTTTAATCTTAGCACTTGCATTAGCAACAACTACCGCTGTCCCTACGGCAGTTAACATTGGTAAATCATTTTCGCCGTCACCAAAGGCCATCAACTGGTCCTTGGTAATTTTTTCTGCTGCTTGTACATGTGCAATGGCATTAGCCTTAGTCGCATCTTTATGGGTGATTTCAATGTAAGTTGGGTTAGAATTAACAATACTTACATTCTCTAAACCTAAAGCTAGCAAGGCAGCCTTTAATTTTCCTAACACTTCCAAATCAAAACAAATTAGCATAAACTTATAAAAAGGTCCTGTTAAACTCTTTAAATCAGCTTCCGTCACTAAAGTCGGCTCTAGGTGGGTGATGGACGTCTCATAAGCGGTACCCTCATCTTGCTTAAAGGCGTACCAGTTATTGGCATCATACCAGGTTAGGCTGACCTCTGGGTAGGCTTTGATAACCGCCATTAACTTAGTAAAATCACTTGGTTGTAATGGCTGGGAATAAAGCACCTCCCGCTGGGTGCCCAACTGTCTGTAAATTAAGGCCCCGTTAAAGGCAATCTGCGGGTTACTTAACTTTAGCTTATTTAAGACAAAGTCCATCTCCATTGGGGCCCGGGCCGAAACCAAGGTAAAGGGTAAGTTGGTTTGTTTAATTACCCGCGCGTTTTCCTCACTAAAAGAACCATCCGTCCTTAACAAGGTATTATCCATATCTGAAAAAAGGTGTTTGTACATGACTTCCCATTCCTTCCTACTTAGCGTATAAAATCTGCGTATCCGACCTAAACCACTTACGTTGCGTCTTTGTTAGCTGTTCATCTGTAATTAACACGTCAATCTCATTTAAATCACAGACCTTAAATGAAGATCTATCGGCGTGAAACTTATATTGTTCTGCAACTACGACCACCTTACGGGCCTGTTTAATTGCCTGCCGTGGTAAATACGAATCATCTTGATCCACAACAAAAATACCCGCAGGACTAAGACGCGACGTTCCAATAAAGGCAACGTCAAATTGATAATTAGCTAGCTCACCTAGTGAGGTCATCGAACTAGTAAAACGATTATGCTTATTAAGGGTCCCCCCTAGTAGTTCAACCCGCATTAAGCGACTATTAGTTAGGGCTAGAGCATTGTCTAGTGAGTTGGTCACAATCGTCGTCCCCTTAAAATCAATTAGTTTAGCTAACTGTACTAAGGTTGTCGACGTATCAAAGTAATATAGCCCATCATGACTAACAAACTTCGCCGCCAACTTGGCCATCTCATGCTTCAAGGGGGATAAAATCTTAGTCCGCTCCTTAAAATTAGGCACCCCGCTATCTCCTAGGGTCATCAGCCCGCCGTGAATCCGCAGGGCCTGACCTGTTTGCGCCAGGTGGTCAAAATCTCGTCTGACTGTATCCTTTGACACCGCTAGCTTCAAAGCCACCTCATTAGTCGTTAATTCTTCTTTTTTAGTTAAGAGCTGCTTTATTAGTCGTAACCTTTCTGCCGGTAACATTTTCTCACCCTCTTTTAGTTTTATCCTACCACATTCCCTTGATTTGAAAACGGTTAATTTGCGTTTCAATCCATTTTCTTGCATTTATTTGCGTTTTTATAGTTAAAAAAAGCGCGTTAACCACTTAAGCTAACGCTACTCTTGTCATTACTTATGATATGGACTGCCGTTATTAATCATGAATGCCCTGTAAATTTGCTCACTTAAAACTAACCTCATTAACTGGTGTGGTAACGTAAACCGCCCAAAGGAAATTTTAGTCTCCGCTCTTTTTAAGACGGCGGGACTTAACCCCAGTGACCCCCCAATAACAAAGGTGATGTCACTTCTGCCATAGGTTGTCAACTGGGCAATTTCTTGAGCAAATTCCTCCGATGAGCGTTCTTTTCCTTCAATTGCTAAGGCGTAGACATACTCCTTATCCCTAATTTTGGCTAAAATCCGCTCACCCTCTTTTTCTTTTACGCCTTCCATCTCAGCCGCAGATAATTTTTCGGGCGCCTTTTCGTCAGGCACTTCCACAATCTCAAACTTACAAAATTTTCCTAACCGTTTGGCATACTCAGCAATTCCTTGCTTGAGATATTTTTCCTTTAACTTACCGACACCAATAATTTTAATGTTCATTTTTCACCCTACTTTTCCACAATTTTTTCCACAACCTAACCACAACATCTTGGCAAGAATGAGTGTTCCTAACAAGATAAGCTATCTTTTTTGACCGACTTATCCACAAGTTAATAAAACTAAGCTTCGCTACACTCCACCGGCTGTATTCCTTTATTACCAAGGGTTATCAACGTCAATATTTTTGAATATTGCAACTTATCCACAGGTTGAAACTCTTTTTGTGGATAAGTTCCACCTTGCGCTTAGCCCCTTTTTATTTTAGCAAAGTCCACTACTTTAACAAAGCTAAAAAAAGAACCGGCACTTTTGGAACCGATTCTTTTCACTTCTAATTTTCACTCTCCGAACTAGTAGCAGTCGTGGTACTTTCACTAGCTTCTAAACTCAAAGTCACCTTTTGGCTCTTAAGCTGCCCATCGTGATAGTACTTAATCGTCACGCTGTCTCCTACCTTATGCGCATATAAAGCTGTCTTTAAACTGGAAATTCCAGTAACCTTTTTGCCCCCTAAGCTGACAATGACGTCATACTTAGAAAGAACATCTTTTAAAGGTGAGTCTGAATCAGACTTCATCACCACAACTCCACTGTCAACCCCATCAGGTAACTTCAGGGTGTCAGACTTAGCACTATCAGATACATAATCTAAGTCGATGCCAGAAATACCTAAGGCCGGACGGGAGACCTTACCCTTGGTGACTAATTGGTTAATGATTTTTACCACTTCGTTACTTGGAATGGCAAAGCCCATCCCCTCAACCGAAGCATTTTCAGAACTGCTTGAATTAGACGATAATTTCATCGAGTTAATCCCAATTACCTGCCCGTCTAAGTTAACCAATGGTCCCCCTGAGTTACCGGAGTTGATAGCAGCATCCGTTTGGATAACGGTTGTCGAGCCTGTCGTTACCCCCGAGCTGTTGGTAATGTCTAAGGTCCGCTTCTTAGCCGAAATAATCCCCTGGGTTAACGAAGTAGCATACTCTGACCCCATTGGTGAACCAATTGCTAGGGCCGTTTCCCCTACTTGGATGTTGTCAGAATTTCCAAAGGTGGCCGTTTGTTCAACGTTTTTGGCGTCAATCTTTAGGACCGCTAAATCAGAGACAGAGTCTTTACCGACCACGGTCGCTTTAACCCGCTTACCACTATAAAGCATAACATAAAAGCTATCTGCTCCAGAGATAACGTGGTTATTCGTTACTACGTAGGCGGTATTACCATTTTTCTTATAGATTACCCCCGAACCTTCACTTTCTGAGGTCGTCTCTTCGGAACTACCGCTACTAAAACCAAAAATGGAATCAATACTGTTATCACTCTTTTGGTAGGCTTCAACCGTCACCACCGCCCGCTTGATCTTGTTAAAGGCCTTGGTAGCTTGGGTGCTGACGTTAACCTTAACATTACTTACCTTAGTGGTAGCTTGGCTATCATCACTACTGCTTACCGCTTGATTTTGATAAAGGTTATAGGCACCAATCGTTAGCCCACCACCAAGTACCCCGGCAACTACCGCTACCAAGGCAGTTTTTAAAAATGACGACTTTAATCTTGCTTGTTTTTCTTCTTTCTGCGCCATTAAAATTCTCCTCCCACGTTAGTTTATGCTTTTATTCTAGCGAGCAAATATGAAAAATGCTTGAAATTCTTGGTACTTTCCTAAGCTAAATTAGAGACTAACTAATGGCGTTGCCTGGGCTGGATCGGTATCGAACAATTCAAAGTCATGTCCGACCCCTAATTCATGTTCGGCTAGTAAGTTTGCAACCGTTAGGTGGGCTAAAGGTTTCATATTATTTTCCCGGCTTAAATGACCTAAATAAATTTGCTTAGTATGATTGCCAATCACACTCATTAAAGCTTTAGCCCCGTCTTCGTTAGACAGGTGACCTTGGTCACTTAAAATTCTTTGCTTTAGTGACCAGGGATAGGTCCCAACCCGGAGCATTTCAATGTCGTGGTTACATTCAAACAAGTAGGCGTCTGCATCGCTAATAACCCCGGCCACTTCTTCTGAGACGTAACCCGTATCCGTTACAATCGCAAAGGTCGCCCCGGCGTGGTGAAATTCGTAGAATTGCGGTTGGGCTGCATCGTGTGAGACCTGGTAGCTAACCACGTCTAAATCGTCAAAGGCTTTCAATTCCCCCGGTTGAAAGAGGTGTTTTTGTTCAGCCTTAATCTTACCAATCTTTGGCCCCATCGCCTGCCAAGTTTTTTCATTTGCGTAGACGTCTAAACCATAACGCCGTGCTAGGACCCCTACCGCTTGAATGTGGTCAGAGTGTTCATGGGTTACAAATAAGCTATCTACCTCGTCTAAACTTCGACCGATAGATTCCATTAAGCCTGCAATTTTTTTACCAGATAGGCCCGCATCTACCAATACCTTCCGTTTAGGAGTTTCAATGTAGGTTACGTTCCCACTACTACCACTAGCTAACACACTAATCTTTAACTTATCATCTTTAGACGCCATGATATTTTAGGTTCCCTTCTAACATTACTAAATTTCAAGTCCGTTATTAAAAATTATGTCTTGATAGTCATTATAGGCTGCCGTTTTTTGGCGGGTTAGGTCACTAGCGACTGCTACTAGCCCCCCATTAAATACCTGCGGAAAATAGCCGACCACCGTAGCTTTTTGGCTTAAGGCCCTAGCAACCGCTTGAATATTTTGCCGATACTTAGAACTGAAATCCCCGACTATAATCGGTAACTGATATCTTTCCGTCAGTTCTAATAAGGCCACCTCTAAGTTATGCTGTGTCTCTGGCCAATTTAAGTAAATAAAATCAACCTTGCTTTCAGCCAGAGTTTCCGCGTCTAGTTCGTCTAAGTCAAGCTCAATTTCAGCCTGTTCCAAAAGTTGCGCTAGTAGGGGGGAGTACGCCCCTCTTAATACCAAATCAGCTAGCAACCTTTGCTTGAAATTTTGCTCAAATGCTGCGCGACCTTCGGTAAGATCAACTTGGTAGCTAATCCCATATCCTAGTTGGCTAGCCTGAAACTGTTCGTGCAGGTTCTTACTAGCTAGGCTACTTGCGAGCAACTGGTGAACCAAGGCTTGGTATGCAATCTCGGCATCAGCCCGGCTTAAAATACCTCCAGCTAGGTAAGGGGCGTTTAAAACCGCGGTCAAGTCAATAAAAGTTAACCACTTACTTACCAACTGCCCAAAATTATCGAAGCAGGCGTTAGCATAGCGGTTAAAATCTGCTACCAACCGGCGTGTGGCCCAACCATTATACTTAACACTCAAGTTTAGCGGCAAGGCCCCGTCGCCTAAAATAACAATCGGTTCTAGCCCTAAAGCTTTTATCTTAGTTAACAAAATTTGGTAAAACTTCAGTCCGACTTCGTTAGGACTCAATTCTTCTCCCTTAGGAAATAACCGAGCCCATGATAAGGACACTAATACCTGACTAATCCCAAGGTTAACCAATGTTTGTAAGTCTTCATCTAAGCGGTGGTAAAAGTCCACCCCCTGCCGACTAGGATAAGAAGCTAACCCTTCAATTTCCACGGCCGCTAACACTTCTTCAAGGTCTAACTTAGCTACGTTCTCAGAAGCTGTGAGTACATCATAGGTGGTCAACCCCTTATTACCTTGGTCAAAGCCTCCCTCATCATCTTTAGCTAAAATAGTCGCTCCAAAATTAAATTGTTTGGGAAAACGCATTACTGTCATTGTTAATCCTTCCTACCTGTTTTTCCTAAAAGTATAGCACGCAACTTACCCTAACCGGGCCTATTTTGCTTAGTCTTCCTCCATTACGGTTCCAGTAAAGGCATTAATCCTGCGGTAATAGTAATTACCCGACGCATTATTTTTGATGTAAAAGTTCCAGGTGGGAATATAGATAGTGCTGTTATTAACGGCCAGTAACTTCGTATAGCCTAAGTCACTCCACTCAATCGTCGAGTTGCTAGGCAGCTTATTATATTGATATAGCCAAACTAAAGCCCGCTGTTGGCTAATCGTTTCTTTCTTCTCGCGCAGGGTTTGAACTTTACTCAAATACCCCTGGGTGTAGCCAGTTACATAGCCATTTTTCACCGTAAACCTAATTTGGCCCGCACTGGAATACACTGGTTTACCATGAACCAATTGGGTATAGACCAGCGTATTTTTGCTGGAAAGACTAGCCGCGTAGCGGTAATCTTTGCCATTGATAACCTGGTTTTCCTTGTTGAGTAAGGCTTTCATTGTCTTTTGGGGGTTAGTTCCTAGCTTAACCATGGTTGCAAAGGTAACGGTTAGACGGTGATTATTATACGCCCAGCTAACAAAATTTAGTTGGTCGGCCTTATCCCTTAGGTAATCATCATCCGCACTCGCGATGTAATAGCCCGCCCCCTTAGCTTGGGAAATCTTACCGGTGGTTATTTGGTCATTATGAATGCTCTTCAAAATCGAACTCGCTTCATTACCATTCACTGTATTGGTCGTGGCATCAACGTAATCATTTTGCTGGGTATACGAATAGATTAAAAAGATGTCAAGCACAATGAAGGCTAGAAAAAAAATCCAAATTATCTTCTTAAAATTCATGTCACTTGCCACCTTTCCTAACTATTAAGCAAACTCTGATAATCTGACCATTGATTATCATATTTAACAAAGTACGTTGGTTTTAAATCCACCACTTGGTTAGAAGTCTGGTTTTGATTCCAACTGTAGCCTACCTTAATATCGCCAATCTTAGCTTGATCATAGCCCTGGCTAAGCAACTGGCTTATTACCCACCTCGTATTAGGTAAAGTTATCGCTCCCCCAGCTGAAGGCACCGGAATTTGCAAAGTATATAACGAAAAATCTAACCGCTTTTTTCCGCTATTTGTCAACAGGATACTATATGCCCCCGCACTTTCGGCTGCAATCACAGGGTAACCATTAATATAATTACGGTAAGTCAGCAAGTGGCGCTTACTATCATAACAATCATAGCGAACGTCATCTAAAGCCACCCCAATGTTATTTAAGTTAGTCAGTCCGGCCGTCAAATAATTTTCATAACTGTAATTTCTCCTAGAGTTACTACTGTTATAGTCATTAAAGGTCACGGCCCCAGTCTTCTTTTGAATAGTTAACCGCATTGCTGCACCGTCAGAGTAGGTTGTAGTCGCGTCCTGTTCTTTAGCGGTAATAGCACTAGTGTTATTAGTTCCCAATAGCCGGTTAACAAATAAGCCCGTGCTCTCCTTATTTAAAAGATAGCTATACTGGGCAACCCTAATCCCATCTTGATAGAACAAAGTATACTTATCCCCGATTTTTTCAAAGGTTACCTCACTTCGTAAGTTGTCCTTATCTTTAGCAAGTGCGATGAGTTTTTGCTTAGTGGCTTTCTTTAATCCCACCATATAAACAGCCTCTTGCTTATCATCCAGGAGGTAAATTCTGTCCATCTTAGTTAGGGGGATAATAATCCTTGAAATCAAAGCTGACTTATACTTACTTACCTTAAAGTTAAATGTTTCTGCCACCGTCCTAGCAGTCACGGCTACAGGATAATTTAAAACTAAGGCATTTTTAGTGTGCAAGTAGCGCTGGTAAGTGCTAGCGGATTTAGTCGGCAGCCGCTTAATGTCCTCGTATTGCCATTTAACCAGTTGCTTTTTAGTGTAATTGGTTAAATCTAGCGTATCACTGGTTAAGCGGTATTGCTTAGCATCGTCATTAAAAACCACGTTAGTTGGCAGGTAAATGTCCCCAACCTTTTTTCTAATGCTATCTGGCAGCGCGCTATTAGGCGTGCTACTCGTCGCGCTAGAATTAGCTTGCGAGCGGGCCGGGTTAATCCAAATCAAGTATGAAAATACCAAACTAATAACTACTGCAACTAGGAGTCCTAGTACCAATAAGTACTTTCTTAAATTAAGCCTCATCCCATGCATCCCCCTCGTACTCTTCATAAGGCAAGGAAATATAGAATGTTGATCCCTTTCCTTCGATACTGTCTACCCAAATCTTACCATGGTGGAGGGCAATTACCTCTTTAGAAATGGCCAAACCTAACCCGGTTCCGCCTTGGGCACGTGAACGGGCCTTATCAACCCTAAAGAAGCGGTCAAAAACATGGTTTAAATCCTTCTTAGGAATCCCCAAACCTTGGTCGGTAATACTCAAAATCACATGGTTATGCGTTTCTAACAAGCGACAAGTAATTACCCCACCATCGGGCGAGTACTTGATGGCATTATTCATGATATTATCCACCACTTGAATAAACTTGTCGGTATCAATTTCCACCCATAAGTCCCGCTTGGTAAAATCCCGCTTGATGGTGTAATTCTTGGTCTTGGTATCACGGGTATCATTATTGTCCTTATCCAGCATCATATCAAAGCGATTTAAAATATAATTAAATAATTCGTTTAGATTAACTAATTCTAGTTCCAATTGCAGTCTGCCAGAATCCATCCTAGACAGGCTCAAGAGATCATTAATCATCCGAATCATGCGGTCGGTTTCATCCTGGGTAACCTTTAAGAATTGGGGGGCAACCTCAGGATCCTTCCAGGCCCCATCATTTAGCGCCTCGATATAACTGCGCATACTCGTTAACGGTGTGCGTAGCTCATGAGAAACGTTAGAAACGAACTGACGCCGTTCGCGATCAATCTTTTGTTGTTCGGTCACATCATGCAAAACGCAGACCAAGCCAGAAATAAAGCCCGATTCTCGTTGAATCAAGGAGAAATAGGCATTTAAAATCTGTTCGTGTTCTGCATCAGATAAGTCTAGGATAATCTCGTCTTGGTTCTCCAAAATTTCACGTAACGTATACTGAGACCGAATATCTAGCACATCTAAAATCGACCGGCCAATGACCTCGTCGGGGTTAACATTTAAATCCTCCGAAGCCATCTCGTTAATGATGGTAATATTACCCCGGCGGTCAGTTGCAATCACCCCATCAGACATGTGGGACAAGACTGAATCTAACCGGCGGCGTTCCGCTTCAGAACTTTCCTGCGCCTCTTCAATCTTGACCGACAAGTTATTAACCGCTTGGGCTAACTGACCGAGTTCATCTTGACCATAAATTCTAACTTGGCCTGAATAGTCCCCGCGGGCAATCCGACTAGTTTGTTTTTTCATCTCATCAATCGGCCGCGTTATCGCCCGCGAAATCACGATTGCTAAGGCCATCCCAATAGCGGTCGCGATTAACGAGGCGGTTGCAAAAATCACTACCACGCTGTTGATGGAATCATACACCGTCTCCATATTAGCCTTGACGTAAACTGCCCCCACCACGGTGTTAGTATTACCGCTAACACTTAAAAGCGGCGTAATTGCGATATAATACCGGCGGTTATCCCGCTTATCGTAGGTAGTTTTAGTAAAGGAACGACTATTATAGATAACCTGCTTTATCTCGGCATCCGTCGTCTTTTGCCCAACTAACGAGCGGTTGTTGACATCGCTATCGCCCCTAATGGTTCCCTTAACGTCGACCACTTGAATCTCCGAGATGTTTTCATTGTTAATATCTTCTAGTACTTTACGAATCTTTTGGTTAGCAGCCGCCGTATCACTGCTATTTAGGCTAGCAATTAGAGAATTATCAACATAAGTCGACAACTCGACCCTTTGCTTGAAGGCTTTAATATTATCGCTTTTTAACTGTTGCACAAAAACAGCCCCCACGATTTGAAACGTTATTAACAGTAATAACGCAAACACAAGAGCTATTTTAAAATGAATTGATTGAAAAAAGCGCAACTTCTTATTGACACTCATTTACCCGTTTATCCCCTTTTTATTCTGCTTCAGGGTTTCTCAAATAATAACCTACACCCCGCCGGGTAACCAACCAAACAGGCCGGCTAGGGTTATCCTCAATTTTCTCGCGTAACCGTCTAACCGTCACGTCAACTGTCCGGACATCGCCGAAATAATCATAGCCCCAAACGGTCTGTAATAAGTGTTCCCGTGTCATTACCTGTCCAATATGCTTAGCCAAATAGTGAAGTAACTCGAACTCACGGTGAGTTAGTTCAATTTTATCCCCGTGCTTTGAAACCATGTACGCCTCAGGATGGATGGTTAAATCGCCGATGGTAATATCGCTATTGGCATTTTCTTCTTCCGCTTGACTATTAGCTGCAACAGCTGACTGGCGTCTCAAGTTGGCCTTAACCCGGGCCACTAATTCCCGGTTAGAAAATGGTTTCGTTACGTAATCATCCGCCCCCATTTCAAGCCCGAGGACTTTATCTATTTCTGAATCCTTAGCCGTCACCATGATAATCGGCATATCGTGGGTTTTACGAACTTCCCGCGCAACTTCTAAGCCATCAATCTTAGGTAGCATTAAATCAAGGATTACTAAATCAGGGTTAACTTCTTCGACTTGTTCTAAAGCTTCCTGGCCATCATAAGCCGTATAAACGTCATAGCCTTCCTTAGTTAAGTTAAATTTGATAATATCTGAAATCGGTTTTTCATCATCAACAACTAAAATTTTCTTCATAACTCTTCTCCTAAAGGAATAAATCCTTACACATAATAAGATAAAATTCTGTCCCCCTAATTATAACCCATTATTAGGGCAAAACCAAGAAAGTCACCGCTTAACCAGCGCTTACACCTAGTCACTTTTTAAAGATTTTCCCGTAAATATCCTTATTTTCACTTGTAAACATGCTATAATACTAACAAGCTCTTCGTTTGAGCTGCTAGTCTAGATTTTTTAGTTAGAGGCGAGGAGGATTCATGCTAGATAAGGTTTTAATCAGTCAAGATTTATCGTGTTATGGGCAGGTATCGCTAGGAGTAGCCTTACCCTTGCTAGGCGCCAGTGGTTTTGCCCCCACAGTCCTGCCAACTGCAGTTCTTTCAACGCATACCGGCGGCTTTGGAGCTAATAGTTATCTTGACTTAGCCGATGAAATGCTTAACATCATTCATCATTGGCAACAACTAGACCTAAAATTTACCGCGATCTATCTGGGATATTTAGGAAAGCGGGCTTTATCTGTCTGGTTAAACCATTACCAAACCCTAGCTACTCCTTCAACTATTACCCTAATCGACCCGGTTATGGGCGATAATGGTCGGCTCTATCGTGGCTTTGATGACGACTACGTTAAGGAAATGCAAGCGCTAATTAAAACTGCGACAATTGTTACTCCAAATTTTACCGAGGCTGCCTTCTTATTGAACCAGCCTCAACTTGCTACTTCTCCACCAACAATTGAACTAGCAGAAAAATTAGCCCGCACCTTAGCTGAAAAATATTCAATTCCAACTGTTGTCATCACGGGGATTGACCTAGCTGCAGACCAAATTGGCTTAGTTTGTTATGAACAAAGGCCAGACCGCAGTCAAAGCTTCGTCCAACCTAAATTGGCTGGGAACTTTTTTGGGACGGGCGACCTCTTTGCAAGTAGTCTTTTAGCTGGCGTTTTAGCGGGCTTAGCAACTCCTGTAGCATGCAAGCTAGCAATGGATTTCATTAGCCAAGCGATTGCTAACACCCCCAAAAACCACGACCGCCGCTTGGGAATTAATTACGCTTCTAGCCTAGATTTTCTACTAAATACCCTTAATAAAAGGAGGAGAGTCGATGCGGACTAACCAAAACAGCCTGCGCGCCATCGTGTTAACAGGTTTATTTGCTGCCATCATCTATATTGGGATTTGGGTTCTGCGCATTCCAATCCCCGCTATGGTGGGACGCCCTTTCATTCACTTTGGTAATACCCTAACAGCTGTGGCCATCCTAACCTTAGGTTTACGTAACGGTATGTTAGCCGGGATTATCGGTTTAGGCGGTTTTGATATTTTAAATGGCTATGCTGCTACTTCTTGGTTAACAATGCTTGAAGTGGTTATTGTCGCCTTGGTAATTTCCGGACTTTTCAAGGCTTTCAACTATCAAGACAGCCGGCGAAATATTATCATCCTTGCAATTGTCGCGGGTGTGACTAAGATTTTTACTTCTTATTGTACGTCAATTGTCGAGGCACTAATGGCAGGAACGGTCTTTAAAGTTGCCCTAGTTGCGTCTTTTTTCAGTTTACCTGCTACGGTGATCAATTCTATTTCGACAGCCATTTGTACCCCGCTTTTATACTTCTTCCTTAAGCGTATTTTACAGGCAGTCACTAAGCGTTAGCGAAATTATAACAACTAATATAAATAGGACCTTAGCTTTGCTAAGGTCCTATTTAGTCTGTCTAAAAAATACTGGTTATAACAAAAAAGCCATCCACAAGGGATGACTAGTAAATCTCTGATGAGTGGCCAGGGGATCGAACCCTGGACCCACGGATTAAGAGTCCGTTGCTCTGCCAGCTGAGCTAGCCACTCATATCTATATTAAAAATAGATAATGAAGATAAGTCTTCAATGGGTGGTCAGGGGATCGAACCCTGGACCCACGGATTAAGAGTCCGTTGCTCTGCCAGCTGAGCTAACCACCCATATTTCTTAAGCCAGAAGCTTTATCGCTTACCGACAAGAAATATAATACCAAGTATTTTTTACTTATGCAAGTCTTTTTTTTATTTTTTTGCACTTTTATTTAAATTAATTACTTTTAAGCTTTTTTGGTAAAAGAAAACAGCTAGGAAAACTCTCTGCTATACAAAATGTAGAATAACATAGAAAAGCGTGTAGCTTCTTCTACATTATCAGAAAGAATATAGTTTTCCTTTCCTAATTTTATTTACTACCGTCAACACCAGTATTCCCATATCCCAACTTGGGGGTAATGACAGTGACTGACTCTTGTAGCTTAAGGGTGTAGCCCACCCCGTTTATTTTTACAGTAAAGCAAGTAAGTTTCTCACGGCATTTTTGTCTCGCTCCATAACTGCCCCGCACTCATAACAAACATACTCGTTATGTTTTGTTCCGTGTTTCTTATTGCCGTCAAGTCCGACTTTATCTGCGCCAGTCTTAACATGACCACACTGAGAACAGCGCTGGGTACTTGGATAGTAACGGTCCGCTAGGATTAACTCCTTGCCATACCATTCACACTTATATTTTAAAACCTGCTTGAAATAGCCAAACATTGACCGGTGTAAGCCTTTGGATGCGACATGACTCATCTGCATTTGCTTGACAGCCAAGTCTTCGCTGACAATTCGGTCATAATTATTGACTAGCATAGTGGTAAACTTTTGGACAATATCGTGTTGGATATTGGCAACCCGACGATAATCACGTTGTAACTTGGCTCTCGTCTTAACGTAATTATTTGTTTGCGTCGCTTTCTTTCCGTTTGCCACTCGTTTCCTAGCTAAGAGGCGTTGGTAATGCTTAATGCGTTTGTATAAAGCCTTTAAATTGTTAGGTAAAGTTTTGACTTGACCTTCAGTATAGTCAAAGTGACCAACATTAACGTCAACGGCTGTCTTTTGTCCGGTCTTAGTTTTCTTCGTCACCTTAACTTCAAAGGGTAAACTCGCCCAGTACTTACCGTTTTCACGATAAATCGAAACAACTTTTAGGTCGCCGACTAAACTTTTGGCACCCTTAAAACTAATATCAGCCCAGGCTTTAATCTCACGAGGCTTATCCAGTCGTAACTTGCCATTAATAATCTGTGCTCGGTCCGTCTTAAAGCCTTGGCGGGCCGTCTTTTTAGACTTAAACTTTGGTTTACCCCAATCGGGCAACGACTTCTTAAAGAAGTTTTGCCAAGCTTTATTTAGGTCAGAAATGGCTAGCTGTAAACAACGAGCCGACAGCCGGTACTGCCAATCTTCCTTGGTAGCAACTAACTCATCGCGAACCTTACGTGCGTTTGGACGTAACTTCTTATCGCCTAAAACTAACGAAGCATCATACATGTCATTCCATAAAGCTAAGCCTTGATTCCAACAATATCTACGATAATCACATAAATCATCAAGGACTTGTTTCATAGTTTCGTTAGGATACAGTCTAACTTTTTGTACACGCAACATAAATTCACCTCCTGTTACAGAGATGATAGCACTTTCTTAACCAAAATTCAAAACATAAGTTCTAGAACGTACCAATCATACATTTTTTATTTTCTGATTGACTATAGTTCTATTGTTTTCTACAATATTCTATATTTTTGGTAAAAGAAAACAGCTAGGAAAACTCTCTGCTAGCTGCTTTCTACCTTACTTATAAGCTGATTACCACACGAAAATTCCGACCATTGCTGCGGATAGAAGGGAAACTAAAATCCCTGAAATTAACATATAACCAACGTTTTTAGAAATTAAGCTGTTCTTTTCTTTGTTAACAATCCCTTTGAAACAACCGATAATCATCCCAACTGTTGAGAAGTTAGCAAAGGAGGTAACAAACACTGTCAATACTGCCCGGAAGTGGTCGCTAAAGGCCGCTGTCCGGATGGTCTT
Organism: Ligilactobacillus agilis; assembly: GCF_025311475.1. Classification (NCBI taxonomy): domain Bacteria; kingdom Bacillati; phylum Bacillota; class Bacilli; order Lactobacillales; family Lactobacillaceae; genus Ligilactobacillus; species Ligilactobacillus agilis. The sequence goes on along the minus strand of NZ_CP104397.1, from coordinate 155,155 downwards.
AGTAACTTCACCCATTACCACGAATTCGTTAGTAACTAACTTAGTTCCCATGTATTGAGCAAACTTGAAGGCATCATCAACAGGTAAGCCCATTAACCAAGCAAATGGGAACATGATGATTCCTAAGATGTGTTCTAGGGATAGCCATGGATAAATAGCCCCTAAAAGCTTATCAATCATAGCGGCTAAGGCAACGAAGGCCACAACGTTGGCGCAGATGATTAAGATTAGCTTACCTGCTCCTAAGATAGAGTCACCTAAGAAGGAGAAGAATGGTTCTTTCTTACCATCAGCTTCAACATCGCCTGCTTCTTCCGCTACGGCACTGTGCATTGTTGCAATCGTATCTTCTTCTTTTGGAACAGAAACAGGGTTTAACATCGCAGTTACAATCAAGGCGTTCACAACGTTAACAGGTACCGCAGTCAAGATAAATTGTGCTGGCATCATCAAAGTATATGAACCAATAATTGAAGCAGTTACACAAGACATAGACATCATTGCCAATGTCAAGTTACGTTCTTTACTCATTTGCTTTAATTGTAAGCTAGATACGGCTAAAGCTTCTGTGTTACCTAAGAACATCATTTCAACCGCAAAGAATGATTCAAATTTTGGTTGCCCTGTTAACCAGGAAAGCCCCCGTCCGATTAATTTAATGAACCAAGGTAAAATTCCAATGTAAGTTAAAATATCAAATAATGGCACGATTAGTAAAATTGGCATTAAAACGGAGAAGAAGAAGTCCATTTGCTTAACCTTAACCATGCTTGGAAAGGCAAAGGCAATCCCTTCATAAGCAACTTGAACAAGTTGGTCAAATCCAGCCGCTGCCCCCTTAACAATCATCCGTCCAATTGGGAAACTTGTTAAGAACCAAGCTAAGACTAAGTTGAAGACAACCATGATTAAGACTGCCTTCCAGTTAATTGCTTTCCTATCCTTGGAGAAAATCCACCCAATGGCTAGAAAAATTAGCAAACCAATAACGTTTATTGCTAAATACACAATAATACCTCCTAAAAATTAAGAAACATAATAAAAAATTAAAGAATATAAACTTTTTAATTAGTATATATACTTTGCCCTACTTTGTAAACTCTGAACATTTTTCGTAAAATTACGATTTACTAATCTAATAGGTAAAACATTTTATCAAGAAAAAGGTTTTACTCACATCAAAAATACGGTTTCAAATAATTGCCACCTTATCATTTCCCCGAACGATTAATTTTCACTTAGAAAAATAATTTATTTTTTAAGTAAAATTCAAGCTTAAAAAGAAGATATTTTTTGAAAACGCTTGCTTTTTTAAAGAATTCAGCTATAATAATAGGTGTAAAGGGGTTATAGCAATCCTACGAAGAAGTGCCAGTACTGGCCAAGCGTTTATATTAAGATGTCTTTGGATATCAACAGATAGGTAGGATGGAACTCCTTTCTATAAGCTATAATTTCTCCTAACGGATCGCCTGATAATGTAAAAGAAGATCGTGAAGAACTATTTGCGGTGATGTAAGGTTACTAGAAATTATAGGCTACTATATAACAAAAGACGGTGGATGAAGATTACTAGTCCATCGTCTTTTTATTATTTCCGCTTAAATTTTGCCCGTTTTAGACGCAATAACTTTTTAGCTACCCAAATTACAATTAATCCTAACCCGAGTACTGTCCCAATTAAGGCAAAGGTAAAGCGATTAGGCTTACTCAATAAGGCTAGCGGATTATAGCTAGCTTTTTGCACCTTCCGCTTGTGCAACTGGTTATAGTAGCTAGGAATTGTCGCTAGCCCCTGGCTACCTTTAGGAAATGATTGTAAGTAACTGGCAAAAGCCTCAAAGACCTTATACTCACGCTGACCCTTCATCACCACCATTTGTTGGTAATCTGTCACCGCCTGGCCATTACTTTTACGTGGGGTTACATTTAAGAGACCATACGATTGTTTTTTTAGTGAGCCTAACATATGAGCTGAGTACATATCAGCGACCACTGGATATAACTTAGTATCCTTGATTTGCTTTTTGTGCCCCTGCTTATCAAGCAAATAAGCCGCCGTCACCTTGTTCATCAAGGCTCTATGCAGGTTGTATTCATAACCTAATCCGCTCATATACAGGCGGGCCGAGTTTAAATAGTTGGCTAAGGAGGCATCAATTTCAGCCACCTTTTTTAAATCCTTCCCGGTCAGATAAACTTTTACCAAGGGATAAACTGGCAACTTATCTTGACCCTTACCTAGCGAAAAGAGGTTAAAGGCATCGTTGATTGTTACCGGCCCTTTAACTAAGGTATCGCGAATTACCCCCGCTGGGACAATCGCTACATCCGCCTTAATCTTAGCTTGTTGTAACGCGTATAAATACGAATCTGCCATAAAATCACCCAGCCGATGCTCTCCCGGCTTAAAGTAATGATCATCCACGCTTTCAAAGTTATAAGGATTATAGGCGATTACTTGATCTTTACGGTAGCCCAACTTACTTAAATAAGTTTGGTCAATCAAGGCCGTATCCGCCCTTAATTGTTTTTCTACCTGCTGATCTTTAGGAATTGCTTGCGTCATTGAAATTAAGCGATAATCAACTAACTTCCAGCGGTGATTTAGCTTTTGCTTTAACTTCACTAGGCCCGTGTACCGTCCGTATGCACCACAAGAAACAATGTAGGTTTGGCCATGTCTTAGCGGCTTGTTCAAAACGGTATGAGTATGCCCACTAATAATTAAGTCTAAGTCAGGGACCTTCTTTGCCAGCTCTTCGTCTTCAGAAGTCTTAGTCTGGCTTGTACCACTATGGGATAGGCAAACTATCATATCAACTTTTTCTTTACGCTTAATTTCCGCCACCGTTTGCTTAACGGACTTAATCGGATCCTTGAACTTCAACTTGGTTGTCGGGGTATCTTCGATTGAATCGTTACCCATTACCCCAATTAAGGCAATTTTGACGTTACCCTTTTTTACCACCGTGTACTTTTTTAAACCGTACTTTTTAAATTCGGCTTCCAGTTTAGGGCTAGCTGATTTTTGCCAGTCAATGTTTGCCTCTAACAAGGGCAGCTTCTTAGCCTTGGTCAACATTTTAGCCAAAGCTTTATCACCATAGTCGAATTCATGGTTACCCAAAGTCGTCGCATCAAAGCCTAGCTCCTGCAAAAAATTTAATTCGGTCGCCTGGCGCTCATATAAAGTCTGGTATAAAGTCCCCATACTAAAGTCACCGGCATCAACTACCAACGTGTCAGGATGCTTTTGGCGCTGCGTTTTAATCACAGTTGCTAACCGGCTAACCCCTCCGACATCCTCAATCCCCTTTGGACTTGCCACCCGGTATGAATCTAAGTGTGAATGTAGATCATGAGTAAAGATGACCTCTACTTTTTTAGGGCTACTTGCTTGAACCGAACTTAGGCTTAATAACAGGCCGCAAATACTCACAATTGCTATCTTCAAAGTCTTTTTCACCACTAGTTATTCCCCTCTCTTTTTATCAGCCTTATTTTAAAGAACTTTTTTATAGGCCGCAAGTGTCAAAGTTTGTTAAACTAAAGGTATCATTGTTAGGAAGAAGTGTTTTTTATGTCAAGTCAAATTCTAACTTGTCGTCAAACCCTAGCGGTTACCAGCCACCGCGTACTCGCCAGTGATTTAAACGAGCACGGGACCGTTTATGGCGGTCGCCTGCTTGAAATTTTGGACGGCACTGCTTCAATTTCGGCCTCCCGGATTGGAAGGGCCAGCCTCGTTACGGCCTCGCTTGACGAGTTAAACTTTATTTTACCCTTCAAATTAGATGATTCTTTTTGCATTGAAACTTACGTTACGGGAACAGGTACCCGCTCAATCGAGGTCTTTGCCAAAATCATTGGTGAACACCTAAATACTGGCGAACGCTATCTAGGGGCAACCGCCTTCTTAACCTTTGTCGTTCCTGACAAGGGGGTCACCCTAGGCCAAATTACCCCCGTAAGTGAAGAAGAACAATATATTTGTGCTGGCTACCCTAAACGCCGGCAAGCGCGGATGTTAGCCTACCAACAACAAAAGGCCTTCCAAGCCCAGCTATCGCTCAAACATCCTTGGGAAAACTAAAAAAAGTCCAACGGCTAGTTCCGTTGGACTTTTAGCTTAGTTTCGGGCTAATTCTAGCAATAACTTAATTGCCTCTTGGTACGAACAGTTGCGTTCTGCCATTACTTGCTTAATTAAATCTTCCGTGGATGTTTCTGCTGAGATTACCATGCAGTCTTCCCCCTATTCCTAAGTTAACTCAAAAATAATTCAAACGTCCGTTCTTGATTTTTTAATACTTCTATATTTTAGCGCGCTTTTTTCTAAAAGAAAAGGGTTAATATAGTTAAAAAAATATAACAATCCCAATAGAGGTTATCGTAGCAAGCTTTCATAACTAGAAAAAAATTTTTTTGCATTCCAATATACAATCATATACACTCATTGCAACTATTTACTACCCGTTTAAACTATTCAATCCCTTTAAAATCAAGCCCAACTGTTTTTCCTCCCCTTAAACGGTAACCGTGCTCAAGCTTAATATGACTTACTTTTTAGCAGAATTCATTATTATTCATTACCTAAAAATTATATTTAGATAAAAAATAACCTCAAGAACTTAGCTAAGTTCTTGAGGTTATTGCTTCTTAATTAGATACGGGCCCATACGTTATCCAAGACGTTTGTTTGTTCACGGTCTGGGCCAACAGAGAAGGTTGACACCTTAACTCCAACTAAATCTTGAATGCGGTGGATGTAGTTACGCGCATTTTCTGGTAATTCTTCCAAAGTCTTGCAGCCAGTAATATCTTCTTGCCAGCCAGGTAGGGTTTCATACACAGGCTTGCATGCTGCCAATTCCTTCAAGCTAGCTGGGTAGTGATAAATCTTTTCCCCGTTCAATTCGTAGGCTGTACAAATCTTGATTTCGTCTAACCCGGTTAACACGTCTAAGCAGTTGAGGCAAAGGTTAGTTAAACCGGAAACCCGCTTAGAGTGGCGCATAACCACGCTATCAAACCAACCAATTCGCCGTGGGCGCTTAGTTACCGTTCCGTATTCATGACCAACTTCCCGAATCCGGTCACCGATTTCATCAAATAATTCTGTTGGGAAAGGTCCGTCCCCTACACGGGAAGTATAGGCCTTACATGCCCCTACTACCTTATCAATCTTAGCTGGGCCTACCCCACTACCGATGGTAACCCCACCAGCTACGGGGTTGGATGAAGTAACGAATGGGTAAGTCCCGTGGTCAATATCTAACATTACCCCTTGGGCTCCTTCAAATAAGACCCGTTTGCCTGCATCTAAGGCATCGTTTAAAACAACTGAGGTATCAGTTACGTATTCCTTGAAGCGTTGGCCGTATTCAAAGTAAGGTTCAAAAATATCTTCAAACTTCAATGGTTCTGCATCATAGAACTTTTCAAAGAGGCGGTTCTTTTCCGCAAGGTTAGTCCGTAATTTTGCTTCAAAAGTTTCCTTATCTAACAGGTCGGCTACCCGAATGCCCACGCGAGAGGCCTTATCCATGTAAGCTGGGCCAATCCCCTTATTAGTTGTCCCAATCTTGTTGCCCTTTTTAGACTTTTCTTGCAAACCGTCTAGAACAATGTGATAAGGCAAAATAACGTGAGCCCGGTCAGAAATTCGGAGGTTGTCTGTAGGAACCCCTTTTTCTTTTAGGTAGTCCAACTCAGCCACTAATGATTTCGGGTTCAAAACCACCCCGTTACCGATAACGCTAATCTTATCTGAGTAAAAAATCCCGGATGGAATTAGGCGTAACTTAAAAGTTTCCCCGTTAAAAACGATGGTATGACCGGCATTGTCCCCACCTTGATAACGAGCGATTACTTCAGCATCCCGACTCAAGAAGTCAGTAATCTTTCCCTTACCTTCGTCGCCCCATTGGCTTCCTACAACTACTACTGATGACATTAACTTCACCTCATTATTTTTGTCACGAAAACGGTACTTCGTTTCTAGTTTTCTTTTAGACAGCTAACCTGTCTTAACACCGTAACTATTGTAACAAATCGCCCCCTAACATTCAAGGTAAAGCCGAATATTATCTCACTGAAATAATAATTAAAATTAAATTAACGAACTTTTTTAGGACCAAATAGTAAAAAAAAGAGAAACCAAGCTAGAACTTTCGTCTTTCTTAGTTTCCCTAATTTAAACTCCCTCTGGTTGCTGGTAAGTAATATTAACAAACTTGTTGTAAGCTTTTAAGAAGAGTAACTTCACCGTCCCGCGCGCACCGGCCCGGTTTTTTTCGATAATTACTTCGATTTCACCGGCGTCGTTTGCACCTTCATCCGCAGGCGCCTTGGTATCTTCATCATTGCTACCTTCTCGTTCATAGTAGTCATCCCGGTAAAGAAAGGCTACAATGTCGGCATCTTGTTCAATCGCCCCGGATTCCCGAATATCGGATAATACCGGGCGCTTATCTTGCCTTTGTTCCAAACCACGTGACAGCTGGGACAAGGCAATTACCGGTACCGATAATTCCTTGGCCAGTTTCTTTAACTGCCGTGAAATTTCGGAAACTTCTTGCTGGCGACTTTCTCTCCCCGAGCCTTCAATTAACTGTAAATAATCGATTACTACTAAGCCCAAGTTACCCGTTTCCTTAGCCAAACGCCGACACTTAGCTCGAATCTCGGCCACCTTAATTCCCGGCGTATCATCAATATAAATATTGGTCCGCGAAAGCACCCCGGAAGCCATGGTGAGGTTATCCCATTCTTCATCGGTTAGCTGCCCAGTCCGCAAGTTGTTAGCCCGAATAGAGCCTTCGGCACATAACATCCGGTTAACCAGCGATTCAGCCCCCATTTCCAACGAAAAGATTGCCACCGCTTTGTCGGTACTGATGGCAATGTTTTGCGCGATATTCAAGACGAAGGCTGTTTTCCCCACCGCAGGTCGGGCCCCAATAATAATCAAATTATCTTTCTGCAAACCGGCTGTCATCTTGTCTAAGGCATCGTAACCTGTAGCTAGCCCAGTAATGTCTTCTTGTTGGGTTGATAGCCTGTACACCTCATTTAAGGCCTCATCTAAGACGCTAGCCACCTTCTTAAAGCCAGCCCGGTTGGTATTTTCGGCAACATCCATTACCTTTTTTTCTGCCTGGTCAAGGATAGAAGTCATATCATCATTTTGCTCTTGAGCCATTCCGATGATGTCAGAGGCCACCGTAATCAAGCGCCGGCCTACCGCCTTATCCTTGACAATTTTCGCATAATAACCCGCGTTAGCAGCCGTTGGCACCGAATCAACCAATTCCATTAGGTAATCTAGACCACCAACATCTTCAACCTGATTTTTTTCTGCCAGCTTGTTTTGAATCGTTAACACATCAATGGCTTCACCGACATCATTTAAATCAACCATTGCCTGGAAGATAAGTTGGTGAGCACGGCGGTAGAAGTCACTGGCTTCAATGTATTCCATCGCGTCGGTTAAAGCATCAGCGTTGAAGAAAACAGCCCCTAAAACCGCACGTTCAGCTTCAATATTTTGGGGTGGCAGATTTTGCTCAAGCACCTCATTATCCATTACTTTTCTTCCTTTCTAGCTTAAAAAAGCGCTTGGCCTAACTTTTTTGTCACCAAACGCCGGCTTATCTCGCCTTTATTTTTCTGAAATGTGAACCCGAATCTTAGCAGTAACTTCGTTATGCAACTTAACGGGAACATTAACGTAACCCATTGAACGAATTGGTTCTTTTAAGTCCATCTTACGCTTATCAATCTTTAATTGATATTGTTGCTCTAAGGCTTGGGAGATTTGCTTGCTAGTAATTGAACCAAATAAGCGGCCATCTGTGCCCGCCTTGGCTTTTAATTCAACCACAAAGTCGCCGGACTCCAATTTTTCTTTTAATACCTTAGCTTCGGCTAAAACTTCGGCATCGTGTCTTGCTTCAGCCCGCTTTTGGCCAGCTAATTGACTCATTGCTTGCGCATTAGCTTGCTTAACCTTGCCACTTTTGATTAAGAAGTTAGCGTAACCGTCTGGAAGTTCCTTTACTTCCCCACGCTTACCCTTACCACGTACATCTTGTGTAAAAATAACTTTCATCAAATCTACCTCCTAAAATTATTCGGTCTCAGTATCATTTTGAAGTGTTGCATTCAGAATTGCAAGTAGTTCGTCTTTCACTTGCGCAATCTTTTGCCCTTCAATTTGAGTGGCTGCATTTGAGAGGTGACCACCACCACCCATTTTTTCCATGATAACTTGGACGTTAGTCTCACCGTTACTTCTAGCAGAAATGCCAACCGTATTCTCGGCCCGTTTCGTAATCACAAAGGAAGCCTCAACCCCACTAATATTTAGGAGTGAATCGGCTGCTTGGGCGGCGGTTACTGGATCATAAACCTTCTTTTCTTCACCCGCAACCACTGCATTACCAGCCCCAATAAATTCAACCCTATCAATGAGGTGATTTCTTTGCAAGTAACTATCAACATTTTCCTTCATAAAATGTCTAGTCATTTGTAAGTCAGCTCCCACCGAACGTAGGTAGGAGGCCGCATCAAAGGTCCGCGTCCCCGTTCTAAGTGAAAATGACTTCGTATCAATAATGATTCCCGTCAGCATGGCGGTGGCTTCTATCTTATTGATTGGTTCAGCGTCCTTGGTCTGATATTCAAACATTTCTGTAATCAGCTCACAAGTAGAACTTGCGTAAGGCTCAATGTAAACTAAAATTGGATTTTCAGGAAATTCTTCGCCCCGCCGGTGGTGATCAATCACCATTACCCTATTTTGTAAACGTTGGTAAAGTTCGGCGCTAATCGAGATTGATGGCTTAGAGTGGTCGACCATAATCAATAGGCTCTTCTTAGTAGCCTTTTCCAACGCCTCGCTAGGCGAGATAATCTTACCCTTAATTTCCGGGTACTGCTTTAGACTTGCCAGCAACCTTTCAATATCGGAATGCATTTTTTCTTGATCTAATACAATCCAACATTCTTTTTTAGTCATCGCTGCAATCCGTCTTAAGCCAAGACAGGCCCCAATCGAGTCCATATCAGGCCGTTGGTGACCCATCACAAATACCTGGTCAGACTGATTCATTAATTCTTGTAAGGCCTGAGAAATCATCCGGGCCCTAACCCGCGTCCGCTTCTCCATCGGGTTAGTTTTTCCGCCATAGAAGCGGGCTTGCCCATCTATTTCACGGACAACAGCTTGATCCCCACCCCGACCTAAGGCTAGGTCTAGGTTGCTTTGGGAAAGCTTAGAAAGCTCGGCTAAATCCTCGCCCCCATAAGCAATCCCCATACTTAAAGTCAACGGACTGTTGCGCTTGGAGGTACTTTCACGAACTCTGTCTAAAATCTTAAACTTCTCGGCCTCTAATTCGCGTAGAGCCTGGGTATAACCAAGGAAAAAATAATGGTCCTCGTCGACCCGTTTTAAAAACATCTTAAATTGTCGGGCCCAATCGGACAAGGCATTAGTCATGTAATTGCTCAAATTAGAAATGGCCTTATCGTTCAACGATTTAGTTATTTCATCATAATTATCCAAAAAAATTTGGCCAATCACCAGCCGTGAGTTATCATAGCGTTTCTGTAACTTGGCATAGTGTGTAATTTCCATCATGTAAACTGCATGGATTTCACTTTGAACTAAAAGATTGAAGTAGGCTCCCCGCCATTCAACCTCCACTGCCTTGTGATTCTCTTGATTTTCCGCAATAATTTGGGCTAAATCCTCATCGACTTCGGTCAAAGGCCGCCCTAAGACATCTTCTTGTCCAAAAAAATGCTGTAAGGCCGGGTTAACCCACTCAACCTCGGCTTGTTCATTGTAAAATAATACACCTAAGGGCATTCTGATAAAGGCATCTTGCTCTCCACGTTTCATCCGGTAAGATAAATCGGCTAGGTACTCACTGGTATCTTCATTGGCTTGCAACAAGACACTGTAAGCCAAGACCCCAACTATCAAGGATAAAACCAAAACGATTAAACCCCATAAGCCATTAACTATAAAAGCAGTTATTACTGCTACTACCGCTAGTCCCAATAATAAGAAGGCTAACAAGCGTAACTGCTCATTTTTCATAAAAGCTGGTAAAAATTTTTTCACGGGTACATCCCCACCATTTTTTAGTATTTCCTAAAAATTAATATATCCTTTATTTTATCATACTAGTTTATGCCTGTCTTAAAAGGGCGGTGTTTGTATTTTATTTGTAAAATGAGCCTTGCTACTAACAAATAAAGCCGGCACTTACGCACCAGCTTTATTTGTGTTATGAGTTATCTGTAAACTAAGTATAACTTTTTTCAGGTTAAAAAGCACGTTTTGCCCCCAGCCTTTCACAAAAATTAAACAAACTAGTCTTTTATAGTAAAATTTGTTAATCTAAAGGCAGCTAATTGAAAGGGGCCATAATAATGAAACTAAAACAATTCTTGCTAGCAACTATCAGTTTTGGACTGCTAGCCGTTGCACTCTTCGTGCCACAAATCAGCTTACGCTTAGCCACTCTTCCTGGCAAAAAAGCCCTCGCCTGGCTAGCCTTCTTTGGACTCTATGCCCTCTTGATTTGTCTTTACTTTTGGGTGCTTAAAAAGGACGCCTTCCACAAACTGAGTAAAAACGACTGGGTCGCTATTATCGTGGGCTACTTTACTCTGACCATGATTAAACTAGTTTACGCTGACTTAAGCCAGTGGTTGTATCACCAAACGGATACCAAAAATGATAACCTCATCAGGGCGGCTATGGGTCATAACCAAACCACCGCCTTAATGATTGTGATTATCGCCTGCATCTTTGCACCCTTATGCGAAGAAATGCTTTTCAGAGGGATCTTCATGAAACTATTTTGGCCCCAAAAATTTTTCTTACCTATTATTGTCAGCGGACTCCTCTTTGGCCTAGCTCACTCAAACTTTAATATCTTAGGGACCCTGCTTTACTCGGCCTTAGGTTGGACCTTGGCCTTTGTTTATAAACATACCAAAAATTTAAGCGCCTCCTTGACCCTGCATGTTTTAAACAACGCGCCCGTAATCTTAGTCTTCTTCTTAGGAATTCACTAAGTTTTATTTTCCAATATCTTAATCTTGGTTAACGCCTCTTAGTGTTACAATTAAGGTAGGTTAATAACATAAAAAGGAGGTAGTTATGATGTTTAAATCATTACGCCGATTTACCTATTCACTGCTGGCTATCTTGCTTGCAAGTTTGAGTGTCCCGCTGCTTGCTAAGGCTGATGGTCAAAGTACCACTACTCATACCCTTAACAATTCATACGTAGTCTATGGGGCCGGGGTAGCATCCGAGCACTACGTTGATTTAGATAATGTCTTAGGAACAGATTCTAACTTCAAGAAGCTCACCTCAACTGCAAGCGACTACCGTAAATATATCTCTGATTCCACTAACACAACGGACGCGGCCATGATCAGTTCTGTTGCGATTGCACCAGGAGATCCTGGTTCTGGGGTGAAAGTTAATATTAAGGACTATAATGGTAGCAATAACATTACAACCGTAACCGCTCAGCAATACGCCCTCGTTGCCCAAATGGCCGGGGTTACTGACGTGACAATCGTTGTCACAGCTAACCGTCCTGTTTCTGGTGAAGCTGCCCTAACTGGGGTTTATAAAGCTTTTGCCGCTGATGGTGCTACCTTAAATACGACTAATACTGCCACCGCCAACCAGATGCTAGATGCTACCCAAGATGCAATTAACGCTAACTCAGACGATAAGACCTATCCTGGTAAGTTAATGGCCGCCGTCGGTGATACCACTAAGCAAATCGCCCAAGAAAAACAAGACGGTAACAGCTTAACTACCGACCAAATTGCTAAACTCCTGGAAGAAGCATTAGCTAAGCGGGGAATTTCAGAACAAACGACCACTAACCAAGTCAACAACATCGTTAACGTCCTCGTTAACTTCCAAAATTCCCCAATTTCATCCAGTTCCAAGTACGTTTCTAACGTTGGCAATACCATCAACAACGTTAAGAACTCAACCGGCAACTTGATGAATAAGGCTAAGGACTGGGCAAGCAGCCTCGATACCAAAAAAGCTAGCGAGACCGCTCAAAATTGGTTCCAAAAGTTAATCGCCTGGATTCAAAGTTTATTTAGCTAATTTTAAAATAGTCCGGATTACCTCTCCTGGTAGTCCGGACTTATTTATTTTCGTGATGTAACCACTCTTCATCTAAATTAGAACCAAACAATAACTTGGCCATATAAATAATAATCCCGACAAAGGTGTAGCCATTGAGGGCCAAAATAAAGGTGACGTTACTGGTAAATACCTCTTGAAATTGAATCACTCCCCACAAAACTACTAGGAGTAAAAAGAACAACCACTTAATTCCTCGTCTTACCTTAAAATCACAAATGTAATAGCAACTAGCTAGTAGCGCTCGTATCCTAGGCGGACAGTGCTTAACTTTCAGATTAAATTTATTCTCATCCACAGCCAAGCAAGCTAGCACGTGGTGGTAATTAACCGCTAGACACATTCCCAACAAAAGCCAACAATAGGCTAGAATAAAGCAACTGGCTGCCCACAAAATCTTACCTTCCCCCCGATTGAGGAGGTAGATTAAGGGACTAGGTACCAAACATAAAATAACTACGAGCCAAATTTTTAGTAATTTTTTCATTTTTTATGCCGTCCTAACGTTACAAATTAATTTACCCACATTGTCCCAAATAGTTTTGAAGATTTAATGAAATTTTTAAGTTTTCCTAGCAAAAAAGACTGAGACAAATTAATTCGTCTCAGTCTTTTACCTACTGTCTTCTGACATAATAATCAATCCTTTGTATGTTAGGCAATTTCGGCTTCCGTCTCAACTGCTAGTCCCTTTCTCATCCATAAAAAGTCAATGCCGTGGCTAGAAAAAGGTAATAAAAATTGTTCGTAACCCCGTTTGTAATAGAAACCACTTGCACTTTGCCGTCCCGTTAACACCACCTGGTGAGCTCCTTTGGTTAAGGCATATTCCTCGCAAGCATCCATCAACATGGTCCCAACATTTTGGCCCCTCGCTGCTTTCGCTGTCGCCACCTGCCGGATTCTAGCAATACCTAAAGGATATAGTTGTACCGCCGCTGTCCCGATTACTTGCCCATCTAAAAGCGCCACAAATACGGTTAGCTTTTCTTCTAACTCCAGGTCAGGTTTGGAACCTAGTACCTCCTCGCGTAAAGCTAACGCTGCATAGTGAACTGGACTGAATAAAGTAACTTTTCTGATTTCCATTTCAGACACCTCTTTTCATAAGAATAAGTTTTACATAAAAAATAGACCAAGTAGAATTCCCCTAATTAAAGCGTCAATCCGCCAACAAAACTGGAAACTCTCCTAGTCTGCTTTTTAATTATAGCAACTAACTTACTTTTTGTATATATAATTTGCGTAAATTTTTTGTAAAGAGTTTTGATTAATATCAAAATGCCTAAAAATATTTCCAACCTAAAAAAACACCGTAACCAGGGGAAGTTACGGTGAAAAAAGGAGTAATAAAATCACTGTTAGGGGAAACAGTAATTTTTTCTTCATCATTTCCTATCTATAGGGGAGATAAGTAAATGAAAAAAGTTTATTTTGGTTATTAGCCTATGCTTGTATAGTACACTCATTTTGTGAAGAAAGTGTGAATTTTGAAAAAGAACTCTGAAAAATAGTAAGTAAAATTATCCTCTCCATCTCACCTACTATTAGGCCCTCTAACTCCGCCCAATAACTTGTACACTAAGTAAATCTAACTCCCCTAACTTTACCATTATTTTAAGGTCTATAACTTGTCTAGCTAATTAAATTGGCATATAATGATATTGTTCATACTAAAGGGGGTCAGTAACATGCCAGTCCAATCAAAAAAAGAAATTATTGCACAAGATATTATTCAAAAAATTCGTTTTGCTCAATATAAACCTGGTGACTACTTGCCTAGTGAACATCGTTTGTGTGAGTTATATGGTACTTCTCGTGAAACAGTCCGGAAAGCGTTAGCTCAGTTAACTAGCCTAGGGCTGATTCAAAAAATTCGGGGCAAGGGGTCACTTGTCTTAGACGTTCAAAACTTTACCTTCCCTATTTCTGGGGTGGTAAGCTTTAAGGACTTCGATAGGCAACAAGGTAAGTCTAGCGACATTGAGGTTTTAAACCTAAGTGAACGGACATCGCCTTCTACTTTTGGGGGACACAATTTAAACAGGCGGGCGCCTTCATACTACGTGGAACACTTGCGCTATATTGATAATATTCCCAGTGTGCTAAACCAAGAGTTCCTGTTCAAAGAAGCCGTTCCCATCATCACCAAGGCAGATGTAATCAATTCGCTTTACAGTTACCTCGAGAGAACCTTAGGCCTCAACATCTCTTACTCAACAAAAGAGATTACCGTTGAACGGGTACCTGAGCGGATTGCCAAAATTCTCAAACTAACAGATGATCACTATGCCGCTGTAATTCGAAGTATGTCTTATTTGGATGACACCCGGTTATTCCAACTGACAACTTCCTACCAGCGTCCAGATAAGTTCAAGTTTATCGATTTCGAGCGCAGAAAGAATGCCGCTCGTAGCTAAGCTTAACAGTGACTAAGCCTTCACTTCAAGGCTAGTCACTGTTTTTTTACTTGCTAAATTTTTCCTAGCTAACTAAAATTAAGGCAACAACACTAAAGCGAGGTCGTCAATATGATTGTTACTAAAGATTTTCCCTTTACTCCTGCTAACTCTAGTCGCACTTTGCATATCTATTTACCTGACGATTACTATCAAAGCCAAGAAGCTTATCCCTGCATGTATTACTTCGATGGTCAAAACCTGTTTTTCGATTACGAAGCTAGCTTTGGAACCTCTTGGGGCCTAAAAGACTTTCTTGATGTTTGGCCTAAAAAAATGATTGTCGTAGGCATTGAGTGTAGCCACCAAGGTAACCAACGTTTGGCCGAGTATTCTCCCTATTCATTTTTCGAAGAACCTTTTGGCCAGATAGAAGCTTACGGCAAGGAAACTTTAAATTGGTTAGTTTCAGAACTAAAGCCTTATATCGATCAAAAATTCCGCACCTATCCCTTTAGAGAAGCAACCGGGATTGCCGGCTCCAGCATGGGTGGTTTAATGGCAGCTTACGCAGGAATTGCCTTTAATAATTACTTTTCTAAGATGGCCTGCCTATCGTCTGCACTTAGCTTTAATTTTGAAGAACTGATGACCGACCTTAGTAAGCAAGAACTTAATGCCGATTCGCGTTTCTACCTTTCAGTCGGGCAACTCGAAGCCCAGGCAAACCAAAATCAGCTTGAACCATTCCAGACTCCGGCCGTCAAACGCAATCTCAGCCTCGAAGCCGCCTTGCAGGCAAAGGGGGCCCAAACCTACTTCTACTTACAAGAGTATGGTCAACACAACGAAGCTAGCTGGCAAGAACAAAACCAACGCTACTTAGAATTTCTCTGGTTTTAAAAACTAGTTATATTTACATTTATCGAAATTGCTCCTATAATTGACACCGAAAGGATTAATTTATAATTTTTATTATTTAGGAGTGTTTAAAAATGGATCTAGATTATTCTTACCAGCAGACTAAATTTAGTCGCTTAGCTTTTATAAGCACCCTCTTACTGGGAACTTTCACCATGTCGATTAGTCAATCCGCCCTGTCGACTGCCTATCCCACCTTAATGAGTGCCTTTCACTTATCAGCAGCCACCATTCAATGGCTTACTACCGGCTTTATGCTCGTAATGTGCATTAGTATGCCCTTAAGTCCCTGGTTGCTGAATAACTTTTCTTTCAAAACGATGTTTCTAGGAGCCCTCGTCTTATTTGACTTGGGTTCCTTAATTATTGTCTTAACTCCGTTAAAACTGCAAAGTTTTGGCTTCGCCATCATGATGCTTGGCCGCATCCTAGAAGCCTTTGCTGTCGGGATTTTATTTCCTTCTTACCAAACGGTCCTCCTAACAATTACCCCGCCAGCCAAACGTGGTAGTACTATGGGGCTTGCCGGATTAGTCATGGGCTCCGCACTAGCTTGTGGTCCCATTATTTCCGGTTTAATTCTGAAATTCTTCAAGTGGCAAAGCCTCTTTGTCGTCTTTATCTGCCTTATTTCCCTGGTTATTATTTTAGCAGCCAGTGGCTTCATTAAAGACGTCATGCCCCGTCATCCCAGCAAATTAGATTGGTACTCTGTTTTCTTCTCGCTTGGTTTAATTGGGTTAGTATATGTCTTTAACAGCCTGGCTAAGGGAACAGGTAATCTCAAAGTTAACCTCGGTCTATTAGTAGTCAGTTTAGTGCTACTAGCTTTATTCGTTTACCGGCAACTACAAGCTACTAATCCCCTTTTAGACCTACGGGTTTTGAAGAGTTTCAACTATGACCTTGCCCTCCTATTAACCGCTTGTTCCTACATTGCCTTAATCGTAGTCACCATTATCTTTCCCCTTTATTATCAAGGTGTCCTAAGGGTATCACCCTTTATTTCAGGCTTAGCCCTCGTACCTGGGGCAGTCTTTTTAAGTCTCCTTAATTTTTTAGCCGGTAAATTAGCCGACCACCTTGGTTTCAAACCCACCATTTTAATTGGGATGATTATGATTAGCGGTGGTTGGTACTTAACAAGTAACCTGCTCTCCTTTCAATCACTAACCTTGATGATAATCTGTGCTGCCATCATCGAAGGTGGCAATGCCTTTGTAATGATGCCTGCTATCACCCTCGGTTCTAACTTTCTTTCTCCCAAGTTAGTTTCACATGGAACAGCTGTTATTACGACCGTCCGGCAGGTGTTAGGCTCCGCTGGTGTTGCCCTAGCAACCATCATCCTTACCCAGGTTAGTGATCATCAGCAACTGCTAGGCCTAACACACCTAGCCGCAACCTTAACGGCTTTTAGCTACGTCTGTTATACCATGCTAGTTCTCGAGCTCTGCGGCT
Organism: Ligilactobacillus agilis; assembly: GCF_025311475.1. Classification (NCBI taxonomy): domain Bacteria; kingdom Bacillati; phylum Bacillota; class Bacilli; order Lactobacillales; family Lactobacillaceae; genus Ligilactobacillus; species Ligilactobacillus agilis. The sequence continues at coordinate 138,169 of NZ_CP104397.1, read as the reverse complement.
TAGGATTAGCCCTACTCATCAAAAGCAAATAAGCAGTAAGTAAATAAGGCCTAGTATCTCACCCCAAATTGGAAGAGATACCAGGTCTTATTTATTAAACTGGTAAATTGCCGCCGCTAAAGCCGCCACCATTAAAGCCATTAGCTTAAAACTTCTAACGGGCCCAATCCCCATATGGCCTGAATGTGTAAAGCGGTACATTAGCACGGCTCCAATCGCTAAGGCAAGGACAAACCAACCCAAGCCCAGCCACAAGTTACGTTTCTTCATCCTAATAAATCCTTTCTTAATTGCGCCCGGTAAGCTAAAAATTCTGCTTTCACTTCCGCTTGCCTTGCTGCATCGTCTACTTGGGGCAATTTATAACCAATGTAGTAAGGCGAGGCAATAAAGCGGGGAACCACCTTACAGATAAACTTTCCTGGCCGTTCATAAAAAAAGAGGTTATAGGAATCACACCGTCCGTTAAAATACGCCGTCATTAGGTAGCCGACCAATTCTTTTACCCCGTCGGCTAACTTGGCTAGGGATTGTCTCTTCGAAACCAGCACGTTAAACTCACTAAAACCAATCAAAGGCTGGCTAGAGAGGGTAATTTTAGGACTGGATGTCGTTTCCGCTAGCAACTCTTTTCCTAAGAAATTAGCCTCCTCAAGTTGCTCGTAGGCATCTACGTGGTCAAAACCGATTATCTGGGTATGCGGATGGCGCAAACTACCCCCCGACCTTGGGCCAAAATTACGAAACATTACCACACTTTGATAAGCTCCGGTGGCCTGCAACTTATCAAAGCAGTCCCAAAGATAATTAAATAGGCGCCTATTATAGTCATAGGAGTAGTTGCTAACATCTCCAAGGTGATCCTGGCTTTCAATCACCAAAGTTTGGTAGGTATCCTTGATGGTCGGGTACTTATTATCCAACCACAAGAAATCACCCGTTTGATCAATGATTTTCTCCAGGCTGGCCAGGTTACAAAAGGGGCAGGCATCTTGATTAGTCGGTTTTTGCCGCGCAATGGCGGGAATAAATTCTAAGGGGGTCATTAAGCTTCACCTACCTAGTTGATTTCTTAATTAAATTATAGCGCCAACAATTTTTATTTACCAACTAGCTAGCTTTAGTAATTTTTTCTTCCCTGGTTAATGATTATTTAACTTTGCCTGCTACAATAAAGGCAGTTTAATTTAAGGTGGTTTAACAATGAAAAAGTTTAACTTGATGCTTATCTTGGTAGCCTTGCTTGTAAGTACTCCTATAACTACCAAGGCCCAGACTAACCCTAATACCCACGCCATTAAGCTGGCACACAAATTGATTAAACAGAAACATTTTGCTGGAACCATTACCCTGGTCAAAAATGGCCAGATTATTGACCAAATTTCAAATGGTTACCAAAATTACCAGACTAAAGTCAAAAACACGGCTACTACCCCTTATATGATTGGTTCTGTTTCCAAGGCCATTACCGCTCAATTAATCGCTCTTTTAGCCCAAAATAAGAAGTTGGCTTTAACCGACCGCTTAGTCACTTATTATCCTAATCTACCTGGGGCAAGCAAGGTCACCTTAGCTGAGCTACTTAATCACCGCTCAGGCCTTGATACTAGCTATTTTTCTCTACATAAGCACTATGACTCTTACCAAACCTACCTAACAGACCTGGTACATCAAGCTAAGATTGACCCGCAAAATATTAACAGCTGGCACTATTCTTCCTACAACTATAATTTACTAGCAGGTATTGTTACCCAAGTCAGCGGTCAATCCTATGCTACTTTTTTGAAGCAAGCCATAACTACCCCACTAGGCATCCACTTGGACTTAATGCAAGCCACCGCCCTTAAAAGCTATTCCTACCTAAGAGGTGGCTTCTTTAGCCAAACAGACTATAATCCTTATAATGCCTACGGAGCCGGACAGGTAGCCATGAATGGTCGTGACCTTTATTACCTCTTAGCTGCCTTTTTACAAAGTAAGCTACTAACCCCAAGCTTAACAGCCACCCTTTATCATAAGCCCCCTACCGCTGCTTTTCCCTATTATAGTGCCGGCTTTTACCACCTTCAGTCTGGCGTCTATCATTTACATGGAACCCAGTTAGGGGACGAAACTTCGGTTACCATCAGTCCTGACGGGCAGCAGGCCGTCCTAGTCCAGTCAAACGTTACTGCTTACACCAAGGGCGGAGTCAACTATACCTTCGATTTACCACTGTTTGCAGCCCTAAACAAATAAGGTCTCGCACCAAGGAATTATCCTTAGTACGAGACCTTTATTCAAAAGGAGTATTTATTTCTTTTAGGGGAAGAAATATCTATGAAAAAGTTTTTTATTTATTGGGTATGCTTATACTATACCGAGTGAAAGTGAAGATTTTGTGAACAATTTTTTAGGAAAGTTCGATAAAATCCTAAGCTTTTCTTAAAATCAATTCCGGTACATCTTTAATTCCAAGAACAAGTCGTTATAGCGTTCCAGCCACTTAGGCCCTAAGTTCTTATAAACTTCCATCTTAGCTAACTGTTGCTTACTTGGATAAAATTGTTTATCCCCAGTTACTGACTTAGGCAATAACTTCAACGCTCCTTCATCAGGCGTTGAGTACCCGACGTACTCAGCATTTTGAGCGGCATTTTCCGGACGGAGCATGAAGTTAATGAAGGCATAAGCCCCCTTCAAGTTCTTAGCCCCCTTAGGAATTACGATGTTATCAAACCACAGGTTGGTTCCTTCCTCTGGAATAACATAGTGAAGGTGCTTATTTTTGGACAGCATATCCACCGCTTCACCAGAGTAGGTTACAGCTAGGTTACTTTCCCCGTTAACCATGTACATCTTAATTTCATCGGAAACGATTGCCTTAGCATTCGGAGTTAAGGATTTCAATTTTTCATAGGCCTGTTCAACCTGCTTATCATTGGTGCTGTTAAGCGAGTAACCTAGGCTACTGAGCCCAATTCCAATAAACTCACGGGCTCCATCAATAAACATGATTTGATTTTTAAAGCGCGGATTCCATAACTTAGCCCAGGTATCAACATCACTAGCCCGATAATATTTATCGTTATAAATGATGCCCAGCGTTCCCCAGAAATAAGGAACTGAGTAGGTATTATGGGGATCAAAGCTTTCGTTTAAGTATTCCTTCCCAATGTATTTAAGGTTAGGTAACTTCTTTTTGTCTAACTTGACTAAGAGGTGGTCATTTCTCATCTTTTCCACCATATATTCACTTGGGACCGCTATGTCGTAGCTAGTTCCCCCTTGTTGAATCTTGGTATACATCGCCTCGTTAGAGTCAAAGGTTTCGTAGTTAACTTTATAACCTGTTTCCTTTTCAAACTTAGTTATTAAAGCCGGGTCGATATAATCACCCCAGTTATAAATATTAACAATCTTTGCTCCGGCCTGGCCCGTCGATTTATTGAGTTCATAGGCCCCCGCCACCAAGACTATGATAATAACGATAATACCAATTAAAAGTGAACGGAGTTTTTTCATTTAAGTAACGCCCCCCTTCTCTTCTTGCCGCGGCGCTTCCGACTATCTTTACTAATGAAGTAGTAGCCCACCACTAACACCAAGGAAAAGAGGAAGACTAAGGTACTGAGGGCATTGATTTCTAAACTAATCCCTTGCCGCGCCCGTGAGTAAATTTCTACAGACAAAGTGGTAAAGCCATTCCCCGTCACGAAGAAGGTCACGGCAAAATCATCAAGCGAATAGGTAAATGCCATAAAGTAACCCGCGATAATTCCTGGGGTTAGGTAAGGCAAGATAACGTTGGTTAAAATTTGCCAATTATTAGCCCCCAAGTCATAGGCGGCCGAAATCATTGAGTCATTCATTTCCTGTAATTTTGGCAAGACCATCAAGACTACAATCGGGATACTGAAGGCAATGTGCGATAACAGTACCGTGGTAAAACCAAGGCCAAAGCCAGAGAAGAGATTGCCTAAAAAGGTAAAGAAAATCAAGAAGCTGGCCCCGATAATAACGTCAGGTGAAACCATTAAGACATTATTAGCCGAAAGCATTGCCGTCTTGGCTGCCCGTTTCTTGAGGTAGTAAATACTCATAGCCCCAAAAATGCCAATCACTGTCGCAATTAAGGCAGATAAAAAGGCTAACATAAAGGTGTTAAGCAAGATGATGATGAGGCGGGTATCACCAAATAACTCTTGGAAGTGAACCAAGGAAAAGCCTTTAAAGCTACTCATCGAATCGCCAGCATTGAAGGAGTAAAAAATCAAGTAGGCGATAGGCAAGTATAAGAAGATAAAGACTAGGGTTAAATACAAGTTTGACCACTTTAATTGTTTCACCTTACTTACCCCCTTTCTTTTTTTCACCAGTTAGTAACATCACGATAAACATGGCAATAATCAAGACCACCCCGATAGTTGAACCCATGCCCCAATTTTGGGTCACTAAGAAGTGTTCTTCAATCGCAGTCCCCAATGTGATTACCCGGTTACCACCAATTAACCGCGTCAGCATGAAGAGGGATAAAGAAGGAATGAAGACTGCTTGAATTCCACTTTTAACCCCATTCATGGATAAAGGCAAGATGACTTTCCAAAAGGTCTGCGCACTATTGGCCCCTAAATCCTTGCTAGCAGAAAGCAAGGAGGGATTTAGCTCCTCTAGGGCATTAAAAATTGGAATAATCATAAAGGGTAACTCAATGTACATCGCTACAATCAAAAAGCTAGCGTCTGTAAATAAGAGTTGGTGGGGAGCTAGGCCAAAAAAGCCCAAGAAGCGGTTAATGCCCCCGTGAATTCCAAAGATACCGATAAAAGCATAGGCCTTCAGTAAGAGGTTAATCCAGGTTGGGAGGATAACCAACAACAACCAAAGGTCTTTGTGCTTTAACTTTGTTAAGAAATAAGCGGTAGGATAACTGATTGCTAAGGTGATAATCGTAATCAAAAAAGCATACCACACCGAATTAAAGGTCATCAGCAAATACTTGCCCGAAGCAAAGTAGGTCTGATAATTAGTTAAGGTAAAGTGACCCTGGGGATCTAAAAATGAGTAAAAAACAATTAACGCCACCGGCGCAAAAACAAAGAGTACCAACCATAAAAAATATGGGATGGCAAAGAGGGTCTGCATCTTTTTCATTAATTTAGGGTGGGATACCAGTGGTTTTAACCACTGGAGGGATAGCCCTCACTTTAGGTTCGCTAGAACCTACTTTTTACCCTTTCGCCTCCTTATGATGTGTATTTACCGAACAAAGGTGCTATAATTATTAGTGAAGAAAGTGAGGTGAACCTAATGGAAACACAAGTTACTGTTAAAGTAAAATTAAATCTTGCCAATGCAGATATTGCTTCGAGTTTTACTAATATGATGGAACAATATCGCTTGGCTTGTAATTACGTTTCTGAATACATTTTTAATCACGATTTTGATATGAAACAAAGCCGATTAAACAAAGCTTTGTATACTAATTTACGTAGCCTGTTTATGCTTAAATCGCAAATGGCTCAATCTGTAATTAGAACCGTGATCGCCCGTTATAAAACCGTTAAAACTCAAATGAAACGCAACCCTTATAAGTATCAAGATGTTAATACTGGTGAATGGTATCGTGAAATTCGAGATTTAACTTGGTTACAAAAACCAATCGCCTTTAACCGACCTCAAGTAGATTTACAACGTAATCGCGATTGGTCCTATTTGAGTAGCGGTCAGTTATCGATTAACACCCTTGATGGTCGGGTTAAAGTTAATCCGATTTGTCACGGCTTTGACCAATACTTTGATGGCACTTGGAGCTTTGGTTTAGCCAAGTTACTTAAAACTGGTAGTAAGTGGTATTTACACATTTCAGCTACTAAAACTGTAGCTAATTTTGATAACCAAACTGTAAAGCACGTAGTTGGTATTGACCGTGGTTTGCGCTTTTTAGCTACTACTTATGACGAACAAGGTCAAACTGCCTTTTTTGACGGCAAGGCTGTGATGCGTAAACGGGCTAAATATCAAAAGTTACGGGCTAAATTACAAGCTAAAGGCACTAAATCAGCTAAACGGCGTTTAAAGAAATTATCCGGACGAGAGAACCGTTGGATGACCGATGTTAATCATCAGTTATCTAAGACACTGGCCCAAAAATTTGGTTCCAACACCTTATTTGTCTTAGAAGACTTAACAGGTATTTCCTTTGAACGCACTGATTTACCCAAAGCCTTACGTGATCAAAATAAATCCTGGGCTTTTTATCAATTAGCACAATTCTTGACTTACAAAGCGCACTTAAATAATAGTGAAGTAATTGAAGTTTCAGCTCAATATACTTCGCAACGTTGTCCTAAATGCGGAACGACTAAAAAATCTAACCGTAATCACGATTTACATGAATATCACTGCTCTAATTGTGGTTATCGCTCTAATGATGACCGCTTAGGTGCAATGAATATCCAGTTATTGGGTACGCAATATATTAGTGGGCAAGAACAACCTAAATTGGAATTAACAACTAACGCGTAAACGTGTTAGTTAAGTGGGTGCTGTCAACCACCCAATGATGTAGTCACGCATAGTGTAGGAGCAATCAATTGCGTTATGACCACTGACCGTAAGGTCGTGAACTACAAGCCTCTCACTTTAGTGAGGGGTAGTTGACAACTAGTCCCCCTAATCTTCGTAACTTTCAAGCCGGGCATCGAAATCTTCTTCCGACTCATTGAAACGCATAACGTGAATATCTTCTGGCTCAAAGTTTAAGCCATATTCTTGTCCAGGAACTGCCTTATGGGTGGAATGAATCATCCACTCATTACCTGCTTCATCATAGCAGATAATTTCATAGTGAACTCCCCGGAAGAGTTGGGTATCGACTTTAACCTTGAGTTTACCCGCTTCCACGCTAGTCAAAGTCAAATCTTCTGGACGTAACACCACTTCCACGGGTTCGTTAGGACGCATCCCCCCATCAACACAGGCAAACTGGTGCCCAACAAATTCGACCAATTCGTCTGCAATCATGGTTCCATCAACAATGTTACTTTCCCCGATAAAGTCAGCCACATAGTGGTTAATCGGCTCGTCATAAATATCAACCGGTGTTCCACTTTGAACGATTGATCCGTTATTGAGGACGAAGATTTCATCACTCATGGCCAAAGCTTCTTCCTGGTCATGGGTCACGAAGATAAAGGTGATTCCCAACCGCCGTTGCAATTCCCGCAATTCATACTGCATATCAGTTCTCAACTTATGGTCTAAAGCTGAAAGAGGCTCGTCTAATAGTAAAATCTTAGGTTCATTAACAATCGCTCTGGCAATCGCCACCCGTTGTTTTTGTCCCCCTGACATCTCATTAATCCCGCGCTTTTCGTAACCATCCAAGCGAACCATCTTCAAAGCTTCTTTTACCTTGGTTTCAATCTGTTCCTTAGGTAAATGCCGCATCTTCAAACCAAAGGCAATATTATCAAATACATTCATATGTGGGAACAAAGCATAATCTTGGAAAACGGTATTAACTTGGCGCTTATTAGCCGGAACCTTGTTAATTCTTTTCCCTTCAAAGTAAATGTCTCCCTTAGTTGGCTCTGAAAAACCTGCGATCATGCGGAGAATCGTCGTCTTACCACACCCTGAAGGCCCCAGTAAGGTGTAAAACTTCCCCTCCTCGATGTCAAAACTGATATTTTTCAAAACTGGCACGTCGTCGTCATAAGACTTCATGACGTTATTAAATGAAATAATTGCTTGTTTCACAATCTAACCCCCTTGTTTTATAAGCCACCGCTGCGTGACTTTTCACGTTTCTTAGTGCACGATATATTAGCACTCCTAGGATAATACACTATATATAATTATTATGCTAGCATTTTTATTCAATTTACATTAAATAAACTTAAATAAAAAATGTCATTGAGATTACAAACCAACACTAATAAGAATGACCCCTACGTTGTATTTTCAACGTAGAGGTCATTCTTATATTATTTGACAGTTGAAGCCATTCTAACTAATACCGTTAAATCCTTGGCTTCCAGGCTATAAACACTATTACCAGCCTGCCACTTTAAGATAGGTGCCTGTTGGCCACTAGAACTAGCTACACTAAAGCTACCAGACCCATACTTATCAGGTGTAGGCAAGTAGTAACGCTCTAGCAGTTCCACTACCTTGCGAGCAGTTGGTACTGGGTCTTCGTCATTGACTGCCACTGCGTGGACACCTAAAGACCAGCGACCTTCATTCCAGTGCAAGTACTTTTGACCTGCCCCAGAATCAATCGTCCCAATAATTCCATATCCCAGGTTAACCTTAGGTAGACCTTGAGTCATGGCCGCCGTTTGGTAATTGATTTCAGCCTGGGCTTCGCTAGCGGAACCATAGGTCTGCTTGGTAAAGACGGCATAATCAGTTACATCCCGCAAACTATTGGCGTTAAAGTCTTGACCACTGGCAGCTTGGCTGTAGTGAATACTATAGTTGTTCCCATCACCTTCATACCAGACGTTTAACTTCTTACTTTCATCGTTATAACCTGGATTATTAGGAAGCACAATCTCCTTACCTAAGTTATACTTTAGCAAATAATTAAACTGGCCTAGCCGTTGTAGATTTTGCGTTGCCGAAATCCGTACTTGACCAGAGTAGTCAGGTGCACTCGAAGTAGTAGCACTGCTTTGAGCCTGACTACTACTTGCTTCACTACTGCTTTGACTAGAAACCGAACTTGAGCTACTAGTAGAACTTGCTTTTTTAGTCTGGGCTTGCTTCTTGTGGCTCGTGGAAACCTTATCGCTGCTAGCTTGCGCTTGCTTTTCCGTTTGGTTACCACAGCCCGCTAACATTAAGGCTAAGGCTGCTAACGAAACTATCAACGTTTTTTTCATAGCCATTCCCCCAATCTTAACGACGGGGACATTTTTTAGTGGTACAAATCAAAACGTCCCTTGGCTAATAATTCCTTCAAACCACCAATATCAACTAAAGACTTGTTCATGATTGCCTTCTTAACAAAGGAAGCAGGGTACCCCTTGATTTTCTTAGTACCAACCACCCCAAAGGCGTGGGTGTTACCTACGGAAGCAACTGTCCCTAGTGACTTGAAGTCGAAGTCTTCTGTTGCTTCTCCCTTTAATTGGTGAGCTAAGTTAGTAGCTACGTGAGCTCCCATCCGGGTTGCGATTTGAGCAGTAGTTGGGAATGGCCGGTTAGAAGCTGAATCCATCAATGCGGAAACGTCCCCGATAATGTAAACATCATCATAATCTGGGGCAGTTAAGTTAGGCTTAACCATTACCCGACCCCGACGTTGTTCAAAGCCAGATTCACCGATAACAGGGCTACCACTGACACCAGTAGTCCAAACGATTGTAGCTGCTTCTACTACGTGTTCTTCTGGATCATCTTTGCCCTTAGCGTAAACAACTTGCCCTGGACGAATTTCCTTAATCATGCAGCCCGTCATCAAGTTAACCCCTAATTTCTTAATTAGGTTAACCCCGTATTGAGCCATTTCATCATCAAACATTGGTAAAATCCGGGTAGCTGCTTCTACACAGATAATTTCGATTTCACTTTCATCTACGCCGGCAATTTGGGCATACTTCTTGCGTTCGTCAACGAAAGCCCCAGCTAATTCAATCCCGGTAAAACCAGCCCCACAGATAAGTAACTTGAGGTAGTTCTTATCCTTAGTTTCCTTGTATTTCTTCATCATGGCGATGATGTGTTGGTGAATTGCTTCGGCAGTATCAATGTCAACCATTTGCAAGGCATTTTCTTGGGCCCCTTTGATACCAAATGTTTCTGAGCAAAAACCTAAGGCGACAACCACATAGTCATAGTGGAGGCTACCATTCTTCTTAACTGATACCAACTTATTAGCTGGGTCAATCTTAGTAACTTCGTCTTGTAAGAAAGTTACCTTCTTGTCGTTTAAGACATCTCTAATTGGGTATGTAATCTTATCCTTTGGTTGGGAACCAGCAGCAACTTCGTGTAACTCAGTTGCTTCATAGTGATAGTCATTCATATCAACTAAAGTGATGTGGAAATCTCCACTTTCCTTTTGCAAATTACGAACAGTCTTTAAACCTGCATAACCTGCACCTAATACTAATACTTCCTTCATAGTCAGCACGAACTCCTTTACAATATAATTCCGATTAAGTAAGTCACTACTTGGGTTAAAGAACCCACTGCAAGAATCCTTACTCCACAGATAAACGTTTCCCTTTTTACTTGTTTTTGCCACAACAACTTAGTTTGCTTGTAGATAAATGGAATCAATAGCAAACTCAGCAAAACTGTGGCTGGGGCAAGCCCCCATAAAAACTCTCCAATAATTGCTAATAAAGCTACGACATTGGCCCCGGCAAACAGCCACAGCCCACCCTTTAAGCCTATGTAATGGACCAGGGTGTAGCGGTGATTTTTTTCGTCTTCTTCCTTATCACACAGGTTATTGGCTAACATCAAATTAGCAATCCACAGTGTGTTAGGCAAGGCAATTAGCAAAATCCGCCCTAAATTCGCCCAGGTCCAAGCAAAATCTTGGTAGGTGTTGAGGTAGACGCAGATTAAACTAATTACAAAGCCCATGGTAAAACCAGAGAAAAATTCACCTAGTGGCAGGCTCGATAACGGCCTAGGTCCAGCCGAATAAAGTAAGCCCACCAAGAAACAAAAGCCCCCCATAATCAACAGGGGCCAGCCTACTAGCCAGGCTAGCACTAACCCTATCAACAGTGAACTAATAAAAAAGCAAGCCATTATTGTTTTGACTTGGACTAAAGATAGGTGCTCACGGCCAATGATATTGGTATTTTGTTTGTAATCATGAACATCGACCGCCCGGTGATAATCATTATAGTTATCCCAAATGTCGACGAACATGTTAAATAAAAACATGGCCACAAAATACATGAGAACATAGGCAACATGGACCGTACCATAGTAGTAATAGCTAAAACAAAGACCAATTAAAAAGGGTAAAACACTGGCCGTCTTAGCTTTCATTTCGACCAATTCCAAAAAAACTGGGACAGTCATCTTCAAGTACCCTTCTCTCAATAAAACTTTTACATAATTATTATAAAGCAATCTCTTAAATTTGAAAAATATTTTGCCAAATTAAAATCGTTTACAATTTAATTTCTTAACTAGCTTTTAAGCTTTTAAACGGGTAGAATTAAACTTGTATCTAAACGTTAGTAAAGAGGTTTATTCATGTCATCATATTGGAAAACATACCCTGTTTTAGAAAAGCAAGTTGCGCTAGTTAAAAACCTAATCGAACAACGCGTCCAAGTTCGTAATCCAGAAATCTCCCAGGCGGTCGCCCAGCTAGCTCAGGCTGGGGGTAAGTACCTGCGTCCGGCCTTTTTCTTTTTATTTACCAACTTTGGCCCCAACCAAGACGAAGACCGGCTGACCAAAATCGCCGCTTCCCTAGAAATCTTACATATGGCGACCCTAATCCATGATGATATTATTGACGATTCCCCCTTACGGCGTGGCACGGTTTCTATCCAAGCTAAATTTGGGAAAGACATCGCCGTTTATACTGGTGACTTATTGTTTACCATTTTCTTTGACTTGACCTTAGAAACTATGAACGGTTCTCATTATATGCAGATCAACGCAGCCGCTATGAAAAAGATTTTACTAGGTGAACTAGACCAAATGCAGCTCCGTTACAACCAGACCCAGTCAATTCACGATTACTTACGGTCAACCTCTGGTAAGACGGCCGAACTTTTTCGCCTGGCAAGTTTAGAAGGCGCCTACTTTAGTGGGGCTAGCCCAGAAGTAGTCCGCCGGGCCGGGCGAATCGGGCTCAACATTGGCCTAGCCTTCCAAATGCTAGACGATATCTTGGACTATAGTGCTAACCAGGCCGACTTCAATAAACCAGTCATCGAGGACCTAAATACTGGGGTCTACACGCTTCCACTGCTCCTAGCCCTAAAAAAAGAGCCGGCAGCTTTTAAACCATACTTAGATAAACAAAACCAAATGGAGTTGGAAGATATGCAGGCCGTCGCTAACCTAGTCAGAACCTTAGGCGGAGTCGATGCTGCTCGTGAGGTCGCCCGCAAGTTTACCCACAAAGCCTTAGTTGATATTGAAGGCCTGCCTAAGTCTCAGACTAAAAAGCAGCTTACTAAACTAACCAACCATTTACTTAAACGTAAAATCTAACTAAAAAAGTCACGCATGAATCTCCATGCGTGACTTTTAGTTTAAAGGCGCCCGTCATCAATCGCCTTTAGCTTTTGGTAGCGAGGACTGGTCTTAGCCAATTCTTCTGGACTACCTTCCATCTCTAGCTGACCATCCTCAATAAAGATTACTTTATCTACTTGTTCGATTCCCTTCAAATGGTGGGTAATCCAAATCAAGGTTTTGCCCTGTAACTGTTCCATAAAGGTCGTAATTAGGGCCTGCTCCGTTACTGGGTCTAGCCCAACCGTCGGCTCATCTAGGAGGACAATCGGAGTATCTTGAAGTAGGATGCGGGCTAGCGCCAAGCGGTGTCGCTCCCCGCCAGAAAAACGGAGGCCGGCTTCATCAACCATGGTCTCTAAACCCTTTGGTAAACTAGCTACCATCTTCTTAAGTCCAACCCGTTCAAGCACTGCCCAAACGTCCTCAGGGCTAGCATCCTCATTACCCAAACGAACGTTGTTAATTAAGGTCGTATTAAATAAATATGGCGCTTGCTGAATGACACCAATATAATCAGCCATTTGTTCATTTAGGACACTGACATCCACACCACCGAGGGTAATTTGGCCCTTGGTAGGCTTGAGGTCACCGCGTAATAAGTTGGCTAAGGTACTCTTACCAGAACCACTCCGCCCTAAAATGGCCAGCTTTTGTCCCCGTTTAATCGTTAAGTTCAAATCAGTCAGCACTTCTTTTTGATTCTTACCATATTGGAATGATAAGTCTTTGACGACCAAGTCATAAGGTGCTTGTGGCAACTCACTGACTTCTTTAGCCTCCCGTTGGTCCGGCAACTTATTTAATCGTTCCAACGAGTCGGCATAAACATTGGTTTCCTGACTAGCAGCTGGTAGGCCGGCAAAAGCATCGACTAAAGGAAAGATGGCTAAAACAAAAGCTGCAATCCAGTTAGCTGCACCCCCGTGGTCACCAACAAACTGACCACTAGCCCATAGCAAGGTTACTAAGGCCATCCCCCCGTAGGTTAACTCAAACAGTAAGCTGCGCAAGTTATTGAATTTCCGCAGTTTGGCTTGGACGGCATACAAGTCAGCTTGAGCCTGTTCATGCAACTCAACGTACTCTTGGCCCCGCTGACTAAAGATCCAATCTGAAATTCCCAAGACATTGTCAGTGAGGTTAGTATAGAGCTCGTTTTTTAGAACCTTCTCTTGCTTTTGACGGGCCCCGTTAACTAGCACTGACCATAAAGGAAAGACGATGAGGATAATCCCAAAATAAAAGAGCATGACAAGCGCAAACCATAGTGAGTAAAAGCCCAAGGCAATCACTATGAAGATGTACAAGAGCCAGGCGATTACGGTCGGAAAAATCGTCCGTAAATAAAGGTTTTGGAGGTGGTTAATATCTTCGGCCAACAACCCCATTACATCCCCCAGGCTATAATCACGCTTGAAGAAAATCGCATCTTGCTCTAGGATGCGGTAAAGCTTCACCCGTAGGTTGGAGGTCATCTTTAAAACCCAGTTATGACTGGTTAGGCGTTCGACATAGCGAAATACTGGGCGGCCAATCCCAAAGGCCCGGGTAAGCACAATCGGAATGTAAACCAACAAAATATTGCTTGGATGTGAGGCCGACTTACTGATCAAATAGCCCGAATTAAACATCAATGCCCCCCCACAAAAGAAGGTGCAGAACCCTAAAAATAGGGCCAAATACAAGGTTTTCTTATATTGTTTCAAAAAGGGCTTCACCCATTTATCGCCTTGAAGTTGCTTAAATAACGCTACCTTATTCATTGACTCCACCCCCCATTTCATTTTTAAGCTGATAGAGGTAACCCTTTTTGGCTAATAACTCAGCATAAGGTCCCACTTCAACGACTTGACCTTCATTCAAAACTACCACCAAATCCATTTGATTTAACCAGTGGAGGCGGTGGGTCGCAAACAAGACCAAGCGGTTGGCCATTAGCGGCAACATTTTTTCCTTAAGTTCTAGTTCAGTTTCAATGTCTAGGTGAGCAGTTGGCTCGTCAAAAATCATTACCCGCCGCTGTTTATCCAAGAAGGCCCGGGCGAGCGCGATTCTTTGCGCCTGGCCCCCACTTAAAGCCCGGGCGCCATTTCCAATCTTAGTCTCTAACCCCTGGGGCAGTTCAGCTAAGAGCTCGTCTAAACCAACCACCTTAATAGCTTCAAGGATATCTGCTTCACTAGCATTAGGCGTATAGAAGGTCAAATTCTCCCGTAGGCTACCCTCAAAGACATAGGGGTTTTGGGGAATATAGAGTAACTGCTTTTTCCAATCAGCTTGGTCGAAGTTAGCTACCTCTTGACCGGCCAATTTAATTTGACCCTCCTTAGCAGGCAAGAAGCCACTCAAAAGGTTGATTAAGGTTGATTTACCGGAACCACTCATCCCGATAATCCCCACCTTTTGGTAACCTTTAAACTTTAGGTTGGTCCCCGCTAGGATTTCCTTTTGACCGTAGGCCATCCCTACATTGTTTAGCTCTAGGACTGAATCCTCACTCCAAGTAGGCAATTTAACTTGCTCTTTTTTGATTTCCTCTTTAGTCAAGATAGCTTGAATGGCTTGCATGGCGTTTTTACCGTCAAGGGTCGCATGGTAGTCATTAGCAAAGTCACGCACCGGTAAAAAGTACTCTGGCGCTAGGATTAGAGCGGTTAGGGCTGGGAAAAGCTCCATCCGCCCGTCGATTAACCGCAACCCTAACAGGACCGCTACCACCGCGATTGACAGGGTCGTGAAGAAGTCTAACGCAAAGGTAGATAGAATCGCAATCCTTAAGGTGCTCATCGTTGCCTTGCGGAAACTTTCACTGGTCCGGTAGATACTTTGCGCATACCGCTTGCTTAAACCAAAGAACTTGAGGGTATCAATCCCACGTAATGAGTCTAAAAAGTGGTTAGATAAGCGCTGGTAGGATTCATACTGCCGGTCCGCCTTAGCCTTAGCCGTATAACCCAAGATAATCATAAAGATGATGATTAATGGAAAAACAATCAGTAATACTAGCCCTGACTGCCAATCGAGATAAAAGACGAAGGCAAGGATAATCCATGGAATAATCGACATGTTGACCATCTTGTTTAAAATTAGGTGTAAGTAATTTTCCACCTGGCTAACCCCATCTAAGGCCATAGTAATTACGTTCCCGGTACCTTCTTCTTGAACAATTTGCGGCCCGAGCTTAAAAAGTTTGGTGAGCAACTGACGCCGTAATAAGCGCGCTTGCGTTGCAGCGTAACTATCTAGCCGTTCATCCTTGAAGTAATTGATTAGGTGCCGGCCTAAATAGCAGAGGACAAATAGCCCAATTGCCGGACCTTGTGTTGTTAAACTTTCACCCGACCATAGGCCGGTAATTGCACTACTCAAGTAGTAAGCTTGTCCGATAATAAAGAAAGCTTGCAAGACATCAAGCCCCGCAAGCAATCCCATTAATTTCTGAATACCCGACAAGCGCATAATCGCTTTATCGACCATTATTTTTCCCCCGTTACAATGACTGGTTGCTTAATCCGTTTTCTAAAGATGTAGTATGCCCACGCAGTGTAAGCTAATACAAATGGAACCAAGGTGATTGCAATGATTGACATCAATTTCAAAGTATATGGAGTTGATGAAGCATCTTTAATCAATAAGTCATACTTAGAACCAAGTGAGCTGATCATTACCCGTGGGAAGAGCCCTTGGAAGAGCAAGATTACCACGCTCACTAGGGAAAGACCACTAGCAATAAAAGCAGTCATTTCTTTACGCTTAAAGACAGCTAGGTGAGCAATCACTGTTAGTAAAACAATGACTACTAGAGTAATTAAGGTTGTAGCTGCATGAAGCTTAAAGAAGTCGGTCATAAAGAAGAGTAAGACCGCAAAGACTACCAAGCCTAGGTAAAGCACCCAGTATAAGAATTGGGCGTAGTTACGAGCCCGTTCTCTAACAGGACCTTCGGTTTTCAAACTAATGTAGTTCAAACCATGGAGGTAAGTCAAAAGTACTACGGCCACCCCACCAACGACAGAAAAGACGTTGATATAGTCTGTAAAGGTAGCTGACATGTTGCCGTTAGCATCAATTGGCATCCCTTGAACCATACTAATAAACATAACCCCTAAGAAGAAAGGCACCATGCATGAACCAATACTTAAAGTCCAGTTCCAACGTTGCTTCTTTTCAACTGGAACCTTGTGTCTAAATTCAAAGGATACCCCCCGAATGATTAACCCAAAGAGAATAATCAATAAGATGAGGTAGTAGCCACTAAATAAAGTTGCATACCAGTATGGGAAGGAAGCAAACATTGCCCCCCCAGCAGTTAGTAACCACACTTCGTTACCATCCCAAACCGGTCCAATCGTCGCAACGATTTGGTCTTTTTCTTCTTCATTGTGAGCGAGTGACTGAACAGCCATCCCTACCCCGTAGTCGAAACCTTCTAGGAAGAAGAAACCTGAAAATAAGACGCCGATTAGTAAGAACCAAAAGAATTGTAAACCACTCATCTAAAACGCCCCCTTATCAAATGGATCAACTGAAGCATTAGTTACTGCCCGCAGTTGTTCTTCTTCATATTCCGGCCCCTTCTTCAATTCTCTAACCACTAAGCCAATCATCGTGATTGCTAAGGAAGTAAAGAGCAAGAAGTAAACCGTGTTAGAAATTAGTAATGAGGTTACAGAAACATTTGGTGACACACTTTGTTGGATGGTAAATAAACCATAAACAGTCCATGGATAACGACCGAATTCGGTAATCATCCACCCAAAAGTATTAGCTAGGAATGGGGCAAAGGTTGTTAGACCCATAATCCATAGCATCCACTTCTTCTCATACAAGATTGGGTTCTTCTTGCGTGTGAAGAAGAGTCCTAAAGCAGATACTAAGAACATCAAGACCCCGAAGGCCGCCATCAAACGGAAACTATAGAACAGCGTGTTAACCATTGGATAGTAGTTACGCTTACCATATTTAGCCGTTAATTCCTTATTAACGGTATCCATCCCTTTAACTGAACCGGATGGCTTGCCGTAAGAAAGGATACTTAACATGTAAGGAATCTTAACCCCAAAGACTTCTTCGTGTTTGGCTTCGTTAGCCCAAGCAACCACTGTCCAAGCAGCTGGGTCGCCAGAATCCTTGTAGTCACCTTCCATAGCGGCAAACTTCATTGGTTGGTCGTTAAGTAAGGCTTTCATTTGTAAGTCACCAATCCCCATTACGGAAATTGAACCGATTAATGAAATCACTAAGCCCAAACGCACTGATTTCTTATAAAGGTTAGTAGTTGTAGCCGATAACTTGTCCTTCTTCAACAATCTAAAGGCAGCCAAACCAGCGACAATAATCCCACCCATGGTAATTGCCCCGGTAATTACGTGCCCATATTCATAGAAGAACTGTGAGTTAGTAATAAGTGCTAAAAAGTCGGTCATTTCGGCCCGGCCATGACGGATAGTGTATCCAACTGGGTGTTGCATGAAACTATTAGCGGCTAAAATCCACATTGCAGACAACATTGACCCTGCTACTACCAACCAAATAAAAGTTGCGTGTAGCTTCTTGCCGACCTTATCCCAAGTAAACATCCATAAACCTAAGAATGTTGATTCCATGAAGAAGGCTAACAATGCTTCAACAGCCAATGGTGCCCCAAAAATATCACCAACAAACCGTGAGTAATCAGACCAGTTCATCCCGAATTGGAATTCTTGGATAATCCCGGTCACAACCCCCACCGCAAAACTCAAGAGCATGATATTACCCCAGAACTTGGTTAATTTCTTATACTCTTCATTATTTGTCTTGACATAACAAAGTTCCATAATTGCGACTGCTAGAGCCGTACCGATTGTAAAAGGTACGAAGAAAAAGTGGAAAATGGTCGTCATCGCAAATTGGAAGCGTGCCAAAGTCACAATACTCATAGAAATCCCCTCCCGTTTTAATTTACATTCTTAAACGGTAACTAGGCTATAAATAAGCAAACAAGTGCACAGTTTCATCCTAGTTACCTTAAACCAAGCTAGATTTTAACATATCCTTAATTGTTGCGTCCAACTTAAATTTAAGTTGCACGTCACAAATTAGTCTACACTTGAAGTATACGCCTACATTTAAAATTTTTCAAAGATTTACTAATAATTTTAAATTTTAGACAATTTTTTGTAGTTTTGCCAACTGTGCCAGTAATTTATAGCGCTGAATTTTCCCACTGGCAGTCCGGGGATAGTCGGTAACTAGATAGAATTCCTTAGGCACCTTATAGTGGGCCAGGAACTTACGACCATAGGTCACTAACTTTTCCCGGGAAATATCTTCTTTTAATTTTATAAACGCCACTGGTACCTGGCCCCACTTAGCATCTTCCTTAGCAGCAACCACTATCTCTGCCACCGCAGCCAGTTTAAGGTAACAATCCTCAATTTCCCGTGGGAAGATATTTTCTCCCCCGGAAATAATCATGTCACCCTTCCGCCCCTTTACATACAAGTAGCCGTCTTGATCTAAGCTCCCGATGTCTCCGGTTTTAAACCAACCGTCAACAAAGGTCCGCTGATTTTTTAATGCCTGGTGATAGTAACCTGGGCTAATATTTGGTCCCTTAAGCATAATCTCCCCGTCACTAGCGAGTTTTAACTGGATGAAGAAATGTGGTTTACCCGCGGAACCGAGGTGACTAGCAGCGTCATTAAAACTTAAAGCCACGACCTGAGACGCTGTTTCCGTCATCCCATAAGACTGGATTACCGGCCACCCTTGTGCTCGACATTTTTCCAAGCTAGGCTTATCAATCGGTCCCCCACCTAGCAAAAAGAAGCGGAAGGCTGGATTCAAACTAGATTGTCCCAGTGCTAGTAGTTGCTTTAACATGGTTGGTACCACTGAAATCGCGGTAATATCTACTGCCACTAAATACCGCATTACCTCGTCAGCATCAAACTTAGGTAAGAGGGTCACCGTCATACCATAAATCAGTGACCGCATCATAATTGACAGACCACTAATATGAAATAAAGGCACCACACATAGCCAGTTATCCTCAGTAGTCAAGCCGAGATTTAAGGCCGAACCCAACGCTGAGTAGAGGTGGTTATTATAGGTTTGGCAGACCCCTTTAGGCTGACCACTCGTCCCCGAAGTATACATAATCGTGGTGACTTCGTCAGGCTTAAATTCTGCTTGAACCTGGCAAGCTTCGCTAGTCTGGTTAGTAAGCTCACTAAAACTTATCATCTCAAGCCCCGTTAGGCCTACCAACGCTAAGTCATCCTCGTAAATTAATAGTTCCACCTCAGCGTCTGCTAGCTGATATTGAAGTTCCGGCGCGGCTAGGCGTTTATTGAGGAGGACAATAACACAGCCTAGTTGTTGCAGCGCCAAGATTAAGCTGTAACCCGTCAAATTATTATTGGTCAACACCCCAACGTGCGTCCCCTTCTTGACAAGCTTTGCCAGTAAACCCATCTGCTTAGAAACCAAGTCGCCCAATTCCCTGAAGGTGAGCTTAGTTTCAGGGGTAACCACTGCTAGTTTAGTGGGACTTAAAGCAATTCTTTTTTTGAGCCAGTTTTCCATTTATTTTAAGGAAACTTAGGGAATTGATCAAAGTCTGGTTCGCGCTTTTCATTAAAGGCATCGCGCCCTTCCTTACCTTCATCGGTAGTGTAAAAGAGCATGGTGGCATCCCCTGCAAATTGCTGTAAACCGGCCAAGCCGTCCGTATCTGCATTCATGGCCGCCTTAATAAAGCGGATTGCCGTTGGTGACTTCTTCAAAATTTCATGGCACCACTCTAAGGTAACTTTTTCCAAGTCTGCAAGTGGAACCACCTTATTAATCCAATTCATTTCATAAGCTTCTTGAGCCGTGTAGAAGTGGTTTAAGAACCATACTTCCTTAGCCCGCTTGTGCCCAATTACCCGTGCTAGGTAACCTGAACCGTACCCCGCATCAAAACTCCCTACTTTAGGACCAGTTTGACCAAACTTAGCGTTGTCAGCAGCCAAGGTTAAGTCACATACTAACTGTAAGATGTTACCGCCCCCAACGGACCAGCCTTTAACCATAGCAATCACTGGTTTAGGGATAATTCTAATTAGGTGTTGCAAATCTAAAACGTTTAGGCGGGCAATCTTATCGGGGCCAACGTAGCCCCCATTTCCACGGACACTTTGGTCACCCCCGGATGAAAAGGCCTTATCGCCAGCCCCTGTTAAAATGATGACCCCAATCGAACTATCGTCGCGACAAATAGTAAAAGCGTCAATCATCTCTTGAACCGTTACCGGGGTGAAGGCGTTAAGTTTTTCCGGCCGGTTCATGGTAATCTTGGCAATCTTTCCTGTCCGTTCAAAAATAATTTCAGAATAATCTTTGATTTTTTCCCAAGTTACATTTGACATTTATAATCCACATCCTTACAAAAATGTTATAATTGAACCGCTCTTATTATAACATTGTTAGCAATATATTTAAGGGGTGATACCATGAATTTATTAGAAGAATTAGAGATTAACCAAGAGTTACTCTCTAAAACCGAGGTCCGCCTAACTATGCCCATCAAGCCTAAGCACCTCCAACCTTATGGCCTCCTTCACGGTGGCCTAAACGCCGTCTTGGCAGAAAGTGCTGCTAGCCTAGGAGCTAACCTCTACTGTCAACCTGACCAATTCCCCGTGGGACTCGACATTACGACCCATCATTTAAAGGCTGCTCAAGCTGGAAAAACACTCACCGTAATCGCAAGCCCCCTTTCGCTTGGACGAACAATTCATGTTTGGCAAGCAAAAACTTACCTCAATCAAACTGTAACCAGCTTTTCAACCATTACCTTAAAAATTAATAGAAAGTAGTTTTACCATGAATAAAAAAAGTACTAGTCGTCTAATAACTTTAAGCTTAATCTACCTAGCTTATATGCTGCTGTTCATCGACCGCTCCGTGTTAAATATCTCACTTGCCTATATCGGCAAAGACTTCCACCTAAGTCCCACCGCTTTAGGCAGCCTAGCCAGCGCCTTTTTCTTCAGCTATTCTCTCATGCAAATCCCGGGTGGCTGGCTAGTCGATAAACTAGGTAGTAAGAAAATGGTCGCTTGCACCCTAGGCTTGTGGTCACTACTCACCATTGCCACTGGGCTGGCCTGGTCTTTACTTTCACTATTGATTATTAGGTTTGCCTTTGGCTTAGCCGAGGGTCCTTATCCAGCCGCAGCTTTAAAGCAAATTTCTGAAACCTATCCAAAGTCTAAACGCTCACAGGCTACCAGCATCACCCTGTCATCCAACTATGCCGGAGCAACCATCGCGCCCTTTTTAATTACCTTTGCCATCGGTCAGTGGTCCTGGCGGGGCGCCTTTTTTGCCTTAGGCTTACTGGGGCTTCTTATCCTAGGAAGTTACTGTTACTACGAACGGCCCTTTAGCCAAACAGTTTCCACTTCAAGCGCACCTAAACAAAAGCTAAGCTTGAAGCAAGCCGACGCTAAAATCATCAGCTTCATCATTATCGGCCTGAGCCTTAATGTCGTGACCAAGGGGTTAGATACCTGGATGCCGACTTATTTGCTAGCCAAACGGCATTTAAACCTCAAAAATATCGCCTGGTTGGTCCCCCTACCTACAATTGCCGGTGGGATTGCGGCCTTAATCAGCGGCTTTTTACTAGTTCACCTCTTTAAAAACCAAGCTAAGCTCCTAATTGCCCTCAGCACCTTAGGAACATTAATTTTTATGTTTGGGATGTACCAAGCCACTGCTCTAACCTGGGTAATTGTCTGTGAAGTGCTGACCTTCTTCTTCAAAGCCTTAGCCTTCACAAGCTGCTTTGCTTACATTGCCCAAACGCCTAACCTCAAAAACTACGGTGCTTCGATTGGGTTAGTTAACTTCGGGGGCCAACTAGGCGGCTTCCTCGCCCCTATCATGATTGGGGCAGTCGTCCAACTTAGCGGTGGCTCCTTTACCGCCGCCTTCTTCTGCCTAGTCTTATGGTCCCTACTGGCCTTCATCAGTAGCTTCTTTATTAAGAACTAATAAAAAATAATAGCTCTAGCTTGCAGACTCACCGCAAGCTAGGGCTATTATTCATTAAACTTAAATATTAGTTGCCAAGAAATTATAAAGCATGGCCTCTTTTTGAGGGGCTGGGTCTACTCCGAGGACCTCAGCAATTTTATAAGCATATGCCAAGGCGGTTGCAGGCCCCCGGCTAGTGATGATATGCTTGGTCGAATCAACGACAACAATGTCTTCATGGTGCCGACCATTAGTTACGTCACTTGCAAATTCTTTTTCCATCTCTGGATAACAAGTATAATCACTGTCATTTAATAAGCCGTACCTAGCAAAGGCCATAGGCGCTGCACACATGGCTGCATTCCACTTACCGGCTTGGTTGCGTTTTTGCATTAGCGCCAGTAACTGGTCGCTGTTGCGCAAATTCTGAGCCCCTTGGTAACCACCAGGTAAGACCACCATGTCATAATCAAGGAGACTATCGTCTAAAACTTTATCACAGGTCAACTTGATTTGGTGGGCACCTGTTACTGCTAGTTCCTTTAACCCTACCATATCAACGTCTTGGCCTAGCCGCCGTAAGACATCGACTGGTGTTAAGGCTTCGATTTCTTCACAACCATCTGCAATCATAACTGCAATTTTCTTTGCCATTAAAATCCCTCCTGTAAATTAATTCAACTTTAATTCTAACACTAAGCAGTATAATATTGACGTTTTTTGACTGTAGCTAAACTAGGGGTATCTGCTACCTCAACGATGATGCCGGCATGATCTGAGATGCGGGCTGAATCTTGGCCGTCGAAGCAAACCCGACTAGAAAGCACCTCATTACTAGCGGTCGTTAAAATATAGTCGATTCTTTTTCCAACTTGACTATCTTCCCAACCATCAATCGCCCCACGAACTGTTAGCCCATCACCCTTAGCGACTGCTAATTCATAGGTATCCTGGAAGGATTGACAGATTTTTTGATAACTGCAATCATTTTGTTCGGCATCGACATTTAAGTCACCCATTAAATAGACTGGTTCTTTCAAATCAAAGTGACTCAACGCTTGTTGCCACTCCGCTTCAAAAATCTCGGCCTGCCAGCCATCAAAGTGTCCGGTAGCGATTGTTAGGTTACCGCTGCCAGCAAGCTTGGCTAGCAATAGCTTCCGCCGGCGGTAATCTTGATAACTCGCAAATTCTGGCTTAGCTACGATTACAGGAGCATGGACTGCTTGTAGTGGCTTCAAACTAAGCAGGGCGATACCTTCATCCAACTTATCATAACCAACGTGACTGGCCGTCCATGACCAAGCAAATTTTAACTTAACTCTCCTAAGCGCTCTTACTAATAAATAAGCAAAATTGTCCACCTTAACAGGTACATCACTTTCACTAGGAGGAACAAAACCACTGCCCAATAGCTCAGTCTGTGAAAGAATTGGACTTTTCATTGACTGACTAGCCTCTTGGAGCGCAATGATTGTAACAGATTCCCTAACAACAAAATCAACTAACTCTTGAATCTGTTCATTGACTTCATACTCTAACAGTGAGTGACAATTTAACGTTAAGATTCGCATAGAATAAACCTCGTTTGCTTAGATTAATTTTTAGTGACGGACCTAACTTTGCCGACCCGCCACCTTAATTTGCCCGGCTATAATTTGCTGTTTGTATGATTGGATTAACTTCCAAGTACTTTTAGGCAAGCTAGTATTAACGATGTCCACCCCGCGGTCGCTAAGATCATAATAGATTGTCTTGCCTCCAGGAAATTTCTTAGTCATCGCCTTGTTAGCCATATCTTTAACCGCAACATCAACCCGCTTTATAGTCGAGGCTAGGGTGACGTTACCACCGTCATACTCGCCCAGCTCGCCTTGATCTTGGTCAACTCCAATTACCCAAACCGTACGTCCAAGGTTCTTTCTTACCGCCTTGGCAGCAGTAAAGGCCCCTTCACCAGAACCTCCTGCTACAGTGTAAATAACATCAACTCCGTTATCATACATCGCTGCGGCCAAAGACTGGCCAATTCTAGGCTGGGAAAAAGTGCCCACGTACTTTTTATTAATCCTAATATTAGGGTCAACAGTATGTACTCCTTGAACAAAACCTTTGTAAAAGACAGCCATAACCGGACTATCGGTCCCCCCGATAAAGCCGACCTGCTTGGATTTACTAGTCTTAGCAGCGGCTACGCCTGCCAAAAAAGCTGCCTCGTTATCCCTAAATTGAACCGATGCCACATTAGGACGCTTAACTACGGTATCAATCATCACAAAGTTAGTATCCGGATACTTTTGGGAAGCTTTTTTAATCGCATCCGTTAGGCGGTAGCCAGTCGCAATAATCGTGTTATATCCCTTTTTGACCAACTTATCCATATTAGGGAAAAAGTCAGCATCGGAAAGGGACTGCGCATAGGTATAACCATTTGGTCCCTTAGCTACATGATGTTCCTTCCCCCATTCTACTAACCCTTTCCAAGTCGCAGCGTTAAAGGAACCATCTTCGACACCGCCCCCGTCGGTAACCATAGCTACCGTTGGAATTTGCTTGTGATTGCGGTTATTTGAATAGACAACCCCAAACCAAAAAACCACTCCTAATAACACTAACCCAACAATTATTGTCACAATCTTTTTCACACAAAAACACCCCACCTTCCGAATTCGCTTACAGCCGAATACTTAACTTGATTATACTAAATAATCGGCCAAGTTTATAGAGAAAGGTGAGGATTTTCAACTCATTTACTTTAAGACTAACCTTAACGCATTGGCTACTGCCAACAAGGTTACCCCTACGTCAGCAAAAACAGCCACCCACATCGTCGTTAACCCAAATAAACCTAGTAGTAAGAACAAAGCTTTAATGATTAAGGCAAAGCTGATATTTTCCCATACAATCCGTTTAGTCTTACGCGCAATCAAAATTGCCTGGGTCAACGTTAGCAACTCATCGTTCATTAAGACAATGTCAGCTGCCTCGATAGCTGCATCCGACCCCAAGGCTCCCATCGCAATTCCGATGTCGGCTTGTTTTAAAACCGGGGTATCATTTAAGCCGTCGCCAACAAAGGCTAACTTCTCCGTTGGACTGAGCTGTTCTTTTAGCTTAGCCACTTCAGCAACCTTTGCTTGTGGAAGGAGCTCACTTTTGACGGCAATCCCCAACTCACTTGCCACCTTAGTTGCTACCTGTTGGTTATCTCCAGTCAGCATCAACTGCTGCTTAATGCCTAGTTTTTTCAAATTGGCTAAAGCTTGCTTGGTGGTCTTCTTCAATTCGTCAGCGACTAAGATTGCACCTAGGTAAACACCATCATATGCTAGGTAACAGACAGTGGCTTGGGGGGCAGCCACAGCTTGGTAGGCTATCTTTTGTTTTTCCATCAAGCGAGCATTACCCAAGAAAATCGTGTGGCCTTCATAAAGGGCCTTTACACCTAGACCTACCAGTTGTTCGACTTGATCGACTTTATAAGTGGCAATATTTCCCGGGAAATTAGCAACGATTGCCTGGGCAACAGGGTGAGGTGAATCCTTTTCCGCTAGCGCTGCTAGGGTGATTAGCTTTTCAGCTTGGTCCGGTTCAACCGGTAAAACTTGACTTACCTTAAATTTTCCCTCCGTTAGGGTGCCCGTTTTATCATAAACAATCGTTGTCACCTTGGTTAGGGCTTCTAGGTAATTACTGCCCTTAATCAGTACCCCTGCACGTGAAGCTGCTCCGATTCCACCGAAAAAGCCCAGGGGAATTGAGATTACCAAGGCACAGGGACAAGAAATTACCAAAAAAACACAGGCCCTATAAAGCCAAGTTTGGAATGGTCCCCCGCTAACTAAGGGGCCAAGGAGGGCCAAGACTAGGGCTAATAGCACCACTACCGGAGTATAACGCTTGGCAAACCGGCGGATGAAGTTTTCAGTCTGAGCCTTTTGCTGACTGCTGTTTTGGACTAGGTCCAACAACTTGGAAACCGTACTCTGACCAAAACTCTTAGTAACCCGCAGTTCGATACTGCTAGATAGTACCACCATCCCGCTTAAAACTTCTTGCCCTACAGTTACTGGTCTTGGCTTAGACTCCCCTGTCAAGGCAGCGGTATCGAGGTAAGCTGTTCCCTGGGTAACAATCCCATCTAGGGGGATTCGTTCACCTGGTAAGACTGAAATTACTTGGCCAACCTTTACCTGGGCAGGATCAATCTGCTCACTTTGACCCGCCAGTCTCGCAAAGTCAGGTCGCAAGTCTAGTAAAGACGTAATCGCCCGTTGCGACTTGGCAACCGCTCGTTCCTGAAAAAACTCTCCCAACCGGTAGAAAATCATCACGGCGCAGGCTTCTGGGTATTGCTTAATCAAAAGCGCCCCCAATGTTGCTAGCGTCATTAGGAAATTTTCGTCAAACCAATCTCCCTGCCAAATATTTTTAGCGGCCGTTACGATAATTTGAAACCCGGCTACTAAATAAGCCCCTATGTAAACAATGACTGCCAACTGCGTGTCCCCAAGACAAAACCGCGCTAACACCACTAAGAGCAGGCTTAAGCCAATCTGACTTAAATCAAGTCGTTCCTCTTTAGTTAATTGCTTGAATGTTAGTACCATTTTTAGCCCCCCTTTACCCAAACTTATGAACACATGCTCATATATCTAACTAAAGTATAACACCGCTTGCAGGTAAGTCAATAGTCTTATTTGCGCCTAGAAATTTTTTGACGTAAAATTAGTTTAATCACTAATTTAGAAAGGTTTAATCTAAATCATATGGAAAAAAGCAACCACTTCTTGCCAACCGATGAAGAAACCGAACGGAGTGTAGAAATCTTTAAAGCCTTTGGCGATCAGACCCGCTACCGCATTTTATACTTACTCTTCAATAAGACGCTCTCGGTCACAGAAATTGCCACAGCTATCGGTCTTTCACAATCTGCTATCTCCCACCAATTAAAAATCTTACGCCAAACTGGTCTTGTTAAAGGCATTCGCGCTGGTCAAAAAGTCAACTACCAGCTAGCCGATGAGCACATCATCATGATTTTTAGGCAAGTTAAAGAACACATCAGTGAAGATTAGTTATTTGTTTTACTAAATTTATCCTCCTATAATTAAGTTGTAAGCACTTTAATTATGGGAGGTATTTTTATGCAAATTGGTTTTATTGGTACCGGAGTAATGGGTAACGCTATTTCCCAAAATTTGATTAAAGCCGGTCACAACCTAACCGTCTACAATCGGACTAAGGCCAAGACCGATAACCTGGTCGCCCTCGGAGCTAAGTGGGCTGCCAGCCCTAAGGAAGTTGCAACTAGAAGCGACCTGGTCTTTACCATGGTCGGAATGCCTAGCGATGTAGAAAGTGTCTACTTTGGTGACGACGGGGTTTTCGCCGGCCTAACCACGGGTAAAATTGCAGTCGACCTAACTACTAGCAAGCCAAAATTAGCGGCTAAACTCTATGCTGCAGGCAAAAAATTAGGGATTGAAGTCTTAGATGCGCCTGTTTCCGGTGGCGACGTGGGAGCCAAAAATGCCACCCTAACTATTATGGTTGGGGGCGCTGAGGCAACCTTCACTAAGGTTGAACCAATTTTCAACCAAATTGGTCAAGCGGTTAACTACTTCGGCCCCGCCGGCAGCGGACAACACACCAAGATGGCTAACCAAATCATGATTGCCGGCACTATGACCGGCTTAACTGAAATGTTGCTGTATGCTAAAAAAGCTGGCCTCGACCCTAAGAAGGTTCTCGAAACGGTCTCCAAAGGCTCGGCGGCTAACTGGAGCTTATCCAACTACGGTCCGCGGATTTTAGCCGGCGACTTCAAACCGGGATTTTTCTCTCGTCATTTCTTAAAGGATTTAAGAATTGCACTTGAAGAAGCTAAAGCAATGAACCTTGATTTACCAGCCACTAAGGAAGCCAAACGCCTCTACCAAGTAATGGTTGATGATTGCAAGCTTGGCGACCAAGGAACACAAGGGTTAATTAATAGCTACAATTAAAGCTAATAAGGCCACCAACTAGCGCTGCTAGTGGTGACCTTTTAGTTTGCTCCTGCTAAGAAGAACACTTACTTTCCTTTTTGACCCGCTGCCACGGCCTGCTTGTAGTAGCTTCCTGCTTATTCTTGACTTAGATTCATCTTAGTCATCAAGATTTTGATGACGGCCTGGCGGTCATTGGTTAGGGCAACCAGGTCTGGAATTAACTTGATAATCGCTTCGTCGGTGCCTTCCTTGCGCCCTCCTGTCTTACTGTGCTTAATTTCATCAATCTTATCCATAATTTGCGCTCCTAACTGGCCAAATGACGCCGGCTGTCTTAAAACTAACTGAAAAATTCCTTTGAGTTCATCACTGACGCCTTCCCAATCACTACTGGCGTTTAAAATCAACGTGTGGGTCCCATCATTTAAGTAGTCACCCTCCTCAGATAACCGGCGATTAATTCAAAAAAGTTGCAACTTTTTTTACTAAGGCTCCAAACTAAATAAAGGATTTTAAGAAATACATTGCTTTCTTAAAATCCTTTCGTAAGAACCGCTTCCCAATATTATTTAACTGTTAAAATCCAAGCATAATCCTTCCAGGTAGCACGTTTTTGGCTAGCCGCAAGTAAATTCTTCACTAGCTCAAGTTCACTTGTAGCCGGCTCGCTAGTAGCTAGTAGCTCCCGTTTAAAAATAAAGCCACTAAGTTGTTGATACTCACCTGCATAACTTGCCACCAGGTCAGTAATGCTATGGCTACCAGTATCTTCAAACTCACCACTAACCGGAAAGCCCCTAAAAGATCCATCTTCAGTTAGGTAACGCATGTGCATCGACCCGATTAAATCTAATTGTTCCTGCTGTAAGTAAGTCACCATTTGCCTAAACGGTTCGTTTTTATTAAAAGCATCTTTGCTAGAAATAACGGTCATTAACTCACCCTTAGCTTGGTTAGCCCAGCTTTGAATTAATTCAGCTGCATTAGCCGTCGAGCTAGCCTGGTAATATTTAATGTCCCCATAGATTGCCTGATACTTTTGTAAGCTTGTTAAAACTGCTGCAGCTTCACTCATATCAACCACTACTAGTTCTAAATTAGGGTAGTCCTGGTAGTAGATGCTTTCGAGGCATCGGTCTAATTCTAACGCAGTAGTTACTAACACCAAGACGGTTAAAGCCGGTTGTTCCGCCTTTAAATTATATTTGGCCCGTAACTCCTGGCGGTAGTTACGATAACTAGTGACTGCAGGCAACATTTCTTTAGGGTAGTTGCTAGCATCACGCCAAGGCTTTTCAGCACCCAGGAAGTGCAAAACATTAATTTCCTGTAGCTTTCGGTGTTCACTAGCTAAGTCGCTACTAAATAACTTGCAGACATAATTGTTTTCGACCCCCAAGTACTTAACCGCATCCTTAAAGTAAAGATTGTAAGCATCCTGATCACCTAAAACAAAAAAGTCGGTAGCTTCTAGGATAAATTGGTAAAAATAGCTGGCGAGACTGTATTTTCTCAGCAATGCTAAATCCATCAATAAGACCCCGGAGTTAAAGTAATTTTCCCCGTATTTTCCTAATAAATCATTACTCCAACCATTCTTTATAGTTACCCCTAAATCTCGAATGCAGCCAAGAAAGTGTCCCTCCAGGTCGCTTTGCCATAAACTCGTTAAATCGTTAACTACCAGGGTGTCGTAATCTAAGTAAAGCACCCGGTCTACTTCGGGTAAGAGGTTAGGCAATAATATTCGGTAGTAAGCACTCACAGGTAGATGGTTGCCAGCCAGTGAGATTTTATTAAGTAAGTGACGGTCAAGTAAGGAGAGCTTGATAAATTCCAACTTAAAGTTAACAAAGCCCTGCCCCAGTCTAACCAACCAAGCCTTAGTCTGTGGTGTTAACTCTTCGTAAATCAGGTAAACTACTCCTCCGCTTGGATTGTTTCTTTCAAGCGAATAAAGCAAGACATCAACCTTACCGGCGCTATACTCATCTAGACAAACAGCTAGTGTTAATTTCTCAGGGACACTTGCTTGGTAATGACTTGCTTGGATTTGTTTAACTAAGTCTGCAGCCGGTCCTAAATGGTAATCCGCTTGCCAACTAAAAGCGGGGAGTTGCCGGCCGTTTTCAATACTGTAAGCATAGCAGGCATCGCTGAGATAAACCGGCTGCTTAGCCAGTAGGCATAATCTTAAATATAAGTCTTGCGTCGCTAACGTTCCTAGTTGTTCCCCCAACCTACTTAGGAGGTCCTTAGCAATAAGATTTCCCCCTAGTCGTCTAAAACTACCGTACAAACGGGCACATAACAAGTAGTTATTGACAGTAAGCGCCCTAGTTTTAGCCCGGGAAAAAGGATAGATCAACTCAGCCTCCTTATAAAAAACAAGGTTAGTTATGGCTAGGTCACTTTGCTGCTCGGCTAACCTGGTCATAAAAATAGCTAGCGCATCCGTTCCCACCAAAAAATCAGCAGCCTCTAAAAACATTAGGTAGTCAGTAGTCGCCCGTCTTAGGGCGGCCACCCTTAAGGCACCTGGATCCGCTAACGAGGTCTCATAAACCCTGAGACGTTCATCTTCGCGGGCAACCTGCACCGTTTCGTCCGTAAAGACAAGTAATTCAAATTCAGAATAGCTTTGCCTAAAACAAGAGTCTAAACACCTATCTAGGGCGGCTTGACTCCCATTAGCTAACAATACTAGTGAAATATTTGCTTCCACTCCCGCTCACTTCCTCACTGTTGGTGTAAAAAGGTTGATAACCTCCTCAGTCCTGCTTGTAAAACTTCTTTTTGACAACAATAGCCCAAGCGGGCATGACCTGGAAAACCAAAGGCCGACCCAGGAACTAATAAGACCCCGGTTTCTTTAACTAACCTAGTAAAGAAACGATAATCATCTTCTTTTAGCTCCAACTTAATAAAGGCCGTTGAAACAGACTCTGGTTCCACCAGTGCTACCTTAGGTTCAGAGGCAACCCAGTCTTTGACTAACTGCATGTTTTCGGCTACTATCTTCCGGTTGCGGGCTAAGATTTTATCCTTATTTTTAAGGGCATGCACTGCCAAAGCATCATTCAAAACCCCACCACAAATCGTGGTATAGTCCCGATATTTTCTAAATAAATCAGCTACTTCCTTGTTAGAAGCAGTCCAACCAATGCGTAGGCCCGGAAGCGAGTAAGTTTTAGATAGCGAACTAACTGCAATCCCTTTATCATAGGCATCTACAATCGACAAGAAGTTCTCCCTGGCTTCCAGGGGTTCATAAACTTCATCGACTAAGACATAAGCATCCACACTAGCCGCAATTTTAGCCAAACGTTTAACCTGGTCTGCTTTCAACCAAGTCCCAGTCGGATTATTGGCACTATTTAAAGTAATTAACTTAGTTTGGGGCGTTACCAATTTGGCCAGCTGGTTTAAATCATAATCCCAATTTGCTTCTTCTTTCAGGCGGACAAACTTAACCTCCGCGCCTAATGACTTGGGAATATCATATAGTTGCTGGTAGGAAGGCAGCATGGAGATAACTTGGTCACCAGGGTTAACTAACGCATACAGGGCCAAAAAGTTCCCGCCGGTGGCACCATTCATTTGTAAAATGTTATCTGCTTCTACATGCCGATACAGGCCAGCCACCAACCGTTTAAACTCGGCTGAACCTTCAATCGCGCCGTAATCTAAACTAGTGTTAGCATAGCGCGCAAAAAAGTCTGCCACCTCAGTTCCGTCTAGCCCAATCAGCTCCTCTAAGGTTAAGGCCTTAATCGAACTTTGCGAAATATCATACTTGGCCTTGGTTTCCCATTTATTTAACCATTCTTCCACTCCAAATGCTGGTAAGTCCATTAATTATAAATTCCTTTCTTACTTGTTAAATGTTTTCAGCCATAGTTGCTCACTAATAACCGCGACTTGCTTAGCTTCTTGTCGCAATAACTTGGCTGCCAGTTGCTCACTAACCCCACTAACTAAACACTCTTTAGCCAAGCTAGTTTGCACTAACCAGCCAGCTAATTCTCCCAGCTCGCGTTGGTAATTGCTTGCTAAATCATTGGAACGTAAAAAAATTACTTGTTTATCTTTATTAATCCAATAAAATTTACTGGTTTGGTAATCAAAGCGTTGATAGTCACTGGCAACCAGATCAGCTCCTTTGTTAGCCACTTGGTAGAATTTAGCTAACACATCTTCCTTTAACAGGAGGTCATTAATATTTAAGAAGTAGACGTAAGCCCCACTAGCCTTAGCCACAGCCTCTTTTAGTTGGCTAGCCTCGACGATTTCAATCCGATGGTATGGCTGCAATTCGGCCAAAAACTCCGCTTGCTGCTTAGTCAACGTTCCCTTAGTCAAGACTAAAATCTCAAGGTTAGTATAACTTTGGTAGAGTAACCCACCTAAGCAGCGTTTTAGATTAGCCCGTTCATTCTGCCGTAGATCCACAATTACTGAGATTTTATCAGGCCATTTTCCTAACAACTCATCTGCTTCCCGCTTAGCCTGATAGTAGGTATTTAGAGCCGCTAACACTAGTGAATCAGCTTCCTCCAAAACCCCGGCTTTCCACGGCTTATACACATAGTGGTGCAAAATAGTAATTGCCTCTAAGGGGTACGGTTCGTATTCGAACAGCGGGCTACCATAATTATATTTTAAATCCAAGCACTTATAGGCATCATAGTAATAAAGGTT
The DNA here is from genome assembly GCF_025311475.1 of Ligilactobacillus agilis. NCBI lineage: Bacteria > Bacillati > Bacillota > Bacilli > Lactobacillales > Lactobacillaceae > Ligilactobacillus > Ligilactobacillus agilis. The sequence continues at coordinate 105,248 of NZ_CP104397.1, read as the reverse complement.
ATGAGCATCTTGATCTGCTTGGACGAAGATTTGGGCCGTATCTAGCGCTTCCTTAATCACTTTAAAGGCAACATGGTATTTACGCATTAACTCTAGGTCCATTAACAAGACCCCCGAGTTAAAGTAATTATCCCCTTGGTCACCGAACATTCTGTGCCGAGTCCCTAACTCCCGATGAAGATAGGGCGCATTATCGCCAGCCGCTCCCAAAAAGTTCCCCTCTAAATCTGTTTGCCAGAGCTCTTCTAAACTGGCTAACACCTGGGTATCAGTATCAAGGTATATGATGCGCTTAACTTCCGGCAAGATGTGGGGTAACAACACCCGGGTATAAGTTGCTACCGGCAGCTTGGTCTTCGATAAATTAATTGGTTCAATGAATTGGTGGAGTTCCTTGGTCAACTTGCGCAAATGAAAGTTGAGGTTACTAAAGTTAGTTGCCAGTTGGCGTAAGTAATCCTTATTACTTGAACTTAAGTGGTAGTAGACCAGGTACAAATTCAGCTCCCGGTTATTCTTAGCTAGCGAATAAATCAAAGGCACTAAGCGTTTAACCAGGTTATCATCAATACACAAGGCGACGTTGATGACCTTAGGAATCTGGGCCTGATAACCGCGCGCCCTAATTTCACTAACCAAGCGCTTAGCCTCCGAGTACTCATAGTCAGTCTGCCACCTAAACGGCTCCACTTGATTATCAGCCGCTTCAACCAAGCAGTAAAATTTACTCTGCATAATGATTGCTTTTTTAGCCAGGTGCACAGCCTGGTATAAGACCCGCTGGCCTTGATTTTGGGCGGCTAATTTTTCTAATAATTCCTTATTAATAAACAAGCTCCAAATATTACGGAAGGCCCGGTAAAAACGCATATAAGGGATGAGATTATTGGTGTTGATTAGTCCATAATTTCCCAAGTGGTGATCACTTAGATAGAATTTATCGTCCGCTAAACTCACCAGGTTTGCCATCCCCAAGTCAACATCACGTTTATCAACTTCTTGTAGACAATTTGCTAAGGCATCATCCCCAAAGATAAAGTCTCTAGCTTGCATAAAGGTTACAAACTGGCCGTTAGCATGTTGTTTGGCAAGCGTGATGGTCTTAGCTAAATCCACCTGGCCTGAAAGCTCATACTGGGTGACACTTGGGGGCACAGCTAGGGAGGATTCTTCTGAATTAACCAAAAGTAGCTCGTAGTCAGAGTAAGTTTGCTTGCTGATGCTATCTAGGCACTTAGCTAAATCTGCCTGCTTACCAGTTGTATCCATAATTACAATCGTTACCTTAGGCATTGGTCTCCCTCCTTACCTTATTAAAACTTTGGATCCATAAATCTCGGTCAACAAATGCCGCCTTAGTGGCAGCTTTTAGTAGCCCGGCGCTAGTTATTCCCCCCGACTGTCTAACAATCTCAGCAGCCACACCCTTGGGCACTAACAGGCCATCTAAACTAGTTAGCTCAGTTGCCGCCTTTTGGTGTTCAGCCAAGCTTAACGCCCGCACCTCATTAGAGCGGTGCTTTTGCCAGTAGATAACTTTCTTTTGGAGGTCTAAGCGTTGATAACCTGAATAAACCACCTGGACTCCTTGTTGACAAGCTGCTACTAGCTGGGCTAACGCGGTCTTTTCCGAAAGTAAATCATCGAGGTTAAAGAAATACAGATAACTTCCCTGACTTTGCTTCACTGCTTGAGCCAGCGTCCCCGTTACCACCTTAATATTAGGGTAATAAGGTTTGATAGTTTTCAAATAAGTTTGCAAGTCTGAGGTTAAGCCTTTAGCGGTCACAATTAAAAGTTCTAAGTTGGTGTAAGTTTGGGTTAAAAAGCCCTCAAAACACCGTTCAAATTCACCACTTTGGGCTTGGTCGGCAGCTAAAATCACCGAGATTACGTCAGGGTTATCGCCTAAGATTGCCTTCATCTCGTTATGATATTGGCGGTAAAGGTGCATAGCCGGCCGCCGGCTAGGGTGCATAAACGTTTCCGTAACCATATTCATCCAGGGCTTCTTCCAACCATAGTAGTGGATGATTGCGACTTCGCTTAAGGGCCGGTCAGTATACTGCACGTATTCTAGGCCGTAGTTATAAGTAAGGTCTATTTGCTTATTGGCTCCGTAAAAATACAGATTTTGAACGTCCTGGTCGGCATACTTAATGACGTCGGCCGTATCTAAGGCCAGTTGGGCACTGTAAAAACTGGTACTGTACTGCCGCATCAGTTTCAAGTCCATCAGCATCATGCCCGCGTTAAAGTAGCGCTCACCCTGCTTTCCAAACAGGACGGACTCAGCGTTAACCCGCCGGTGATAAAAGACTAGGCTGTCTTCGCATGCCCCAATGAAGTTACCTTCTAATGGCGTTTGCCACAAAGGCTTTAGACTTGCGTTTACAACCATATCTGTATCTAGGTAAATTACCCGGTCTAAATCAGTCAGTACTTCGGGCACAATAATTCTAAAGTAGGTCCCGATTGGCAGCCGGGCTTTATCCATATTAATATTTTCGATAAATTGTCTACTTTCTTTAGGAATAGGTCGCAGAATTAAAGTAACCGCCTCTAGCTTGTCGTTGATAAACTTCACCCGGGAAATACTCTCGGCCGTTAAGCTGGCATAGATAATGTAGAGGTCTATGGGCGTATCCGTATTCTTATCAAGCGAGTGGACCAGGGCTTCTAGGTGCAAAATCAAGCCGTCATCGACCCCAATCGTAAGCTGGATTCGGTCAGGAATTTCTTCATGATAATCACTTTGCTTGATTGCCTGCACAAAACTTTGTGCATTAGAATACCGGTAGGCTTCCTCCCATTTAAAAGCCGGCAGCTGATGGCCTTCCGTTAGGACAAAACAGCAGAGCGTTTCTGGAAGTAAGACTGCCTTTTGACAAGTATGAACTAAGTAATATAGCAGTTGTTGTTCCGTCTTAACTGCTTGTTCAGCTAAGACATCCACTAACAATTCGTGGCTAAATAAGCTTCCCTGGACATAGCGGAAGGCTTCAAAAAGGCGCATATAGGGGATAATATTGTTAGTCGTTACTAACTTATGAACGTTAGTTGGATTGGTTTTAAAATAAAAGGTGCCTTGGTCTAGAACAACTAGCGGAGCCACCCCTAAATCAGCCTTATTAGTTGCCAAGTCAGCTAAATTCTTGGCTAGGGCCTGTTCATTTAAATAGAAATTTTCTGCCTCAAGTATGCTTATAAACTCTCCCTGCGCATACTTAGCTACTAATCTTAAAAGTTGGCTAAAGGAAACAGTAGCTGGTTGAACAAGGTGCATGTCAACCGCCGCATCCACCTCAGTTTTGGGACTGATTAACAAAATTTCCTTATCAACTAGTGTTTGTTTAGTTACACTCTCCAAGCATTTAGTCAGCTTTACTTGTGGTGAACCCCGATCAATTACGACTACGGTAACCTTAACTTCCATACTTAATCCCCCCATTCATCAATTGCTATCTCCATTATAACTTTTTAGCTATTTTTTGAATAGTTGCGCCTTTTCAAAATAAAATCAAATCTTATTCGTAAAATGGTGGTAACTTAAAGCGCCCAGCCTGTTCAAATTCGTGACCGACTTCAAATAGTAAGTCCTCCCGCCCCTTAGCAGCCATAATGTGGATCCCCAGGGGAAGGTGTTCATCTAGGCCAGTGGGTAAACTGATTGCCGGGTTACCTGTCAAGTTAGCCAACTGGGTAAAGGGTGTTTGAGCTAAGCTGGGGGCAAACATTTGGTAAATTAATTCTGCATGTTCGCTTAGGGAAAGTGGTTCAAAACTAACTAGGGCCGGAGCTAACAGTTCCTCTCGTTCGCTAATTTTAGGGGCAACCTGGGCCGTAGTGGGGCTTAAATAAAGATCATAGTCTTTAAAGAATTCATCGACTTGATAAGCAGTTTGGTCCCAATAATTGAGCGAGTTAACGTAAGCTGCCGCCGGAATATTTTGGCCATAGCGATACAGGGCATAAGTCAATGGTTCTACTTCCTCAAAAGCTAACTTGGCCTGGCGCTGTTCTTCAAAGGAGGCTAACATCGCGGCCGTCTCAGCTCCGTTCATCAGATAATACTGGTTCATCAACTCCCTGCCGTTAACTTGAGGCTGGGCTTCACTTACCTGATAACCAAGTTCGGTTTCCATAAAGTTAACCGCCGCTAAAACAGCCTGCTTAGCAGCTGGACTAACCTTAGTCTTGACCGGCGACTCGGTGGTAAAAGCTACCCGTAGGGGCCTTTTTCCATAGTCGTCTTCTAAAAAGTGGCACCACTCTGCCTGAACTGGTTGGTAGGGCGCGGTTGGCCCTTGCTTCCTTAAACCGTAAAAGAGGTTTCTGGTATCGCGTAATGAAACTGTCAAGGCAAAGTTAACCGCAGCTCCCTGCCAAGACCGCCAGCCATTCGGCCCTAGTGGCATTGTTCCCCGGCTAGGCTTTAGCCCAATTAACCCAGTATAGGCAGCCGGAATCCTAATCGAACCACCCCCATCGCTAGCGAGTGCCAAGGGAAAGATACCAGCAGCAACTGCGGCCGCCGCCCCACCACTAGAACCACCCGGAGTCCTAGCTAAATCCCAGGGATTATGGCAGTCACCATACAAGTATGAGTCAGTAACATTTTTAAAACCAAACTCAGGCGCGTTAGTCGTTCCAATCGGAATAAGGCCGATTTTTTTAGCCCGCTTAATGAAGTTAGAATCCCGCGTAGCCACACTATCTTTAAACAAGCGTGCTGCCCCGCTATTAGCCAGCCCCCGTGCGTCGGGTCCTAGCACTTTTACAGGAACCGGCAAGCCGGCAAATAAGCTATCTTCAAAATTACTTTGTTCATATTCCGCTTGGGCTAAGGCTGGGTTAAAACTAGTTAAAGCATTTAGTTGGCCATTTAAATTGGCTACCCGTTTTTGCATCAAACTCACTAACTCGCTAAAACTAATTTCTCTTTGCCGTAAACACTCCGCCCAGTAAGTTGCATCAGCTACCATGGCAATACCCCCTTAAGTCTAAAAAGATATTTATCCATTTAATTGTACTCGCTTTCAATCAAATCGTAAAATTTTTGACAATAAATTAAATTACCGCAATTTTTTTAAGTTATTAATTAGTTATCAGTCCTTATTTTTAAGCGATAATCAATCTATAACTCCTCAATAAATAATTTATTAAAAATGCAACAATTAACTAAAAATGATTTTTGTATCCGCTGTCAAAATTAGGTAATATAAGGTAAAAGGGGGAAGTTTTATGAAAGTTAGCGTTGTTGTTCCTGTTTATAATGCTGCCACCTACCTCGAGCAGTGTCTTGATTCTATTCTGGCACAGACTTTTACCGACTTTGAACTCTTATTAGTAGATGACTGCTCCACCGATGACTCAGGTCAAATCTGTGATTATTATGCCAGTAACTCACAGGTTAGGGTAGTCCACCTAACTGAGCGGCTAGGAGTCTCTACTGCCCGTAACATCGGCGTTAAAAATGCTCGGGGAGCCTTGATTGCTTTTATTGATAGCGATGACTTTGTAGCTGAGGATTACTTACTGGCACTAGTCACTACTTTAGAAGATTATCAAGCCGACCTGGTTTTTTCAGAGTTTAATATGCTTGATCAACAAGCCGGCATGTTTTATTTTAACGTAAAGCCCGAAGTCAAAGGCAAAGTCTACGAGCTCACCGCTGAGCAGGCAGCTGCAATGCCAGATGAGAAGTTACCCTTTCGCCATGGTTGCTACGTCCATCCGTGGGGAAAGCTCGGTAAAAAAGAACTCTACTTACAAAATCCTTTCATCCCTAACCTCTACTTTGAAGATGGGCCCAATTCCTTGCGGACCTTTTTAGGCGCTGATAAAGTCGTCGGGCTTCTAGTAGATAGTTACACCTACCGCGTCAACCATAGTAACAATATTACCCAGGGTCCTAAAATTTTAAAGGGCGATATGGATATTTTAACCGCCTTTCGCTACCGGGCCTTAGACATGCTGGCTGCTCAAGTAGACCCTAAATCATTTTTAGGCGAACTACATCATAATTTGACCCAGGATGCCTATGCCTTAGAGCAAGCTAAGCAAACCAATAGCGAAGAGTATCGCGAAATCCAATGGCTCTTAAAATTAATGAACCGTAACAAAGTATCTAAATAACAAAACCCCCGCCCAGCGGTTTTCTGATTGCAAACCACTAGGCGGGGGATGATTTTTATTAACTTAAGCTTCTGGTCGATAATCCTTATCAATGATTAAGACAGGTTTAATGGTCTTACATTTACCTTGTCTAATAAATCTTGCACGCTAGCTTCATATCATTCCCTTTAATTCTACAAATTCTTTTATAAATCTTATTGCCTACCTACTGCAGTTATTGACTTCGTTAACGGATTAAAATCAAACAACACCACTTACAGCTGCAACAATTGCGGCCACTGTCGGTCCTCCAGCAATAAAACCTAAGTATCCAGCTGCTCCTGCAACTCCCGCCGTTAAAATATCTTTTGTAAGTCCTGCATCTAGTCCAATCCTTACATAATTCCATCCAACTTTTAAAACGCCCGTCTTCCCATAACTCCTAACGCTTATACCTGAAGTCACTAGTTTTCCATCTACTATTTTTGCTTCTGCAGTTAGTGTTCTAGGATTAATAGATAATCCATTCTCTTTTACAAATTCATTACTTGCTGCTACTTCTTCTATTGCTAATCTATTTACTTCGGGTGAAACTACAACATTGCTAGGTAAATCAAGTACAAACTGATTATCCACAACCTTAATATATTTAGTTAAAAAATCAGTTTCGGAGCTATTAACTTTGCTGTTCACCACCGTGAAATTTTCAGAAGTTGGTGATAAATTAGCATTGCTAGACACAGTTGACCATGGTATAATTACCACTGATACCGCTATCAATAAAAAAGTAACCGTCCTTTTCATTTTATTTTCTCCTTTCAACTTTTTAATTATTGGGGGCAAAACAATGAACAAACACAGACAGGCTATCTTTATCGGCATATTTTCTGCACTAACTTGTCTAATTATTTCAAAGGCAGGTTTCAATATTTGGATGGAAATGATACTAGATGCTCTAATTATTTACATTTTAGCAATTTTTATAGAAAGATACCTTAACTAACTACTGCAATTCTATCATTTTTTAATCTATTTTGTAAGTTTTTTGCTTATTTATGTTAAGTTACCCCCGCCCAGCGGTTTTCTGATTGCAAGCCACTAGGCGGGGGCTAATTTTTATTAACTTAAGCTTTTGGTTGGTAGTCCTTGTCAATGATTAAGACAGGTTTAATGGTCTTACCTGAAACGGAGTCAGCGTTAGCTTGATTAATTTCTTCAAAATCATAAAACTTCTCAGTCTTATCAAAATCAAACCAGCCTAACTTGTAAAATTCAAGCAAGCGTGGAATGTCAATTTGAGGGATTGAGTCACCCATATTAACACCAACTACCTTCTTATCGTCTACGCACAGGTCATTCCAAGTCGAAAGTTCAATTAGGTGAGGAGTGACGGCAATTGCAGCACAAGTTCCACCTTGAGCTAAGGCAGCGATGGCGTCCTTAATTACGGCTGGTAACCCAGTGGTATCAACCGTCCAATCTACCCCATAGCCTCCGGTTAATTCCTTAATTTTAGCGACGGCATCTTCTTGCTTACTATTGATAGTGTGAGTGGCCCCTAATTCTTTAGCTAATTCAAGCCGTTCTGGCACAATGTCAATCGCAATTACTTTAATGCAGCCAGAAATGCGGCCAGCCATCATAGCAGCTAAACCAACGGCCCCGGTCCCAAAGACTGCAATCGTGTCTCCTGGCTTAGGTTTGAGGGTGTTAAGCACTGTCCCAGACCCAGTTACATAACCACAGCCTAACGGCCCAACTTTCCGCAGATCAAAACTCTTATCAATTTTAACAGCGTTACGTTGATCGACCACTGTGGTCGTAGTAAATGATGATTGGTTAAACATATCAGAAATATGTTGGCCGTTTTCTTGGAAATGATCTTCACCATCGGCCCTTACCCCAGACAAATTGTATTGGGCATAGGAACGACATTTTGTTGGCATCCCCTTCAAACAATTATCACAGGTGCCGTCAGAATAAAATGACAGGATAACGTGGTCGCCCACTTCAAAATCCTTTACTTCAGAACCAACCTTTTCAACAATCCCAGCACCTTCGTGTCCCAAGATAACCGGGTAGCCTAAGGAGGCATCCCCTTTTCTGATGGCTTCATCAGAGTGACAAATTCCACTAGCAACCATGTGAATTTGCAGGTCGGTTGGCCCAACTTCATGTAAATCGATGTTATCTCTAATTTCAAATTGTGCCCCAACTTCAGGAACAACTGCAGCTTTAATCTTCATACTAAAACCCTCTTTGTCAACGTTTTCACCCTCATTATAGTTGCTTGTTTCAATATTCACAATATCATTTCTACAGGTTTTTAGTACCATTTCTACAGATTTACAGCTTGTTAATTGATGCCTCCTCTGAACTAAGCAATAACTCAGCCTAACAAATCATTCAATGATTCACTCATTGTCGGGTGGGTATAAATCAATTGTCCTAATTCTTGATAAGGCAAACCGGCTTTCATCGCCAGGGTAATAAGGTTAATTACTTCATGCGACTCTAATCCGTATAAAGTCGCCCCTAGAATCTGATTACTTTCCTTAGAAACAATTATCTTAAACAATCCACGACTATCTCCAGCTACATGAGCTTTAGGAATCCCATTAACAGGTAACTTTAAAATCTGATAATCATATCCTAGCTGTGCAACCTCTTTTTCTTTTAAGCCCACACTAGAAAGGGGCGGGGTAATAAAAGCGGTATAAGGAACTAGTAATCTATCTTTCAAGCTCTTCTGCCCATTACCAAATAACTGGTCTTTGACAATCCTAAAGTCATCTAATGAAATATAGGTAAACTGCGGACCGCCATTAACATCACCTAGAGCCCAAATATTTTCAACATTAGTTCTTAAATACTCATCTACTCTAATTGCACCCTTGTCGGTCAATATAATATCTGTATTTTCTAACCCCAAGTTAGCAGTATTAGGCTTTCGGCCGGTTGCCACTAACACCTTAGGTGCTCGTAAAACCTCACCATTGCTTAAAAATAGCTCAACTCCACCTACTACTTCCTCGACTTTTTCTAGCTTAACATCTAGTTTAAAATCAATCCCACTTGCCTTTAAATCCGCCGTTACAAGTTGGCTTACGTCGTCGTCTTCTTTTTTTAGAATTTGTTTTCCACTATCAATCATCGTTACTTCAGTTCCGTATGAATTAAACATCGAAGCAAACTCAAGCCCAATATATCCTGCTCCAATAATTATCAACTTAGTAGGCTTTTCAGTCCAATCCATAGCCTCCTTAGAGGTTACAATCCTATCACTTAAGTTAAGGCCGGCAACCTTAGGAACCACTGGGGTTGCACCCGTATTTATAAAAATTCGTTCACCCCTAACTCGTTCCCTACTTCCATCAAGTTTCGTTACCTCTAATTCATAGTTGCTAATAAACTTGGCCTGTCCAGTTAAAACAGTTGCAGTTGGCAAATCAGCAATCATATGGTAATTTTTCAGTCTCAACTTCTCGGTCAATGCCCTCTTTTGCCGGCTCGCTTCTTCAAAACTTAAGCCTGCTTGACCATTGATAATCAAATTTTTAGAAGGTAAACAACCTACGTTAATGCAGGTCCCACCATACATTTGTGCAGAAGCTTCAATTACTAGGACCTCTTGCCCATTATTGGCAAGCGTTTTGGCCAAAGTTTTACCCCCCTTGCCAAAACCGACTACAATATTTTGGTAAACTTTCATAACAACTCCTCCTAGAAAAATATCACTGATATTAGTCATTATGATAACTTACATTTTGTAAGTCAAATTATTTGCTTAATTATGCTAAACTACAACTTAAGCTTAGCTGCCCCACTTATTTACATAATTACTAACTTAATAACCACAAGCTTTTAACAGTTTTTCCCCTAGAAAAAAAACGCCTAAATTCCAGCTTTCCACCGGAATTTAGGCGTTTTGCCTAGTCTAAAATATTTTTGTATTTACTAATGTTAGCCGCCCGGGCAGCCTTAGTCTGCTTAAGAAGTAAATCCTTCATCAAGTTAGGTTTATTAGCTAATTCATTTAACTTTTTCCCCAGCGCTTTGTAATTTGGGGTTGAGTAAATACTTTCTGGATCGACCAGCTTGTCGTCGTGGACCGAATTTTCAAACCCGAGGATTAACATGTTATTTTCGAAGGCCTTCCGACTAGCATTATTGACCTCCTCACCCACATTAAGGTCGAGATAAATATCTGCCCCCTGCCAGAGGAGGTTAAGCCGAGCTTGGTTGGCGTTCGGATATAAAATCACGTTGGGATACTTAAGCAAGTCTAATAATTTATTGGACATGTTAGTCAAAGCCGCCACGTTGAAGGTAATATCCGGAGCGGCCTTTAACAGTTTCTCAAAGTTTAATAAATTATCGGTATTAGTTAAGGTAAAGCTGACCGGCCGCAGGAGGTTATGCCTAAAGACTTGGTAGACATATGGTAAGTACTTAATCAATTTACGCTGGTTATGTCCGACCAATGACCGCAGCTTCTGATAGACTTCTTCATTTGTAACCACAATCTTCTTCGTGCGCCTAGCTTGGTTGTTGAAAATCAACTGCATGTTGCCTGGAACCTGGTCGCCTAAGCCTTCCTGCCAAAAGAGGACATCTGACCCAGTTTGGGGTAAGCGTAAAACTACCATGAACGGTAAGGCCAAAGAATTATAGAAAATTCGGTCTAATTCAAAGTGCCTAAAGTTTAGGTAGTATAGCACAAAGTCTAACTTAGTGGGGAAGTTATAGATTTTGCCTTGGAAATTCAAGGTGACATCATGGGTAATGTGGTTTTCCACAATTACTTCTTGCCCACTCTGGGTAAAGTAAGCCGTGGTGATTGCCTCGTGTAAGAGGTTATAGCTCGTCTTAGCAAAAATCCACCCATTCTGATTATAGTGCTCTACAAAGCGCGCGTTTCCTTGGCGGTCCAACCAAGTAACGCTTTCGACTAGGCGTCTATCCTTAGGGTAGTGATAGTTGATATTAGCCCGCTTTTCATCCAAATAGTAGACCCCAGCTCCCTTGGCATCGCCCTTAATTTCCCACAGGGCCGGTACCTTTACCTGGTTAAAGAAGCAAGGTTTGCCGGTCGTTGAACGCTGAGTCGCTTCAACAAAGTATTTATAAGGCGACTCTACTTCGGCAGGCAAAAAGCCATTATCCTCTAAAACAACGGTTGGGTGACTGTAACCTGCAGCCTGGAGGGAATGGTAGAGCAACTCAGCTTGCTCATTATAATTAGCAAACAAATTAAGCATGACCTAAGCCCCCTTCCGTAGCAATCAATTCCGCCCAGGTCTTTCGGACATTAGCTTCCATAAAAGGTTGCGCCTTGTGGTAGGAATGTTCCCTAAACTTGCTCAAATCGGCTTTGAAGAGTTCGGTAATTGCAAAAGCTAAGTTATCCACAATCCTAGGAGCTCCCATCGAGTCTGACCAAGGGCAAACGTACCCATTTTGACCGTTATCCACAAAGGTTTGCATCCCATATCGGACGTCTAAACCAATTAATGGCAAGCCTGACGCAATCGCTTCGAGTAACGACAAGCCAAAGCCCTCTGTGGTTGAAGCCGTAATATAGGCCGCGTAGTTAACATACTGCTCTTTTAAATCTTGGTGGCCCTTTAAGCGGATATACTTTTGGGCCTGGTTATTTGCAATTAGCTTTTCTAACTGCTCCTTACCGCTGCCTTCACCATAAACATCCAAGGTTAAATCGGGAATTTCCTTGTGGGCACGGATGCAGGCATTAACCAACCAGTCGACATGCTTTTCGGGTGCCAACCTTGAGGCGGTTATTAAGGCAAACGGCTGCCGGGGCTCCTTCGGGTGGCGGAGCTTATCCACACTGCCGACCGGAATTACCACTACTTTCGGTTGCTTGTGCTCATACTTAGCAAACTGTTTTAACAACAAGTCGCGTTGGCTCGCAGTGGCCACCACAAAGAAGTCCACCGCTTCACTATTGGTAAACTGATAATCATAGTAATCATTCCATAAAATGTAGTCATCGTCTACCGAGTGTTCACTAAAATGATCTGCGTGAACCATGACCCCTAGCTTAGCTTCGCCCTTATTCCTAAAGACTTGTTGCCCCAAGCCCTTAGACCTGTCTAGCAATAAAATGTCTCCGGTCTTAAAGGCTAACTTGCTAATAAAGTAGTCAATGAATTCCGCCTTTGAATAAAGAATCTTATCCGGGAAACGAAACATTTGGGGACTGTCCCCGTCCATAATTTCTTCGTAAGCCACGCTACCGTCTTCATTGAAAAAACGTCGTTGGTAGACATAAGCCCGGTTATCGCGGGGGGTATAGTACTCGCTAAATAGGCGCGTATAAGTGTAATAGTCCTTACGGTAAAGGCAGTTATTAGAAACAAACTCCGCCCGTTCAACCAAGTCACTTTGGCTATTTTTAAGGTAAGCCGCCACCCAGCTATTTTTAGGGGCCAAGTAAAGGTAGACTGCCTTGCCATTTCTGACTTCCTTCACCACCTCTTGCCCCAAACTAGCCTTTAAATCGGTTAAAGTATAGGTAGTCGGACTAATTTTAACGTCTGTAAAATACGAATAAAGCCAGATAACCTCTTCATCCTTTAGGCCTAGATTAGCGGTCAGGTGCTCAATGTTTTCGCTTAAAATCAAGTCAGTAAAAATAAACTTGGCTTCCTGGCCCAGCTCACGAAGCAACTTGGCCCGGTAGCTTTGCGCATATTCAACCCCACTATTAGCCCAACCAATTCCTAAGTTAAAGTTATAAATTGTCATTAAACTAACCTCTTTACCCAGTTAAAAATTAATCATAAAACAAATCAAACACTGCCTGTGTTAATAACCGTTTAGTGAAGTAGCCACCCCTAATTAGCCGGGCAAAGTGCTCCACTGCCACTACCATTTCTTGGTAGTCAGCTGGTGTCATTTGCTTAACTTGCTCTACCGCCTCGTCCAGTGAATTAACCACCAAGCCTAGCTTCTTGGCTAAGATTGTATTTGCTTGAGGCGTATCCGGCTCGACAATCACTGGGATTCCAGCCGCCAGGTAGGTGCTTAGCTTATAGGACACGCAATACTTCATATAATCACGGACAAGCGGATTTTCTGACCAAACCAGTCCAAAGCCACCCGTTCGGTGCATTCTAGAGACTAAATCGGCATCATTTTGGTAGCCAATAAATTCAATGTTCTTACCAGCTCCCCAGCCAGTGTCTGTATCCGTTAAGATAAGCTTCACATCCGCAGCTGACCAATTTTTCACGAAATCAAACTTCTTACCCCGGCCAATAAAATTAACTACCCGGTTAAAGGGAGGAAACGTAGCAGTATCCACCGCCACCGGATGGTCCCAGAATTCTTGGTTAATTACCTTTTTAACGGTTAAACCATGCTTGCGCAAGCGGGCCGTCATCTTCTCAGTCGGGCTAATTACCAAGTCACAGCGATTATAGAGCTTGATATAGTCTGTTAGCATCCCAGCCGAACCTTCAAACATCCACGGAACCATATCGTGAATAAAGGCCACCACCTTAACGCCACGGTAACCCCTGAACTTATCTAATAAGTGATTTTCATAAGCAACTCCATTCCAGGTCGGAGTCTGCAAGATAACCACGTCCCCCATGCTAAGGGAAGATATTATTCCATCCAAACGTCCACTAAGCTTATCGGGACTGTCGGTACTGACATCATAAAAATACAGTCCCATCTCACTAAAACCTAACTGCTTAGTGGCAACCTCCGTAACCATATTTTGCGCCCGCTGTGCGGTACTCTTAGAATCTTGGCCATGCAAATTAGTAATATGTACTTGCATCAAATACACCCCCAGATTGTCCCGTTAGTCTTTTTTCAGTGGGACTGTTTTTGTAAGTGAATTCTGAATCCAAACTTGAACATTCTTCTTGTGTTCGGCTTCCCAGTCCTTGTCACTCATGTTATCTAAGCGCTTTACTAACGCATCAATCTTAGCTTGTCGTTCCTTATCATCCTTTACCATTTCAATCACTCCAAAAATTTATCTATTTACCTTTATAATAGCAAGCTTAAGCGCTTTTTGCTAGCTTAGCTTAATTTGTTTTAGTTGGGACTTGACTAATTTGTACCAACAACATATACTAACAGTGTAGAAAACGTTTTAATAAATGGAAGCGAGGTTTTTTTAATGACTAAGTTACAATTCCCAGCTGGCTTCTTATGGGGTGGGGCGGTGGCTGCCCACCAACTAGAAGGTGCTTGGCAAGCAGGTGGTAAGGGTGTCAGTGTGGCTGACGTAATGACAGCCGGTGCTAACAAGATTCCACGCGAAATTACAGCCGGAGTTATTCCTGGTAAAAATTACCCTAATCACGATGCCATCGACTTTTATCATCACTATCGTGAAGATATTAAGCTCTTCGCTGAAATGGGCTTCAAGTGTTTCAGAACCTCTATTGCTTGGACCCGAATTTTCCCTAATGGTGACGAACTCGAACCAAACGAAGACGGCCTAAAATTTTATGACGATCTCTTTGATGAATGTCATAAGTATGGAATCGAACCAGTGATTACCCTGGCCCACTTTGAAATGCCCTACCACTTAGTGGAAGCCTATGGTGGGTTTGCCAACCGGAAAGTTATCGACTTCTTTGTTCGCTTTGCAGTTACTTGCTTCAAACGTTACAAGGATAAAGTAAAGTACTGGATGACTTTTAATGAAATTGACAATCAAAGTAGCTTTAACAACGACTTCCTAATGTGCACTAACTCCGGCTTGCTTCTAAACAACGATAAGGATAACGAAGCCGAAATGTACCAAGCCGCTCACTACGAATTGGTTGCTAGTGCCTTGGCCGTAAAAGAAGGTAAGAAGATTAACCCTGACTTCAAGATTGGAACGATGATTAACTTCACCCCTGTTTACCCTGCTAGTTCAAAACCAGCTGATGTCTTATTGGCTCAACGCCTAGACCAACGACGCAATTGGTTCTCAGATGTTCAAGCTTGGGGCTACTATCCAGCTAACGTCGAAGCTTACATTGAACGCAAGGGCTTCCGACCAGACATTACCGCAGAAGACCGCATCGTCCTCAAAGAAGGAACTGTTGATTACATCGGTTTTAGTTACTACCAATCAATGGTAGTTTCAACTGACAAAGTTGCTCCAGATGATTTAGCTGACCCAACAGAAGCAGTGGTTCCTAACCCTTACGTCGAAAAGAGCGACTGGGATTGGGAAATCGACCCCGTTGGTTTACGTTATGCTTTAAACGAATTAACCGACCGCTACCACTTACCGCTCTTCATCGTTGAAAACGGCTTAGGCGCAGTTGATAAAGTGGAAGACGACGGTAGCATCCACGACCCATACCGGGTAGACTACTTGAGAAAGCACTTAGAGGAAGTCCGCAAGGCTGTCGCTTTAGATGGAGTTGATTTAATGGGTTACACCCCATGGGGCTGCATCGACCTTGTTTCTGCTGGTACCGGCCAAATGTCCAAGCGCTACGGCTTTATCTACGTTGATAAGGACGACGAAGGCCACGGAACACTTGCCCGCAGCCGCAAAGATTCCTTCTACTGGTACCAAAAGGTCATCAAGACTAACGGTGCTGACCTAGATTAAACTAGTTAATTTCCCGTTTGACTAGTTCATTTTAACCTTTAAATTCATATCACAAAAACCGCTCTAACTTTCATGGTTGAATGTGAAAGTTAGGGCGGTTTTCTATTTTCTTACCTCATGTTAACTCTAAGCTGACTACTTCTTTGTTGGCTCCATAGCCCGCTTGTAGTAACTTTCTGCTTGAGCCTGGCTTAGATTCATCTTATTCATCAAAATTT
Organism: Ligilactobacillus agilis; assembly: GCF_025311475.1. Lineage (NCBI taxonomy): Bacteria > Bacillati > Bacillota > Bacilli > Lactobacillales > Lactobacillaceae > Ligilactobacillus > Ligilactobacillus agilis. The sequence goes on along the minus strand of NZ_CP104397.1, from coordinate 89,312 downwards.
TGATGACGGCTTGTCGGTCATTGGTTAAAGCAACTAAATCCGGGATTAACTTAATAATTGTTTCGTCGGCTCCTTGTTTTTTACCACGACGTTCACCAATCTTAATGCCTGCCTTTTTACCTTCGTCTCTGGCATCTTGCCAAAATGCTTCTGTTAATTCCATATACTTGCGCCCTCCTGTCTTACTGTGCTTAATTTCATCAATTTTGTTCATGATTTGTGCTCCTAACTGGCCATGTGAAACCGGCTGCCTTAAAACTAACTGAAAAATTCCTTTGAGTTCATCACTGACGCCTTCCCAATCACCACTGGCATTCAAAATCAAAGTGTGGGTCCCATCATTTAGGTAGTCACCCTCCTCAGAAATCATCTGATAGTGCCCAACCGCTCGTTGTTGCTCGGTAGCCAGGGGGTTAAAGGGACACAAGAAGATGACGTAAGTCTCCTTTAAACTTTGGTAGTCCTCACCGGCTGTTAACATGTGGTTGGTCATCAAGGCGTGATAATACTTAGCCCGTTGAGCGACGTTGTGCTCGTTGGTCATCTGCAGCTCGATATCGAATTGGTTACCATAAGCATCGGTACAGTGGATGTCTAAGCGGCCTGCCTTAGAAAGATAGTCAGTTTTTAAGTGGCTTTGGTCGACGACTTTAATCTTAGTAAAGTCTAACTTCGGTAAAACCGCCTTTAAGAACTTGCGACAGATTTCTAACTGAGACATGACCAGCTCAAACATGACGTCGTCTGTGAAGTCGGCTTGGGCCAGTTTGCGCCGGATTTTTTGCTTACTTACCATTTGCTTCTCCTTTAATTATATAAAATTTGAAAGGTAAAGAGAATAATTTATCCTTCATTATAGATATACGCAAAATGACTGCCGATTAATTCAAAAAAGTTGCAACTTTTTTAGCAAGGGCCTAAAAATACATAAAGGATTTCAAGAAAACCATGTGACTTTCTTGAAATCCTTCTCTATACCTTTTACTTAATTTCCGCTTTAATCCTCTCAATCAACTCAGCCGGAGTGGCTATCATTTCTACCCGGTCGTTTTCATAACCAGGTCGCTTTAACGCTAGATAAGGTTTAGCTAGCGCCTGTAATTGTGTTTGAACACCCTCATCAATTGGGTCACTGAGATCTAAAAAGAGTTTGGCTGTTTGGGCTGTTTCTAATAAGCGTCTCATAGTAGTAGCGTGTTGAACCCTAACATTAGAATACTGCAATAGGCGCTTAATCTTGTTGCTAACTAAGGTAAAGGCTGCAATCACAAAATCGGCTTCAGGTATCGCAGTAATTAGTTGCTCAATTGGTCCCAACTGATCGGTCTGCGTAAAAATCAATATTTGCGGCCGGTTTGTTTGGTTAGTTTCGACTTTGGTCTCACTTACAACTTGACACCAATCTAAATTCCGATAAGCCCACCATAGTGAACGGTAGCGATTAAATGATAATAAATTCCATGGTTTATCGTGCGACAAATAGTGGTAAATTAGTGCCTCTTTGGGAACAAACCTGTCAAAAATTTCCTCCTGCTTATCATAACTAGTCAACATATCATAGCCAATCTGACTATTATATAAAAATGGCAACTCTTGAATATATTCTTGACAAGCTACATTAATAACTGTTTGGTCACCATTATTAATTTCCAAATCTTCCCGTTTTATAATATCAATACAAGCTTCTTCTAGCTGATATTTTCGCCAGTTAATGGTATCAATCAACATCACCCCTGAATTGAATTCTTTCATAGAATAGATGTCCTTAACCATTGCTATTGCTTTTTTACTATCCATTTCTAGTTCTAAGAAAGGATTCAAATCGCCCCTAACTATAATATCGCTATCCAAATATAAGATACGCTCTGCTTCTATCAAGCGTGGCAAATAAATTCTCACATAAGAATAGTTATTGATATGTTCAAAGCTAACCCTGCCAATCTCAAATTTATCTAAGTCGATTTTAAGATCATATAGCACACTACCCACGGAAGCTAACTTTTTATTAACTGCTACAAACCATTCTTGCGGAATATCCATGTTAGCCAAGTAAACTTCGACCTTGGGGGTGTACTTGAAAATTGATTTTAAAGTGGTTTCGACCTTGTCTAAGTAGCTATAGTTAGCAGCTAACGCAATTACTCTTCTCATAATAAGTTCCCCCTCATTAATAAAAAACATATTCCTCAATTTAATATACCTAAATAACAATCATTGCTTTAGTTATCCAATAATGTCCGAATACAAGTGATCAATTTTAAGGTGGTCTCGGCCTTATCTATAGCCGTAATTTGCAGCTAAAGCAAATTACCTTTTTCATAAGCCTCACCTTCCGTACTTAGCAATCATCTCTAAACGTTGGCAAATTTTCAAATAGATCCCCGTATCTGTCAGTTCGCGTTCCGCCAAAAAGTTTTGGTAACTAGTTAACGCCACTTGATACATTTCATTGACGGCCGTTAAATCCTGCTGGGCCAGCATTAAATCAAAATATTGTTCCTCTAAGGCAGTAACATAGTCCCTTATCTTTTGCAGGCTTTTTTCCGTGCGCATCATACTTCCAAGCCGAGTTTGATAACAGTAAAGATTATCGACCACGTAGGCAACCCGGTTGGCCAACAGGTAGAGCTTTTGAATTACAAAATTATCTTCGTGCACACTTAGGTTAGGGAAGCGGACATACTTAAATAAGTCCGCCTTAAACAGCTTTCCCCAAACCGGAGTGAATAAAACCTGACTAAACTTGCTTAAAAAGTCATTGTTTTCAAAAACTTCCACCCGTTTATCTTTTTCAAAGATATGATAAAAGAGCTGGTTGCCTTCTTCCTCATAGCGATAATACTCCCCGACCACTACCTCAGCGTCTTGGGCAAGTGCTGCTTCATAGAGGGCCGCGAGATAATGAGGGGCCACCCTATCATCTGCGTCAATAAAGGTGATATACTCCCCTTGCGCATAATCTAAGCCGAGGTTACGTGCGAGAGCCTGGCCCTTATTTTCTTGAGTCACCAGGCGAATCCGCTCATCTTTTTGGGCAAACTCCCGGCATATTTTAGCAGAACGGTCCGTTGACCCATCGTTAATCAAAATGACCTCAAAGTCAGAGAAAGTCTGAGCTAAAATTGACTCTAAACAAGCTGGTAAGTAGTCCTCAACATTATAGACAGGGACAATTATACTAATTTTCACCTGCTTTCCCCCTTCCAATAATTATATTACAGCTACTAAGTGAAATTTCTCTAACACCATCTTTGCAGTTTGGGGATCAAAAACTTTTCCCGCTAAAGCGTAGTCTTCTTTGAAGAAAGCGTCATGCGCCTTCCGCCAGTAGGATAGCGTCCTCGCCCCTTCTCCTTCCCTAAAAGCATGCTCTTCATCAACTTCTAGGTAAGGGACAATCTGCACCTGGTCCACTTGAATTAAAGCCACTGGCCAATCTCTACTATCCAAAATTAAATCATAAGCCCCAACTTGCGGCAACGGCTCATCTTTTTCATATAAATCGTACGCACTGGTAGTAGCCGTCTTAATCTTCTTAACAACTAATCGAGCTAATTCATTTGCCTGCACCCCATATTGATAAGCTGCCTGGAGCTTATCATCAGGAGCTAAGCCTAACCGCATTTTTAGCTCTTCAAAAAGCTTCTGATAATCCATCGAAACATCCTCTCAATTAACGTGACTTAACCGATAGGCAACTAGGACTGGTATGGCTATAAAAATTACTAGCCCCAAAATAACATTGGTAAGGGAGTATGGCATTAACCAGATTACTAGGCCAATAATAATCCCTAACCCACCTGCTAACCTATTAGTCTGATACCAAACCTTTCGGTCATTCAAAGTCCAAGGTAACCTAATCCCAACGTAGTGATTAGGTTTAACCACTAAGCAAACCAAGCCTAAAACGATAAATACGATGCCAAACAAAATATTCATTGATCTCAGTCCCTTCCATAAAGTCATTGTTACTTATCAAATTCAACCCCTAAAGTCGTCTTATCGTTGGCCTTACTTAGCCAGCGCACCTTCCCCGGCTGCCAGAGGTGCTCGTTAAGTTGAATTAAAATATAACGCTTCTCTTCAACTTGAAGGTCCCCCCGCGCTTGGAGCTTACAGCCACTGTTAGAAATGTCTAGCAACTGGCCTCGTTCTGGGAGCTGGCTTAGCTTGAAGGTCACTGGCCGCATTTCCTCGAAACGCATATCCCGGCGGGAAATTTCTTGGTAGCGACTTGGCTTAACATTTTCGATTGGTTGAGCGTAGGTATTATCAATCAAATATGAATACTGGTCGCTGTCAATCTCATCAAAGACAATCCCTAAAGCAGTAGGACTGGCCCAGATAACCTTGAAATTTAACAACTGGTTATCGACTACCAACTTGCCCGGCATGTCCCGCAAGATGTCGGCTGCGTTGTAAATATCAGTTGCTAATAAATTGACCCTGGCCCCAATTTCGTTCCAATCGGCAATTTTAGCCGGCAAGCTATATTGCTGACAGTAGACTTGGCAGGTCTTATCACTGATAAAACGTTCTGCCCGCCGGTAACGGGGCATTTCCGCATACAGAATTAAGGTTGCTAAGTTCATAAAGGCCGTGTAGAGTAACCAAGCTGCCAAAAAATACTCCCGGTAACCTTGAAAACCATCGCTAACAGCCTTGTAGCAAGTAACCAAGGTTAACAATAATTCCACTAAGAAAATCCAAGCGTACTTAAAGTTTAAGCGGAATTTCAAGTTACTATTGTTGTGGTAGGCTGGGTAATCACGGTTACCCTTATAGATAAAGCCGACTAAACTATCCCATAAAATATAAGGGGTTAGCGCATTTTCATAGACTAACAAGCCTAGCGTATCACGTAGTGAGTAACCTTGAAGCTTCAAACTTAAGATAATTGCAAGCCCCCCTGGAACGAGGGCCGCTAAAAAGAGGTGGTGCATGTGCAAAAAGGCCTGCTTATTTAACCAAAAGTAGATAACCGGACAAGCCCACAGTAAGGTTTTACGCCAGCTAAAGGTGACATAAGTAAACCATTCTAGGTGCAACAGTTGCCGCCAAAAGCCTAGCCTTAAAGCAATGATTCTGCGGCCTAGTCGGTTTAAGCGCATATTGTAGCGGAAGCGCCGCAACAAGGCCGGCATATTTTCAGGGGCTAAGCCGTTAGCCAAACTTTCCTTCACATAGCGGATTAACCAGCCTTGCCGTTGGAAGTAAGGAGCTAGTTCAATAATTTCTTGCACTGGCTTTTTTAGCTGCAAACTAGCCAAAGCCTGCCGCCTTAACATCGTACACTCACCGGTTGTTATTGCCGCCCCAAATTTGTCCCGCCGGCGCTGGCTAGTGGCTGAATAGGCCGCAAACGGCTGATACTGGAGGACGTAATCGTTATAGTGGGTGAAAGCCACTTGCAAAGCCGCCACCTTAGAATCGTCGAAGTAACCTAGGGTCCGGTACAAAAAATTATTTTGGACTACCTTATCGGCTGCTAACAGTAAGAGGTACTCCCCCTTAAATTGCTGGTAATCAGCCAAGAAATCCTGACTTTTCTGACAGTAGGTCATTTTCATGTCGGCTGCTAAGTCCTTTAATTCCGCGCGTTCACTACTATCGACCAAATAGTAAGCTAGTTTGCTCTTGTCTTCATAATAGAGGTTTTTAACGGCAGCAGCAGCCCGCTCCACCACTTCGTAGTCTTCATCGTGGACTGATAAAATGATGGCAACCGGCGGCTCTGTTTGCCCATAAATCCCCTGGGGTTTTTGCATCCGATCTTTTTTGATTCCCGTCAAGAAGTAGACGATAATCATTAAGCCCGTCCACCACAGGGTAGCCAGCAGCAAGTCGGCTAGAATATTATGATAGTTTACAAATTGACTGGCAATCACTAAGCCTGCAAAAATCAGACCCACACTTAAAAGCGCCATTAACTTGCTGATAAACTTAAATTTTTTGCCCCCGTAGTAGCATAAAATTTCAATACATAAGATGGCCATTAGTAGCCAGCCTAATTTCGTCATTATCTCACCGCCTTACTATCCTAAAACCTCGTGGTAATGAGCCACGCTTGTCTGTTCCGCTGCTTGTTTTTGCAAGAAGACTTCCTTACTTACCTCTTCATCATGAGCCAATAGCTGATCTAACTTAGCAATTAAGTCTTGGTAAGTAGCTACCGGGAAGCGGTTCTCAGCGAGCCCGAACTTATTGGTGTGGCTCGTTTCATTAAAACCTAAAATTAACATTTGGTTCAAAAAGGCCTGCTTAGTTGCTCTTAAAATTTCATTTTGGTAGTTAATGTCTAAATAATAATCTGCCAACTGCCATAACTGACTGACCTGCTTGGGATTAACATTAGGGTAAAGCTTAACGTTATCGTAAGCAGCAAAGGCCATTAATTTAGGCGACATCTCAGTCAACGCCGCGATATGGAAGGTGAGGTTTGGCAATTGTTCCACTAATTCTTGCAGGTGAGCAATTTGGTCCGAATTAGTCATAATTAAGGCCTGCTTACGGGCTTGATTTTCACGGCGGTAATTATATAGATACCCAATGTAGGCTAAACTGTCTTGATCTGCCGGACTAAAGAGGTCGGCAAAACCAGCGTAAGCTTCCTTATCGGTTACACAGATTTTAGTTGGGCGTTGGGGGTTAGAATGCAAGAGATAGTCCATGTTGCCTGGAACCTCATCCCGTTTTCCCTCTTGCCAAAATAAAATGTCTGCTCCCGTTACTCCTAGTCTAGTGGCAACAAACATTGGAGTTGACAGCGAATTATACCAGATTTGGTCTAACTTATAGCCGGCTTCCTTTAAGAAGAAGATGGTAAAGTCAACCAGGTTCTTAAAGAAGTACTGCTGCTTGTGGTAGGTTAAGCTGATTGTCTGGGTTAGCTTATCCTCACTAATAACCTCAACTCCCTGGTCAGTCTGGTAGGTAGCCCGTAGCTCCCGACCGGTTTCATCATAGTAACTGTGTTTAAAACACCAGCCATACTGGTTATAGTAATCAACTAGGCGCACCTTGCCGTTGGCATCTTGCCAAGCTACCTTAGCCACTAGCCGTTCTTGGCCGCGCGTTTGGTCATAGCTAATCGTTGCTACCCTTTGGTTATGGTTGGCCACTTCGGCTTGACTTAAACTCCCCTTAATCTCCCAATAAGCTGGTACTGGGACCTGGTTGAAAAAGAGTGGTTTACCAGCTAGTTTAGCGCCTGCTTGGGCTAAAAAGAAGGCATATGGTGAAGTTACCCCTTGAGGTAAATAACCAGTTTCCTCTAGAAAAACGGTTGGGTGGTCATAGCCTGCCTGCCTTAAAGAAGCCAATAATAGCCGACTATCCTCTGTATCACGTTCAAATAAATTAATCATTACCTGCACCTACCTCCGCTGAGACTAACTGTTCCCACTTAGTTTCAATTTCACTATCTAAGTAAGCAGCCGCCTTCTCATAAGAATGTTTAGAAAAGGCTGCTAAGTCGGCCTGAGTAAATAACTTGATAATTGCTTGACTCAAAGCTGCAACCACCGCTTTTTTATCCGTGTACGAAGCCAGGTTTAGTAGGTAACCATTTTGCCCATCGTCAATAAAGGTCTGGTTACCATAGCGGACATCCAGGCCGATTAAAGGTAAACCTGAACCTAAGGCTTCTAATAAGGTGAGACCAAACCCTTCGCTAGTCGAAGCGGAAATATAGGCCTCATACTTGGTATAAACGTGGCTTAAATCTTGGTGCCCCTTTAACCTAATATAGGCGTTGGCATCCGCCTGTTCAATTTCCTTAGCCAACTTGGCCCGATCATTACCTTCGCCATAAATATCTAAGCTTAAATCGGTCACGACTTGTTTAGCCTTGACCACAGCTTCGATTAACCAGTCAAGGTGCTTTTCATTCGCCAAACGTGAAGCAGTCACCAAGCTCCACATCCTACGCGGTTCACTTGCTTCCTTTAACTGGGCCAAACTCCCAACTGGGATCGTGTAAACCTTAGCGGCGTGGTGGTTATAGCGCCGTAATTGTTCAGTTAGGATTTCCTGCTGAACTGAAGTCGCCACCACAAAGAAATCAACCCACTTAGCATTGGTAAACTGGTAGTCATAGTAGTTATTCCATAAGATATAGTCAGCGTTGGTGCTACTTTCTGAAAAGTGTTCGGCGTGAACAACCACTCCTAGCTTGGCCGGCCGGACGTTTTCAAAGATAACCTGTCCAATACCGGTTTCCCGGTCGAGTATGACAATATCTTGCGCCGTTAGGCCTAATTTTTTCATGAAGGCGGCAATCAACTCTTCCTTCGAGTAAAAGACTTGGTCTGGGGTCCGGTACAAGCTAGCCTTGCCCGCAGTTAACATCTCGGTTAAAGCCACTGATCCGTCTTGATTGTAGAATTGTCGGTAGCTAACCTGCTTATCACCATAGACTTCTTCGTGGCTTAATTGGCTAGTGTAGTAGGCCTTTTTCTGTAACTTACCCGCAACCAGGTATTCCACCCAGCTAACACAGTGAGGAGCCAGCCTACTTAAGTGAAGCCGTAACTCTAAATTGTTGGCTAGTTGTAACACCACCTGCCTAGGTAAGATTTGTTCGTGTAAAATTTCTTGCCCTAATTGTTCCTTGAATTGGGCGACACTAATACTTGGTTGGCTCAAAGCTAAGTCACTAAAGGCCGTATATAACCACAGGACCTCTTCGTTTTTAAAGCCAATATTAGTCGTCAAATCAGCTAGATTTTCAGAGTTGAAATAATCCATAAAGATGAATTTTGCCTTGATACCTAATTTGCGTAACACTGTCGCTCGGTAAGCTTGGGCATATTCGACTCCGCTACTTGCCCAGCCGATGCCTAAATTAATATTGTAAACTGTCATTTTCCATCCCCGCTAACTTTACTTATAAAAGCTGTAACAACGAAATCACCAACCCAGATAGAACCAGGATAATGATTACAACGTTTAAATAATCGCGTACCCTGCTCTTTTTCTTCTTAGGTGGTTGATAGTCGTAACGAACTTTTGCTAGTCTTTGTTTGGCACTTTGCTTTAATAAATCATCTTCTCTTTTATTGGCCATCTCTCTCACCTTCTATTTTAAACAAAATAAATCACATTCCCTTTCTTGGTCTTAACCACCGAACTCAACAAGAGGTTCTTAACAATCTTTTGGTAAACATCGGCCTTCATCTTGCCGTAGCTGCGAAAGGCTTCTTTATGGTACTCATACATCGGTTGCCGTTGGGCCAGCGACCGGCTACTTACCACCGTCCGCAACTGCTGGAGGTTATCAACTTCTTCGATCCAGCAAGCATCGATTGCGCGCAAAATTGCGGTCCGATAGAAGTTAGCCACCTCAGCTTGATTAGCCAACTGGCCCTTCTTCAAGGCTAATTCCTCACGCGCAATCCCCAAAAGGTGCTCTTTAACTGCATTAGCGTTAGTTAAATCTACCTGCGTGATGTCACCTTGATAATGGTAGGTCAAGTTGGAAAAAATATAGTGACTAAGGGTAAAGGCATCTAGTTTAGGGTGCGTGCTTACAAACTGCTCAATTTGATCCGTAATGATTTTTTCAACGTCGTAACCGCCTTGGGCGTTAATCAGTTCGTTGCGTTGTTGATAGATAATCTCCCGTTGCATCCGTAAACTTTCATCGAATTCAAGCGACGTTTCCCGCCCCTTTTGCCCTTCATTATCACTGGCTTTTTGGGCATTCTCTAAGGCCCGCCGAAACTTACGCTTGGTTAATAAGCGCGGCTGGTCCCAGTCGAAGTCCTTATTTTTATCATAGTACTTATGCACCCAGGTTAAGCCGTGCTTGATAACCACCTCGTCTTCTAAGGAGGTGAAAAAGAGACTCATGCCAGGATCGCCTTGTCGGCCCGACCGGCCCCGTAACTGTAAGTCATCCCGCTTACTTGCAAGTTTTTCGGTTCCAATCACCGCTAAGCCGCCGAGTTCCTTCACCCCGGGACCAAGCTTAATATCGGTGCCCCGACCGGCCATCAAGGTGGCCACGGTCACAGCATCTTTTTGGCCGGCTTCCTTGATAATCTCGGCTTCCTTAGGCACGTTATTGGCATTTAAGACGTTGTGCGGAATTTTTTCCCGTAACAGTAACTCAGAGTAAATTTCAGAAATTTCTACGTTTGCAGTCGCAATCAATAAGGGCTGGCCAGTAGCATGGATTTTTTTCACCACTTCTAATGAGGCCAAGAGCTTTTCGGGCAAGGTAACGTAGATCCGGTCAGGTAAGTCAACGCGTTGCACCGGCCGGTTAGTTGGAATCTGAACTACCTTCATATAGTAGGTATTGATGAACTCCTCTTCGGCCACCTTACCGGTCCCAGTCATCCCGGCAATTTTAGGAAACATCCGGAAGAAGTTTTGGTAGGTAACTGAGGCCATCGCCCGCATTGCCGGGGTAATTTTGACTTCTTCCTTAGCTTCAATCGCCTGGTGCATCCCCGATTCCAGTTTGTTTCCTTCCATGACTCGGCCGTTATTCTTATCCAAAAGTTTAACCTCCCCGTCTTGAACAACGTAGTCATCCCCCCGCTTCAATAGGTAGTTCACACGTAAGGCCAAAACGATATGCTGGAGGAGTTCATGGTGCTCCTCGGTAAAAATATTTTCAATCCCATAATAGGCTTGGGCGCGTTTCACCCCGTCTTCGGTCAACCAAACGTTGGTCTCCTCTTCGTTAAATTCGTAGTCTTCATCCTTTTTCAAGGTTGTAACGAAGGTGTTGGCGGTCCCGTATTGGTTAGACTGCACCCGTGGCGCCCCCGCAATAATTAAGGGCATCTGGGCGGTATCTAGTAAGACTTGGTCGGCCTCATCAATAATCGCGTAGTTAAAGGGACGCATGTACTTGCTCTCCTTATCCTTTGCCAAGTTATCAATAAGGTAATCAAAACCCAAAGCCGAGTTAGTCGTATAAACAATGTCATGGTCATAGATTCTCCGCTTAACTGCTGGCTTGAGGTTCTTTTCCTCAGGTGCACCGAAGCAACAACTTAAGCCCATAAATTGGTAGACTGGCTTTAATTCCTCGCAGTCACGCTCTGCCAGGTAGCCGTTGGTCGTGACTAAAAAGGTCCCCTTACCTGTTAGGGCGTTTAAATACAGTGGCAGCGTGGCGGTTAGTGTCTTACCTTCGCCGGTCTTCATTTCGGCAACGTTGCCTTGATGAAGGACGATTCCCCCCATCACTTGAACATCGAAGGGAAAGAGGCCTAAGACCCGTTTATCCGCCTCCCGCATCACGGCAAAGGCTTCGGGCAAAAGTTTGTCGAGGCTGACCCCCTCTTTAATCTTTTGCTTAAAATAAGGGGTCTTAGCTTGGAGTTCCTCGTCACTTAATTGGGCTACCGACTCCTTCAAGGCATTAACTTTCTTTAAAATCTTTTTAACCTTACGCAAGGCTAAGACATTCATTGATAACCCCATTTAAGCTTCCCCCTTTCTAAACATTGGGAAGGCTAACAGCTTGGTTTCTAAATTAAACAAGGGCTTGACGAGGTCTAAGTCCGTTCTAGCAGCCTTCTTGGGTAGTTTCTCTAGGCGAGCAACCAGTAGATCTGTATCCACGGCAAACATCTCGTGCAGATACTCCCGAAAAAGCTTCTGGTAACGTTTAAGGGAGTAAAAGTCATTTGTGCCGTAGACCGTCACCTTTTTGCCAAAGTAACGTCCGTAATACCAAGTCGTTAGGTTCGTAACCGGCCCGTAGCTTATTAAATTAACGTGCTGGTAGGTTTTAACCAGCTCTTGAAGTTTGGCTTTCACCTTGTCATCCAGGTAAAATTTAGCGTTAGACAGGGTGCTATTAATAACCAAACAGTTAGTCACCCGGTCTAATAAGCCCTCATAAGTCAGCTCGGCTTGCAAGCGCGCTAGTGGTTCCGTAAAAATTACGTTTAAGACGGCCGTTTGCTCGTTATTATTTATAACCCCGGAAAAAAGGTAGTCGTCGTCTCCGACCGTTAGGCCATATTCTTCAATTTCCAACCGTTTAAAATGCAACTTGTAACAGCCGGCCGCTAATAATTCAACTTGGTATTCGTGCGCGGTCTTAGGGTAGGTAAAGTTCCCGTCAAAGCCCCGAATTACCTGGCGTTTTAGCACGTGGCCGTTAATATCTTTAAAAATAATCCGCATATAGACGCTAGCTGCCGGCCAAGTTTGCGCAATTAAGTGTAGGCGGTAACTATGCCCGGGATAAAGTAATGGCAGCTGGGGTTCGTTTCTTTCAATTTGATAATTTGCCTGCATAACCCAGGTTGCTAGTACTTGCCCCGAGGTTAGTAAGTGGTTTTCAAAGAAGACACTTTCTTCACCTTGGACCTCGATTTGGGAGCCAAACGCATAGGTCCGCTTGAAATTATTCCAGTAAATAATATTTCTCACTGCTTAGCCCCCCTCGTAAAGTCTTCCGCCAAGATCCGTTTGTATTGAGACTTAAACCACTTGGTGTTTTCGACAAAATCGTCATTATGCCGGCCTAGAAAACCTTGACTGATTAGCTTAGCCTGGCTCTTGCGTGAAGCCAGTAGTTCCATAATTACATTAAAGGCAGTTAGGTCATAGTCATCGTTTTCCATGTAGGCAATCGCAAAAGTGGTCTTTTCAAAGTCCCCCTTTGAAAAAGCCGCCCAAATTCGTTGATCTAAGCTATCGGCCCCAGCCACATCATTTCTAGCAGTCATCTTCAACAACAAGTCTAATGCGGTCCCAAAAACGTAGGGCCTTGCGGTTTGAATCTTGGCCGCCATTTGGCCCAAATGGATTAAGGGCTTGTTGAGAATGATGGCATGCGGACTGAGTTGGGCTCCGTAATAAAGGGCCCCAAAGGTTCCCATCGACATCCCTGATAAAATCAACTGCTCGTTAGTAAAGTTTAACCGCTTCAAGGCCGCTTCAATCGCAGCCTTCACCTGTTGCTCATACTCCTTAGTGCCGATATAAAAGGCGCCCCCCTCTAATCTAGGGTCAGTTATCAGTAAAAAGGGGTGCTTGAGACTGCGCATCATGAAGTAGCCTTCAAACCCTTCCAAAGGACGATAACCTGAGAAGTAGACACAAAGCGGTGGTTTTAAATTACCGGGACTAAAGAAGGAGTAGACCTCTTCGCGCTTAGGATCGACGGTCCGTTTACCGCCCAAGAAGTAATTGCCAAATGGCCCCCGCGACCAACGTGAATGAAGAGTTCCTATCGTAATTTTTCCTTTGCCCTTAGCATACAAAGTTATCATTAAACTAGATTGATATTTATGCCCACGTATAAGACTTGGCCACTTTAGTTCACTTCCTGTAACAACATAGCGATTTTTGCCACTATAATGGGGGATGCTACCTACTTCTTCAAAAATTAATTGTAAATCACAACCGTCATCCTTTTGAAATTCCAACCAAAACTCTAGGTCCTTTAAAGAGTCCATATGAAACCCGCTTCCCCAGGAAAGCAAGGGCTGGTAGGTGTTTCCATAGTCTATCTCCAAGTCTAATTGACTACTTCCGCGGTAATTAACTGGCCCAAAATAATTGGGGCTAATGTTAATTTGCAACGGTGTCGTCCTAACCCCCGATTGCCCTGGAAAGAAGTAGTAAGTAATCTGCCGAATTAGCTCAGCCGGCTTAGTCACATCTAATTTCCAAGCACACTTATAACCTAAAAAAGTTTGTAGCTCAGGCGACAGCTCTAAAGTTCGGTCATAAATAACCCGGTAGGGATCAATTATTTGGGATAGCTTATCTAAAGCAAACAGGCTAAAGTTAGCATCAGTAAGCAATAGGCAGTCGTAGGTTTCCAAGCGGCCTTTTTCCTTAATCGTTTCGGCAATATAAGCCGTAACCGTTGCCACTACCTGGTTGGCGCTACAATAATCCCACTCAACGCTCTCATCTATTTCATACTGTTCAGCCCAATTATGCTTTCCAATCTGTAAAACTTTCATCCTAATCACCTAACAATTCTTTCCACTTAGCTACCAACTTCCCACTGGTATAATCCATAATCTTGTTGACAGCGTACATCATCGCCCGATTCCAATTCTTTAACCCGTCGAAGTAATAAGTTACTGCTTGTGTTAGCCCAGCTATATCGGCTACCACCAAACCGTTTTTCCCAGCTTCAATATAAGTTGAAGGCACCTTGTTAATTTGAGGAATCCCTGCACTAATCCCCGCAATCTGCAAGAACAAATCGGGTTCACTTCCTAAATCAACGATTAGGCGGGTAAATTCCAATTCACTAACTAAATCGCGTTCGCTTTTAACTTCCAAGAAGTCGATGACCTTAACTTCTTTTTGCTCCAGCTCTAAGTTATCAATGTCGGTCGGGTCAAATTTTGGTTCCCCAAAACAAAATTCTTCTTCCAAGTCGTTTTCTGCAAGGTAGTTCTCCACCAAGGTCTTAATTCGCTCTTCTTCTGAGCGATAACTGGCAAATTTCAAGGCCAACTTAGGGAACTTAGTCGCCAAGGCCACCAAGGCAGCTAAGGCTTCAACTATTTCCTCATCCGTTTGATCTCCTAGCCAATACAAAAGCTTCAAATACTCGGTCTGTTGGCTTTTCCCTATCTCTAAGCGGGTATCAAAAGGGGTAACCTCTACCACTTGTGTTGTCGGCGCCAACCGTTTCAGCTGAGCTGCTTCCTTGGTAGACGCAGCTACCGCTAAATCTACTTGGTCAAGCAACTTAGTTAGCTGGTCTTCATCAGTTAAGTTGTACCGATTGTTAAAGAAGGACAAGGCCAGCTTAGCGGGAACTTGCCCCACAAAGAGGTCATTGTGGCGCTTATTAGCAGTAACCACCACCGTGTCTTTTGGACTTAGATGTCGCTGGCTAAAAACTTGGATGCGTTCTGCCAAGACTTCGTCCATATCCTGGTAGTGTTGCTTAGCAAAATCACAGTTAGCCCCTGGGAAAATATCAACTCCCTGGCCGTTAAAGTACTGTCTGAATTGTTTTTGCCCGGCCAAATCAAAGTAATCTTGGTACCACTCGTTACCGTCAGCGGTATAGTAGCGAATACTTGATAAGAAGCCCCGGTCATCAAAAATATACGTATGGTCGGTCCGGCCATTAAGTTGCCAATCGATTATGTTTAAATTTCCCTCATCGGTAAACTCAATGTAAGCTAGGACCTCTTCATCCTTAGAGGCCCATACATTGAAGGGAGTATAACGAAAGTCAGTCCCCTGGGGCCAGTTTAAGTCCCGAAAGCTAATCTTACGTATTAGGTTACTGTCAATACCTTGCAACTCATCAAAAAAATTATGGTAAGGCACCGCGTAGATTCCTTGCCTGTGCATGAAATTGCGTAATTGGGGGTAGTAGTTAAGGACTAGTAATTCACAGTGGTTATTAGTCAAGGTGAACATCTTCACCTGGTTTACGGAATCATCAAATTCCATTTTTCTTTGTTCATAGTACCAATATTTATTGGGGCTAGCCCAGTTTCCTTGGTCACCATACCATGACGTCACAAAGTAATACATTCCTTTTCCCCCTAATCCAAGATTTTAGTATACCGGGTTGCCAAGCGTAGCGTCCTTATCTGATCAATAATCACCAAGAAAAAGGTCGTATTTAACATTAAGTTTCCTGGTAACAGAACCATTCGTTGTAACTCAGGATAATAGAGGCCTAAAATTAAAGGACACCCGGCTATAACCGCCATATATAAGCCACCTAAAATCCCCATGTGCCACATGTAGTGAGCAATATACTTCTTGGTCTCATCACCATAGGCAATACCGGTAATATAGTCGCCTGACTTTTGCAATCCTTCCGCTGTATCCTCCGGGTTAATGTTTACGTAAGCGAAGGCTAGCGAAAGAGCCAGTAAGGAGATAATATAGGCAACCGTCCCGAGCGCACTGTTAATGACTAAGTTAGTAGTTAACCAGTTCAAAATTTTACTATCCGGCCAAATTACCAACAATAGCTGGCAGAAATACTGGGGTAAGGTCACTAACGCCATCCCAAACATAACCGGCATCGCTCCAGCAGGGGCGGTCTTAATGGGGAGATAAATATCGTTACCGTACTCATTAGTCACCATTACCCGCTTTAGGGGCATCCGGTACTCCGAACGGTCAAAAATAACTGCCACCATTATAATGAGGACCATTATAAGCGTGCCCCCAATCAGGGCTGGCCATAGTAGCTGCCGGTGCTTTAACACGTAGCTAATCCCAGGACCAAGCATCTTACCATTCGCCATCACAATGTTACTCATGAAGATGGCCCCGGCACCCCCGACACCGAACTGGGTGTTCATGCTAGCTAGCCAAACAACAAAAAAGCTTCCGCCTAGTAGGACTACTAAGGCTGCTAGCTTAGGTCCTAGACCCGGCACCTCAAAATCTGTTTCCATAATTTTAACCAAGCCTTGCAACACCCCTAGGACTAAGGCCAATAACATCTGCCACATACTCTGCTCTTTTTGCGATTTCTTTGCAAAAGTCGAATCTTGTCTCGTGGTAAATAAGCTCATGATAATTACCGCCGTCATCCACGGAGTTAAGCCGAGACTAAAGACAGAATTGCTAGCCATATCACCACCGGTTGTAATACTAGCTAGTTGTAGCATTTCATCTAAACCTTTATTAGTTATCACTACGTGGGGTAAAGCAACATTCCTACCAAAAAGATAAACCATCATAATCAAGATAGTTACAATTCCCTTTCTTAGTAGCAATGATTTTCTAAATTTCATTTTAAGACCCGTAATCATTTTCTCCCCCTGCTAATTAATTATTTATATATAAAAATTATACCACGTTCCTTAATTTTATAGGCCATTTCAGCCGGAGCAAAAGTAAAAAAGCTTCGCAAAAATCGAAGCTCTTTTACTAGATTTCACTTAATTTTTCTTCCTAGCCCGTGCCAGCAATAATGCACTCAAAGCCGCACTCGCCAAACCAATTCCCAGGTAACTTTCCTGTCCTTGACCCGTTTGTGGCAAGCTTTGCTTAGTTACAGGCGGCGTCTGTTTCTGCAATTTTGCTGAATCTTCGCTTTGAACCAAACTTTCTGAAGCCATCATCGCAAGGCTTTGCGACATACTCTCAGATTGCTCTATCAGCAAGGATTCGCTAGTAAACAAGGAAGCACTCTCGGAGGCCTCGATGCTTTCTTCTAGAGAATGTTCTTTAGAAAGGCTGGCCTCATATTCTGACTGGCTTTCCTTAGCCGCCAAAACAGAAAGGCTTAGCGATTCCATCGAGATACTATCAGCTACCGAATAGCTCAACGATTCAGAAGCACTTTCTGACCCGGCCTCACTCACACTTTCAGAGTTAGACTCACTGGACGTTGCTGACTCTGTCTCACTCGTGGTCCCACTATCACTTGGCCTTGTACTTTGACTACCCGAATCACTCACACTCTCGGAATTAGACTCACTGGACGTTGTTGACTCTGTTTCACTCGTGCTCTCGCTGTCACTCTGTGTTGTGCTTTGGCTACCTGAGCCACTTGCACTCTCGGAATTAGACTCACTGGACGTTGCTGACTCTGTTTCACTTGTGCTCTCGCTATCACTTGGTGTCGCACTTTGGCTACCCGAATCACTCACACTCTCGGAATTAGACTCACTGGACGTTGTTGACTCTGTTTCACTTGTGCTCTCGCTGTCACTTGGTGTCGCACTTTGGCTACCCGAATCACTCACACTCTCGGAATTAGATTCACTTACCGTTGTTGACTCTGTTTCACTCGTATTCTCGCTGTCACTTGGCCTTGTGCTTTGACTATCTGAATCACTCACACTCTCAGAGTTAGACTCACTGGACGTTGTTGACTCTGTTTCACTTGTGCTCTCGCTATCACTTGGTGTCGCACTTTGGCTACCCGAATCACTCACACTCTCGGAATTAGACTCACTGGACGTTGTTGACTCTGTTTCACTTGTGCTCTCGCTGTCACTTGGCCTTGTACTTTGAGTATCTGAACCACTCGCACTCTCTAAATCACTCGTCGATACTGATTCACTTATAGACTTACTTGCGCTCTCTGAATTACTCTTTGAAATACTCTCACTCGTGGAGGCACTGGCTTCACTTGTTGAAGCCGATTCTAACGCCGACTTGCTTGCACTCTCTGAGTTACTCTTTGAAATGCTCTCGCTCGTGGAGGCGCTGGCTTCACTTTCACTCAAGCTTGTTGAAATTGATTCTAACGCTGACTTACTTGCGCTCTCTGACTCGCTCTTTGAAATGCTTTCACTCATTGAGGCGCTGGCTTCACTTTCACTCAAACTTTGCGAAGCAGATTCCATGGCTGACTTACTTGCACTCTCTGAATTACTCTTTGAAATGCTTTCACTCATTGAGGCGCTGGCTTCACTTTCACTTGTTGAAGCCGATTCTAACGCCGACTTGCTTGCACTTTCTGAATTACTCTTTGAAACGCTCTCACTCGTGGAGGCGCTAGCTTCACTTTCACTTGTTGAAGCCGATTCTAACGCCGACTTGCTTGCACTTTCTGAGTTACTCTTTGAAACGCTCTCACTCGTGGAGGCGCTAGCTTCACTTTCACTCAGGCTTGTTGAAATTGATTCTAACGCTGACTTACTTGCGCTCTCTGACTCGCTCTTTGAGATACTTTCACTTGTAAACTCACTGGCTTCACTCTCACTTTGACTTGTTGAAATTGATTCTAACGCTGACTTACTTGCGCTTTCTGAGTTACTCTTTGAAATGCTCTCACTCGTGGAGGCGCTAGCTTCACTTTCACTCAAACTTGTTGAAGCCGATTCACTTGCACTTGTCGAAGCACTTTCGCTTGCACTCGTGGATGCTGATTCACTTGCACTCGTTGAGGCTGACTCACTTGCACTTGTTGAAGCAGATTCGCTTGCGCTGGTTGATGCTGATTCACTTGCACTCGTAGATGCGGACTCACTTGCACTTGTGGATGCTGATTCACTTGCGCTCGTGGATGCACTCTCACTTGCACTTGTTGAAGCTGACTCGCTTGCGCTGGTTGAAGCTGATTCACTTGCACTCGTTGAAGCAGATTCGCTTGCACTCGTGGATGCTGACTCACTTGCACTCGTTGAGGCACTTTCGCTTGCGCTGGTCGATGCGGACTCGCTTGCGCTGGTTGATGCTGATTCACTTGCACTCGTTGAAGCAGATTCGCTTGCGCTGGTTGATGCTGATTCACTTGCACTCGTGGATGCTGACTCGCTTGCGCTGGTCGATGCGGACTCACTTGCACTTGTTGAGGCACTCTCACTTGCACTTGTTGAAGCAGACTCACTTGCGCTGGTTGAAGCAGATTCGCTTGCACTTGTGGATGCTGATTCACTTGCAGAAGTCGAAGCACTCTCGCTTGCACTCGTTGAAGCTGATTCGCTTGCGGACGTGCTTGCACTTTGGCTTGCTGAAGTTGAAGCCGACTCGCTTGCTGACGTCGATGCGCTTTGGCTTGCACTCGTTGAAGCCGACTCACTTGCCGATGTGCTTGCACTTGTCGAAGCTGACTCACTTGCGGAAGTCGATGCACTTTGACTTGCTGAAGTTGAGGCGGATTCACTCGCGGAGGTTGAGGCGCTTTGACTTGCACTTGTTGAGGCTGACTTACTTGCCGAGGTTGAGGCACTTTGGCTGGCACTCATCGAAACAGACTTACTTACAGAACCCGAAATACTCTGACTTGTACTAATTGAAATAGAACCTAATGTAGAAACTGAAGTACTTTCACTACCAATTAAACTATTGAGCTGGTTACTTGTTTCTGAAGTCATATCTACTTTTGTACCCAAATTCCCAGTATTTAACAAGAAGGTTTCCTCATTGTTGGCACTATTTTCTGTACCAAATGGTTTTTCAGAGTGGTATGTACTATAAGTAATTATATCCATATTAACATTCGCTAAGTCGCTATAACTGCTACCAGTAAACTTAGTAGTAAAGTTAAATGTGACTGTAGTTCCAGGATCATAATCTTCTTGTGTCCGGTAAATCTTTGTTAATTCTGAACTAGCTCCGCCCCACGTAGGCACAATTGTCCCATGGTATTCCGTATCAGAAAGCACTATATTTCCGCTACCATTTACTGAATAAGTCACACTATTAACGTCAGCCAGGTAACTGTTCCCATTAGGATCACTCGTATTGAGATAGAGATGTACGTAATTTTTAGATTTATTCTCAATTAAAGAAACATCGACACTCCACGTAATTGAATTGTTTTGGGGATTATACTCACCAACAATTTGCTTAATTGGTTGATTACTATCATTACTTGTGTATGTTAATGTAACCGGCTCACTCATTTGAGTATTTGCACTAGCAACAACAGGTGTACCTGTAGAGCCACTAACCACACTTTCAGAGGAATTTGTTTCACTTGTATTAGTAGGTTCGTCACTGCCAGTCTGCGACCCACTATTACTTTCTTGTTCTGTAGTAGGAGCTGTTTCTGAAGCTGCCTTTTGCAAACTCGTAGATTCACTGAGTGAAATTGACAATGACTGACTCGTAGATACTGACTCACTGGTTAAAATTGACGCCGATTGGCTGATTGACACTGATTCACTAGTTGAACTTGATGAGGATTTACTTGCAGACACTGAGTCTTCGTCAGTTTGACTTGTACTTTCTGTTGTACTTGTACCATCATTTTCGCTTGGCGCAGACAAATTTTGTGACGTAGCCAAAGTTGTATCTGCCTTAGCCACATATGCTTGCGTCGTTACACTTGCACCACCAACCCCAACTAGGGCAGCAGTTGTCAGGGCTGATTTTATTAACCGGCGATTCTCTGCATGCTTCTTTTCTTCTTCCTCAGTTCGCTCTAATTCAACCTTATGTACTTCAACTTCTTTATCAGTCGCATCATTTTTGAATACGCGCAAAACTCCTATCCAGGCAAGTAATTTTTGTACCCAGCCTCTCTTTGTTTTGTACATTTTTACCCGCGTAGTTCTATCTGTTTCTCTATATAGTTTGTTGTATTTTCTAAGTTTCATTCTAGGTCACCTCAACGTGTACCATCTTCATACCAAAGATTAATAGTAACTTATATCTCAACATCTATTTTATACCCAAAACAAATATTACAAAATATATATCTTATATTTTTTATAAATATAGTTTTACATATTTTTAATCAAAAGAAAAAGGACCTCCATTGGAGATCCCTTTCTTGCTAGTTAACTAGCCACTATTCTTTTTTATCGTGCTTGTTCTTCTTTCTTGCCGTTGCAAGTAGTAATGCACTCAAGGCTGCACTAGCTAAACCAATTTCTGCATAGTGGTTGTTTTCTTGACCTGTCTGTGGCAAGGCTTGACGACCAGCAGAAACATTCTTGGCCTTGTTATTTTCTGCAAGGTTAGTCTTAGTTACCGTTCTGTGGTTTGCAAGTGGAACAACGCTCTCAGATGCACTAGAACCATTTGCGTTAGAAGTAGATTCACTCGTACTTACTAAAGCACTTTGACTTGCAGAAGTTGAAGTTGACTGGCTTACACTTTCGCTCGTAGATGTCGTAGCTGATGTGCTTGCACTTTCAGACTTACTGTCTTCGCTGTGATCAGGTAAAGTACTTGGTCTTTCTGACGTTGATTCGCTGCCACTTGGCGTTGCGCTTTGGTTACCTGAGCCACTCACACTTTCAGAACTAGATTCACTTCCTGTTTCTGATTGGGTTTCGCTACCGCTTGGATCCTTGCTTTGACTATCTGAACCACTTTCAGACTTACTGTCCTCACTGTGGTTTGGTAAAGTACTTGGCCTTTCTGACGTTGATTCGCTGCCACTTGGCGTTGCGCTTTGGTTACCTGAGCCACTTACACTTTCAGAACCGGATTCGCTGCCTGTTTCTGATTGCGTCTCGCTGCTGCTTGGATCCTCGCTTTGGCTTCCTGAGCCACTTACACTTTCAGAACTAGATTCACTTCCTGTTTCTGATTGGGTCTCGCTGCTGCTTGGATCCTCACTTTGGCTTCCTGAGCCACTTACACTTTCAGAACCGGATTCGCTGCCTGTTTCTGATTGCGTCTCACTGCTGCTTGAATCCTCGCTAGTGCTATTAGAATCCGTTTCACTTGTACTTTGAGCTTCGCTCGCTGACGTGCTTGCGCTCGTTGAAGCACTTTCGCTTGCACTCGTGGATGCACTCTCACTTGCGCTCGTTGAAGCAGATTCGCTTGCACTTGTTGAGGCACTTTCGCTTGCGCTCGTTGAAGCTGATTCACTTGCGCTTGTTGAAGCACTTTCGCTTGCACTCGTTGAAGCGGACTCACTTGCGCTCGTTGAGGCTGATTCGCTGGCACTCGTTGAGGCTGATTTACTTGCGCTCATTGAGGCTGATTCACTCACACTCGTCGAAGCGGATTCACTCACTCTCCTTGATTCCGACTCTCTTTCACTCTCACTCTTGCTACTTGATTCAGACTCGCTTTCACTCTCACTCGTCAATTGACTTGGAATCGTCGAATCAACTGAACGAGTATCCTGATCGTAGTTGTAGACTTCTTGACCAACCAATTGCCCTTGCAAGTTTTTAGCATCACTAGTAATACCATTTTGCCAGGAGTTAATAATTGCATAACCCCCCGAGAAAGCCCCGTTATAATCTCCGGCCGCAAGCTCGGCTTGGTCCGCGTTACTATGCTGAGTCGTAAAGGTCACCGTGTAAGAAGCATTCATGCTTCGGGAACGATCGCCCCACGATTGAAAATACATAGCTGTCCCAATTGTGTCCTTATTAAAGGACGTGGTAAATGGTGCTTTATTTACCACCATATCTTTGGAATTTTGTCCGTCTCGTGCTGTTGCATTGTCAAATTCGTTCGCACGCATAAACAATTCATGATTTTTATCGCTATTATCACTACTGGTAAAGACCGACTTATTAAAGTTTTCAGGGGTCATATTCCAAATATCCGCATACCGCCCGAATTGATAGTACGGATTCGTAGCTTTACTAATTACCCCGTTTGTTTGATTAACGTCCCCTGGCTTAAATGTGATATCTGTTTCTGGGTTGACATCCCCTGAATTGAGATTATTTGGCGAGTTTCGTACCTTCAGACCAGTTGATAGTCCGCCACCCCAATAGGCATAAGTCGTTCCTGGTCGTAAGCTAATATGGACATTCACATCACCAATGATTTGGTAATCCTTGGTCAGGTAAAAACCCATTTGGGCGTTTTGTAAACCATTATTCAAAGCCTCATCACCATCATAATACATCCCTTGTCCAGGGTAGAAGGTAATCGTCCATTGAGTTTTTCCACCATCTAGGTCCTCTTTTTGTACATTAACGTTGTTCTTAGCCTCATTAATTGTTTGATTAGTCCCTCGACTGGTGTAAGCATTAACATCCCACCATAACCGGTTGTTTTTATCTCCGACAATCCACTTGTATTTATCGTTGCCATTACTTCCCCAATAGGCAGGCGTATCTTTAGGAGCTGTATTTTCATCCGGCGTGCCTAAACTTGAATTAGTTTGAGCATTTGCCATAAAGATATTAGGCTTTATTGACGGTGTCTTTATTTCGTTCATCAACAAAGTAAGGTTATCAATACCATAACCATAATATTCATCTGATTGATTCTGTGTAGGATTAGCTAACACTTCACGATAACGTTGAATAGCAGCTTGATACGCTACTTGATAACTTTGATTAGCTTGCTTATAGCCATCAGTTGCTGTTATTTCATCTGCTTGATTCAACAAACTCTCAAGCTTATCCTTGTTCGTAGTACTTGTCGTAGCACTAACTTCAGAGCTTGGTTGGACACTTGACGCATTTGTTGCTGATTCACTCTCAGTTACAGTATTTGCTTCACTTGCTACTGTTGAAGCTTCAGACCCACTAGTAGTCTCGCTACTAGCACTAGCTGTAGTCTCAGATGTAGAATGCGCCTCTGAATTAGATTGTGAAGTACTTACAGAATTAGATTGAGAAGCACTCACAGAGCTAGATTGAGAAGCGCTCACGGAAGTACTTACTGATGTAGAGTTAACTTGTGAACTACTATCAGACTCAGTATTTAATTCGGAAGTACTAGTTACAACAGACTTTTCAGAGATAGTACTTGTAGTACTACCTTGGCTAACACTTGTAGAAGCTTGACTATCACTCGTAGATTGGGCTGTTACATTTTGTTCGGTTGCCTGTGTAGTATCCGCATGAGCAACTTGCGTACTGACTACCGCACCACCTAAAACTGTTCCAGCCGTAACTGCCGTTCGCAAGGCCTTCTTTTTCGCGTCATTATCCCTAGCGCTACTATCTTTTTCAGCAGCGCGCTTTAATTCGATATTATTAACTTGAACAGATTTGTCTGCGACATCGTCGCTTGCAATCCGCAATAACCCAATCCGTGATAATAAGGCTTGCACCCAATGTTTACCAGCCTTATACATCTTGACACGAGTCTTGCGATCTGTTTCTTTGTAAAGCTTATTATATTTCCTTCTTTTCATAGATTACTCGCCACCCCCGCTGACATAAATTAAACAAACAAATAATTATAGAAAGTTCATTCTAGCTTTATTTTATACCTAAAATTTTAGAAAGCAAATTAAAATTATCTTCTCTATATCAGTCTTTTTTCGCCCCTCCCTTAACGATGATAGCGCTTCATATTTTAGTGGGTTTCGCAGACTTGTATATACTTATTGGTGGACAAGTTAAAATCATGTGTGAGTTTACGCTTTTTCTTCCTTAAGTTTTTCACAACTTTTTATTTTTAATAGCTTTTTCCGTTAAGCTATTGCTCTTTCTTAGATTTTGTTATATTTAAATTCGTTAAATGTTATATATACAGTTGTATATTCAATTTTTAACTATTTTTTTGAATATAAGTATTTACTGACTTTAAACGCCGATAAATGTTTAAAATAACTATCAAACACTTTTTTAACAAATTTGTTACAAAAAATAGCTTTTTTTCAGATAGAACTTAGAAAATAGCAACAAAAAAGCGCTGAAATCAACGTTTTTAAAACATTGATTCCAGCACTCTTTAAAACTTACTAATTATCCTTAACTTGTTTGAGCCGGGCAGCACCAACTGCAGCTGTCATTACTGCACCAGTTACACCCATACTAGCAGAACTTAGGTGGTCTTTAGCTTGGCTAGCTGAATCCTTTTCAGACGCTTGACTAGTAGCTGGAGCTGGTTTAGCCTGACTTGCACTTGGAGTAGCGGCTGCCGTTGCCGTTTCTCCTTGAGGAGTATTGATAAATTCAGCCATTGTTTGGCTAACGGCTGTCAAGTTACCAGTTGCTTTGGCTTCCGTTACTAACTTGCCAAAGTCAGACTGAAGAGGGGCAGCTTCTTCGTGGTTAGCTGCTAACACAGTCGTTGCTTGGGCTTGGCTAGCTGTTGTAGTTGGAGCTTGTGAACTAGTTTCTGCTTCAGAAGCAACAGTTGCACTGGCCTCACTAGTTGCAGCTTGGCTGGTAGTAGTTTCACTGGCTGGCGCTTCTTCTTCACTTGCAGTATGTGAGTAGACTAAGTGGCTTGGATGTTCTACTTGGTTGATTACCCGTTGGAAGTTATCCAAAGCGCTAGTGTAATCGGCTTGGTCTGTTGCCAACTGGGCCTTAGCTTGGCTTAAAGCTGTTTGGTAGAGGCTTTGATCTGCTGGCGTTGCGTTTTGGTAAGCAGGGCTAGCCATGAAGCTATCGGCCTGGTTTACCAACGTTTGTAACTCTGCCTTGCCAGCTTGCACTTGTTGCGTGGTAGTAGTAGCGTTAGTATTTTCTTCTTCACTTGCAACGTGTGAGAAGCGAATTTGGCTCGGCCGTTCCACTTGGTTGATTACTCGTTGGAAGGTGTCGGCCACATTATTGTAGTAATCCGTATTAAAACTGCCACTAGCTAAATCGACTTTGGCCTGTGCAACCGTATTTTGATATAAAGCTTGGTCAGCTGGGGTCGCATTTTGATAGGCTGAACTAGCCATGAACCCATTAGCCTGGTCGATAAATGCTTGTACCCGGGCTTTGCTTGCAGCTAAAGCAGTGTCTGTAGTCACATTTTGACTGCTACCTTGAGTAGTATCCGCATGAGCTACTTGAGCTGTCATCACTGCCCCGCCCAGGGCTACCCCAGCTGCCAAAGATTGCTTCAACCTTTTCTTGGTGTTGGTGCTAATTTGCGCATTTTCAGCCGCAATCCGTTGGTCTTCAATTTGAGCCATAGTCTTGGCCTTATCACTAACCGCCTCACTAGCAGAATGAACCAAGCCCACCTTAGCTAGTAGCTCTTGGCCCTTCTTACCTAAGCGGAAGTTTTTAGGCTCGTGTTTAGTTTCTTTATCTTTATACAATTTGTTATGCTTGTTAACTTGCATAGACATCATCCCCCATAAACTCTATCTAACCCTTACCTGACGACAAACAATGATTCTTCAGCCTCATTATAAATTAAATTTTGCTCAAGGTAAACCAAAAAATCTTTCTATCTAGCGAAGCTAAAAAATAGGCTGGGTAAACTACACCAGTCTAGTTATCTTATTCAAAGCGAACCTTAAAGCGTTCTTCATCCGCAATGAAATCCTTACTGCTAGCAGGCGCTTCAATCGAACCAAATGGCATTTGCGCCCTAAGCTTCCAGTTGCTTGGCAAGTCAAATTCGCTTGCAATCAAATTCTAATCTAATTTCTTTAAATAATTAGCTAAGATAAGTTTACAATAGGCTTTGGATTACATTTTCTAACGAAAGGAAGGTTAGCGTGGATCATTTAGAAATTTATGTTAGTAACCTAAAGACGAGCTACGCCTTTTATAGCTGGCTGTTACCACAACTAGGTTTTGAAGCTTACCAAAATTGGGCGGCTGGATTTTCCTTTCGAAAAAAGGACTTTTACCTGGTTTTCGTCCAAACTCAAGCTAAATATCTAGCAAACGGTTATAATAGGTGTAACGTCGGTCTAAACCACTTGGCTTTTTCAGTAAGTAGTCGCGCCAAAGTGGACTTTTTCAAAAAGCAACTTGAACAGCAGCAGGTTACCTTGCTTTACCCCGAGCGCTACCCTTACGCCGGGGGCAAGGACCATTATGCTTGCTTTTTTGAAGACCCCGACCGCATCAAATTAGAAATCGTCGCTAGAAGGAAGGATTAGTATGTCCAATCGCTATCTCAAACCTAAAAATGTCAAGGAAGCCATGGAGACCATCCAAAAACTCTTCAATCAATACCGGCACGCAGCTTTGACCAAAGAGTTACTTGATTATCACACCAACTTGGCCAACCGGTTACAGACAGATATTTACCGCGAAGCCGTCCGCGAAAATGACAAAAAACAGTTAGCTGACCTGGCTAATATGATTGTGGCTATGCAGACTTGGACTAAGTTGCGTTTAAGTAACCAACCATTTAACGGTAAGATGAAGAACTTTAAACTGGTTAGCCAAAATCAGCCCAAATTCAAGCAGCACGTCCATAAGATAAAAGGTAATCACAATTACCGGGCCAGTCGTCACTAAAATAAGCTCGCCAAGCCATTGTTTCTGACTTTGCGAGCTTATTTTCTCATTTCGGCCTTTGTAAATATCCGTATAAGCCATAGCAAGAACCAATAATCATTAGACAGTTCGTCAGATTTGCTAACCAATTAGTCCAGTTTAAATAGTTCACCAGTAGTAAAAAGTAACAGCAGACTAGAAAAGCTGGCAGTGGTGCAAACCTCCATTTCTTGGGGACCGGCACTACTAATACCAACACTACTAACATTTCTAATGTAACGCTAGTCAGCATTTCTAGTACGTTAGCGGATGGCAAGTCCCCAATCCCCAAGGTATCTATAAAAATAACTAACACATACTCCAAGTAACTCTTTTTCATTTGCCATCACCTAACTGTGTCAAAAAAAATATCCACTCACCGCTACCACCTAAAGTTTAACACAACGCTCAGATTATAAAATGTTCGAACAAGTCGGCGCTTCTTTAGTCTTTTGCCTACTAAGTTGTGCTATTTACTTAGGCAGTGCAAGCTTTCTAAAAGCAAACTAAATAAAAGCCTCGCAAAGTCAGTTTCGGCTTTGCGAGGCCTATTTGGTAGACAATTTATTTTTGTAGATTTTGCTTAAAATATTTTTTGATTTGCTGTTAAATTCAGGCGCACCGACTAAGTTCAGCTAACTTAGTCGCCAACTAAACCCACATAGTGGGCGAAGCGCATGAAGCCTGCCTGACCAGCTTTCGTACGCTTATATACACCAGCATCCTCAAGCACCCGCTTGAAGACTTGCCCCACCTCTGCCTTGACGATTTCGCTAGCATTAGCAGGCGTTAATTCCGGATGCTTAGCCTTAATTTCATCGGCCCAAGCTTGGTGGTAGGCCTTGATTTCATTAGGCTGCCCTAACAGGTACTTGGCTACTTCAGCTAGTTCTGCTTTCAAGCGCGGCGGCAAGATTGCCAAGCCCATGACTTCAATAAGCCCAATGTTTTCCTTCTTAATGTGTTGGACGTCTTGGTGAGGATGGTAGATTCCATCGGGGTACTTGGCTGAAGTTTGGTTATCCCGTAAAACCAGGTCTAACTCAAACTTGCCATCCCGCTTACGGGCAATCGGTGTGATTGTATGGTGCAACTCTCCCTCCGATTCGGCCACGATTTGTAAGTCCTCATCGGAGTAAGTACGCCACTTAGCCAAAATCTTGCTTGCCAGTGCCACTAGCTCTTCCTTACTGTCTGAACTCAAGCGGATGACAGACATTGGCCACTTAACAATCCCGGCTGCGACGTTAGGATAACCAGCGAATTGTAACTGTTTTTCAACTGGGGCCTTTTCCATGGCGAACACGTGCCGCCCACCTTGATAATGTTCGTGGGTTAAAATTGATCCCCCAACGATTGGTAAGTCGGCGTTGCTTCCTACAAAGTAACCGTCAAACTGATTGACAATACTCAACAGGCGTTCAAAGGTTGCCTGGTTAATTTCCATCGGCTCATGTTGGCTATCTAGGAAGATGCAGTGCTCGTTAAAGTAAGCGTAAGGTGAATATTGGAAGCCCCAGGTTTCTCGTCCGAGCTTAAAGCGAATAATTCGGTGGTTAGCCCGCGCAGGGTAGTCAACCCGCCCTTGATACCCCTCATTTTCTAAGCACAGTTGGCACTTAGGATAGCCAGCTTGCTTCATCTTTTTAGCAAGCGCGATGGCCTTAGGGTCCTTTTCTGGCTTAGAGAGGTTGATGGTAATTTCAATCTCACCATACTCGGTTGGCACTTGGTAGTAGATATTCTTGGCGATGGCCTTTACCTTAACATAGTCGTTTTGCCTACTTAAGGCATAAAAATCACTGATGGCTTGACTTGGATTCTGATGATAAGTTTCCCAGAAGCGTTGGTTAACCACACTCGGTCTAGGGGTGATGAAGTTCATTAACTCTGCCCCCAACGTATCGCCTTCGTTAAAACTTGCTCCCACCTTGCCGTTTGCTTGCGCAAGGGCTACCAACTCATCTTTCAAATCAATGATTGCTTCTTTAGTGGTAGTGCGGTCAGCACCAGCTTCACCAACTAGGGCTAGCACCCGATTCTTCAAATAAACTGCGTCTAGGTCAGTGTAATCACTATTAGCAATTACCTGCGCTACAAATTCATCTACTAATTTACCTGCCATCTCAATCCCGTCCTTAATTAAAAATTACAATACCTTGGTGCCATCAGCGATTTCTGCAATGTAGAAGGCTGGGGCGTAACCAATTTTAGCTGTATAAACCTTACCCACTTCTTCTGTAAAGGCTGCTACCTTGTCTTTGGCAACAATTGCGATTCCGCAACCACCAAATCCAGCCCCGGTCATGCGGGCACCAAGGACACCAGCTTGCTTCCAAGCTGTGTGTGCCAAGGTATCTAACTCAACCCCAGTTACTTCGTAGTCATGCTCTAATGAAACGTGGGAAGCGTTGACTAGGCGACCAAACTTGTCCAAATCACCTGCTTGCAAAGCTTCTTGGGCTTGCAAGGTCCGTTGGTTTTCCCAAACAGCGTGACGAGCGCGCTTCAAACGGTTTTCGTCAGCGATTAAGTAGCTATATTCGTCAAAGGTTTGGGCATCTAATTGACCCAAGCTTTGAACATCTAACTTAGTTTGGAGTTCGGCCAAAGCTTGTTCACATTCACCCCGCCGTTCATTGTACTTAGAATCAGCCAATTCCCGGCGCTTGTTGGTGTTCATAATCACAATTACGTTATCCTTTAAATCAAGGGGAACTAATTCATAGTCTAGGGTGTTAGTATCTAACAAGATGGCCCGGTTGGCTGCCCCCATCCCGACTGCGAATTGATCCATAATCCCTGAGTTAACCCCGATAAAGTCGTTTTCAGTCTTCATCCCGATTTTGACGATTTCAAGGCGTTCAATGTCTAGGTCGAATAACTCTTGGGCGATAACCCCCATCAACATTTCGATTGAGGCTGAAGATGAAAGCCCCGAACCGTTAGGAATATTACCATTTAGGTAAATATCCATCCCCTTGTCGATTGGATAACCAGCTTCCTTTAAGAAGTGAATCATCCCTTTAAGGTAGTTAGTCCAACCATCAGCCTTATCAAAATGTAAGTCGGCCAAAGGCACTTCCACAATCCCTTGGTCTGCAAAGTTAGCTGAGTAGAAACGGAGTGTTTGGTCGTCACGCTTCCGCGCAGCTCCGTATGTACCTAGGGTAATCGCACATGGGAATACGTGGCCCCCGTTATAGTCGGTATGTTCACCAATTAAATTAATCCGTCCAGGTGAGAAGAAAGTTGCATCTGCTTCTTGTTGAAAAATTTTACTAAATTCTGCTTTTAAATCTGCTTTATTCATAATTAATTTACCCCTTTAAGTCGTATTATCAGAAAGCGTTTTTATTTACAAGCTTATTCTATCCTTAACTGAGTAAAATTTCAAGTATTATTTAGTTAATTTTTACTAACTTAACCGAATTTATTTACCAAATAATTTTGGCCAGTAAAAAAACGAACCTCTTTTTACAAAGAGAGCTCGTTTAAACTTTATGCCTAAATTCCTTCCAAACTAAAGGTGACGGTTAACGGCTTGGCTGCATCCAGCCAGTAGCGCTTATGCACTGGCGCGCCCCAAGAGTCATCGCCCCCAACTCCCATTTGGGCCGCTAAAATCCGGACCCAAACAAAGTGAGCGGCTGGTAATTCTTCCTGGTGACTGGCAGTTTCTAATTCGTAAACCGAGTTAGGTAAGACACTGCCTTCAAAGGCCTGGTCGCCAGCACTAAACCGCAGGCCGTGTCCTAATTCATCGGTAACTTCCAACCAGCGTAGGCCAGTCCGGTTCCCTGTTTCTTGGGGAACCAGGTAAGGCGCCTTATTTTCCTTAGCGGTGGTCTCAAAAATCCCTAAGCGGGCACCGGCTTTCCGGTCGCAATAATTTTCAGATGGACCGTAACCATAGTAGCGCACGTTTTGGTAAGGGGCCTTTAGTTTAAAGTCCATCCCGTATGCGGGAATTGACGGTAAGTTTTCATAGCCTGGATAGCTCAACTTAATCGTAACCTTACCGTGACTATCAACGGTATAAGCCACCGTGTGGTAGTATTCACCAGCTAGTGCTAGTTGGTGTTTAAAGGTAACCGTGACACAATCTGCCTGTTCTTCAATCTTAGCGTCAACGTGCTTTTGGTAAAGACCAGCTGCTAACCACATCCCCCGGTCAAAACCATGTTTAACCCCGCGGTCATTATCGGTTTGGGCCCGCCAAAAGCTCGTCTTCGGCGTCCGGGTAATGTATTCTTTGCCGGCGTAGACATAGGAAACCAAACCTCCTTCGGCTAAGGAGAGTAGCACGCTAAAGTTTGGCCCGTGCACGCCAATGTTAACGTCGCCGTGAACAACCTTAAGTGTGGCTGGCTTAGCAGGCTTGGTTTGACCTGCAACCTGCTTAATAAATTGGCCAAAGGTTAGTTCATAACCAGCCGGAGCCCAATTTGTAGCCTGGCGCAATTTTTGACTAACCTCATAAGTATACTCACCCGGCGCAAGTGCTTTTGGAAAGTCCACCTTGAAACTAGCTGTTTGCCCAGCTGGCACTACCCACTGGTAATCCTTGTGCCAGATCGATTGCCCAGCTTTTTTCAAGCTAACTTCAAAGTAACTGTCACTGGTATCAACAAATAAGTTAGTATTTCTAACGGTGACTTCCTTGTCAGTTAGACTCAGCTTAACGTTGGCATATAGTTGCTTTACTTCTTGGGCCTTAGGCGAGGGAGTCCGGTCGGCAAAGACAATCCCGTCCCCACAAAATTCATAGTCGGTAGCCCGGTCATCCCAATCACCACCGTAGGTTAAGACTTCCTGGCCAAATTCATTGTGCTTGAGGAGGGCTTGGTCAATGTAATCCCAGATGAACCCTCCTTGATACTGTTGGTACTTGTCTTCCAAGTCAGTATACAGGCTCATCCCGCCCAAGGAATTACCCATCGCGTGCATGTATTCACAGGAAAGGTAAGGTTTTTTCGGCTTGGTTTCTAGGTAGGCTGCAATTTCTTGCGGCTTAGCATACATCCGACTTTCCATATCGGAAATTTCATCATAATCCCGGTTCCAAAAGACCCCTTCATAGTGAACTAGCCGGCTGTCGTCTACCCGGTGGAAGAACTTGGTCATCGCTAAAATATCGCTCCCGGCGTAAGACTCATTTCCACAAGACCAAATCAAAACGGCCGCGTGGTTCTTATCCCGCTGAAAGAGGCTATTAGCTCGATCTAAAACGTTAGCCTGCCACTCAGGTTTATTGCCCGGTACATTCCAACTTGGTTCACATTGACCTAGCTTTTGCCAAGAGCCGTGACTTTCTAGGTTCGTTTCGTCAATCATGTACAGGCCGTATTCATCACAAAGCTCATACCAGCGACTCTGGTTAGGGTAATGAGAGGTCCTAACCGCGTTAATGTTGTGGGCCTTCATAAACTTAATGTCCCACAGCATCTCCTCTTCCCCAATGGCCCGGCCCTTCTTATAGGAGAACTCATGACGGTTAATTCCTTTAAAAATGAGGCGGTGGCCATTCAAGAGCATCAAGCCGTCTTTGAGTTCAAAGGTCCTAAACCCTACTGGTTGTTGGACAACTTCGACTAACTGAGAGTCTTTTAAGATTGCCAATTCCAGCGTGTATAAGGTAGGGCTTTCTGCGCTCCAAGCAGCCACAGCAAGGTCTGTCAGTTTAAAGCCAATCTCTGGTTGACCATCCACAAAGCCCTCTGTGATTAAATGGTTTTCTTGGTCTCTCAAAGCGTAAGAAACCGTCACTTCAGCCAAATCACCAGTCAACTTGCCTGCTAGCTCCAGCTGACCCTTTTGATAATCGGTCCCCATAGTCGCTTTGACAAAGACATCTTCCAAGTGGGTCTTAGGAACTGCGTAAAGGTAGACATCCCGGAAGATACCGGAAAAGCGCCAAAAATCTTGGTCCTCAATCCAACTAGCAGCCGAGCGCTTGTAGACTTCCACCGCCAGCTTGTTTTCCCCAGCTACCAGGTAGTCGCTCAGTCTAAATTCGGTTGGACTAAAAGCATCTTCCCCGTAACCAACAAAGTGACCGTTTAACCAAACGTAAAAGGCTGTTTCCACCCCCTGAAATGAGATAAAGACCTCTTTTTGCTGTAAGGCTTCATCAAGTTCAAAGGTTTTGACATAAGATCCAACTGGGTTATAGTCTTTAGAAATCTTAGGTGGTCGTAGCTCATCTAAGCCATCCCACGGATACATCGTATTAATGTATTGGTTTTTATCATAACCTTGCATCTGAATGTGCCCTGGAACTTGAATTTTATCAAAACCAGTCGTATCAAAATCAAGTCGGTAAAAATCCTTGACCCGTAAGCTGGGGTTTTGAGCGTAACTAAATTGCCAGGTGCCATTTAGCGACTGGCGCAACTTCATCTGCTTAGTCGCCGCCTCTTCATAAGATTGATAGTACTTATGGTCTGAATGGGCGGGAATTTTATTAACCGCAAAAACTTCCGGATCTTCTAACCATGCTAAACTTGCTTCCATTAAATGTAACCTCCTAATCTAGTGCCTTAAAATGATAACTTTTTGACGTGTAATCTTGGTGGACCACCGGATCATAAAGACCCAGCTTCATTAACTCGGCCCCACTATATACTTGCCCCGTGGCTTCTTCACGATAGAGCAATTCTGGCTTTAACCCGGCTAAGTGTGTCTTAGTCAGCGCCCCCTGAGCAAAAGCTTGCTCCTGGAAGGTAAAGAGCATCGCTTCTCTTTGGTCCGGACTGACAAACATCCAGGCCGTTTGATTTCCTTCGTGTGGGCCCTTCAAGCGGTAGAACTTACCATACTGGATTAAGGTCCGAATCCGCTGGTAGCTAGCAACCTGCTTTTTGACGGCAGCCTGCTCTGCTTGACTCATCTTCGTTAAGTCTAGTTCATAACCAAAGACCCCGCTCATCGCTACGGCCCCCCTAGTTTTCAGTGGTGTTTGCCGCCCTGTTTGGTGATTAGGCACGGCTGAAACGTGGGCTGTCATCGTTGAAATTGGGTAGGCTAGCGAAGTCCCGTATTGGATGGTTAAGCGGGCAATTGCGTCGGTATTATCACTCGCCCATGATTGTGGCATGTAATAAGCCCAGCCGGCATCGAAACGGCCCCCACCACCAGAGCAGCCTTCAAATAAGACGTCCGGATAGTTCGTGGTTAGCTTCTCTAAGAGGGCATATACTCCTAAAATGTAGCGGTGATAAACTTCCCCCTGTCTGCTTGCTGGTAGGCCCACCGAGTAAACATCAGAGATATTGCGGTTCATGTCCCACTTAATGTAGTCAATTCCTTGGTCTAAAACCTGGCTTAATTGTTGGTAGACATTAGCTTGCACCTCAGGCCGACTCATATCTAAAACAAATTGGCTCCGTGACGGACTAGGGGCACGACCTGGAACTTGCATTAGGTAGTCTGGGTGTTGCCGGTACAAGTCCGAATCAAGCGAAATCATTTCAGGTTCAACCCAGATTCCAAATTTCAATCCCTGTTCATGTACGTAGTCGCTAAAATGCTTAATTCCTTGAGGAAACTTCTTTTTATAAACGGACCAATCACCTAACGAACTGGTGTCATCATCCCGGTGGCCAAACCAACCATCATCTAAGACAAACATTTCAATCCCTAACTTCTTAGCGTCAGCCACAATTGGTTTGAGCTTTTCTTCGTCAAAATCAAAGTAAGTCGCCTCCCAATTATTCACTAAAATTGGGCGTGCTTGGTGCTTAAACTTACTTCTAACCACCCGCTCTTGAATAATTTGGTGGAAGGCTTGACTCATTCGGTTTAAGCCGGCCTCCGAGTAAGTCATTAACACTTCCGGCGTCGTAAAACTTGCCTGGGGCTGTAGGTCCCAACTAAAGTTATAATCGTTAATTCCAATCAATAAGCGGGTTTGGTCAATTTGATCTTGTTCCAGTTCGAATTTGTGGTTACCGGAATAAACCAAGGCAAAACCATAGGCTTCCCCACTAAATTCATCCGTTTTCGGTTCAACCAAGGCCAAAAACGGGTTCATGTGGTGACTGGAACTGCCCCGGCGGCTTTCAAAACTCTTCACCCCCGCCGTCACCTTAGCCCGCGTTAAGTGGCGTTCATTAGCGTGCGCGCCCGGTAGGCAAATCGATTCAAAGTCCTTGGCAACAAAGTCTATCTGCAGTGAGGCTAACTTTTTAATCGTAACCGCCTGGCTCCCCAAGTTAGTCAGCTTGCTAGACCGAGTAATAATGGCCTGATCTCGGTAAATCGTATAGTTCAACGCTAGCTCTAAGTGGCTGACTTCATCGACTAAGTTAATAATTAAGGTTTGAGCTTCCGTCTTATCTTCCACAAAGGCTTGGGGTAAGCCAGCTAATTCTGGCTTGCCGTCCACAATTTGGTAGTCTTTAAAAATCCACCTAGCTGCCCGGCTGCCATCAGCATGTTCAATGATAGCTGCTGGCAAGCGGTAATCACTATCCCCACTGGCACTATATTCTTGTGGTAAAGTATCTAGCGAATAAGTCCGGTCTGTGTGCCCAGGTAAATTTCCTGAAAAACCCCGGTCAACCCGCGGATACCTCAATTGACCATGGTAACTATCAATAGCGCTCCCAAAGTATAGGTGACTCAAAACGCCTCCTTCTTCCAGCGCCAATAAATAGGATATTTTGCAGTTATGTAGGTGAAAAACGCCTTGCTGTTCATCAAAAGTAATTAATGCGGTCATCAAAAAACCTCCTCCAACTGTCGTTTCTACTATTTCAGAAAACGCTTACTAGTAAATTTTACTATATTTTACTTAATGTTTCAATTAATTTAGTTAACGATTTTATTTTTAACTTATCTATGCTACAATATTTTTAATTAAGAACTGTTCTAAGGGGGTTTTCTCATGGCTACAATTAAAGACATTGCTGAGCGCGCCCAGGTTTCGACCGCAACCGTTTCCCGGGTCCTCAATAATGACAAGTCCATGTCAGTTAGCGCTGAAACTAAACAACGTATTTTTGAAGTTGCCGATGAATTAGACTACACCAAGCATAAAAAGCAACATCCAAGCAAAACGGCAACTAATAAGCTAGCAATTGTTCAATGGTATACCAAAGAAGAAGAATTAGATGATTTATACTACTACTCCATTCGGGTCGGGCTCGAAAAACATGCCCAGGAGCTAGGCTTTGACCTCGTCCGAATCTTCAACAACGATCCGTTAACCGACGCTCAAAATGTGGACGGCATCATCGCCATCGGTAAATTTTCCGCCAGCCAAATCAAGAGCCTAGCCAAACTCAATAGCAACCTGGTTTTTGTCGATAGCGACACCTTAAATGCAGGTTACAGTTGCGTTTGCACCGACTTCCAAAATTCGGTCACCAACGTTTTGGACCACTTCATTAACCAAGGGCAAACCAAAATTGGGATGTTAGCCGGTGAAGAAGCCACCTCTGACCGCAAGCTATCCTTGATTGACCCACGTTTTTCCACCTTCAAACACTACCTCAGTGAAAATGGCCTCTATAATTCTAAGTACGTCTACGTAGGTCCCTTCACTACCGATACCGGCTATAAAATGATGAAGGCCGCCATCAATGAACTAGGAGCCGACCTACCCCAAGCTTTCTTCGCCGCTAATGACGCCTTAGCTATCGGGGCTTTACGTGCCTTACAAGAAGCCAATCTCAGTGTTCCTGACCGTGTCAGCCTCATTTCCTTTAACGACACCTCTGCAGCTAAGTTCGTCTACCCCCCTTTATCTGCAGTCACGGTCTACACTAAGGAAATGGGCCAAGCGGCCGTCGATTTACTCAAGCGTAAACTAGATCAACAGGACCTAGGCGTACCGCGGATGATT
Organism: Ligilactobacillus agilis; assembly: GCF_025311475.1. NCBI lineage: Bacteria > Bacillati > Bacillota > Bacilli > Lactobacillales > Lactobacillaceae > Ligilactobacillus > Ligilactobacillus agilis. The sequence continues at coordinate 51,980 of NZ_CP104397.1, read as the reverse complement.
AAAATTGCTACCAAGTTGACCTTACGTGGCAGTAGCCTTAACTAGGGGGAATTCTATGCTAACCTATAATGTTGATTCCGAAATCAAACTAGCCCTACCCCGCCCAGAAATCGACGGCCCTAAGCTCTTTGCGCTAATCCAGGCCAGTCCCAACCTAGGCGACTTTCTTCCCTGGGTTAAACTTACTAAAGTGGCGGCTGATGAAGAGAGTTTTCTACGCCAATGTAATGAACACTGGGCCAAGGGGCGCTCTTTAAACCTAGTCATCCACTACCGCAACCAAGTCGTCGGTACGCTTAGCCTAAATAGCATCCATGATTGCCACGCCGACATTGGTTACTGGCTCGGGCAAGAGTTTGAAGGTCGCGGCATCATGAGTCGGTCAGTCGCTGGCCTCATCTCCTTAGTCAAAGAAGATTATCCCCACATTAAACGCTTGGAATTACTAGCAGACGTAGCCAACACCCGCAGTAATAATGTTGCCAAGCGACTCAATTTCACTTTTGAAGCCTGCCTCAAGCACCGCCTCAAACACTACGATGGCACAATTCATTCGGCTAACCTCTATGCTTTTTACCTAGACTAGCCCAACAAAAAAGGTTGAAATCAGCTTACCTCCAAGTTGATTTCAACCTTTTTCTATTGAAAAATTGAATTTAGTAGATTTTCTAAATCGGCAGCACTACTCCTAGCAAAAACAACCACAACGCTAGCCACAAACTCAAATGAGCTATCTTTTTTTGAAGTAGTCTATATTCTGTTAACACATCTTTTACATAGTTGAGAACATATTCTTTATACTGCTCGTATTCTTTATACTGCTCGTATTCTTTATATTCCTCAAGTCCTTTACGCTCCTCAAGTTTAGCAAAATACGCTTTCAGTATTCCCGGTGTTTTATCATTTATAGCTACCATTATAGAAGCTTGGCAGCTAATAAGCACAAAAAGTACGCTTAGTATCCATAGACTATATTTTGACATGCTATTTGGAATAATACCACTTATATTTCCAATCATTAAGACGACGACACCACCAAGGACTATCAGAATCACTATCCGTAATCCCCTATCTATCTATATACCAATAAAACATATTTTCTTTTTTGATTTGTTGGCGGACATCTTTTCGGATTTGCTTCTTCTTTTTAATTCTCTGCTTGCTAACTCTCCATACCCTCGTCACTTCTTTTTTAGCATCTTGCCAATATTTTTTTGCATCTTTCCACCACTTTTTTAAATTACTCTTACGCTGAGCCATAGTAGCCCGCTGGAAAAGTATTCTTCTCAACGAAATAATTTCAACTTCTGTCGCTTTTCTTTCTTCTGATTTTGCATCCGCTTCATCTGACGTAACTTTTTTCTTGCTCAGTCCTTGTCTAATAACTCTAGTTCTTAATTTTCTAATTTTTATAATACATACTGCAATCCTTGTTAAAAAAATCGTACTCAAAATTAGTAGTGCTAAAAATAGGATCAACATAAAAAATGCATTTAATCGCAAAGCTTGGATTAATTTAGGTAAAGCAGCAATTAGTGTAAGCAGTACTAGACTTATCAAATCAAGCGCTAATTTTAAATTTTTTAACAACTCCGTAACCTCCTCAGTAGCTTGACAGCTAAACACTCCTAGTCAAATCCCTAAAATAGGGCCGTAGGTTAATTATAACCCTCTCTTGTCAGATTACCAACTCCGCTAACTATTTAGCTACCAATTAATGCCACTACTACTAAAAAATAGGCTACCAACTTCTGCAGTGGTAGCCTATTTCAGTGACGTTGGTTCAAGGTTTGGTTAAACCAACTTGCTATTTACTTTGTAAACTTAGTACTTCATCTTTGGCGCTGACCATGGTGCCACTAGCTAGCTTGAGGTCAATGTCTTTGAAAGCATCGGAGTTAGTAACCGTCACAATCACGGTGTCATCTAAACCGGCTTTCTTAATGGTTGGATCCCAGAACTCTAGAATTTCTTGGCCAGCCTTAACGCGCTGCCCTTCTGTCACGTAGGAAACAAAGCCCGTGCCCTTTAGCTTAACTGTTCCTAACCCAACGTGAATCAAAAGGACGACCCCATCATCTGACACTAAGCCCACGGCGTGGCGGGTAGTGAAGGCTTGGCGAACGGTAGCGTCAAATGGAGCAAAGACGCGGCCGTCACTAGGCTTAATTGCAAAACCTTGGCCTAATTTGCCGCTAGCAAAGGTTGCATCATTAACTTCTGCTAGGGAAATTAATTGGCCTGCGATTGGAGCCTTGACACTTAATGCTTGGCTAGAAACGGCTTCCGTTTCGCCTTCACCTAAGTATTCATCCCAAGTCTTTTCAAGTTCAGCCACAATTTCGGCGTGCTTTTCTTCGGTTAACTTAACCTTGAAGAAGAAGACTAGGGCCCCTAAGATGATTAAAACAAATGGAATCCCAAATACATATAACTTGAAGGACATAATTCCGTGAGCAGTCATTGTCTTAGCGGTTGCCCCAGTGGTCATTCCGGCAGCTACGGCCGCAATCCCGATGACTGAGTTAGAAACCGCACCCCCGAATTTATCAAGTAAAGGACGAACTGATAAGGTAAGTGATTCGTCACGGTGACCTAACTTAAGTTGCCCGTATTCAACGCAGTCAGTAATTGTCATTAAAACTACTAAGAATACTAATGGTTGTGGGATGAAGAAGAGTTCGGCTGCAACTAAGACCATTGCCAATGAGGTGCCGGCAATCGTGAAGACCCCAATCCCGCAAAGCATGATGAAGATGCAAATGAAGAAGAGGTTTCTTCTGTTAATCTTGTCTGCTAGTTTAGGGAAAAGCGATACTGATAACAACCCCACTAAGGTGTTGATGGTCCCTAGTAATGTGAATTGAGCTGCGTGACCCAATACGTAGGTAAAGTAGTAAAGCTCGGAAGCGTTTAAGATACTTACCCCAGTTGTATATAAAACGTAAGACAAGGCAATTGCCATTAACTGATCATTTTTCACTAACACTTTCAAAACGTCTTTAAACCCAGTTTTTTCAGTGTTTTTCCGCAAGTCTGAATCAATTTCATGGGTACCAAGTCCAACCCCGACGGCAGTCAAGAAGGAGATAGCAGCCACAATAAAGGCAAACCAGAACCAACCCCGATTATCACCGGCCCCACCATTTCTACTCATTGAGAAGAAGAGGACGATTGGCATGATAACCACACTGACAATGTTACCACCGATGGTAGAACCAATCCGGGCGAAGGTCGCTGTCTTTTCCCGTTCCTGTGATGAGAAGGATAAGGCGGGAATCATGGACCAAAAACCAATATCTTTAAAGGAATAAAAGATATCCATGGTGATGTAAATAATTGCAAATAAGATTAGGTATAAGCCTGGATTAGTCTTGTTTAAACCACCCATGTCGGTAAATAAAATTAACAACGAAACAGAACTGATTAATCCACCAATTACAACCCAAGGCTTAAATTTACCCCAGCGGGTCTTAGTGTTGTCGATAGCGTTTCCAATAAATGGGTCAATTACTAATTCGACAATTCGTAAGGCCGCGATAATGTTGGTAATGTATAAAACCATCCGGTCATTTTGGGCTTCGTTCCCCGTGTTAAATAGGTGCGAGGTAACAAAAGTAATGAAGAATGTTGATAAGGTCGCATAAAAAATATCGTGACCAAATGCCCCAAATGAGTACGCAATCCGTGATTTAGCGTTACCGCTTGTTTGAGGTACAGCTTGACTAGTACTTTCCATAGGAGTCTATCCCCTTTTCTACTATAATTTCTTTACAAGCATTATAGTAAACGATTTCAAGAAATTTTTCAATACTTTTTAGTAAATTTTTAGTGAAATATTTATTGTTTTTTACCACAAAAAAATAGTAGTTACCTCACCGCTGTCTCACTGGTAACTACTTTCTACTATATATAAGATGTACTTTCTAACCATAACAAAAAGTCCTTGGATGATTTCCTCGGACTTTTTAACTAATATTTACTACAAAAATTACCGAAGAAATTAAACCATAAACACTGGGAATTAAATAAAATGGAAACCTATTTAAAAAGCAATGTTTTCTAACATTCAAAAAAAGGATTAAAATATTCAGCCTCAGATAGTTACGCACCTAGTGCCTCACGTAGCCTCTTTAAATTTTTGTTGTGCCAACCAATCATACTCAACTTAGGAAAATCAACAAACAACTTGACCCCTTCACCATCCCTAGCCTGCTCAGTTAGTTCTAGCACTAAGCTAGTGGCCAGTTCTCGTTCATAAATTGACGCCTTTGCAATCTTTTCAGCGGGTATATATAGTCCATCATGAAACGTCCCTTGCTTGCTTTCATATTCCGCGGTGAAAAAACCCCCTAAACGCGAAATGTGGACGTAACTAGTCTCAACCTTATCCTTACGCAGGGCGTTAACGGAAAGCAAAACTGCTTCAGGTTGATATGTTACCTCGGGAATTACCGACTGCATGTAATCCCGGAATTTTTCACGATGTGAAAATCTAAACTCCATTCCACACCTCCATTCTGCCAACACTATTTACCCTAAAACTATCATTTTGTGTAACTTTTTGCAATTCTTTTTTAGTTAAATTGCACAAAATCTACCGCTTTTTTAATTAAAATCTTAAAGCCTTTAAATTAGCTACCGTCATTGTTACAATGGTATATACTAATGTAACATTAACCGCTTATAAGTGTTTGACTTGCCTGCGATATTAAAAGTTACTTATACTAATTTGATAATCAATGTTCAAATTTTAACTTATAAATAATAGTAAAAAATCCTTCGCAATGAGCCTGTCATTACGAAGGATTCTTTCTTATTAGCAACTAAAGTTTTAGTGCTAATTTAGCCTAAGAAACCTAACCATTTACCTAAGATACCAAGGGCAAAGATTGCCACGATAATTAACATTGGGTTTACACCCTTCTTAAGTAACCAGGAAACAAAGAGGGTTAACAGTAAGGCTAACATCCCAGGCATCACGGAATCCAAGATGTCTTGCACCGTTTGGGTCTTACCGTTAATCTTAGTTGCCACAATTGGAATGTTAATTGTGGTCCACTTAGATACCAGCGCCCCCATAACGAATAACCCTACAATTGAAGCACCTTCAGTTAATTTCTTAATCCGGTTGCCGGCCATGTCTTGGATGATTTCGCTTCCCTTAACGTAACCGTAACGGAGGAAGTACCATTTCATGGTCAAGCGAATGGCATTGATTAAGACGAAGAACAATAATGGTCCCAGGATGCTACCAGTCATGGCAATCCCAGCCCCTAAGGCGGCTAACACGGGCCGAGCCGTCCCCCAGAATAGTGGGTCACCAACCCCGGCAAGGGGCCCCATCAACCCAATCTTCATGGCAGCAATGGCAGTCCCGTCAATGTTACCACCGTTGGCCTTTTCTTCTTCCATAGCGGCTGTTACCCCAAAGATTGGAGCGGTTAACCATGGGTGGGTGTTGAACCATTCCATGTGCCGAACCAAAGCTTCGTTTCTTTCCTTACCTGGCTTGTATAAGCGCTTGATGGCTGGAATCATGGTGAAGCAGTAACCCATGTTTTGGGCCCGTTCAAAGTTAAATGACCCTAGCAAGAACCAAGACCGGATATACATATTGCGAATATCGCCTTTAGTTAATTTTACTTGTTTGTTGTTTAAGTCTGCTGGTGTTTGCATCAAAATCCCTCCTAGTCATCCAAGTCGTCGTCTAGATCATCGTCTAAGTCGTCATCGCTAGCACTGGTATTACTTACAGTTGCTACCCTAGGAGCCTTATTTTCATTGCGGTATTCTAATTGTAAGTAAAGCAAGGCCATGATTAGACCTAAGCCACCAAAACCAACTAAGTTGAAGTTAGTGAAGGCGGCAAAGAGGAAGCCCATGTAGAAGAATGGTTTTAATTGCGGAACATCCATCATATTAATAACCATCGCATAACCTACAACCACGATGATACCCCCACCAATTTGGAGCCCCTTGGTAATCACGGTTGGAATCGCAGCTAACATGTGTTGCACAGCTGCGGTACTCAAAGTCATGATAATTGCGGTTGGAATCATTACCCGCAAGGCTTGCAAGGCTAAGGCAATCCCGTGCATCCATTCAATAGCCCGGTAGTTCCCCTTAGCAGCGAAGTCATCACCTTTGTGAACAAAGAAAACAACGATTGTCCGCACAAAGATGGTTAAAGCTTGACCGGCTGCGGCCAATGGTACGGCAATGGCAATCCCTTCACCAACACTGGTATGAGTATTAATAACGATTAAAGTAGAAATTGCTGAAGCTAAGGCAGTATCAGGTGCCATTGCTAACCCAACGTTCATCCAACCAAGGGCCATCATTTCTAGGGTCCCACCTAAGATAATCCCCATCTTGAGATCCCCTAAAATCAAACCGATTAAGGTACAAACCACTAAGGGTCTGTGTGTTTGGGCTTCGTCTAAAACGGATCCCATCCCGGCAATCCCGGCAACAATTAAGATTAATACAATTTGTAGAGCATTCACTACAATCTCCTCCTTTGAGGCCTAGCCTAATTTTGTATCTAAGATTTTCATAAAGTCTTGCTTGCTATCTCCTGGTAATTGACGTAGTTCCAATTCAACCCCTAATTCATGCAGTTTCTTGAAAGCAGCTACATCTTCTGGTGTAACACTAACGGCTTCCGTTACTTGCTTCTTGCTTGGATCAAAACGCATTCCCCCGACATTAACAACCTTAATATCAACTCCTGCTTCCACCGCAGTTACAATTTCGCTTGGATTACCAAACAATAGCATGGCCGTAGTATCGGCATACTTAGGGTTCTTGAAGACCCGGCCCATCTTTTCAGGGGTTACGGCGCTGGCCTTAACGTTAGAAGGGGCAACCGATAAAACTAAGGTTTTTCTCATTGGGTCGTTAGCTACTTCATTACTTACGACAATAATTCTTTCTGCTGGTAATAACTTAATCCACTTAGTCAAAACTTGACCATGAATGTAACGATCATCAATTCTTGCAACGGTAATTTTCATTATAATTCGTCCTCCTCTTCGTCTTCTTGGGCTTGAGCTAGCTTGGCTGCTTCAAGTGAGAAGACCTTAAAACTGTCTTGATTTACGGTTTGTAGGTGACTGGTCAATTCTTTTAAGCTCATCATTGGCGCATTGGCTAACGCTTCTAAGACCATTGGTAAACTAACACCTGTCACTACGTCCAAATTATCCTTCCCATAGGCTAAGGAAACTGCCGCATTATAAGGGCTGCCCCCAAACAGGTCTATTAAAAATAGCACTTCGCTGTTAGGTTCAAAGCTTTGGAGCGCTTCTTCAAAGTGCGCTTTGAGATCCTCTAGCCCTTCTTCTTTTTTAAATGGCACGGCCTTAATCGTATCGTTGGTGCCAAAAATCATCTCGGCTGCGCTTAGCAACCCGGGCGCCAACTGGCCGTGACCAGAAACAATTAACGAAACCATTTTTGAAACTCCCTTCTTTCAACTTAGCTACACTTTTTATATAGCAATTTGCGTGCCAATTTTAGAAAACGCTTTTAAACCAATAACAAGGCCGGACCCGTTTTTTACTAATCAAAACAGGTCCAGCCTTAATTTGCTCTTAAGTATTTTAAAATAAAACAGGTTTGTCTTTACTTGAAACAGGTTAGCGTTGATTATCAATAACAGTCTCGGCAATAAAGTAGTATTCATCTTGCGGGAGCGTTAATTTCAAGGACGAAACCGCGTGATCTAGGGTTTGCTTAACCACCGGCAATAGTTCTAACAGCTCCGGACTAGGTGTTTCATCGTAATTGAGACTAGTCTGGTGATGTGATGCCCGTTCCAAGGCAAAGGCAGTATGCACAATGCAAGCAATCTGCTGACTATTGGACATCTCTATCTTAAGCCTTCTCCTAAGATCTTCTAACCAGTTTTGTAACATCTGGTTAACCGGACGAGGATTGAGATAGACTAAGTGCTCATTTAAAATATCTTCACACATCTGCGAAACAACTACGTTACTTTGCGACTGTTTTTCTTTCGCAGGCGGCGTCTGCTGGCGAATAATCGCTTCTAAGCGGGCCTCGCCATTGCTAGCGATTAAGTCTTCTAGGGAAATAAAGGGCACCGCCACACTTGGTTCCTTGGTGCCGACGGTGGCGATTAATTCATACTCCTTGGCTAAAGGTGGAATGGATTCGCTCATCTTTAGCGCTGAAACAGTTTTTACCTCGATATTTTCGGTGGTTGTTTTTCTAATAATGCCCTCGATTAATTTTTTCAATTTAAGGGCCGTCCCACTCCCGGTCATACAGATTGACACAATCGCCCGCTTCTTGCCCGTGCTTTTTTCTTGGACTGCGAAGTTTTTAATGAAGTCGCGCCGCAACTGGTTAGCCAAACTATTAAGGTCCATATCAATATAGTTGACCTTACGTAAGGCCTCCAAAATAATGGAGGTCGTTACATTTTGGACTGCCCGCACGGGAATACCCGTTTCGGTGGCTAACTTTTGGGTAAACATCCCTAACGACCCCATGTCCACCAGTAATAAGACCCCTTTTCCTTGGTTGAGCTCCCTTACCTTGGCTTTCATCTGTTCATAAATGGTGGAAGGCGAAACGGTTAGGGGCATGTCTAAGGCGTCAATGTTGCCTTTACCCAACAGTTCTGTCGCCACATTCACCATGGAAGTCGCGGTCGAATTGCCGTGAGCCACCACTAGTAAGCCAATCTTTTTAGTCGCCGACATCGATTCAATCGAGGTTAAAAGCATCGTTAGGTAAATAACTTCAATATCCGGGATGGCGGTCCCAGTCTCCTTGAGGATTTCCGTTTGAAACAGCTTGGCTACCTGATACTCTAATCCATGTTCGCGCTTGATATTTTCAATCTCGGCAGACATCAGCAGGTCATTTTTACTGCCCCGTTTAAAGAAAGCATCTAGGTGGAGGCTGAAGTAATGGATAAAGCTAGCGTCAAAGCGGAGGTCCATTTCTTCTTCCGCAATTAACTTTAATTTCTCGGCTAACTTAATTGCCGCCGGGTCTACAAACTTACTAAAGTTTTCCTCGTTGATTTCCTGTTTAAAGAAGTTTTTAATGTGCAAATGCAGGTCAGTCATAATGTACTGGTGAATTTCTTTTTCATTAATCCCTTCAGCGCGGAGCTTATGAACCTTAGTTTCAATCGTACTGTAGATGTTTTCCTCGTTGTCTAACTTATCAAGGCTAGGTTGCCCCACCTCGATTAAAATCTGACTTTTTAGGTAACGGGACAGGTCGCTTTGCTTACGTTCGGCCCTACTAACCGCCAGCCAACTTTGCCGTAGTTTTTCCGGTAGGTCGTTATCGGTGACACTAATCGTCGTCTTTTCCCCCATGCTATTCAAAAAGGCTTGGGCACAGGTAAGCTGAATCTGCGATTTTAACTGGCCGACATTGCCATAGTTATCCTCATTTAGGATAATCTCAAAGACGCTACGCTTAACGCTTAACGCCCGTTTAATACGTTTGGTTTCGGTTTGAAAGAGGAAGTGGGCTAACTCAATCCGCTCGGTAATTGGCCGCTCATCTAAAGCCGGAATGGTAATTGACATTGGAATACGCCGTAAGAAGGTAGCCAGCATGGCAGAATCTGGATTTTCTGTTGTTGCGCAAATAATCAAGACTTGGGCGTGCCGCTTCTTTTGGCTCTCACCCAAGCGATTAAAGACCCCGTTATCAATAAAATAAAAGAGCATTTCCTGGCCTTCAGGCGGGAGGCGGTGGACTTCGTCTAAGAGCAAAATCCCCCCGTTAGCCTGTTCGACTAAGCCGGCTTTTTCTTGTTCAGCCCCGGTGTAAGCTCCCTTAGCGTGACCAAAAAGCGTAGCCATCAACAGTTGCGGATTATTGTAATAATCGGCGCAGTTAAAGGAGACAAAGGGGGCATCTTCCTTAAGAATCTGGGCAAACTTTGCGTAAGCGTAAATCTTATTGGCAAAGTAGGTCTTCCCTACCCCAGTTTGGCCCAAAAGCATCATATGTAAGCCGTGTGGGGGGTACATTAAGGCCGCCTTGGCTTGGGAAACAGCGTTATGGAGGCTGCCCCGGTAACCTATCATTGATTCAAGCGGATCTGTCTGGTTAACCTGCTCAGAAGCAGCTTCCTTGATAGCCTCTGGTTTTGCAGTCGGTTTGGCTGTTTTTTTAGTTAGGGCCGTTAAGGAGGCCACTTCATAGTAATCTAGTTGCTTTAGACCAAAATGCTGTTCAATCACTATCATCGGCAAATAGCGTACCGGAAAGGTCTTAATCTTAACAACCTGGGCCTGTCTGACTAGCTTATTTAATTCTAAGGACGTATTAGCCCGGGTTAAGCCTAATTCCGCCGCCAATTCTTTAGCCGCGCTGCCCTGCTTGGCTAAGACTTCTTCCTTAGTGGCCGCCTGCCATTTGGTCACTAGTCCTTGGTAAACCTTATCAATTCGTTTCATGTGTAACACCCCTTATTTTGCTACCGGAACCTGGGCTTGGAGGCGTTTCAAATTCTTAATGTGCCAAGGGGTACGGTTTAATTTAGGCAAGTTGAGCTTAAGCTTCATCAACTGGCCGTTGACCTCTTGAGTTGTTTCAATGTAGAGGTAGGTTGAAAGCAGCTGTTCCTTGCGGTAAACCTTCTTAATCTTAGCAGCCGGGATATAAAAGCCATCCCCAAAGATATCCCACATACTCTCATATTGAGCTGCATACAAACCCGCTTCCTTAGAGAAGTGAATACAGTTAGTAACCGCCTTGCCCCGAACCGTGTTCAAAGATAAGAGCACTGCATTTTCATCATACTTAATGTCTGGTTGGTCATCCAACATATACTCTTTAAATTTTTCCCGTTTAATAAATAATCCCATCTGACTCACCTTCTGAAAACGTTATTACAAATTCAACTATACCCAGTTTTTAAAACACTTTCAATAAAAATTTCAAGGTAAGTGTTTTAAGTGTTTCAACTCGGTTGGTAAAATAATTAATTTTTCCGCATTTTGTTATTGATTTTTAATTTATTTCATGCTAAATTAATAACCAACAAGATGAACGAGGTAATTGATTATGAAAAAGACTAACTTCAACAACATTATTATTGCAAGCATTCGGGTCATTATTAGTTAATGATGCGGCTTGCATGGTTGTGCCCGCATCGCTTGCAAGAAGATGCGGGTAGGAGTTAGCCAAGCGCTGGTGACTATCCACAGTCACCGGCGCTTTTTTGTTTGTTTTGTTGAAATTTTTTTAGAATGGATGTGACGTCTATGGAATCAGTAGAAAGTACCAACTTTAAAGTAGAAAAAGACCCGGTGAAAACTGTTATTGCCGCTTCGATGGTGGGCACCGCCATTGAATTCTTTGATTTTTACGCCTACGGGACCGCAGCGGCCGCTTATTTCCCTAAAATTTTCTTCCCAGCAATGACCCCCTTAATCGCAACCATGCTCTCATTATTAACATTCGGGGTTGCCTTTGTTGCCCGCCCAGTCGGTTCCTTTGTCTTCGGTCACTTCGGCGATAAGATGGGTCGTAAGAAGACCCTAGTCGTTTCCCTCTTATTGATGGGGTTATCCACCGTTTTAATCGGTTTTCTGCCCGGTTACCGCACTTTAGGGGTAGCAGCCGTCTTACTACTTTGCTTACTCCGCTTCGTTCAAGGGGTAGGTCTTGGGGGTGAATGGTCTGGGGCCGTTTTAGTCGCCACAGAAAATGCTCCTAAGGAAAAACGCGCCCTCTATGGTTCTTTCCCCGAACTAGGGGCTCCTATCGGTTTCTTCCTTTGCAACGGGCTCTTCTTCGTCTTAGAAAGTTTCCTAAGTCCTGCCCAAATGATGAGCTTTGGCTGGCGGATTCCTTTCTGGGCCTCAGCTGTCCTCGTGGTAGTTGGCCTTTACGTCCGGCATAAACTTCAAGAAACACCACTCTTTAGGTTAGCCCAAGAAAAGGCCGAAGTTAACCACTCCCCATTAAAGGTTGTCTTAAAGCACCACTGGAAGCAAATCCTTCAAGGAACTTTCATCATGGGCTCAACTTACGCTTTCTTCTTCACCCTAACAACCTGGTCACTTTCTTATGCCACGACTGCCCTTGGCTTCGGTCACCAAGAATTCCTCTTCTTGTTGATGATGGCCATCGTCATCTTTGCAGTCATGATCTTATTATCATGCCTTTACGCTGATAAAGTTGGTCGTAAATCCGTCCTCTTATGGACAACGGTTGCCCTACTGGTCTTCTCCTTTGTCTTTCCAGTCTTACTGAAGGGCCAACACAACATGGCTGGGATGCTCACCTTCCTAGGGGTTGGGTTCGTCATCATGGGTACCCTTTACGGTCCCGTTGGTGCCTTACTTCCAGAACTCTTCCCAACCAACGTTCGTTATTCCGGAGCCGGTATTGCTTATAACATGGCGGCGGTAGTTGGGGCAGCCTTGGCTCCTTCCATCACCACTTGGTGCATCAGCAAGTTTGGCTTAATGTCAGCCGGATACTACATGGGCGCCTTAGCCGTCTTGGCAGTCGTTGCCCTTGTTTTAACCAAGGAAACTAAGGACATGGACTTCAGTAAATAAACGCTACACTCAGTTGTTTTTGTTACAACAACATGTCAACTAACATGATATAATATACATGTTTTAACCAACATGTACCCACCCTAAACTTTCCTATTTGTACACTTACATAAGTTAGGGTGGGTATTTTTTAGACATTAAAAAGGTCGGAAACAATAGTTTCCGACCTTTTGATATATGGCTAGCGACTAGAATTGGTCAATCAACATTTGTCTGATTTCTGACAAGTATGGTTGCCGTGGGTTAGCTGGTGTACATTGGTCGTTGTAAACAAGGTCAACCAACTTATCAAGTGACTTGTCAAATTGTTCCTTAGTAACACCATTAGCTGATAACTTAGGTTCTACGTCTAAGGCCTTCATTAATTCGGCAATCTTAGCGCAAAGTGCTTCAACTAATTCAGCGTCGTCCTTACCCTTCAAACCAAGGTAACGAGCGATGTCGGCGTAGTCCTTTTGACCACGGTATACTTCGTAACGAGGGAATGGTGTCCGTTTAACGTTACCAGAAGCACCGTTGAAACGAATAACGTGTTGCATTGCGATTGAAATTGCTAACCCGTGTGGTAACCCGAATTCCCCACCAGTCTTGTGAGCTAATGAGTGGTTAATTCCTAAGAAGGCATTAGCAAATGACATCCCGGCTAAGGTTGCAGCATAGTGCATGTTTTCACGGGCTGTTTCCCCTTCAAGGGTTGGGTGCTTAGGATCGTACTTGTAAGATGTTTCCAAGTTTTCAAAGACTAACTTGATGGCTTGTAAGGCCCATGGACGGGTAAAGTCTGAAGCCATTACGGATACGTATGATTCTAAAGCGTGTGACAATGAGTCTAACCCTGAAAGTGCAACGGTTCTCTTAGGCACAGTCATAACAAATTCTGGGTCAACGATTGCAACTTGTGGTGTCAATTCGTAGTCAGCAAGTGGGTATTTTACGTGAGTATGGTCGTCAGTGATAACCGCAAATGGAGTTACTTCTGAACCTGTCCCTGAAGTAGTTGGGATTGCGAAGAGCTTCGTGTTAGTTGAGTGGTGGAACTTAACAATTCTCTTCCGGATATCCAAGTACTTTTGTTGTAAGCGGGTAAAGAGTTCACTTACTGCTTCGTAGCTTTCCAAGAAGCCTGGTTCTTGGTCTAGTGAGTATTCGTAGATGTAGCGTGCAATCTTAGCTGCATCAAGGGCTGACCCACCACCGATAGCAATAACTGTATCTGGCTTAAATTGAGCCATTTGCTTAGCAATTTCGATTGTTTGGCCTAAGGTTGGGTCAGGACGAACTGTCCCGTAAATAGCAGTCTTAACTTCGTTATTTCTTACTTCAAGTTGAGCGTATACCTTATCAACAAAGCCGAATTGAACCATTCCTGGGTCGGCTACGATGAAGGCACGGTTGATGTCTTCATATTCATCTTGTAAGTAAGAGATAGCATTCTTTTCATAGTAAATCTTTTCTGGTAGGCGGACCCATTGTGGACGGTTACGCCGTTTTGCAACAGTTTTGACGTTCAAGAGGTCTGCAGTTGATAAGTTGTGTGACAATGAATTCTTCCCCCATGATCCTGTTCCAAGAGTTAAACTTGCACGTAATGCGTCTGTGTAAACATCACCAATACCACCGATGGAGTCTGGTTGGTTAACCAAGATCCGGGCAGCCTTAGTTCTGTCACCAAATTCTGTTACGAATGGGTCTGCTTGAGAACCAATTTGGATAGCGGCGTTGTGGCCGGCCCCTTGGTAGTCAAGTAACTTGGCTACGATTTGAACCCCATTTTCACGGTCCTTAGCCTTATAAACTGACAATAATGGAGATAATTTTTCAGAGGAAAGTTTTTCGCCAATGTTCTTTTCATCAAGTTCAAAGAGCATGACATCCTTACCGGCTGGAAGGTCTACCCCGGCATGTTCTGCAATCCACTTAGCTGGCATCCCGGCAACTGGACCGTTAACCCCGTGGCGGTCGTTGAAGACAAAGTCCGCAATCTTTTGGTAGTCCTTCTTAGGTACTAAGTAAGCACCCTTTTCTTGCATCTTCTTTAACCATTCGTCATAGATTGGAGCTTCAACAACGGCCGAGTTTTCAGTTGCACAAATCATCCCGTTATCAAACCGCTTGGAAAGAAGTAAATCTTCTACCGCCCGGTCAAGGTGAGCTGTGTGGTCAACGTAGATAGCCCCGTTACCAGCACCAACCCCGAGTGATGGGTTCCCTGATTTGAGGGCGGCGTTAACCATCCCAGGACCCCCAGTTGCTAAGATAGAAGCAATCTTAGGGTTTTGAATTAATGCGGTGGTATTGGCCAATGATGGGGTTTCAATCCATTGGATGATGTCCTTAGGAGCCCCAGCTGCTACGGCTGCATCGTAAACAATCTTAGCAGCGTGTGCAGAACATTTTTGAGCTTGTGGGTGGAAAGCAAAGACAATCGCATTTCTAGTCTTCAAAGTAATGATTGACTTAAACATTGCGGTTGAAGTTGGGTTAGTCGTAGGAACAATCCCTGCTAACACCCCTAGTGGAGCGGCAATCTTAACTTCACCTTTGGTTTTATCTTCTTCAATAATTCCAACTGTTTTATCATTCTTGATAGCGTGGTAAACATTTTCTGTCGCAAAGCGGTTCTTAGTATCCTTATCTTCAACAACCCCACGACCTGTTTCATCAACGGCTTCGTGTGCTAACATTAAAGCAGCTTCTGAACCGGCTAACGCAGCAGCAGCCACAATCTTATCTACTTGTTCTTGAGTGAAGGTTGCGAATTCTGCTTCCGCCTTCAATGCTTTTTGAACTAAACTATCTGTGTAGGCACGTGCCTTTTCCATTTCAGCAGCCTTTTCTTCAGCTGTAGGAACTTTCTTTTCTTTTGCAGCCATATATCAAATACCTCCAATAATTTAAAAAGCATAATGTGAATTTCTTCACTAACAATATAACGCAAAAAGAATTGCTTTTCAACGGTAATTTTTTAAAAATAATTGTAGTTTGTGACTTATCACGCTTGTTACGTTGAGGAAAACTTAATTTTTTTGGAATGGTTTTCTTTCATAAAACTTAAGCGTTTTCGTTACAAAAGTTTATCTAATAACATTTCCCAAATACTCAATTTAGTTTTTAATTTAAATTTTTTATGGTTTTCAAATTTAAAAATTCCTGCAAAAAAATTTTTATTTTTTTGTTTTCAAATCTTTTTTCAGACAAATTACGCTCAAATCCGTGGAATATCCTTAAAAAAGATTACATAAAGTGATTTTTATTATATTTAAATATTTTGGTCAAACCTTTGACTTCCTTATTTTAAAGGGATTTGTTCCCACAGGGACGCTTAATTTCCCACTGAAATTGTGAGATTTTTAACTATCATCCCCTTAAATATCCCTTATTTTTCCCACCTAAGCCGCCTTACCTTTTTCCAGCTTAACCTGTATAATAAAGTTATTAGCATAAAAATGATTAGTTAGAAAGAATCAAAGAGAAGGGATCAATATGACATTAAAATACAAATTAGTTGCTAAGAACATTGCGCAAAAAATCGACGACCAAGTTTATACAGATAAACTGCCGAGTGAACAAGAACTGATTAACCACTACCAAGTTAGTCGTAACACCATCAGAAACGCTTTAAACCTCCTTTATAACCAAGGCATGGTGCGTTCGATCCAAGGGAGCGGCTACTTCGTTAACACTAGTGCTCAACCAGGGGAATTAATCGTTAACGGTGGGTCTAAAAAAGGCCTCTATGACTTGGAAAAGGCCGACCCCATCTCTTCTAAGGTTCTGAGCCTGGAAGTAATTCCCGCCGACCAAGAAATTGCCACGCGCTTGCAATGCCCACTTGCAACAGATATTTACCACGTTAAACGTCTGCGTTCAAATAGCAAGGAAGTTGTCAGCCTGGAAGATGCTTACTACCTCAAAAGTGTTGTGCCTTACTTGACCGAAGAAGTCTGTCGTGAATCCATCTTTAATTTCATCACTAAAACCTACGGGGTGGAAATTAAAAATGGGGATGAATTCATTAAGCTAGCCCGCCTAACTAAAGCGGAAGCCGACTTAACCGGCCTAGAAGTAGCCACCCCGGCCTTACACCTAACAGAGGTTAACTACCTTAAAAACGAGCAGCCGTTTAACTACTCCAAGACGCTCTACCTTCAAAGCGACTTAACCCTTTACTACCACGTAAGTAACTACCTTAACTAATTAAAAACCAGCCCGGAAGTAATTTACTTCTGAGCTGGTCTTTTTTATTAATTATTCGAGGTAGCCCTTAAGGACTTGTAATACGCCCGCTTCGTTGTTAGCAGGAGCAATATAGTCCGCAATGGCTTTAACCTTAGGATCACCGTTTTCCATGGCGTAACCATACTTAGCGTGGGTTAACATTTCAATGTCATTGCCCCCGTCCCCAAAGGCGATTAAGTCATCATGGCCTAAGTTCCAGCGCTTAAGCATTAAATCTAAGCCTTGAGCCTTATTAACCCCTTTTTTCATGAGGTCGATGCTACCAAAGCCTGACGAGGTAATCTTTAAGACCTGCCCAAATTCGGCTTGCAAGGCTGCTAATAGTGGCTTAGTGTCTTCAGCCCTCATGCCCGCTGTCAACTTTAGGTAGGCATCAACCGGTAACTTCTCCAAACTCTCAATCAATTCGTGTTTGGGACAATAGTACTTCATCCCTTCCACAAAATCCGTTTCTTCGTCATGGGGAATATAAGCTGCCTTGACCCCACAAGCTGCTAGGTGCAATTCTGGGTAGGCCTGCTTAAAGGTTACTACCTGCTTAATCACATCTAAATCTAGCGCTTGCGTTAACACCGCTTGTGTCCGGTCAATCAGATAGGCACCATTTTCGGCTACGAAGGCCAAGTCTTGGTAGTGTTCCACAAAGTCCAAGCGCAAGCGCTCGTACTGGTTACCGCTAGCCACAATGAAATGGATGCCCTGCTCGTTCATCTTGGTTAACAGATAAGCGAAAAGTTCCTTATCGTAGTTTTTTTGATCATCCAAAAAAGTCCCATCCATATCAACTGCAATCGCTTTAAATGGTGCCATCAAAATTCCTCCTTAAACAAAACGGGCCGGTAACAATCCCAGCCCGTTATTTTTAATTTTTACTTAGGCAAGTTGACTTTAACATCATGTGGATCTGTGACCACGCAGATGACAGTCGTATCATAACCTGCTTTTTCAATTTGAGCTTTATCAAATTCTACCAAAACATCCCCGGCTTTGACAAATTGCCCTTGCTTAACCTTAACGTCAAATCCTTGCCCTTTTAGCATGACAGTGTCTAAACCAATGTGTAAGAGGACTTCTGCCCCGGCAGTGGTAGTCAAACCAATCGCATGACCCGTTTCATAAGCAACTGTTACTTCTGCATCCGCTGGTGCTGTCAACACGCCTTTACTTGGAATCACTCCGAAACCTTGACCCATCATCCCAGTTGAGAAGACCTGATCTTTTACTTCGGCTAAAGGAATGATTTGTCCTTCAACAGGGGCAACCAATGTTTCTTCTGAAGCCTTAGCGTCTAAGTTAGCTGCTGGCTTAGGAGTTGAGCCTGGCCGTTGCTTCTTTTCAACCTTTTTACCCATTTCCATCTTGTCGTTGTAACCCCAAACCCAGGCAATTACAAAGGAAACGACTAAAGCAGCTGCAGATGAAAGTAAGAAGGCATAGAAACTATTTAAGTCACTTGGGTTCTTAGGGTTGAAGAAGGAAGAAAAACCGATTAATGACCCAGTGAAGCCGTACATTGTCCCGTGCATTAAGCCGGTAATGAAGCCCCCGACTGCAGACCCAATTAAACCAGAGATAAATACCCGGCGGAAGCGCAAGTTAATCCCGTAAATAGCTGGTTCAGTTACCCCACAGAAAGCGGAGATGGTAGCGGCAAAACCTAATTCCTTAATATCATCTTTTCTTGACTTGATAGCAACAGCTAAAACAGCGGCACCTTGAGAAACCATCGTTGTGGAAATAATTGCGTTTAGGGCACTTTCCCCACTACCGGTAATTTGTTGAGCCACCAAAGGCACAACGCCCCAGTGTAGACCGAAGATAACAAGTAATTGGTAGAAGCCACCAATTAGAAGCCCACCTAACCAACCGGATACGTGCACCATCCAGTTAATTAAGTCCGCAATGCCGTTGGCGAACCCTTGGATAACTGGGCCAGTTACAACTAAAGTAATCGTAGAAACAACTAAGATCGTAATCAATGGGTTGAAAATCATTTGTAGGTAGCTTGGGAGGTGATCTTTGAGCCAGTCACCAACTTTTTTAGCTAACCAAGCTGCTAAAATCATTGGGAAAATTGAGTAAGTATAGTTTAGGAATTGGAACTTAAAGCCCCCAACTTCAAACATTAACTTAAAGGCCTTCCCAAAGGTTACTAGTTGTGGGTAAGTTAAAACCCCACCGATAACAGCGGCGACAATTGGGTCACTTCCCAAGCGTTTAGCGGCTGCAAACCCTACCAAAATTGGCAAGAAGAAAAAGGCCGAGTCAGCCATCGCGCTAACAGAGATATAAACTAAACTAGTGGGACTAAGTAATGAGCCTAGTTGAGGTAAAGTTAATAATGCTAAAATCCCTTTAATAATACCAGAAGCTGCGATTACCCCAACAACCGGACTCATTGACCCAGTAATAAACCCAATTAGGTTCCCCATTGCACGACTAACCGGGTTTTTGCCATCGTCTTCAGCGGGAGCAGGGCTTGCTTCCCCGCTAAAGCCAGGTCCTAATTGACTAACAACGGCATCAAACACGTTAGTAACTTCGTTTCCGATTACGACTTGGTATTGGCCGGAAGCGTGAATTACATCTAACACCCCAGTCGTATTCTTCAAAACATCATCGTTAGCCTTACCTTCATCCTTTAGATAAAAACGTAAGCGAGTGATACAATGAATAACGTTGGCGATATTCTCTTGCCCACCGACATTTTCAATAATGGTTTGAGCTAACTTAGTGTAGTCCTTTTTCGCCATAAGCTTTTCCTCCATTTTACAAAAACGTTTTCTTAACTCTTCGAATTTATCTTACAACCTGTGCGCACATGTGTCAACATATTTACTAAAAAAGTTATTAAAACAAGAATGTAAGCTTTTTTATAACTCTCATCTTGCTTGTGCGCACATCTGATAATATAATAAACATAGAATTACTTTTAAAGGATGATTGATGATGGTTAAAAGTAAACAAGAAATCATTACCCAAGATATTGCTTTAAAAATTAAGCATCAACTTTATAAACCCGGTGACTACCTTCCCAGCGAAAACCAGCTAGCGGAACTTTACGGCGCAGCTAGAAATACCGTCCGTAAATCGCTCGGGGACTTAACAGACTTAGGTTTAATTCAAAAAATCAAGGGAAAGGGCTCGTTAGTCTTAGACAGCAGTCGCTATGCCTTTCCAGTTGCTGGGATCACTTCTTTTAAGGAATTAAATGAAACCTTAGGGATGAAGGCTAAAACAGAGGTCTTACGTCTAGAAGAAATTGAACAGTTACCTGCAAACATCAAAGTCGAACAGGTTGACGCAGATAAGTTCATCTTCTTGGAAAGACTGCGGTTAATCAATGACCAACCAAAAGTCTTGGACCGTGACTACCTCTTAAGTCCCCCGGTTAATTTCCTACCTATGGAGGAAGCCCAAAATTCGATTTACGCTTACCTGGAAGATAAGTTAGGCTTTGTAATTTCTTACGCAACAAAAGAAATCACCGTCCGTAAGGTTGATGATTATATCGCTAGTAAGCTCAAGTTAGAAGCAGACCGGCGTGCGGTCTTAGTTTCAAGTAAAACTTACTTAGAAGACACTAGGCTCTTTGAAATCACCGAATCTTATCACCATCCCGACGATTTCAGCTTTTTTGATTTTGCCCGCAGACGAAAAATATAAAGGAGGCTCTTATGCAAACACTCGGTCAAAAAGTAATTTATCAAATTTACCCTAAGTCATTTTATGATAGTAACAACGATGGCATTGGCGATTTACGAGGAATTATTGCCAAGATTCCTTATATCGCTAAGTTAAACATCGACATGATTTGGTTTAACCCCTTCTTTGTCTCGCCCCAAAACGATAATGGTTATGACATCGCCGATTACTACCAAATCGATCCCCGGTTTGGGACCATGGCTGATTTTGAAGAACTAGTAGCTAAACTCAAGGAGATTAACGTGGGTGTGATGCTCGATATGGTGTTAAACCACTGCTCCACCGAACACGAATGGTTTAAGAAGGCCCTAGCCGGCGACAAGTACTACCAAGACTTCTTCTACTTAAGACCGGCCAAGGCCGACGGTAGTCTCCCTAATAACTGGTCTTCTAAGTTTGGTGGTCCAGCCTGGGAGAAATTTGGCGACACTAACCTCTACTACCTCCACCTCTACGATAAGACCCAAGCCGACCTTGACTGGCACAACGAAAACGTCAGAAAAGAAGCAAGTAAAATTATCAACTTTTGGAGAAGTAAGGGCGTAGCTGGTTTCCGGTTTGACGTAATCAACGTTACTGGTAAAGACACCGTCCTAGTTGATTCAACCGATATTAATGAAGAAAAAGCCCTCTACACCGATACGCCCGTCGTGCATGATTACCTTAAAGAGCTGAATCGGACTAGCTTTGGTCAAGATAAAGATGCTATCACCGTAGGGGAAATGTCATCGGCAACTATCCCTAACTCAATCGCATACTCCAATCCAGCCGAGCATGAACTCTCAATGGTTTTCACCTTCCACCACCTCAAGGTCGATTATAAAGACGGCGAAAAGTGGAGCGACTATCCCTTTGACTTCATGAAGTTAAAGCAACTTTTCACCGACTGGCAAGAAAAAATGGACCAAGGTGGCGGCTGGAACGCCCTCTTCTGGAATAACCACGACCAACCTTGGGCCCTCAACCGCTTTGGCGACCCCGTTAACTTCCGGGTGGAATCAGCTCAAATGCTGGCTTCTGCCCTCCACTTGATGCGGGGGACCCCT
Source organism: Ligilactobacillus agilis (assembly GCF_025311475.1). Lineage (NCBI taxonomy): Bacteria > Bacillati > Bacillota > Bacilli > Lactobacillales > Lactobacillaceae > Ligilactobacillus > Ligilactobacillus agilis. Next base: position 30,418 of record NZ_CP104397.1, on the reverse strand, counting down.
TACATCTATCAGGGTGAAGAATTAGGGATGATGGACCCTAGCTACACGGATATCTCCGAATACGTTGACGTTGAAGCTTTGAACGCCTACCAAGCCCTCATCGAAGCTGGTAAGTCACCTGCAGAGGCCTTCCACCTCGTAAGCCTCAAGGCCCGCGATAATTCCCGGGTCCCAATGCACTGGAATGCCGATAAATACGCTGGTTTTTCTACCGTAACTCCGTGGTTAAAGCCAACTGACCAAGCAGAAATCAACGTTGAAAAAGAGCTAGCTAGTGGTCAAATCTTCACTTACTACCAACAGCTAATCAAGCTCCGAAAAGAAATGCCCCTCATTTCCGCAGGACACTTCCAAACCGTCTTCAAAGACCACCCACAGGTTTTTGCCTACCGGCGCTACCTTGATAACCAAGCTAAAGAACTTCTGGTTATCAATAACTTCTACGGCCAAGAAACAGAACTTGATTTAGGTACTTACGCTGACAGAGCTTGCCGCCTCGTCATCAGCAACTACGACCAAGACCTAACCAAGTTACCAGCCAAGTTAACCCTGCGTCCGTACGAAACTATTGCCTGGGAAATCTAAGCAACTTAGCCCGAATACCTCAAAATTCGGGCTTTTTTTATTCCTAAAAAGAAAACGTTTACCCTAAAATCTGTTATGATATTAATAGAATTAAATTTTCTTTGTGGAGGAATTAATATGGACTTCGATCAAATTATCACTAGCCGCCGGTCAATCCGTTTCTTTAGTTCTAAGCCGGTGGCAACCGACCTACTAACCGAAATTTTAACCTTAGCTAACTACGCCCCCTCTTGGTCTGACTCTCAACCTTGGCAGGTCTACCTGGTTCAAGGCGAGACCTTAGCTAAAATTAAAGCCACCCACCAAAAGGCAACCGCAGCTAAACTAGCCACTAGCCCGACCCTTGCTCCCATGCGTCGCCGCTTCTGGGAAGATTTCGCCCGCGAAAACATGCATAACAATAGCGAAGCTATGCGGGCTTTTGTCGGCGGGGCTGAAAATCTAACCGAATTTAATCAGGCACAAATCGACCTCTTTAATGCCCCCGTCATCTGTTACTTGACCATTCCTCAAAAGGCCCCAGACTGGTCCTTATTTGACCTAGGACTTTTCAGCCAAAGCCTAACCCTTGCTGCCAAGTCCCGCGGCGTCGATAGCATCATCGCCTATGAGCTAATCAAGTATACCGACCAACTCAAAGCTACCCTCCAAATTCCAGCTAGCGAGAACCTAATTGCCGGTATCGCCCTCGGCTACCGCGACTCCCACGCCCTAAACGATTACCAATCACCCCGCCGGCCGCTAGCCGAATTTGTGCATACTTTTGATTAATAAAGACCCCCGTAATAGCACTTCAATTCCTTGTGTCATTACGGGGGTTACTGCTATTTAAAATTTTCCTTTCTAGCTATTGACTTAGACTATGGTTTAAGTTGTAAGTTAATAATTGTCAACGATACTATCCGAAAATGCTTTTTAGCCAATAAAAGTTTACTAGTCACCTTATTGGCAACTAGTGAATAAATTTTAGCACCAATAACCTATTATTAGGGTATAATATTTATATAAACTTATAGTAAGCGGTTTCTTTTTATAATCGGGGGGATTCAAATATGTTAAAGTATCAAAAAGTTGCAAATGATTTAGCCCAAAAAATCGAGGCAAAGGTCTATCCGGAACGACTACCTAAAGAGGAGGAACTAATCTCCGCTTACGGGGTTAGTCGTAATACCATTAGGTCTGCCCTTGACATTTTAACAAACCAGGGGATTATTCGACGCATCCAGGGTAGTGGCTACTTTGTTAGTTTTCATCCTGATCGTTTGAATAACGTGATTAATATGTCAAATAAATATGGTTTACGGGATTTAGGCGTTGAAACACCCATTATTTCTAAGGTTCTCACTCTCGAAGTCATCCCAGCTACCAAGCGAACCGCAGACTTTCTCCAATGTCGACCGGGGACACCTTTATACCACGTGCTCAGACTACGCTACAAAAACAATGAATTAATTAGTCTCGAAGATGCCTACTACCTTAAAGATGTCGTCCCTTATTTAGACGAAAAGATTTGCCAAAAGGCCATCTACGCTTTCATTATTGAACATTATAATTTAGAAATCATCAGTGGTGATGAATATTCCCAGGTACACGTCTTATCCGAACAGGAAGCAAGTCTAACTGGTTTACCCGCGGGAACACCAGCTATGTGCATCGAAGAAGTTGATTATTTAAAAAACGAGCAACCTTTTAATTACTCTAAAACCCTTTACCTAAAGCCTAAACTTACTTTCTACTACCATGTCAGAAATCACCTTCACTAACAAAAAAGGGCTTCATACTTGCTAGCTATGTTACTAACAAGTATGAAGCCCTTTAATTTCCTGGGTTATTTTTAACTATTATTTAGCTTGACTAGCAGCTTGTTCATTCTTGTAAAGCTTGTTGTCGTAACGTTTGATAAATGGATACCAAATTACGGCTGCGATAACAGCTGTTACAACGGCTAAGACAGCACCACGCCAACTTTGGGTTGCAATGAAGCCCCCTAAACCGATTGGAGTTGGCCAAGGTTGTTGAACGGTAATCTTAGGAACAAGGTGACTAGCGATTGCAGCGTAAGTAACTACGGCCGTAGTCATTGGTGCAAGTGCAAATGGAATGGCAACATCAATGTTGTAAACGATTGGTAGCCCAAACAAGATTGGTTCATTGATGTTGAATAATCCTGGAACAATAGCCAGTTTACCTAACTCACGTAATTGCACAGAACGAGCTCTAAAGCACATGTACAAAACAACCCCTAAAGTTGCACCTGAACCACCAAGTAAAACAAAGGCATTAGCAAATTCACCAGCGAAAACATGGTAGCCACCAGCGTTATTAGCAGCTAAGTTAGAAAGTGTAAATGCTTGGTAGAAACTTGAAATGATAGTGGCACCGTGAATACCAACGAACCATAGCAAAGCAATTAAGAAGAAGATAATTGCAACTCCCCACCAAGAATCAACTAACTTAGAAACGAAGGAGAATGGGATATAAAGAACGTTGAAAATATCTGTTCCCATCATGACTAAAATTCCATCAATAATCCCAACAACAAAAGCAATCATGAAGCCAGGCAATAAGGCAGTGAAGGAATCAGCAACACCCTTTGGCACCGAGTCAGGCATTTTAATACCCCAACCTTTTTTAACAACCATCCGGTAAATTTGAACTGCTAAGGTTCCAATGATTAAACCAGTAAAGATCCCAGTAGCTCCCAACCGGGCAAAACCTGAGGCACTAGCACCATACCCGCTAATAACAGCGCTTCCAGATTCAACCGCTTTTTTACTTGCGTTGGTCAAGAAAGATGCTTTACCATCTGTCCACACATATTGAGGGATGGTGATAAAGAAACCAAAGAGTGCTAAAAACATCCCGTTTAATGGATCAACATCAATCTTTTCTTCGTCACGATAAATCTTAGTGAAGTTAAACGCAAACGAACCTGCAAAGTAAATAGCGATAAAGCCCATAACGGCATTGTAGATGTTAGAGTAGAGGTCTTGGAAGCGACCTAAAGTATTGTTATAAAAATCTACAAACCAGTCAGCAGTAATAATCAGTTGCAAGTTACTCAAAATCAAAAACATAGAACCAACAATAGTAAATGAAATAACCGTAAATCCGGCGGCCATAACGGCACGGACAAAGCGGAAGTTAGCAAACTTCCCCATCGGACCCACAATATGCTTGTTCAAAAAATCTTGAAAGCCAGAACTTGATGCCATGAGAAATCCTCCTCAACTAATTTTTAATGTGATTTTTCTTAAAAGCGGAAATAACCTTGTAATACTTATCTGAATTTGTTTTGACAGCTTGAAGTCTATTCAACACCATGATTGCACCAAAAATCCCGATTAATAAAATCATCGTAATAATAGCTCTAGCATTTTTAGCGCTTACAAACGGAAATACACTAGCTGCCAAGGGTGTAAAACAAATAATCCCTAGTAGTAAGTTCAGCGTCAGTTGAACTAGAAAGTAAAAAGTCGTCTTAGGTGCATCCGTTGTTTTGCTTTGCAACTTACCAGCTATCTCCATTGAAGATAGTAAGTTTAAAACAACCATCACTAACGGAATATATAATGTCCAACTTTGATAAGAAAAAGCCACTAAGGCCCAAGCCGCATTAACAAAGAAATAAGCCGCTGAAAGATACCGCACCATCATGAAACGGTTAAAGTGCATGTACTTTAAGCTTTCTTCTAGCTTTTGCTTATCTACTCTTTCTTCTCTAGTCATCTTAATACCTCCTACTAGGAATTAACGTTTACTCAGTAGTTAAACTTTTTGACTTATACAGTAATTCATATAAATCAACCATTTCTCCTGCTAGGTCACGGAACGTAATGGCGTTCATCATATGATCTTGGGAGTGAACTGTTAACAAAGTGACCTTGGCATGTTGCCCTTGTGCTTCTTTAGTTAACATATCTGTTTGGGTATTATGGGCTTCTACTAAAGCTTCATCAGCTGCTTTTAATTTTGTGCGAGCTTCTTCAATCTTGCCCGCTTTAGCCGCACGAATAGCTTCAAAAGATAGGCTTTTAGCGTTACCGCCATTAATAATCAAGCCCATAGTTACTTCTAACTGCTTTTGTTCTTCTTCTTCAGGCGTTAATTTCTTTTCTTCTGCCATAGTTAAACCCTCTAACTCTAAATTATTTCCCCATTAGTTTATCTGCTTGTGCAAGTACAGTTTTTCCATCCATCATACCGTAAGCACGCATATCAATCACATCAAATGGGATATCCTTACCGCCTTCACCACGGCCTTTTAGTTTGTTTTCAAAATCAGCACGCATATATGCAACTTGTGGTCCTAATAAAACTACGTCAATCTTCATTGTATCCAGTTTTTGGTCAGCTTCACTAGCTGAGCATGCAAAGATTTCAGTATCGCGCCCTTGAGCCTTTGCTTCATCTTGCATCTTCTTAACCAATACACTAGTACTCATACCAGCAGCGCAGTTTAACATAATAGTTTCTTTTGCCATAATAAAAGCCTCCTAAAATCTTTCGGTTATTAACCGCTTTCAACGGTATAAATATAACACGTTGGTACAAATTTGTAAAGACCCAAGGAATTTTTATTTTTGATTTTCTTTAATTAATTGCTTCGCCCTAGCCAAAACAGCCGCGCCACGTAAGCGGCCGTAATCCAAGGAATTAATGACTTCAAAAGGAATTGCTTTTCCATTTGGACCTTTATCCTTAAGGAATTCTTCTAGTCTTGCAGCCATAAAAGCTAATTGCGGCCCTAACATAACCACATCATAAGTTTCAAACTGCAAATGTTGCATTAATGCTTCGGCTGCCATTGCCCTAATTTCTACATCATCTCCCTGCTTACGAGCAGCCTTTTTCATCTGTTCAACTAAAACGCTTGAACTCATTCCCGCCCCGCAACAAATCATGATTTTCATAAAAAAACCTCCGTAATCTAGTTGGTACTTGAATAATTAATACCAACAAATTATAATACTTTTGAAAAACAAAATAAACCGCTTACTTACGGAGGTAAACTTTATGATTGGTACTATCGCTGGAATCCTAACCACCCTCGCCTTTGTTCCCCAAGTAATTAAAGTTGTCAAAACTAAAGATACAGCTGCGCTGTCATTAGGTATGTATTCCATTCAAGTTCTCGGTATTGCCCTCTGGTTAATCTATGGCCTATCTATTAGCGACTTCGCCTTGATTTCAGCCAATGCTGTCACCCTCTGCTTATCACTAACCATCCTTGGTTATAAATTGCGCTATCGTTAGTAATCTGACTAACTTTCTAAAATAAAAGACGCTAAAGCCAACATCATTGTCGACTTTAGCGTCCTTTATATTTACTTACTTTTATTTATCCTTGAATTTTACGGACAACCTTATCTGCAACAACCACGTCTAAAGCCGAGGTCCCGACCGTCTTAAAGACCGTGATGTCTTTGGCACTTTGCCGGCCTAGCTCTGGGTGTGAGACCAACTGGCCTAACTCGCCACTAAGGTCCTCTTTTGTGATGGTTCCTTTTTCTAAGGCACCAACCACGTCACCAGCTTCTGCTAAGACCCCATCGTCGGTATCGGTGAAAATTTTCGCAGCTTTAGCCAAGGCTGTTTCTGGTAGCTCGTGCATCTCTAAGGTATAAGCACCTACCCCATTGATATGACACCCCGGCTTAACTAGACTCCCATCAAAAGTTGGCACCTTAGCGGTTGTAACGGTGGTAATTACGTCACATTCAGCCACAACGGCATTAACGTCGGCTACGGCTTCAAATTCAACCCCAAAGGCAGCTAAACTAGTTGCAACTTCCTTGGCAAAGGCTTGGGCGCGAGCTTGGTCAATGTCAAAGATATACATTTTTTCAAAATTGCGCACAGTCAACATCGCCCGGAGCTGTTGGAAGCCTTGGCCCCCGGTCCCGATTAAAAGTCCGATTTTTGCATCTTTTCTAGCCAATAAATCGGTGGCTGCCCCTTGAACCGCCCCAGTTCGTAACTGGGTTAAAAAGGTCCCATCTAAAACCGCGTTAACAATCCCTGTTTTCGCATCCATTGTCAGCATGGTGGCCGGAACTGATGGCAGGTTAGCCTTAATATTATCTGGAAAAACAGAGACAATCTTAATTCCCAAGGCTGGGGTGCTACCACTTACGTAGCCAGGCATAAAGAGGGCTTGGCCGTTATTCTCCGGCACATCAATGTTAGTCCGTAAGGGAATGTCGGCCCGGCCAGCGGAATAGAGCTCTAGGGCTTCCTTACAAGCGGCGATCGCTTCTTCCATGGAAAAATTAGCAGCAATTTGTTCTTTGTCTAAATATTGCATTAGCTTAAGCCTCACTTTCTTTACGACCAGCCATAAATAATGATACGGCTGAATAGAGTAACACAACTAAAACCACCCATTGGAGCATTTGGGTATTCAAACTCTTAACTAAGAAGACGGCAATTAAGACGCCGATTACCCCGAAAACTGACGTCATGGTAATCTTGCGCGAGTAGTCTTGTAACTTGATAAATTGCATACTTCCAATTGAAACAGAGAAGGTACATGCCCCCATCATGATTGGGAAGGCGGCTGCGGGGTTCATCCCCATCGCGTAAACAGTCGCCATCGTTAGGGCATAAGAACCAATCCCAATATTATTTAAAGCCCCATAAACAAACATCAACAAACCAGTTAGGACCAGCTTAGTTCCAGTTAATTCCGTTGCGGTCCCGTTAGCAGGAATCCAGTTGAATTTTCCAGCTAAAATTAAGAGACTGGCTACTAATAACCCGACCACCACGAAATTCTTGATTACCTTTTCTGGTAACTTAACCACAAAGTATGGCCCGACATAAGCGCCGATAACTTGGCAGACGATACAAACCAATAGGGTGGTTACCCCAACTGAAATACTGTTAATGTAGGCCAAAGCCATTACAAAGACAGGAATTACACACTGAGTGTTAAGTGTTCCTGGTAATTTCTTCATTGAGACCCACTTAGCTTTCGGATAGAGTGCCGTAGAAATCGCAAAGTCGGAAATTCCAAAGGTCGACAAGAAATAAATAATTACTTGCGCAATTGGTGTCCAAATTGTGCTTGCTGGTTCTGACATCACTTCATCCTTGTGCTTGATTAAATCCTTAACTAAGGTATAGATAAATAACAAGTTAATAATTACGATTGCAGTTAATAAAATCGTTAACATAAGGCTTTTCCCCCTCGATGTTTATCAATCAAAATAAATGTTGCGAACATCTGCTAAATCAGCCCCAAAGACCTCCCTAGCCTCTTTATCTAATTTATTCAGTGTTCTTAGATTATAAGCATCATGCAAAACATATTCTTGGGCCATAAAGACCATCGAGCTATTTTGCGTCCACAGTAAGTCACTACCTGCTTCCTCACTAATGCGCCCCGAAACAACGGCTTGACTATCCGCTACCACGCTAAGCCAACGACCGTGATAATCGGCCTTTTTAGCTGCTTCAAAGTAGTGTTTATAATAGCGCCTAAAGGGCAATGAGTAGCGATGGTGCTGACTGAAAAGAATGACCACAAAATCATGCAGTCTACTTTCAGCTCGCTCTAAAGCTTTAATTAACGGCGGGGTTAAATCCTCGGTGTATATCTGAACGTACAGACTTTTTTGCGCAGTCTGAATCTCATACAAGGCCCGCTCCATGGCTTGCTCATAGCTTGCTAACTGCCAAACCGGAGCCTTATCAACCTTGGTGTCTAGCTGGGTTAAGTTTTCCCTTACGTCTTGAATATGCTTTTGCCGATCCAAATCCAACTTAGCCACTAACTCCTTTAAGGTTAAACTCCGATAAACGATGGGTTCTTCCTTCGATTGGAAAATTAGGCCCTTTTCGACTAGACTAGATAAAAGGGGATAAATTTTTGAGCGCGCAATCCCCGAATCCTTACTAATCTTATAGCCCGTCTTGCCATCTTCCTTATAAATCGTTAAAAAAACCCGGGCTTCATTGGGACTGAGCCCAATTTTTTCTAAAGCTGTAAGTGCTTCTTCCAAAATCACACCTTCTTTTAGTAGTTCCTTACGGTAACTACTATATAGCTTTGAAAACGATTTGTCTAGTGAAAAAGTGATTTTTTTCACATTAAAAATAACCTAAGTTAGTGGTTCACAAATGATAATTCCCGTCTAACTTAGGTTATTTAACTTTTATTTCACAATCTTTTTTTACTGTAACATTGTCTTGAGTAAAGCAATATTTTCCTGCAACTGCCGGCCAATATCCGTATCCGCCACTAACTTCCGTTTTAGCTCATGGTTGACCACCCGGGTGGTGGAAATAATGTCTTGCCCACTCTTTAAGGTTTCCTCCTTGGAAGTAAAGGGATGGTGGGCAACTAACTGTAGGCCGTATGAGTTATACAATAAGGTGTAACCACCAAAGCCTGTCGTGGGCTGATAAGCCTTAGAATACCCCCCATCAATCACAATCATGCGGCCGTTGGCTAAGATGGCCTCGTGGCCCCGCTTAACCGGAGTGTGGCCGTTAATAACGTGGCCACTAACGTCTAGGCCAAATTCACTTAAGAGCTTCTTAACGAACTCCTCTTGCTTTCTCAATTTGAAATAAGGGTTACGGACTTCTTCGTGACTGGCCTTATCCTTGATAAAGTAGCGGGCAAAGGTCGTCATCTGTTGTTTGCCAAACAAAGGTGAAATCGGCCCCTGCCACAAGTACCAAATTAGATCCTGCGCCGTTTGGTCACCTTCAGGGTGATTATAGGCATAACGGACCTGGTCATCAAAGAAATCCAGTAAGGCCCGGCCCACATAAGCTTTGCCTTGGTAGTTAAAGGCTAAAAAGTTACCGGCTTCATCTACCGGTAAGCAGCCGTGAACCAAGAGGTTACCATTGTAAGTTAAGTACATGCTGCCCTTATTAACTAAAAAGTCTAGGTGTTTTCTTAGGGCCTTGGAATTCACAAAGGATTGCCGTAACCCTAAAATAATCTGTTCTTCTTCTGGGGTTAATTGGTAGGGGTGCTTAGGATCAATCGTATCAAAACAAGTATTTTCTAGCTGATAGGTCCGCTTGTTTAACTTAATCGTTTGAGCCTGGTAGTCGATTTTAGACAGGAGGGCGGTTTGTTCCATCTTAAAATCTGGTTGGCGCGCGATTACTTGCCCCTCTAATTTAAATTGCATAATCGCCAGGGCTTGTTGGAGCTGCGTTAACTGTAACTGCTCCCCGCGAAAGCTAAATGAGTCGCCCTTGACTAAGTTAGGCAAAAAAGCAGGGTTTAGGCCATAGGTTTCCTCGGCAAACTTCGATAGGTGCCGCAAGCTAATACCGTAAGCGTCTTCGACCGTCGCCAAGTTATTATAGCGTGCACAAATCCGTAAGAGGTTTAGCATGCACAGCTCAGAGCCACTGGCAGCCCCGATCCAAAGCATGTCGTGGTTGCCCCACTGGATATCGACGGAATGGTAATTCATTAAGGTTTCCATAATTAAATCGGGATGCTCACCCCGGTCATAAATGTCGCCAATAACATGTAGGTGGTCTACCACCAACCTTTGGATTGTGTAGCAACTTTCTTTAATGAACTCCTTAACCACCCCCATCTTAACCAGGTTTTTCAAGAGTTGGTTGAAGTAGTTGCGCTTATCTTCTTGGGCTTGATCGGTGTAAAGCAACTCTTCGGTTATGTAAACAAAATTAGGGTCCAGGGCCTTTCTAACCTTAGACCGAGTATACTTGCTAGCAACCATCTTCAACAGCTCTAGCAGGCGGATAATTGTATCTAAATACCATTGTTCTAGGTCCACTTGGCTTAACTTTTGTTCCTGCAAGTGTAACTTATCTTCGGGATAATAAATCAGTAAGGCAAAGTCTTGCAAACTCTTTTGAGTCAAGCGACTACCGAAGGTCTCCTTGATTTTTTGATAGACGTTGCCTGACCCGTTACGCAAAATATGGTCAAAGGCCGAATATTCTCCGTGTAAATCCGAAACAAAGTGCTCAGTTGCCTTAGGCAGGTGTAAAATTGCCTCTAGGTTCATTATTTCAGTAACAACCGCTTCCCTAGTCGGAAATTTTTCAGCCAGCAAGCGGCGGGTATAGGTCATATAATCGCTTTGCTTTAAACTTGTTTGTGACATTTTAAAGCCCCCTAGTAATTAAAAGAATGTTTTTATTATATTCCTTACTATCGTTATTTTCAAACTTTATTTTTAAGTATTTACGTAAAAGGTAATAAAAAAAGACTCGGAATCCGCAAATTCCAAGTCTCACTATGTAATAATACGAACCCGACATCCTAAAAGGTTCATATTCAATTATCCTAAAATCCCTTTTTCTCCAAAGGCTTTCCCTTTGTATCGTTTGGGTAAAGACACTAACAACTAACAACAAACAATAACTTTGTCCTTACCTAAACAAGTATCCCTAAAACACTTACGATTATATGGATACTCCCCCCTAAAAGCAAGCAATTATCAAGGTAATTTTAAGGGTCATATATATACAAGTTGAGATTGGTATAACTAATATAAAGCCCTTCATAACAAGCATATACAAGTTTTAAAGCTTGTCTAGTTTGGTTTCTTTCCTAAATTTTTAATCTAAAGTTCAATAAGTTGTAAATTATCTTTTTTCGAAACTTGTCTATACTCGAAAGGGTTTTATTAGCTAATTATGAGAAAAAAAGAGTCGCCTACCAATGGCGACCCTTTTCCTTCAGCTTATCTTTTATCAATTAAAACCGTTCCTGCCGGCGGATTTTGCTTAAGTGCCCCCTTGATTTCATGTGGTTGGTACAATTCCTCTAGGTAAGCTACTTCTTCCGGAGTCAATTTAAGGTCTAAGTCAAGCTAAAAAAACCTGGTTACCCACGAGGGTAACCAGGTTGATGTGCTTATTAAATTTTAGCTGCAGTTGCTTGAATTTCTTCAGCGTCTGGTAAATAATCGTTTTCGACGTAAATCTTATGCCACATCATGAAGGCTAAGACCGTCCATAATTTCCGTGAATTATCAGCCTTACCATCCCGGTGGTCATCTAATAACTTAAGCATGTATGTCTTGTCTAAGTACTTGTCTGTTTGGGAAGCCAAAATTTGGTCTTTAGCCCAATCGTAAAGTTCATCCTTAAGCCAGAATCTGAGTGGTACTGGGAAACCTAGCTTTTTTCTGTGTAAGACGTGGTCAGGAACAATCCCTTCAACCGCCTTACGTAAGATGTACTTAGTGGTATTATTGGCAATCCGTAAGTCGGCCGGAATTTCCCGGGCAACGGCAAAGACTTCCTTATCTAAGAACGGGGTCCGCAACTCAAGACTGTGCGCCATTGTTGTGCGATCGGCATTATGGAGCAAGTCGCCGTTAAGCCACTGATTAATATCCACAAACTGCATCTTCGTCACAGGGTCATAGTTCTTAGCAATATCGTAATATGGTTTAGTTACATCTACAAATGGTTGGTTAGCATCATATTGGGTCATAAACTGCTGCTTTTCTTTTTCATTAAAGATAAAGGCGTTACCAACATAACGTTCTTCTAGCGGAGTCGTCCCCCGAAGTAAGAAGCTCTTACCCTTAACCCCTTCTGGAATGATACGGGCTAGGGCATGGAGCGCACCATTTAATGGTTTAGTGTAATTAAACATCTTAAGTGAGTATGGTTCGTGGTAAATAGTGTAACCACCAAATAACTCATCGGCCCCTTCACCGGTTAAGGCAACCTTGACTTGCTTACGAGCTTCCTTAGCCACAAAGTATTGAGGCACAGCAGCTGGGTCAGCCAAAGGATCATCCATGTTCCAGATGAAACAAGGAAAAGCCTCAACAAAACGTTGGGGGGTGATGACTGTGCTAAAGTTTTCCACGTCTAGTTTAGCCGCAGTTTCCTTAGCAACATCGATTTCATTATAGCCTTCCCGTTCAAACCCAACGGAGAAGGTCTTTAACTTCGGACTTAGTTGTCTTGCCAAAGCCACCACGATGGATGAGTCAATCCCACCCGAAAGGAAGGAACCGACGGTAACATCAGCCCGCATGTGTTTTTCAACCGAGTCCAATAAGACGTTACGGACCCGCTTCACGTATTCTTCTTCTGGCCGGGCGATTACATTGAATTCTGGCTTAAAGTAGCGCTTAGTAACGACGGCTTGGCCTGGTTTTTTAATAATGTAATGGCCTGGTAAGACGGCCTTAATTTCTTTAGTTAACGTCTTAGGTTCGGGTACAAATTGGAAGGTCATGTAATCTTGAAGCGCAGCCTTATCAAAGCTCTTGTCCTTCAAAACCTTGTAAATAGCCTTACCTTCTGAAGCATAGTAGAACTTATCGCCCTCTTCAGCGTAGTAAAGCGGCTTAATTCCAAAGTGATCCCGGGCTGCAAACATCGTCTTGGTATCACGATCCCAAATTACAAAGGCATACATTCCCCGCAGGAAGTCGACACACTTTTCTTTATAACGCGCGTACATTGCGATAATAACTTCTGAATCGGAGTCAGTTTTAAATTCGTAGCCTTCCTTTTTCAAGTCGGCTCTTAATTCAAGATAGTTATAAATTTCCCCGTTGAAGGTCATCCAATAACGGTCGTTATCGTAAGATAGAGGTTGGTGACCCCCTTCTAAGTCAATAATACTTAAACGGCGAAAACCCATTGTGATGTGTTCATCTTCAAAGTAACCTGAATCATCAGGTCCCCGGTGAACAATCATTGAATTCATATCGCTGACGGTCAGCTGATCATTAAGATCTTTGGTATTTTTAATTGTTGTCAGACAGCCAACAAATCCACACATATTTTAAACTCCTCTTTATTTTTCCCTTAAACTTAGATTGGTTCAAATCTACCTAGTATTTATCATAACATAAAAAGTTCTTGGCAAACCTTAAGTATTTTAAACATACTCTAAATTCTACTCTTCTCAGTCCAAATTGCAATTACCTTGCTTAATTTATCCTTGGTAGGGTCAGCGTAATCTTTAAGCCCTGTTCATTTCTAGCCGAGATTGTCCCGCCGGCTTGGTTAATAATCGTACGGGCAATGTATAGGCCTAAGCCGCTCCCCTTCTTCTTAGTGTTTCGTGATTCGTCACCCCGGTAAAATTCATTAAAGACTTCGCCTAACTTATCTTCTGGAACACCGGGACCATTATCTCCTAGGCAAAGTTTTACCTCATCAGCGCTGGTAATTAAATCGATTGTAACTAGGGCTGTGTTCTTATCGTTATACTTAATTGCATTTTCGATAATATTAACCAATACCCGCCGTAATTGCTCTGCGTCTATCTTCACCTGACTAGTCTCTGTTCCTAACCGCAAACTCAGCTGGGCACCTTCTTCCTCCCAAGCTAACCGATTCTTAGCCACTAAGTCGCTAACGAAGGTGCGTAAATCCAAAACAATCGGGTTAGCCGGCATATTCCCTGTTTCTAGCTTAGATAAATAGAAGAGTTGTTGAAGCAAACCTTCCATCTCAGCGGCCTTATTGTAAGCAATTTCGATATATTTCTTCTGCCGTTCAGGTGTCCTGGCGACTCCATCGATTATCCCCTTTAAACAGCCCTTAATCGAGGTTAAGGGGGTATTTAAGTCATGGGAGATACCAGAAATCATCTTAGTCCTAGCTCGTTCATAAGCTGCAGTCTTATCCATATATTCCTTAATACTGGTCTGCATATCATTAAATGATTTGATTAAAACTTCCATTTCATAATCGCCCCCCGTATAGACGACTGGTTTGAACTCCTGGCCCTCTTCAATTCGCCTAGAAGCTGCGACTAACTTATCCAAGGGGGCCATAATTCTGCGTAAGGTTCGTTTGGAAAAGAAGAGCACCGTTAAGGCTACAATGACGATAATCAACACCCCTGCCCATAAGGTAAAGATAATCCGATTTCTTAAATCTAGTTTGGAAATATGGGTATTATACTTTTTCGGGCGGTAGTGGGTTAACTTAGTGGCTACCAAGCCAATCTTTTGCCCCTGATAATTATAGAGGCGGCTAACAAAGGCAGAATTAGACCATTGGTAACGCTTGGCCTTCTTGGTTGAAAAATCATCAGTTCTGATAGAGTTTACGAAGTAAAGTTCATCTTCCGCAAATTTATCGGTATAGATTATCTTGCCGGTCTTTTGATTAAAAATCCGAACCCGGTAATGATAAGCGTGGAGGTCCCTAATTATTTGGGCCTGGTTAGCCTTACTATACTGGCTACTAGTTACTAATTGCTTAACCTTATGGCCATTCTTTTCAATCTGAAAGTAACGGACATCCGTTGCATATTCGTCATACTTAGCATAGTAGGCTACCATGAAAGCCCCCCCGATTCCTAACAGGGTTAACAAAGCCAACACAATAATAATCACATATGAGGTCACAATTCGCCTTTGTAGACTCATTTTTTACTTGCCTCCGTTAAAACGGTAGCCAACTCCCCACACCGTTTCAATCAACTTGGGGTTATTGCTATCCTGTTCGATTTTTTCGCGAATCCGGTTGATATGAACAGCTACTGTGGCTGGATCACCAATGTAATCGTAGCCCCAAATTTTTTCAAAAAGCTGTTCCTTAGAGTAAACGTAGTTGGGATTTTGTGCTAAGAAGCGGAGTAACTCAAATTCCTTATTGGGAAAACGGAGCTCCTTGCCGTCCTTAGTCACCTTATAACTTCCTAATTCCATTACAATTCCGTTACCAATAACCAACTTTTCTTCAGCTTGAGCAGTTTGCCCCTTCAAACGCTCATACTGGTTGAGGTTAGCCTTAACCCGGGCAACCAATTCGGCCGGGTCAAAAGGTTTTGTCAAGTAGTCATCGGCCCCTAGTTCCAAGCCCAACACCTTATCTAACGATTCCGTTTTAGCCGTTACCATGATAATGGGAATGTCGACTTGTCCCCTAATTTTCTTGCAAACGTCGTACCCACTCATTCCCCCGGGAAGCATCAAGTCGAGCAAAATTAAATCGTAACTATTATCGTTTAATTTTTGTAAGGCACTAGCCCCATCACCAACCACTTCTGTTTCAAAATTACTTAATTCTAAGTAATCCTGTTCAATCATAGCGATTGCTTCTTCGTCTTCAATAATTAGTATTTTCTTCATCAAAAATCCCCTTAACTAATCAAAAATTACCTACATTATAGCATTATTTCCCAGGAAATAATAAGAACTGACTTGAATTACTCGCTAGCCAAATAAAAAGACAGGAAGTGTACTTCAGCTTCCTGTCTCTTTCAATCCTAAAGGATGTTTAAATGTAATTCGTTATCTCTTACCAAGCCAACTTTCTTCATCAGCTTGAAGCCCACAACAGAGAATAACGCTGGTAAAACAATCCCACAAAGAACGTAAACGCCAAATGTTCCTAAACCTTGGCCCCAGAAGTAGATTGGCGCGATAAAGGAGTTAAGCCCTAACCCCCCAACAGTGTACGGAGCTTGGAAACCAAAGACCACTGTTGCTAACGGAGCACAAACCATGGCTGAAACCAACGGTGGTAACAATTGCCAAGGATTCACGATTAAGTTAGGGAATTGTAATTTAGGTGTAACTACAAATTGAGCAACGTTTGCTCCGATGGTATTTTGCTTGTATGACATAGCTGTGAAGCCTACGAATTGAGCCGTTGTCCCAATTGCTGCCGCCGCAGCTGAAACGGGATCCAAGGTTAAGGCGACTGCCAAGGCCGCCGATGAAGCTGGGGTCATTAAGAATAACGCCCACACCATTGAGATGCAAACCGAACCGACAAACGGATTAACCTTCATAGATTCAGCGATAAAGGCACTAACACTAAGTAAAGCTGGAGTTACAACTGCCGCTAAGCCTAGTCCGACTAAAGTCCCGATCATGGTAGCACCAAATGGTACTAACACCATGTCAAGTGGAGTCTTACCAGAAAGATACTTCCCAACCAAGGCTGCCACTAACCCTGCCGCTACCGCAGAGATAGGTTGCCCGGTTGAAAAGACCCCGGTGCCAGCGGCTTGAACTGCGGTTTGACCAGTCGCAGTTACGGTTGCGACCCCATTTGCTGCAGTAACAAAGTGAACCGCGTTTGCCCCAACTGTTGCGGCAATCATCGAACTAAACATTACCAAAGTGGTTACTCGTAATTGTGAGGCAACTGCTAGCCCTAAGGCTGGTGCTAATAAATCTTGTGCCAGCGTCCCAGCTTGATAAAGTGGTTGAAAATGAACAAAACCAGCAATGGTTTGCATCAACAACCCCATCCCTAAGGTAACTAAAATTGCATTAGCTACCGCAGCTGAGATATTATAGGCGTATTCTTTAACAGTTGTTCTATCTTGGCCTGCATTCGCAAAGGCACTCGTCTTTGTAGTTGCTTCCATATTCTTTCTCCTTTTATCTTGCCCTTATAATTCCAACAAAAAAAGCATCCTCCGTTACAAACGGTGGATGCTTACCTTCTTATTCCACCGCTCGTTACCTTTTGGTTAGCGCGCCGTGGATTAAATGCTCCTAGACTAATAAGCCGAGACATTCGATCGCACCAGACGCGCGTTGATAATGACTAGGCTGAGAATAATGTATTCAACTGTAGCGAAAACTGTTACCAAGTTTGTCATTGCGACCGACTCCCTTCTTAAATAAAGATTAAAATTAAATTAGTTTTTCCTTTGTTGAGTATTATAATAACAGATAAAAAAATAATTGCAAGGCTTTTTTAAGAATTTTTTCATTTATTTTTCAGAAAGCAGCCGAGTTCCAATTATCAACATGATAACCGAAGAAAGTACGTAGTTAAGCGGCAAATAGAGATAATTACCGGTCCAATCCATCAAAGAGCCTAGGGCCAAAGGAATAATTCCAGCCATAATGTAGCCTCCAGCCTGCATTAACCCTGTTTTTAAACTCGCTTCATCAGCCTGAGTTGAAAATTGCAAAGGTAACAGCAAGGAAATTGGAAATAGTCCCCCACTTCCAATCGCAAATAGGAGGATAGCTAAGAGGTAGGCCCATTCATTGCTTCCTAACCAAAAGATCAAGCCACTAAAAAAGGCTGCCGCGGTACAGAAAATATTCCAGTTTTTGGTTGAGCCAAACCGGTCCATTAAACTTGGGATAATGAAACTGCAAGCCGTAATCAGCACCATCATCACGGTTAAGTAAAGTGTATTTTTTGCCGGTGGCAGGTTCCGACTTGAAAAAAACGACGTGGTCCAGGCAACTGCACTGTAATAAATTCCCGATTGGAAACCAAAGTAGAGGATTAACGCCCACATCTGCTTTGTTTGTAAAAGTTCGCTCACTTTTAAGGGCGAAGAAGTTTGGCTAGTAAGCTTGGGGGCTTTTTTATCATCGGCTGCCCCAAACTGCCAAACTAGGGCTGAAACTAAGGCGATTACACTCCAAATCCCCAGGCCAACTTGCCAAGAGTAACGGTGACTTAGACTAAGAGCTGTCCCTGAGGCAACCGTAGCCCCGACCCCCATTGAAAGTGAGTAAACTCCCACCATACTGCCTTGGTGGTGGGGAAATTGTTCCTTGATAAAGCCAGATAGCATTGGACCAATGATTGCGATTGTTAAACCAATGATAAAGGCTGACAAGCATAAACTAATAAAAGAGTGGCTACCTAAACGTGTAGCCGCCGCAATAAACATCAAGAGCAAGAGGTAAAAGATACTCCGCTTGCGCCCATATTTAGTCTGAAGTAGCCCGACAAAAAAGGCAAAAATTCCCATACAAAAAACTGGGATACTGGTTAGTAGGCTGACCTGAAAATTACTGAGGCCCATCTTTAGCTTCAAATAGTCTACCACGGGAGAAACACTGGTAATTCCCCACCGGAGGTTAAAGGCCACAATAATTACCAAGGCAACATTTTTGAAAATTTTCATAAGAAACTCCTTACTATAGATAATCTAAACAATTCTAACATAAAAAACTCCGCAATTTAAAAAAATTGCGGAGGAAAAAGGAGTTATTTATTACAAAGCTAGGGGAACTTTATAATCTCATTACTTTTGTTTAGGGAGAAAAGCAAATGAAAAATTGTTTTTGGATATTAGGTATGGTTATATATTAACTAGAATGTATGAAGATTATATGAACATTTAGGGGTGAAATTCCGACTAATTTTTAAAGACTTTCTTTTGCGCCCAAAGCGAAAAGGCTAAACCTACTAACAATAAGCCCGTAGCTGTTAACATAATGGTGTGTAAACCCTGATGCAAGATAAGTTGCATTTGGGGAATTAAGTTTAGGGGTAATTCCTTGTTAGTCACTGGGTTACTGAGCTTATTCATCATTTCTAAGCTAATCTTGCCCTTAGTCTGTGCCACTCCTCTGGCAAGCTCGAAGTTTAATAACACCCCATAGACGGCTGCCATTAAGGTCTGAGCCAAAATTCTGAGCAGGTAGCTCAAGGAAGTGGCTGCGGGCATGTCCTTTATATCTACGTCTTGTTGCACCCGAATCTGCAACACAACAAAGACTAGCCCCACCCCAAAACCATAAAAGGCACTTAAAAATAAAAGCCAGCCATAGGCAGCCTTAGCATCTAGGAAATATAAACCCAACACTGAAACCATGATCCCGATTAGGCCCAGGTTAACTACCGTTAGATCCCGGAATTTCCGTTGAAAGGCCGGAGCCAAGTTAGCACCTAAAAAGTCGGTTAAAGCCCCAGGAACTTGGGTTAACCCCCCGACCAAGGCCGTAGCTGCTAACAAGCCTTGCGCCCACATTGGGACGTAGGTATTAAAGGCAATTGACGCCCCCCAAGCAATCCCAAATAAGATGAAGTCAACCACTAAGGCCTTATTCTTAAAGAGGTGGCCTGGAATTAAGGGAGTCTGTTGCTTGGCTTCCACCTTGAATAGGCGCCAAATTAATAAACTACCTACTAAGACTAAGCCAGCACAATAATACCAACTAACCATCCCTAATAATTGAATCCCTAATAGAAAGGCTACTAAGCCTAAGACCATCAGCCAAGCCCCGCGATAATCGAAGGCTTGCTTAGTTTGACGGACTTTTTCTTTATAAGCCGCTTGAATCAAGCTGATAGTTACTAGGCCCAAAGGAACGTTGATGTAAAAGATCCAATTCCAACTTAGGGTATCCACAATCCAGCCACCTAATAGTGGACCGATAATTGAGCCGGCACTAAAAGAAGCTGAAATGAGCCCTAAAATATGGGCCCGCTTGTTAATATTTTCGAACACGTAACCGATGATAATGTAAGGCAGTGCTCCCATTCCGCCGGCCCCAATCCCCATTAAGGTACGGGCGGCAATGAAAAAGCCAATATTAGGCGCCAACCCTTCCAATAAAGAGCCAGCCAAGAATAATACTACCGACAGCTGAAAAGCCTTTTTGTTACCCCAATTTTCACCTAACTTACTCCATAAAGGGGTAAAGACAGCCATTCCCAATAAAAAGACGGCAATAATCCAACCCATATATTCAATTCCGTTTAAGTCACTGATAATGGCTGGCAAAGCCGTATTAATAATCGTTGCGTCCAAACCGGCAATTACACTGGCTAATAATAAGCCGGCTGTGACCCACTTAATTTGTTTACTAGTCATCTTTTTCCCTCACTTGTTAAAAAGTCCACCCTTTATCTTAAACAAGGTTGAACTTATTCACAAGTAAAGTGGGCAAGTTCTCATAAGAGAGCCCTTACTTGCTCAGAATGTGCTCATTTTCAATAATCCACAAGTGGATTATTGAAATAAAAGTCTGTGTAACTTTCTTTTATTTCTAACTGTGGATAACTTGTTTGTTGATAACTAAAAAATACTCCAACCAAGTAACTCGTACTTAGTTGGAGTATTTTACTTTTGCTTAATCTTCAGCAACGAATGGTAATAAGCCCATAATCCGCGCACGCTTAATAGCAACTGTTAAACGACGTTGGTTCTTAGCGCTAGTACCTGTCACACGACGAGGTAAAATCTTACCGCGTTCTGAGATGAAACGCTTCAATAAATCAGTATCTTTGTAGTCGATGTATTCGATGTGGTTAGCTGCGATAAAGTCAACCTTACGACGACGACGACCACCTCTACGTTGTTGTGCCATGTCGGTGTCCCTCCTCTAATCTAGAATGGTAGGTCATTATCCGCGATATCAATCGTATCACCGTTATCTGCAAATGGATCCGCGCTTGGTTGTGCTTCACTAGTATTGTTGTTAGTAAAGCCACCTGGTTGCGCTTGGTTTGCAGCTGGTGTCCCGTATGGGTTAGCTTGATAGCCTTGACCTTGTGGAGCATAACCTTGACCACCGCCGTTTTGTTGCCGGTAAGCATCGGCTTGTGCCTTAGATTCGAGGAAGCTGAAGTTTGATACCACCACTTCTGTAACGTACACCCGTTGGCCTTGTTGGTTTTCGTAATTCCGTGTTTGAATCCGGCCTTCGATTCCAACTAAAGAACCTTTGTGGGTATAGTTAGCAAAGTTTTCCGCAGCCTTACGCCAAACGACACAGTTAATAAAATCTGCATCTCTTTGACCTTGTTGGTTAGTAAAGTTGCGGTCAACCGCCAACGTAAAGTTAGCAGTTGCAACACCAGAGGGGGTGAACCGTAAATCAGGATCTCTGGTCAGGCGACCTACAAGTACGACATTATTAATCAAAGTCTACTCCTCCTTTTTATATTAGTTAATTGTATTCAATCAGTTAAAATTAAGCTTCACGCTTAACAATCATGTGACGTAAGATACCGTCGTTGATCTTTGCAAGACGGTCAAATTCGTTGATTGCATCAGCGTTTTCAGCCTTAATGTTTACGATGTGGTAGACACCTTCCGTGTAACCAGCAATTTCGTAAGCAAAACGACGCTTAGACCAGTCTTTTGAATCTACAACTTCAGCACCATCATTCTTTAACACGCTGTCGAAGCGTTCTACTAAGTCGTTCTTAGCAGCTTCATCAAGTGATGGGTTGATGATGTAAGTAATTTCGTAATTTGTCATGACTGTTTGCACCTCCTTATGGACTATTGGTTCTAAATATAATTTGAGAACAAGGAGAATCTAAACTTTTGCTATTTAGATACTCACGAGTAAAAATTATAACATTAAAAATTTAAAAAAACAAGTAAAATCCTGAATACAGTTCACCTATATTTAATATACGCAAAAAATCCACGATTAATTTATTTTTCTTCAGAAATTTCAGAATTTTCTTCCGGTTCGACCTTAGCCATGGTTGAAACAACCGAATCTTCATCAAGGTTAATCAGGTGAACCCCCATGGTAGCACGACCGGTTTGGGAGACCGTTTCAATGTTAAAGCGAATCATAACCCCTTTATCGGTAATGACCATGATGTCTTCGTCACCCTTAACCGTGGTTAAACCGACTAACGGCCCATTCTTAGTTCCAATATTCGCAGTCTTAATCCCTTTACCACCGCGACCTTTAATTGGATATTCAGATGCTAGGGTTTGCTTGCCGTAACCTTTTTCTGAAATGACAAAGACCTTACTATCCGCGGCTAAGACGTCTGAGCCGACTACATAATCAGCTTCACGCAAGCGAATTCCACGAACCCCGGCGGCTGCCCGGCCCATCAACCGAACATTTTCGACCGCAAATGAAACGCTGTAGCCTTGGTGAGTCCCAATGATTACGTTAGCGTCGGCTTTAACAGCAACCACATTGATTAGTTCATCGCCCTCATGGAGATTCAAGGCTTTGAGTCCGTTCTTTCTGATGTTAGTAAATTCGGCTACACTCGTCCGCTTAACCACCCCAAGTTTAGTGGTAAAGAAGAGGGCTAAATCATCTGGTTGCTCTACTTTACTATCTTTTGGCACATTGATGACGGTGGTAATCTTTTCGTCACCTTCAATATTTAACAGGTTGATTACCGGAATCCCCTTGGCAGCTCGACCATACTCAGGAATTTCATAGCCCTTCATGCTGTAAACCTTACCTAGGTTGGTAAAGAAGAGGAGTTCATCATGGGTCGAACTAGTAATGAGTTGTTCGATAAAGTCATCATCATGTACACCCATTCCTTGAACCCCACGACCACCACGATTTTGTTGCTTGAAATCACTGGTTGGAATCCGCTTAATGTAACCATTATGGGTAACGGTGATGGCAACAGATTCTTCTTCGATTAAGTCTTCATCCTCAATGCTTAGGACTTCCCCGACCATTAATTCTGTCCGCCGTTCATCCCCAAAGCGGGCTTGAATGTCGAGTAATTCTTCGTAGATGATTTGGTGAATCCGTTCTGGCTTAGCCAAAATATCTTCGTAATCGGCAATGGCTTCCATCGTCTTTTGATACTCGGCTTCAACCTTATCTCTTTCCAAACCGGTTAGGCGAACTAACCGCATATCTAAGATGGCTTGGGCTTGCTTGTCACTCAAGGAATACTCGTTAATTAACCGATCCTTGGCCACGTCTCCACTTGGTGATTTGCGGATGATATCAATAATGGCTTGAATATGGTCTAGGGCAATCCGTAACCCTTCCAGGATGTGGGCTCTTGCCTTAGCCTTCTTTAATTCAAACTCTGTCCGCCGCCGAATTACGCTTTCTTGGTGATTTAAGTAATATTGCAGTATTTGCTTTAAACTCAAGACCTTAGGCGTACCATCAACGATGGCTAACATATTGAAGCCAAAGGAAGATTGCATCAAAGTTAATTTATATAAGTTATTTAAAACGACTGAGGCACTGACATCACGCCTAATATCAATCGTAATCCGCATCCCTTCCCGGTCGGATTCATCTTTAATATCAGTAATTCCTTCAATCTTCTTTTCCCGGGCTAATTCGGCAATCCGTTCAATCAAGCGGGCCTTATTTACCATGTAAGGAAGTTCGTGCACGATAATTTGTTGGCGCCCATTTTTGAGCTCCTCAATATCAACCTTGGCCCTTAATGTTACCTGACCCTTACCAGTTTCATAGGCCTTCCGAATTCCAGATTTACCCATGACAATTCCCCCGGTTGGGAAGTCCGGCCCAGGAATGGCTTCCATCAAGTCGGCCGTGGTTGCATCCGGATTCTTCATTAAGATATGTAACCCAGAGATTACTTCGCCTAAATTATGAGGCGGAATATTAGTTGTCATCCCAACCGCAATCCCCGTGGCCCCATTGACTAAGAGGTTAGGGAAACGAGCCGGTAAGACCTTAGGTTCCCTTTCGGTCCCATCATAGTTGTCTTGGAAGTCGATTGTGTCCTTATTAATGTCCCGCAACATTTCCAAGGTAATCTTGCTCATCCGCGCTTCGGTATAACGCATCGCTGCGGCACCATCACCATCGACAGACCCAAAGTTCCCGTGACCATCGACTAACATGTAACGGTAGCTAAAGTCTTGCGCCATCCGGACCATGGATTCATAGATAGCTGAGTCCCCGTGGGGGTGGAATTTCCCCATGACTTCCCCAACGATTCTGGCCGATTTCTTATACGGTTTATCGGGAGTCACACCCAGTTCATTCATCCCATATAAAATCCGGCGGTGAACCGGCTTTAGCCCATCACGAACATCCGGCAAAGCCCGGGCTACGATAACACTCATAGCGTAGTCTAAAAAGGACGTGCGCATGACTTTCGAAAGATCAACATTTTTAATTCGATTTGGTAAATCTACCACTTATTTCACCTTCCTTAATTAGGCATCCAAGTTTTCAACAAAGGTTGCATTATCTTCGATAAATTGGCGTCTTGGTCCCACATGGTCACCCATTAACATTTCAAATACGGCGTTGGCTTCCTCGGCGTCAGACAACTCTACCCGCAATAAGCGCCGATTTTCCGGATCCATGGTTGTTTCCCATAGTTGTTCCGCGTCCATTTCACCTAACCCTTTATAGCGTTGAATGGCAGGCTTAGGTGAAGGTGGTAATTGACCTAAAACTTCATTTAATTCAGCATCCGAGTCAATGTAGCGCACCATCTTACCTTGCCGCACCTGGTACAAAGGTGGTTGGGCAATGTAGACGTAACCTGCGTCAATCATTGGGCGCATAAAGCGGTAAAAGAGCGTCAACAGCAAGGTCCGAATATGGGCCCCATCGACATCGGCATCAGTCATGATGATCAACTTATGGTAGTTGGCTTTAGTAACGTCAAAATCTTTACCAAACCCTGTTCCTAGCGCTGTGAAGAGGGAACGAATTTCTTCATTGGCCAAAATCCGATCAAGACTAGCCTTTTCAACGTTTAAAATCTTCCCCCGAATAGGTAAGATAGCTTGGGTTAAGCGAGAACGACCTTGCTTAGCAGACCCACCGGCGGAGTCCCCTTCGACGATGAAGAGTTCTGAAATAGCCGGATCCTTGCTGGTATTATCCGCTAACTTACCAGGCAGATTAGAAATTTCGAGGCCATTTTTCTTTCTAGTCATTTCCCGGGCTCTTCTAGCAGCCACCCGGGCCTTAGCAGCAACCGTTCCTTTTTCCACAATCTTTTTAGCCACAGTTGGATTTTCCAACAGGAACTTGTTGAAAGTTTCGGAGAAGGTTTTATCAGTGACCGCCCGTGCGTCAGAATTCCCCAGCTTCGTCTTGGTTTGGCCTTCAAACTGTGGATTAGGGTGCTTAATGGAAATAACAGCTGTTAAACCTTCCCGCACATCTTCCCCACTGAGGTTAGCATCATTTTCCTTTAGTAAGCCCACCTTGCGGGCGTAGTCATTAATTACCCGTGTTAACGCAGTCTTAAAGCCGGCTTCGTGGGTCCCCCCTTCATAGGTATGGATGTTGTTCGTAAAGGTTAGTAAAGTCGAAGTGAAATCATTTGTATACTGTAAAGCTACTTCGACCGTAATTCCCTTTTGTTCCCCTTCAACGTAGATAGGTTCTTCAAATAAGGGTTCTTTGCCCTTGTTTAAGAATTCAACGTAGTGGCGAATCCCACCGGCGTAGTGGAATTCTTGGTAGGTTGGTTCTTCGGGACGCTTATCTTCGATTGTAATTTTTAGACCCTTATTTAAGAAAGCCAACTCCCTAATCCGGGTGGTTAGGACCTTAATATCATAAATAGTAGTTTCCGTAAAAATATCTGGGTCTGGTAAGAAGTGAACCTTGGTGCCGTGTTGGTGGCTGCCACAAGTCCCCTTCACTTCCATTGGGTGGGCAACTTTACCTAACTTGAAGTCCATGCCGTAGATTTTACCCTCGCGGTAAACTTCAACGTCTAATTCTGTGGATAAAGCGTTAACTACGGAAGCACCAACCCCGTGGAGTCCCCCTGAAACCTTATAGCCACCACCGCCAAACTTACCTCCGGCGTGAAGCACTGTAAACACTGTTTCCAAAGCAGGGCGCCCTGTTTTAGGTTGAATATCCACAGGAATCCCCCGACCATTGTCGATAACCGTGATACTATTATCTTTTTCCACAGTGACATTAATTTCACTGGCAAAACCGGCTAGGGCTTCATCAATCCCGTTGTCAATAATTTCCCAAACCAAGTGGTGTAAGCCTTGGGAGCTAGTTGAGCCAATGTACATCCCGGGGCGCTTCCTAACAGCTTCTAGCCCTTCTAACACTTGAATTTGGCTGGCATCGTATTCCTTAGCCTTTTCTTCCTTGCTTTCTTCAAGTTGGGCTGTTGTTCTTTCTTCTTCCGTCACGCTAATTCCTCCTCAAATTAGTTTTTTGTGCTTTCATCATTTTCATCCTTATGGGGATAAAAAATTTCTACTTGCAAAGTGTTTTCATTATCTGTGGAAATTTTTCCATTATTGACATGAAAAATTTTTGGTTCTTTTATCAACTGCTGGGCAATATCGTTTAGGCCCGGGGTGGTTAAAAAAGTTTGGACCTTATCTTGAATTGTCTTTAACAGGTGGGTTTGGCGTTGGCCATCCAATTCCGACAAAACATCATCTAGTAATAAGACTGGATATTCCCCCGTTTGTTCATGCATTAGTTCAATCTCTGCCAACTTGACTGACAAAGCTGTTGTCCGTTGCTGGCCTTGGGAGCCGTAGGTTTGCACGTTATTGTCATTAAGATAAAAACTAAGGTCGTCCCGATGGGGACCGGCTAAGCTCGTTCCCTGTGAGAGCTCTTTTTGGCGTAACTGCTGAAACTTAGCCAACAGGTTAGTTGCCAAATTACTTTCGGTTTGAGTGCCTAGGTCCTTTAAATTCGTTTTATACCTGAGGGTCAACTGTTCTTTGCCCTGGGTAATCTGGGCGTGTAAGTCCTTAGCGTAAGTTTCTAAACGCTTTAGATAGATTAAGCGTTTAGCGATGACCTTGCCACCCAAGTTAGCTAATTGCTCCGTTAAAATATCTAGGTAAACCAAATCATTAGCCTGTTTTAATTGCAGGGCCTTTAAATATTTATTGCGTTGGCGTAAAACTTGTTTATACTGACTTAAATCATGGAGGTAAAGGGGGTCTATTTGACTAAATTCCATATCAATAAACCGCCGTCGCTCCTGGGGCGCCCCCTTAACCAAGGCCAGGTCTTCAGGCGCAAACAAGATTACATTTAATTGGCCAATGTATTCGGAAAGCTTGGGCCGTTCTAAGTGGTTGACCTTAGCAATCTTACCTTTTTTGCTTAAAATTAACTCTAGCTTTAAGTCCCCTAATCTCCGGTTAATCGTCCCCTCAAGCCGGGCCGCCTCTTGTTTAAAGCGAATTAGCTCCTTATCCTTACTAGTCCGGTGGCTTTTAGCCATTGCCAAGACAAAGATGGCTTCTAGCAGGTTGGTTTTTCCTTGCGCATTTTTCCCAATCAAGACATTAACAGCTGGGGAAAAGTCTAGCTTTTGCTTTTGATAATTCCGAAAATCAGTGAGTGTAATTTGTTTTAAATACATTTTAAGCCTTCATTATGTAGGTCCCAAAATCGGCAATTTCCACTAAATCATCGGGATAGAGTTTCTTTCCCCGCCGATTTTCAGGTTGACCATTTACCAAAATTTTCCCAGCATATTCTTGCAAGAAAAACTTAGCTTGGCCACCAGATGAAATAATGTCGGCAATTTTCAATAACTGACCTAAAGTAATATATGGTGTTTTCAATTTGATTTCTGTTTGCAATTGGTGAACCTCACTTTGATAGTTTTACCTTCTAATTATACCCTTTTTAGCGGTTAAAAACAATTTTAGCGCCAATATTTTGCGTTTTTAGCGTTTTTTTACCTTGGTAATGGTTAGGTACTGGTCTTAACTTTAACGCGTCAAAAAAAGCTCTGGAAACTATTGCTAGTCTCCAGAGCTTTTCGCTTATGGTTAGTTGGCTGTTCTCATTGGGGTGATTAATTGGACGAAATCTCCCTCCGATTCAGTTGGCACCAAAGTAAATGGACGGAGGGCCATTGTAAATGAAAGAGTCGTTTGCGTCTGACCAAAGGACCGTAGCGCTTCTTTCATATAATCTGGGTTAAACGAAATTTCTAGGCTGTTTCCATTCAAATTGGTAAATTCAAGTGCTTCTTCCACCATCCCGACTTCTGGAGAATTACTTGAAATCATTACCGCTTGTTTATCCACATCAATACTTAACTTAACGACGTTACTTCTACCTGCATGAGATAGTAAGGAGGCCCTGTCAATTGCCTTTAATAATTCTGAGGCGTTGAATTCAACCTGGGTTTCTGATGTAGCCGGAATTAAGCGCTCTGTATCAGGATAGTTTCCTTCTAGTAAGCGGGAATAGAAGGAAGTATGCCCTAAGATGAAGAGAATTTGATTTTCAGCAATTTGAATTTCGATTTCTTCGCTAGAATCAGTCAACATTTTGGCTAATTCATCCAGTGATTTACCTGGCACAATAATGTTGTAGTTGGCATTCTTAGCTGAGTCTAATTGAATCTTCCGTTGACTTAGACGGTGAGAATCGGTTGCGACTGCTAGTAGTGTGCCATCTTGAATAATGAGGTGAACCCCCATTAACATTGGCCGGCTTTCTTGCTTGGAAACTGCCATTACCGTTTGGTTAATAACTTGTTTTAAGATATCGCTTGGAATTTGCAAGCTTTGGGTAGCACCAACTTCTGGTAAGTGGGGAAAACTATCTGGATCGACCCCATTAATGGAAAATTCTGTTGAACCAGAAGTAATCTTGGTGATAAAGCGGTTAGGATCAGTTTCAATTGTAATTGTGTCCGCTGGTAACTTTTTAACAATTTCACTGAAGAATCTGGCTGGCAATGCAACTGAGCCTTCTTCAAAGATTTGTAAGTTAGCATCTTCATCAGCAATTGAAATAATTGTTTCGATAGAAATATCAGCGTTACTCCCTGTCAAAGTTAAGCCATCTGAAAATAAATCTAATTTGATATTACGTAAAATTTCTAGGGTAACTTTTGAGGAAATAGCACGTTGAACATCAGTTAGATATTTGATAAATGCAGTTCGTTGGACAGAAAATTTCATAGTTATCCTCCTGTTTATTATTATATATATTATATAAAATTAGTAGTAGTATTAGGGCTTGTGGATACTGTTAAAAAGTCCGCCTATCATTGGCAAATCAAGGATATCGCCCTGTGGATAGCTTGTGGATAAGTTTTGAGTTTGTCCACACTAATTCACAGTTTCAACATCAAGCCGCTTTTTAAGGGTGGCGACTTCTTCTTGAAGTTTGTCATCGTTTAGGATGGCTTCGGCGATTTTGTCACAAGCATGTAAAACGGTGGTGTGGTCTTTGCCACCAAAAGCCTTCCCAATTTTAGGGAGGGAGGCATCCGTTAATTCTCTAGCAAGATACATTGCCACCTGGCGGGGGACCACAATGCGCTTAACCCGCTTTTTACCCACGATTTCAGCCACAGTTACATTATAGAATTTAGCAACCGCAGTTTGGATGGAATGGATATCCAAAATCCGCTTAGCAGGCATATCCGTTAGGTTTTGTAATGCTTCATCCGCTAAATCGATGGTAATCGGCGCCTTTTTCATCTGAGCATAGGCCTTGACCCTAGTTAAGCCCCCTTCAAGTTCGCGGACGTTAGTTTCAAAGCGCCCGGCGATAAACTTTAAGACGTCATTAGGGATAGTTAGGCTTTCAGACGTTGCCTTTGTTTCGAGGATGGCAATTCTAGTCTCGTAATCTGGGGGGGTAATTTCAACAGGTAAGCCCCACTTAAAGCGCGAAATTAGGCGGTCGCCCAAATTTTCAATCATATTTGGCAGCCGGTCTGACGAGAGGACGATTTGTTTCTTATCGTCATACAAGTCATTAAAGGTGTGGAAAAATTCGTCAATCGTTCCTGGCTTTTTAGCGAAGAATTGGACATCATCTACTAATAAGAGGTCAACGTTGCGGTAAGCGCGTCTGAATTCTTCTTGCTGCTTATTTTTGATTGAGTTGACGAAGTCATTAGTGAAGGTTTCACTAGAGACATATTTGACCTTAGCGTTTGGCTGGTTTTTAAGAAGTTGGTTACCAATGGCGTGCATTAAGTGCGTTTTACCAAGGCCTACACCCCCATAAAAGTAAAGTGGGTTGTAAAGGGTACCCAGTTCTTCTGAAACAGCTAACGCAGCCGCGTGAGCCATTTGGTTGCCATCGCCGACAACAAAGGATTCAAACGTATAAGCCTTATTTAAAGGTGAATTACGTAATAGTCCTGTGGTTTCAGCTTCTGGTTGAGCTGCTTTCTTTTCAACTACAGGTGCAACGCTGGCTAAAGGATTTTTTTCTCCAGGAATCAAGATTAAAACAACAATTTCTGTTTGAAAGTTATCATTAACTAGCTGATTAACTTTAGTAATTAAGCGTTGTTTCCAGTAATCACGATGGAAATCGGAAGGGACTTGGATGACAAGGGTGTTGTCGGTAAATTGCAACGGTTCAGCCGTTTTAATCCAAGTGTCATAGGAAACAAGTGACAAGGTCTCATGGAAATTATCACAGATAAATTGCCACAGTGCATCGAGATTCGGCAC